>JAQXDE010000035.1 GCA_029251525.1 Saprospiraceae bacterium | reverse complement strand
ATGAAAATGAAGGAATTGATTTAACCTCAATGATGTGGCTCATATTTCTAGGTGTGGCAGCGTATTTTATTTCTGAGATGCTTTCTGGCCTTTTACCAAATATACCATCTATTCTAATTTTATCAACTATTGGAATTTTATTAGCACAAACTAAATTTGTTTCAAATTTAAAGGGAAGCCATAATTTAGGATTGTATTTAGTATATATTTTTTTAGCTGTTATTGGAGCCTATTGCGAACTTAGTGCTGTTGCTGAACTTAAAGATGTTGGTATTAATATTCTCCTATTTGCAGGATTAACTATTTTGTTGCACGGTTTAATAATAATAATACTGGGTGGATTCTTTTATCGCGATTGGGAGATGATTGCTATCGTGAGTCAAGCTAATATCGGAGGTGGTACAACCGCCATAGCACTAGCAGAAACCTTTGACCGAAAAGAATTAATATTACCTGCAATTTTAGTAGGAACACTGGGCAATGCTTTAGGAACCTATTTAGGTTTTTTTGTAATTTATTTGCTGTAGGTAAAATCAAAGCTAAAAGAAAACTAATTATTGTCTCTAAATTGTATAAAAAACTGAGATAAGCATGGGAGCTTATACCTCAGGTTTCACGTCTATAAAAACTACCAACAGTACAACATTTCCTTCCTCCAAAAATTCTAAAAAATCCATAATAAACCTATCTTTGCGCCTATTAACCCAATTAGGTTAGTTTTGAGAAAATAACACTAAAATATTTCATCGAATATGCAAATCACAGAACCACAAGTTAACCTCGAAGTTGCTAAAAATCTAGGTTTAACGGAAGAAGAATTCAATAAAATTCAAGAGATCATGGGGCGCATGCCTAATTTTACAGAGCTAAGTATTTACTCCGTGATGTGGTCAGAACATTGTTCTTATAAAAATTCCATTACTTTACTCAAAACACTCCCAACAGATGGAGATAATATGCTCGTAGAAGCAGGTGAAGAAAATGCGGGATTAATTGACATTGGAGGTGGTTTAGGTTGTGTATTTAAAATAGAATCTCATAATCATCCTTCTGCTATTGAACCTTATCAAGGTGCAGCAACTGGCGTAGGTGGTATACATAGAGATATTTTCACAATGGGAGCTCGACCAATAGCTGCATTAAACTCTTTGCGTTTTGGAAATTTAGATAATAAACACACTCAACATTTAGTAAAAGGTGTGGTAAGTGGAATTGGTGATTATGGAAATTGTTTTGGAGTTCCGGTGGTAGGAGGTGAAGTTTATTTCAATGATTGCTATAATCAAAACATCCTTGTAAATGCTATGTCTGTTGGTATAGTTAAAGCTGGTGAAACTTGTTCTGCTTGCGCCGATGGACCGGGGAATCCAGTATTTATCGTTGGCTCAGCAACAGGAAAAGATGGTATTCACGGAGCCACATTTGCTTCTGCTGATTTAACAGAAGATTCTGCTGATGATTTGCCAGCAGTTCAAGTAGGTGATCCATTTCAAGAAAAATTATTACTGGAAGCATCTCTTGAAGCGATCCAAACTGGAGCAGTAGTTGGAATGCAAGATATGGGTGCAGCTGGAATTACTTGTTCTACTTCAGAGATGAGTGCGAAAAGTAAAACTGGAATGAAAATTAACTTGGATAAGGTTCCGACACGACAAGCTAATATGCAACCTTTCGAAATCCTTCTAAGTGAGAGTCAGGAACGAATGTTAATAGTTGGAGAAAAAGGAAAAGAACATTTATTAGAAGCAGTATTTGACAAATGGGATTTGGAATGTGAGTTGATTGGAGAAGTAACAAACACGGGAATGATTGAATATCACAGCCAAGGAAAAATAATAGCAGAAGTGAATGCTGATTCTTTAGTTCTAGGTGGAGGTGCGCCTATCTACACGCGTGAGACCTCTCTTCCTAAATATTTCGAAAAAATAAAAGCATTTAATATTGATAATATAGTTGAACCAACCAATATATTAGAATCAGCTAAAAACCTATTTGCATCTCCAAATATAGTTTCTAAAAGATGGGTTTATGAGCAATATGATTCAATGGTTAGGACCAATAGTCTTTCAACTAACCAACCCTCTGATGCTGCCTTAGTTCGAGTAAAAGGAACTAACAAAGCATTAGCCGTAACTACAGATTGTAACTCAGCTTATGTTTATTCGGATCCATACAAAGGCGCAATGATTGCAGTAGCAGAAGCAGCTCGAAACATTACATGTTCAGGAGGAGTTCCAGCTGCAATTACAAATTGTTTGAATTTTGGGAATCCATATAATCCAGAAGTGTATTACCAATTTACAAACGCAATCAAAGGAATGGGAGAAGCTTGCAGGAAATTTAATACACCTGTTACTGGTGGAAATGTAAGTTTCTACAACCAAACAGTTTTACCCGAAGGAACTGAACCTGTTTACCCTACACCAACAATTGGAATGCTAGGTATTTTAGACGATTATAAAAACCAAATGACTTTAGATTTTAAGGCGGAAGGTGATTTGATTTTTATGCTAGGAAATGCAAAGAACGATATTTCAAGTTCTGAATATTTGAGAATTGAACATGATATTCATCACTCTCCTACTCCTCATTTTGAATTGGAAGAAGAATTTGAATTGCAAAAAAGTATTCAAACTTTAATATTAAAAAAATTAGTAGCATCAGTTCACGATATCTCAGAGGGAGGATTATTTGTAACTTTAATGGAAAGTGGAATGGTCGGAAATTTAGGATTTAATATTAATACTGACCCAGCATTCAGAAAAGATGCTTACCTTTTTGGAGAGGCACAAAGTAGAGTTGTTGTCTCAATTAAATCAGAAAATGAAGTAGCATTTTTACAGTTTTTAGAAGAACAAAATATTGCTAAAACTAAACTTGGAAAAGTTTTTGGAAGTAAAGTAACTATAGATGATAAGGAATTTGGTGAAATGAATGAATGGAAAAATGTTTACGACAATACATTGAAAAACAAATTAGAAGAATAATATGCCCAAACTTTAAATAAGTTAAATAAGAATATAAATGTCTGGTATCCTCAGGTCTTTATAATCTCTCATTAATGCCTTGATTATTAAAATAAAAACTCAGTCTTATGAATATTAGAAAATTTAGTTCATTTTTGGTTTTCACACTTTTAATTCTCTTTAATTTTAATTGCGGAGATGCAAATAGTTCAACAACTGATGACGTAACCAATTCTTCAGGCAATCAGATTACAAAACCAGTTTCACCTAGTGCCTCTGTTTCAGGTGCTGCAGTTTTAACAGGAAACTTGACTAATAGTGGGAATTTAAAAATATTTGTAGATGAATCGAATATGGAAAATTCCAATAGAGTAGTTGGAAAATCCGAAATAGATAGTGATGGAAATTTTGAAGTTAATATTTCAGAAGGCTTTAATGCTGGTGTTTATCGAGTTAGAATTGGTGCTCAAAAAGCTTATTTGATCACAACTGGTTCAGAAAAATCAATCAGAATATCAGGAGATTTAAATCAAGTCAATTCTTTTGGCATCAATGTAGAAGGTGCCCCTGCTAATCAAGAATATATGAGCTTGATGAGAGGATTCGTTGCTAAGAGACCTTCTGTTGAAGAGGCAAAGGAACGATTAATGCAAGTTAATAATCCTTTAGTAATGGCATGGGGAGCTCATTTAGTATTTCCACCAAGTAATAATCCTGCTTCTACTCAATTAAAGCTGGATGTTCAAAAAGTTGCTTTAGCTAAATTGCAAAAACTTTCTCCAGGGATTGCTATGACAAAAGATTTACAAAAAGCTATTCCTCAACAAGAGGCTCAGATTGCAGCTCTTTTAGCAAAGCAAAAAATAAAAGTGGGACAAACACCACCAAATATCTCAATGAAATCGCCTGATGGAAAAACATACTCTTTAAAAGACCTAAAAGGAAAAGTAGTCTTAATTGATTTCTGGGCTAGTTGGTGTGGACCTTGTAGAAGAGAAAACCCTAATGTAGTAAAAACTTATAACAAGTATAATCAGCAAGGTTTTGAAATATTTAGTGTTTCTCTTGATGGTATCCATCCAAAAGTTTTACCAAGATTAAAAGATCAATCTCAGATTGATCAACAAACAGATGCAGCTAAAAACAAATGGGTTGCAGCAATTAAAAAAGATGGTTTACTCTGGGATTATCACGTGAGTGATTTAAAACATTGGGGTTCTATGGTTGCAAAAGAATATGGAGTTTCTTCTATTCCTAAGACATTCCTTTTAGGTCGTGATGGAAAAATAGCGGCGATCAATCCGAGAGGTGCTGCACTGGAACCAGCTTTGAAAAAATTATTATGATAAAATCATTTATTGATTTTGAAAGACTAGAAAGATCATTGATCTTTCTAGTCTTTTTTTTGCCCAATTATTAAAATTGAAAGTAGATTCAATTTAACGTATTATTGTGCATCTACTTTGTAACATTTTCTAAATTCCCTTCGTCATCTTTTAAAAAACCTAAATTTCACAAAACTCTTTATTATAACAACAACTTATGAAAGCCTACCCATTGCTATTATTTTGCCTATTTTTTTTATCAAATATTACAAACGCACAGTCTGATAAAATTACCCTTCGTGGAAAGGTAGTTGATCAAACAACCAAAGAACCACTTGCCTTTGCTCATATTGGCATTGCAAAAATCGGTATTGGGACAACCACTAGTGATCGTGGTGAATTTGAATTGAAAGTTCCTATAAATATTTTTGAAGAAGAATTGACTGTTTCTTTTTTAGGATATAAGTCATTTTTAAAAAAAATTAAACATTTCTCTAATCCTTCAGTCATCGAACTAATACAGTCTGAAAAAGGCTTATTAGAAGTAGAGGTACTTGGCCCCGCGGCTGTGGAAAATATCATTCGTAAAGCAGTACAAAGAATTCCTAAAAACTATCTAACTCATGGACATACAGATTTAGCCTTTTATAGGGAGTCTCGAACCAATAATGATTCAACTTATATTTACTTAGCCGAAGGAGTTTTAAATGTTTACAAAAAGAGTTACAAAAGCTCTAAGGAAGGTCAAGTGAGTTTGGTTCAAGGTAGAAAAATAAATTTGGCAAATCCATTAGATACCATAATAAGGAAAGGGTTTACATCTGGACATATGGCTCCTCATCGATTTGATTTCGTTTATAATCGGGAAGATTTTTTACAAGAAGATTTCTTTCCCGTCTATGAATACTGGATTGAAAGTATGACTACATATAATGGAAAACTAGTTTACATTATTGGTTTTAACAAAGATTACAATACTCCAGAATCTTTTGGAAAAAAAAGAAAAATTCTAGAAAAATCTAAAAATGAAAGAGGTAGTTGGTTTCTCTCTTTAAATAAAAAGCGAAAACCTAAAAAAATTACTGCCCGAATGAAAGGCAGAATTTTTATCGAAAAAGAATCATATGCAATTATCAAAGGTGAATTCGAAATCACTCCTGATGGGTTAAAAAAATATGATGACTATCCTTTATATTCTGGAAATTGGAAGGAGAATTCTTATGTTGTTAATTATCAAAAACTAGGTGACAAATGGTTCTTCAGTGATGCCTTTCGTAAAGGGATTTATGGAGGTGGTGGAATATATACGAATGAAGTAAAAATTACTCAAATAAATCCTAAAAAATCCTCTTCCCTCCCATATTTGGAGAGAATGACACGAAATCAAAGATTTACAAAGATGACAGGAAGTTATGATTCTGATTTTTGGGCGAATTATAATACAACTCCTATGAGCGAAGGCCTTGCGGCGAGTATGGAACAACTTAAAAATGCTGATGTTGCTCGGGAAGCCCTTAATCCTGTTTACCTCGAAGAGTTGCAATTGCGGAGAGATTCAATTCAGTTTGTAAAACAGAAACAAGAACTAGCGAACGATGAAAAAGAACTTGACTTTGATTTGAGTGAAATCAATAATTCAACCATTATTAATTTGGCTAAAAAGAAAAAAAACTTCAATCGTTTTAATGCAAGCTTAGGACTAGGTACTCATTTAATAACCTCTGGCGGCCAGCAAATGAGTGTTACATTATTAACAGATGATGATTTGAAAGAAACCATACTCGTAATTTCCGACGAAATAAAAAAGCGAAAATTTGAAATTATTAGTAATCTTGGATTTGAAATTTATTTACATAAAAATATATTCTTTCAAGCTAATACTGTTTTTGATTTTGCTAGTAGCAAATACAAAGAGCATTCCCTTAGTTTCGGTTTAAATATGAATTTATCAAAACAACGTCCTTTCTTTTTTAGGATATCTGCAGGGTACTCAGATTTTAAGTATTATCGAAAAATTGGAATAGCAGATAATAATTTTGAGAAATTTAGGATTGAAGGGAAAAAATTCAAATCCAATACCATCAAAGTAAATTATGGAAGTCAAACTAAGAATTTAAAATTATCTGGAGAATTAGCAATTGAGATAAATCCTTCTCGCGAGTTTTATGTAAGAGGGACTTATCTTATGCCCTTTTCAAGAAGGCAAAATATTTGGATTCAAGAACGAAATAAATTATTTAGAAAAAAAACCGATGTCCCAGAAAACGATTCAAGAGTTTTAGTGACTCAAAATGATGTTCCTTTTAATGGACAGATTTTGCCTGATGAAACAGTTACGATAACTCTTGGGTGGAAGATCAAGTAAAGAATTTTGAAAATTCTTTACTTGATTTCGAAAATAGTGAAATTTTAGACCTGACTTAAAACAATTGCAGTTCTATTTGGTAAATAAACTTGCAAGATTTCTTCTCCATTTTCCATAAACGATTCAAAAGATATTGATTCATCTATTCGATCATGGCCCCCAAACGTTTTATTGTCTGAATTTAAGACCAAGTGATATCTCCCTTTTTGTGGAGATGGAAATTTATAGTTAGGAATAGAATTATTGTAGTGAAAATTAAAAATAAATATAAATCCTTTTTTCTCAAAAATCATAACATTATTCGTAGTATCCATGTTTAACCGGTTTGCACTGGACTCCGTCAATATATTGTTATTTTTAAAAAAAGAAATCATGGCTTGGTCAAAATCATTCAACCATTCATACTTTAAATCTGGATTATCAACTAAAGACCATTGCCTTCGAGCATATTTATGACTCCATTCATTCCCTTCTCTTGGGAAATCTATCCATTCAGGATGCCCAAATTCATTTCCAATAAAATTCAAATAACCCTCCCCTCCCAAACTAATTGTGATTAATCGAATCATTTTATGCAATGCAATCCCTCTTTCAATAACCAAATCTGGATCCTCTTTTTTCATGTGAAAATACATCTCCTTATCCATCAACCAAAACGCTAAGGCTTTATCTCCGACCATTGCCTGATCATGTGATTCAGCATAAGCAATGGTTTTCTCTCTGAACCTTCGATTATTTAAAACGTCCCAAATCTGATTAATATCCCATTCTTCATCTTGAGAATGTTTTAGTAATTTAATCCAAAAATCAGGTATCCCCATGCCCAACCGAAAATCAAATCCTAAGCCTCCTGATTCAATTGGTTGGCATAATCCAGGCATTCCGCTCATGTCCTCGCCGATAGAAAGTGCATTTGGATTTAATTCATGAATCAATTGATTAGCTAATTGAACATAAATCAAGGCATCCCAATCCACTCCATTTTTAAAATACTTGTCGTAATGATCAAAGCTTATAAAATGTCCATGATGCTCATATAACATTGAAGTGACTCCATCAAATCGGAAGCCGTCAAAATGAAATTCGGTCATCCAATAATTTAAATTAGAAAGCAGAAATCGTCTCACTTCCTCTTTTCCATAATTAAATAGTTTTGAGTCCCAAGCTGGATGGTAACCTCTATCACCTTCGTGAAAATACTGTTTTTTTGAACCATCAAAATCATTCAATCCATCTTCTATATTTTTGACAGCATGTGAATGAACCACATCCAAAATAACCGCAATGCCCAATTCATGCGCTTTATTGATTAAATACTTTAAATCTTCAGGAGTTCCAAATCGAGAAGAGGGTGCAAAGTAATTACTCACGTGATAACCAAAAGACCCATAATATGGATGTTCTTGAATCGCCATCATTTGGATACAGTTGTATCCCAATTTATGAATTCGTGGCAAGGTTTCATTTGCAAATTCCAAATAAGTTCCCACTCCCTTCTCCTCTGATGCCATTCCAATATGGCATTCATAAATCAATGGTGGAGTGTTTTTACCATAATCAAAATCATGATCTGTCCAAGTAAAAGGATTAGACGGGTTCCATATTTGTCCAGCAAAAAGATGTGTTTCTGTGTTTTGAAAGACTCTTGTCATATAAACTGGGACTCTATCTCGCACTTGGCCATTGGAGTGAATCTGAACCTTTAAAAGTTGCTCATGCCTTAGGATAGATTGATTATTTTCATCGGGTAAAAAAATCTCCCAAATCCCATCTCCCTTTTGATACATTTGATGCCCTTCTCCGTCCCAATCATTAAAATCACCAATTAGAAATAATGCATCTGCACCAGGGGCCCACTCTCTGTAATACCAACCACCTTTATTTTTATCATATTGAAAACCTAAATATTGGTGGAAGGATGCATACTTTTTCAAAGTACTATATTCCTCCTTTATCCATTTTAGGGTTTTATGGAATCTATCATAGCGTGCTTGAATATCAAATTCATAAGGAGCTAACCAACCGTCGTCTTTTATAATTTGAAACATTTTATATCTGTTTTTTCTATATCATTTTAACCGTACCCGGACATATTTCTTTACCTAGAATTTTATTGATTAATTAAACTTATTCATTTTTATAAAAATCAAACTTCTAACTTATGCCACTTATTCGATTTCAAATAAAAATAAGACAATGATAAAATTGCCATCCAATAAAAGATTTCTGCAGCCCATGCCCATTCTAGCCCTACCTCCAATTGTTTAACCGCGAATGAAATATACAAAACATACACTACCGCACAAACTGTCTGAATCATCAACCCATAAAAAGTTGCCCCAGTTCCTGCTAATCCATTAAAATAAACTCCCCCAACAGCGAATAACATCAATATTCCGAATAGAACATATAAAGTGTATTGAGAATCCTGTATCAGGTCCAAATTAACTTCGCCGAAAAATGGATACAGACTATATTGTGGAAACAAAACAACCGGTAATGAAATAACAAATGTAACCATTAAACATAAAAAGGCAGTTTTCCAAATTAATGCCATTACCTCCTCTCTCCTACCTTGTCCTATTAGATTACTTACCATCGTATTGACTCCAGAAGCAAATCCCCAACAAGGAATAGACAGAACCAAATAAACGATCCTCATCATACTAGTAATAGCAGATTCCCGTTCTCCCAAATTTTCCACTAATCCAAAAAAGAAAAACCAACTTCCCATTCCAACAACTGCTTGAGCAACAATTGGTGTAGCAATTTTTTGTTGTTGCTTAATAAGTTCATAATCAACCTTAGGTAACTTAAATAAATTGTAATCGACGGCTTTTTTATCGAAGAAAATATATCCAACAAAAAGCACAAAAGCAACAATTTCAGCAATTGTACTTGCTAACCCTGCTCCAGCAATTCCCATTTCCGGGAGTCCCCATTTTCCAAATATCAATCCCCAATTCAAAATGAAATTTACGACTGCCAAAATTAAAGTATCAATGACAATAAAATTCGTTCTTGCAACTCCTGTATATAAAGCCACAATAGCAACTCCCACATAACTAAAGAATACTCCGTAGGAACGATAATTTAAGTATTGTAAACACTTTAAAAGTATTTCAGGAGAATCTACAAATTGTGAAAAGAATTGAGCTGCACCATATTGCATAAATAAAAACATAAAAATTGCCAATATCAATTCAAAATATACCATTGCATAAAATGTTCGCCCTACCTCGCCAACTTGTCCTTCACCCATACGACGGGCTATCATAATTTGTCCTCCTTTTGAAAAACCAAATCCAACCGCTGCAATTATTAAATAAAAAACTCCCACAATTCCAATTGCAGCCAAATCAGCTTTAGACAAACGAGCCAAAAAAACCACATCTGTAGCTGCTATAACGTTCTGAACAGCACTTCCAAGCATGATTGGAGTACTTATCGCAAGTATTTGTTTGTATGTGGTATTAAGTCGCATAAGGTGGATGCAATATTGTTAATCTCTCTAGAATGGCAAAATAAATTCGATAGAATTTTCCTGAAAGGCTAACAAAGTAATTACAATATCTATGAACAGTTAAATTAATCAATTGTTATCTTAGCCAAATAATCAAAAAATAATGAAATATATTGCCATTTCTGATACCCATGGTTGCCATCGCCAACTTAAGTTGCCCAAAGGCGATGTATTATTGCACGCTGGAGACGTATGTAATCAAGGAAACCTAGAGCATGTATCGGATTTTTTGCTTTGGATGAGTGAATTGGATTTTGAACATAAAGTACTTATACGGGGAAATCACGACTTTGATTTAAAAAACCAAGTTTCACTTTTAGATAGAAAAATGCCGAGAGGTATTTTACAATTGGATCATTCTGGGGTAGAAATTAATGGAAATCTTATTTGGGGCGTTCCATTTACTTTTATTGGAAAGAATAAAACCTGGGAAAGTATTCCAAAAAGCACTCAAATACTTATAACTCATCAACCACCATATTCTATTTTAGATTTGACTCCTACACTTACTCCAAGAGGAGAGAAAGGACTTCTAGAAAGAGTAAAATATGTTCAGCCTGAAATACATTTGTTTGGTCATATTCATGCGAGTTATGGTAGAAAAAAAATAGACAAAACGACCTTCCTGAATGCCTCTGCCTATAAAGCAAGCGAGAATAGAATTGTGAATGCTCCTTTTATCTTTGAATTATAAGTTATTCACGAAACGAGAACTATTATTTTTCGTAATAAATCCTATAAATTTAGTAGACTTGCTTTTTTACCAAATGAAAAGAAAGGCAAATTTCAACTTAAAAAATTAAATATAATAATGACTCAAAACCAAAGGCCTAAACCACCAATCGCCAAGAAAATTCCACATAAAATAATTACACACAACGATACCCGCGTCGATAATTATTTTTGGATGCGACTTTCTGATGAACAAAAAAATGCAGAAAAACCTGATACCCAAACTCAATGTGTATTGAATTACCTCAATGCCGAAAATGCCTACACAAAACAATCACTAAGAAAAACCGAAGATTTTCAAAAAAAATTATTTGATGAAATAGTTGGCAGGATTAAACAAGATGATGAATCAGTTCCGTACTGTGACAATGGGTATTTTTATATCACTAGATTTGAAAAAGGAAAGGAACATCCAATTTACTCTAGGAAAAAAGGAAATTTAGAGGCTAAAGAGGAAATAATGCTAGATGAAAATCAATTAGCTAAACCATTTGATTATTACAAAATCGCTGGAAAAAATGTAAGCCCAAATAATCAAATCGTCGCATTTGGTGAAGATAAACTAAGCAGAAGGATTTACACTATACGATTCAAAAATTTAGCAACAGGAAAATTCCTTACTGATAAAATTGAGAACACCACAGGAGGAACTGTTTGGGCCAATGATAACCAAACTGTCTTCTATACCAGAAAAGATGAATCGCTAAGGTCTTATAAAATTTTCAAACACAAATTAGGATCCGATCCTTCCACAGACCAACTTGTTTTTCACGAAACTGATGAAAGTTTTTCAACCTACATATATAAAACCAAATCAAAAAAATATCTTGTCATTGGTTCCTACGCCACCCTTACTCAAGAATATCAATTCCTCAATGCTGATACGCCTGATGGAAATTTTCAATTATTTGAACCTAGAAATAGAGATTTAAAATTAGAGTACGACATCAATCACTATCAAAATAAATGGTTCGTTAAAACTAATTTAGAAGCACAAAATTTTCGTTTGATGGAATGTCCAGAATTTGATACCACTCGCGAAAATTGGAAAGAAGTTATCCCTCATAGGGAAAGTGTTTTAATAGAGGACGTTGACCTTTTTAATGATTTTCTGGTCATTTCTGAGCGTGTTGAGGGAATCACACAGTTAAGAATTAGACCATGGGTAGGAAAGGAGCATTATATTGATTTCGGAGAAAAATCTTTCATGGCGTACACTTCTATTAATATGAACTTTAATACCCAGGTTCTTCGTTTAGGATATACATCTTTGACTACACCAAATTCTGTTTTCGATTATGATATGAGGGACAAAAAAATGACGTTATTAAAAGAACAAGAAATTGTGGGTGGTTATGACAAAACAAAATATCAATCAGAAAGATTATTTGCTAATTCCAAGGATGGAACAAAAATTCCAATATCATTAGTCTATAAAAAAGGTTTTGTTAAAGACGGAAAACAGCCTCTTTTGCTTTATGCCTATGGTAGTTATGGACATAGTATGGATCCTTATTTTAGTTCAATAAGACTCAGTTTATTAGATCGTGGATTTGCATTCGCTATTGCTCATATTCGTGGTGGAGAAGAAATGGGAAGGCATTGGTACGAAGATGGAAAATTACTTAATAAAAAAAATACATTTAATGATTTCATTGATTGCGGAGACTTTTTAGTTAAAGAAAATTATACCTCAAATTCACATTTATATGCGATGGGAGGAAGCGCTGGTGGGTTATTGATGGGCGCAATAATAAATATGAGACCCGAACTTTGGAATGGTGTGGTTGCAGCGGTTCCATTTGTTGATGTTATCAATACTATGTTGGACGAAACAATCCCCTTAACTACTGGAGAATTTGATGAATGGGGAAATCCTAAAGATGAAAATTTCTATCATTATATAAAATCTTATTCTCCTTACGATAATGTAGAGGCAAAAAATTATCCATCAATGTTAATCACTACTGGTTACCATGACTCTCAAGTACAATACTGGGAACCTGCCAAATGGTTAGCTAAGTTAAGAGATTTAAAAACTGATAATAACATCTTAGTTATGCATTGTGATATGGTAGCTGGACATGGAGGATTAGCAGGTCGTTTTGAAAAGCATAAAGAAACTGCTCTAGAATATGCATTCTTACTAGACTTAGAAGAAATTAATGATTGATTCTTTATCCCAAATATTGAAGTACTTCGCAAAGTATCTTAAAGAAGTTTTACGAAATACTTCAATATTTATAAAAACTAATCCCTAATATTTTTCCATTGAACCACGAATTCAGAAACTGAATCTCCAAAAAATTCTTCTTCACTTGGCAATATTTCCTCAATTTTCACTCTACCTAAATATTTTTTTAAAAACTTCTGTAACAACACAATTGCAATTGGAGAGTTCAAATCTATTAATTGAGGTTTATAAATATCATCATTTAAAACTACACTTGTACTTTCAGAAAATTGACTTGGCTTAATGAAGACATATTGTGGAAAATGATGGATAGATTTCCACTTTTGAACCTTTACAAAATAAGAACTATTTGATTCGTTTTTTTCTTTTTCTGGAAAAAAGGAATGAGGAACCTCCTTTGATTTTCGTTGCAATATTAAATGATCATCAATTACAACTCGCCTAAAATTCTTAATGTCGTTAGGTTGGATATCAATAAACATTTCATTTACAATTTTAATAAAAAATTGATAGGTATAGTGAGGTTTGTTAAAACCGTTTAAAAGTTGAAACATTGGTGAGCGATGCCCAGGATACTCAGATCCAAAGTCGAAAATATAAATTCTTTTTTTCGTTTTGGAATAAACCAAAATTACTTCCTTTGTGTCTTCATCAATCATTACTTCAATGTCTTTAATTAAGATTTGAGATCCACTAGGTAAGTTATTTTGACTATTAGAATTTTTTATTTCATTAATCAAAAGTGGTGGGTGCAAATTAGCATTAAAGACAGATGCATCTATATTTTCAACCCATAAATCTTCTTCTTGATTTCCAATATTCCATTCTTGCAATTGTGTTGTTATTTCATCGTCAAACAAGGGTAAAAATCGGCCAAATAATTTCCCATAACCAGGGGCCAAACCATTAATCACCGCTTTTACTTTCTCTTCTTTTTTGTAAAATTGAAAAAGTCCACTATAACATTTCATTGGATTCGATGGTTTCTCCAATAGAATATTCTCTAAATCTTTTAGATTAAAAACTAAATCACCAAATTGATTAACCCTACCAGTTTTCTTTATTTCTGATTTTAACCATTCTACTTTTTCATCTCTTCCCTCATTTTCGGGCGTAATATTATTAAAATTAAGTTGGTAATATGTTTGATAAAATATCAACAAAGGAACAGATATCCTCCCTTTAAAATTTTGAGAGTAACAATACTTAATTTTATCTTTTATTTTATCTTCAGTTAATGGTTCAATAAGATTTAACAAAAAGTCTAATGATTGAACAATTGGCTCAATTTCATTTTCAGAAAGTTTAACTTGAGTGACCTTTCTGACATCCTCAAAAAACAATAATTCTATATTAATTTTCTTTAAGCCTAATTTTTCTAAATCCGTTTTTAATTTTTTTTGAAATAAAAATCGATATTTCGCATCCTCAAATTCTAATTGTATTTTACCCTGAACCATCATATCCAAGCAAATTATCCAAGCATCTTTATTGTTAAAAAAATCAACCCTAGTTAAAAAATCTAATAGCTTGTATTCCCAATTAAAAGTTAATCCTGAAAAGTCCCATTGCCATTCCAATAATCCAATTTCAATTAATTCTAGTAAATACCCTTCAATGCTTTCCTTATCCGATTCTACCGATTCTATCAATAAAGACACGACAGAATCAAAAGTCAAATCTTGATTAGTAATAATTAATTGATTAAGATATAAAAGGATTTCGGAGGTTTCTACTTGTTGATAAGTTTCAATATTATTAGAGTTTTTAATAAAATGAAGCTCACCACTTAAAAGTAAAGTTGATGGATTCAATTTCAAGTGTAATTGTCCGAAAAAAGTAGGCTCCTTTAGTAACAGAATTTTCATTTCTGTCAAAATAAAGTTATTGTATTGGAAAAAAATTCTTCCACTCTCTAAATTATTACTTTGGAAAACCCCCTCATTTTTACTTAAAACATCAACCGTTGTAAAATGACTTAAAGGTGATGTTTTCCCACCAATTCTATAAAAATATTGCGCTAAGGCTCTAAGTGTTTGTCTCTCTTTTTTTTTATAATCTTGTGCTTGCCTTAGCGGTAATTTATTATTTTGATAAAATAATGAATGACTAGATTGCAAAATTCCTTTTTGAATGTATTCATTTTGAAAAAAATTGATCAAAAAATTATACTGATATAGTTCAACTTTCTTAAAAACAGCATCAAATTCTTTTTTTAATTTTTCATGCTCCGATATCGAATCCGAATAAATAGAAATTTTTATTAGTAATTCCCTTAACAACTCTCTTTTATCATTTTTTTCTAATTTTTTCAAAAAGGAAAGTCGCTTATTTTCAAAATCCTTTTTCCAATTTTTTAGAATAGCTCGTAATCGATAATTATCAGTCTTTTTAAAAGTTGCACTGAAGCATAAAAGAATGTCATTGAATTTCAATTGAAGGCTAATTTCATTTTCTAAGACTTGCTCTAACAGGACAACAAATGAAATTTCATTTATTGATAAAGTCTTTAGTTGCGAAAAAGAAGTGCCCCCTACTCTAGCGATTATGTGTGGAAAAAAAATCAAATTAATATATTAGTTATTCGATACATATTCAAAATTAAAAAAATGACAGAATAGTTATGCACTATCTACCATCAAATACCTTAGAATTTTATTATTTCTAAATCAATTGATAATTGAATTGATTCTGCTCTCTGATAGTTTGTCCAAATACTAAACTCAAGGCTTTAAGATTTTTTGGACTTAAAGTTCTTTCTAACAATAATAAAATACCAATCTGAGTTTTAGAATCACAAACCCATCCTTCATGAAGAACTTCTTTTGGCTGGACATAAATACTTCTAGATACTAGGTCAGCAATTAAAATTTATTCCTTGTTAACGTGAAAAACAACAACAAAATGTAGTTGCTTACAATATGAAATTCAAGAAATATCTTCAGCTAGATGCTAAAAGGTATGTTTTCCTCCAATGGTCTTTAAACCAATTTCAATTGCCACATCACTAATATCATTGAGTGAAATACCATTTTATTAAGTAAATAAAAAATTAAAGTAACCAAAATGAAATACCAAAGATGATCAGATATCATTTTGATACAAGTCAAACCACAATATAATTCACCTAATTGTCTATGAAAAGGAAATTCAGGAATCATAACCGTTTGTTTCTTATACATAGTTCAACCCCTATTAAATATCAAATGAGCATTTGGGTTATAAGGTGCAGGATTTTAAGAAACTATTGTTAAATGATAATTATCTTTTAAGTTGCTCGTGGAAATCAAAATGGTCGATTTATGGGATATGGTCTCTATTTAAAAGAACGAAATAAGTTTTAAATTAAATGAATATGCAAAATATCCCAATTTGCTTTCAACGGCTAAACGGTATAAAAGATTTTATTCAAACATTTATTACTAATTAAAACCAATTTAATTTAGGGCAGTGAACAAATAACCATATTGTTTTATTCAAAATAAATATTGAATTTATAATTTGAATTGTGGCTAGCCAATTTTTAATATCTAGAGTAATAACTCAAGCTTTACATCGGATTCAATCTATACTATACAACAAACTGAATTGTCTGATAAAATCAGTCAATATTAAAATCGTTTCTTTATTTTCCAAAAACACTATCGAATTCTTTCAGCTTCTACCTCTTCAATAGTTTTTGGAATCTTTGGGCCTAAAACTTGATGACCATAATTAGTTACTAAAATATTATCTTCGATCCTTACACCTCCAAAATCTCTGTAACTATTTATTTTATCATAATTTAAAAAATCAACATATTTACCATCAGCCTGCCATTGGTCAATTAATTCTGGAATAAAATAAATTCCAGGCTCAACGGTTAAAACATTTCCCTCCTCCAACTCTTTTCCAAGCCTTAAAGATTTCAAACCAAATTGCTTACTTCTTTTTACACCTTCTCCATAGCCAACTAAATCTTCACCAAGGTCTTCCATATCATGAACATCTAATCCTATCATGTGCCCTAAACCATGTGGAAAAAACAAAGCATGTGCTCCTTCTTCAACTGCCTCATCAATATTCCCCTTCATCAACCCTATGGATTTCAAACCTTCAGCCATATCTCTTGCAGCTTGTAAATGTATTGTTTTGTAAGCCACACTTGGTTTTAAAGCTTGAATAGCCGCTTCCTCAGCATCTAAAACTATTTGATAAATTTCTCTTTGCTTTTGAGTAAATTTCTTTGCAACTGGAAATGTACGAGTGATGTCACCTGCATAATGCATTCCATTTTCAGCACCAAAATCTCCCAAAACTAGCTGCCCCTCTTTTAAAGTGTTCCCATGGTAGTGGTTGTGTAAAGTTTGCCCATTAACAGTCATTATAATTGGATATGCAAGATCACCTCCACAACCTTTCGCGATACCCTGAACTATCCCTGCAAGGTCATGTTCCTTTCTTCCCTCTCTCGCTGCTTGCATAGCAGCAACATGCATTTCTTTAGTTATTGCAACCGCATGCTCCATTTCAATAACTTCCTCTGCAGACTTTATGGATCTCTGAACTATGACTGCTTGAATTAATTTCTTTGAAGTATTTTTTTTCAAATCTTTCGCTCTTATATCCAACCATTCTTCCATCTTCAATTTATTCTCTGCTCGATACGGAGGAAGGAAATGAACATCCCGCCCTTTTGATTTAGCATTTTTCAAAAACGTAGATATATTGTTATAGTCTTGTAATTTCTCTATACCACTTTTGTCAGCTAGCTCACTCATCGTTGGTTGAATCCCCATCCAAACAATATATTCAACAGATAAATCTTTTCCAAAAAGAATCGTTTTATTTGCATCGATATCAATAATTACTGCGACATGAGCTACATCAATTCCTGCATAATATAAAAATGTACTGTCTTGTCTAAAATTATAAATATTATCTTCATAGTTCATTGGCGAATAATCATTTCCCATCAAGAGAACTAATCCTGAACCAACCTTTTCTTTTAAAATATTTCTTCTTTGAATATAAGTTTCTTTTCCAAACATGTTTTTTTTTCACAAAAATAGTCTAATCCAATTGAATTCAAAATAAAAACAAAAAAGCCCAGGAGAAATATATTCACCGAGGCTTAGAATGCTAACAAAATAATCTAGTGCAAGACTATTAATTAATTGTGTAGGAAAGACTCATCGAAATGGTTCTTCCTAAATTATAATTTGAATAGATATAATCATTTCCATTAAAGGAAGATTGTAGTTTGTACTCCGGATCTAATAAATTTTTAGCAGATAATCTTACCGAAAGATTTTCTTTTATTTTTTTAGAAATTGTAAAATCTAATTTTGGTCTAGTTTGTTCAAAAATATCAGGAGTTCCTTCTTGACCAACAATCACCAAGCGATCTCCAAATATATTAAATGAAAGTGTTGCATCAATATTCTTCTCAGAATTAGAATAAACCAAATTAGTATTAACTATATATGGTGATTGATTGAAGAAAGTTCTTTTATCGCTGGCATCAGGATTAATTGATCGAATATCTGCCAACTCCTCTGCATCAATATCAACTTCAGAATAAATACATGATAGATTAGCACCCAATTTGAAATTATTCAAGGCTGGTGAAATGAATCCTAGGTTTTTTCGATATTCCAACTCAACTCCATAAACAGTGGCTTTATCAACATTTTGATATTGAAATTCAGGATTTGACTTTCCTAAATTAACTAAAACGATGGGATTTATAAATGATTTAAGATAAGTACTTATTGCTAAAATTTCACCAATTCTTGGCATCCATTCCCATCTTAAATCTAAATTTGTAATCGAAGTAATTTTCAATTTGGGGTTACCAACAATGAAGGCTCCTGTTCGAAAATCAAAATTTGAAAACGGTGCTAACTCTCTTAAGTTTGGTCTAGCAACAGTTTGTGTAAAAGCTGCTCTTAAGTTCATCTTATTGCGCAATGCATATCGTAAATTTATAGAAGGCAATACACTTAATTTTCCAGCAGTGTATAATGAATCTGCACTTTCAACAGGTAAAGATGCATTTTCAATTCTTGTCCCAAAAACAATATCTAAATTCTCTATTGGTTCAATTGTTCCCATAGCATAAATGGCCATCACCTTTTCTGAACCAATATAAGAATTAGAAGCACGAGTATCATCTACGATATAATTTCCAATTACATTTCTAACATTCGCATCTTTTTCAATTACCCCACTATTTTCATCGCTAAAAAAAGCAGCTGCATCTCCATTATAATTTTCAGCACTTTTTTCTTGTACAGAATACCTTCTTTCATCAAATATTCTATTTTTTAGGGAGTAAAGAATACCCGTTTTAATTTTATTGCCTTTGCTTAGATTATGTAAAACTGGAAAAGTTAAATCAAGTTTCCCTTCAAATTGTTCATCGCTCAGTTTTCTAAAAAAATGATTAGGATAATCATATTCAGAAGGTGCTCGAATAGCATATCTATCATCTGTTGGGTCATCTAAATCTTTTGGATCAAATTCATTTCCAAAATATCTTAACTCTGGCTCCCTTTGCGTTGCAACGGAAGCACTCGCTATCCATTCCAATTTTACCCCATCAGAACCGAATAAATGCTGACCTAACAACATATTATTTAATAATGATCTTTCCAGCCAATATAGCTCTCTAAATTCAAAAATCTCTGGAAACGTAACTTGGTAAGTATTGTGTTCCCCAGAAAAGGATCTTGTACTTTTATCAGCTGAATGGTTATACAGCGTATTGAAAGAAATTCTATTTGATGGATTAATCTTATAAGACAATCCTACCATTCCACCTACTGTTGGACTTTCAATACTGGTAGTTCCTCCCAAATTAAAGTTTTGGTTTAGGTTCTGAGAAGTAGTAGATTCCAAAGCATAATTTCTCAAACCAGCATCATAATGTCTAAAACTTCTTGAATAATTAGCAGAAAGAATAACCCCCAAATCTCTTCCACCAACTTCATATTGATTTCCAAATGAAAATCCAATTCCATGATTCATCGGAGTCGTCGTAGTTGTAGGAACCATATTCGTCAAAGTAGCGTCATACAATTCTTCTACTTTAGCTGCCATAGCATCATCATTTCTTGCCTTCGTTCCAGCACTTCTTAAAAGCGCATCTGCATAATTTTCATCATCATATAAAGAAGATCTAGATCGGTATCCATCATCATATCCTAACCAATCTAAATCTCCACCGTCGTGTGTTAGAAAATTATTTTGAAAAGAGGATTGTGTATTATATCCTGTAGAGAGTGAAATTTTAAAACTTTTAGTTTCTGGAAAACTCTTCGTTTCGATATTTACATTTCCTCCAGTAAAAGTTCCAGGTTGGTCTGGAGTAAATGTTTTGGAAGTAATTATATTTGATAAAAGTCCTGCAGGAATTAGATCTAAATTTACACTATTTTTGTAGGGATTAGCACTTGGAATAGAGGCACCATTTAATTGAGCTGTTGAATATCTATCTCCTAATCCTCGAACTACCACACTCCCATCAGCTATAGAAACTCCAACTACTTTGGCTACAGCTTGATCTGCGCTACTAATGTTTAATTTAGCCATTTCACCTTGAGAAATACCATCTGTAAATCGATTGGCATTTAGCCTAGTTACTAAGATTGCATTTTCAGTAGTCTTAATTGCCTCTGCTTGAACTACTATCTCCTCAATTTGAACACCGCCCTTTTCCATGGTAAGTAATGCATCTATAACTGTTACCCCTCCATCTTTTACTACAACTCCTTCAATCTTCATTTCTGGATATCCTACATAAGAAAAAACTATATCGTAAGTTCCAGCATCTATTTTAATTTGATATTTTCCATCAAAATCAGTTACTTCACCTGCATCTGTACCTTCAACTAAGACCGTTGCACTGATCATTGTCTCGCCAGATTCTTTGTCTAATACAGTTCCTGAAATTGTTCCTTGAGAAAAGATAGAAGTGAAAGAAAGCAAAACAAAAAGGAAAGATAATGTTCCTAATTTGAAATTGTAATTTTTCATAATTGCACTATAATTTAAATTGTTAACTTGAAATTTTAATAAGTAAATGTTAGCTGTAAGAAGTAATGTTTTGTATTCTTATTAATTACAATACAAATTTGAGGTTAAATTTTGGAAAAGCAGGAAACTCCGCATTAACCTTCTGTAAATTGTTCGTTAAAAAATAGAGGTTGAGTTTACATTTTTTTTACATTACAAAAATGGGGGGAATAAAAATGGGTGGGAACAAGTCCCACTCAAATATTTTATTTTAAAACAGTCATTTTTCGAGTTAAAACAACTGAGTCAGATCTTAATTTTACAAAGTAAGTTCCGTTGACAAAGTTAGTTACATTCAATTCTACATTGTACGTTCCTTCCTGAACTTCCTCATTCAATAAGGTAGTCATCAATTGTCCGTTTAGGTTGTAAACTTCAATTGTCAAGTCAGATTTTGTTGGAATAACAAATTCGAAAGAAGTCAAATTCATAGCTGGATTCGGAGTATTTTGATTTAAAATAAATCCTTTGTTTGCTACAAATAAATTTTCTGTTGCTACATCAAAATCACATTCATTTCCAAAGTGCCCATAAGCTGAAAGTGCTGTCCATCCAGCGGCCCAGTTAAATCCTTGGCTAAATGCTCCACTATATGATACATTTGTAAAGAAAGGATCAGTAGGTGATATAGCATTATTAGCTGCAGGACTGAAAGCTGATAAGATTGGGTTCAATCCACCGTCACCTGTTCGGCTAATCTGACAAATTTCAGGATTTTCAAGAGTATTGTTATTGTTAGTTAAATGAGCAATTACATCTAAAGCATCTGGATCATCTCCTCCTGAATAAGTGTCAACAATATCCTCTAAAGATGAACCTGCACCGAATTCATACCAAATATTATTTAATAAATTCAAGTCACCATTCACCAAGTTATTATGAGAATCTCCTTCTCCTGGAGCTAAATCTTCAACACTAATTGCTTTGTCGTAAAAGTCTGTAAAAATTGAATTTCCATAAGTTCCACCAGCATTGTCTCTGAATAAAAGAGCAAATTCATTGTCAACATTTCCACTATTAGCACCTGAACCGATGTAAGTTGCATTGTAGATAGTTGGTTTTGAAAATGGTGCTTCTCCATCTGGTTTTGCTCCATCATGTTCTCCACCATTTCCACCTTCGTCTTCTCCTTGAATCATAAACCAAAATTGTCCATTTCCTCTCCAACCAAAATCATAATCCATTCCATCATCTCCACAAAAAGCAGAAACCAAATGTTTTACACCAACTGTTCCTCCAAACCATTCGATTCCATCATCTGAGTTGGCATAAATTTCAACATAGTCGATCTCAGTTCCTGAACCAACAGCACCTAGTGTCAATCCATTAATTTCAGATCCAGGAGCTAACTCTGCTCCACCATGCCGAATAGATATATATTTTAAAACCCCTGAATTTTCTGTATCATTAGGAGTTGCTCCACCTCCAAACTCTGTTCGTGATTCATTAGGAATACCTTCAATGAAATCAGATCCACCTGGTCTAGCAACCGTACCGTTTCCTAAAACTACCAATCCACCCCAAAGTCCGTTGACTGTTTCATCTGGAGTAATTGTTCCATCCTCAACAGCTTCGGCAGTAAAAATAATTGGATTAGCTGCTGTACCTTCTGCAAATATTTGAGCATCTTTTGCAATAATTAAAGCAGATGCTGCATCATTCGTATTTGGTGATTCCATCCCATAAATAGTGGTTCCTGCTTCGATATTCAATACACCTCCTGCTTCTAAATATACATATCCATCTAGGCAGTAGGTATTTTCTTTTGTCCAAAAGTAAGTTTGACCTCCAAGTAAGTCATCATCTTTGATACAGATAGTTTGTCCTTGAATTGGAGTTACCAAGTCTCCGAAATATCCTTTTTCATCCAAGGCAGTCCAACCTAATGCCCAGTTGGTAGAGTTGTCAAAAGCACCCTGATAAAATACATTATCAAAGAAATCATCAGTTGGAGTTGCACCTGCATTTAATCCAGGACTTCCAGCATTCAACCTTGGATCTAATTGACCATCAGCAGTTCGAGAAATCCCAGCGATAGAAGGATCAGCTAATTGATTGACATTATTTCCTAAATTTGCAATAACTTCAGAAGCATCTGAGTCATCTCCTCCAGAATAAGTATCAACAATATCAGCTAAAGTTAAACCTGCACCGAAACCAAACCAAAGATTATTTTTCAAAACTAAATCACCATTGGTTAAATTTTGATAAGAATCTCCTTCTCCAGGAGCTAAATCTTCAATACTTAATGCCTTGTCAGCAAAGTCTGTAAAAATTGAATTCGCATAAGTTCCTCCTGCATTATCTCTAAATAATAAAGCAAACTCATTATCAACTTGTCCGCTATTAGCACCTGAACCAATATAAGTTGCATTGTAAATAGTTGGATTTGAAAATGGTGTTTCTCCATCTGGCTTTGCTCCATCATGCTCTCCTCCATTTCCACCTTCATCTTCTCTTTGAATCATCAACCAGTATTGACCTTTTCCTCTCCAACCAAAATCATAATCTGTTCCATCATCACCACAAAATGCAGAAACTAAATGTTTCACACCAACCGTTCCTCCAAAAAATTCAACACCATCATCAGAGTTGGCAAAAATCTCAACATAGTCAATCTCAGTTCCAGAACCTACTGCTCCTAATGTCAAGCCATTGATTTCAGAACCTGGAGCTAATTCTGCTCCTCCATGTCGAATAGAAATATATTTTATGACACCAGAGCTTTCTGTGTCATTAGGAGTTGCTCCACCTCCAAATTCTGTTCTTGATTCATTAGGAATACCCTCAATAAAATCAGATCCACCTGGTCGAGCAACTGTCCCATTTCCAAGAATAATTAATCCTCCCCAAAATCCATTATCAGCTTCAATCAAATTTCCATCATCAGCAGTTGATGTAAAGATAATTGGCTGACTTACCGTTCCTTCTGCAAAAATTTGAGCATCTTTTGTTATTATTAATGCAGAAGCTGCATCAGCAGTTGAAGGAACTTCCATTCCCTTGATAACAGTCCCAGCCTGAATATTTAGTAACCCGCCTGCTTCCAAATAAACATATCCATCTAGAATGTACTCTTTATCATTCGTCCAATTGTAGGTTTCGCCTGCAATTAAATCACCATCACCAATAGTAACTTGAGCAGATAGATTTCCTAATACTAAGAATAAAAATGTAAATAAAGCGTAGAATTTCTTGTACATAATTTTAATTGTTTGAAAGATTAATTTTTAAAAAGTTCTTCGTAATAAATTATGCTACAAAAGTATATGGGTAAGATTAACAGGTAATGAATGGGAGAATAATTTAAAGTAAATTATGATGTGCAAACAGATTATTTTCCTTTACTATAGGTTTACATTTCAGGCTTTTTTTTACAAAAATTTAAACCTAGAAATTAAACATTTATTATTGTAAACTTTGTGTTAAGAAATTCATTTTCAAAGTTAATTTGAAGTTAACTTATGTTTAAGTCTGACTCAATCACTCCCTTCCAAAATGGAAATCTAGTATTTTTAGCAAATGGAAAATATATTAGAAACTGCAACGACTACGAAAACAAACGATACAATGACTCCAATTAAAATTTTAATAGTGGACGATGAAACTGATATTTTATCTTTCTTGAAATACAATTTATTGAAAGAAGATTATCAGGTATTCTCCGCCGAAAATGGCTTGGATGGTATTAAGATTGCCGAGAAGGAAATTCCTAATTTAATCATTTTGGACGTAATGATGCCTGAAATGGATGGTGTAGAAATTTGCCATAAACTCCGTGAAATACCTGAATTAAAAAATACTTTGATTACATTTCTTTCCGCTCGAGGGGAAGAATATTCACAAATTGCTGGACTTGAAGCTGGAGCTGATGATTATATTCAAAAACCAATTCGTCCAAGATTATTAATTTCCCGTGTAAAAGCATTGTTACGAAGATTAGGGAATAGTGAAAATGGAACAGAGTCTCCTACCAATCTTCAAATTGGAGTTTTATCAATTGACAAAGAAAGGTTTGAAGTATTCAAATCTGGTGAAAAAATAGACCTCGCTAAAAAGGAATTTGATATCCTATGGTTGCTAGCTCAAAAACCTGGGAAAGTATTTGGACGAGAAGAAATTTATAGGAAGGTTTGGGGTTCAAATGTTATTGTTGGAAATCGAACGATTGACGTTCACATTAGTAAATTGAGGGAAAAGGTTGGTTCGGAGATTATAAAAACAGTTAAGGGGATTGGGTATAAGATTGACCAGTAAATACCCCACCCCCTAAAGAGGGAGCTTTTTTCAAATATGCCTTTGGCATTTGAAAAAGTTAAATCCTGTTTGATCCCACAAATGATTTTCAATTAAAAAATGCACATTGAATTTTAATTTCAAAGCACATTTTTCTATGATATCGTCATACTATTTAGTTTAACTTTTTTCATTGCCGAAAGACAAAGAAAAAAGCCTCCCCTTTAGGGTTGGGGGTTAACTTAGTTTGACTCTTGGGTCTAAAAATGTATATAAAATATCAACCATTAAATTTATTATCACAAATAAAAATGCGGTAAATAAGATCGCTCCAAGAACCACAGGAATATCTCTTGTCAATAATGCATCAACGGTAATTTTACCTAGACCATTGTAGCTAAAAACATTCTCCACAAAAAATGCACCTGCTAACAAAGCTGCAAACCAACCAGAGACAGCTGTTACAACAGGGTTCAAAGCATTTCTTAATCCATGTTTAAAAATAACTTTTGCTTTAGGCAGTCCTTTTGCCTTGGCCGTTCGAATATAATCTTGAGATAAAACATCCAACATTGAACTACGAGTCAACTGAGTAATAATCCCAATAGGACGAATGCCTAATGCAATGGCCGGAAGAATTAAATTTTTCCAAAAGATTTTATCGTCACCAAAATCATCAATTCCAAATAAACTTCCCTGCACATTCAATCCGGTCCATGCTTGTAAATAGTAACCAAAAACCAAGGCCAATAAAATGGCTGAAACATAACTTGGCAAAGAATATCCCATCACAGAAGATACAATAGCTGTGCTATCCAACCAGGTATTTTTCCTCAATGCTGCAACTACTCCTAAAATTACGCCTATCACACAGGCTAACAAAATGGATGAAAATGCCAAGACAATAGTTTGTGGAATGGCTTTACTTAACATGACACTTACACGCTCACCGGTTTGATAAGATTTCCTTAAGAAAGGTAACTTTAATGAAAAATATTTTTCGTTACCAACTGGAATAAGAGGTATAAAACTATATTTTTCATTTGTGAAAGTATTACTGTTTAGGATATCAATGGGAGAAATATCTCTTAGATATCTTCCTAATTGAACATGCAAAGGCTGATCTAAACCATATTGTTTTTGAACTGCTTCAACGGTCTGAGTATCAGTCCTTTGTCCTTGAGTCAAAGTAGCTGGATCAACTGGAGATAAATATATAATAGATGATATGGTTAGTACTACCAATAATAGTACAACAATTCCGTAAGCTAACTTTCTAAGAATATATCTTAACATCCAACATTATTTATATATAAACTTTAATTATTGCAATATAACCAATAAAAGACCACACATCATTTTCCCCGTTGAGTTTATTTCTCCCAAGCCATTGTCCTCTTTACCGCCTTTTTCCAGTTTCCATATTTTGCTTTACGTTCCTTAACTCCCATTGATGATTCAAATTTCTCATCTAGTTGCCAGCTCTTTTGGATATCACTTTTTTTCCAAAAACCTACTGCCAAACCAGCCAAGTAGGCAGCACCCAAAGCTGTTGTTTCAATTACTTTTGGACGCTCAACATTAGTACCCAACATATCAGATTGAAATTGCATTAAAAGGTCATTAGCTGAGGCACCTCCATCTACGCGTAAAGTTTTTAATTTAACCTTTGAATCTTTTTCCATTGCCTCTAAAACATCTTTAACCTGATAAGCCAAGGACTCTAATGTAGCACGAATAATATGCGATCTAGTTGTTCCTCTACTCAATCCAAAAATAGCCCCTCTAGCATACATATCCCAATATGGAGCTCCTAAACCAGCAAAAGCGGGCACTACTACTACCCCATCAGTATCCTGTACTTTTGAAGCTAAATATTCAGAATCTGGTGAGTCATCCAGAATTTTCATTCCATCCCGAAGCCATTGAATTGCTGCACCTGCAACGAAAACACTTCCCTCCAAGGCGTAAGTAATTTTTCCATCAATCCCCCATGCTATGGTTGTTAACAAACCTGATTTTGAAGTAACCATTTCCTCGCCAGTATTCATCAGCATAAAACAACCAGTTCCGTAGGTGTTTTTTGCCATACCTTTTTGATGACAAACTTGACCAAATAGCGCGGCTTGCTGATCACCTGCAATACCTGCAATAGGAATTTCCATCCCGAAGAGCTCTTGCAATGTATTTCCATAAACTTTACTTGAGGGTTTAACCTCTGGTAACATCTCTAAAGGTATATTCATTGCCTTTAACATTTTTGCATCCCATTCTAATTTCTTAATATTGTAAATCATCGTTCTTGATGCATTGGAGTAATCAGTAACGTGGATTTCTCCTCCTGTTAATTTCCAAATCAGCCAAGTATCCATCGTCCCAAAAAGTAAATCTCCTTTCTTTGCCTTCGCTCTTGCACCTTTTACGTTGTCCAAAATCCATTTTATTTTTGTTCCTGAAAAATAAGCATCCACAACTAATCCTGTATTTTTTTTAACATAATTTTCATAGCCTTGCTTTTTAAGTTTATCACAAAATGGAGCAGTTCGACGATCTTGCCAAACAATGGCATTATGTATTGGTTCACCTGTATTTTTGTCCCATACTAGAGTAGTTTCTCGTTGATTGGTAATACCAATAGCTGAGATTTTATCTGGCTTTATATTATTATTTTTCAAAACATTTTGAGCAACATTCAATTGTGATTGCCAAATTTCTTTAGCATCATGTTCTACCCAACCATTCTTAGGAAAGTACTGCGTAAACTCTTGTTGCTCTACTGCAACAATATTACTTTTTTTATCAAAAATAATTGCTCTTGAACTAGTTGTACCTTGATCTAATGATAGGATATACATATTGGTTAAATATTTTATTGTTAAAAAAAGTTGAAAATATTTTCGTAAAAACAATTTAAAAATATTGTTGTTTCAAACTCGCTAATGTAAATTTGTAGTAAATAAATATTCTCAAATTGAGGATGCCAAATATAGGTAAAAAATAAACTATCGAGAAAATAAAAAATATGACAATTGAATCTGAAACAAAAAATAAGTTGGGCGTAAAAATCACACTAATTCCTTACGAAGAGGTTCCTCAAGTTTCCTCTCGAGACAAAGCTTATGCCAGAGAGGATAGCTGCTTAAGACCATTTTATAAATACCCAACTGAATATGCTTCTTTTGCTCAAGTAATTGAGGATAAAAAAAATGATTATACTAATCGAGATGTTCTTTTCAAAGCCTTGCAGCGACAATATTCAAAATTGGGAGTACCTGAAGAAGTAAAATCTAATATCAATAAATTAAAGTCAGAAAATACCTTTACAATCGTCACTGCACACCAGCCAAGCCTCTTTACTGGGCCATTGTATTATATATACAAAATCATATCTACAATAAACTTAGTAAAAAAGTTAAATACATATTTACCAAATTATCAGTTTGTTCCGATATTTATTACTGGAGGTGAAGATCATGATTTTGAAGAAATGAATCACGTAAACTTATTTTCAAATCAATTAGTCTGGGAAAATAATGAAACTGGATCCGTTGGGGCAATGAAAACAAGTAGCTTGAAAAATGTTTTGAAAGAATTAAAAGTAATCCTCGGCGAAACATTGAATGGTAAAAAAATTTACGAGTTAATGGAACAGACTCATACTAATTTTGATACTTATTCTGATGCTGCACTATCATTGGTAAATGAATTATTCGGTAAGGATGGACTAGTTTGTTTAAATATGAACCAAGCAGATCTCAAACGAGAATTTATTCCTATCATTAGGGACGAAATTTTCAACCAAGTTTCTCAACCATTAGTATTAGCGACAGCTGAAAAGCTAAATGAAGTTGGATTTAAAACACAAGCTTCTCCCAGAGAAATAAATTTCTTTTACCTTAATCATCAAATACGTGAAAGGATTGTTATTAAAAATGACAGATATCATATTTTGAATACTGAAATTTCATTCTCAAAAGAAGAAATGGAGAATGAAATAGAAAACCACCCAGAGCATTTCTCCCCAAATGTAATTATGAGACCTTTATTCCAAGAATTGATCCTACCTAATTTAGCTTATATCGGCGGTGGTGGTGAATTAGCATATTGGTTGGAAAGAAAAACTCAGTTTGAATATTTTCAATTAAATTTCCCAATGTTGATTCGTAGAAATTCTGCAGTTTGGATTGATAAGGGAACAAAGAAACGTATGAATAAACTAGGTTTGAATCCATCTACCCTTTTTCAAGCAACAGAAGATTTAATTAAAAATTTCGTGAAAAAAAATTCGGAAGGTGAATTAAGTTTTTCATCAGAAAAAAAAGAGCTAGAAGCTATTTTTGAAAAAGTAAAAAACAAAACTATTGAAGTTGATGCAAGTTTGGGGAAAACAGTTTTGGCCGAATCTGTTAAGCAAATTAAAAGTTTAGAAAATCTTGAATCTCGAGTGATGCGAGCCGAAAAACAAAAGCATGAAGTCTCTATTAATCAAATACGCAATTTAAAGGAAAAACTTTTTCCAGCTAATGGGTTACAGGAACGGAAGGATAACTTTATGGCCTTTTATTTAAAACATGGAGAGTCGTATTTAGAGACATTAAAGGATACTTTTGACCCATTGGAGAAAAGTTTTATTGTAATTGAAGAATAGTTTTATTTGGATTCACCCATCTTTTGAAAATAAATAAAAAAGATCCCGATATTTGATAAATCAAATATCGGGATCTTTTTTAAAAATTTACTTATCACCTAAAAATAACAAACCAAATCTCCTATCTTTTGTTTTAAATCTTTTCTATCAACGATAAAATCAAGAAATCCATGATCAAGTAAAAACTCTGAAGTTTGGAATCCTTCGGGGAGATCTTGTTTGATTGTTTCCCTAATTACTCGAGGCCCTGCGAAACCAATTAAGGCCTCAGGCTCAGCGAAGTTAATATCTCCCAACATTGCAAATGAGGCAGTTACTCCTCCAGTTGTAGGATCAGTCATGAATGAAAAATATGGTAGTTTAGCATCCGCTAATTGAGCCAGCTTTACAGAAGTTTTCGCCATTTGCATCAAAGAAAAAGCAGACTCCATCATCCGAGCACCTCCAGATTTAGAGATAATCATAAAAGCGGTTCGATTTTCAATGGAGTAATCAATCGCTTTTGCAATTTTTTCTCCTACCACTGACCCCATAGAACCCCCAATAAAAGAAAAGTCCATCGCTGCAATAGTTAAAGACTTTTTATTTGTTTTTCCAGTTGCAACAGTCATTGCATCTAGCAAGCCTGTTTTTTTCTTTGCCACTTCCAACCGCTTATCGTACGGTTTTAAATCTGTAAAACTTAAGAAATCTTTAGATACTAAATCATCGAATAGCTCTGTGTATTTTCCATCAAAAATTAAATCAAAATAATCTTCAGAACCAATTCTCGCGTGTGCATTACACTTTGGGCATTTATAAAAGTTTTCCTTAAACTCCTTAGTTGTACTTGCTTCTTTGCACTTTTTACATTTATACCACACACCATCTGGGGCATCTTTCTTATTTACCGTTTTGGTAGTAATACCATCTTTAAGCCTCCTAAACCAACCCATAAGTTTTTGATTTTTAGTAGTTTAAATATTGTTATAATTCGAAATGTAAACTCTATTATTTACTGAATCATCTTTATTTTATTAATAAAATATGTTCCTGGGTAATTATTATTTAAAAGGTGAGATATATAAACTATTTTCTCTGAATCATCTCACTCCGCAAATATAGATAAATACACGAAATAATAGAAAAGTGAATGAATAGATTGAAAATAAATGTTATTTACCTAGTTTTACTTCTTTTAGTATTATTGGCAGTTAAATTCCATTCTCCGGCTTCTTTCACAAATTTGTAATTCCAATTATAATTCAAATTCCGATTCTCAACAACAGTTGATAATGCAAAAATCAGCATTTCCTCTTTTCCTACGAACCCTACATTTAAGGTGTTTCTAGGACTATAACCTAGATTTCTGACCTGCTTATCATCTCCTTGTATTACCAAAACCTTTCTACTAAAGTCATAGAAATCGTCGCTTGTTATCGAATGGAATATTTTCTGAAATTCATTTCTATTAATATTTCGCCTAATATTGTTTACTATAACTAAATCTTGCCCCGTTACCTCCCTATTTTCATAAGCTGGCTTAAAATCATCATGTTCTGTAATTATCTCAAAACAAGTTAAGAAGTCTTGTTTTGATTGCGAAAAAGCAATTAGTGAAAGAAATATCAATAAAATTGACAGGACTTGTCTCATGTATAGTCTGTTTTACTACTAAATAACCGGAATCTAGTTCAATTAAACTAGTAAGAAAAGCCTTTTACTGTATTTACAAATACTTTAACATTATCCAAGGGTGTGTCGGGATATACACCATGGCCCAAATTTGCAATATGTCCCCCACCAAATTCTTTCAGCATCTTTAATGTTGCAGTTTGTATATTTTCCTGAGAAGAATAAAGCATACAAGGATCTAAATTCCCCTGTAAAACTTGTTGTACATTTAGTTTATCTCTTAAATCACCTACCTTTGTATTCCAATCTACTCCCAAAACTTGACAGTCTAATTTTGAAATCTCTTCCATCGCGAACCAAGCACCTTTTGCAAAAACAATAACAGGAACACCCTCAATTGCATCTACAATTTTTTTGATGTATGGGATGGCAAATTCTGAATATTGATGAGGTGGCAAAATACCCGCCCAAGAATCAAATACCTGGATCATATTTGCACCAGAATGGACTTTCTGCTTCAGATATGCAATTGTCGTTTGAGTTATTTTATCTAATAATAAATGAGCTGCTTTTGGATTCTGGTATAAAAATTTTCGAGCTTTTGAAAACGTTTTACTCCCTGATCCCTCTAACATATATGAAAAAATAGTCCAAGGCGCACCTGCAAATCCAATCAAGGGAACTCTTCCATTCAATTCTTTTTTAGTTACCTCCAATGCATCAAAAACATATTGTAATTCACCCAATACATTTTCTCCCACGCCTAATTTTTCAACATCACTTAATGATTCGATAGTTTTTGGAAACCAGGGGCCTTTCTTTTCCACCATTTCGTATGTTAGTCCCATTGCTTCTGGAATAACTAGAATGTCAGAAAAAATAATAGCAGCATCTACGCCCAGTTCATCCACTGGTTGGATAGTTACCTCGGCAGCCAGTTGAGGAGTTTCTACTAACTCTTTAAATCCAGAAAGCCTGCCTCGAAGTGCTCTATACTGTGGCAAAATTCTTCCTGCTTGCCGCATTAACCAAACTGGCGGACGCTCAACTTGCTCTCCGTTAGCTGTTCTAAGTAAAAGATCGTTTTCTATTTTCATAATGTAAAATTAAGTTTTTTAAATGTAGATTTTGGCTTTTTGATATTCACTTTTATGTCAGATTTTTTATTAAATCGAGACAAGATTTTTACAAATGAGTAATAATGTAATTCATTAAATAATCTCTAGGTATTTTTCAACAATTCATAATTTGTATTACGAAGTGTTTCTCTGCGAAAATGCGGCTTCCTCTAAGACTCATTTAAATTTTTCACAAATTCCTAAAATTATTGATTCATAATTCTAAATACAGGGAATCGATTCTCGATTTGGTTTAGATTCTATTAGCTTCTTAACAACTTTTGCTATAAACTTAGTAACTCATCCTCCCTTCAAAGGGTTAATGCTGACAATAACAGCAGAAATGGTCAAATACTAGCTAAATATTATTCAGCATCTTTGGATAAATACCTTGCCAATAACGGTGCCTTTGTATGGGGATATTTTTGATTGGTATATTGAAGGAATAAAAGAAATAGATATTCAATAAAAGAACATTTTGAGGAATAAGAATATAGCCGAAATCTTTGAGGAATATTTATTACAAGCTTAGTTGGAAATTATCATGATGGCTATTATTATTCTTAAATTGGCTTCATTTGGCTGGGAAATAAATTTTTAGTGATTTAACAACCTAATAATTATTTTACCATTAACTAAATATTTTCAATTTCCTATTGAGGTAAAATTTTTAAAATAAACCAACAGTAGACAGTTATCTACCATCAGGAACAACACTTTTCCTAAAACAAAAAAGACTAAATAATATCAACTATCAATTTTACAAGTTGTAAAATATTAACATTTTCCTTTACGGGGAAACTAAAAAAAATGCATTTTGAAAAATAATCCAAAATGCATTTTAAATTTCATTTTTTTTTAATTCTGTATAATTTCCTCTAATTGGCTCGTCTCTTCAAGATCTCTAAAATCAACTTCACTAACTCCTGAAATTCCTGGTTCAGCCATGTAGACTCCGTAAATTACATCAACTGCTGCCATAGTCATTTTATTATGAGTCACAATAATAAATTGGGAATCAACAGAAAACCGACGAATAATTTTATTAAACTTTTCAATGTTCGCATCATCCAGTGGTGCATCAACCTCATCAAAAATACAAAAAGGTGCAGGTTTTAAAAGGTACAATGAAAACAACAAAGCAGTTGCTGTCAAAGTTTTCTCTCCTCCGGATAATTGACTGATTGATTGAGGTCGTTTCCCTTTTGGTTTGGCTAGTATTCTAATTTTGGAGTCCAAAGGATTCTCCTCATCTTCCAAAGTGATATCACAATCATCATCCTCTGAGAAAAGTGTTCGGAATGCTTCCTTAAAGTAACCTCTAACTTTCTCAAATGCTTCCATAAATTGAGTAGTAGCCTTGAGTTCGATCTCCTTTATAGTTTCGAGTAAAGACTTTTTGGCATCTAAAATATCATTACGCTGTCCTGATATTGTATCATAACGAACTTTCATTTCATCATATGCTTCAACAGCCATTGGATTTATTTCTCCATAATTATCTAAGCGCCTTTTAAGTTTTGACACTTTCTCTTCTAAATCTTTTGGGTTTAAATTCTCATCAGGAATCTCGTTTATAATTTCATCGATAGCAATATTAAATTCAATTTTTAATCGTTCCCCGATGGAAGCCATATTCAGTTTCAGTTCACTATACTTTTCCTTAAGAGATGAAAGCAATGTAATCGAATTTTGTTTTTTCCGATTCAAGTTTCTTAACTCATCATCAATCTCATTAATCCCACCTCGAGCTTTAAAATAGATCTGTTCCGCTTCAGAAAGATTCTTTTCCTTTTCCTCTTTGAAACCATAATGAACAAGTAATTCTTGTTCAAGTTTTCCAATATCTTCTCTCAAAAAATCTAACTCCTCAGAATTTTCTTCTAAAACTTTTTGGTTTCGAGTTAATCGAAACTTAGTTTCCGCTAAAGTTGATTCCTTAAATTTCAAATCTCGCTGAATGGTTGTCACTTTATTCTGCTGGCGAATAAATTCAATATTCTTTTCATTATAAATTTGAGAAGCCGAACTCAGTTGATCAGCCAGTACTCTATAACCATCATCTTTTTCGGAAATTTGCTTTTTGGAGTGATCAGCCACCGCTCTTTTTTCAAAAAGACTTTGTTCAAAACGATCATTTGCAATTACTAAACTTTCAATTAACTTGTTTGCTTGAGCTGATTTGTCATTTACTTCGATAATAAAAGATTCAAAGTTTTCTAAGCGTGTCATCAAAGAAACTTTATTCTGAGCAATCTGACTCAAAGCATCCTTTTCTTCAGAGATTTGGTTGTCTTTTCTTGCTGTTTTTAAATTTTCAATTCTTGACTTTAGATTATAAAAAACTGCAGAAAACTTATTTTCTTCTTTCTCTAATTTTTTTATTTCTAACTCTAACACCTCCAAATTCTTTTTCCTCCCTATTTTCTTCCCTTCGAACAACCCTACAGAGCCACCAGAGATTGAATACTTTCTTTGAACTACTCTTCCACTACGGGAAAGTATTGTTACATTTTTGTTAATTAACTCAGGTTGTAAATTATCCGAATCCGACACGATGACATTTTCCAATAAATGACTGAACATATTTAAATACTCCATGTCCGTTTGAACCATATCAATGGCTCGTTTAGTACCAGGAACCATAGTCATTGGAGGAACATAATTTTGAAAAGCATCAAGTACAAAAAAATTAGCCTTTCCTTTTTGTGAATTACCCAACAACTTAATCGCCTCAAACGCATCGTCCATTTTCTGAACTACATAATAATTCAAATAAGGACTCAAATAGTTTTCAATAGCTACTCGAACATCTTCATTTACATAAATTAAATCCGATAGCAAAGTGGATTTACTTGCCCAATTTTTATGGTTTTTCAAAAATTTAATAGACTCAGGGAATCCTTCCAAATTATCCACCATGTCCTTGGTGAGTTTAAATTCATTACGCTTAGCATCCAGAGACCGATTTACATTTGCCATATGCTTTGTCAAGTCTTCTAATTCCTTTTCTGCCCCTTCAATATCCTGCTGCCGCTGTGTTTCCTCCTCTTCTAATGCCTTTAGCATATTCAATTTGAAAGATTCGCTTTCTCGGATTTCCTTCAATTTTGATTCCAATGAACCAATTTCAGATTGTCGCCCCTCAACATCTCCTGCACTCCTTTTAATTTCTGCCGACAAATTTTCAATTTGATTAGAGTTAATTGCTTTATTTTTTTCCAACTCAAAAATTTCGCGCTCCACCAGCTGTTGACTCTGCAAAAAATCATCCAACTCAGTTTTCAAATCTCCATGATTCGTTTTGATTTGATCCAGTCGTTGTTTTGCTTTTTCTAACTCATCCTCCAATTGGACCTCCAATTGTTTATCAAGATTCAAATCACTACGATTGATATCAATTGCTTTTTGAAGTTCTAAAACTTTGGAATCAGCTGAAGTAATTTGTTCTGTTAACTTTGTTTTACTTTGATTAATAAAACCAACTTTTTGTACCGCAATATTTTTTTGGTTTTCCATTTCTCGAATAGAATTAACCAATTCGTTTAATTCTCTTTGAGAATCAGATAACAACTTTTCAGAATCTAAATTCGATTTTTTTTCAGATTCCAAAGTTGCTTCCATGGTTCGAAGTTGGACATCCATCTCTCGAATTTGATCTTCCTCTATTTGGATTTTTTCTGTAAAATCTTTGTTCTTTCCACTAAATGCTGATAGCTTAAATTTTGATAATTCGACACTAAATGATTTGTAATCATTTTTGAGTTCGTAGTATTTTTTTGCTCGTTTGGCTTGTTTCTCAAGCGATTTCAAATTACCTTCGATTTCAAACAATAAATCCTCAACACGATCCAAATCCTCCGTAGTATTTTTCAACTTATTAAGTGTCTCATGTTTTCGTCTCTTATATTTTGAAATACCAGCCGCCTGCTCAAACATTTTACGACGAGAATTATCCTTGTCATTCAGAAGGTCATCAACCATTCCTAAAGCAATTATTGCATAAGAATTGGAACCAATTCCAGTATCCAAGAATAGAGTAGTAATATCTTTTAACCGACAAGGGACATTATTAAGACGATATTCAGAATCCCCACTCCTGTATAAAATACGACTGATTGATACAGTATGATATTCTGTGGGAAGGAGATTTTTAGTATTTTCAAAGGTTAAGGTAACTTGAGCAGTATTCCCTTTTTTCTTCTTCTTAGTTCCATTAAAAATCACGCTTGACATCTTATCCAAACGCAACTCTTTGCTTTTTTGCTCACCTAATACCCATCGAATGGCGTCCACAATATTCGACTTACCTGAACCATTTGGCCCCACAATTCCAATAACGTCCTCACTAAAATTGATTACAGTTTCATTGGCGAAACTTTTGAACCCTTTAATTTCTAATGTTTTTAATCGCATAGCTTGCAAAAATAACATTTTTAAAAACTGAAAAGAACATTTTACTTGGGAAAGTTTTGAGCGAAAAACAGGAAGAAAATAACTACCTGAAAATGAGCAAATTAAACTAAAATATATTTTACATATATTTTTTTGCAATATAAATACCCATCTAATATCAAAAGCCAATTTTCATTGTTAGGTAAAAAAATATTTAGACAGATATTCTACTCAACAAAAAATATAATTACCTATTGCACAAAAGGTAGTTTCATCAATTTATCTTCATCATAAAATGAATTAATATACCGAATCATTTCTTTTTTATTTTTGGTTGAAATGATAGAACAATCTTTGATTGTTTTAATAATGGCCTTCCTTTTAATTTTTAAAAACCTCCTCGCAGATTTTAAATCTGATGCATCACTTCTAAACCCCAAAAAAATTCTTTCCCTTGATGAGGCTAACCTATGTTCTGGTCTCAAACGGACATAGGGAGCATCAACCAAACCTGAAAAATCAAAATCGAACGGAATTAGAATATGCTGACCATTACTGATTAAGACTTTTACATTCCGCATTTCTTGAATAGACCAATCAGAATTCCCAATCATATAATTAAATAATGCGACGGCTTTAATTTGGTTAGTATTATATTTTTCAGGAGCTAAATTGTAGGCATTTTCAACTTTTTCTGCATGAATTCGATCTCGTAGCTGAGCAGTATCTTCAATCAATATACCATATTGGGTATCTGTATTTCCAGAAATGACATCTTTATAGTTTATTTTAACAAATTGTACTCGATAGCTCAAATTAGTAATCTGGTTGTAAATTTTATATGCCAAATATTCTTTAGCCAAAAGCTGTTTTGCAACCTCTTGATCATTTACACAATGAGTCACTAGCTTCATGTCATTAAACTCAGTTAAGTCCGCTTCAACTAAATCTTGATTTTTAAAATTGAGCTTAAGTGGAGGTAGATTTTCACATTTCATTCTTCGAAACTTACCTCTTTGTTCTACTTTAATATTCCAAGTTTGTAATTCTCCTTTTTGATTATGAAAAGAAAAAATTGCGTTATGCTTTTCTTGGTTCTTTCTATTATTAAAAATTTCAGCTTTATTTAATACTAAATTCACCTCTATTACTTCTTGATAATGGAGTTCATCAAATATACTATTTTTAGTATCAGCATATTTATTAGCTTTAAGTTGAACAGAAAAAAGAAAAAGGGTGATCAAAAATATTGATCTTAATATGATTAAATTTTTCATCGATTTTTGCTTTAGGCATTTATTAAACAAATACTTTAAAGGGCGACAATAATTACAGAGTCTGTATCTTGTTAAACAAAGAAATGGAAAGTTATAAGAAGGGATAAAAAATTAAGATGAATAATACATTTTTAAAGACAATTGATGGATTCATTTATTGAAAATTGAATTAAGTCAAATCATCCATCAAAAGAAAAGATTAAATTAGACAATTGCATCATACAAAACCTCTACAGGGTGCTTCACATTCTTGCCTGTTCCCTCTAATATCTGATGCCTACAACTTGTACCTGGAGCCACAATTTCTACATCAGTTTTTGCATTTTTAACTTTTGGAAAAAGTACTAAATTACCTATCTGCTGACTGATTTCATAATGTTCTTTTTCATAGCCAAATGATCCAGCCATACCACAACAACCAGAGGGTATAACTTCTACAGAATAATTTTGAGGCAGAGACAATAACCAAATAGTGTCTTCAATATTAGACAACGCCTTTTGATGACAATGCCCATGAAGCAATATATCCTTTTTTTCTTTAGTGAATAAATCAGAGTTGATCTTTCCATTTTTAATTTCACTAGAAAGAAATTCATCAATTAAAAAACAGTTCTCCGCTAGTTCATTTGCTGACTCGATCTTATCCTTTTCCATTAGTCGAGGATACTCGTCTCTAAACGATAAAATTGCTGAAGGTTCAACCCCTATCAGAGGAGTTTCTGAATTAACTATCTTGGAAAAAATAGAAACATTCTCTTTAGCGATTTTTTGTGCACGAGTTAATAACCCCTTAGAGATTGAAGCTCGACCACTTTCAGGATGATCAACTATCTCGACATTATAACCTAAAGTAGCGAGTAATTTTAAACTTTTAATTCCAATTTCAGTATCATTCCAGTTTGTGAATTCATCGCAAAAGAGATAAACTTTTCTGGAACTATTCATATTCGCCGTGTAATTTTTTTTATACCATTCTCGTAAACTTACAGAATGAATTATTGGCAAGGATCTTTGCGAAGCTATTCCTAATGCTTTTTTTGTGATCCCACTTAATATTGAATTAGTCAAAAAAAAGTTAAAGAGCTTTGGAAAAACGCCTCCTATATGATTTATATTATTAATGTAGGCAAAAGCTCTTGCTCGAAGAGGAATACCATTTGTTTGGTAATATTGGTGTAGAAATTCAGCTCTCAAACTTGACATATCTACATTAGAGGGACATTCAGATGTACACCCCTTACATGACAGGCACAAATCCATGACTTCTTTTATTTCGGGATGATCGAAAGGGTTATCTTTTTTACTTTTTGTTAAAAATTCTCTTAAGATATTTGCGCGTCCTCTAGTAGTTTCTTTCTCATTTCGTGTAGCTTGATAGCTTGGACACATAGTCCCTCCTGAAACTGGTAACTTCCGACAATCTCCAGAGCCATTACATTTTTCAGCTGCACGAAGAATCCCTCCTTCTCTAGAATAATCAAAAATAGTTTTAATTTCAACATATTTTTGCTCTGGTTCATATCGTAAAGAAGTATTCATTGGAGCAGCATTAACAATTTTACCAGGATTGAAAATATTATTTGGATCCCACGTATTTTTAATGCTACAAAATAATTGATAGTTCTCATCACCAACCATCAAAGGTATAAATGCTGCACGCACTCTTCCATCTCCATGCTCACCACTTAGCGAACCATTATATTTTTTCACTAATTCGGCTGAGGCTTTACTAATTTTATAAAATTGTTTGACATCCTCCGATTTTTTTAAATTAAGAATCGGACGTAAATGAATTTCACCTGCCCCAGCATGAGCGTAATAAACGGATCTTTGCCCATATCCTTTCATCATTTCTGAAAACTCAGCAATATAATTGGGTAAATCATCAATTGCTACAGCTGTATCTTCAATGCAAGCAACTGCTTTTTTATCACCCGGAATATTGGCTAAAAGCCCCAACCCAGCACTCCGTAGTTTCCAAACTTGTTTTGTTTTTTCTGCAGGAATTATTGGAAATGCGTAACCTAAATTATTATTTTTAAAGTCTTGAATTAATTCAGAAGCCTGATTTTCTGCATCCAAAATAGTTTCTCCTCGAAATTCAACCATTAAAATTACTTGAGGGTCACCCTCTACAAAAAATCTATTTTTACGTTGTCCTATATTTTCCTTTGTACAGTCTAAAATAATTTTATCCATCAACTCACAAGCAGTTGGCTGATGTTTCATTGCAATCTGTGTCGCCCGTAAACTCTCATCTATAGTGTTAAAATGAGCTGCCAAAACTACATTGTCCGGCAATGGTAATTCATCTAGATTCAGTTTAACCTCCGTTGTAAATGCCAATGTCCCCTCTGATCCACATAATAATTTACAAAAATTAAAAGGTTCCTCAGATTCAGAGAATATTTCAGAATTTAACAAATAATCTAAAGCATAACCAGTATTCCTTCGATGAATATTTACTTTTGGAAAATGTTTACGAATGTTATTCTTATTTTTAACATCTTGTAAAACCTCAAAAACATGTTTGTATAAACTCCCTTCGAGATTTTCAATTTTCAATTTATCATCAAAATCAGATTTAGTTGTTTCTCCAAAAACAACTTCTGATCCATCCGCAAGAATAGTTGTCATTTCTAGCACATGCTCACGAGTTGAACCATAAACAATAGAGGTAGTTCCACAAGAATTGTTCCCCACCATACCTCCTATAGTTGCCCTATTCGCAGTTGATGTTATTGGTGAAAAAAATAAACCATGCGGTTTCAGAAATGCATTTAACTCATCTCGAACAACTCCAGGTTGCACTCTAACCCATTTTTCCTTTTTATTAAAATCTAAAATTTTTGTAAAATTTTTAGAAATATCAACAACAATTCCGTCACCTACACATTGACCTGCGAGAGATGTTCCTGCTGCTCTTGGAATAAGGGAAGTTTTGTTTTGAATAGCAAAAAGAATAAGGTGTTTTAAATCCTGAACATTTTTGGGCAGAGCAACAGCGAGAGGGAGCTCTCGGTAAACAGAAGCATCGGTTGCATATAATACTCGGAGAAGATGATCATAATAGAATTCACCATCTAAGTTATTTTTTAGTTGAACTAAATTCATTCAATCTTTTTATTTTCCACTTTCATAAATCTTCTTCCTCAAGGTTACTGCTCTTAAATCTTCTCCATCATGACTCCAACCTGGTGCATTAAAAATATAATTCCATCGATCTTTCCAAGTTTTAGCACGTCGGACATCTTTCCATATAGCACCATATTCATGGCTCGCTACTTTTATTGGATTATATGTTTCAATATTTACAGTCAATCCATAAATAGGTTTTTCAAAATCTTTTTCCTCAGAAAACGTTCCAAATAATCGATCCCAAATAATTAATACCCCTCCATGATTTCTATCCAAATAACGAATATTACTAGCGTGATGCACACGATGGTGGGAAGGAGTATTCATAAAAAATTCAATTAATGGATGAGCTTTTTTTATCAACTCTGTATGTGTCCAAAATTGATATAAAAGATTAAATGAATGTACCACGAATATCATTAATGGATCGAAACCCAAAAGAGGAATCCACAACCAAAAGAAATATTTATGCAAACGTTCTCCTGCCCCTTGACGCAACGCAGTTCCAAAATTCATATATTCTGATGAATGGTGTGAAACATGACCTGCCCAAAACAGTCGAACTTCATGATTCATTCTATGAAACCAATAATATGCAAAATCATCTAAGAAAAATAATAATCCAAATGCCCACCATTGTCTTCCTATTAAGTCTCTTAATGGAGACCATTCATGCAAATAATAAAAAGCGACAAAAGCCAATACTTTAGGCAAAAATTCAACTACAGCTGTAATCATTGCCATAGAAAGTGAAGCCAAAAAATCTTTACCTTTATATATTTCTAAATCTTTATACTTCTCATAATACCACTCTGCAGCAACGGCTAATAAAAAAATGGGTAACGCAACTATTAATAATACATCTTGTGATAGTTCTTGGATAGCTGTTGATAATTCCATATAAAATTATTATTGGTTAAACAATAAATACTGATTCAATCAGATTATTATTTGACAAGTTTAAGTAAAATAACAGAGAAATAATAAAATAAAACCTGACCTATCAATTTCTATGAAATCGTATAGCTAGTAATAACAAATGTTATAGCTAACTCTTTAATACCTATAACACATTTTTCCTGTGCTTAATGACATTTATCAAAAAAGCAGGAAACAATATTTCAAAATATTACTATTAAATTATAATTATTAAATTCTAAATATTAAAAGTTTGGTTCCGGATAACAACCAAAACCAAACTCTTAATATTAGAGGAAACCTAGTAATACATATATGAGTACTGTAACAACTAACAAAATCCAGCTTAATAATTTTGCATATTTCCATTGTTCAATTTCAACAACTCCGGAGTTAGTGATTTTAAACATATTGGTTCGTGGGTACACATTAGAAACTAAATGCATTACACCAACATTTAATACAAACTCGATCCCCCAAATATGAACAAAATGTAGATCAACTTCCAATACAAAATTCAACGTCACATAAAATATTAATCCAAATATCAAACCCACCTTTGCTCCCAATGCAGAAACTTTAGGAAAAAAGAACCCCGCTAAAATTACCGTTGCCATAGGAATGAAAAATATTCCATTCAATTGCTGCAATAATTGATATAAGCCGTCGGGTGCATTTGCCACGAATGGGGCAATCAAGATTGCAAATATTGCCAAGCCAGCAGAAACCATTTTTCCCATCCATACAGTCCTCTTTTCATTAGCTAATGGTGAGATATATCTTTTATAAATTCCTAAACTCCAAATTGTAGCTGCACTATTTAAGGCACTATTAAAGGTACTTAAAATTGCACCTACCATGACAGCCACAAAAAATCCAGTCATCCAAACGGGCAAAACTCTTTTGACCAATTGAGGATAAACTGTATCTCTTGCATCTCCATAAAGACTGTCTCCAAAATAATAAAACCCTATTATTCCAGGTAAAACTATGACCAATGGAATTAATATTTTCAAAACTCCTGTATAGAGCAATCCTTTTTGTGCTTCTTTGATGCTTACCGCTCCAAGTGCCCGTTGAATAATCGATTGATGCATTGTCCAAAAATATAACTGGTTAATTATCAGCCCCGTAAATAATACACTAAAAGGAAGTGTAGCATCACGTGAACCTTGACCAATTGAATTTTCATTACTAATTACCTTAAATTTTTCTGGAGCATGGTTAAATACTTTTGTTAAACCATCAACCATATTTCCATCCCCTATATCTAGTAGTGCAAAGATAGGAATGGCTAAACCAGCAATTAATAAACCAAATCCATTTATTGTATCGGTATAAACTACCATTTTTAAACCACCAAAAATTGCATAAATCGAACCGATAGTTCCGACAACAACGACGGTTAACCAAAGTCCTTGATTTTGAGAAATCCCTAAAGAGCTAGATATCTCAAAAACACTTTCTATACTCAATGCACCAGAATAAAGAACTATCGGCAAAAGTGTGGTCACAAATGAAATAATTAACATCAAGGCAATTATAGTCCTAGTAAGTCCATCAAATCGTTTTTCTAAAAACTCAGGAATAGTTGTCAAACCCATTTGTAAATATCGTGGAACAAAATACAAAGCAGCTGCAACCAATGCCAAGGCTGAGGTTACTTCCCAAGCAATAATTATTGCACCATTTTCATATGCTGAACCATTCATCCCAATTAAATGCTCTGTTGAAATATTTGTCAACAAAAGCGAACCAGCTATCACCACACCAGTTAAACTCCTTCCTCCTAAGAAATATCCATCAGTAGTATTTAAGCTATCTTTACGAAGTTGCCAAGCAGCAAAAAATGCTACAAAGGCTGTAAATGCGAAAAAACTTAAAAATTGAGTCATGTTCTTGATTTTTTCATTTTACTTTGTGTCTTCAAATTTTCTTCTAAGGACTAAAAAATATTATTCAATTCAAAATGAAAAGTCATTAAGCAAAAATTTCAACGTTACGGTATACTCTTATTTTACGCCTCGGCTGTATTGTTAACTTTTATAGTTCGCGATAATTTCTTCTTTTGGGATACCGTTCAACTCGGATCTATTCATGCTCAATTCTATTTTGATAATAATTTTAGCTTCTTTTTTCTTCCTGAAAATATTGATAGTGGACATCCTCCCACCTTTGGTATTTACATTGCACTTATTTGGAAAATATTTGGAAAAAGTTTAGTTACGAGTCATTTTGCCATGTTACCATTTTTAATGGGAATAATTTTTTATGCAGAGAAACTAGGGAAATACTTTTTCCAAGACTCCATTTTCACTTTTGCATTTATATTGTTATTAATTGTCGATCCTTGTTTAGCCGGTCAAGCTATTTTAGTAACTCCTGATATTGCTATTGCTTTTTTCTTCTTGATGAGTTTAGATGGAGCCTTCAACCAGAAAAGAAAAATATTAGCCATTGGAGTAGCTGGATTATGTTTGATTAGCATGAGAGGAATTATGGTTGCTGCTGCAATTTTTTCATTTGACTTTATTAATTATTTTTTCATTTTGAGAAAAGAATTAAAATTTAAACACATTTCGGTAAACATCCTACCTTATTCATTTGGTGTAGGTATAGGATTGATCTTCTTAATTTTACATTATTTAAATACCGGTTGGATTGGTTATCATGAAAATTCTCCATGGGCGCCTGCTTTTGAGAAAGTTGATTTTCAAGGAGTTTTAAAAAACATAGTAGTCTTAGGATGGCGATTACTTGATTTTGGGAGAATTATTTTATTCCTAGTTTTATTAATTTTAAGTTCTAGTATTTTCAAAGCAAAGTTGCAACTTGATTTAAAGATCAAGCAAATATTAATTTTATTTTCAACCCTAATTTTCTTTTTGACCCCGGCTTTAGTTATCCATAGAATGCTTTTGGGACATCGTTATTTGTTACCAATTTATATAATTATTGATTGCCTTATTCTTTACCTGATTTATAAGTATGTGGAAAGACAAAAATTAAAGACTGCTTTTTTTACCATTTGCTTTCTTGGTTTACTCTCTGGAAACCTTTGGGTTTATCCTAAAAAAATATCTCAAGGATGGGATTCAACATTGGCACATCTACCCTATTACGAATTAAGAACTCAGATGATTGATTTTATCAAAAAAGAGAAAATACCTCTAGAAGAAATCGGCTCTGCGTTTCCTAATCTTTTGTCCCTAAGTTATATCGATTTAAATGAATCGGAGAAACACTTCGCAGAAAAAGATTTATCTAAACAAGAATATATATTCTATTCTAATATTTTCAATGATTTTACAGATGATGAAATTGATGATTTAGAACAAAATTGGACAATGCTAAAAGAAATAAAAAAACTTAACGTTAGCCTCATTTTGTATCAGAAAAAACAATAAATGTCAATTCAAAATCGAGTTTTACCTATTATTGTTTTCTCACAATTCTGCTGTACTTCTCTTTGGTTTGCGGGTAACGCTGTGATGGGTGACCTACTAGAATCTTTTAGTTTAGAAAGTAGTGCATTGGGGCATCTAACATCTGCTGTACAAATTGGATTTATTTTTGGAACTTTAATTTTTGCAATTCTAACAATAGCAGACCGATTTGCAACGTCTAAAGTTTTTTTAATAAGCGCAGTTTTAGGAGCCGTATTTAATCTTGGAACAACTTTCAATAACAATACATTTCCGAGTTTATTTTTCTTTCGATTTATGACTGGCTTTTTTTTGGCTGGTATTTATCCTGTTGGAATGAAAATAGCATCTGATTTCTTTAAAAAGGGTTTAGGGAAATCGTTAGGGTTTTTAGTTGGAGCCTTAGTTTTAGGAACTGCATTGCCACATTTATTAAAAGGATTAGGGACTAATTCCCCTTGGAGATTAATTATTTTTGTCACCTCTGGACTAGCAACCTTAGGTGGTTTCTTAATGTTTACTCTAGTTCCCAACGGCCCATTTCGTAAACAAAGTAAAAGGATTGATTTATCTGCTTTTTTGACCGTCTTTAAAAACAAAGAGTTTCGTTCATCAGCCTTCGGATATTTTGGACATATGTGGGAGTTATATGCTTTTTGGGCATTTGTTCCTGTTATTATTGCAACTTTTTTAAAATTAAATCCTGAAGAAGAGATAAATATATCTCTATTATCATTTATAATCATTGCAGTCGGTGGAATTGGATGTGTGATCGGGGGATATATTTCTCAACATTATGGAATAAAAAAAACTGCTTTTTCAGCTCTTCTATTATCATGCATTCTTTGCATCCTTTCACCAATAATTTTTTTCTTTTCTTCTAAGATATTCTTAATTTTATTTCTTATCATTTGGGGGATAGTGGTCATTGCTGACTCTCCATTATTCTCCACCTTGGTAGCTCAAAATGCAATAGCAGAATCAAAGGGGACAGCGTTGACTATCGTTAATTGCATTGGTTTTTTCATTACAATTTTTAGTATCCAGTTATTAAATAGTTTAGAAAGTCAAATTGACTCAAGGTATATCTATATTACTTTAGCAATAGGTCCAATTATAGGTTTAATCGCTTTAGCTAAAAACACATCCGACGTTCCTCCTTTAAAATAATTCCAACCCAAAAAGACAACTAAATATTCGGAATAAAAAAGCCCAAATATTCATTATGAATATTTGGGCTTTACCTTCTACAATTTGGGAACATCTACAATAATTTGGCATGTACAGCTAAACAATCGCTAATTTTTTCTAATAAGTCTTCTTGGCCAAATGGTTTTCCAACATGGTCATTCATACCAAATAATTTCGCCTTTTCTTTCTCCGTCAAAAATGCTGAAGCTGTTAAAGCAATAATTGGCAGATCTCGTTTCCGTGGATCTAAATTTTTTCTAATTTCAGCAGTTGCTCGATAACCATCCATTTTTGGCATTTGAATGTCCATTAAACAAAGATCGAAATACATTCTTCCAATAGCCTCTAATGCTTCCAGACCATTATCTGCAGTTATTACCTCTATATCAAGTTTCCGTAATAATTTCGCCACAACCAATTGATTGATTTTATTATCTTCTACGAGCAAAACTCTATTGCCTGCTAAATGTGTAAATGATTTCTTTTCTGCTTTTTTGTTTTTATTTCCTTTGGATTTACCATCTGCCATTTTGAATGGAAGGTAAAGAACATAACTAGTGCCTACACCAACTTTTGAAGTTGCTTCAATTCTTCCATTTTGCAAATCAACTAATCTTTTTGTAATAGCTAATTCCAATCCTGAATTTCCATATCCTTCAAAGGTATCAGAAGATTTTCGATTAAAATCAGTAAACATTTCCTCTAATTGTTCTTGATCCATTCCCTCACCAGTATCTGCTATTGACAAAACAATGGTCATATACTTTTTAGACATCTCATATAACTTAGCATTGATTTCAATTGCTCCATTTTCAGTTGACGAAATACTATTTGCAATTAAGTTTGTCATGATCTGATTTAATCGAACTGAATCCCCAGTTACCATCTCTGGAATTTTGGCATCCATTGTAATATTAAGACCAATCCCTTTATCCTCTGCCGGTAATTTAAATCTTGTCAATACATCTTCAAAAGTTTGTCGAATAGAAAAATCACGTTTTTCCAAAGTGATTCTACCTGCCTCAATTTTAGAATAATCCAAAACATCATTTATAAACACAACTAAATTATTCGCTGAGAATTGTAACGTTCTCAAATGTTCAACTTGTTCAGGTCTCGGATTTTCTTCTAGCAATAAATGAGTTAAACCAGTAATAATATTCATCGGAGTTCTCATCTCATGTGCCATGGTAGCTAAAAATCTGTCTCTAGCAAAAGATGATTGTTCAATACTTTCTCTTTCCGCCATTTCATCAACGAGCTTACTATTTAAATCATCAAGGTTAACATTCTTTTCTTCCAACATACTATGTTGTAAAGAAATTTCCTCACTTTGCTTTTTAATTTCATCATTCTTAATAATCAAAGTAGCATTATCCCTTTTCTTACGATCATAACCTTTGAATAAACATGTCATAAACAGAATACCTAAACCTAGAAGAGCAAAAAGAAAATAATTGAATTTCTGGTTATAGGTTTCACTTTGCTTTAGAATGGCTATTTCAGCAGTTTGTTTTTCAGCAGCAAATTCAGATTCATATTTTGTGGTTAACTCTAGAAGTGCAGTCGACTTTTCAAAGCTAAATAACTCTTCTTTTTCTTTTACATATGCTAATTGATTAACATAAGCTTTTTTATAATCATTTAACTTATAATATGTATCAGAAATACTTCTATATATCTCTTGTTTTCCTGGTTGAGTTTTTATAACATTCAATAGCTCAATACTCTTTACCAAGTTTTCTTTTGCTTTATCATTAAGTCCAAGATTGCTATATATAATTCCATAGTTTTTATAACATTCCGCAACCCCTAACTTATCTTCCAATTCCTGCCGTATACCCATTGCTCTCATATTAGCGTCTTCGGCTTCGTAATACGTCCCTTGTTCAATATTTGCAAGTGAGATATTATTAAAGTCGTTTGAAATCCCTTGCAAATCTTCAATAGAACTATTCAAATCCAAAGACATTCTGTAATAGACTAAAGCACCATCAAAATTACCAAGATCTGTCAAAATTCCGCCAATATGACTTGCTGTTTCTGCTGCGCTTTTATAATCCTCCAAATCTCGCTGCAATTGAAATGCCTTATCATAATGCTCCTGAGATTTTCCATAAAGTTTTTTAAATAAATATAAATCAGCTAGATTTTTATTCGTTTCAGCACAGCCTTTCCAATCTTTTAACTCCTCTCTAATAATTAAGGAATTGACTAAGTTCTCTTCACTACTTTCAGGATTTTCTTGTTGAAAAAAAACTACTCCAATGAAATTTTTAGACGTAGCAATCCCAAATTTATCATCATTATTATTTCTGACTTTCAAACTATTTACAAAAAATTTCATTGCATTGGTGTAGTCATACTTGGCCTGACAAACCATTCCTAGCCTATCAAATGCTGTTGCCGCCCCTATTGAGTAATTTGAAACTCTTGCTACATTCAACGCCTCATTTGCGAAGAGATTTGCGTCATCTAATTGCCCATTATTTAATAAAGCCATTGAAGCTTCATTTAAACTATTCACATAGACATCCCCAGTCTGCCCTAAAAAAGTGGATCTAAGACTATCTACAGATATATTACTATTTGCGAAGAATGAACTAGCAAAAAGAAATGTTAACAAAGTAATTAAGGAAAATTTCTTCATCTTATTCGTTTAGATTTTATTGGGTTTATAAGTCTTTTGACTGATTTAATTAAGAAAAAGTGCAAAGCACATCTTTCACCTTAAGTCACATTATAAATAAACAAATTTGATGCCGTTTGCATATATCTTTTCACAATCACCTGTTTTTTGAAAAAAATCATCTTAATTATTATTTTAAATTTGTCTAAAAAAAGGAATTTGATGGTTTTATCGGTCGATGTTAGATTCCTAAATTGATATAAATGGAACAAAAAAAACGATTTCATACTATAGACGCGCTTCGATTTTTTGCCTTTCTTAAGGTTTATTTGTTACATATTCCCTTACAAGGGCAATTTCCATTTTTTTCATTTTTAAAAAGTGGAGGAGGAATTGGAGTTAGTTTCTTTTTCGTTCTGAGTGGATTCCTAATTACATACTTATTAGTTTTTGAAAAAGCACAAAAGGGGAAAATTAACCTTCGAAAGTTTTTCATTCGACGAAGTTTACGGATATACCCAATATTCTTTTTTTTAGTTGGAACTACGTTTCTACTACCAAATGACATAAAAGATGCAATTGGATTCCACATGATAGGTGGAGGATACGATCTTGATTGGAAATTCTCTTTCACATTTATGGAAAACTATAAAATGCTTTTAATGGACAACTTTCCAAAAACGACTCCTCTTTCTGTTTTTTGGTCATTATGCATAGAGGAACATTTTTATATTACTTGGATGGTTGTACTTTTCTTAATTCCCCAAAAACGGACTCTAGAATTCCTATTTTCTTGTATTTTTTTAGCTTGGACAGCACGTTATTTAGATCACATAATTTGGCAAAACTCAATAATCCAGCAAAATGATTTATTTACAAATATGGACTACTTTGCAGTCGGAGGAATACTAGGTTGGATGGTTACAACAAAATATGATAGGGTTGTAAAGTTTATAGAGAGTATTTCCTTATTAAAAAAATATATTTACATACTTGGAGTAATTGTTTTTGTTTTATTCCAGAGCCAGATTTTACCGGAACAACTTTTCTTTCTTTCGATAATTCGTCCCACAATAATTGCAATAATATTTACAGGTTTAATTGCCATTTTTATCCCACCAAAATCTAAGTTGAAAATTAAGGATACAAATCTGACATCCTATTTGGGAAGGATAAGTTTTGGGTTATATGTTTATCATTTAATCTTTGTCCATCTTTTATTCCAGTATTTCTTAAAAGAAAATATACTTCTAGATGACTGGTTTACTATAATTATATTTATAATTTTGACTTTTGGAGGAACTGTTATAGTGAGTGTATTATCATTCCATTTTTTAGAAAAACCTTTTCTAAAATGGAGAAACAAGATCCATCATTAAAGATAAAATAATCTATTATTGGATCGATCTAATTTGTTACTGATAAAATGCTACAAATGCTAAAATAATCAGAACTATTCCAACTAATCCACAAAGCCCAGACAATAGTCCGAATAATCCTCCGAAAAGTGGCACCCTTGCTAAGACCCCAATTACTAATGATGCAATAATCAATAACACTCCAATCCTGAATCTACTATCATCCGTTACTCCTCCAAAAAATCTCCTTTGCTTATTATTCCTTATTATTCTTTTTTTCATTCCTCTCATCTCCCATTTATGTTGAAACATTGCTATTTTTTTTTCCAACCTTTTTACTTTTCTATTTTTTCTTTTTAATTTTCTAGTTTGCTTTTTGGAAAGATTTGTTTTAGATAGTTCATCAGAAAAATCATCTGACCCACTCTTTTCTATTTTAGGTTTTACATCAAGCACAAATGAATTAGCATCTGGAATCAAAACAAAAAGCATTGAGCATAGGAAGGTTAGTTGAAAGCATTTTTTCATAATTAGAAATCGTTTTTTAATTAAAAAAGAGATTACGTATTAGGCCAAAGATCAATCAAAAATATATAATAAATACTATATATACCACTCTTCTTTATATTCTTAAACTCTTAAATTAAGAATTAAGTTTTATCTTGGCCTTTTTAAAATGAACCATAAGAAGTTTTCTCTCAGAATGATCAATATTAATCGCTTTGTAAATAATAAAAATAAATGGATGAGCAATAAAGGAGTAATCCATGTTATTTTATTTTTACTATCCATCCTAGGAGTGAGTTGGTTTTACAATTATTTTGAGATTTTTAATTTCGCACCATTCGGTCCACATAGCTGGAGACAGACAGATTCATGTGCCTTCGTTCAAACTTACTATAATCATGGATTGGATTTTTTTCAACCAAGAATACATCATAATATATTTGGGGAAGGATTTGGAAGTCCCAGCGAGTTTCCAATCTTGTATTATTTATCTGCTATCATTTGGAATCTATTTCAACCACATGATGGTATCTTAAGATTAGTCAATTTTTCTATTTTAAGTTTGGGATATTTTTCAGCTTCAAGGATAACCTTACATTTGACTAATGACCTTTTTTATGCTATTTCTGTTCCTCTACTTTTGATGGGATCTCCCATTCTTGCTTTTTATGGATTCAATTATATCCCAAATATTCCAGCATTAGGATTATCTTTAACAGGCACACTCTTTTTCTATTATTTTTTTAAAACAGAAAAACAGAAATGGCTATTTTTTAGTTGTGTAACTTTCTTATTTGCAGGACTTTTAAAAGTGACCGTTTTAATTCCATTCATAACGATTTTGATAATCTTCTTTTTTGAAAAATTCCATCTAATCAAATTCAAAAAACGAGGGAAAATTTTTAAAAGAGGACGGATTAATCTTTTTCTATTTTTTAGTGTTTCTGCAATAATTATATCGTGGATTTTTTGGGTAAAATATTATAATGATCTACACAGTTGCACAATTTTCATTACCAAAACTCGACCAATCTGGTCACTTTCAAAATCTGCTATTATTGAAACTTGGCAATGGGTAACAATAGATGGAGCACCTGATTATTATCATCGCATCTCTAGATATGTCATTTTTAGTTTAGCTATAATTCTACTTATATTTTTAAGGAAAAAGCAACCTAAAATTTTATATTTTTTTAACCTCTTCATTTTTCTTGGGATGATTGGAACATTCCTCGTTTTTTACCGACAATTCTTTGTTCATGAGTATTACGCTATTGAGATGATGGTTTTCCCTACTTCAGTATTTATCTCCTCTTTTTATTTATTAAAAAATCAATTTTTGAAGGTTGGAAATCATATTTTAACTAAATCGGTCATATTGATTTTTATTATATTCAACTTGATAAATGCACAAAAATTTATAGATAACAAATACCAGGAATCCTATATTTTCAATAAGTCCTATGACCCAAGTTATTCCAAAAAACTAGAAGCTAGAGTTTTTTTGAAAAAACTTGGAATCGAATACCCTCAAAGTGTAATTTCCATTCCTGATATAAGCCCTAACTTCAGTTTGAATTATTTCAACCTAAAAGGATGGAACGAATATGCTATTTCACCTCGGCCATTTACTCCATGGACCTTTTATCAGTTTAAAAAAATGGGAGCTGAATTTTTGATCGTAACTGATGAAGAATATTTAAAACACGAACATTTAAAAGATTTCATTAAACATCCCTTGGGTAGTTTTGAAAATAGTATTTTTGTTTTCGACCTAAGACCAATTGTGGAGCCACAAGACAATTAAGACTTTCATAAAAAATATTTTTTAAGCATAAAATATGACTATACATTTCGGTTTACAATTAGATGATTTAGTTTTCCCAAAAAGTGAAACAACCACTGGAAACACTTCTTATTTAGGAAAACAAGGTTTACTTCACTGCCTTGAATTACATTTAGGTTTGTCAGGTCATCCTAATAACAACGAGCATCTAAGAATCGAACAATACCGACAAGCATTACAAATTCATTTGAGAAATCAAGACAATGCGTTCTACAAAGTTTCATTTGATGCTGATCAATTTGCAACTTCAACTACTCTGCTTTTAATGAGAGATGAATTAGTGTTAGCAGGATGGAAATTTGACTTTGACGCAAATACCCCCCAGCGTTTAAGAACTATAGCTGCCATTGAAAATATTTTCAAAAGTAAAGAGAATGAACTAGTATTATCACCAGGATTTGCTGATCGATATAAGGAAGTAATTTTACTTTTAGACAATCATAATCAGCCTTTTACACGTATTAACTTAAATGAACCTTTAGATTTTCTTCCGCAACATTTTCAGATTCTATTAAAAAAACTAAAAGCTAATGGTGCTCAATTAATAAGTCAGCAGGATTTAAAAAATTCTGAATATTCAGACCTTTCCGTATTTCAAAAAGTGTTAAAAAAAGACATTTCCATTGTAAAAAAATATACCTTAAAAAATGACGGAAGTTTATTGCTGATAAAATCAAAAAGAGAGACACTTGCTGCTGCTTGGTTAGCTAACTTTTTCCTGAAAAATAAATCATTTCATCCTGTTTGTTTGATCCCCGAAAAAAGTAGAGCTTTAGATAATGCTTTTATTCAAGAAGGGCTTCCAAGTCTTGGAATTTTATCAGCTTCCTTAGCCCGACCAAGTTTACAGATATTAAAACTTGTGACCACATTTTTATGGCAACCAATTGACCCATATAAAATATTAGAATTTGTGTCTCTTTCCGTCAAGCCATTAGCTAATGATTTAGCATTAGAGATTGCTAGAGTCATGGCTCAAACCCCAGGAATAAATAGTGATCGTTGGCATGCAATGACTTCTAACTATTTTAAAAATTTAGAAGAGATAGCAAAAAAGGATAACACAATTGATATCAGAGAAATAAAAAATCAATATGATTTTTGGTTTGGAAGAACTAGATACCGAATTGATCAAAAGGTACCAAAAGTGGAAGCAATTGTAATATTTAATTATTTGGAAAACTGGGCAAACCAACAGTTCAAAGATTCAAATGATAAAAATACTTCCATGCAAGTTTTAAGTAGCCAAGCAACCAGGGTTAAAGATTTATTGATGGCACTTCCTGACTCTGAAACTCACTTAACGAATCTTGAACTAGAAAGAATTGTCCGAACAATTTATGAACCATCTCCAATTCAATTTAGGGATACTGAAATGGAAAATTTTCCATTTATCCATGATTCAAGTGCTATATTAGATAGTGTAGATGATCTGGTATGGTGGAATTTTTCAAGTAATGAACCTGATCATTTTTTTTCTAGATGGTATCAAAAAGAGTTAGACTTTTTGAGGAAAAATAAAGTCATATTAATGTCTCCTGAGGATAAGAATCGGCTTTTAATTTGGCAACGTAGCAGACCAGTTTTAAGTACCCAAAAACGTTTAATTTTAGTGATGCCTGAAATGGTTGATGGATCTCCAGTTTTTCCCCATCCACTAAATGATGTCCTAGAAGCAACCTTTAATAATATGGACATTATTACATTCAGTGTTGACTCAGAAAAAGGAAAAGAACTAATAAAAAAGCATTTCAACACTCCCGAAAAAATCCTGTTAGAAAAACAAAATTTTGGACGCCCAAAGGCCTTTATTAATATTCAAAATCCTGGCAGATTACTACCTAATTACCAAGATGAATCGGGTCGAAATTTTGAAACCTTCACTAGTTTAGAATCACTCTTTTATTACCCTTACCAATGGGTTTTCCGACATAAAATAAAATTACACAAATCCTCTATTTTAAGTATTGTCCAAGATACTACAATGATGGGAAATCTATCACATCGTTTTTTTGAATTATTATTTAGAGAAGACCTTCAAGGCTGGAACAAACGCCAAGTTGAACTTTGGATTGACACAAAAGCAAATTCCTTGCTTGCGAGAGAAGGAGCAGTTTTGTTAATGTACGGAAGAGGTCCTGAGAGAATACGTTTTTTAAATAAAATAAAATATGCTTCCTGGAGTTTAGTCTCACTGATACAAAAAAACGGATGGAAAGTTTTTGAATCTGAGATGGATTTGCAAGGTCAATTCAATCATATTGATATCAGAGCTAAAGCTGATTTAGTGTTAGAAAAAGGCAACGAAAAATTAGTAATAGATCTAAAGTGGCGAGGTGCAACTCGACGAAAAATGATGATAAAAAACGAAGAGGACCTACAACTCGTGATGTATTCTAAATTATTGACATCTGATGAAACTTGGGCTCACACCGCTTATTTTATCCTTGAAGAAGGTAAAATGATTGCTCGTAATTCATTGGCAATTAAAGAAGTAGAAGCAGTTTCTCCAGATTCAGATCATATCAATATAAATCAATCCATTTTAGAGAAAATGAAAAAAACATATAGCTGGAGACTAGCTCAACTAAAAAAAGGCCAAATCGAAGTAAGAACGGAAAACACTAAAATAGACTTAGAAGAGGAATATTCAGGAAATTTATTTGAACTTTTAGAAATGAAGGATAGTGGAGCGTTTTTTGACGATTATCGAACTTTAATTGATGTTTTAGAATAGCTACTAAATTAAAATAATTTATCAATTCTTTAAAGCTTCTCTGACATCTTTTTCCCGACTATAGTATTTGATAAAATCTTTTCCTAAGTTCCAATGAAACCTGGGTCTATGGATAACTTTTATCTTTCTTCCGTAAAGCATTAATCCGATTCCTCTTGCCTTACAAATTTTCTTCAAATCAGTTTGGTTGTTTTTACTCAAAGATTCAAAGCTATCTTTCGAAAATGCTAACCATTTTTCGTTAGCCGGGTATTGTTTAAGTTGATCAATTACATCCATTGTTTGATGACGATAGCTCCTCCAAGTAAGTAATCCATATATTAAAGCGCTAATCAAAAGAGTATAGGTAGGGATTAAAAATCGAAGTAATAGATTATCCATTTTAAAAAAAGCAAAAAAAGCGCCTGAACCTAGGCAACAATAGAAACCCATTTCTAGGCAGTTCTTTATCATAATAAACTCATCCCGATAAGGTTTGAGAGCAGGTAATGTTTTTTTAGATTTAGCTTCTAAACTAACCACAATATTTCCCCAAAAGTAATGTTTAAATGCCAAAAATCCATCAGCTCTTTTACTTCCATATTTCTTTTTTGTAGCCATTTCTATTTTAGAAAAAACCCGATTGCCTCTTGCTTTTCGACGGTATTTCTTCTCTAAATATTCTTGGGCATTGTTTTGAACAGTTCTTTCGGGAATTAATGTCATTTTTATTATTTGTTAATTTTGATTGACTTATCAAAAACAATTAGTTATCCACCACTAATTCTTTACGAGTTTTTCAAAATATGTTTCAGTTTAGCAGTACATGTAATTACATTGTTGGATTACATAAAAACAATATGATTTAGAGTTTTGTTTGCTTTTTTTGAAGCTTTCCATAATTATCTCCTTCAAAACAGGTTTTAAACATTTGTTATTATGTAACGAGGTATTTAATGAAAAAAAGTCGCTTAAAAACAAGCTAACTTATAAAACCAATATTAGGGACTAACATTTTACTGTTTTTTATGAGAAAAAATCACAGGAATTGAAGTTCAGCGAGTATTTATGTTTTTAAACACCTTTTAAATTCGAAAAAGATATAATTGGCGACCTTTCACAAGTATTAGTGGAAAAAAAGGAATGAATCTGATTATGCGAAATGTATGAAGGAAAAAGACAAATAGGAAAACGAGATGCCAATATCAATCCTTATGGAAGTAATATAAAAAACAGAGTTCATGATCCTAATATTTACAACTGCTACACTCTATAAAAAAGTCTCTAATAGGTTTTAAATACCATTACTGTTATTTCCTTTATCATTTCTACCTGATCAATTTTATAACCTAACTATAGTTTAAGAATAACTGACATTTAGATGAATTAAAAAGATCACCACCTAAATTAAAATGCATGTGACTATTTCTTTAACATTCGCTAGACTAATTATTATCCATAAACAAAGTATTTTAACTAAATTTACCCTTAAAATAAATTAAAAAACATGAAATACATTTTCCTTTTATTGCCTTTTCTTTTTTCAATAAATCTTTATTCTCAAAAAATTCCTGACTCCACTTTCATTGTGGAAAATTATGATAAGACTGTTTTTGAAATCCCAATGAGAGACGGAGTAAAACTATATACAGTAATTTATTCACCAAAAGACAGAAGTCAATTATACCCTGTTCTTTTGCAGAGAACTTGCTACAGTGTCCGGCCTTACAAAGAAGGAGAATATAAAAAACGTTTAGGTCCTAATAGTTTTTTAATGCGTGACAAATACATTTTCGTTTATCAAGATGTTCGAGGTCGATGGATGTCAGGAGGAAGGTTTGACAATATGAGACCACATATAAAAGGAAATAAATTCAAAAACAAAAAAGATATTGATGAAAGCTCTGACACATATGATACAGTAGATTGGTTGATGAAAAATCTAAAAAATCACAATGGGCGTGTTGGACAATGGGGGATTTCATATCCGGGATTCTATACAGCCGCTGCATTACCAGAAGCTCACCCTGCATTGAAAGCATCTTCCCCTCAAGCTCCTATTGCGGATTTCTTTTTTGATGACTTTCACCATATGGGGGCATTTTTGCAAAGTTACTTGTATGCTTTCCCAGTTTTTGGGGTCAACAAAGAAATGCCCACAACCAAGAGTTGGTATGAGCATGAATGGGATCCATTTGAAAAAGCAGGTGACCCATCAAATGGCTATGAATATAATTTGGGTATTGGATCTTTGAAAAATGTTACAGAGAAAATTTATCCACAAAACTTCTTTTGGGAACAAATAGTTGAACATCCAAATTATGATGAATTTTGGCAAAAAAGATCTATTCTTCCTCATCTAAAAGAGATAGACCATGCTGTGATGACTGTAGGTGGTTGGTTTGATGCAGAGGATTTATATGGTCCATTAAATATTTACAAAAATTTAGAGGCCAACAATCCAGGAATAAAAAATACAATTGTGATGGGACCCTGGAGTCATGGAGATTGGGCAAGAGAAAAAGGAATGCAATCAGTCAATCATATTTACTTTGGCGATAGTATTTCTACCTACTATCAAAAAAATATAGAGGAACCTTTTTTTCGGCATCATTTAAAACAGGAAGGAAACCTAAATTTACCTGAAGCATTTATGTTTGATACAGGAATTAAGGAATGGAAAAAATTTGATATATGGCCTCCAAAAAATAATTTACCAGTTTCATTACGTTTTGAAAAGAGTGGAAAATTAACTGTCAATCAACCAGTTGATACTGATGCTGCATTTGATTATTTAAGTGATCCAAATAAGCCGGTTCCGTATCGCTCAGAAATCATACCGGTACGTTTCACACCAAGGCCATTTATGACAGATGATCAAAGACATGCTTCTATGCGTCCTGATGTTTTGACTTTTTCAACTGATACTTTATTAGAAGACTTCACACTCTCTGGAGAAATTTTAGCGAAACTAAATGTTATTCTCTCTGTAACTGATGCTGATTTTGTTGTCAAATTAATTGACGTTTATCCTGCTAACGCAAAAGCAACTAAAGCTACTCCTGATTATGTTACCATGGCAGGTTATCAGCAATTAGTTCGCTCAGAAGTATTTAGAGGACGATTTAGGAATAGCTTCGAAAAACCAGAACCATTTACTCCGGGTGAAATGGAATCAGTAAATATTCCGCTTCAAGATATTTTACACACTTTTAAAAAAGGTCACAAAGTGATGATTCAAATTCACAGTACTTGGTTCCCATACATTGATCGAAATCCGCAAACTTATATTGAAAATATTTATAAAGCAGAGGAGAAAGATTTTGTTAAAGGAATAATTAAAGTGATGGGTAGTAGTGAAATTCGGATTGGAAAATAAGAAAACAATTTATTTCTCCATTATTCTTCAAAAGAGAAGCAGATAATTTAAATGATTAGCTGCTTCCCTTTTTCTATAATAGTAAAAATAGTGAGCCAGTAAGTTATCGATTTTTCATGATCAAAATGTAAAACTAAATTTTTTGTTTTAGATTGTTAGTCATCTCAAATTGTAATGGAAAACCTGATCCGTAGCTTTTATATCTCCCGATTACATTTCCTTTGCTCGTATAATGATTCGCTGCCTAAGCTTTACTTATAATCGAAATTGATGATGACTAAATTGTTTAAAGAATTCAACACAATAGAAAAGATGAGTTATCCTTCAAAGGTGGAGATAGCATTTTCTATATTTGGGTTTAATTAAAAAAAATAACAAAATAAGTGAGTAAAGTAAAATATTGATTTCACTGAAAAAAAATTAACGAATAATTTAAATTCATCTTTAAATCAAAGTATTCCCTTTTAATTATTATTTTTCAAAAATTACTTTCATGATGTACCCTCCTTTAATTTTTTCATTAGGTTTTTTTTAAACTATAAATATTTTACTGTGTTCCATTTTATATGAAATCAGCTGTAGTTATCGGTTCTGGAATAGCAGGCATCGCAACGAGTATTCGATTGCGAAAAAAAGGTTATAATGTTGACGTTTTTGAAGCAAATAACTATCCTGGTGGAAAGTTAACTTCCTTTATTAAAAACGGTTTTCGATTTGATGCTGGACCGTCCTTGCTTACTATGCCAAATTTGGTGGAAGAATTATTTGAATTGTTTGAAGAGGATGCAAGTCAATATTTTCAGTATAAAAAAAAGGAAGTAGTTTGTAACTATTTTTGGGAAGATGGAACTATTTTTTCTGTTGATGCTGATGCTCAAAAATTTGCCAAAGATGCTAGCAAAAAATTTGGGGTTGCTGAAGGTAAAATAACCAATTATCTAAATCGTAGTCGAAAAAAATACGAATTGACTGCCCCGATTTTTTTAGAAAAATCCTTACATCAATCCAGTACTTATTTCTCCAAGGAAACGCTAAGATCGTTCTTGCAATTAGGTTCGATGGATATTATGAATAATTTAAACTACTTGAATAAAAAGAGTTTTCAGGAACCTCACTTAGTTCAAATGTTTAATAGATATGCGACTTACAATGGTTCCTCTCCCTACAAAACTCCTGGCATCATGTCGATGATCCCTCATTTGGAATTGCACCTAGGTACTTTTTTTCCAAAAGGAGGTATGCAAAACATCACAAATAGTTTATATGAATTAGCTACAAAAAAGGGAGTTAATTTTCATTTTTCAAAAAGGGTAAAACGTATTTTAATAGAAAATAAAAGAGCTATAGGCATTGAAACAGAGCAAGAAACAGTTAAAGCAGATTTGGTAATTTCTAACATGGATATTTTCCCTAGCTATAAGAAATTGATGCCTGATGAAAAGCATCCTGAACAAACCCTAAAACAAGAAAGATCGAGTTCCGCCTTGATTTTTTATTGGGGAATTAATCGTATATTTCCAGAGTTAGATTTACATAATATTTTATTTTCCAAAAATTATAAAGATGAGTTTAAAACTATTTTTGAGAAAAAAAATATTAGCGATGATCCTACTATTTATATAAATATTACCTGCAAGGAAGAAAAAAATGATGCACCAAAAGGAAGTGAGAACTGGTTTGTGATGGTAAATACGCCTGGCGATTATGGTCAAAATTGGGAAAAAATAATTGCTTTAACCAAACAACAAATTTTAAAAAAGATAAAAAGAACCTTAGGCGTATCAATTGAAAAATGGATCGTTACAGAAGAAATTCTTAACCCCAAATTAATTGAGGAAAAAACAAGTTCCTATCGAGGATCGCTATATGGGGCTGCAAGTAATTCAAAGTTCGCGGCTTTCCTGAGGCATCCTAATTTTAGTCAAAAAATAAAAAATCTTTATTTTTGTGGCGGTTCTGTTCACCCAGGAGGTGGCATTCCATTATGTTTACTTTCTGCAAAAATCGTAGCAGATCAAATCAAAGAAATCAAAAATCGTTAAATGATAAAATGCTTACATTCAATAAACAAACTATTTCTGTTTTTATAATTTGGCTGTTTGTTATATCCGCCATTGTTGGTATCTACTTGGGCTACCTGGGTTGGTTTATTCCAAAAACTCCTCTGAATTTGCTGTTGGGAGCTGGATTACTATTTTGGAATATTCCCATTAATTCTCTAAAAAAAATAGGAATATGGTGTATTGCTTTTTCCGTAGGTATGCTAATAGAAATCATCGGTGTACAAACAGGTAATATCTTCGGCGATTACTATTATGGTGAAAATTTAGGTATAAAATTTAAAGAGGTTCCATATATGATAGGAATCAATTGGGCTGTAATTTCTTTTATAACCGCTGCAATTAGTTCACGACTAACCTCAAATTTTTGGGGATCGGTTATAATCGGATCTTGCCTGATGTTAGGTTTAGATTTTTTGATGGAACCCCTGGCTAGTATTTTTGACTTTTGGCATTTTGAAGGTGGTATTATTCCAATCAAAAACTACATAGCTTGGTTTATAACTTCTTTTTTATTGCAAACCTTGATTCGAAAAACAATAGTCTTTGAGGATTCATATTATCCAATTCATCTTTTTATATCGCAAGTTATTTTTTTTGGATCATGTAATTTAATTCTTTTTTAAAAAAATGGAAGAACTTAATACTTGCCTTTCATGCAAATCACCACAACTTCTATCAGTTCAGAAATCGAAAGCAATGATGCATCCTTCGGATGATATTTTTAACTTTGACCAATGTCAAAATTGTGGATTAGTTTTTTTAAACCCAAGAGTTCCTGAGCATAAATTAGGTGAATTTTATACTGACTTTTATTTGCCTTATCGAGGTGATCAAGCCTGGGGGAAATATGCCAATTTTGTAGCAAGTAGTCAAAAAACAGTTGACAAAAAGAGAGTATCAATAGTAGAAAAACATGTTAGAAATATAACTGAGGCAACTATTTTAGATGTGGGTTGTGGAAAGCCTACTTTTTTAAAAATGCTTTCTGAACAATTTAAATGTCGATCGATTGGTACTGACTTTAGTAATTTTGGTTGGAAAAAAAATCCCTCCGATTATAAGGATTTAGAACTTATAGAAGGCGATATTCATGAATTAAATACTTTACCTAAAGCAGATATAATTACGATGTGGCATTATTTAGAACATGATTATGATCCTGCAAAAACTTTACAAAAATTACTTTCCATATCCAAACCAACTACTCGTCTAATCGTTGAGGTTCCTAACTATGATTCTTATACTCGAAAAAAATATGGTGCAAATTGGGCTGGATATCATACCCCTCGGCACACAGCCTTATACACTCCAAAGACTATGACTAATCTTATGCATCGCAATGGATGGAAGGTGGAATCTACATTTTCTTATGGTAGTTTAGACCCATATATTTTAGATTGGATGAGTCGAAAAGAAGCAGAAGGGATAGATTGGTCTCTATCCATGGAAAGTAAATTTATAAGATTTGTAATCGGTATGATTGGATTTATCCCAAAGTCAATTTTTCAGAAAAAGAAATCCTTGGGTTTTATGACAGTAGTGGCTTCTCCTCAATAAATACTATTTTATTGATTCAAATTACTCAATGGATTTTTTCCTTCCCATGTTCCTAATGATTGGTATGGCTGAAAACGGCAAAACATTTCTTCACTATACCAGTCTAATTCTCTTGTTTTTTGAATAGCAACTTTATGGGCTTCGCTTTGATAAGCAAATTTTTTCAAGGCCTCCATATTTTTCCAAATACTAAAAGTTGCCATTTGTATCACTGGGATTTCTCCTATTCCTTTGGTGTAGATTAAACCATCATTGTTCAAAAGTGGTTTTTCAGAGGTGGGGACATATTTCCAGAAAGAAAATAACTTATTCCACCTAATTGTTGCTCGAGTAATAATACACAACAGCTCGTTTGAGGTATCCAAATCCGAGTGAATTTGAAATGGATTTCTTTGAGACCAGCTTCCACGAGCTAAGATGTTTTTCATAAAAATAGTCCAACGCTCTGAGGAATGATTTTTATACTTTTGAAATAATTCTGATCTCTCGAAAAAATCAATAGCACATTTTTCATCTTTCCAAACAATCAATAAGGCATAAGTCGACCAATCCGGAAATAAATCAAAACCTCTTCCTTTACCACTTCCCATCAATTTATAAAATTGAATCCCTGATTCTTTAGCCAAATAAGTATGAGCAAATTGCATCATTCCGAATGCCCAAATTTTGGTACGCCAATTTTTATATTTTAAAAAAGTAAGTGTTGTAATATTTGAAGCCAATGATATTGATTTAATTATTTGCTAAACTGATCTAACTAACACAACAATTATTTATTGGATCAGTTGTAATTTATTATTCTTGAATTTTTATAGTTAATGCAGCCATTTCAACAATATCTCCATTTCTTAATTTTTTCCGCTTTCGAAACTCTAACTCCCCATTAACTTTTACTGAACCCTCTTCTACCATCATTTTAGCGTGACCTCCACTTTGAGCAATATTTTTGAGCTTAAGTAATTTTATCAACTCGATAAACTCATCATCAGGTCTTAAAGTAAATGTATCTTTTTCCATGATTTATTTATTTTCAAATCTAATTAATACCTTTTTTTATTTAATTATAAAAGTAAAAAGCCATCCATGAAATACTCATAAATGGCTTTCTAAAATTAACTTTTTTTATTTAAAAATACTTAATCGTTAAATCAATTAATCTTTGTTTAAAATTATTGTAGGGAGGCATTAGAAGATCCAAAGCATTTGGAATATGTTGCTTTAGTACTCCTCTGGCATTCGAAAAAGCTTCAAATCCGTACCATCCGTGACTTTTTCCAATTCCACTATTATTCGAGCCACCAAAAGGAAGATTAGCATTAAAAAAATGGACTGCATTGTGATTTATACAAGTTCCACCTGCTCTAGTATTTTCAATGATTCTATTTTGATTTTTCCTACTACTACTATATATATATAGTGCTAGTGGCTTTTCCTTAGAATTAATTTCATCTATCACTTCTTGCAAATCAGTAAAACCATAAACAGGTAAAACTGGACCAAAAATCTCTTCAGTCATCAAAGAAGAATTCTTAGAGACATTAGTCATGATAGTTGGCGAAATATAATCTTGATCTCCATCAAAATCTCCACCGATCTCTATTTTTGCTCCTTTTACCATAGCGTCGTCAACATAACTTTTCACTCTCTCAAAATGTCGATTATTAACAATCCGATTGTATGATTTCTCATTTAATGCATTTTCAGTAAAGAAAATTTTCAAGTGTTCTTTTACCGCAGTAATAAATGCTTCCTTTTTACTTTCGTGTACAAATAGGTAATCTGGGGCGATACAAATCTGCCCATTATTTATAAACTTCCCCCAAGCAACCCTTCGGGCAGCCATATCAATATTAGCAGTTTCATCAACGATAGTTGGAGATTTCCCACCAAGCTCCAAAGTAACAGAAGTCAAATGTTTTGAAGCTGCTTCCATTACTATTTTTCCAATGTGAGGCGCCCCAGTAAAAAAAGTATGATTAAATGGTAAAGCCAATAATGCTTGAGAAGTAGCAACTCCTCCTTCCAAAACAGCAACCTCATTCTCTTCGTAAATTTCTTCAATAATTTTTTTCATCAAAGCAGATATATGAGGAGTATTCTCTGATGGTTTAACCATAACAGTATTACCTGCAGCAATTGCTGAAACTAATGGCCCAAAGGTCAAATTCAACGGAAAATTCCATGGTGCAATGATCAAAACAACCCCTTTAGGTTCGTATTTAATATAGGAACTAGAGCCCAACATAGAAATAGGAGTACTCACTTTATGTTTTCTCATCCATTTATTTAGATGACTTTTTGTATGTTTTAATTCACTTGTAACTGGGTAAATTTCTGTTAAATCTACTTCACTAGGATGTTTTCTAAAATCATTATACAAAGCATCTTTAATCTCATTTCGATATTTTAAAACAGCCTTATGTAATTTTTCCAATTTAGCGTATCGTTGTGAAGCTGAGGAATTTGCTATATCGAATTGGTTCTTTTTTTGAAGCTCAAAAATTCTATTAATGTCTGAGACATTAGTTTCGACTGGGAAAGTTAAAGTTGCACTCATAGATATTTATTTGTTTTGAGTAATGATAAAACTAAGTATTAACCATTTAATTTAAACCACTAAACTTAATACTTTATTTTTAGAAAATAATATATTGACGTTAATTAATGACATAAAGCAATAGGAGACTTTGGTTTAGAAAGAATGGCTAAAAAAAATAATGAGTCTAAACCAATTGAACAGGTTTATTTAAAAGCTAACATGACATTTTGTTTTTGCAGCCATTATAGTCAATCATCAATAACACAGTTTTTAATGCTCACAATCTCTGAGAAATCTGTGCTAAAAACGATAAGATGAAGAAACAAGTACCTATTATTTTTTTGACTAATTACCACAATGTCATAAAGATACAATTGAAAGAATGGTACGAAATAAAAAGAAAATTTACTCCTTATTTTGATTTTAATTATATCAAAAAATTATTTTTCTTACAAGTACTTCTTTCTCTTTAGCCATCAAATGAAGAAAATGGATACCTTCCATTTTTTTAGATAAATTTATATTCTGAATACCTTTTGAGGTGAAAACACCACTTTCTATTATCTTCCCATTAACATCAAACAATTTCCAAGTAGTAAAATTCAAATCAGATTTTACTTTAATTGCATCATAAAACAAAGCTGGATTAGGAGATATAACTGTATTGTAATTTTCTACTAAATCTTCATTTCGGTTAACTCCACAAAAATTAAAAAAATCAAATGCTTCCGTTATTCTATTACCATTATTAAAATCGAAAAAACCCACATTTTCATACGATGACCCTTGCCCCCATTGATCACAGAGTGAAGAAGTCATCCAAGCAGGCTCCCAATATAAAACTCCAGAACCACCATTTATTTCAACAGTTTCAGCCAGATCAAGAAGGAAATTTTTCTGTCCTTCTGCAGTAACAGGATAATTTATAGTTGTACCATTATTCCCTATAAAATTATTGTAGCTATCAGCACTCGAGTTTGTCCATTTAAACCCAGTTTCAAAAATCATAACTTCTTTGGAAAAGGTATTTACTAAATCTTGTACGATTTGACCAATATCGGCTAAAGATTTTTCTGGAGAAAAAAATGGATAATAAGAGACTCCAATAATGTCAAAATTCGTAATTTCTTTTTCATAAAAAAGTTCTAATAGCCATACCGCAGTTGACTCTGTTACATGAATAGCTTTCTTAATATTTGTATTATTGAATTGATTAAAATCATCAATTATTGTAAAAACAAAATTATATTTCTCTGCATCATTCGGCCAATCCCAACCATTGGTTGTCGAAGTTTCGTCAATGAACCCCCAAGTAGTTTCATTCCCAACACTTACAATATCTGGAACTGTATTCTGGGCATATAATTTATTTAAAACATCATTCGTGTATTCTCCAATAGAATCTAACAATGTAGATTGGTCTAACCCCATCCATATTTTCGGCATTTGTTGTTTAGAAGGATCAACAAAATAATCACTGTAATGGATCGACAGTTTAAATTGCATTCCATTCGATTTAATTCTTTCCGCTGCAATCAATAGATCATTCAAATTAGAATTAGAAATTGAATTACCACAAAAGTCTGTTAGATTTTCAGGAGTATGCCAAAGTCGAAGTCTAATCATTTTAGCTCCCTCAGCTGCAAACAATTCAAAAGGATCAACCGTATCACCATTTGCATCTTGATAGATTCCACCATTAGATTCTACAGCATTCACATATGACAAATCTGCTCCAGTTGTAAAACATTGAGAAAACGTTAAAGTAATGTTATAAAAAAACAATACTACCATTAATTCAATAACGATAATCTTTTTCATGTTATAATTTTTTTAGAAAAGCAACTAAATCTCTAATTTCTTTTTTCTTTAGAACCGAACCCATTGGTAACATGCTAGATGGAAGACTTTGACTTTCTGCAATATCAACCTGAGGAATAGTTCGAATATCTTCCTTCCCCAATTTCAACTTCACGTGTTCCTTCGTTCGTTCCATCACTATTCCCGCTTCGTTAGTTCCATCTTTTAAAGTAAGTGAAACTACTTCATAACCAATGGCATACTCCGAACTTGGAGTAATCAAAGATGCTAGAATCTGCTTCTTAGTCAATCGTTTCCCTAAGTCTTCCAAACCAGGGCCAGCGTTCCCTCCATACTCAAATATCGCATGACATTTAGTACATTGCGCAGCCTCATTGTTATAAAAAACAAACTGCCCCTTTTCTTCATTTCCACCAGCAAGTGTCTCTTGAAATAAGCTCAGTGGGTCAGTCATAGGTTTAGAGTCATGGTAAATTTTTAACTTCTCTAACAACTTTGCGTCACCATTTTTCTCGACAGCAACAAGCACATCCAAACTTAATTCAGGTTTCAATGTTCCTTTAATTAATTCATCTAAATATTTCTCCATTAAATCATATGCGGCTTTACTTTTGAATTTTTGTAGCGCTGTAAATGCAGCTTGCTGTTCTTCCACAGAACCATTATTAATGATTTTCCCAAAAAGTAAAACTGCTTTCCCCTCTTCAATTTTTGAGTCAGGAAGAATTTCTAATGCTTTTGACCGAACAGTATTTTCCTTATCTTTTAATCCTATTTCTAAAGCAGCTTCCAATTCATTGGCACTCAATTTATTCATGGCAACCAAAACAGCACTTCTAACTTTAGGGTTTTTACTCACTCCAATCAAAGTCAATAATTCTGGAGATTTTTCTTTTATCCCCATCCTTGCGATTGCATTAACTGTTGCATATTGAATAGCATAATCATCTTCTTGTAACAATGTATTTACATTTTCTGAAAAAATACTCTTAACAGCACTACCATCTCGCTCAATCACGCCTCGATAACGTCCATCAACACGATCAAAAACGGAAGGTTTTGCCCATGTACTTAAAGCTTCTATTGCTTCTGCACGCATATCAGAAGGGGCAGATTTTCGTTTAATGAACTCAATAAGTAAAGTGATATTTTCACTCTCCCCTACTCTTATATTTGCGTTGATTGCTCTTCGCAAAAGGGCCTCAGAGGTGAACCGAGTTTCTTTTAAAACATTTGCTAAAGCAGGTAAGGCTTCCTCGATAGAAAAATCATCGTTGATTCCACGAGCAGCCTCTGTTACAATATATTCGTCAGGATCATTTAAAAATTCAGCAATTACAGGATTACCCATTTTCCTTAGAGCAACTACTGCAATTGTCCTTTGTGATTTTGAATCACTATCTACTAGTGCAAATAATGGAGAAGCACGACCAATTCTACCTAATGCAATCATTCCTGCAGCGCGCAACCAAGTATCTTTCCCCTCATCTTTTTCCAACATTTGTAAAATAGGAATTACTGCATTTGGTTCCTCAATTCTCCCTAGAGCCTCTGTACAAAACATTTGAACTCTCGGGTCTAAATTCTTTAGAGCAGCAATCAAAATTGGAACAGCAGGCTTATATTTCACATCACCTAGCATTTTTGCAGCTTGAGCACAAATTTCTAAATCCTTATCTTTTAAAAAATTAATAAAAATTTTAGCTTTTTCTTTATCTCCATTTCTAGCAAGTTGTGCTATACCCCACATAGAATGAATTCGTGCAAGTGTATAACCAGAATTCCTCAAAACATCCACAAAAACATCATACCCCTTCTCCCCTCTTTCCACCAATTCAAATTGAGCTTTTTGCCGAATTCGCATATCTCTATGTCCTAAGCAAACTCTTAATTTTGGGAAATCCACTTTTGAAAAATCCTCTTGAACCAATCGATTAGTCTCTATTCTTATATCAGATTTTTTTTCGCTTGGCATATCTAATTTCCAAATCCGACCTTCATTTTTAGTACTCCACCCATTGATCCAATCTCCGAAGTATAATGCACCATCAGGACCAAAATCCAATCCAGTTGGCAGTAATCCTTTCACAACTTCCATTGTAGTATCTAAGGAATAACTCGCTCCATCTTTTTTCAATGTAAAAGCATGAATTGGTGAAATAGCAGGTCCTCCTCTAAATTCAGCAATAAAAAAATGATCTTTCCATACTGGTCCAAGTGCAGTACCAGGATTATAAACCATTCCCGTTGGACCATTGACGTAATTCATAATTGGAGGAAGAAAATAAGCTGCTTGGCCCTCCCAACGAGGAAGGTGCATCTTCTCGTCCATCCAAACTTTGTATGCATTATTATCCGGGTCAGTATATTTCCCGAATTGCCAATTAATTCTCCAGCCTGTATCTGAACCATCAATTAAGTAAACTAATCGCTCTCGTTCACCCTTATGATCTCCATCATTATCTACCGAGATGACATTTCCGTATTTATCAAAAACGAATTCATGAGTATTTCGAACACCATGTGCAAAGACCTCAAAATTACTCCCATCCGGTTCTGAACGAACGACAACTCCTCGATTAGGATATTTCCAATGCTTGCCTTCTCTATCAACTACATTCATCCCAATATCTCCAATGCCCCACCAAATTCTACCATCTGGTCCAGTCTTAACTCCCGACATACCATGAGCACCAAAACCAATGTGAACTGCAAAACCATGACTAATTGATTGAGTCCAATCTGCAATTCCATCACCGTCATCGTCTTTTGTTCGCCATAAATCTGGGCCAACCGAAATATAAACTTCACCATTATGAAATTCTACTCCATTTGCTAAATCTGTAATTTCCTCAGAAAAATCTTGTAAATACATTTGTGCTCGGTCAGCAAATCCATTCCCTGACTGATCTTCAACAAACCAAATTTCCTCTTTTTCGACAGTCAAGTCTTTCCAATCTCGAACACCATCGTTATTCAAATCTTTAAGAAATCTCTTCGAATCCTCATTTTCATTGGCAAAGGTTTTTCTTAAAAATGCCCGACGATCTTCCACCGTCTGAAATGAAATAGAAGCGACCATCCAATCTCTATGGCCTCTAATATCAAATTCAGAGTTGGTTAATCTTTTACTACTTGCATAATAGATTTGACCATTAGGAGCAACACTTATTGCTACTGGATCTTGCACTAAAGAATCAGATGCCCAGAGTGATAATTCTAATCCATCAGCCACCTCTACTGAAACTTCATCTCGAATTCTTAGTGCTAGCTCTTTAGCCTTAGTTGATTCAAATTCTAAAATCCTGGTAGGGTATTTTTGTTTTTTTTCTTTCAAACAACTAAAAAAAACTATTCCTGAAAGGAAGAGGATTAGGAATTGAAAATACTTAATTTTTCTCATTTATTTTCTATTACGTTTTATTAACTAAAGGTAAAAGGTATGTTGGAGAAAGGATGATAATTGAGAGGTTATTTTTTTACACCGAATAAAAATAATACTGCTTTTTTATTTTCCTAGAGTGTACAAATAATAATTCTCATTTTTCACACTATAATTATCAAAACTTTTCCAAAGTAATGCATTGGGATATCGCCTATTATCTAATTTCTGGGGAGAGATTATTATTATCCGATTTACCTTCTTATAATCTGCAAAAAGTTGAAGTTCTTTCTCCGATGGCAAATAAACTTTTTCTACCCACTTAAAGAATGTAAAAGTTTCTCCCTCTGGCAAAGAGTAAAACTTCCTATTTGCATATCCGACAACTGGAGCAATTTCAAATTTGTTAATCGCAACAATAGAAGCTTTTTCTGGTACATCCTTTTTTATAAATTCTGCAGTCATTTTTGCATTCGAAAATGGATGATTGATTTCCTTTTCCATTGCTAAATAGGAATAATGAATTTGAAAAATAAAAATACTGAGCAAAAAACCAGTTTGCAATAAATCTAATTTTGATTCGCTTTTATTTATTTTTAAAAAAAATAATTGCAACAACATCAGAAAAAAAATAAAAAACATACCCCATTGTCGAACTCCTCCTGTATAAATCGTTATCAAAAAAATAAAATATCCAAACATGAAAAATAAAACTGTATATAATATATTCCTCTCTTTTCTAAATAAATAAATCAAACCACTTACAACTAAAACACTAAAAATTAAGCCTAACTCATTTACACCAAAAACATTCGTATCTGGGATGGATCCGATCCAAAAAGTATTGGCCAACATCCCTTGGAATCCTTTGAAAAATATTTCTCCACTCAAAGGCTTTGACAAATAAGCTCTAGATAAATCAACCTCATTTGTGCGAGGGAAAACTGAAATCAGAAAAATAATTACACCTCCAAAACAACTCCACATCAAGGTGGAAAAAGTTTTATCTTTCATTACAGAACTGAATTTTTGCAAACCATTTTTCTCCAAAAAAATATAAAACAATAATGCACCAGCCATCATCACAGCATAAACTTCAGTTTGGCAAAACAGGAAAAATAGCAATGCTAGAATCTTTAAATTTCGAGATCCCTGAGCATCCCTAGTAGAAATAACTTTTGGCAACAACAGTGCAATTGCAAATCCAATTAACATCACAAACGCGTAACCTCGACTGACTATTCCATATTCAAAAAACGGATAATAACTCAATAGAATCAATCCTTTTAGCCATATCGGAATTTGAAACCGAAACCAAACTAAAGTATAAGCTCCGATTATTAAAGAGGCATGTGCCAACTGAATAAACAACTCATCATTTCCACCATATGATAGCAAACTCCAAACCTTTAAGTATAAATACCATAGAGCTGGGTGACCTTCATAATACAATGAACCTAACAATTCACCCCAACCCATGTCGCGAGCCATCAACCATGCTTGCCACTCATCTTTCCATAACTCATGATAGGTGAATTTTGAATACAAAAAGAAAACAATGAAGCTTATGTATAAACCGATAAAAATTAGAGTTGGAATTTTCCTATTGAAAAAAAACATGAAGTAGTTTAATTTTGATGGAAACAAATGTAATAAAAAAAGGCTTCCGATTAGATTAATCCCGTTTCTAATTCCATGTAAATAACAACTCATTTACAAAAACAATAAATACCATAGCCCTATTATTAGGAATAGTTTTTGGTACTTTTTAAAAGTAATTAATCAAAAACCACTAATCTGCAATCAATCTATTTCTTACCAACAATTTAAATTCAAACTTAACATTTACATCCTCCAATATCCTTATTTGCATTTAAAATGCCTTTCTATGTTCTTATTGTACAAGACTTTTTAGATAAATTTTACATTTCTGGATTTAGAATCAATGATTTTATTCTTAAAATCATATTGATTTGCATTTGGATCTTTAGAACACATAAAAGAAACTAAAAGAGGTTTAGACAAAATTAACCGAGTTTTAACAAATGTTTGATGACTAACTCATTCCTAATAAAACAAAAGCATAGCTAATTGATAGTGACTTAAAATATAAAGTTGTTTCACTTTGAAATTGCCACAAAATTTTTTGATTATAATATTAATTAGCTTCGTTTTTTTACATTACCATGAAGGCCAAATACCTTCCATTACTTACCTTTGTGGCATGGAATTAAAACAAGTATTAACACGAGAAAAATCTGCAGCTTTATTTGCAGAAGCTAAAGAATATTTTCCTGGTGGAGTTAATTCACCAGTCCGAGCATTCAAGTCAGTTTCAGGTCCACCTCTCTTTATCAAACATGGACAAGGTTGCAGAATTACAGATGAAGATGATAATATCTATATCGACTTTTGTTGCTCTTGGGGACCACTGATTTTAGGACATAATAACGATCATATCCGAGAGTCTGTAATCAAAACAATTGCGCATGGAACTTCATTTGGAACACCAACCAAATTAGGAAATGAGCTGGGAAAATTGATTATTGAAAATAATCGATTTATTGAGAAAATTCGTTTCGTTAGTTCAGGAACAGAGGCTGTGATGAGTGCTATTCGATTGGCTCGCGGAGCGACTGGTAAAAGTAAAGTGGTGAAATTTGAAGGATGTTATCATGGACATGTCGACAGTCTATTAGTTAAAGCTGGAAGTGGTCTAGCAACATTTGGAGAAAGTACATCAGCAGGAATTCCAGAAAGTTTTGTGAAAGAAACATTAGTTATTCCTTTGAACAATCGAAATGCAATAGAAGATGTTTTAGAACAACATGCACACGAAATTGCTTGCATTATTATTGAACCAATCCCTGCCAATAATGGATTACTTCTCCAGGACAAAGATTATTTGGTCTTTCTCCGTGAAAAGTGCACAGAGTATGGGGTACTATTAATCTTTGATGAGGTAATTTCTGGGTTTAGAGTTGGATATGAGGGCGCTGCTGGTCTTTACAATATCCAGCCAGACATCGTTACATATGGAAAAATCATTGGAGGAGGAATGCCAGTTGGGGCATACGGAGCAAGTAAAGAAATCATGAGCAATATCGCCCCAGAGGGTGCAGTCTATCAAGCAGGAACACTCTCTGCAAATCCAGTTGCAATGTCTGCTGGTTTTGCTGCTTGTGAATTATTAGTTCAAGATGGTTTTTATAAAACCATGGAAAACAAAACAAAATACTTTGTTCGATTGTTAGAAACTTTCTGTCAAATAAATAATTATGAAGTTACTTTTCCAACTATCGGCTCTATATTTTGGGTAGCGTTTACGAACAAAAGAATCCAAATCTCCGACCAGATTGATCCAAAAAGTATGGAGAAATTTAAAATTTTGCATCATGAATTATTGCAAAGGGGAGTCTACCTTGGACCATCTGGATATGAAGTTGGCTTTATTTCCTCTGCACACACCATAGATGATTTGGAAAAAGCAGCAATTATTATTTCAGAATGTTTGCACATCGTATTTAAATAATGATTAATTTTCGTTAAATAGACTGATCAGTTACCAAACATTAGTAAAATATGCTAACAAATCTAAAGCTACGGCTTTTATCATATTTAGTTATTTTATACATGCTCGTCGCCTTTGCGTGGTGGTCAGTGTTACTATACTCAAAAAACAAAGATGCTTATTATGCTAAAATAGAGTTATTAAAAATTGGAATGTCTGCGGAAGGAATATATCGTTCCAATGAACACTTTTTACATACAAAAGAATACCTTGAATTGACTAAAAAATACCAGAGACAAGAATGGATGATTTTTGGAGAGGCAAGTGTTTTTATTATTAGTTTGGTAATAGGTATATGGTTAATTAATCGAGGATATAATAAGGAAATTGAAATTGCACACCAACGAAGAAACTTTCTTTTATCAATTACTCATGAATTAAAATCTCCTATTGCTAGTATTCGATTAGTTCTAGAAACTTTTATTAAACGAAAATTAAATCCTGAGCAAATTGAACGGTTTGGAAAAAATGCAATTAAAGATTCAGAACGACTAAACGAGTTAGTCAATAATTTGCTCTTTGCTGCTAAGCTAGAATCTGCTTATCAACCTCATTTAGAGCCAGTTCGATTAGATTATCTTATCAATAATATAGTTGATTCAATAAGTGAAAAACATCCAAAAGTTATATTCCTAAAAAACATTCAAAATGGAATTCCAATTATTGAGGGTGATCAAAATGGAATAGTTTCAGTAATCACAAACTTGGTTGAAAATGCAATAAAATATAATTTTACAACGCAACCTAAAATCGAAATTGACCTACAACAAGGAAATGAAAAAATATTTTTAAATATATCTGATAACGGAATTGGCATCTCTGATCGAGAAAAAAATAAAATATTTGAACGTTTTTATCGAGTAGGAAATGAAGACACAAGAAGAACTAAAGGGACAGGTTTAGGTTTATACATTGTATCTCAAATTGTAAAGGCTCATCAAGGTAAGATCACGGTAGCTGATAATATTCCCAAAGGAACAATCTTTAAAATAGTTCTTCCTAAAAAATAATTTTTATCATAATTTAAAATGTCAAAGAATGAGAATCTTACTTGTTGAAGATGAAGAAAATATTAGAGATGTCGTCAAACTAAATTTGGAATTAGAAGATTATGAGGTTATTACCTCCGGAAATGGAAAAGACGCATTAAAAAAAATTGAAGAACAACATTTTGATTTATTGATTTTGGATGTAATGCTTCCTGATGTCGATGGTTACCAAATATGCGAGCAAGTCCGTCTATCAAATATGGAAGTACCCATTATATTTTTAACAGCCAAAGACACTTCGCTAGACAGGATTAATGGACTCAAAAAGGGAGCCGACGATTATTTAACGAAACCTTTTCACTTGGAAGAGTTGCTATTAAGGGTCAATAATTTGATAAAACGAAGCAGTAAGTCATCCGAAAATGTTTTAAAAATTTACACCTTTGGCAACAATAAAATCAATTTCACCACTTTTGTAGCAGAAACTATCAATGGAAGTTTTAACCTAACCAAAAAGGAGGTTAAGTTACTAAAATTACTAATCGATAGAAAAGATGAAGTAGTATCAAGGCAACAAATTCTTCAATCAGTTTGGGGATATGATGTCTATCCTTCGACTAGAACAATTGATAATTTTATCCTCTCGTTTAGAAAATATTTTGAAAAAAATCCACGAGAACCCAAGCACTTTTTATCAATACGAGGTGTTGGTTATAAGTTTAATGCATTACAATAATAATTTTTTGAACTAACCTTGCTTTGTTACGAAACCAAAGATGTAAATAGTAATAAAAGGATAATCTTGAGTTTCACCTCCTATATATTTTACAAAATGCAGGAATAAAGATCATTTATTTTAAAAAAAGTTTTATTTTTTTTTTGAGTTAGTTTTTTTTTGAGTTATGTTTACATTGCAAAGGAATTTTATCTACAGTTATTAGAATTGTCGCCAAATCAATTGTTTTCCAAGAACCCATATTAAAAGAAATTATATCAATAATCCTTTATTGGTAAAGAAAAGGGTGTTGTTTTATATAATAAGTTTTCTGTATGAGAGAGGTAGCAACTTTTAGTTGTTACCCTCTTTTTTTTGAAAATTCTCCACTTGTTCATCTCCCCTCTTAATCAAAAAATGTTACTTTTTTATTTTTCATCATTAGGAATTTGTTATTAAATTGCCAGAACCATGCTGAAATTAGTGCGCTAAGAAATATTAGTCATATTTAATTTTGAAATATTACTTTTTATATTTTTTCATTTAAAATAAAATACCAATTATGAAAACTTTTCTTCTGTTTTGCTTTTTCCTCTTAATTACTTTTTCTTTGGCCTTTCAGAATTGTACATCCGGAACAACTAATCCAAAAAGTTCAGAAATAAATTCTGAGACCTCCATTGACGAAATTTCTTTAAATTTTGAAGGGCAAAAAATTACCCCACCATTAAATTCTGTTAATATTCCTTTTCAAGACTTCATTGTTACAAATTCCTCTGATAATACTTTAAACTTAAACAATGGAACAACCATAGAAATACCTTCCAACACATTTGTTGATGCTAAAGGCGACATTATCAAATCTGAGGTAATTATTAGTTATCGAGAGTTTCATACAGCAGCCGATTTATTGATAAGTGGTATCCCAATGAAAGCTTCTCACAACGGGATTAATGGAGATATGCAAACTGCTGGCATGTTTGAAATTAAGGCATATAGTAACAATCTTGAAGTTTTTGTAGCAGAAGGAAAAAGTGTAGGTGTAAATATGGCTACGAATGTTGATGGAGACAATTACGATTTTTGGGAATTAAACCTAAAAACAGGAGCATGGGCAAACCTAGGTAACTCTGCTGCTCAAGAAAACTTAGAAAAACAAAAAGCTCAAAAAGAAATTGCAACTCTTTCAAAAATAAAAATTCCTACGCCACCTGCCAAATTTGACAAAACAAAAGCTGTTTTAAATTTTGATTTGAATTTAGAGGATTACCCTGAATTAAAATCTATGAAAAATGTTTTTTGGCAATTCACAGGAAAAGGTAAAAACCCGAAAAATAATCCTTGGATTTTTGAAGAAAAATGGACCTCGGGTGATATTAAAAAAGGATCTAGGGGAAATGAATACATTATGTATTTAAAAAACGAAAATAAAAACTTTTCTACAACAGTTTGCCCTAGCCAAAAAGGAAAAGAATTTGATGAGGCATTATCTAATTATGAAAATGCATTGAAAGACTATAAATCAAATAAAACGACAAAAGAGGAACGAATAAACTTCATGGAACGACAATCTAAATTCGTTCGAAGTTTTCAAATTCAAAATATGGGAATATATAATTGTGATGCTTTAATAGGAAACCCTGAAGCATTAGCTTTTCAAGCAAAATTTGATTTTGGATCAGACATCCCTATTGCACATAATAAAGTAAATGTATACTTGATAACAAATGATGCTCGTTCAGTAATTGCTTACCCTTATTCTAAAAGAAGTCAATTCATCTTAGATCCAAATATGGATAATCAGTTAATAGCAATTTTACCAAATAATAAATATGCAACTTTCTCCCAAGATGACTTTGATGCAAATTTTGAAGAAATTAAAAATTCGAATGGAAAAGTATTCACTTTTAAAATGAATGTAGAAACTGAAACAATCGAGAACGTAGAGGATCTGACAGTGGCAATGGCTGCTTTATAATTTGAATAAAACATTATTAAGTAACCAATAATTATTATTTATTCTAAATATTATCATTTATTGACTTTCTTCGCGAAATAATGACCAGAGACTGGCTTATAGCCAGTCTCTGAAAAAAATAAAGCTAATTAATGCGGTACCGTCTCACCTTTCTTTTTTCCATCTTATATCTTTTAACTTCTGCACAATTTGAAGCAAGTAACTTATTGCCAATAAAGATAAAGCAAAAATGGGGATTGATTGATGAAAATGGAAATATAGTTATGGAGCCAAAATATGATCTAATTGGGAATAAATTTGGCATGCAAAGAACTACAGTTTCTAGATTTACCTCCAATTATATAACTGTGCAATCAGATAATAAAATTGGACTAATTACTTTTCAAGGAGAAGAAATTTTAGCACCACTTTTCGACGAAGTAATTGATGTTTTCCCTGACTCTGTTTTTACAGTAAAGAATGATGGGAAACTATTAGTTGTTAATGAAAAAGGAGAAACTTTATTTGATGGAAAATATGAAGAAGTTATTCCTATTTCCGCTATTAGGAATTTTTATATTATTAGAGAGAATGGGAAATATGGCTTACTAAAAAAAGGCGAAGGGTATATTATCCAACCTGAATATCTTCTACTTAAAATTCATAAAAATCGAAAACCTTTTCTAGAATTCAAAACAGAGACTTCTGCTAAAAAAGAAAAATACGGGATTATAGATTTTGAAAACAATATTGTTTTACCTGCCGAGTTTGATTCTATCAAAATGATAAATGAAAATCTCTATCTGACCAAAAAAGAGTTTTTCGAGCTACGAGACAATAAAAACAATATTTACATATCTGAAAAAGATAAATGGTCCGAAGTCAACATATTATCTTCCTCATTCCTCTCCTTTTCTAGTAATATTAAAAATAGAACAAAAATTTACTCATTAAAAAGTAAAAAATTTATTTCGGTCAAAACTGAATTTGATGAATACACTAAATTTCGAAGTAATTTTCTTTTAGGAAAAAAGGATGGCAAATATGGCCTAATCGATACTCTAGGAAAAATAGTTATTCCTCCACGATATAAACAAATATTACATTTAGAAGGAGATACTTTATTTAAAGTGCAAAAATTTCAGTGGGGAGTTTATAACTTAAATCAAGGATTAGTGGCTTCTATTATTTATGACGTAATTAACTCATTTCAAAATCAATTTGCTGAAGTTAGTGTTAAAGGAAAATCAGGTTTAATTAATCGAAAAGGTGAAGAAATTGCAAAAACCAAATTTGAGTATTTCCAATTCCAAGATAAATTTGTCAAAGCATTTCTGGGTACCAAAATGCACTACTTCCAAGTCGACTCTTTGGATCAACTAAAGCTATTGGAAATTTATCCAGAAGTTTACACTCTCCGAATTGGTTATGATGATACAGTAGATATACTACCCAATATTACCAACTTTAACCAACGAGGAAATCGAAGAAGAAGAGTAAATAATGGCAGAGGTAAAAAGAAAAAGCCAAATTACAGTTTAATAAATGATAGTGATGTGTTATGGTATTTTGACTGGGGGCTTTGGGGGTTAAAAAGGAAAAGCACCAATGAAATTTTAATTAAACCCCAATATGAATTCATCAAAAAATTACCTTTTACGGATTTAACAATTGTCTATAATTATGATAAAAAAATAGAGGAAAATGAAATTCTAAATATGTTATCCATTCGGCCTAAAACAGGATCTTTTGGAATTGCATTTTATAGTCATCAACAAGAAAAATTTGTTACTGACTTTGAATTTCTTGGTATACAAATAGAGGATTTTTATTATGACCTGCCTCTGGCTAGGGTTTTGGATAAAGACGGAAAATTTACGCTCATTGACAAAAAGGGAAAAATTTACCAAAACAAAAGAACCTTTAATTACATAGGAGATTTTTATGAAGGCAAAGCTAGAATTTGTTTAGGGGGAGTTGTTAGAAAAATAAAAAATGGAAAAGAAAAAGGCAATAAAATTAACACAACTACCACCTTTCAATATAACTATCAAATAAGGTTCAATCGTTTCAATACATTACCAACGAGTGACTTATTTATAGTTGGTGGAACTTGGGGATTTATTGATACTATTGGAAATGTAATCATTCCACCTACTTATGAATATGTCAGAGACTTTGAAAACAAAACTGCAATTTGTGAAAATAAAGAATATTGGGGAGCTATAGATCAATATAATAGACCTGTTTTAGATTTTAAATATCGAAGTATCCAATGGGAAGATAATTATATGAAGGTAGGCGTAAAAAATAAACGACCAGTATTTTACAACTCACTTGGTAACTCTGTTGTGGATTGGGGCTATGATAAATTCAAAGAATTTTCTGAAGGGTTTTGTGCCGTTAATAAAAATGGAAAATGGGGCTTAGTTAATGAGAATGGGGAAGAAGTTTTACCCTGTGAATATAATGTTATTAATTCTTTTAGTGAAGGTTGGGCAGCTGTACAAGATAAGATGGGTTGGTATTTTATTGATTCAACTTTAGAAATAATATTGGACCTAAGAGAGACAGAATATTTGTCCATTGGAAATTTTTCAGCAGGTCTTTGTTGGTATAAAATCAAAAGAAACAATAAATTTTATTACGGATTCATGGATAAGACTGGAAAATCAATGATCAATTCTGTTTTCACTAAAGCTTTTGATTTTCAGCAAGGTAGAGCTCGGGTAGTAAAAAATAGAAAAACAGGGCTGATTGATGTGAATGGAAACTTTATAATGCCTGCTAAAAAATACGACTTAGTTTTCCCTTTTGAAGAAAATGGAATTGCACAGGCACGAGTAAATTTTATGGGAGATTATGGATTAATCAATCGAGAGGGTCAGATATTAACTCCATGCATCTATAAAAAAATTTTTCCATTCAATAAAGGTTATGCCAAAATAGTAACCTCGAAAGGAATTGGTTTTGTAGACTCACTCGGTAATGAAGTAATTCCTCCACGATATCGAGCAGTTGGTGAATTATCAGAGGGTTTAGTTGCTGTTCAACATGGTTTTTCCTTTATGTGGCAATATATCAATATGGAAAATAAAATTGCCTTTAAAGGAAAATTTTCAAAGGCAGAACCTTTTAAAAATGGAAAAGCAATCGTAACTCTTCGTCGTTCAGAAAAAAGTGCAAATTTAGTGATTGATAAAAATGGACAACATATTGAATTGAAAAATAATGGAATGGTACTCCATTTTGCAGAAAACAAATATGGCCTTAGAAGATTTATTAGAGATAATAATGGAAACGTTCAAAGTACCTATTGCTATTATACAAATTCTCAAGGGAAACACCTTTTTAATCGAAAGAGGTTTAATAATGTTGAACCTTTTCAAAATAATATTGGACTATCACAACTTGCTAATCAAAAATGGGGCACACTAACTCAACGTGGTTATCAAATCATTCCTTATAAGTTTCAAAAAATATTTCCGCTTCAAAAAAATATGTTTTCTGCCATTGCCACCGAACTTTTTGGATTGTACGATGAAGATGGAAATATGATTTTGGAATCAATTTATGATTTCATAGAGTTGGAACAACGACAAAACATCTTTAGAGTAGAGCAAGGAAGTAAAATCGGATATTTTGCAAATAATGCGGTATGGCTATGGCAGCTACAAGATTAAAAAAGAAAAGAATAAAAATTTTACAAAAAATTATTTGATTTTTCATAATTTATATCACCTATTCATTTTACCAGAATCCACCTTCATTAAACATCCTCCAAATCTGATCATTCTTTGGCGGATCAGCTACAATTTTTACTAGTTCTTTTTTTACCGGATGAATAAACTCCAACCCTCGGCTATGTAAATTTATATTTCCTTTCCATTGCATTCTCGGAAAACCATATTTTACATCTCCAACAATTATACATCCCATACTTGCTAATTGAACTCGAATCTGATGAGGTCTTCCCGTTAGTGGATTTACCTCAATCAAATGATTACCACTAACCTCTCCTATCATTTTGTAATCTAATTCAGCTAATTTTGCATCAGGATTTCTTCGGCTTGGTTTGTCCAAAGCCTTCGCCATGTTTTTTGCATTATCTTTAATTAAATAATGCTTCAAATGCCCTTCAAGGGGTTGAGGTCGTTTTTTGGAAATAGCCCAATATGTTTTTTTTATTTCTCTATTAGCAAATAATTTAGGCATTCTAGATAATGCTTTGGAAGTTCTAGCAAAAACAATTGTCCCACTTACCGGTCGATCTAATCGATGAACCACCCCAAGGAAAACATCACCTGGTTTTCCATATCTCATTTTTATATATTGCTTAACATAATCCACTAATGGAGTATCACCCGAGGAATCTCCATGCACCAACATCCGAGCAGGTTTATTGACTGCAATCAAATGATTATCCTCATATATAACTTGTAACCCTGTAATATCTAATGCCATTTTATTTTATTTTAATTTGCAAAACTATGGTATCCTTTAAAACTTTAGCATAGTTAAACAATTTTTCCTCGGTGTAAAAAGTACGCAAAAATAGCTGTAATAATATTAATAAAGTATTTTTTCTTCGGTTCTATTAATAGAACATATATTAATTAAAATATTAATGTGTTGCATGGATAAAAAGGTTGCTTTTGGCATAAATATTGAGTTTTTTTTATAATGTGTAAGTTTTGGTTAAAGAATTGTAAGATTCGTTTCAGTCCGTAATTTTTTACGGGCTATTTTTTTTCAAAAATGAAATTCAGCCGATGAAAATGTTTGCCTACCTCTAAGACGCTCATTAAATAACTCCACCAATTTATTCTCTTAAATATTTCTCTATTAAAACACCATTAAGTTCTTAAACTTTTCCCTTTTTTTATTTTTCCATTCCTTCATTTCTACTATATTTGCTCGATTTTTATACGCTAGAATCAAAACCATTTCAAACCAAGTTTCTTAACCAAAATAAAATACAAATAATCATGATTATTGGAGTACCAAAGGAAATTAAAAACAACGAAAACAGAGTTGCGCTCACACCTGCAGGGGTACTTGAATTGACTAAACGGGGTCACACCGTTTATGTCCAATCAACAGCAGGTTTGGGAAGTGGATTTTCAGATCAGGATTACAAAAATGCAGGTGCGAAAATAAAAAAAACCATTGAAACAACCTATGCAGCTGCCGAAATGATCATGAAGGTCAAAGAACCAATTAAGTCTGAATATAAATTGATTAAAGAAAATCAATTAGTATTCACTTATTTTCATTTTGCATCGCATAAACCGTTAACAACTGCTATGATTAAAAGTAAGGCAATTTGCTTGGCTTACGAGACGGTAGAATTAACTGATCGATCATTACCTCTACTAATTCCAATGTCAGAAGTAGCAGGTAGAATGGCTATTCAAGAAGGAGCAAAATTTTTAGAGAAGCCTGCAGGAGGAAGAGGTGTATTGTTAGGTGGTGTCCCTGGTGTCCCTCCAGGGAAAGTTCTAATCATCGGAGGTGGAATCGTTGGAACCCAAGCTGCAAAAATGGCGGCAGGATTAGGAGCTGCTGTTACAATTTTAGATATTAATCTAACGAGGTTACGTTATCTAAATGATGTAATGCCTGCCAATGTAGATACTATGTACTCTAATGAATATAATATTCGAGAATTGATCCAGTCACATGATTTGATCGTTGGAGCAGTATTAATTCCAGGAGCTAAAGCTCCTAACTTAATAACGAGAGACATGCTAAAATTAATGCGACCTGGAACTGTTTTAGTTGATGTTGCTGTCGATCAAGGTGGATGTATGGAAACTACAAAGCCAACTACACATGAAAAACCTACATTTATAATTGATGATGTTTTACATTATTCAGTAGCCAACATGCCAGGAGCTGTTCCTTATACTTCAACAGTCGCATTGACGAATGCAACGCTCCCTTATGCAATTCAATTAGCGGAAAAAGGTTGGAAAGCCGCTTGCAATGATAATACCAGTTTAAGATTAGGACTGAATGTAATTAATGGAAAAGTTGTTTATAAAGGTGTGGCAGAGGCTTTCAATTTAAAATTACATGATGTTAAAGAATTTTTGAAATAACAACTCTAAACATTTTAATAATAATAAAAATAAAAAGGTGCTGACATTAATTTATGTTAGCACCTTTTGCAATTTAGCTGCAACAAATTCAACCTTAGCAAACTAGGGTTACGTAACTTCAAATTGGAACTATTACCAATAAAATACCTTAGCTCTAAGTTATTTTCAAAACAAATGGGAACATGGAAAAAATAAATATAGAAAGACCATAAAAAGATTGGATAATTCCGAAATTAATTAATAAAAATATTCTAATGCTATTGTAAAAAATTAAGGCGCTAGTCACGGCCAAGACCAGCTTTCTAAATTAAATTAGTTAAGGACACTTTTTTGGAAAAAATATTAAAATAAGGAACAGTAATTTTTGTAGAAAAATATTCTCTTGGAAATTAAATCTATTTGGATAGATAAGGCAGAAATTTAAATAATCTCTCAATTAAGCAATAAGTCACCAAATAAATAATATTTTTATCCCTTAAACGAAAACAACCTACTTATGAAAAATTTAGCATTACACTGGAAAATATTAATTGGAATGGTTCTCGGGGTACTTTTTGGTATGGGGATGACTCAATGGGATAGTTCCACTACTCCAGAAATTCATGAAGGAGTCAAGTTTGTAAACGATTGGATAGCTCCCATTGGCACTATTTTTATTAACCTGTTAAAGTTAATAGCCATTCCTTTGATCCTAGCTTCTTTAATTAAAGGAATTGCTGATTTAGGCGACATTACAAAATTTTCCCAAATTGGTGGACGCACAATCGGCATTTATTTAATAACTACCATTATTGCGGTATCCATAGGATTAACTGTTGTAAATGTAATCCAGCCTGGGGCAGATATTTCTCAAGAGACTTTAGATAAATTAATTTCAGCACATAATAATGATGCGTCAGCGGTGGCTAATGTAAACAAAAAAATGGCTACTGCTCAAAGTCAAAAAGGAAGCGGGCCACTAGCATTTGTAGTAGATATAGTTCCTAATAATATATTCAAGGCAACCACTGATAATGGAAAAATGTTGCAAGTTATTTTCTTTGCGCTGTTTTTTGGGATAAGTTTATTATTGATAGATAGAGAAAAATCCGTTTATGTAAAAGGTTTTTTCGATGGATTGAACGAAGTCATCCTAAAAATGGTGGATTTAATAATGATAATTGCTCCTTATGCAGTTTTTGCTCTTTTAGCCGGAGTAATTGTCTCAGCAGGTGATCCTGAAATTTTGGTCGAGTTAATAAAATATTCTTTTACCGTCTTGTTAGGATTACTGTCAATGATTGTTTTTTACATGACCTTGGTTTACTTTTTCACAGGACGTTCACCGATCGGATTTATCAAAGCATTAATTCCTGCTCAATTAGTTGCCTTTTCAACAAGTTCTAGTGCAGCAACCTTGCCTGTTACTATGGAGAGAGTCGAAGAACACATTGGAGTGGAAAAAGAGGTTACTGCATTTGTTTGTCCCGTTGGTGCAACTGTAAATATGGATGGAACAAGTTTATATCAAGCCGTTGCCGCTGTATTTATTTGTCTCGCACTTAAACATGACCTCTCCTTTGCTGACCAATTAACAATTATCGCAACTGCAACTTTAGCCTCAATCGGTTCTGCTGCAGTTCCAGGTGCTGGCATGGTCATGTTAGTAGTCGTACTTGAAACTATAGGATTACCACAAGAGAAGTTAGCTATCGGACTTGCCTTAATTTTTGCAGTTGACCGACCATTAGATATGTGTCGGACAGTTGTCAATGTCACTGGAGATGCAACTGTTGCAATGCTAGTTGGAAAAAGTGTTGGTAAATTAGGACCTCCTAGAGTAAAAGATTGGGATGATAACCTCGATGCTATAATTTAATATTAGCTCTCGATATATTGATAATCAAAAGCCAGCCCTGTTTCTTTTTTAAAAGAATTTGGTTGGCTTTTTCAGTTCATTAAAAGTTTCCATTTTTTTAATGAGATAAAACTAACCTCAAACAATAAATCTACATTTTCACTTTATTAAAATAGCTAAAAATGAAAAAAATATTATCGATTTCCCTCTTCATCATTGCACTTACTGCCTTCTTTATCTCTTTGGATAAAGCTCCAACTTCCTTTAAATCTTCGATAAAACATTCTCCAAGTTTTTTAAAATCCAAAAGTAACTATCCAACTCCTACTGAAATTGGAGGTGAGGAAAATACGTCGGAAGAAGCTGAAAGTCAAGCAAAAAGAGAAGCTTGGATTGAAATGATGCACAATGCAGAACCAGGAACCAATTGGAAAGCTATCGAAGCTAGAACTAGGTACACTAGACATCAAAAAAGGGTAATTGCTAAGAAATCTACTCAAATTAGAGAGGATGAATTATTGGCTGAAGGCAACCTTTTTGGAGAATGGGTAGAACGCGGAAGTAATAACCAAGCTGGACGAATTATCGCAACTGATTATGTTCCGGAATTGGATAAAATATTTATGCTTTCCGATGGAGGAACACTTTTTAAAGGAGAAAAAGATGGATCCAGCTGGGAGGTGGTTAATGACGATCTACGTTTTAATGGTGGTTTTCTAAAACACTTAAACCATAATGGAAACCGAAGGTGGATAGCATTTATAGAAGATACACCCTATTATTCTGATGATGATGGAATAAGTTGGTCTGAATCATTCGGAATATTTTATACTAATAATAATGGTGGATTTCATTCTCCAGTAATTTTAAATGATTCCTTAAATACTATTTATGTTCTGAAAAAAAATTCCTATTGGGATGATATTGAACTTTACAGATCTACTAATCAAGGAGAAATTTTCGTTAAAATAGCCTCTTTCCCTACCTCAGATTTTAATGAATTTAAAATGGTTTCTCCACATCATTCTGATTTTTCTTATATCGCTAGAAGAGTCTCGGGAGATATCTCTATATATGAAATAAATGGATCACAAATTAATTTAGTTAGCGAAACTGGAATTGAATTGGACAATCAGCGGATAAACTTTTCAGCAACAATTTTCAATTCAGATACTATATTATATACTCATGATAAAGACTTGATATCTTATTCAAGCAATGATGCAGGGCAAACTTGGAATGAAAAAGATACCATTCCTGACAGACCTTGGGGAGTTGGAATTTACGTTTTAAAATCTAACCCTGATATCTTATTTTCAGGAAGTCAAGATTGTTATACCTCTGATGATGGAGGTTCAACCTGGGTACAAATGTCAAATTGGGGAGCATATTATAGCAATGTTGAATATAAGCTACATGCCGACATGATGTCATTTAACGAATTTGAGACTATCTCAGGTGAACCATTTTTGCTAATTGGAAACGATGGTGGAATTTCGATTAATAATAATGACTACTCGAATTTTCAATTAGGATACCAAAATATCGGGTTAGAAAATTTAAATGTCAGTCAATATTATGATGTTCGATCTGACCTTGATCCAAGTCATTATTATATTTATGCTGGTTCTCAGGATCAAGGATTTCAACGAGCTTTTACTAATTTTTCTAACGAAGGGACATTGGAATTCGAGCAAGTAATTTCTGGAGACTATGGTCATATTTCTTTCAGTCTTAATGGAGAGAGGATGTGGAATGTTTATCCAGGTGGGTGGTGCACTCATTATTTTAATCCCCAAAGTGGAGGAGTAATCGCATCATTCAATATTGATTCACAAGACGAATCAGTATGGATACCACCGATGATGGATGCTCCAGATATGAATGATAACTTAGTTTATGTAGCAGGCGGAAGTGCTGAAGCAAATGGTGAAGGATCTTTTTTAATTAAGCTAGAATATTTAGCAGGAGATATAATTGCTACCAACTTACCATATGATTTTAAAGCAAATGGGACTGGGATTTTATCAGCTATTGCTTCCTCTAAAGTGAATTTCAATCGATTTTATGTTGCTACCAGTGATGGTTCATTTTTTAAGTCTGATGATTCTGGAATGACTTGGGAACAAGGCAATCAAAACGTACCAAATGGACACTACCTTTATGGACAATCAATTCTACCCTCAAAAATTAATGAAGAAACTGTATACTTAGGTGGGAGTGGATATAGCAATTCTGGCGTTCTAAAAAGTACTGATGGTGGACTAAATTTTGTTGAGATGTCAAATGGATTACCCCAGACTATGGTCTTCGATTTAGCCGCCAATGCTGATGAAAGTTTGATTTTTGCAGCAACCGAAGCTGGACCTTTCGTTTATGTTGTGTCAGAAAACTCCTGGTATGATATGTCTGGTTTGTATGCACCGGCTCAAACATACTGGTCTGTGGAGTATTTAGAAGAGGATAATATCGTTCGGTATGGAACTTATGGACGCGGAATTTGGGATTTCCAAATTAAAGAAGAAGTTGGAAATAATAATTTTGTCAAAAATGTTTTTGAATTTAAAACTTATCCAAACCCATCTGAAGGGTTAGTTAATGTTGAATGGAATGATAAAAATGATGAGAATGTTAATGCACAACTTTACGACATATCAGGGAAATTAGTTTTAGAGGAAACACTTAATATTGATAATGTATTTAAAAACAAAAAGACTTTGGATTTAAGTCAATTGAATGGCGGGAGCTACATCTTAAAAATTGAAGCTAATGAAAAAATAGGGACTAAAAAAATCATCTTGCAAAAGTAAAATAATAGGTATAATTTATCATTTTAGGTACATATTTTTGGGAGTACAAGACTTATTATAAAACAATAAACTTTTTTGTATTTTTAGGCGTACAACTTTTGATATTTTTACTTTGAATAAAATCTTATTTACAAATATGACAGAAATAACATCTCAAATTTTAGGTATTGGAAGTCGAGTAACCCACCCTTCATATGGACAAGGCGTAGTTATCCGTTTACATAAAATTGCTTATGAAGTTTGCTTCATGACTTATGGTATTAAAAATGTCGGCAAAGAATATACTAAATGGGAGGTCATTGAGGCAATGCCTCCCGATGCTGAAGTTTCTTTCTCAGAAGCAGAAAAATCATTAGAGAAAATTTTATATAAGTGGGCTGGATTAACTGATGTTGTAGAATTGGGAGATAAATGGGATGGTGGGACTTTAGTTTTAAAACCAGCTGATGATAATATGAAATCTAAGGAGATGCCAATTGACACCTTTTTTCATAAAATAGTGATGGTTAGGGATAGATTGCGGGTAATGGAGCAACGTATTAACAGCAGCAAATTAACAGATGAGGAAAAAGTAAACTTACAACAATATATAACCCGAATTTATGGAAGTTTGACTTCCTTTAATATTTTATTCAAATATAAAAACGATCACTTTGTAGGAGGTCGAACTTAGTATTTTCCTAATTGATTTTAAAATAGTCTCCAAAATAATTAAAATAGTATAATCAAGCTTCAATTTATGAAAAATTCACTAATCTTATTTTTTTGTCTTTTTGTGAGTATGATGTTTCAATCTTGCATTACAGTTGATACAGGATTTGAGGGGCTGCCTCCAGGCAAATGGCGAGCAGTTTTGAAACTAGATAATAAACCAAAGGTCGTCAATAAAAAAGCAGAACCACTTCCTGAACTAATGGGTCTTGAGTTTGATGAAGTAACAGATGGTGAGTTACCATTTAACTTTGAAGTAATTCATGATTCAGAATCCGAATTTCACATCGAGATAATAAATGGTGAGGAACGAATTAGAATAGATGATGTAACTATTGGGCTTGATCGTTCAACTGCAAAGGATACGGTGGTTATCAATTTCCCACTATATGAAACCTACATCAAAGCAATTTTTGAAGAAAGGGTTATGGAAGGTGTTTGGGTAGTTCCATCTCGAGGTAATTACCAAATACCGTTCATTGCGAAACATGGAGAAACTTATCGGTTCTCAACTGTCCGAAAAAAACCAGTAATGGATATTAGTGGGAAATGGGAGGTTACATTTCTTGACGAAACCCCTTATTTTGGTATTGGAGAATTTAAACAAAATGGTAATATAGTGACTGGAACTTTTATGACTGAAACTGGTGATTATAGGTTTCTAGAGGGAGAGATTCAAGATAGTAAAGTTTATCTTTCCGTATTTGATGGTGCTCATGCTTTTTTATATGAAGCAAAAATAAATACCTCTGATAGTACTATGATAGGTTCTTTTCGTTCTGGAAAACATTACAAAACAGTTTGGAAAGCCAAAAAAAATAATAACGCAAAATTAACGAACCCAAACGATTTGACTTTTTTAAAGGAGGGGTATGATAAGATTGAATTTGAATTTCCAAATACTGATGGAAAGATCGTTTCCCTTAATGATGAGAAATTTAGAGGTAAAGCAAAAATCATCCAAATCTTTGGAACTTGGTGCCCAAATTGTCGAGACGAAACCAACTTCCTTAAAGATTATTTAAATAACAATAAACACACAGATTTAGAAGTAGTAGCATTAGCTTTCGAAAAACACAGGGAAATAGATAAAGCAACTGCCTCTGTAAAAAGATATAAAAACAAATTAAAATTACCTTACGAAATATTAATTGCAGGTTATTCTGATAAAAAAGAAGCCGCTCAGTCGTTACCAATGTTGAATCATATTTTATCCTTTCCTACTATGATTTTTATTGATAAAAATGATAAAGTGACAAAAATCCATACTGGCTTTAATGGACCTGCAACAAGCGAATTTGAAAATTTTAAAAAAGAATTTAAATTAAGTGTTCAAGAGATCTTGGTTGGAAACGTTAACTAGTTCAAGTTTAATCAACTAGACATGATTCAGTATAGCAATATTCAAATAGTTTAATAATGAACGACAATAAATTCCATCTTGCGTATTCAGTTGACAATCAATACATTGCACAACAAATTGATCATCAACTATCCAAAGTTGGAATCGAATTAGATCATATCAGGATAAATCATGCAAGAGATGAAAAACAATTACAAGAGCGATTGAGTACTGTTCCATATTTTGTTTTCATTCTCGTAAGTAAAAACTTTTTAAAGAATGTCAATTGTATGAATCAAAGCCTTTTTATGCTTCAAGAATTGACTATGAATAATCGTGTCCAACCGATCATTATTGATGGCCGTGAACCAGTCGAAGGAGCAAATTCATTTAAAAATGTAAAAACAGTCTTTGATCGAATGACACATGTAATTCAATATATGAATTTTTGGCAGGATCGATATTTAGACTTAAGAAAAGAACGAAGATCAACTTCAATCTCTGATTTAGATAAATTTGACGAAAATCTAAAAATAATTAGAAGTATCTCTTCAGAAATGGGTGACTTTTTAAAATTATTAAAAAATTCAAACTGTTGGACATTTGAAAAATTTACACATAATAATTATGAATTATTTTTTCAATCCATAAAGAAACCCGCTTTGCATGCAGCACTAAAGCAAGCAATTAATATTAATGAAATCCCCAAAGTAAACAGTACTATTCCCAATATAATTACTCCTCCTTCCACAAAACCTGCAAATGAAAATAAAGACTCTCTATTAAATTTAAATCTAAAAAAAGATGAATCTAAAAGGGAATTAGCAACTAATGATGAAAAATCTATTGAAGAAGAATTGTCCAATAAAAATTTAATTGAACGAATAGAAGATATTAATGACTCAAAGGATATTCCATCTTTTCAACAAGAATTAATTCAAAAAGATGATACCAATTTACTTAAGGTTTCAAAGGACAACATAAAGAAAAAAAACAAAGCCCCTACAATTGATAAGTTAATTGAACAACGAAAAATTGATTTTCAAATCGGGGATCAATCAGTGAAAACTACTATTCTACCTGACGAAAACCTTAATCAAAATAATTCAAAATTAATTGATCTTATGCTTTTAGAAAATGATAAAAAGGATGAAGTCTTTGAAAATGCAGATAAAAAAGCAATTGAGAAAAAAAATTTAGATGAGGATAAACTAGAAAGGAAAAACCATAAATCAACAAAAAGCAATGTTCCTTCTCACCATATTTTAAATGAGATATTTCATGATGACGATGATGAATTAGATTCAGATGATATGATTGGAAGTTTTACATTATCCAGTATTGCAAAGCCTGAATCAGAGAGTATTGAAAAGGTAAATCCTACATGGCAGGAACAATTAGAAAAAGGAAATGAACTAATCAAAAATGGAGAACTAAATGCAGGACTAAAACATCTTAGAGAACTGACAGAAAAAAATGAGGATAATCAGGTATTAAAATATGAATATGCTTTGAATCTATTGAAAAGTGGAGAAAATACTGCATCAGCTCAACATGAATTAGAAAAGCTGCTCAAATTGAATCCTAATCATATTGGTGCTTTGGTTCAACTCTCTGAGTTTGCTTCTAACAAAGGTGATTATGCATTGAGCAAGAATTATCTTGAACAGGCTATAGATTCCGATCAGAAAAATGCTGATTTATTATACAAGCTAGGTGTTTTAATAATGACTAAATTTCCTGACTTACAAAATCAAGCAGCCAATTATTTAAAATTATCAATCAAAATTGATAATAGTATTACCGATGCTCATTACCGCTATGGATTAATTTTAGTTGAGCATCTAAAAAAACCAAAAAAGGCACTACGGCAGTTTAAAATAACCAAAAAATTACAAGACAACCACAAATTTGTTAGTTACGATTTAGCCTTATTATTCCATCGTATTGGAAAGTATAAAAAGGCCAAAAAGTACTATCGCCAAGCCTGTAAAATTAACCCAGAATTAAAAACAAAAGCTAATGACCGAGCATTCCTAAATGCCCTCAAGTCAAGTAAAAAAAACTTTGACAAAGAAACTCAAGAAGCTTCGAATACTTCAGCTAAAAGAAAAGAAAAATCAAAAATTAAAAAAACTCAACCATCAAAAAGTATTAATAAATTGATATTGCCTCATGAAGCTACTAGTCAAAATGAAAATTTTGACAAAGTAGTTTTTATTTCAGGTGCTACCTCAGGAATCGGAAAAGCAACTGCTGCTATTTTTGCTCAAAACGGCTTTCGATTAATTTTAACAGGAAGGCGTACTGATAGGCTTGCAGAAATCAAAGCTGATTTTGAGGAAAATTATCCAACAGAAGTTCAGACTTTAGACTTTGACGTTAGAAAAATTGCTCAAGCTCAAACTGCAATCGCCGGACTTCCTAAAGGTTTCAACTCAATTGATTTATTAATTAATAATGCCGGGTTAGCCAAAGGATTTGACCCTATTCATGAAGGTAAATTGGTTGACTGGGAAACGATGATTGATACTAATGTAAAAGGATTGTTATACCTGACCCGCTTAATTTCTCCGAGAATGGTTGCTCGAAAAAAAGGACATATTATCAATGTCTGCTCTACTGCCGGCCATGAGGTTTATCCGAAGGGCAATGTTTACTGTGCTACGAAACATGCAGTTGATGCCTTGACAAAAGGTATGCGATTGGATCTATATAAATATGGGTTACGAGTTAGCCAAGTAAGTCCAGCACATGTGGAAGAAACAGAATTTGCCAGAGTTCGATTTGACTGGGATGAAGAGCGAGCAAAGATTTATGAAGATTTTCAACCACTTCGAGCAGAGGATGTTGCGAATACAATTTACTTTATTGCAACTCAACCAGCTCACGTGAATATTCAAGATGTTTTGATGATGGGGAGACAACAAGCAAATAGTAGTAACTTAGACCGATCTGGAAGGTAGGATGACTTTATTTCGATACTTCACTAGTCTTTTTGTTTTTCCAATTTACTATTTAGTGAATTTTCATCTGTTGATATTAAGTTTTAATCCGCTTCAAAAAATATTTTTTGGTTGGTCCACTAAATCTAGTACCCAACTTTAAAATCTCAACTAATCGTATTTTTAACAAAAACTATTAATAATATACTTCTTGGATATAATTGCGCATTTGCCAATTATACTCAATATAACATTCAACACAGGCATATATAAATTAATTCAATAGAAGGATAAGGTATCTTGGTTAAATTCTTTTGTAGATTGTGGAATTTCTAACCTATTAAGGGAAGTTAAATTTATCTAATTAGTTGATTCTAATATTACATAAGCTATTGAATGTCTATCAATATTATCATCGGAGATAACAAATTGACCAATATAACCTGTTAGAGCTATTAAATGCATGCCAAGCTAAAATTCCATCCCATCTATTAAATTAAAATTTTAAAAATTGGCCATCGAATTTTGATAAATGATTTCCTCAGTCCCTTTAGCCCCTAAAGAATTCGAATTCGCATAGCTTATTGGTGCAAACATTGTTTAATCAACTTCCAAAGTCAAATTGCATGAAACATTTGTTTTTGCAAAATAAAAAGTACCGCACTTTGTTTGCTGAATATTTTTTTTGAGAACAAGAAATAATGTTTATTTAAAAATATCAAAAAAACAAAATAAGAATAAAGGAATTTTTAACTTAGTCTCATTAAGTTTTCTTCAATAATAAATAATCATTATGAATTACCCAATCATACCTAAACTTTGTAAAAAGCACCTTATTCTTTTTTCAATGAGCTTATTCTTTATTTTCATTATGCCCTCTCAAAACTTTGCACAAAAAAAGAATAATCCTTCTCCGAACTCATTTGATGAGTTTTATTATAACACCATGGAGTGGCGTCTGGTTGGACCATTCAGAGGAGGTCGAGCAGGAACTGTAGCTGGTGTAGTTGACAACCCTAATTTATACTATATAGGTACTGCAGGTGGAGGTGTTTGGAAGACAAAAGATGGTGGAAATACTTGGAACTGTGTTTCAGATGGCTATTTTGGAGGATCAATAGGTGCAGTCGCTGTATCAGAAAATGACCCTAACGTTATATATGTGGGTGAAGGAGAGCAAACAGTTAGAGGAAACGTTTCCTCGGGAAAAGGCTTATGGCGATCTACTGATGCAGGTGATACATGGAGTTCAATTGGATTAAAAAAATCTGAACATATCGGTAGGATACGAGTTCATCCAACTAACCCTGATATATTATATGTAGCAGCAATGGGAAATCTGTGGATCCCAAATAAAGAGCGTGGACTTTATCGATCTAAAGATGGTGGAACTACTTGGGAAAAAATACTTTATGTAAGTGACAAAGCCGGTGCTGTTGATGTTATCTTAGATCCTAATAACCCAAGAATTATATATGCCTCTACCTGGCAAATCAAACGAAATGGATATAGAATGGATAGTGGTGGTCCAGGAAGTCACCTATGGAAAAGTACTGATGGAGGAGACAATTGGGAAAAATTAACTAATAAACCTGGACTGCCAAAAGGTGTACTCGGAATAATTGGTGTAACTGTTTCTCCTTTAAATTCAGATCGGCTTTGGACTATTATTGAAGCAAAAAATGGCGGTGTATTTCGTTCCGATGATGGTGGTATGACCTGGATAAAAACAAGTAGCAACCGTTCCCTTCGACAGAGAGCTTGGTACTATTCTCGAATTTATGCAGACACCAAAAATGTAGATCGAGTCTATGTTTTAAATGTCGGATTTTGGAAATCAAATGATGGTGGGAAAACATTTGAAAGAATTGATACGCCGCATGGCGATCATCATGATCTTTGGATTTCTCCTAATAATAATAATCGAATGGCGATTGCTGATGATGGTGGTGGACAAGTAAGTTTTGACTCAGGAGAAAATTGGACTACCTACCACAATCAACCTACTTCTCAATTTTACCGTGTAACTACTGATAATTATTTTCCATTTAGAATATACGGAGCTCAACAAGATAACTCTGCGATTAGAATTTCTCATCGTTCGTCAAGTAGCTCAATTTCCGATCAAGATTGGCAATCCACCGCTGGTGGAGAAAGTGCTCATTTAGCGCCTGACCCTGATAATCCAGATATTGTATATGGTGGAACTTATAAAGGCTACATGATGCGAAAAGATCATTCAAATGGCCAAATGCGTTCGACAAATGTTTGGCCTTTTAACCCAGCAGGATCTGGGGCAGAAGTGATGAAATATAGATTTAATTGGAACTACCCTATTATGTTTTCTCCTCATAATCCCAAAAAATTATATGCAGGTTCTAACTATCTTCATTCCACAATAAACGAAGGTCAGTCATGGCAAGTCATTAGCCCTGATCTGACTAGAAATGATCCAGAAACGATTAGATCTTCAGGTGGTCCAATTACCCAAGACAATACAGGTGCCGAACATTACGCAAATATTTTTGCAATGACTGAATCACATATAGAAGAAGGTGTAATATGGACAGGTAGTGATGATGGCCTAGTACATGTAACCTTAGACGGTGGAAAAAACTGGACAAACGTAACACCTAAAGGTTCTCCTACATACAACATGATGAATTGCATCGATGTAGATCCTCATCAAAAAGGTGGAGCATATTTAGCCGCAACATCTTACAAGTTTGGAGATTATACCCCATATTTATATAAGACATCTGACTATGGAAAAACTTGGACAAAAATTACTAATGGAATTCCTGAAAATCATTATACTAGAGCCATACGTGTAGACCCTGTTAAAAAAGGATTACTTTATGCCGGCACAGAATGGGGAATGTATATCTCATTTAACGATGGAGCTAGTTGGCAGTCATTCCAATTGAATTTGCCAATTGTCTCTATTCGAGATTTGCATATTCGAGACAATACTTTGATAGCTGCAACACATGGTCGAAGTTTTTGGATGATTGATGATTTGGGACCAATTCAGCAACTTAATCAAAAAGTCGTTTCTAAAACCCACCATCTTTATGATCCAAAACCAGCCTATCGCATGGCTCAATCTCAAGGCTGGGGCAAGCCAAATTTCAATAAAGTAGGTCAAAATCATCCAAATGGCGTATTATTTAATTTTTTCATTAAGGATTTGTTAAACGGAAAAGACGGGAAAAAGAAAAAAGTCAAACTTGAAATTAAAGATGATAATGGAAAAATAATTCAAACATTTTCGTCCTATTCAAAGGATAGAAAACAGAAACTTAGCGTAAAGCAAAACAACAATAGATTTATTTGGGATATGAGATACCCTGGTTTTAAAGAGTTTGACGGAATGGTATTATATTCTTCTCCTAACCGAGGACCCAAAGCAACACCTGGTGATTACTCTGCAACCCTTACTGTTGGAAAAAAATCTGAGACCATAAAATTTACTATCTCAAAAGATCCTCGTTTAAAAAATTCAGATGAAGATTATCGAAACCAATTAAGTTTCTTATTACAAGTTCGCAATAAAGTAAGTGAGGCTCATCAAGCTATGACTGACATCAAGAATGTTCGAGATGATGTGGAATATTTTCAAAACAAATTAGCAGACAAAAAGGGGTACAATGAACTATTAGAGCTTCTATCCAGTTTAGAAAAAGATATGTCAGTCATTGAAAACAACATTCACATGACAAGCAATGAGAGCCGGCAAGACCCACTTAATTATGGAATCCGTGTTAACAATCGACTTGCATTTCTTCTAGCTGATCAGCAAAGAGGAGATTTTCCTCCCACCGATCAAGCAGAACAAGTTCGAGAGGAATTGACTAAAGACTTAAATGATCAACTTTTGAAACTAGATAATTTGTTATTAAAAAAATTAAAAGGAATTAATGAAAAAGGAAAATCACTTGGTGTTCAAATTATTTGTGAAAGGTTAAATCGAAAGAAAAATCCTTAAACAATAAAAACTATGTTGACAGAAAGCAGTCGTAAATTTCTGTCTTCTGTTAACATAGCATTTCTTTAACAAATCAAAAACTATCCAAAATTAGATTTTCAAATATTAAAGAAGTCGTTTTTAATATACAGTTTATTCTATCCCATTCTTCCTAAATCGAGTATCAAAAAAGTTCAATAGCTCGCTTAACAAAGGTATTTTTGTAGGTGAATTAATACATTTTCCGTAAATGGTATATTTACATACAACTAAAATGATTACTGATTGATATAAATGAATAGGTCGATCCAAAAAATTTAGACATCTAGAATGCTGATTAAAAACAAATTCTAAAAAGGAGAATCTAAAAATAAAATAGCAATTCTTGAGAATGTATATCTTTCCGTTTGATAAATGAAGGTTACAAAAAAGTATCATTTTTTAACTTTTTTTTTAAGCCAATAGTCATTGAATCAAACAAAAAGGTTAATTAATATCAATCCATATATATTTAAAAAGCAAGACAAAAAGTTTTATATCCTAGTGTATCTTTTCGATGAAGATTTTCTTGTATTTAGGTATAACTTATTAGAAAGCATAACTAAAAGCGGTAGAGTTATTTTAAAGTTCAACCTTAATATCTTGCTGTTTTAAAACGATATTAATTTTAGGTGAAATCTAAAGTCCAACAAAAAAAAGAACATAAAATTTTACAAAACAAATACATTCGTAGTCCAAGTTAAAACAAAATTAAAACCCACTTTACGTAACTTTGCACTCGTTAAATTACGATGTTAAAATAAAACTTAATTTAAGATTCTTTAGAGGTAGGAGAAAAATATAAATAAAATTATGGCTCGCAATCGTCCAGAAACATTAGAAGAAGATAAAAATAGAAAAATGAATACAGAGACCTTTCGCGAAGCGATGAAGATCTTTGAATTTGTTAAACCCTACCGACTGTCTCTTGTGGTTGGGATGATTTTACTTTTTGTCAGTAGTATGGTTTTCATGCTTTTTCCATATTTAATTGGAAAAATGATGGACATAGCTTCAGGTGTTGATTTCTATGGAATGGATTTAAATGATATTTTCTGGCTAATGTTTGTTGTATTGGTTGCACAAGGTGTAGTTTCTTATTTTCGAGTTTTACTATTTGCAAGATTGAGTGAAAAAGGAATCGCAGATCTTAGAATTGCCCTTTATGAAAAATTAGTTTCTCTTCCGATTGTTTTTTACGAAGAAAACCGAGTTGGTGAATTAATGAGTAGATTGACTGCCGACGTTGAAAGGTTGTACAATGCTTTTTCAATAACCATTGCAGAATTTTTGAGGCAAATTTTACTATTAGTTGCAGGCTTACTTTTTTTAGGAGTACAAACACCGGAATTAGCATTTATTATGCTATTAACTTTTCCAGTTGCTGTAGTTTTAGGAATGTTTTTTGGTCGCTGGATAAGAACATTATCAAAAGAAAGACAGCAAACTTTAGCGGATACCAATATTATTTTAAGTGAAACCATGCAATCAATAAGTGTGGTTAAAGCTTTTTCCAATGAATTATTTGAAGCCATTCGATACGGTAAATCAAATGATACAATGGTGAAAATCGCTTTGAAATTTGCCAATGGTAGAGCCATTTTTGCCACCTTCATTGTTTCTATTTTATTTGGAGCATTGATTTTTGTAATTTATGAGGGAGCTGTTTTAATACAAGAAGGTACCATGACTTCTGGTGGATTAGTGATGTTTACTTTTGTGACTGCCATCATTGGCGGCTCAATAGCAGGCCTTGGTAATTTTTATACAGAACTTTTGGGTGCAGTTGGTGCAACTGAAAGAATTCGAGAAATACTCTCAATGAAAAGCGAAGTTAACCCGAGAGATCCTAGCATAGACAAAGAGTTTAAAAGATTTGAAGGTAATATAGAATACTCCAACGTTAACTTCCACTATCCTACACGAGAGGATATTGAAGTAATGAAAGGGATCAATTTTCAAATAAAAGCAGGTCAAAAAGTGGCGTTGGTTGGGCCAAGTGGATCAGGGAAATCTACAATTGTTCAATTACTTTTACGGTTTTATAATATTCAAGATGGTGATATCAAGGTCGATGACAAAAGTATTTTTGATTACAACATCTCAGCCTTTAGAAGAAACTTTGCGATTGTTCCTCAAGAAGTTATTTTATTTGGAGGAACAATAAGAGAAAATATTGCCTATGGTAATCCATCAGCTTCTAATGAAGAAATCATAAAGGCAGCACAAAAATCTAATTCATGGGAATTTATTCAAACCTTTCCCGAGGCATTGGATACGGTAGTTGGTGAACGAGGTATTAAATTATCTGGTGGACAACGCCAACGAATTGCAATAGCAAGAGCAATTCTAAAAAATCCTTCCATATTATTGTTGGACGAAGCAACCTCTGCTTTAGATGCTGAATCTGAGAAGGTTGTACAAGATGCTCTAAATAATCTAATGGAGGGTCGGACATCTATCATTATTGCCCATAGACTGGCAACAATTCGAGATGTTGATTGTATTTTTGTTATTGACAACGGAAGAATTATTGAGCAAGGTACACATGAAGAACTTTCAAGTATTGAAAATGGAGCATACGCAGGATTAGCAAAATTACAGTTTGAAAATGTATAAAAAACTTGCTAATAACTTTACGATTTAATAATCAATTTAATATTATAGAAAAGTGTCAATTAGTGTTCTTTACCAAAATCCACAAAGAAGATCTTAACGATCCACTAAATCCATATCTAAGAAAAAATTAAAACTAATTTTCTTAGATATCTTCTAGGATAAGTAGCTTAAGACTCCACATTTCCTTTCCGTGATCATTATTGGATTAAGAAAAACTAGATACCGTTTATTTTGATAAAAAGAAAAATTAATTTTGTAAGCATAAGTGGTTTTTATCTTTAGTAAAAAGTAGTAACCAATTTCTCAACCTTATAATTTTTTATTTTGAAAAAAAGAGGAAGATTATTTTTTAAAAAAACCAAGTTAAAATAGTCTATTCACTCAATGAATATTAGAAGATTAAGACTTTAAAAGGAATAAAAAATCATTCCCATTTTGCAGTAAAATTACCTCTTATTCCGCTGTTGCTTTGTCAAAGAACCCAAACCACAACAACTGAGAAGTATTGTTTTTTCTTTTCAAATTAAACTTAATAAATAATGATTCCTTTACCATATGGAGGACAAAATAGAGAGAATTTAAAAAGGTCAGAATATACACTTGGTATCCTAGGAGCCTTATCTGTTTTCTTTGTGGCTTTTTTATACGCTTTTGAGGTTAAATACTTTAGTAACACTTTCGAAGTAAAAAGCTTAGTTTGGCAAACACTTTACTCGGGAATTTTTATTGGAATCACGGCGGGATATTATTTTTCCAAACAATTTAATGATGTGTTAGAACAACTGAAAATATATGTTTTTTTTCTTACAATTTCGTTGTTATTACTCCCGTTACTAGGTAGTCTATCCAATAGATTGCTGTCTTTTTCTCCTAAACAAAAAATAGAAGTTGAACTCCAAAGTCAAGCAGCTTATCTCCAAAGTAGATTTGGACGAGTCAGTATGAATACTAAAAAAGATGGAATATTTTTATTTTTTATAAAAGATCAAAAAATACAAAGAGTCAAAACTCAAAAAATACTTTTCCCAAATTCAAAAAAAGGAGAGCGTGTACAAATTGTTACAAGGAAAGGATTCTGGGGATATGAGTATTTTATTGAAGAGTAAAACAATCTAAAACACCTAACAAAAATGCCAGAATTACCAGAAGTCAATTCTTTTAAACTTTATTTTGATAAAACCACTTTAAATCAAAAGATTAGAGAAGTTGAAGTTCAAGATGATAAAATAATGCGAAACATAAATGGCGATGACTTCATTGAAAAACTAACTGGCAGAACTTTCGTTAACTCCTACAGAAGAGGAAAATACCTGTTTGGGAAATTAGATGATGGTAACGATGTTCTTTTTCATTTTGGGATGACAGGAGATATTAAATACTATGAAGATGATATGGATCAACCTCGACATGAACGATTTGCCTTTCATTTTACCAACGGATACCGGTTAGGGTTTGATTGTCCTAGGAAATTTGCTCGTATATTATATTTAAAAGATTTAGAAAAATACATCTCAGAAATTGGACTTGGAGAAGATGCATTAATAATTTCAGAAAACAGTTTTTTAGAAAAATTGGAAGGTCGGAAAACTTCAATTAAAGGTTTCTTACTAAATCAAAAGTTACTAGCTGGAGTTGGAAATCTATATGCAGATGAGATTTGTTTTCAAACTCGCATTCATCCAGGCTCCTCGATAAGTGCTTTGAGACAAAAACAAAAGAAAGATATCTACAAAGTCATGCAAAATATTTTATCCATCGCAGTTAACCGAGCCCGAAATTATAAGGAAGAAAAAACGGAAGACGACTTTTTTCAATGGAGGGTCAAAGGACAAAAAGCCCCAAAAGGAAAAGGAGTTTGTAAAGTCGAAAAAATAGCAGGAAGAACTACCTATTATTTTGATATTTATCAAAGATTATATCAATCTAAATAATGTCTTTTAAAATCCAATCTAATTCATAAAATTCATTTGTCAATCTTGATAAACCATTATCCTATCCACAACAAAGTCAATCCCACACAATAAAAGCAAAGATTTTTTTCACTCGGTTTCAATATATTTAAACTTATAGTAATTCATATAATGAGATATACTTGATTGAAAGGCCTAAAATTTCCTCTCCATAATATGTCTACCTAATCCCCTCTCTCTTTCCAACTATCAGGAAACCATTTTTCTTTGCCCTATTTATTGTTCAGTTTAGCCATTTTTCACCTTTTCCTGTGAAATTATCTTAAAACAAAAGACAACTGCGTCTAATATTATAACTGTTGTACATTAATTTTCACCTAGCTAGCTCTCAAATTGGAATAAATGATTTTTATAAAAAAAACGTTAACTCTTTTAGTTCAAGTTAACTTTTCCATATTCTATAACTGGAAATGTAAAACTTGTCCCTGCCTTTAACCTTGGTAGGTCATCATTTTTAAAACAAGGTGATAGAGAGAATAATAAAGGAGACTAAATCTTTAAGATTTGAGTAACTCATTTTTGAAACCGGGAGAGTCCAAATAATAGATTTAATGAAACAATAAAAACACAAAAAAAATTGAGGAATTTTAAAATAAATTTTTGAGGAAATCATACTAGTAGTAAAAAGTAACACTCAATCCCATATTATGCATGTTTCATCTAAAAATAACCTCCTAAATTCAATTATCATTTATTTTTACAAAAAATTATAATAGTAAATAACTTGTATTATTATACTTTTGTGAATAAATAATAGTTAAAATAAAATTCTAAAATTAAAATACTAATATGAAAGATTTCTTCAAGTTTGTTTTCGCTTCTTGTTTGGGAGTAACACTTTCTGGAATAGCATTATTCTTTATTGGAAGTTCTGCTGTTGCTGGATTAGTATCAGAAGCAAGTGGTGAAAATAAAGCTGCTGCTAAACCAAATTCAGTTCTAAACATTTCACTTAAAAATCAAATTCCAGAAAAAACAAATAATGTTCAGGCGGATCAATTCCAATTAGAAATGGATAATATTCTGGGTGTACATGATATTGTTCATAGTATCAATCACGCCAAAACTGATGATAACATTCAGGGAATTATGATTGATTTAACTAATGCAAGTTTAGGACAAGCTAACGCTGCTTACCTAAGAAAAACTATAGATGAATTTAAGGAAAGTGGAAAATTTGTTTTAGCCTATGCTCCTACTTATTCTAAAGGGACTTACTATTTAGCATCTGCAGCAGATCAAGTCTATATCAATCCATTTTCAGTAATGGAATTTGATGGATTTGCCGCAAGTATTCCTTTTTTTAAGGGAATGTTAGATAAAATCGGTGTAAAAATGCAGGTTAAATATGCAGGACAATTTAAGAGTGCAACAGAACCATTCCGATTATTCGAAATGAGTGAACAAAATAAATTGCAAGTTCGAGAATACTTAGGAGGCATGTACGAGGTGTACTTAAATGATATTGCAGTTTCACGAAATTTGACACCTAAACAATTAAAATCTATTGCGAATGAAGGAATTTTATTAAATTCTAAGGAAGCTATGGAATCAGGTCTAGTAGATGGAATAAAATATAAAGATGAAGTTTTGATGGAACTACGAACTCGTTTGGGTTTAGCTGAAAAGGACAAAATTCCAACAATTGGATTGTATGATTATGCAGAATATGTAGGAAACAAAATAGATTTCAAATCAAGTAACAAGATTGCCGTAATTTATGCTGAAGGTTCCATCGTCGACGGAGAAGGAACTTTGGGTAGTGTTGGTGGAGATAATTATGCTAGAATTATTCGAAAAGCTAGACAAGATGATAATGTAAAAGCGATTGTTATTCGAGTAAATTCAGGTGGAGGAAGTGGAATGGCTTCAGAAAATATTTGGAGAGAAATTGAATTAGCTAAAGCTGATGGAAAGACAGTAATTACATCTATGGGGGATGTAGCAGCTTCTGGTGGATACTATATTGCATGTAATTCAGATGCTATTTTAGCCCAATCAAATACAATAACAGGTTCGATTGGAGTATTTGCAATGATTCCTAGTTTCCAGGATGGTATGCGTGACCATTTAGGAATTGAAGTAGATACCGTTAAAACAACAAAATTTGCAACCAGCATTTCTCCTTTCTTTGATATGAATAAAGAAGAAGGTGATCGAATTCAAAAATACATAGATGAATTTTATGATCATTTTTTACTAAGGGTTTCAGAAGGAAGAGGAATGACTAAAGAACAAGCTCATGAGATCGCACAAGGGAGAGTCTGGACTGGAAAAACCGCTTTAAAAATCGGCCTTGTTGATCAGTTAGGTGACCTTAATGATGCAATTAATCTCGCAGCAGAAAAGGCAGGGATTTCAGATTATCGATTAAAGGAATTCCCACAAGTAAAAGAACCCCTTCAACAATTCATTGACAATATTACAGGAAATAACAGCAAAGAACCAATGGCTAATAAATCTGTAAATAAATTGTTACAAAGTGAGTTAGGTGAATTATACCCTCATGTAAAGGCATTAAAAGAAATGATGCAAGCAAAAGGAGTGCAAGCTAGAATGCCGTATATAATTGATGTTGATTAATTGATAGGAATATTTAAAAATAAAAAAGGACATTTCGGTTAAAGAAATGTCCTTTTTTATTTTAGGTTCATTACATGCTAATAGGGAAAATATAAATACATAAAACGAATATTTGTATGTATGTCATCTTCTAACCACCATAACTTTGACCAGAGTTATAAATTAAATAGACCCTCTTTATAAAAAGTCTACATCTACATCATAAGGATATGCAATCAAATATTTCAATGCCTTCTCTACCGCAAATCCTTCAAAAACAGATTTATAAAGCATTTGTGTAATAGGCACTCTAATTTTATGCTGTCTTGATAAATGTTTAAATATCTTTAAAGTTCTAACCCCCTCCGCTAACTCAGGCATAGTTTCCATTATTTCCTCTAGAGATTCACCCTGCCCTAGCCTTTTTCCAAATGTAAAATTCCGACTATCTTCACTAGTTGCCGTTGCAATCAAATCTCCTATGCCCGCTGTTCCTAAAAAAGCACTTTTATCAATATTAAATGCTTTGGCAAAATAAATCATTTCAACCAATCCTCGAGTAATCAACATGGCCTGAATATTTTTCCCCATCCCTAATCCACCAAGTATACCAGAACCAATTGCATATACATTTTTCAATGCTCCAGCCATTTCAGCACCTAACATCGACCTAGAACCAAAAACTTGAAACCTTTGCCCTTTTAACACTTTTTTTCCCAGTTCAAAAACCTCATCATATCGACTTGCTATTAAAGTTGCCGTTGGTTGACCAGCCATAATTTCAGATGACAAATTAGGACCACTTAAGCAACCTATTCTTACAACAGAGCTCTCCTGCTCAATTACATTACTCATTGTATGCACTTCATGGCGAGTAATTTTCCCAGCTTCCAATTTAGTCATATCTGCTTCTCTAACATCAAATCCTTTTGTACCATGTATCAGTATATGATACGGATGCAAGTAGGGTGAGAAACTTTTCATCATAGCTCGAAAACTTACCGAAGGTACTACTGGAAAAATCAAAGTACAACTCTTTGCTAAAAATTCCGGATCAGAAGTAGCAATGATATTCTTATTCAATTGAATCCCATGATGTTTATGAGAGGCATTTATCTTTTCTACAAGGCTTCTATTTCTTGCAAATAGCAATACATTGGCATTTTCTGAAATGAGTTGAGCGATTGCAGTTCCAAAACTACCTGCACCAATAATACCTACCTGTTGCGACTTTTCCAATATTTTTCATTTTTTAAAGAGCTACTTTAGCTACTCTTAATATTATTAATTCTGAGCCAATGCTTCTTCAATAAAAACCTTTAATTCTTCTTTGATATTCATTGACCCACCAATTTTACTATTCACTACTTTTCCTTCTTTGTTAATTACTACACTCGTTGGAAAAACTTGTATTCCGTATAGTTCTATGATAGACCGAGCATTAGGAAAATGCTGAAAATTAAAAGGCGATTCTTGCAGAAAAGACTTTACTTTACTTTTTACGTCAAAAGTAATAGCTAAAAATGCTACATTCCTTCCTTCATACTCAGCTCTCAATTCATTTAAGTCTGGAATTTCCATTTGGCAAGGGGGACAATTAATAAACCAAAAATTAATCAAAACTACCGTTCCTTTAAAACTTTCCAAACCTACTTTTTGACCAGCCATATTTTCCAAATCAAATGTAGGTAAAACTGCTCCTTTTTCAAAAGCAGATTCTGCAGAAAGGCCCATTATTTTAGTTTGCAATTCATTTAATGTAATAGATTTAAATTCTTTTGAAGGTTGAAATAAGTTTTCCTCAATTTGTTTTAATTCAACCTTTGTTGCAAGATAATTTACCTTCCCAAATGGCATATTTAATGAATATTCTAAAGCAAATCCTTTTGAGATAACATAAGGACAAAAATTAACCCCCAATTCTAAAGTCATCCAAGCAATTAAAAAACCATCTCCCATTTTTGCAATTGCTTTCTGGCACTCATACCCAGCTATTATCTTTTTCTCATCTTGAAAAATCAACTCCCCCATTTCTGGAATCATCTCATCTGAGTTTTCTAAAGCATACTTTTCACCTCTAAAAACTAGATAATTAGTCTCTTTATTAGTTTTTAAATCTATTATTTGAAATGATTCTTGATCTTTTTTGCCAAGTTTTACAAAGTGCAATTTTCCATCATTAAAGACACCTCGTGCTCGAGTTCCAAAGTCTCCGGCATCAAAAAGTTCCACATTTTTAGGTTCAACACTAATATTGTATTCTACTACTCCAGATTTGATTTTTGGGCTTTTTTCTAAAATACTCTCATTTTTTTTTGGGTTGCAACCAAAAAATAAAATTAACAATAAACAGCTATTTATTATTTTCATATTTAAAAATTATTTGAGATAATATTATGTTTGCAAACTTACAAGATTTAAACAACCATTTTTCCTTTATTTCGTTCGCATTGATTGAATCAATACAATAACAAACCATGAAAAATAATATTTTAGTCTTAACTCTTATTTTAAATTCTTCTGTCCTTTTTTCACAAACTAAATTTAATCCAACACAGCCAAATGAAGGCCCTGGAAGCTCGGTTTACCTCCATGAGAAAGTAATTCAGCATGACTTCGCACAATCACCTGATGGCTTTTGGCTATATGAACCCTCAAGCCCTCGACCTGACTCTGCTAATGTGGTTGTATTCAATCATGGATATGGTGGTTATAATCCAATGATATATGGACAGTGGATTAAACATTTAGTTCGAAAAGGGAATATTGTAATATTTCCACGTTACCAAAAAAATGTATACTCCCCGAAACCTAGTAAATTTTCAACCAATGTTAGTCAAGCAATTCGAGATGCATTAAAAAAAATGAAAAATAATAATTTTATCAAACCCAAAATAAAAAATTTAGCAATGGTTGGGCATTCCTACGGAGGAGTTATAACAGCAGATTTAGCAATCAATTATGAAAAACATAATATCCCTAAACCTATTGCCATTTTACTGTGTTCCCCGGGATCAGGACCATTTAATGGAGGAATTTTAGATAATTATAAGACGATGGCTTCTGATATTAAAATGGTTATAATGGTTGCAGAAAATGATAGAATAGTTGGAGAAAAATTTGGAGAAAAAGTTTTCAAGACTGCTACCAATGTTATTCAACGAAATTACATTAGACAACTTCATGATAATTCAACAACCCCCCCTCATCGAGCAGGGCACAATGAAAGCTACGCACTTGACATGGATTTTGATAATGGTGTTAGAAATGCCACAGCTCGACGTTCTCTTCGAAAGGCAATCACCAACAATGTAGATTACTATGGATATTGGAAAATTTTTGATGCACTTCTTAATTGTAGTAGAAAAGGTGAAAATTGCGAATATGCTTTTGGAAATACCCCTGAACAACGTTTCCTGGGTATCAACTCAAATGGTCTCCCTCTCAGAGAATTAGAAATTATTCTACCAAAAAAGGAATTAAAACCCGCTGCTGTGTCCCAATAAATATTTTTTTTTAAATCCCTTCAATAAATTTAATCTAATATAAAGATGTGAAATTTCACGTCACCTTTTCTTGTTAAATTATCTTTTTGAAAATTGTATCTACTAAATGAATTGAAATTCCTATCCCTTAATTATTAAAAAAATAAATTTATTAGACTTTATTATATTTGCTTTATTTAGGATTGACTATTTTAATATTTATTCGATAACACATTTCATAATATTTTATCAAGAAACAAAATGAAAAAGGTAATTTTTGCCTACTATATATGCGCAATACTCATTTTTACTGGATTCATTTCACATGGATCTGACGCCCCTGAAATATTTATCTACTCAAAAAAGTATTTTGTGATTTTGGTGGCATTAGCAATAATATTGTTAATTGCAATTCCATGGTGGATCAATAGTTTCATGAGAAAGAATGGAGTGAAGGTTTTATTCATGACGCTAATTCCCTCATTGATGACGTTGTTTTTCGTTTATCTGGGTGGACATTACTACTATTACCAAACACAGGAGCACCTCTTCGATCCTTTCTTACAAATTCCACCCAATAAATATGAATTTAGTTCTGAAAAAGATACTACAACCTTCAGAGTACTATGCATTGGAGGTTCCACTACTCGAAATGTAAGGTTAGATACTGTAAATCGCTATCCCTCCGTTTTGCAACGAATTCTAAATAAAAAATACCCCAATAAAAAAATTGAAGTTCTTAATGCGGGAATGGATTGGTACACAAGTAAGCATACTATCATCAACTATACTGTATACGCTAGAGATTTCCAACCTGACATAGTAATTGTCATGCATGGAATCAATGATTTATATCGATCATTTTCCCCTGCAACTTTAGCCATTGGAGAATACAAAAGTGATTATACTCATTTTTATGGACCAAGCATTAATGGTGCAAAACCACCTACTTTTGAATCACGAATAAATTATGTCATTCGAAAATTTTGGTATACTCCAACTTTGGATCCAGCAAGTTTTGACATTTCTGTTTTCAAATCCTTAAAAGATTTCAGAAAGTACATGAGTAATATTGTTGAGATTCTACAAAATGATGGGGCAGAAGTAATCCTAGTTTCTCAACCCTACTTTTACAAAACCGAGATGTCCACAGAAGAAGAAAAAGTACTTTGGATGGATCGTGGAATGTGTATTTTAGATGGTAAGTATCCAAACCAAGAAACTATGGCTTTAGCAATGGATGCCTACAATATGAGTGCAGCTGCAATTGCTGCGAAATATAAGACTACTTTTGTTCATGGTGAACCTGCGATACCTAAAGACTTAGATTATTTTATTGATGATGTTCATTTCACCTCGCTAGGTGCTAAAATCCTGGCCGAAAAAATTGCAGAAAAAATAAAATTGAGAGAATAAATATAAAGACAAAATTTATCATTAAATCAGAAACCATTATTCATGATTAGATTGTATGATTTTGGAATATGGCTTTATGGTTTTGGATTATGGTTAGCTTCTTTTTTTGATAAAAAAGCAAAACTATGGGTTCAGGGCAGACAAGACATTTTTTCTAACATAAGTTCACAAATCACTGATAACCAACCGACTGTATGGTTTCACTGTGCCTCTCTTGGAGAGTTTGAACAAGGCAGACCTCTAATTGAAAAAATAAAAAAGGACCTTCCAGATTATAAAATATTTTTGACTTTTTTTTCTCCTTCAGGACTTGAAATCCGAAAGAATTACAAATATGCTGATCACATTTTTTACCTTCCCTTAGATACCACGAAAAATGCAAAACAGTTTCTTAAAATTGTTCAACCCCAGATTGTTTTTTTTGTAAAATATGAATTCTGGTATAACTATCTAAAACAGCTAAATCAAGAAAAAATTCCTACTTATTTAGTTTCATCCATTTTCAGGGAGGACCAAATTTTCTTTAAACCGTATGGTTCTTTTTTTAAAAAAATGTTATTCTTTTTTGATCATATTTTTGTCCAAAATGAATATTCAAAATCCATTCTTTTAGAAAATAAAGTTTCTCATGTTTCTGTTGCGGGTGATACACGAGTTGATCGAGTTTTAGAAATACAAAAAAACAAAAGATCTTTTGACGAGATAATTTTTTTCAAAGGTAACACTGAAATTTTAATTGGTGGAAGTACTTGGCCATCAGAGGAAGACATTCTAATAAAATGGATTTATACTCAAAACGATTTGCATTGGAAATTCATTATTGCACCCCATGATATTAGTGAACATCGTTTGTTGGAAATTGAAAAGAAATTAAACGTCAATTCAGTTCGTTTCTCTAAAGCCAACGCCTTGAATTCAGCTGCTGCAAAAGTGATGATAATCGATAATATAGGAATGCTCTCAAGTCTCTATCAATATGGAAAAATTGCTTTGATTGGAGGTGGTTTTGGAAATGGCATTCATAATACATTGGAACCAATCACATTTGGTTTACCAGTTATTTTCGGAGAAAAATATCAAAAATTTGAAGAAGCAAATAAACTTGTGGAAACGGGAGGAGGATATTCTATTAAAAATTACGATGAATTTAACTACATTATGAAGAGTCTAGAAAATGACGATTTTTACAACAATGCTTCTACAAATGCTGAAAAATATGTTCTAAAAAACCAAGGTGCAACAATGAAAATTTTTGATTTTATTTTTAAAGGAAAATAATCAATTGAACTAATTACTCATTAACTAGGAATATCCCTTCGTTTTTATAAAATTTGTACTCTTAACTTAAAGAAAAAGAAAGAATCAAAAATGGATGCCAATCAGCTTTTCAAAGCATTTAACAACATCAATATTGCAATTATCGGAGATGTCATCATCGATCGATATTTAAATGGAAATGTAGATCGTATTTCTCCTGAAGCTCCTGTACCCATTATCCATTTGAAAAGAGAAGATAACCGGCTTGGTGGATCAGGAAATGTTGCATTAAATATAAAAGCTATGGGAGCAACTCCATTTTTATTTAGTGTAATTGGAGACGATGAGAATGGTGAAATATTTAAAAAGTTAATGCCTGAAAATAATTTATGGCAAAACGGAATTCTAAGATCTAAGGAAAGGTGTACAACTGTCAAAACTAGAGTTATGGCAAATAATCAACAATTACTTCGAGTTGACAGAGAAGATACTATTGATCTTTCAAAATCAGAAGAAGATAATTTTATCAATAAAATTAAAACTTTTTTAGCAGGACAAAATATTGATGTTATTATTTTACAGGACTACAACAAAGGTGTGCTTTCTCTACCTGTCATCAGTAAAATCCTTTCCTTGGCTGAAAAAAATGAAATTCCAATTGTTGTAGACCCCAAAAAAGTTAATTTCCTAGCATATAAAAATGTAGAAATATTCAAGCCTAATTTAAAAGAGATTCAAGAGAGTACACCATTTCAAGTGCTTCCAAACCTTGATTCTTTAAAAAAAGCTAGTGAGTTTTTACGAAAAAAATCGGGAGCAAAGAATACCATAATTACCCTTTCAGAAAAAGGAATGTTTATAGACGATGGTCAAAATATTGAAATAATTCCAACTCAAATTCGAAATATTACTGATGTTTGTGGAGCCGGAGATTCGGTAATTAGCTTAACAGCCTTAGGACTGGCAATAAAATTAGAATTGAATGAAATTGCTAAATTAGCTAACCTTGCCGGGGGACAAGTTTGTGAAAAAGTGGGAGTTGTTCCTGTTGATAAAAATCAATTAAAACAAGAGTTTAAAGAATTGTAAGAAAGTCTAAAGTAACAACCTAAACAATGTAGTTTTTAACTGAAAAGGGGCGAAAACTGTCACTTGATTTTTTTTGCTTTAAAAAGTTTATTTTTTATATTATGACAAAAAAAGTAATAATTATTGGAGCAGGTTTGAGTGGTTTGAGCATTGCATATTTATTAAAAAAAAGAGGAATCAATGTCCATATAATTGAAGCTCGAAATAGAATTGGGGGACGAATCGAGACGATAAAAGGAAATCAAAATTCTCCTATGGAAATGGGAGCTACTTGGTTCGGAAAAAAACATCAAAACCTTGTAGCTTTTTTGGAAGAACTTGAAATTGGTATATTCCAACAATTCATTAGCGGAACTACTTTTTTTGAAACAATGTCCTTCATTCCTCCTCAAAAATTTGAAGTTCCTGAATCTGAAGAACCTTCTTTTCGAATTCAAGGTGGGACTTCTTCTATTATTTTAAAACTAGCTGATAAGATTGGATTGGAAAACATTTCACTAGGTCAACCTGTTTCCAATCTTGAAAAAAAAGAAAATTACATTTCAATTTATACTACTGAAGGTAATATTTTTGAAGCAGACTTAGTTATTTCAACTATTCCTGCAAAGCTTTTTGTTCAATCAGTTAATTGCTCTCCAACATTACCTAAAAATGCCATTAAAATTTTTAAAAACACCCAAATATGGATGGAGAGTTCCGTAAAATTTGCAGTAGAATATGCTTCACCATTTTGGAGAGAAAAAGGACTTTCAGGAGCAATATTCAGCCAGTCAAGTTTGATTCCAGAAATGTATGACCATACTAATTATGAAAAAAATAAATTTGCTTTAAAGGGATTTTTAAATGGAACAATAGTACAATACTCCAAAGAAGATCGTGAAAAGATGGTCATCGAAAACTTAAGGAAATTCTTTGGAAAAGATGCAGAAAATCATGTTGGATATTTTGACAAAATTTGGGAAAATGAAAAATTTACTTTTTCTCCGACTATAAATTTCCTTCCTTCACACTATAATAATGGACATACTATTTATCAAAATTCGTTTTGGAATAATTCATTTTTTATGGCCGGCACAGAAACAGTTTCACATTTCGGTGGCTATATGGAAGGCGCGATTAAGTCTGCCCTTTCAACTTCAGAAAAAATTTACAACATTATAATTACAAAATAAAATGCTTCATATTCCAGGTTTATATATTGCTAATTCTAGTAATCGAGGACGAGGTGTTTTTACAGCTCAAGAAATAGAGACAGGTGATTTAATTGAAATTTGTCCACTCCTAATTATTCCAAAGAAGGACGTCTCTGCAATTCATAAGACTGTACTACATGATTATTACTTTTTGTTAGAAAAACCAAATGGAGCTGCCTGTATAGCATTAGGTTATGGTTCAATTTATAACCACCAATCAGAACCAAATGCAATTGTAATCTTTGATTATGAAAAAAAGGAAATTGAAATTCAGGCAAGTAAAAAGATTGAACCAGGTAATGAAATATTCATTGACTATACTGATGGAGGTAAAGAGGAAGCTCCATTATGGTTCACACCAAATGACTAGATAATCGTTTCGTAATTCCAATAAATTGGTCCTTACTTGTAAGAATTAAATATAAACCAATAAAAAGGAACTCCTTTACTATATCTCATATTTATAGTGTAATAAATATTTATTTAATAAAAAAGTACGTATTGATTTTGTTCTTTAATCTCCAAAAACACATCAGTTACTTAGATCATAAGACTATATAAAAATATAGTCAAACCATGTGGTTCTCTATCTAATAATGTTTATTCTTGGTTTATGTGAGGTGTGGAAATTTTCTAATAATTCGGAAGTCTTTCCAAATTTTGAAAAGACCTCCGAAGACTATTATTGTAAAAAATAATTATTATTTGACCTTAATTTTTTAATACCTTAAAGGTTTTATTCCCTTTTTCAGTTGTAACTTTTAATAGATACATACCTGATATAAATCCTTCAGAACTTATCTTTTCAAAATTAGATTTAGGCTGAGTCGATAAAACAAGTTGTCCTTGTATATTATAAATTTCAACCTTTATTATCGTGGCATCTTTTGATGAAACATTCCAAAAACCATTAGCTGGGTTTGGAAATATATTTATCTTTTCCAGAAATAAATTATTATCACTTAATACAAAGTCTCCAAATGCGACGTTATCAAAATAGTAAGTTTTTTCTCCAGCTGTGGCTCCGTCTGTTCCAAAATTGAAAAAGATGGATGCCATATTATAAATCCAACCATTATTTAACCCAAAATCTAAAGCTGCTGTCCCAGTTGCCTCATTTGTAAAATCAAATTCTAAAATCTCCCATTCAGCAGAAAGTGTAGTAACAATCTCGGTTTCGCAAGTTTGTGTCGGGTCATTAGAGTTTTCAACTTTAAGTCGAATAGGGGTTCCACTATCAGGTGACCATACTTTAACAGTCATTTTTGAATCCATTAATGTAATAGGAATATTAGTTGCAAAACCTCCAGGCGTTCCTATCGTAGTTCCAGCCCAAGTTGCGGCATTAGCAGTTTTTATTGCTTCAACAACCGTATTGCTATTATTAGTAGGATCTTCAACTAGGGTAGAAAAATTCCCCCCAAAATCTGTAGTAGTGTAATTTACAGAAGTTCCTTCAAAGCTAACAGGTAGATCAATCTGCTCCCCCGCAAAAAGTTGTTCTACATCATCAAAAAGGAAAGTTGAAGTATTTGAACCATTGCCAGTATTTCCAAAATCAAACATGAAAACAACTTGATTATTATCATTGGGCGCACCGGTAAAATCCCAAGTTAGAGTTTCCCATTCACTAGTTGTTTTTGTGAGAACATCTTTCTCAGTTGGAGTCCCTCCTTCCAACTTAAACTTTATAGTTGTCCCAATTGGAGCAGTAGTAAAGACCTTCATTGATAGAATTGAATTTGAGGAAAAATCCAAATTTTCTGATAATATAATTTTACTACCCGCCCATACCGTACCTCCGTCTCTTACAATTTGAGCTACCATTGAACTCGTATTGATACCATTAGATTGCGGGTTTGAAATAACAGTACCTTCTCCACCATCAAAATTTACAAAGTCAGTTGTGGTAATAGAAGATTCGAAATCAATTGGTAAGGATTGAGCAAATGAACTTGATAATACAAAAAGAAATACTATTGAGTATAATTGTTTCATGTTGTTATTTTTATTAGTTTATATTTGGAATCAGTTTTTTACAAGTCAATTGTCAGAAACATTAACATTCCATAACAACTAACTATAGGATTTTTATCATTTTATCACCGTAATATCACCACTCATCACTTCTACCCTTCCATCTACAAATTCTATTTCTGCATAATAAATGTATACACCAGAGACGACCACTTCTCCATTATAAATTCCGTCCCAACCATATTGAGGATCGTTCGGATTGAAATTACTTCGAGAAAATAAATTTGCGCCCCACCTATCAAATATTCTAAAATTACGAATGCTTCTGACATCAGAGCCTGCATAAATCATAAAATAATCATTAGCTCCATCTCCATCTGGTGAAAACCCATTTGGTATAAATACCTTTTGAGTTTTATCTACAAAAATTACAATTTGGTCACTAATTTCACACCCATTTATATCAATCAAAGTCACCGAATATTCAGTTTCATCAATTGGACTCACTATCGGATCAAGACAATCTAAACAATTTAAACTCTCATCATAATCCCAAATTATAGAATCAATAATTAAGTTTGAAAAAACAGAAAGTTGAACGCTATCACCTAAGTATATCTCCTCGTCTTGTCCAATATCTAACATTAAGGAAGTTGCCGCAGGAACATTTAATTCTAAAAAGGTTTCACAACCGTCGGCATCTTGAACAATTAAATTATAAACCCCCGGATTAAGATTTTGATACTGAGTGTTAAAAACAAAAGGATCTGAATTTAAACTGAAGAGATAAGGAGGTTGACCTCCAACAACTGTATCGATTATAATACTTCCATCCTCTTCATTTTGACAAGATTCAGGAATTATTTGGATTGTTGGATCAAGAGTCACCGGTGGAATAACAATATTAATTTCAAATGAATTAAAACATCCATTTAAAATATCAGAGATGAGAAGAGTATAATTTCCCTCCTCGAAAATCTCAATTGATGAATCCGTACCGATAATATTATTAGAATAAATCCATTGGTAACTGTAGTTCGCTCCAGTTGATGACCCAGTGCTCTCTAGAATGAATCCTGTCATTAAACTCTGACAATTTAATGATCCAACTGGATTTTGAATAATTGCTACAACATTACAAAGGGTACCAGAACATGGAGTACAAATACTACCATCGCAATCAAGAATAATTTCTGTATCATCGAAGGTATTTGGATTTCCATCATCACAAGGTAAATTGGAAGTTGTTCCTACTAAACAATCCACTAATGTTCCAAGGCATGGAATACAAATTACTCCATTTGCATCAAGAACAGTTTGTTCATCATTTATAGTGCATGCATCTCCATCATCACATGAGACGACTGAAGTTGTGCCGTTGAAACAATTTACAGGAATCCCTTGACATGGTATACAAATACTACCGTCACAATCTAATATCGTTTGCTCATCGTTAATTGTATTGGGGTTATTATCATCACATATTGAAATAGATGTTGAACCTATTGTACAATCTACTGATGTCCCTTGACAAGGAATACATATAGTTCCATCTGAATCTAGTATGGTTTGTTCATCATTTATTGTACAAGCATCGTTATCATCACAAGTAACAACCGAGGTAGTTCCATTTGAACAATCAACAGGAGTTCCCTGGCAAGGGATACAAATACTACCGTCACAATCTAAGATCGTTTGCTCATCATTTATTGTGTTTGGATCATTATCATTACAAGCTACCATAGAGATTGTTCCTGTCGAACAGTCTATCGCTGTACCTTGACATGGTGTACATATAGTACCATCTGAATCCAGAATTATTTGTTCGTCATTTATCGTACAAGCATTGTTATCATCACATAGCACAATTGATGTTGAACCATTTGAACAATCTACAGGAATTCCTTGACATGGTATACAAATACTACCATCACAATCTAAAATGGTTTGTTCATCATTTACTGTATTTGGATCATTATCATTACAAGATACAACAGAGGTTATTCCTGTCGAACAATCTATCGCTATACCTTGACATGGTATACAAATAGTTCCATCTGAATCTAGTACTATTTGTTCGTCATTGATCGTACAAGCATCGTTATCATCACATAGCACAATTGATGTCGAACCATTTGAACAATCTACAGGAATCCCTTGACATGGTATACAAATACTACCATCGCAATCTAAAATAGTTTGTTCATCATTTACTGTATTTGGATCATTATCATTACAAGTTACAATGGAAGTTGTTCCGGTTGAACAATTTATTATAATTCCTTGACACGGAATACAAATTGTTCCATCTGAAACCAGTACTGTTTGTTCGTCATTTATTGTACAAGCATCGCCATCATCACATGGTACAATTGAAGTAACCCCTGTTGTACAGTTTACCGGTGTTCCTAAACATGGGATACAAATACTGCCATTACAATTTAAGATCGTTTGTTCATCATTTATTGTGTTCGGATCATTATCATTACAAGCTATTACTGAAGTTGTTCCTGTCGAGCAATCTATCATTGTACCTTGACATGGAACACAAATAGCTCCATTTAATTCTAGAACTGTTTGTTCGTCATTTATCGTACAAGCATCGCCATCATCACAAGCAATAACTGTAGTCGAACCATTTGAGCAATCTACTAAAGTTCCTTGACATGGTATACATATGCTTCCGTCGCAATCTAAAATGGTTTGTTCATCATTTATTGTATTTGAATTATTATCATCACATACTATTACAGAAGTTGTTCCATTTGAACAATCTATCAATATTCCTTCGCAAGGTTCACATACACTACCATCTGCAGCCAATGTTTCAATATCATTTGAAGTACATGGATCAGCATCATCGCATGGTAAGGTAGTTTGACAAGCAATATTGGAACAATCAGAGAGAACACCTGCACATGGTATACAAATAGTACCATCAGACGCGAGTATCTCAACATCATTGTCAGTACACGGATTTCCATCATCACATGGTAAAAATGTTTGACATGCAACATTAGAACAATCCACTAAAACACCAGTACACGGAATACAAATGCTACCATCGGGAGCTAGAGTTATTACATCATTTTGAGTGCATGGATTTGCATCATCACATGGTATTGTAGTTTGACAAACATTACTCGAACAATCAGCTATTACTCCAAAACATGGAATACAAACAATTGTGTTATCACAATCATCAACTGTCACCATATCATTTACAGTGCATGGATCTCCATCATCACAGGCTATAACTATTGTATTGGTGCAAGGTTGAGGAACTGATTGATCATAAAAGTAATCCAGACAAATTTCATAAGAAACCGAAATAGTCCCGTTTGAAATTGCCATACCATCTGAAGTGCAAGCAGCACTAAAATCTGTTGCAGGAATCAAATCAACTCCGATAACATCTGTTGCATTTATTGTATTGCAATTAGAAATATTCAATGAATAAGTCCCAATAGTTGTTGCTCCTCCACCAAAAGTGTTACATCCCGGAGTTAACACATCTTGGACTATCGGGCAAACTGCTGTATTCGTTAATGGACAACCTAACAATACATTTCCAAATATTGGTATATTAGTACATTCTGTTGAAGTTATAATATCTGTCAAGTCAATATTCACAACTACTGAACTCAATCCAGGATTATTCAATCCACAAGGTAAAGTTGGAGGTTCAAAATTATGCAAGTATCCTTCATTTACAATAGGTAAATTAGCATGGGACCAATCATTTCTATCAGGTCCTATTAAAGCAGTTGAAACCGTTTGACATTCTGTAATAGTATATAATCCTGGCGTACCTTGACATGGAATACAAATACTGCCATCACAATCTAAAATTGTCTGTTCATCATTAAACGTATTTGGATTACCATCATCGCATGAAACTATCGTAGATGATCCTGATGAACAATTTATTGGCGTACCTAGGCATGGAATACAAATACTGCCATCAGAATCTAAAACTGTTTGTTCATCATTAATTGTACATGCATCACTATCATCACACGCAACAATTGAAGTTGATCCATTTGTACAATTTACTGGTGTACCTTGGCAAGGAACACAAGTGCTACCATCACAATCTAGGATCGTTTGCTCATCATTAATTGTATTGGGATCTCCATCATCACATATAATTATAGTCGTTGTTCCCGATGTACAATCTAATGCTATTCCTTGACAAGGCACACAAATGGTTCCATCAGAATCTAAAATTGTTTGTTCATCATTAATTGTACAAGGGTTATTATCGTCACATGGTACGATTGAGGTAGATCCAGTTGAACAATTTACAGCAGTACCTAAACATGGAATACAAATACTACCATCGCAATCTAGTATTGTCTCAATATCATTTATTGTAAATGGATCTCCATCATCACATATCTGAACCGTAGTAGAACCTGATGAACAATCAATAACAATTCCTATGCAAGGAACGCAGATTGCACCAGTTGCATCTAAGATAGTCTGTTCATCGTTTTCAGTACATGGATCACCATCGTCGCATACAACAATTGTAGTTGTGCCAGTAGAGCAATTTACGGCAGTGCCTATACATGGAATGCAAATACTGCCATCGCAATCTAGTATTGTCTCAATATCATTTATTGTAAATGGATCTCCATCATCACATATCTGAACAGTAGTAGAACCTGTTGAACAATCAATAACAGTCCCTGCGCATGGAACACAGATTGCACCAGTTGCGTCTAGGATAGTCTGTTCATCATTATTAGTGCATGGATCTCCATCATCACAAACAACAATTGTAGTTGAACCAGTTGAACAATTTACAGCAGTACCTAAACAAGGAATACAAATGCTGCCATCGCAATCTAGTATGGTCTCAATATCATTTATTGTAAATGGATCTCCATCATCGCATAGTTGCACTGTAGTTGTTCCTGTGGTACAATCAATCGCAATCCCTGAACACGGAATACAAACACTTCCATCTGAAATCAAAATAGTTTCCACGTCATTTATCGTACAGGGATCATTGTCATCGCATGAAATAGTAGCCTGACAAGTAGGGTCTGTATTGCAAGGTGCAGGTATACCCATGCATGGTACACAAACATTACCATTCAAATTCAAAATTGTTTCAATATCATTTATCGTACAAGGATCTCCATCATCACATGGTACATCTGATGTTGGACCAGTATTACAATTTACTAAAGTTCCAGAACATGGAATACAAATACTACCATCGCAGTCTAAAATAGTTTCATTATCATTAATTGTATTAGGATTACCATCATCACAGCCTTGAGTTGTAGTTGTCCCATTTGAACAGTCTATTGTAGTTCCACCACAAGGAGTACATACACTTCCATCTGCTGCTAATATCTCTTCATCATTTTCGGTACACGGGTTGCCATCATCACACGGCAATGTGGTTTGGCAAGCAACATTTGAACAATCAACTAAAACTCCTGCACATGGAGCACATACACTTCCATCTGCCGCTAATATCTCTTCATCATTTTCGGTACATGGATCACCATCATCACATGGCAATGCAGTTTGGCAGGCAACATTCGAGCAATTAACTAAAACTCCCGCACATGGAACACATACACTTCCATCTGCCGCTAGAGTTTCCACATCATTTTCAGTACATCCATCACCATCATCGCATGGCAATGTAGTTTGACAGGCCATGTTTGAACAATCAGCTAAAACTCCAGTACATGGAATACAAATAATTGTATTGTCACAATCATCTACAGTTGTCATGTCATTAATTGTACAAGGATCACCATCGTCACAACTAATCAAAATGGTATTTACACAAGCTGCGGGCACTGATTGGTCGTAGGTATAATCTAAACAAATTTGATAAGTTACGGAGACAAGACCGTCAGTAATCGCTGTACCACTGGATGGACATGATGGAGAAAAATCAGTTGCAGGAATTAAATCTATTCCAATTACATCAGTTGAATTTATTGTGTTACAAGAGGCTATATCTAAGGAATACATCCCGGTGGTTGTAGTTCCTCCTCCGAAAGTATTACAACCAGTAGTCAAAACATCTTGAATAATTGGACAAACTGAAGTGTTAGTTAGTGGGCAGTTTAATAAAACATTTCCAAAAATAGGTATTCCTGTACATCCCCCATTTGTTGTTATACTTGTTATGTCGATATTTACTAATAGTGAAGTAATCCCTGGATTATTAATTCCACATGGTAGTGCTGGCGGATCAAAATTATGTAAGTAACCCTCACTAACATCTATTCCATTATTGTGAACAAAGTCATTCCTATCTGGCCCAATCAATGCAGTAGTGATAGTTTGACACTCTGTTGTGGTATATTGACCTAAACTGTAATGAGAAACAGTAAAAAAAATTAAAATAAATATCGATTTTAAAAACAAATGAGGATGTGTCATTTTGTGTTTTGTTTTTTGAAAACTCATTTCATATAAAAAACCTCCCTAATTCTATTGAGTTACAAGAGGGCATATTCCTATTTAGGTTTTATTAAACTATGCACAAAGATTATAATCAGGAATAATTTTTAGCAATGAATCATTCAAAGCTTTTCTCGGTTTTTTATTTAACATTCTTTTAAAAAAGACTTTTCCTTTTTTTTGAAAAAAAAAGGAAAAGTCTTTTGACTTCGAATAAAACTTAAACGATAGTTGTTAAACAGTAGTTTGAAAATATAACTAAGAGACTGTATGAAATCACGCCGCTAAATATTTAAACGCATTTTTCAAACAGTCTCTTAAATTATAAATATTATTTACTGACAATAAACTTCTTAGTCATAAAATCATGTCCTTCCACTTTAATTGATAACCAATACAAACCTGATTTGAAATCATTCACTTCAAATTGTAATGTACTTTGATCAATAGGTAAGAATGACTTTTCTCCCACTTTTACACCTCTCGTGTCAAAAATTTCAACAACTGCAGGTAGTCCAACAAACTCTTTTACCGTTAAATTGATGATATCATTAATTGGATTTGGATATAAAGTAATTGATTCTACTGAATTATGACTTCCTCCTCCAGTAAAGTTAGGATCGCTATAACCTGGTTGGGAAGGAGAACAAGGAGTTGGTACATAACAAAGATTGAACCTTGAGTTTAGTCCCCATAATAAGCTTGTTAGATCAGCCATGTTTTCTTCAAAGTTTGAACAAGTTGAAGTACATTGACAAGCCAAAAAGTCATTAGCATATTTAATCAAATCGTTTACAGTTGGATTATCTGGCAAACCGTTCAGAATATGTTGAGGAATATTCATACAAGTAGCGCTTAATGCAAACCCTCCTAGATCAAATGACCCATTTGGATTCATTGACTCATTATATCGAATATTTAGTGAGGTGGTAATAACTTGATTCACGAGTGAATTAAATGTACCATCACAGGTTGCACCCGCTGGTAATGAGACGGATCCACCATAACTATTCATCATTGATTGTATACATTGAGCATTATCTACAATAATTCCACAAGCACCATTTCCGATTTCAATTGGGTTGTTTCCATTATCTATTAGTGTATTAATAATCTCTTCAGAAGATACACCAAACAAAGCATCATCTGGATTTCCATAAAATTTCTGAGTCATTGTACAGAAATCTTGGCTACAATTACCATTAAAAATAATAGAACAGTTTCCTGCTACATTTCCACATTTGTCCGTTACTTCTACCGTGTAAATTCGCTCGAAATTACCTAGCTCATCACATACTGGACTTCCTGAATCATCAATGACATTAACTAAAACATCTCCACAATTTTCTGAATATCCACTTGCTACCATTGCTAAGTAATCATCTAATTCATCTACTTCTGGAACATCTGAAATTAGTCCCATAGTTTCTTCGACTGCTACACATTCTCCAGTTGGAGCCCAAACATCTGGAGTTACCGAAACCTTCAAAATGATAGACTCCAATTCATTTCCACAATTATCTGTACCATCGTAAGTCATTATTATATATCCACCATCGCAGCTATTCCAAAATTCAATAACCTCAGCTTCAATTTCCCCTGAATTTTCACAAAATCCATCTGATCCATTACTGAATGTTGCATTTGGAGCAACAAATTCAAACGCCTCCCAACAATAAATTGAATTCGGCATATCTTCAGGAGCATATATTACTGCAGCTTCAGCAGGATAAACAGTAATTATAACTGGAGTGGAAGAAATTGCATTTCCACAATTATCTTGACCATCGTAATTAACGGTAACTGTTCCTCCTGAACAGGCATCTACATTATAGGTAAACGTTGGCTCTATCAATCCAGATATTTCACAAACTCCATTTGATCCATTTGAATATTGAGCAGTAATTCCAGTTAATTCTTCAGCTTCACTACATGTCATTGCTGCAGGATAAACTGGAACAGCTATTGTCGGCACAGGTGCTGGATCAATAGCAATATATCCAACCATCGCAGCAATGTTTCGACCGCACACATCAGTACCATAATAAATAACTTCCAATGTTCCACCGCATCCGTCGTAAAAATGATTCATTTTAACTAGAGCTGGTTCAGAAATATTACATGCCCCAGTCAAACCATTATCAGCAATTACACTTGGTGGTATAAAAGTTTGAGCACCTCCACAGGAAAGGTTAACTGGTAAGTTAGGAAGTGTAATTATTGGAATTGGTGCAGCGGCTACTTCAATAGTAAAGTTTCCTCCTTCAATAGTTCGACCACAAATATCAATTACATCTGCATAGTTAACTACTATTACACCTCCGCATTTATCCCAAAAATTAAAAATCTCAGCTGGCATACTCCCTGATATATTATAAATTCCTGACTCACCATTAGTATAAGTCCCTTCCGTTGCAGAAAACATTTCAGCTATTTCGCAGGTAATTGATACAGGTAAAGTTGGTAGAGTTGCAACTGCTTCAGCAGGAATATAATCTGATCCATCACAGTCTTCATCAATACCATTACATGGAATATCAATTGCTCCAGGAAAAGTATTAGGTGCATTATCATCACAATCAATATCGTTCATCACGTATCCAGCAGGAGGATTGCATGTAACTAATGAACTATTGGCATCTCCAAATCCATCGCCATCGTTATCAGCATACCAAGTCCTATGTGAGAAGTAAACATTATCTACGTATACTGTTCCTCCACCCACAGGTAATCCTGAAAAAATTAATTGAGAAATATTTTCCATATTCATTCCTACGAAATCAGAAAGTGGAATTTGTAAGGATACCCATTCACTCTGTGCAGGGTTATTAATTACAATTTCAAACTCAGTATCATCTCCTCCTTGGAAAACACCATTAGGACCAAAGTCAACCAACTTCACTCGAAAAGTAGTCATATTGGGAGTCCAAATATCAACATTGAAAAAATTCATATCAGTAACATCTAACTGATTAGCAATTGTCTCAATTCCTAGGAAGTTTACATTAAAATATTTCTTAGTATCATTGCCTAAAATTTGAACATCAGCAAGAGATGCTTGAGACCAAAATGTCCTCCATGTATCTACAGGCACATCAGTGTAAGAGTTACTAAACATTGAAATCACTTCAGATTCAACACAAGTTGGATCTGGTGCTGCTACTTGAGGAGTCTGAACAATACAATCAAGACCACAACTTCCAAAACCATAGGTAACTGTTTCATTTTGCCCAGGTACTACATTAATAATTCGATTAGTGAATCCAAAGTTCGTAACTGTGCAAGGTGATCCTGGAGCTAAATCTTCATCCTCTTCTTCTTGAAAGAAAAATTTATATTCTTGTGCTCCTTGATCCATTGTTACAGTTGTACAAAAAATTCCATCACCGTCTGGATCAGTAACTGGATTTGCTCCAGCATTCCATCCATTAAATGCCCCAAATATTGTTGGAGCTGTCGCTGTATTGTAACAGGAAATATCTACACAAAATGTAATATCTGCTGTAGTGATTGAACAATTTTCATCACATGAATTCCAACCAAAATTTACTGTTTGGTTTTCTCCTGCAACTACATCTATAACTCGATTAGTGAAAGCTCCACCACAGCAAGTAACTGTACAAGGATCTCCTTCAACAAATTGCTCTTCTCCTTCCTCTTGGAAGAAAAATTTATATTCTTGTGCTCCGGCATCCATTGTTACAGTTGTACAATAAGTTCCATCACCATCAGGATCTATTACTTGATTTGCCCCAGCATTCCATCCATTGAAAGTACCAAAAACGGAAGGAGCAGTTACATTGCTATAACACGAAATATCTACACATAAAGTAACCTCAGCCGTTGTACCAACTGGGCATGTAGGATCACATACTTCCCAACCATAGGTTAATGATTGAGGAACTCCAGCTACTACATCAACTACTCGGTTTGTATAGCCAAAATTGGTGACTGTACATGGGTCCCCCGGACTCATAACCTCTTGACCTTCTTCTTGAAAATAAAATTTATATTCTTGAGATCCTTCTAAGAGTGCAACAGTTCCACACCATGTTCCATCACCATCAGGATCCGACATGAAATTACAACCTGCACACCATCCATTGAAAGCCCCCATTATTGCAGGAGCTGTTGTGGAAGAAAAACAAGAGATATCTACACAAAGTTCAATGTCTGTTGCTACTGGTGGAGCTGAACAGTTAGGATCACATACTTCCCATCCAAAAGTTAATGACTGAGTAACTCCAGCTACTACTTCAACTACCCGGTTTGTATAGCCAAAATTGGTGACTGTACATGGGTCTCCTGGAGTCATGTTCTCTTCACCTTCTTCTTGAAAGAAAAATTTATATTCTTGAGGACCTTCTAAAAGTGCAACAGTTCCACACCATGTTCCATCACCATCAGGATCCGACATGAAATTACAACCTGCACACCATCCATTGAAAGCCCCCATTATTGCAGGAGCTGTTGTGGAGGAAAAACAAGAGATATCTACACATAATTCAATATCTGTTGCTGGTGGTGGAGCTGGACAATTTGGGTCACATACCTCCCAACCAAAAGTTAGACTCTGGTTAACACCATTTACTACATTTACTTCCCTATTGGTAAAACCAAAATTGGTGACTGTACATGGGTCTCCTGGAGTCATGTTCTCTTCACCTTCTTCTTGAAAGAAAAATTTATATTCTTGGGGTCCTTGATCCATTATTACAGTTGCACAATAAATTCCATCACCATCTGGATCAGTGACTGGATTTGCTCCAGCATTCCATCCATTGAATGCTCCAAATACTGATGGAGCTGTTACTGAATTGAAACAGGAGATATCTACACACAACTCAATATCTGCTGATAATTCTGATATGTTATTAGAAATTATGGAAGTAGCATTTCCAAATCCCGAAAACATTGTGTGAATAAAAAAAAAGAGGAGGATAATTTTTTTCATCGTTGTTTGATTTTGTTTCTAAAAGTTTATTAGTGAGTTAATACCTTAAAATGTTATCAACTATTTTACTTCAATACACATGATGTAAACATTGACTACACATTAATAAATCGGATCAAAGTCTTATTTTCGAACCGATTACAACCTAAACTTACTAAAATGAAACAAAAGCGGGCAACTATTAAACTACGCACGTTACGCAAACAGTTGATTGAACGTTCATCCGTTCAAACTAAAAACACCCTATTTTACTACTCATTATTTAAGGGACAACCTTACAGCCTTTATGATCAAGGTTACTTTCTTATTGCTTGTGGCAGGAATATCGAATGTTTGGTACATCCTTCTCAAAGAGGAACTTAATCCTTCTAAACTTAAAGAAACTTCCTTTGCAAGCTCTTTATTACTAATAGAAGGATTAGAAAAGATAAGATTTAGAATTGTCCAAGAAGATTTACCTAGTTTACTATTGATGGCTTTTTCAATTTTTAGCCTATCTAAAGTGAGCAATTCTTTATCATGAATTGGAGTAGAAACAGCTTGGACAGAGAACTTCTTTTTTAAAGATTCTAGCTCCAAAAGCAACTCTTCTTGAACAATTAGGTATTGTTTTTCTTTATTCTTAAAATAATACCATAAACCTAAAACTGCTAAAGAGAAAATTATAAAACAGAATAAAACTAAATTTCTTGATTGATTCTGGATAATTATTAATTCTTTTTTTAAATCTGATTTAGTCTTTTCATTGATATTTGTAGAAGTTTTTTCTAAATCAGAAGCGGTATGAATAGTAGAGGTTACTTCCAATTCTACGGAAGAGTCATTTGTTTCATTAGAGAAGTCTTGGCTATGAGAATCATTATTATTCTGAGCGGAAAATACAAAGGACGATAAAACCAGAAATAGAGTTAATAAAATTTTCATTTTAATATGATAGAGTTATTCCGTAACAATAAACCGGCCCAGGTCCTTCAAGGTAAGTAATTTTATTATACTATGCTTTTAAAAATAATTTGAAATTTTATTTGAGCTTTCCCTATTCTACAACAATTCTTTCTATCACCATTTGCTGAGATTCAAGATCTCTAATTTTAAGCAGGTAGATACCGCTATTAAAATTTTCCAAATCAATTAAATTCTTGTTCAATCCAAAATACAATAACTCTCCTTTCAGGCTAAACATTTTCACTTCAAAATCTAAATTATCCCAAATCACTATATTCAAATAATCTAAAGTTGGATTTGGAAAAATATCAATAACCAAATCCGCTAGTTCATGAGTTGAAGTCATCATCAAATCCTCCCCATCACAATCCTCATCAATTCCATTATTAGCAATTTCTGTAGCATTAGGATTGATCTCCGAATTATTATCATCACAATCATTAGCCAAAACAAATCCATCCTCATCCAAATCATCATCCAAGGTCAATGGATCACAATCATCATCCACACCATTATATATAACTTCTGAAATTCCTGGGTTTACATTCTCATTCATATCATCACAATCATCAGCCAAAACAAAACCATCCTCATCCAAATCATTATCCAAGGTCAAAGGGTCACAATCATCATCCACACCATTATATACAACTTCTGAAATTCCTGGATTTACACTCTCATTCATATCGTCACAATCATCAGCCAAAACAAAACCATCTCCATCCAAATCATCATCCAAGGTCAATGGATCACAATCATCATCTAATCCATTGTAAACTACTTCCAAAATTCCTGGATTCACATTCTCATTCATATCATCACAATCCACATCAACTAAATATCCATCTCCATCCACATCAGCATTGTATATTCCTTGTTGAATAGAATGAACCTGATTAATTTCCAAACTATCAATAAAACCTATCGAACCATCAGGCCAATAAATATAAATATCAGAAACCTCTCCCTGCCCTAGCCCAAAATAAATTCTATGTGAACTTTGCGAGGCATAAGATGATCCACATGTTTTCTCATCTATCTTAACTCCATTCTCCGTTGTTAACTGAATTCGAGTTCCGAAAGCATTTTTGGAATCAGTAGTTCCTTCTACCTCAAAACCAATCCAATTATTTCCCAAATTTAGATTTTCAAAAATCTGAACACCTACAAACTCTTGCCCATTAGCAACAATAATTTCTGGATATCCATCATGATTAAAATCTCCCCAGGTCCCTCCTCTGCCAGCATAAAAACTACTTATTGTAGATCCAAAACTTACTAAAGTAAAAGTGGTATCCCCATTATTTTTGTACAACTTATTTGTTGATGGGCTAAAATTGGAATCATTGATCACATAAATATCTTCCCAACCATCATTATCATAATCAACAAAAAAACATCCCCAGCCCATACCTGTTTCATCTGCAACACCTGCATCAATAGCAATCTCACCAAAAGATCCATTCCCATTATTTAACAATAAAAAGTTAGGACCTAGATTAGTAACATAAATATCAAGGTGTCCATCATTATTTACATCACCATGATCAACTCCCATTCCTTGCCCAGCCACATTTAGATTTGTTAGCAACGATACATCATAAAAAAAACCGAAACCATTATTCTCATACATAATATTGGCTTGATTCCCATCGTGTGTCAAATAAACATCTTGATCACCATCATTATCATAATCAAAAAAAATTGCCCCCATAGAAATAGATGCATCATAAAGTCCTGAAGAGAACGTAGCATTAAAAAAAGTGTTATTTCCATTATTTTGCCATAACACATTTTGTTGTGATAAATTACAAACATATATATCTAGATATCCATCTTGATTGATATCAACCATGTGAACTGACCTAGTTTGATCTTCCGTATCAATTCCTGATGTTGTAGAAATATCTGTAAAAACACCATTTCCATCATTTAAATATAAATAATTTGTAAAAGAAGCTGTTTGAGTGTAGTAGTTCCCTATAAATAGGTCTAAATCTCCATCATTATCTACATCACCCCAAGCTCCTGTCATTGTTAAACCTCCATTTTCGATTCCACTTAGAGCTGTAACATTTTGAAAAGTACCGTCACCCATATTTTTTAGAAGACGATTTTCATCCAACCGAGAAGGAACAAAAATATCTTCATTCCCATCATTATCAAAGTCACCAATAACGATTCCATTATTATTCATAGCACCAATACCTGTTCCAGCATCAAAAGTAATGTCATTAAAAAGAGGGGCTTGGCTAAAAAGTGACGTAGTTATAAAAAGTAATCCCAAAAAAGAATATCTCATAGATTAAATTTTTATTACAAATATATACAAAAAATAAATCGCTATTAAATGATTATAGAAAAATACAAATCGTAGGACAATTTTAGCTTATTCGATACCAAAATAATCCTTTTTAACCACGGATACGAAGTCAAAATAAACGAAAAAATTTCTTGACAACTTAGGATAATTTTCAAAAAGTATTTTTAAAATTATGAGATATTGAAACTCGGTTATTGTTCGGAAATAATTTCAAGACAAAATCCATTAGACAAGTATTTATTTTAATTTAGGTCACATAACCTATTTTAGCATTGAACAAACTAGCTCTTGGAGCTCTTCATCTAGAAATTCTTTACCAAAAAAAAACAAAGACAACATATCAAATTAAAAGTTTATATTTCGAAATTATATTTCCACCTTTCTTTCAAAAACAAAAAATATCATTCCTTCAACAAATTCAAATATTAGTTCTAAAATAACAAAAGACCTTTTGCTAGCTAATTGCATCCTAAATTCAGCTTGACTACAACAACTAAAAAAAAGTAAGAAAGGTTAAGATTAAAATAAGGATCAATTCAACCTGTTTCTGAAAAATATTCAATAATCGTAACAGTTCCAATGTATATTTATAGCGATTAACTTTATCTAAAAGAATTCTTTTGAACTAAACACTTTATTCAGTAAACTTCCTCAAAAATCAATGATAATTTAAACGAATAAAAATATTGACCTGCTCCATAGGCAAGCAATTTTCCATTTCTAATTATTATCTCACAATCATAACTAGACAAGCATCAAATTTATCCAAAAACGTTTTAGTTACACCTCCGTAAAGAAAATTTTCGAAAACATTATGTCCTTTCGCTCCCATCACAACAAAGTCAGATTTTTGATTATAAAATAATTTGATAACAGATCAGAACTACTCTCACTGATATTTTGCACAAAATCAATTAGCAACTCCCTTTTTTAAAATCATATTATTTTACAAAAATATCCCAAGCCATTTTTGCGCTTTGTAAAATTGATTGTATAATTGAGTTCTAGTTTTTATGTCTAAATAATAATTTGATAGATCAGAACAACGATATGAACACATTTTAAAGTACATTTTTCATTTTATTGAAAAGGTACGATGCTCCTTTCAGCGAGCGCTCTTGCTGAGTTCTCCGAAAAATCTAAAGAAACGGAATTCCTATTAATCCTTACGTAAGCATTTATTGGAACAAGTAAAACATTTCTTAAAAAATCCCTAACAGTTCTTTTGGCTGTAATTCCACTCCCATTACTTTATTCTTTACGAGGGACAATTACTAAATTAGAATCCAAATTTTTAGCAGCAAGAAGTATTTCTCGATAAGGATTTCCCTCAACTACCTCCATTTTCAATATAATTTCTCTAGAAAATAGAGATTCAACCTTAGTTAAAAACCGATCTTTTATTTCCCTTTTAAGATTAAAAATTGGCCCTAATATTTCATATGTTTCCCAATCTGTATCTACAGGAGAGAGAATATTTGAGATGACATGAATTAAATTAAGTTTTTTAATTTTCAATTTATCAGAAAGGAATTCAGTTTAACGCAAAACTTTATCATCGGTTGAGGATAAAGCAACTGCTACGGAAACATTTTGTGCAAAAAGCAAAATATTTTTTTATTGATCGGAATTTAAAATAATCCTAAAATTAATTGAAAAATCTCAGCTGATAATGATTATTATAATTCATCACACTGATCTTTATCAAAAGGATGAGATTCTAAAAATCATTCCATCCATTTCCCTTAACAATACTTATACATTAACCTTTTTAAAAAAATTGAATAAAGAAAGACAACAAAATAGACTTAACTTTGACTATTAAGCAATAATAATGATTACAAAACTAAAGCGCTTCGTCATATCTACCTTTATCTAAAAGGGGACAAAAAATACCTCACCTTTTGACGATAATCATTAGTCACCATTTTCAAGAATTCTAATTTTGAAAAAACAAGGCTCGAGTAATGGATTAATTTAACTTTTGAGAGTTTTTTTTATGAGTCTTGAAGTTTTCCTTTTAGGAATGCTTATAATGGAAGTTTCACAAAAAAAAATGCAGGAAGTATTTTGGAAAATATACTATCGATCTAATTAAAGCAGTCTTTATTGGTATTACTATAATTTTCAAATTAAATTCTCGGGTATTGAAACTTCGATATTAGTTAAAAAAATCGAGAAATTCATTCTCCCAAAAAATCCTTTTTTTTAGTCGTAAAAGAATTGTTATTAAACAATATTCAGTCAAAGGACTTTGATCTAAATTTAGATAATAGTTGAATATTCAAAATTCCTTTTGTTATAATAGTGATTATAATCACAATTATTCTTGACTTTCGTCAATTAATTTCCAACAAAAAAAATAGAGTTTATGTAAAAATAAAATTATGCAAAATAAATTAAAAATTCTTGTTCCAACAGATTTTTCCTTCTCAGCTGAAAATGCTTTTCGCCATGCTATTTTAATGGCAGACCAAATGAAAGCGGATATTTCACTAATACATGTAGTCAATCCAGATTTAGCTGTAATTGATGTCCCTGTTGCAATTGAAATTGCCATGACTGAAAAAATGAAAATTGCTAACCAAAAATTATTTGAACTAACAAGTAGAATTCTGTCTCAAACAGTTCAACAAATAAAAAACGTCCCTGTCATTTTAACTAAAATCGAAATGGGAACCCCTGAGGCAGTAATTAATCAATTTGCAAAAGAACATGAGTACGATTTTATTTGTATTGGGACTCGAGATGAACATGGAGCTATAGATAAAATATTAGGAAGTGTTGCAGCCAATGTTGTAAAAAAAGCACCTTGCCCTGTTTTTGTAATCCCCGAATATGCAGCTTATCGCAAGACGACTTTGGTAACTTATGCCACCAACTTTATTGAAACTGATCCTTATGAAATTTGGAGAGTTTCAAAATTACTAGAACCATTTCACCCAATTATTCGATGTGTTCATTTTACAGAATTTGAAGAAAAGCAAAACACTTCGCTTAATATGGAGAAATTAAAAACTTTCTTCTCTGAAAATGCACCTGAGCTTCAAATAACTTTTCATGAAATAGCTACTGAAAATAAATTAGATAGCATGCTTGAATTTTTAAATACTTTCAAAACAAATTTGTTGGTGACTTACCAACCTCATCGAAATTATTGGCAACGGTTAATGCATCGTAGCTTTACCAAAAAAATGGCATTGGAATCGAAAACTCTAATCTTGGTTTTAAGAGGTAAATAAAATTTTCCTTTTAGTTAAACAGTAAGAGTCTTCGCTTAATTTGTAAGTAAATATTAAGACAGAATTTGAAAATTCATATATACTTTTCAAATTCTGTCATTTTATAAAAGCAAAAATAATTAGTGCTTTCGGCGAGTTTCTTTAGCTTTTATCAATTGCTTTTTTACTTTATTAATTGCTCCGCCAAATGCATTGATAAATTGCTTATCATCTGCAGAGGCGAAAATAACTGGTCCTGGAACTCGCAATTCTATTTCAGCAATAACTGAATCTGCGGCATTTCCATCTCCAACTTTAAAAAAAACTTCAGCATTGGTGATTCGATCATTATAGGTAGACAAAGATTTTATCTGATTAATTATTTCACTTTCTTGATCGCTTTTTATGGTAAAAGGAGCTTGAATATTTACGTTCATTTCTATTTTCTGTTATTTTAGGGTAATGAATATTTTGGTAGTTATTATTAGGTCAACAGGTTCCCTTCCTCATCCCATTCAGCAATATCATTCCTTTTACTTTGATCGACACATTTTGCTAACCATTCAGGATCATAATCTACATCATGGTTTGCCAAAACTTCTTCTGGAACACCATCCCAAACATTAGCAAAATTACTGGTCACACCAAGATCTTCAAATCCCATTTTAGTAGTATAATATCCTGTCATGGTCAAGTTTCTAATTTGATTAAAAAACTTAATACCTGGTGCCATTTCGGGTTTTTCTCCATCTGGATCAGGATAAGCAATATCATCAATAATCTCAATTTCCTGTTCAGGCGTACAATCTATGAATCGTTTTTCAAATCTCTGGTTAGCTTCGGTATCCAGCCACATCAAACCACCACGAAAAGGTAATTTATTACCGGGTAAATCTTTTACTATAAATTCAATAAAATCTGGAACTTTGGCTTCAGTTGCAGAACCAGCTGAGGGAGTTGCAGGCAAAATAATATCACACAAAGTTGCTATAGTTAACATTTCATGCTCATTAAAATAAGTTTCTACGTTTACTTTATCGTCATGTTCTATTTCGGAAGGAATTCTTCCGTAAAGGTTTTTAGTATTATCTTTTACTACTCCTTTTGCATCGTCAATTTCTGTTTTACAACTGGTAGTTGAAGTTACAGTTGCTCCAGCAATTGTTCCAACCAACATATATTTAAGTGAATCTCTTCTTTTCATTTTACTATTTTTTAAAATTTATTAGATGATTAGGTTTCTCATATGCCCCCTAATTATAGAATATTTTTCTTTTTATATTGTTCCACTATAAACTCAGAAGTCCTCATTGCTAATGCCATAATTGTCCAGGTACAATTTTTATCAGCCTGACTTGTAAAAGGACCTGCGTCTACCACAAAAACATTATCCGCATCATGCAATTGACAAAACTTGTTAGTTACTGAAGATTTAGGATCATTGCCCATTCGAGTAGTACCAACTTCATGAATGATTTGACCAGGTTTTAACAATCCCCAATCCTGTTCCTTAGCTGGCTTATCTCCAAGAGGAATTCCGCCCATTCCATGGATAATTTCTTCGAATGTATCTTGCATATGTTTTGCTTGGTTTCGTTCGTAGTCAGACCACTTGTAGTTAAACCTTAAAACAGGAATTCCAAATTGATCAACTACATCAGGATCAATTTCACAACGATTATCTCGCATTGCTATAGACTCTCCTCGACCTGCCATTCCAACTACTGCACCCCTAAATCGCTTGGCATCATTTCTCAGCTTATCTCCATATCCACCAACTGTTCCCCCTATATATTTATTCAAATCAGAAACATTAAATCCAAACCCATAAGCAGGCATTCCCAATCCTCCCCAAACTTCAATATGATATCCTCTTGGGAAATCTAGTTTTTTATCTGCTTGCCACCAAGGGGAATAAACATGTAATCCTCCTGTTCCATCTTCATTATAATCGGTCTTCCGATCCATCAATGCTGGTACAAAACCAGCTCTACCCGCACCTGTAGAATCATGCAAATAACGACCTACATTATCACTACTATTTCCCAAACCATTTGGATGTTGTTTACTTTTCGAGTTTAATAATATTCGAGCAGTACTACAAGCTGATGCACCAAGTACCACTGAGCGACCTTTCAATTCATATTCTTTTCGATCCTCTTTATTGATAAACGAAACTCCTGTAGCTTTCCCCTCATCATTTGTAGTAACTGTTCTTACCATACTATTAACATATAAATCAACTTGACCACTACCATTCACAGCAGGAATGATAAAAACAGAACTAGAAGAAAAATCTGCATAGGCATTACAAGATCGATTACATTGAGCGCAATAAAAACAAACTCCACGATCATTATTTAGCTTTTTTGTCAATATGGATAGTCGAGAAGGAATCACATCAACACCTGCTTTTTTAGCACCTTTAATGTAGTATAGTTCGTGCAATCTAGGTTTTGGCGCAGGAAGGAAAAATCCATCTGGGTCATTTCTACGTTTTTCTTTTGAACCAAAAACACCTACCATTTTATCTAATCGATCATAATATGGTTTAATGTCATCATAGCTAATGGGCCAATTTTCACCTAATCCATCTATATCCTTGTGTTTAAAATCATCCGGTCCAAAACGAAGAGAAATTCTACCCCAATGATTTGTTCGACCACCAAGCATTCTAGAACGCCACCACATAAAATCAGTTCCTTCTTTTTGAGTATAAGGCTCGCCATCCACTTTCCAATCACCCCAAGACATATCAAAATCTCCAAATGCTCGCTTAGTACTTGCTCCCCTCCTTGGAGACTCCCAAGGAAATTTCATTTGAGTTTGGGTAATTGGATCCTTTGGATCAAAATAAGGTCCAGCTTCCACTAGAGCAACTGACAATCCAGCTTCAGATAGAATCTTAGTTGCCATTCCGCCACCAGCTCCTGAACCAACAATTATTACGTCGTATTCCTTTGTATTTTCTTTTATTTGCATTGTGTGTGATTTTGAATTTTTAACTTCCATCGACAATATAATTAAACTTTTTTTTTTTTGTGAATTCTCAATAAATTATATTGGATTACAACCTGATTTTCTACCTTGTATTGAATATGAAAAAATTAGAACTCAGAACTGTCAATGTTACTCGTTATGTAACACCTCTTCGAGAAGGAGGTTCACTACCAGCCATAGTAGAGGCCGATGATGGTTTTCTTTATGTAATCAAATTCAGGGGTGCAGGACAAGGAAAAAAGGCATTAGTGGCTGAATTAATTGGAGGAGAATTAGCTAGAGCAATTGGCTTAAAAATGCCTGAATTGGTTTTTATGAATTTAGATAATTCATTTGGCCAATCTGAAGCAGATGAAGAAATTCAAGATTTGCTCAAATTTAGTGTTGGTTTAAATTTTGGATTGCATTATCTTTCGGGCGCCATAACTTATGATCCAATTATCTCGGTTGCCGATTCGATGACTGCCTCCAAGGTAGTGCTACTTGACAGTATAATTTCCAATATGGATCGGACAGTAAAAAACACAAATCTGCTCAATTGGAATAAGGAATTATGGCTAATTGATCATGGTGCCAGTTTTTACTTTCATCACAGTTGGACTACTTGGGAAAAACATGCTAGTGGAACTTTCCCTTTAATCAAAGATCATGTTATGTTAGATCGTGCAACTGAATTAGCGGCTGCCTCAGCTGAAATAAAATCAACATTAACTGATGAATTGGTAGATCAAATTATTGAATTAATTCCAGATGATTTCTTGGAGGAAAATTCTGATTCTATTCCTCCTATGGAAAAAAGAGAGATATATTCTTCATTTTTAAAAACCAAAATATCTAATCTAGATAAACTAACTAAAGAAGCTAATGATGCAAGGAAATGAAGTTTTTGAATATGCCTTCATCCGATTTGTTCCCAAGGTAGAGCGAGAAGAATTTATAAATGTAGGTGTAATTTTATATTCCAAGAGGAAAAATTTTTTGGGAGTAAAATATCATTTAGACTTAATTCGACTTAAAGCTTTTTCAAAGGATGCGGATCTTCAAGAGTTTTCGGATTATTTAAAAAGTTGGGAATTCATTTGTTTAGGAGATGAAAAAGGTGGGAAAATTGCCCAATTCGATTTGGCAGGGCGATTTCGTTGGTTGACTGCAGCAAGGAGCACTATTATTCAACATTCTCAGGTTCATAGTGGTATTTGTAAAGACCCAGAATTAACGATGTTGAGCTTATTTGAAAAGTTTGTTCTATGAAAATATAAATTTAAATTATTGTTTCTTACTCTCGAATAATAACTTATCTCACCCACCACCTTAGATTAGTAAGTCATAGACTTCCTAAAATTAGAATTCAAGGCAAAATTTTTTAAAAATAAAACAATAATTTTTTTTTTAAAATCACCAGTAAAAATTTTTAACGGATATAAATTATTTTAAATGAAAAAAAACTACGCATCACTTTTACTTATCTTGTTGTGGTCACTAAATTCATTTGCACAAATCCACATCAACGAATACTCTGCATCTAACCTCGAATTTTTTTTAGATAATTATGGGAAAACTGAAGATTGGATTGAGTTATATAATTCAAGTTCAGATCCAGTTGACTTAACAGGATGGCATATTTCTGATAAAGAAGCCAAACCTCAAAAATGGGCCATTCCTACTGGAACAATTATTCCTGGAAATGGACATTTAGTCTTTTGGTGTTCCGGACGTGACGAATCAGAGGGATCTATTTTTCATACAAATTTTAAGCTGGCTCAAACAAAAATAGGAGAAGTTGTATTACTTTCTGATCCTAGTGGTACCATTATGGAAATGTTTTCAATGGACTTAACATTAGTAGAACACTCAAGGTGTCGATCAATCGATGGAGGTCTAGATTGGGTGGTTAGCACTGAACCGAGTTTGGGAAGCTCTAATGATAGCACCAAACAATTTTTAGGATATACTCAAACACCAAGTATGAATTTAGCTGCAGGATATTATTCAGGTCTGCAGATGGTTTCTTTGACCAATAATGAACCTAATTCTGTACTTCGATATACAACTGATGGAACTAACCCCACAGAAACATCACCCATCTATACTGATCCATTGCCCTTAGCTTTCACCCAAGTAATTAAAGCTCAATCATTTAGCAACGATTCCACTATTTTGGCTGGAAAAATGGATTTCAACACTTATTTAATCGATGAAGATTTCACATTAGCTGTCTTTTCAGTTGCAGCAGATTCTGTGCTTGATTTAGCAGGCGGAAATGGCCCTGTAATTCCAATTGGCTCTTTAGAATATTTTAATAAAAATAAAGAAAGAGAAGCCACTTCTTTTGGCAGTTTGAACCGGCACGGTCAGGATTCATGGGTATTGCCTCATCGAAGTTTGGACTGGGTTTCAAGAGATGAAATGGGATATTCAAAGGCTGTAAATGCGCCACTCTTCAATTATTCTAATCGAGATGAATATCAAAAATTTATGTTTCGTAATTCTGGTGACGACAACTATCCAGCCATTAATGATAATGCTCATCAAGGAAGTGCACATATTAGAGATGAATATGTGCAAACACTTGCCTTAGACGGGGGAATGGCTTTGGATACTAGAGCAGCAGAGCGAGTTATCTTGTTTCTAAATGGACAATATTGGGGAGTATATGGAATGCGGGAAAGACCTGTTGACCATGATTATACTGATGAATATTATGACCAAGGAAAATATGATTTGCAATATTTATCAACTTGGGGGAACACCGAAATCGAATATGGTGGAACCAAAGCTATGACTGATTGGATGGCACTTAGAGATTTTATTTTGGAAAATGATATGAGTGATTCTGCTAATTATCAGATTGCAAATGATAGTATAAATATGGTTAGCTTAATTGATTATATGATTGTCAATTTAAATGTTGTAGCGTCTGACTGGCTCAATTATAATACCGGTTGGTGGCGAGGATTAGATACTGCCGGCCAGCACAAAAAATGGGGTTATATCCTATGGGATTTAGATGCAACTTTTGATTACTACATCAATTATAGTGGCGTTCCAAATATCTCTCCTGATGCTGAACCATGTGACCTAGAAGATATTTCCGACTTTATGGATGGATTCTTTGGTGGTGGTGGTGGAACAAGCACTCTGCCAGCAAATTGTCAAACAATCATCAATGGAGATAGTCCTTACCCTGCAACTGATACCTTTTTCATACAAACCATTTTGCAAGATGGATATTGTTGTGACAACGATTGGGATGGTATTTGTCAAGATTTATATGATGATATCGCAAGCGGAAATAATCTACCATCAGATGGTGATGTGGGACAACATGAAAAAATATTCCTCAAATTATTAGAGGAGAATTCAATATTTAAGCAACTCTACTATTCTAGATATGCTGACATGATGAATACTGTTTTTAGTTGCAATAATATGATTTACACACTGGACAGTATGCTTGCTGTCATTGAACCAGAGATGCCTAAACAAATTCAACGATGGGGTGGAACTTTAACGGAATGGGAATCAAATGTGCAGGATTTAAAAGATTTTATTTTATCAAGATGTGAATTATTAGATGATGGCGCAATTGGATGTTATGATGAACTTTCTGGTCCTCACAACATAACACTTTTGACAGAACCTAATGGCATTGGAGAAATTGATTTTAATACTTTAGACATTGAATCTTTTCCTTGGACTGGTGATTATTTCGGAGGAATGGAAAATAAAATTAAAGCCAAAGTATTTGATGAATTTACAGATACATATAAATTCAGCCATTGGATTAGCACTGCTGAAAATATAATTACCCCAAATGATACGACCCGAAAAGCTTGGATTAATTTGACACAAGCTGATACTTTGATTGCCATTTTTGAAACTATTCTTGTTGGTGATACAAATATGGAAAATGATTTCAACATTAGCGTATTCCCCAATCCTGCTAAAGATTATTTAATTTTGAAATATAATTTGAAAAAAACAAGTAACGTCAAAGTTTCTCTTCATTCCGTTTTAGGTCAGCAAATTATTGACTTCACAGAGGTTAATCAAAAACAACCAGAAGGATTTCACTTAAAAAACTTATCTTTGGACAGTATGGAATTGACAACAGGATTATACTTCTTAGTGGTTCAAATCGAAGATGAATTAAGGAGTTTTAAAATAAATATTGCTCGATAAATACATTTGCAAAAGTAATGTTATAAATAAAAAACGATTTTCATCAATTTGAAAAATCGTTTTTTATCTTACCTACTTTAATATTATTTATATATTTTTCCAAATTTTGCGGATATAATAAACTGCGAATCTTTCAAATAATCTAAAAAATAATCTGGATCAACTAAGCTTTTATCAAAAGTAAATATCCAAGTGTTAGTATCTTTATTAATCACTTTTAAGGTTTCTATTTTATATTTTTGGAATGCCGAAACAACTTGTTGAGGCTTTACTTTTACTCTAAGTGTTGCAACAATTTCACTTTTAATTATTGTAGCAGTAGTTATCTTTTTCCCACTACTACATGACAACAGATTTAAAAACAACGATAAAATTAATCCTATCATTAAAACCAATGACATTTTTTTCATTTGTTTTTATTTCACTTTAACTATTTTTTTACTACCTACTTTTTCTCCATCTAATACAACTTGTAAAAAATAAATTCCTTCCGATATTTTTGAATTCCCCATACCCAATAAATGATTCCCAGATGGCAGTCTTTGATATAAATCATTTACAACTACTTGTCCCAAAGTGTTAACCAATCTCAATTCCAAATTATCAGTTTGTTTTGCCAAATTTAAGTTAACTTTTAGAGATTGAGAAAATGGATTTGGAAAAATCTGTAAGCTAGAAATTTTTGATATTTCTTCCCCAACAGAAGTTGAACCCGTCACTAAATTCACAGACAAATCATCAAAATAAAATCCATCTCCCTCTACTCCACCATCTGCCTTTAATCTAAATTTCATCCAAAATAACCCACCGATATAATCCTCTAAGTTTATTTCTTCCATTACCCAATCAGTCTGTATCCCCTCGTAAACCGGTTCATCAAGATCTTGGTTAAATGTTCCAGAGGTAGTATACTTTCCGCATAATGGTACAAAATTGTTACCGTCAACTGACCCCATCACTTGAGCCAAATCATAATTGGATTCAATATCCCATTTTGCATAAAAATTTAAAAATGCACTTTCAGCGCTTGTCAAATCAATCGGAGTATTTAATTTAATTTCTGAAGTTTGATTAGCCTCATAATCCTCAAAAGGAGAATCAGTATAACTTGTTGTACTCGAATAAAATTCTTCTGTTGTCTCGTTCCATATCCCATTAGTTGTCCAATTATTTATCTCATTTCCCATATCAGATAGGCCAACCATCATGTCTCCATCTAAAAATATTTTTGTAATTGTATCATGTGAAATGAATAAACCATTATCAATTTGAATAGCTAATCTCAGTTCCTCATTATTCACAACGTCATTAGAAATTGTATACTCAAAGTTTACAGTCTCTTCATCCAGGTGATTCATATTCCAAGTATTTGAATTACTCGAAGTTATAGTTATATTTTCAACTCCTGAAACTGATAAGGTAAGATCACCCATTTCGAGTCCATACTTTTTTAATAATATTTCGAGCGAACCAATTTTTGAAGTCAAATAATTAGAAGAATTTATTTCCATGGCTTCTCCATAATTCAATACCAAATGTGCTGTCGTTAAATTTTGCTTAAGTGTAGATTTGTTTAATCGATCAATATCAATTTGCGGTGGCCAAAATCCAAAATTTCCATCTCCAATTTCTGGAGTCATAGAATAAATAGCTGGTTTTGAATCTGTTTCTCCGTACATCCAATCATCACTATTTCCATTCACTGCATAACCAACAGTCTGGGTTCCTGTCCCAGCAAAAAAATCATTTTCTCTAGTCATTGATTCAGCAAATGAAGAAAAAGTGTCATACTCATCTGTCACCAAATCGCTGTACCCCCATGGATAAATTAACAAATTTCCATAAGAGTGATAATTCAAGGTAATTTTAAATTGATGCTCGTTACAAAAATCCCGAACCGCTTGATTTTCGGGCTCTGAAAATGGAGCAGTCCCGCGATACACGTTACTTGTGGAATTTGGAGAGGATCCATTATCATCAATCCCCCATTGGTAACCATAATTTCGATTCAAATCAACACCTCTAAGAGTTCCATTTTCGAGATATTTATTTTTCCTCCAAAGACCTCCACCATTAGGATCAGTATTTTCATTAAAAATATATCCATCAGGGTTTATACATGGGATAAAATACATCGCTGTGTTATCCACTAAATATTTCACCTCTGGATCAGAGTCATAATTTTCCAAAAGATACCAAAGATAAAAAACCATTTGAGATAAACTATTTGGTTCACGAGCATGATGCAAAGCTGTATATAATACCTCTGGTTCAGCCTCTTCTACATTTGGATTATCTGACAGTCGAAGCCAATAGATTGGCCGATTTTCATGAGTCAAAATATTCCCAATCGGTGCTTTTGTTGAAATTAAATTTGGATAAAGTGCCACCATATCATCTAGGGTAACCAACAATTCATCGTAAGTCAAATATCCCCCCATTGAGCCCTCTTCATAATTTACCGGAGTTTCATAATCGTATTGAATACCTACTCCATCGTCATCGCAATTTCCCAAAATTCTAGTTTCCACATTATTATCATGATTATGATATCCTGGATCATTTCGGCCAACATAGAATGCTTTTACATCTTCAATTAAAATTTCAAATGGGATTTCATTTTGGCGAAGTAAATCCATTTCTAGGTTTGAAAAATCATTAATCAAATGTTTTCCCTTAGCATAATCTCCATGATCGGCTTCCAATCCTAAACGAGCAACATCCAAAATTGAATGATTGGTCAAATCAATTTTAACCCTTGAATATTGATTTAGAATTTGTTGTGCATTAGTGTGAAAAAATAAAAAAAGTAAAAGAATGGGGTATAATATTTTTCTCATATATTTTTTATTGAATGGCTTTTAGTTAAATTTTTAGATTCACTAGTTACGAAAGTAATTTTAGTTTTTGAGATAATCTTTTGTAACCTTTCAGACTAAAGTGAATTGAATGGTCCCTTTACTTCATGGAAAGCTATTTTAGAACAAAATCATATTTTTTTCATTTAAGCCTCAATCTTTTTTTTTCATAACTCAAACGGAGCATAGCGAATATAATATTTCTACCATGCTTAATGATAGTTTAAGATTACTAATTCAACTTTGTTAAAATGAATGAAGTAAGATTAATTAACGTAAACAACTTTACTCATTTTCATAAATATTATAGAGTATGATTCTTCTAGAATAGTATGGCTCAATGGTAGATAAAATAATTATTTAAAATTTTAAAAAGATATATACATGGTCTTTGTAAGAAGAGAAAGATATTCTTAAAATTCAGGTGGTATTTATGGGTATGGATTGATCATAAAGAACAAATTTGGAATATTTTGCCCTTAAACATCTTTTTAAACTGATAAAAATTAATCAGTTCTGTTGGTACAAATCTCTCAAAAGTAGCAATACTGAAATGGATAATTTAAACTAAGCGGAAAAATTTTAGGTGAACTTAGTTTTTGAAATCTCAGATTTCATTAGTTAATAATTACCGTTGTGCCTTATAAAAAGTAACTTAAAAGATAAATGACAACGGAGTAACATTAATTCGCCCTAGTTTTCAAATTGGAGACTAAAGCGAATTTTACATTATTTTTTCATCAATGGAGTTACTACAATATTTCGAAATTCTATCGGCCCATGATCACCCTGTAACATAAATGGACCTGGTTCACCTTCATCACTATCCATAGCGCCTCCTGTAATACCAGGAATGATTTGATCATTTATAATTGTTTTTCCATTTGCAACTATAGTTACTCGCCGACCGATCAGCGTGATATCATAAGCTTGCCATTCCCCTGCCGATTTTGCAACCATCTCGTTTGGTGTCAAGAAACCGTACAATCCTCCAAACATGATATTATCAGGTTCAGAACCTTTGTTATCTGCCACTTGTACTTCATATCTACCCCGAAGATATACGCCACTATTTCCATCTTTTGAATAACGGAATTCGATATGTAATTGAAAATCTGAAAACTTCTCATCAGTAATTAAATTTGATCCTGACTTTTTACTCGTCAAAACCCCATTCTCCACCACCCATTGATTTTCTCCAGAAGCATACCAACCATCTAGGTTTTTTTGATTAAAAATTTCGCGAGGTGCTCCCCAAACTGGATTTTCCAAAGAAATTAATTTGGGAGCCCGTTTAGCAGTCCATAGATGAGTTTTTCCATCTGTATATTTCATTGTTCCAGCTAATGCCCCATCAATCCACTTTCCCTCAAACACCATATTATTTTCTCCTTCCTCCCATTGTGGAGGAATAGCAAAACTAAAAATTCCATCTTTTAATTCAATATAAGAAATTGGACGAGCACTCCCAAAAGCATACACAAATCTGCCTACTAAAGTCTTATAACCAGACTTTTTCACTTCCAACCAAGAAGGCAATTGTTCTCCATCTTTTGAAATAACTAAATCCCAACGGCCTTCTAATTCCTTGTCATCTTGTGAAAAGATTGTAGTGTTTAAAAATAACAAAACTAGTGAAACCAAAAATAATTTAAAATTGAATCTCATGGTATATTAAATTGAATTGAATAGCAAAATAGATTATTTTTCAAAAATAGTAAATGTAAGATAAATTTAATTAAGTTTAAATTGAATTTTACTCCCTAAAGGAATTTGATTTAATACAGATAAATATTGATCTTGAATATAGGCGATTCTTGGGTAGCCTCCAGTCGTTTGTCCATCTTGTAAAACAATGATAGGTACACCACTTGGAGGTAACTGAATAAATCCTGGCAATACAGGAACGCTATTTATCAATTGAAAATTAGAATCAACTATTTCATCACCTTCCAACCTAATCCCCATTCTGTTGCTATCAATCCCAATTTTATAAACATTAGAAGTAAGCAATTCAATTGATTTTACAGAAAGTAAATCAAACTCAGGTCCTTTTTTAATAGGGATAATTTTATTTTTAGAAAAAGAAAAATTATTACTTTCCCATTTTACAACATCACCTTTGCGAAGAAGTCTACCTTCAAAACCACCTAGTTTTGCATTTGTATATGTCGAAAACGAATCATATATTTTGTTAATTTCCAAATCGCCATCAATTGCAATATATCCTCTCAAACCATCCTTAGAAAAACTTCCTTTAAGTATATCATTTTTTTTGACAAATAAAATTGAATTGCGATTGATGGGATCATTATTTATTTTCCAATTGAAATCTGCACCAGTAATTACAATCTTTGTTTCGTCGTTAAATATTATCTCTGGAGCATTAGATGTACATTCAATGAGAGGGCATTTTTCATTTTTATTTAAAAGCAACAAAGCAACTTTAGCAGCATTTGCATCCATAGCACCAGAATTTGGAATAGCAAAATAAGCCAAACCTTTTCTTCCCAAGTCTTGGATACTTGTCATCATTCCAGCCTTAATAATTTCCAAGCTACCCATTGTACTCTTTTAACGAAATTTGTTTTTGCAAAATATATTCGAATTCAATTTTATCGATTGGATGTAAAACTATTTGATCTCCCAAATTCATTGCCACCGGTGGTAACTGAGGAATTTCTAAAATTGAAACTGGAATTTGACCAATTACATACCAACCTCCTGGGCTATCTATCGAATATAACCCAACATATTTCCCTCCAAGAGCAAGCGAGTTTGCCTTTACATATTTGGATGGAATAGTTTTTCGGGAAACATAAAGTGAAGGATCAAGCCCTTCCATATAGATAAAACCAGGAAGGAAGCCAAACATTGAAATTGAATAATTGCAAGTTATTAATTTCTCTATGATTTCTTTTTTAGAAAAACTAGTTTGGGATTTCACATTTTCCCAATCTTCATGCTCGTTAAAATAAACAGGGAGTTTATACGTTTTAAACTTGATTATTCCTTTTTGTTCCACCTTTTGCAGTTGTTCAATTTTTGACTCTTCGAAGTTTTCATTCAACTTTAAACATATTTCAATCGGCGTTACAATCACCTCATCTATAAAATCTAATCTTTGCATAAAGACTGATTTACCTATTTCTGTAAGAAAGGATTGATTTTTTGATTTTAAAATTAAAAAATCATTGTTGTAGTTTTTTATTTCTAAAATTGAGTTAGGCAATTTCTATATTTTTTTCTTTTAGTAGATCATAAATCATTTTACTTAATTGAACCGCTCCTTTAGTATCGCTATGCAAACAAATTGATTGCACCTGAATGGGTACAATTTCTAAATTATACAGTTGTACCTTTCCACTGACAAAATTACTAACTTGATTTAAAACGTCTTTTGGCATATCTATAACTGCATTCTCTAATTTTCGACTCCTCAATTGATTAATTGTTTGGTACCGCCTATCTGCAAATCCCTCAAGAACGAATTCCATTTTATTTTCTATACAAATATCAATGACATGAGAACAAGCCAAAGCTACAATTTTCAATTTTGGATCAATTGATTTTATCAATTGTACAACTTGAACAGCAAGTTCTTTATCAATAATCATATCATTATATAATGCTCCATGTGGTTTAATATGATCTAATTTTCGCCCGTAATTTTCAACCATTCCTTTGACTGCACAAATTTGATATTTTAGTTGTGACAATAATTGTGAACTCTCTACTTTTTTAGAAACCCTTCCAAAGTTTTCCCTATCATAATAGGAAGGATGTGCACCTATCTTAATACGATGATTAATTGCAGCTCTAATCGTTTTTTCGATAAGTGATGGAGTGCCGCTATGGAACCCACAAGCAATATTACAAGAAGAAATATAAGGCATGATTTCTTCATCAAAATTTCTTTTTTGATGAGGTTGTAATTCACCCATATCACAATTTAAATCTAAAGTCCGCATTTCTGTTTATTATATTTTCTGGAATCATTTAAAGTAAACAGCTCCCAAAGAAATTCATTTTAATATCTCCAACTTTTAAGATCAGCTCCTTTTGGAGCTATCAACCCAACTTTTTCAGTATATTTTTTAATAAACATTTTATTATAACGCAATCTACTTATATGATTCCCATTTTCATGATCTCCATTCCAACAATGTTCAGCTCTGTCTCCATAATCAACTTCACCATTATAGAATGGGGCTGACGTTTCAGATAGAATTTCTTCAGCAAGGTATACCGCATTATTAAGATAATAGTTATCCATGTCTCCACAATAAAGATGAATTTTATGCTCCCAATCTTTCCCGTGCTTTGCCCAATCACGTTTTAGGATATAAGCTAAATCATAATTCTCTTTCCAATATGATGCAACCTCCTTATCTATTTCACCTGTAAGACGATTCCAAATTCTTTTAGGATAACCATCTTTATCAATTGGGGAGTAAGTAGCTTCCCAAATATCCCATTGCTGTCCCGAACGACCTCGTGACCCAAGAACCAATTCTCGATAATTCATGTCTTTAAGAGTTGCATCAACATTCCCAAGATAGTCTCGATGACCTGCAACAAGTGTCTTCCGAAAAGTACCTTCTTTGTAGTAAGCATTTTCATCTTTATAGATGTCCACCAGACAATATGCTCTGAAATCAATTGGGTCAGGGCAAGCTGCAAAACACATTCCGTACTCTTTTGGGTACTTGACCTGAACAGCCAAAGCCTCCCATCCTCCAGTGCTTCCACCATAAACAAATCGAGACCACCCCTCTCCTATTCCTCGGAATTCTTTTTCTATATGAGGAATTAGTTCATAGGTTAATGCATCACCGTAAGGGCCTTGGGCTTCACTATTAACAGCGTAAGAATCATCATAATATGGTGTTGGATGCTGTATTTCGATGGCAATAACTCTGGGGAAATCTGATCCTGTCCATTGCTTATAAAAATCATGTGCCTCCTCCTGAACAAACTTATTATAGCCATCAACCTTGAATCGTTCACTATATTCAGGTTTTAAATTTGGATCTGGAGGATTTGGTCGAAAACCACCAAAGTCACTTGGAAAATGTCCATGAAAAATAGCAAGGGGATATTTAACATCCAGATTTTCATCCCAACCTTCTGGCAATAAAACATGCGCACCTAAATACATGTCTCTACCCCAAAAATCACTCAACAATTTACTTTTTAATTTTATATGCTTGACATATTTAGTATCTGCTGGTTGTGAAATTGATGGTATTATTTGTTCTAATTTTATTTCAATTTGAGGAAGTTGACCATTTTTAATATTTACTTTTTGCGGTATGGAATATAAGTTACCTGGGGCTTTATTCCATTGTTGTCCCTCACCTCTGTCCATTGGTAATTTCACCAATTTTCCATCTGCTCGATTAAATATTTCATATTTATGAAACAAAGCTTGGGCAAAATATTCCCCGGAAGGCAGGTCTTTCATTGAAAGAATTGGATAACCAAAAGCATCTTCATCAAATTGTAAAATATTTCCAGATGACCATTCATTAACATCTATTCCAAATGCTTGACATGTTTTAGAATCGTCTCTTAATTGAAATCGAGGTTCAGTTTCTATTTGGTCGGTGATTAGTAGTATTAATCGCCCATTTAATACTTCATCATAATGATCCTTGGGGTAAGAAATCTGTATAGCATTAGATGAGTTGGTATTATTTCTTCCATTCTTTTTTTCAGAATTTGAACAGGCAAGAAAAGTAATCAACATAAACAAAAAAATACCAACGGCAATAAAACGATAGATTGTTTTGCTCATTTCGTAAGTTTTGATTCGGTTACAAAATATAAAGTCATTTTTATAAAAGTAATAATTACCTGTGAAAAGTATGTTTTTCCCTTAATTTTTTTCTTTGGATTTGATAAATTACCTTTAAAAAAAATGCATTTCCTAATCAATTCTTTTCCAGAAGTGATAAAAAACTCATTTCATATTATTTTATAATTAGTGGTTTGCTCTTAGTTTATTTAAACGCAAAAAATACCATCCGATCATAAAAATTTACAGATATTATAGCAACTAGCATAAAAACAGTTGTCACCCTAAAGATGTCAAGAGCTTTTGAGAATAGTAAATTATTATTAACCATTATTTGTCTGAAGAATGGAAATATTTTTAGTAAAATGACCAAGAGGAGAACAAAGATTTTATTGCAACCAAATACCGGCACAAATCAAAAGGATTTAATAAAATTGAAAATAATTCTTACTTTTTGACCTGACTGAAATTTTACCTGTTTTGATTTCACCAATGATTAATTCAAATATTTAGCAAAATTTGTAAAAGACAATAGAAATAATTACCCTGGTATAATTATTATTGTTGGAAATATTTCCAAAGAAGAAATGGTGGAAAATCTAATATTGTCTGTGGCTAATTTAATTAAAGTTGTAACTAGTATAGTTTATTCCACCCGAATTAAAACTGGTGCTGGTTCCCTTAAGTTATCTGCGGTTATTGTATTTGCTATTTGCAGATGATTCTCATGGATTAATCGGACATAAATTAATAAAAAAGGTTCAAAATCAACTTACGGCTATTTAGTTTATTGTCACCAATAATTAATTTATTTTCTGATCGTCCAATTCAACAACTATCTCATTTTTTCTACCTATAAAATCGAATGGTGGATTGTAACCTAAAAAATAAAAACGATTAGTATATTTAATTCCCTCTCTTTGAAGGACTCCGATCAATTGTTCCTTGTATTTTTCAATTTTCTTAGAATTTGCCCAACCCCCAAAAGTGATTGCTGCGACAGTCTTAGCTGGCTCATCACGAAATTCAATTTTAGGTTGGTCCGGTTTCGGTAAATTTTCTTTTTTAATTTTTTTAGGAACCATAAACATAACAGTCATTGAATCACCTAAAGACATTGCCACAGGGGAGGTCATGGCTATCTTTTCCCCATTTTCATTTCCTCCAAAAATATACCCTGCTAAAATGGAGAATCCTGAACTAGAAGCTTCTTCATAGTCTTTTGTTGATAATTTTACTGAAGTAAATAAACTTGCTTCATAATTGCGTACTTCGAAATCTCTATAGGTTTTAGTAACTGTAAATGGGTAATTTTCAATTCCATTCCTGGTTTGAAAAGCAAAAATTTGAACCACTGAAAAGATTACAAAGAGAACACCGATTATAATTAATATAGGTTTCAAGATTATACAAGTTTTGAGATTTTTAGAAAAATATTGAGTTCCAAACCACGAATTTGCATTTTTAATGTTACTCAATAATAATTAGAATCAATTAATAAACATATGGAAAGCCTAAGTGTTTAATAATTAATTGTGTTAAAAAAAACTAGACTGACATCTTCCATTACTTTTAACTTAGAATTTTCATTATCGACTTTTATTATTGAATGATTCCCATCTTTCGAGTTCAAAATTAAGAACAACAAACATTGGATTTTAAATTAATCCTTAATTAAAATATTACCTCGCCTTTTATTTTTTTCCGTACAAGTCAGGTTAAATACAAAATAATAAGTTGTCATAATTATCAATAACTCTTAATTTTTAAAATTTCACTAGTGATTCGAAAAAAAATAATATCCCAGGGGAGTATAGATAAAACTAGGAAGAATAGATTTTTCATTTTAGCTTTTTTGTTTTCCAAATAAAGCAAAAAAAAAGATGTGACTTAAAACCAAATTTCCTAACTCATTTTTCATAACAAACTGTTGAATTTTTAACAAAAGAATATTCTGTTCCTACGAACTAAAAAAGCATTTTTCCAAATAAAAAGATGTACCTTTGCGCCCTCTTAGAATAAGATCCATTTAAAAGCTATTATTTAGTAAATTCAAATTACATGAAAGATATTAGAAATATCGCAATTATTGCCCACGTCGATCACGGTAAAACAACATTGGTTGATAAAATTTTGTACCAATGTAATCTCTTCCGTGATACTGAGGAAAAAAAGGAATTGATTCTTGATAATAATGATTTGGAGAGAGAACGTGGAATTACGATCGTTTCCAAAAACGTATCCGTTGTGTACAAAGATGTAAAAATCAATATAATCGATACTCCTGGCCACGCCGATTTTGGTGGTGAAGTAGAACGAGTATTGAATATGGCTGATGGTGTTCTTTTAATCGTAGATGCATTTGAAGGTCCTATGCCTCAGACACGTTACGTGATGAGTAAGGCAATCGAATTGGGATTAAAGCCAATTGTAGTGGTTAATAAAGTAGACAAAGAAAATTGTCGCCCAGAAGAAGTACAGGATGATGTATTTGACTTGATGGCAAACTTAGACGCTAGTGAAGATCAATTAGATTTTGCAACAGTTTATGGGTCTGCTAAAAATGGTTGGATGGGTGAAGATTATGCTACCCAAACAGAAGATGTAACTTATTTGTTAGATCAAGTTTTAGAACATATACCTTCTCCTAAAGTAGAAGAGGGAACATTGCAAATGCAAATCACATCCATCGATTATTCTAACTACATCGGTCGAATCGGAGTAGGCCGAGTGAATCGAGGAACAATTAAATCCAATTCACCGATTTCATTAGTAAAAAGGGATGGTTCTATTGTGAAAGGTAGAATCAAAGAATTATATTCTTTTACTGGAATGGGAAAAGAAAAAGTAGAAGTATTAAATGCTGGTGATATTTGTGCAATTAGTGGAATTGATGGTTTTGATATTGGAGATACAATAGCAGATTTTGAGACTCCAGAAGGAATGACTCCTATCTCAATCGATGAACCTACAATGAGTATGTATTTCACTATTAATACCTCCCCATTTTTTGGGAAAGAGGGAGACTATGTAACTTCTCGTCATTTGCGTGATCGACTGTTTAAAGAAACTGAAAAAAATCTTGCTCTGAAAGTAGAAGAAACAACTTCTCCCGATTCTTATAATGTATATGGTCGTGGAGTACTTCACTTGTCTGTATTGATTGAAACAATGAGAAGAGAGGGATATGAATTAGCAGTAGGAAAACCGCAAGTTATAATTAAAGAAATTGATGGTGTAAAATGTGAACCAGTTGAATTACTCTCCATAGATGTTCCTGAAGAAGTATCTGGAAAAGTGATCGAAGCTGTTTCTAACCGGAAAGGTGAAATGACGATCATGGAGCCAAAGGGTGATTTGATGCACTTAGAATTTGAGATGCCATCTCGTGGAATCATCGGGATTAGAAATCAAATTCTTACCTTGACTGCTGGTGAGGCAATTATGTCTCATAGATTTATCAAATACGATGCTTGGAAAGGAGATTTACCTTCAAGGAATAAAGGAGTATTAATTGCACATGAAACGGGAACAACAATTCCTTTTGCCATGTTTAAATTACAAGACCGAGGTAAGTTTTTCGTTCCACCAGGCGTAGATGTTTATGAAGGTCAAATCGTTGGGGAAAATACGCGTGATAATGATTTAGTCGTAAATGTAATTCGAACTAAAAAATTATCTAATATGCGTTCTTCTGGCGCTGATGATAAAGTAAAAATCGCTCCACATACACAATTCTCTTTGGAACAATACATGGAATACATTGGTGACGACGAGTATTTGGAGTTGACTCCAAAATCTATGAGATTAAGAAAGATATTTTTGAAAGAGCATGAGAGAAAAAGAGCAGCCAATCCGAACTTAGTAATGTAGTTACAGTATATATCTGTAATATTATAAAAAGGTACGCTAAACTTTAAACTGGTTAGCGTACCTTTTTTTTCCTAAATTGTATTACAAAAAATTTATACTAAAAATAAACCTGAGTATTTACTCCTTGCTTTTTTCCATCAAGAACGACTAATACTTTAATTACATCCTCCTCTTCCTGCCTAGTAAACACACCAGAATTAATTGTTCGAGTACCTCCAGTAGAATCACTTAATTGAAGCATTTCAATCATCATTATTCGCATAAAACCATCATCAGAAAAAGTTGTATCTCCAATGGAAATAAAATACCCTTCAGGGATATCAGTAACTGTAATATCTACCTCAAAGTCTTCCTCATTTAGTTTGGTAATAGTTTGAGAAATTATCATTTGCTTATTTTTAGCCTATCATTTTTTTAAGTATATCAATTCGATCCTTAGGAATAGGAATAGCCTTACGATTTGTTTTATTGAATAAAACTCCTACGACATCCATAGTGGATACCAATTCTTTTGTAATCCCATTGAACATTTCATGTCTCATGACCATTGCTTTATTGGAAAAATTTACTAAACTACTTTCCACAAATAAAAGATCATCTTCAAAAACCTCTCTTAAATATTTAATCGTTTGCTCTACAACTACGAACCCAATTTCTTTGGACATTATTTTAGAAACACCCATTTCCAAACTTAAATTGCGACCTGCATTTTCAAATTTATTGATGTAATACATTACATTCATATGTCCATTTGAATCACATTCCCATGTCATAACTGCTCCCTTGTAGGTCAAAAATTTCTTCATAAAAAATTAATACGATTCGGAAAAATTTAATAACAGGCTAATACTTTTTGACCTACCCATACTTTTCTAATAACTTGTATTGAGCTTCAATTGCTTCCTTAAACTCTTCTTTCATTCGCTCTACCAATTCTGCCAAAGGTAATACATCTTTAATTGTTGTCACTCCCTGACCTGCTGACCAGATAGTTTTCCAAGCTTTAGCTTCATCTACTTTAAGTTCTTCTCCAAAATCAACTTTTGCTTTGTGAGCCCAGAGTTCTTGAGTAATACCCATTGATTCTAGGCTAGCTTGCAAAAAATTGGCAGATACACCTGAAACAGCAGCAGTATATACGATATCACTTGCTCCACTATCGATAATCATTTGTTGATATTTTTCATCAGCACGACTTTCATTTACATTGATGAAACGAGTTCCCAAATAGGCCAAATCTGCGCCCATCTGCATCGCAGATGCTACATCTCTTCCTGTGCTCATACATCCGGAAAGTAAGATTGTTTTGTCGTAAAAACTTTTAATATCAGCAATTAATGAAATTGGATTGATTGTCCCAGCGTGTCCACCTGCACCCGCAGCAACTAAAATTAATCCATCAACACCAGCATCTGCAGCTTTTATTGCATGACGTTTTTTAATGACATCATGAAAAACTATACCACCATAATCATGTACTGCATCCACCAAAGTAGAGACGGCTCCAAGAGATGTGATAATCAATGGGACCTTGTGTTTTGCACAAACTTCCAAATCGGCCTGAAGTCTTGGATTGGTATTATGGACTATTAAGTTAACCCCAAAAGGTGCCGCAGTTTTTCCAGTTTCCTTTTCCCAATCAGATAATTCTCTTTTAATTTGAATAAGCCAATCTTCAAAGCCCTCAGTTGTTCTTTGATTTAATGCTGGAAATGTTCCAACGATACCTGCTTTACAACATTCGACAACTAGCCTTGGGCCAGAAATTAAAAACATTGGCGCTGCTACAACAGGCAAATTTAATGTATCTATAAATGGTGCTTTCATATTAAAACCCTATCCTGTTTAAAGGATTTGAATGGGCATTTTTTTTATTAATAAAATTTAAATTGTGTTATTTCAAATATTCACATAGCATTTGATTTAAATCATGCTTTGAGTTAATAAAGGTTAAATTTTAACAATATTTCCTTTTCTTGGATCGACCTTTCCTTGTAACATTTCATGATACAATTTAGATAATGATTTGAAATCATTAAAATAAACTAAGTCCATCCATTGTGATGCATCTCTTGTAAAACTTTCTCCTGCCATGGCAATTTCCTTATTGGCTTTTTCTATCCCCCATTCTTTAAATAATTGTTGAGCGAATGCTGGTGCAAAGAAAAACTTGGAACGCGGTAATGTCTTAAATTCTTTTTCTGATGTCCAATCAGTTAACCCAATTAAAGAAGAAAATTTTAATTTTTCATTTAAGAAATCATATATCCTAAATAATAACTTTGAATTCCCAGCCATATCCACCACTATAGAATCTTTTTGATTTAGATCTTTTTCCAAATCATTGTAGGCTATTACTTCGTCATAATAACCTGTATTTTTTACAAATTCTAAATTCCCGGGTGAAGTTAACCCAACAATTCTTTTCCCATCATCTTCCTGGTTTTTTTTCAACATAAAAGCCAAGCCCATAGATGTTTTAGAGGAGGCACTTGTTATAATTATTTGTTCAGCATCAAAAAAAATCTCTGATTTTAAAAACTGATAATTCAAAAAAGATGTGGTAAATAATGGGCGAACGATCGGGGCATAATCTTCCATTTCTTGATTATAAGAGACGTCAGCTTTTATATTACTATAGGAATTATAGATTGGTGCTAATTCTGCTCGATGAGTTGATCCATCAGTAATCCCAAATGGCGAACATTTTCCTACTTCAATCTTTAAAAAATTTCCCATTGGAAAGTATCCATAAAATCGTTCACCAACCTTTACTCCATCATGTTTAGATTCTACTACGTCAGCATAGCCCCAAACTGGAACAATTCCATAGGGCTCTTCTGCAGGAAAAAATTGCCAATAACCAATCTTATGACCTACAACAGCGTATGTAATATTATTGGTCGTCATAGCATATTTGTCAATTCGAAATAATACTTCTCCGTTTTGCAATTCAGAAATCTCAGAATCCGACAGCTTAGTATTATTTAATTCTGTTTTGTGAACTAGGAAATTTTTATTTTTATTTGACATATAATTATTTTATTTTCAGTTCATTTTTAAATTCAAAATTTTCAGATTAAACCAGCCTCAATTAAAACAATACATTCTTTTGGAACAGGTAAATATTTTTCAGTTTCACTTATTCAAAAAGTAAACTAATAAATTCTCCAACACATGCTGGTTTTTCTACTCCTTCTATTTCTACTGAACATCCCCAAAATATTTTGCAGCCATTATCACCATAAGCCTCAACTTTATTAATTTTTCCATTTAACCTTAATCGACTTCCAGCAGGCACAGGATGAGGGAAACGAACATTGTTCAATCCATAGTTCACTCCCATTTTTCCGCTTTTAATAATAACGGCCTCTTCTAACATTTTGGACAAAAGAGAAACCGACATAAATCCATGAGCTATTGGAGTTTTAAAAGGAGACTCTTTTTTTGCTCTTTCTACATCAGTATGAATCCATTGATAATCCAAAGTTGCATCAGCAAAAGCATTAATCATTTTTTGAGTAACTGGAATCCAATCTCCCTGAGGTAGAGCATCTCCTTCCAACTTCATCAGCGCTTCAATGTTTTCTATTTCTAATTTTGGCATTTCTTTTTATTTTATAAATCTGAAAGATCTTAGATAATTAATTACTAATAACAATTTTCCCTCGAACTTTACGATTCATCATTTCCTCTAATGCTTTAGTAGCATCTTTCAATGGATAAACTGCATGGATATGTGGCTTCAACTTTCCTTGAGCATACCATTGCATTAATTCCATAGTATTTTGAATATTTTTATTGGGAAATTTCATGGCAAAACTTCCCCAGAATACTCCAACAACTTGACATCCTTTTAGCAACGGTAAATTCAAAGGAATTTTTGGAATATCACCTGCTGCAAAACCAACAACTAAAAATCTTCCTTCCCAAGCCATTCCTCGAAGAGCAGATTCAGAATATTTTCCTCCAACCGGATCATAAACTACATCTACCCCTTTTCCTTCTGTCAATACTTTGATTTGTGCTTTCAAATCTTCGGTGGAATAATTGATCGTTTCATCTGCACCGTACTCTTTGCACAATTCTAATTTTTCGTCAGTCGAAGCTGCTGCAATTACTTTTGCCCCCATCAATTTCCCTAATTCTACAGCAGCTAATCCCACTCCTCCTGAAGCACCTAGAACTAAAAGTGTTTCTCCTTCTTTTAATCGAGCACGATCTTTTAAGGCATGATAAGAAGTTCCATAAGCCATCAGAAAGGAAGCTGCAATTGGGAAATCCATATTTGGTGGTTTGGGAAAAACTGCTTTTCCATCTAACACTACTTCTTCTGCAAATCCACCATGCGCCGCAAACCCAAAAACTTCATCACCCACTTTTAAATGTTTGATTTTTTCTCCGACAGCTTTTACCACACCAGCGATATCACTACCTGGTGTGAAAGGTAACTCAGGTTTAAATTGATATAATCCTTGGACGATTAATGTATCAGGGAAATTAACCCCACATGCTTTTATTTCAACTAAAACTTCCTTTTCTTTTGGTTGGCGACTTTCAACATCTTTATAAACTAGAGTAGATGGATGTCCAAATTTTTCGCAGACTATTGCTTTCATATTAAATCCGGTCTAACCCCTGCCCCCTCAAAGGGAACGTAAATGGGTAGGTTATTTTTTAAATTATTAATGTTCTACTTTCAATTGAAAATAAAATAATTAGAGTTTAATTAAACTCTAATTATTTCGTTTTCATTTAGGAGACAGAACTTCCCTTTTAAGCTACAGGAGTTTCCTCCAATACTTTTAAAACCAATTTACCTTTCTTATCTCCAGTAAAAAGTCGTTCGAAAGTACTGTGGAAATTTTCGATTCCATCATAGATATCTTCTTTACTTTTCAATTTCCCTTGAGCCAGCCACATACCCATATTCATTGCAGCTTCTTTATATTTGGTAGCATAATCCAAAACAACCATTCCTTGCATCGTTCCTCGATTTACCAAAAGTGATAAATAATTACTAGGCCCTTTGATTGCTGTTGTATTATTATACTGAGAGATAGCTCCACAAATTACAATACGAGCATGCATCCGAATTTTGGCTAAAGCAGCATCTAAAATATCACCTCCTACATTATCAAAATAAACATCGATTCCTTTTGGACAATGTTCTTTGATGCCTGCATGAACACTTTCATTTTTATAATCTATCGCTCCATCGAATCCTAATTCGTCAACTACGTATTTACATTTTTCAGGACCACCCGCAATTCCGATTACTCGACAGCCTTTGATTTTTGCAATTTGTCCAACTACACTTCCTACTGCTCCAGCAGCACCAGAAACTAAAACAATATCACCTTCTTTAATTTTTCCAACTTCTAAAATTCCAAAATATGCTGTCATCCCAGGCATCCCCAAAGTACCAATGTACATTGGCATCGGAGCTAATTTTGTATCAACAGCATAATATCCTGTTCCATCAGTCACATTATATTGTTGGACCCCTCCCCAACCAGTCAAGACATCACCAACTTTATACATTGGATGATTATTTGCTTTTACAACTTCTCCAATTGAACCTGCTCGCATTACTTCACCAATTCCAACAGGAGGAAGATATGATTTAACATCTCGCATCCATCCACGCATAGCAGGATCTAAAGAGATATAATGATTTTTTATTAAAATTTCTCCATCCTGAAGTTCAGGAATTGGGTTACTTTCCAAATTCCAGGTATTTGCATCAGGCATTCCTACTGGCCTTTTAATTAATTTTAGTTGTTTGTTCATAATAGTATTTTTTAGATTTTTAAATTGAATTATTTTTTTTCGCTGCAAGCATTGCTTTAAACATTTGCATTTTCATTCTTACCTCAGGGCTCCACCATATTTTTAAAGCTTCTTCTAATTCTTCTTCGTTTTGGTCATTTAGTTTATTCAACCATTCGCTTCGGAGTTTAGTTTTTGTGTTTAACCAAATGTTTTTATCAGCCGTAAGAAAATGTTTCATTCTTTTCTCAGCTTGAGGTAATACCTCCTCTATGGGCAATACTTCATCTACTAAATTAGCTTTTAGAGCCTCCTCACTATTTAACAACTTTCCCTCTAGAACAAATCTGTACGCCAAACTTTGACCTAACCAAAAGGAATAAGCTTCAATCAAATTTGTAGAAATCTGAACATTCACTGCTACCTCATTTAAACCAATTCCGTATTTCTCTCCTTCCGCCATAACTCGATAATCTGAGGTAATTGCGATTACCGTTCCCCCTGCTGGAGAATGTCCTGTTATAGCACAAATAAATGGTTTTGAAAATCTAGCCAATTCAATATACATTAACCCGAAAGCGATGAAGAACTCTCGTATTTTAGTTTTATCATAATCGTATAATTCTATCAAGTCTAAACCAGCTGAAAATACTCCTTCACGACCAGTTAAAATAACTCCACTTACAGTGATATCTTCCTCCATCAATTTAAATGCTTCTCTTATCTCTTTTACCATTTGAAAGTTGATCGCATTAACTTTTGGGCGATTCATCTGGATAATAGTATACTCACCTTTCTTTTCAATTTCTAAATAATCCATATTTTGTAATTTGACTTAAATGTAGTTAATAAATTGAGTGACACGATATAACGAGTTTAATATTCTCTCAGTATTGATTTTACTATCAGAGTTAAAAAAGATAATCCATTTTTTTGGAATTGTAAATTGCTTTTGTTTACCTTATTTATACTTCTGATTCGTGAAATTTATCAACTAGAATAACATCAAATGAACGAAATGATATTTAAGTATATAGAAAAAGGTATTTCAATGAAAGATGATGATTTTGATGGAATTTATCCAGAGGAAGTTCGACCAATGGCTTTCACCCATTTTACGCCAATAGAAATAGCGATTAGAGCAGCAAAATTTCTAGTTCAAAAATCAGGAACTAAAGTTTTAGATATTGGATCAGGCGCAGGAAAATTTTGTATGATAGGGTCAGTTTGTACTAATGGCCACTTTACTGGAGTGGAACAAAGAGACAACCTACATTTATTAGCTGAGCAGATTTTAAAAAAATATCAATTAAAAAATATAAACTTCATTAATTCAAACATTAATCAAATTGAATTTAGCAACTATGAAGCATTTTATTTTTTCAATCCATTCTATGAAAATATTATTCAATTTGAAAAAATAGATGATGCCATAGATGTAAAAAATGACTTGTATGATGAGTATTCAAATTATGTGAAAAATCAATTGGACTTAATGCCTTTGGGTACCCGGCTCGTTACTTTTTTCAGTGCTTATGACGAGGTACCAATCAGCTATCAACTAATCTCTAAAGATGATAGACAAAAGATTTCAATGTGGGAGAAAAAAGAATAATCGTGTCCTAAATAAAATCATACCTAAGTATTTATTACTACAATTTCAAACCTACTCCATTACTATACGAGGCATTGTTATATGCAATTGGATTGTTTTCAACAAAATTCTTAAGTTTAGAGTCTAATCAAAAAAATCGATCAATAACTCCAATCTCTTTCTTAACTTAGTGTCTCATTTTCCCTCTGCAAAATAAGAGACACCATGAGAACTCAAAATATTGCCTATATTTTAGTTAGCTGCATTTCTGTAGTAATCATTTTAAGTTTTGGGCAAGCTATTATAGTACCTTTTCTTTTAGGATTACTCCTTTGGTTTATTGGAAAAAAATTAGAAGCAACGCTTGATAAAATAGGATTTATTAATAAAAAAATCCCTATTTGGCTAAAACATATTATATCCTTTGGTTTTATAATGTTTGTTTTAGTTTTCGTTACCAATATACTTACAATCAACATTAATTCCTTAGCTCTATCTTTTGAAAAGTACGAACCAAACATTGATGCTTTAATTTTACAAATAAATAGTTGGCTTGGAGTAGATAGCAAAAAAGCTATGGCTAATTTTTCTGGGAATTTAGACTTTGGAAATATATTACAAATGCTTTTTTCATCTATTTCAGATTTGATAAGTAATGGATTTATGATTCTACTTTATGCCGTATTCATACTGTTAGAAGATGCTAGTTTCAAACCAAAACTTAAATCTATTTTTATTGGTAAAGAGAATGAAGAAAAGGTAGATAAATTCTTAGAAAAGATAAGTACCTCAATTTCTAGATATTTCGGTTTGAAGACATTGTTAAGTTTAATCACAGGAAGTCTGAGTTATATGGCTCTTAGAATCATTGGGGTAGATGCACCTGAATTTTGGGCATTTTTAATTTTTATCCTAAATTTCATTCCAACAATAGGATCACTCATTGCAACAATATTCCCCGCAATATTTTGTTTATTTCAATTTGGAATCTTCACACCTAGCCTATTAGTCTTAGGCATCATCGGAACTATTCAAGTTATTGTTGGAAACTTTTTAGAACCAAAGATCATGGGGAGCTCTATGAATATTAGTCCGTTGGTAACTATCTTATCTCTTTCTATCTGGGGAGCGCTATGGGGAATTATAGGTATGATTTTAAGTGTCCCGATTACAGTGGTATCCATTATTATTTTTTCTCAATTTGAAAAAACTAAACCTTTAGCAATTATGCTCTCTGAAAAAGGCAAAATTGATTAATACAGAAAACAGGAAATTAGTCAATCTAATTTTGTCTCAACTCGATTAACTAATTCCCTTTTTTATAGTTTATCTTGCTTTAATTATCTTAGAAAAATCTGTTGCACTCAAAGATGCCCCTCCAACTAAACCACCATCCACATCGGGTTGTGAAAAAATCTCCTTGGCATTTGCTGGTTTAACACTTCCGCCGTAAAGTATTGTGGTAGTACTAGCAATCTTATCTCCATATTTTCTGGCAATCATTTTTCTAATTTTGTCATGCATTTCTTGAGCTTGTTCTGGTGAGGCAGTTACCCCAGTACCAATTGCCCAAATTGGTTCATATGCAATTACCACTTTGGAAAATTCCTTTTTAGTCAAATGAAATAATCCCTCTCTCAATTGTTTGGAAACATGGCGAGCATGATTTCCCGCTTTTCTTACACTCAATGGTTCTCCACAACAAAAAATTGGAAGCATTCCACTTCCTAAAACTGTATTCGTTTTCTTTGCTAACAATGCATTTCCTTCCTTAAAATATTGTCGTCTTTCGCTATGCCCAATAATGACATATTTTACACCAACAGACTTTAGCATACCTACAGAAATTTCACCTGTATATGCGCCCTTTAGTTCATTGGAGCAATTTTGGGCAGCAACTTCAATTCCTTTTTCACCTTTGACGATTCCACCTATTGATTGCAAATGGGTAAATGGAGCAGCCATAATTACTAAAGGATCATTGGCTTTAGCTTTTTTTACGATTGATTTAGCTAACTTTTCCCCTTCTTTAATTGTGGTATTCATTTTCCAATTTCCCGCAACGATTAATTGTCTTGACATGTTTTAATTTTTGATTTTAAAAAATAGATATGCAAATGTAAAAATTTTAAAGACAAAATCCACAGAGTAAATTTTGGTGATTTAATTCCGAATTAATTAAGAAATATAATTCAACTTTAAACATTTTCTTTGGAGTATTTATTAAAATACAAAGAAACAATTATTAATACTTATAAATCATTAACTACATTTTTCTTTAAATGCAATCTTGATTGCCATTTTAAATTTATTGTTAATAAAAATTGTTTAGTTTTTAATGAATGTTATTTTTGCAAGGAGTTTCTTAAAAATTAAAAATAGGTGTTTGATCTTATTTTTTTCTAAAATAAGGAACAATTAACGCATGGAAAATTTAAAATAACAGTGTTTACCCATTTAATTTTATTGAAATAAACAACTACTTAAATTAAATATAATTTAGGTAAAGTAATTATTAATTACGTTGGCAATTAATACTAATAATTTAGCCATATCTAAAAAACTATCTATTCGCATTTTCTAAAAAAATAATAAATGTCAATTCATCCGCGCGCAGGAAAAACAGCATCTAAAAAACAATTAGTCAATATTCCCCAACTAATTACAAATTATTTTAAACAACAACCAAATCCTCTAAACCGGGAACAACGAGTATCATTCGGGACCTCTGGCCATCGAGGGTCTTCATTAATTAACTCATTTAATGAGCACCATATTCTTGCTATAACTCAAGCTATTTGTAATTACAGGGAAAAACGAGGTATCACTGGACCTGTTTTCATGGGAATCGATTCACATGCATTGTCAACCCCTGCACAAATTACAGCACTCGAAGTTCTAGCCGCTAATCATGTAGTGACCATGATATCCACCAATGATGAATATACACCAACTCCTGCAGTGAGTCATGCAATTATAGAATATAACAAAGAAAGAAAAACAGGATTAGCAGATGGAATAATAATCACCCCTTCACACAATCCTCCTGAAGATGGTGGATTAAAATATAATATGACAAATGGTGGTCCAGCTGAAGGATCAGTTACAGCTTGGATTGAATCCAGAGCGAATGAAATTTTACAAAATAACCTTAAAGAAGTTAAAAAGATTACAATCTCCAAAGCTTTGAATGCTTCTACAACCAAACGGTATGATTATCTTGATACATATACAAGCGATTTAAAACAAGTGATCGATACTAATTTACTCAGGGAATCTGGAATTAAAATGGGCGTAGATCCTCTTGGAGGCGCAGGCGTAAAATATTGGGAAAGAATAGCTGATCGTTATAATCTGAATCTAACGGTAGTGGATGACTCGGTAAATCATACATTTAGCTTTATGTCGTTGGATTGGGATGGTAAAATCAGAATGGATCCTTCCTCTAAATATGCCATGCAAAGGTTGATACAGTTGAAGGATAAGTTTCCAGTAGCATTTGCTTGCGATACTGATCATGATCGCCATGGTATTGTAACCCAAAGCTCTGGGTTGATGCAACCTAATCACTTTTTAGCAGTGGCCATTGATTATTTATTTCAAAACCGAACCAAATGGGCTGCAACAAAAAGTATAGGAAAAACCTTAGTTAGCAGTAAAATGATTGATCATGTGGCTAAAAAACTTGGACGTAAATTAATCGAAGTACCGGTAGGTTTCAAATGGTTTGTTGATGGTCTTTATGATGGTAGCCTTGGATTTGGAGGTGAGGAAAGTGCTGGTGCCTCATTTTTAAACATGCAAGGAGGTGTTTGGTCTACTGATAAAGATGGAATAACTGCTGCCTTATTAGCTGGTGAAATTACAGCGAAAACAGGAAAAGACCCAGCTCAAATTTATAAAGAATTCACTAATCAATTTGGGGAACCAGTTTATGATCGTATTGATGCTCCAGCTACTCCTGATCAGAAAGACAAATTGAAAAAATTATCTCCAGGTCAAATTACCTCTTCTGAGCTTGCTGGTGAAAAAATAACAAAAATTTTAACCAACGCTCCTGGGAATGGTGCTGCAATAGGCGGATTAAAAGTTGAGACCACAAACGGTTGGTTTGCAGCTCGACCTTCTGGAACAGAAAATATTTATAAAATTTATGCTGAAAGTTTTAAAGGTGAAGAGCATTTAAAACAACTCCAAGAAGAAGCTCAAAAGGTAGTAAACGATGCTATCCTTTAAAAGGACTAAGATGAAGCCTTCTTCATTTTTATTTGACAAAAAAAACTGCGGTTTATTATAAAAAAAAGAATAATATTTATTTTACCCTAAACAGGGTATTTGTCTTAATACTCTTTTAAAAATAAAAATTATTTTTTAATTTTGAAGACGGTTCTTGTATATTATATGTTAAATATAAAATATACTTTAAATATTCCGGTAATACCCCAAAATCCAAAGGTTTCCTTAACAACAAAAATAGTAACAGGTTTATCTCTTAAATTTGCTCCTCAAATATGAAAAATCTCTATTTTCTTTTACTTTTATTCAACACAATTGCCTTAAATGTTTTAAGCCAAGTCAGACAAGACTTAATAGTTGATTTCACTCCTGCTGAGAGGGACACTTTAGTTGATTTAATGCAGCAATACATCACTTCTGATATAGTCGAGCTGCATTGCAATTTTAGAAATTTAACTGGTAATAATGATCTACAAATTCATGATGATTTTAATTTTCTACCATTTCATAGAGCATATATGGAAGGAATGGAAGATTTTTTCATCCTAAATGGTCATCCAGAATTTGTACCACTCCCATCTTGGGATCCTAATACTCCAACACCAACAGAATTTCGATTAGTAGATGCTGATTGTATGTCTACAGATTGTAACATTAATGTTTCGGGGGGACCATCAAATTATTGTGAGACTCCTACTGATTGGGATCCAAAAATAAATCGTAATAATTATTCTGAATTAAATGATCTTTGTGCATACCAATATAATCCTCCCTCCCCCCCCCCAGTACCTTATAATGATGACGAAAATGAATTAAGTAGGAATTTTGAGACTCCTTATCATAATGATGTTCATATTGATATGGCTGAAAATATGTTTTCTTATGCCTCTCCTTCATCACCAATTTTTTGGAACTGGCATGCATATCTAGATGATATGTGGAAAGAATGGGAATGTGATTGCCCTCAATCAACAATACCCAATGTTGATTTATATTTAAAGGACAACACCAAAATTATGCTGCACACAAGAGATGTAGGAGAAGAACCAAATATCGGCCCTATTTGGGAAAGTGATGATGTTTGGGTAAGAAATCAACAAGATGGATTTACAAATGACACCATCCAAGATCCAGAATATATTGGCCCTACATCACCTGTTTATGTATATGTAAGGGTCAGAAATAGAGGCTGTTTAGCATCCGCAGGTACTGAATCTTTATCATTATATTGGTCAAAAGAAGGAACAGCATTAACTTGGCCTAGTCACTGGAATGGAAGTCTTTCAAATGGATATGCAGTCTGGGGAGACTCTATAAGTACTCAGACTATCCCAGTTATTGATGCACAAAGCTCAGCAATATTGGAGTTCCAGTGGTTCCCGCCCAATCCAGATAATTATAACAGCAGTAACAATCCCTCCGACTTTTTCCTTTTGGCAAGACAAGTTTCAACTAACGACCCTATGACTACACCAGAGGTATCAGATGTGGATGAAAATGTAGATGAAAATAATAATATAGCTGGAAAAAATATTTCAATCATTAACAATGCTCCTCTTCCCATTGAGCTATCAAATTTTTTAGGTGATCGAATAAAAGATGAGATCCGTCTTTCGTGGCAAACTAACTCTGAAATACAAAACAAAGGTTTCGAAGTATATCGAAGTATTAACAATTTCCCTTTTGAAAAAATAGGATGGATAGATGGAAATCTTTCAAGTGACCAAAAAAATTATTACACTTTTAATGACTTAAACCCTGGATATGGTATTAATTACTACCAATTAAAACAAATAGATCTCGATGGAACTTCTGATAATTCAGAAATTATTGCAGTTAATTTTGATAATTCCGATTTTGACATTCAGGTTTTTCCAAATCCAACGGATCAACGTTTTAGTATCAGAATTAAAAATCCTCTACTACAAATAATGAAGGTTCAAATCCATGATAATTTAGGACTTAAAATTTGGGAAAGCCAAGTGACTTCAGAAGAATCCAATTGGACAAAAGAACTAGAAATAAAAAAGAATGGACTTTACTTAATTACTGTTCAAATTGGAAGTGAAATTTATTTTGAACGAATTGTGATACTTAATGACTAACAAAAAAGAGGAATCAATCAAGTTATGGCTTAATTTATCAAATCTCATATTTGAGATCTACTAAATATTGCTAAAGACCAAAGCAAAATATAAAAAGCTTTTAATACCTATCAGAAAAAAAATATCCAAAATATTATCTAGGTTTATAGCAGGTAATTAATAAAAAATAGGCAAAAGGAAATCATTAACATTAAGAGTACTAAAAATCCTATTTTCAAATGAAAAAATTTTAACTAGAGGCGGCCAAAGACATAAGGTTTGTTGACAGTTTATCCCTTAGAATACGAGCTTTGGATACTTATGGAAAGTTATTGAAGATTGGACGAATAACCGGTACCAAAAAATAACAGCAACCTACTTAAAATAATTGTTTAATTAAATAATCTAAACTTTCATTAGACTTGATTTGTATTTACTTTAGATCTCAAGCATTCGGAAAATTAGCTGTTATTAAATTACAAACCAAGTTTGAAATTTAGATCTCAGAATAAGGAAGAAAATTAACAGAAAAAGTAAGTTTAACAATATTGGGGTCTTTCCAATAAATTTCAGTCCTGTTTTACAGTACTCCCTCTTAATTATAAAAAATTCTTTTTGTGCTCAAATACTATTATGTATCTGCCATTAAATTATGGTCTAGCAATAACTAATCACACTGACATATATCTTTTACATATTCAATAACCTCTGGAAAAAACAAGTTAAATTCTTCAGTCAATTCAACATTAAAACTTAATAAATTCTCCACTACGCCGTCTAGATATTCTGGCTTCGACAGTCGTTCTGATAACCTTTTAAAAGTATATCGTATTCCCTCATCCGTCCCATAGGATTGCAACCATTTATGTTCAATCATCATAGGTAATCGTTGCTGTATTTTTGTGGGAAATTCATTTATCCTGTCTTCTAATATCTTGTAAACGCCTTCGCAAAAATCATCCAAACTTTCACTAGAATACCTACTCCAATTATTGGCTAACAAGTAATCGTACCACACATCAACGATCACAGGTGCATATTTATGATGTTTTTTTTGCAATCTTCTGGTTCCTTTTTTCACCAAAGGATGCGCATCTGTATAAGTATCAATTTGCCGATGTAAAATAATTCCTTTTTGAACTTCTGACGAAAAATTGGATAACTCATTGTTTTTTATAAAATCTGCAATAAAGTTCCCAATTAATAGATCTTTATTATCGCAAGACAAATAAATATGTGCTAAAAAATTCATTGAAAAATATTTGTGATTTCTTTATCGTAAAAATGATATCTTTGCGCCGATTTTCAATAAATTGATAAATAATAAATCGAAAGAAATGGCTTTAAAATGTGGTATTGTTGGCTTACCAAATGTAGGAAAATCTACGCTATTTAATGCACTAACCTCTGCTAAGGCTTTAGCAGCTAATTATCCATTTGCAACTAAAGAGCCTAACCTAGGAATTATCACGGTTCCTGATGAAAGGTTGGATAAATTAGCAAAAATTGTAGTTCCCCAAAAGGTGCAACCAACAACGGTTGAAATTTTGGATATCGCAGGATTGATCAAAGGTGCAAGTAAAGGGGAAGGTTTAGGTAATCAGTTTTTAGCAAATATTCGAGAAGTTGATGCAATTGTTCATGTCGTTCGTTGCTTTGATAATGACAATGTTATCCATGTTGATAATTCAGTCGATCCTGTTCGTGACAAAGAGATCATTGACATGGAATTGATTCTGAAAGATATTGAAACTGTCGAAAAGCGGGTAGATAAATTGAAGAAAAACGCTAAAGCTGGTGAAAAAAATGCTGTGAAATTAATGGAGCAAGGACAAGCAATTCTAACACATTTAGAATCTGAAAAACCAGCTCGAACAATTATATTGGAGGATGAAGGGATGGAACTAATGCAAGAAATGATGCTATTAACTTCCAAGCCAATTTTATATGTTTGTAATGTGGATGAAAATTCTGTAATTTCTGGAAATGTACATACTAAACAATTTATGGAATGTGTAGAAGGTGAAAAATCGGAAGTTATTTTCATTTGTGCAGGTATGGAAGCAGATATAGCAGAATTGGATACTAAAGAAGATCGAAAATTATTTTTAGAAGAAATGGGTTTAACTGAGCCAGGCGTTAATCGATTAATCTTATCTTGTTACAAGCTCTTAAATTTAATCACTTATTTCACTGCTGGTGAAAAGGAAGTAAGAGCCTGGACTATAGAAAAGGGGACATTAGCTCCGGGAGCAGCTGGAGTAATTCATACTGATTTTGAGAAAGGATTTATTCGAGCAGAAGTGATTAAGTATAATGATTTCGTAGAGTTAGGCTCTGAAGCGGCTGCAAAAGGAGCGGGAAAAATGGGTGTTGAAGGAAAAGCCTATGAAGTAATTGATGGCGATATTATGCATTTTCTTTTTAACGTATAATTATAAAAGTGAATGGTTTATAGAGTTAACCATTCACTTTTATAAATCAAATAAACCTTGAGAAATAATAGTGTTTGTTTCAAAATTATTTACCTGCGACACTTTCTACTTCCAGACTTGGATGTTCAGCAATAGTAGTTAAACTAATTCCACCACGCGCCACAAAAGCGCCTTTTACTTGCATCCACTTAGGATTACAAGCTGCTACCAAGTCAGTCAAAATTCGATTAACAATTTCCTCATTAAAAGTTTTTTGACTTCGATAAGATTGCAGATAAAATTTCAAGGACTTTGTTTCAATACATTCTTCCCCAGGTATATATCGAATATGTATTTTTGCAAAATCAGATTGTTGTGTAATTGGGCACATTGACATAAAATCGGCACAATTAAACTCCACAATATAATTTCGCATTTTGTGCTTATTGGGAAAAGAATCCAACTGCGCCTCATTTGGTGAAGTAGGCAATTCATTAACAGCTTTTCCTAAAAGTTCAAATTCCTTAGAAGACATATTATTAATTTTAAGTTTTTCAAAATATTTAATTACAAAGATAATATCCAATGATTAAAACACTTCATTTTATAAAAGTGTTTTTATTTTTGTATTTATTTTTATATCAGACAACTTGCAATGAAAAAAAAAGCAGTAGTACTTTTGAGTGGTGGTTTGGACTCTTCGACCATTTTGGCCTATGCCATTAATAAAGAATTTGATATTTATGCAATTTCTTTTTTTTACGGTCAACGGCACAAATTTGAACTAGAGGCATCCAAAAAAGTTGCGCAACACTTTAAAGTAAAAGATCATAAAACAGCTCATATTGATTTACGAGTATTTGGAGGTTCAGCTTTGACAGCTGAAATTGATGTCCCCAAAGGCCGAACTGAGGCAGAAATGGACGGTGAAATACCAATTACATATGTTCCTGCTCGAAATACAATTTTCCTCTCCTTTGCATTAGCTTATGCCGAAGTGATTGGTTCTGATGATATCTTTATTGGAGTAAATGCAGTTGATTATAGCGGCTATCCAGATTGCAGGCCTGAATATATTGAAGCATATGAAAAAATGGCAAACTTAGCTACCAAATCTGGAGTAGAAAATGAAAACCCACTAACGATTCACACGCCATTAATTGACTTAAAAAAATCTGAAATTATTAATATGGGATTAGAATTGGGCGTAGATTATTCTATTACTTCTACTTGCTACGACCCAGATGAATATGGATTACCCTGTGGAATTTGCGATTCTTGCGTATTAAGATTAAAAGGATTTTCAGAATTAGGAATTGAAGACCCAGCAGAATACCAACCTTAGTTACCCAAAAAAGCGGTACAGATTGAATAATCTTTACCGCTTTTTTTTAGTTTACTATTTTAACACCGAAATAACAATATTATTACATTTAATTATAATTATTAAGATTTATCAATATTTTCCAATAATTTCTGTTGACGCATTCCAAAATTCATCGCTTCTAACATCGTCAAAGAAAGTACCTCTTCTAAGTTACCATAGGCATCTTGATAATCTTTGTAACTTCTTCGAATTACTTCATGAGCCTCTTTTTTTCCATAGATATGGGTAATCTCACATTTCGGTTCTTCACCTGGCAATTGTTTATAAGTCAAGAAATAATGCTTCAACCTATTTAAGATATTATCAGGAATATCCGCTATATCTTTCCACTGCGCATACATCTCATCATTATTCAATACGGCAATTATTTTATCATCTGCCTCTCCACCATCAATCATTCTAAATCCACCGATAGGAATTGCATTGACGATTATGTTTCCATGGGTAACTTCCCGTTCAGTAAGCACACAAATATCCAATGGATCATCATCACCAACAACATTTTCTCGTCCAGTTTTCTCCATGCAGTATTCAGCGATTTGATCAGCACACAAGGTCTGAGGAACAAAACCATAAAGTGCAGGAACTATATTGGAAAATTTCTGAGGACGATCAATTTTAAGATAACCACTCTTTTTGTCTATTTCGTATTTTACTGTATCTGAAGGGATTACCTCGATAAATGAGGCTACAACATCTGGAGCGTCTGCCCCTATTGAGATTCCATGCCATGGATGTGATTTATATCTCAAGCCAAGCATCTTCCAAATCTTCTCGAAGGATTCTTTCATATTAAAAATTTAATTAAAATAGGTTTGCTTTTTTTCTGCAAATGTACGTGAAATATAACATTGATGTTTAATTGCATTCCAAATTATTTCAAAAATTTGGATTAAGCCTATTTAAAAATATTTAACCTAATTTTTATCTAGAATGATTAACCCTCTACCAACTCTTGTTTCAATTGAACAAAATCAATAAAATTTGGTTTTCAAATAAATAGCAAACGATGTCAGAAAATAGTCAAAAATATATTGTTGGAATTGATGGTTGCAAATTTGGTTGGATTGCAATTAAAATTGACGCGGATACTCAAGTTTCCGTAACCAAACATTCTAATTTTATTTCTGTAATTAAAGAGTATCCAAAAGCTGAAAAGTATTTAGTAGATATGGTAGTTGGTTTAGCAGATGAGAGTCATCCAAGAGAAGTAGAAAAGTTAGCAAGACAAAAACTAAAGCCAAATCGAGGATCATCTGTGTTTACACCTCCTTGTCGAGCTGCAGTTTATGAAAAGACTTATGAAATGGCTAAAGAAAAAAACAAATCGATCCTAGGTAAATCATTTTCAATTCAAGCGTGGAATATTGTTCCAAAAATAAAAGAAGTTGATGAGTTTATTTTGAAAAACGAGAAATATAAAAATCGAATATTCGAGGCTCACCCAGAGGTTTGTTTTGCCAGTTTAAATAATCAAACTCCTATGATTTTCAAGAAAAAAGAAAAAAAAGGAATTATCGAAAGAATTAATTTACTTCAAAGTATTTTCCCGAAATCGAGTCAAATTTTTGAAAAAGGAAGTACAATTTTTTTAAAAAAGGAGGTAATGCCAGATGACACAACTGATGCCTTAGTACTAGCTGTAACCGGATACCTAGGAATGAAATATGGATTTAGTTATATAGAACCAAAAGAAATAAAAAAAGACATTTACGGTATAGAAATGAATATGATTTTCTTTGAAAAAAAAGGCTCTTTTAAAAATTAGAAAAGCCTTTTATTGATTTCTGTATTAGAATTCCTCGATCAACTTCTTCTTCATTGCTTTAAACTCTTCATCAGAAAGGATCCCTTTATCTTTTAATTTCCCCAGTTCTGTCAAGTGAGAAATAACATCTTTTTGTTCTTTGATGTGTATTTTTGAATTCTCCACTTTTTCGATAACTTCTTGTTTTTCCTCTTGTTCTTTTTTAATTTCCTCCGCCACCTTTTTTCCTTTCTCAAATTTCTCCTTGTACATTTTCGTTAACCGATCTATATCAAAATCTAAAAAAGTTCCACCTGTTTCAAAATGCTTTTTAAAAACTTCTCCTAAAGCATAAGTTGAAGCTCCAGACAAAACCGCCATTGTCATTCCTCCCACTACCGTTCCTATTCCAGGAATAATTTTAATTGCGGCCTGCGCACCTAACCTTGCTAGTCCTGAACTTGTCATAGATGAAATTACCGCTTTCCCTTCTGTTTCCTTGAAGTCCAAATCATACAACTTACACATTTGCCGAACCATGTCTAACTGGATAGCACTTACAGCAAAAAAATCAGCAATAGGAACCGGAATTAATCCTGCACCCATTGACCAAATAATATGATTTCTAATAATTTTATCTGAGCTTTCTATTCTTTCATTCATAATAAAATTGATTTTATTTATTTTCTTGGATGGTTTACCATTTACTTAACCTTAGTTAAATTGTCCATTTAGCTTTGAACTCACTTTTTTTCTCGACTACTAGATTTCCTTTTTCGACAAAATGGAAGATTTTTAAATAAAACCCTCATCATAAAAAAATTAGAACCCAATTTAATTATTTAGATTTGTTTGTTTTAGTATCTATCGTCGATAAGACGTTATAATAATGGAGGCAGATATTTTGAGAGCTACACTTGACATTATGTTTAAAAAGTAATACCCAATATTACCATTTCTAATTTTGAAAGATTAAATGAATTTGATAAAAAAGCCCTTAAAACTGCTTTAAATTTTAAAATATTTAAAAAAATATCTCTTAAAGAACTCTCAAAGTTTACCATTCAATTTACATTGCTTTTATCCAACCTTTAAAATAATCTTCCCACTATTCTTATTTGATTCCATTAAACGATGAGCGTCAGCTACATCAGACCAATCAAAAATAGAATCAATTACCGGCTGCAATTCCCCCTTTGTAAATCTCTTCAAAGCATAATCAGAAAAATCGTTAATCAAACCAATTTTATATTCAATGGTTCTAGCACGCAAAGTAGAGCCCATAATATGTAATCGTTTTCGTAAAATATTTGCCAAAATTAATTCCTCCACTTTCCACCCACCCATCAGAGCCAACATCACCATTCGTCCGTCGAAATTCAATGAATTAATATTTTTTTGAAAATAGGGTGCAGCAAGAAAATCAATAATTACATCTACCCCTTTTCCTTCAGTAATTTTAGCTACCACTTCTTCGAAGTTTTGAGTTTTATAATCTATAGTGACGTCTGCACCAAGATCTTGGCAAATTTGGTGCTTCCCAGCTGAAGCGGTGACAATGATTTGTTTGGCTCCCAATGACTTAGCTAATTGAATTGCTGCTGTTCCCACTCCACTAGCTCCTGCATGGATTAGAATACTTTCACCTTTTTGTAATTTTGACAAATAAAATAATGCTTGAAAAGCAGTTAAAAAAACTTCAGGAATCGCGGCAGCCTTTTCAAAGTCAAAAACATTGGGAATCGAAATCAAACATTGTGAATGTACTGTTACAAATTCTGCATAACCGCCACCGGCTAACAAAGCACAAACTTTATCTCCTACCTTCCATTCTTTCACTTGTTCACCAACTGCTTCGATAATTCCTGACACTTCAAGACCAATAATTGAACTAGCTCCAAAAGGTGGTGGATATTTACCCATACGTTGCAAAGTGTCTGCTCGATTAAGTGCTGTGGCTTTTACTTTGATCAAAACTTCGTGAGAGGAAGGTATTGGCTTTTTAGTTTCACCTAGATATAATTGCTCTGGCCCTCCTGGTTCCTTGAGTAAGATAGCTTTCATTTTGTCTATTTTTTCATCAAAATAGGCATTTCAAATTAAATTGAAATGCCTATTCGTTATTATTAGGAATATTTTATGACTCTAATTTGAATTGATCTACATCCAATTAAAACAAATTAATCTTCCCAAGCTAATCTGCCAGGACAACGTTTACATCTATTCCCTTTTTTTTTATACTTTTTACAACATTTCTTTTTCATCTTTTTGCCTTGAACAATAGGTAAAGCAAAGGGAAGAATTATTTGATTCTGTTCTGGATTAAAATGTCGTTTATCTGTAAGTGAAGGAGTCATAATTAACTGATTTTAAAATTTAATTGTTATTGTCCCGTAAAAACTTCTCGCATCAGATGGGATAATCCCTGGTCCAGGATAACCTACAGCACGTCTAGTGAAATACGATTCATTAGTTAAATTATTGATACCAGTTTGAAACTGAAATCGACTCCACGAATAGCTAAAAGCTAAATCTTGAACATTATAACTTGGAATAATACCTCTAGTAGCATCTGAGACAAACTCTGCATTAGTTGCATCTGAAAAATGCTCTCCAACGTAGGTAAATTGGTAAGATAATTTTAAGTTTTTCCATCGAAAATTAAGACCAGTCTTTAAATTAACAGGAGGAATCAATTCTACATTTTTACCAATCACAAAAGATTGCCCTGATAAATATTTTCCATGAATAACACTAAGATTTGTAAAAAGAGATAATCGCAACTCCTTTGAACTTTTATCAAGAAAACTCAAAATATCTGCTTCAATATATGTTTCCAATCCTAAAATTCGAGCATCACCAATATTGGTTCTAAAGGCGACTGCTTTTTCTATAACTACTGGGTCCTCTATGATTATCTCACCAATACCAATTCTATTTTGATAACGCAAATAAAAAACACTCGCATCAATCTTAATTCTACTTTTCCAAAAACTACCTCGAATTCCAATATCTGCATTAAATCCTTTTTCGTCTTGTAACAAACTATCTACGATTAGATTGGGATTAACAACTGCTAAATCGCTAAAGTTAATGGAGCGGTAATTTTGAGAGAAATTAGCATAAGTTTCTAAATTTTCTGAAATCTTATGCCCCACTCCTATCCCAAGCAAAATTAACGATCTGGGGTTTTCCATAAAATCCTCAAATCTCCTGACCGATTGAATCTGACCACCAACTATAAACGTTTTTTTAAAAAAACCTTCAGAAGCAGTTTTTATATATTCAACTCTAACACCTGGCGTAATAGTCCATTTTTCATTTAGATTAAAAAGGTTCTCTGCAAAAAAAGCAATATTTCTACTTGGAAAATCATAAGCAGATTTTTCCAAGTCAGTTGGATTTAAAAAAGTAAAGTTAGGATCACTCGAATCATCTCCATTACCCTGCTCATTAGTTGTAAAGCCTTGATAATATCTTGCCCCAACTAAAAAAGTCGAAGTAAAATCGCCTAAATTATATCGAGATATCAAACGAGTTTCATTTCCAAAATTATTATAAGTACCTCGGATTAAATCTCTATCTCTCATAGGATCAGGGCGATCAATCCTACCCAATTCTCCCAAAGCATCTCGTTGTGCAGCCAAGACAAAAACTTTAGAGTTCAGCTTTGTTTTTTCTGATATTTTATAATTTAAAGTCAATGCAGCCAAATTCCAATTAACTTTAAACCAGTTTCGAGTTCGCAGTGATTGTTGAGGATTTTGAACAAAATCGAAATCTTTAAGGCCGCCAGCTTGCTGTGCTACATAATTCATAAAAGTATATTCAATCCCAATCTTTAATCTTTTTGAGAATGTTTTTAAAAGGCTTGCAAAAGCAGTGTTTTGCTCAAACTTTGAAAAATCTCGCCATCCATCCCCTTGTTTCCTTTGGTAAAATGCGTAATAATTCAACCCCTTTTTTTCTCCACCCAAACTATTGAATGATGATACTAAACCAAATGATCCAATAGTATTTTCTGTAATAAATTCAATTTGCTTTTTCTTATTTCCTTTTTTGAAAACAAAGTTTAAAAGCCCACCAAACTGTGAGCCGTATTGCAATGAAGCTGCACCTCTGACAATCTCAATTCTTTTTAAGGCTTGCACAGGAGGAGTATAGTAACTTTCGGGATAACCAAGTGCATCCGCACTAATATCATATCCATTTTGGCGTGTATTAAAGTTAGAAGTTCGATTAGGATCCAATCCTCTTGCACCTATACTAAGCTGCAACCCTGCTCCATCACTTTCCCAGACATTGACCCCAGCTATTGCTTTAAAAATTTGTCTCGCATTATTAGTGGCTTGGTTAGCTGTTACATTTTGTAACTCAATTACCTCACTCTTTTTTGCTGCATAAATCGCAGTCCCTTCCACATTTCTTAATTTCCTAACACCAAAATTATCACCTGATTTAGCGGTAACTTCTACCTCATCAATTTGAAGGTTAAGTTTTTCTAATACAAAAATTACCTCTTCATTCTTATCATTAAAAATAACTTCTTCAATTTTAGAAGTATAATTTTCTTTGTAAATGATAAAATTTAAATATCCATTATCAACCACGTCAAACAAGAAAACCCCTCTTGAGTCTGTTTCAATAATTTCATTAGTATTTTCCAAATATACACTTACATTAGCTATAGGAACTTGTGATGAAGCATCCAAAACCCTTCCTGAAAAAACTCCAGATTGTGCAAAAACAATATTATGCAAAAATATCGTTGTAAAAAACAAGAAGTAATGCTTTCTATTTTTCATCTATTAAATAATACGATAAGTCGCAGATAACCAACGACTTATATTTATTTGTTAAATTTTAAAATCCACTTTTTTGGTAAAAAATCATCTTTAATCTCGGCTATATTAATCTTCTTGTCAATAAACGGTTGACTCACCCTACCATTAAGTGCAACATGTGAATCGACCGTAATAATTGGATTTTCAATTCCATGTGTCCTTTTGTACTCATATCTTAAATAATGAGCAAATTGTAATATAAAATCAGGCTGAATACTCATTTGTTTCTCTTGAAACTGTGTTAAATATCTCGAATTAATTATCTCCGTTTGCCGATTAGTTTTTGGATCTTTTAAAGTAAAAGTCGCTTGTCCAATTTTTTCTACCAACATCACTCTCCACGAAAATCGGTAACCTTCCTCAGACCAAAAGACATTACTAGGATATAAAAAATGCCTAAAAGGAATAATGATTTGTAAAAGCATGTAACCTATTATTAATGACAATAATAGGTTTCTCTTAATAAAATAATAATAATCCCTAGTCTCCGCAAACGAATGTGTGTTAGTTTTAGAAATGTCACTAAGCGTTTTTTTGATTTTCTTTCCTGGAAAAAAAATCATGGTACTCACAATCATGATCCATGGAAAAAGTCCAATATTAAACAGAAGCCAAGTCATCAAATGAAAAACGATCACTAAGAAATAAGCGAATGGCCTAGTTCGTGAATACATCAAAAAATAAGCAATAGACAAATCATAAATTGCTCCTACCCAACTCATCAAAAAGGCAACCCATTTGAATTGAAAGAAATATCCAATAATTGGGATATCTTGTCTCTCGGGTAACCAAACTGCCAATGGCATCGCATTAAAAATCCAATCATAATTAAGTTTAGCAATTCCTGCAAAAGTATAAACTACCGTCAATTGAAAAATCAAAATATTGATAGTCCAACTAGGAACTAGATTCGATTTCAAATTCCTCCATAACAATACATCTACAGAATGAGATTTATTAGCTGGTAAAAAGATCATTAAAAAAGACAACAGACAAACCAAGTAATGATGGTTTAAATAATTTGTCGCATCAATTAATTCGAGATACGTAAAACTGACAAAGAACATAATAATGGCAATGCGATATAACAATCCTAACATGACCATAAAAGAACTTCCGATAATAATAGAAAGTAATATGTACATTCCCTTTTCATCAAAAGGTTTAACCCATTCAAACCAATAAAACTTAAAAAAGTAATCAGGTTCAATATATAATTTTTCGATCCATCCCTGTTCGATAAAACGAACAGCCCCTAGCATCATTAATCCTCCAAAAAGAATTCTGAATCTTACTAGTGGAATGATCCCTACTGGCGAATCAATAAATCGCCATCTGATTTTAGCTAAAAAACCTCTATACACAATTAATCAGAATCACTAGGATTATCTACATAAGTAATAGAAATACATAATACTGATGGTAAATCGGTTTTAATATTGACTACCTGCCTCGTGATTTCATTATATGCTAGGACAGTAGGCAACTCATCATTTTCTATTGATTCAGACAAAGGATCTGGTAAAGCGGATACTGCATTTAATGCCTTGGCAAACTGTTCTTGTATTACTTCATCTAATGTTTTACCATTTTTTTCAGCATTAACCTCATTAATGAAATCATCTAAACCAACTCCATTTATACCGGTATTTCCAACTCCTAAGTACAAGTTCAATGAGGCATTTAATGCATCAATCGCTAATGAAGATGAAATCCCACTATAGAATGCTTCCACCTTATCTGGCAAAGGAAAATTCAAGTCCAAAACACCTGATGGAACACCAATTTTATTTCTTTTAACGAGCTCATAATTTTGGTTCCAACTATTAATAATTTGACTTAATGAATTTCCAGCAGCAGTTCCAGTCCTCGTAACAAAGGAATCCCGATAACTATTTTTCCATGTTTCGTAAGTGTTTGTGACCTTAGTTTGCATATTTGCAACTAGATCAGTGAGATATTTTTTATACTTTTCTTTATCAGCATTTTCTCTGTATAGCTTTACCGTTTCCAAAACACTATCGCTCCCACTAATACCAAACAAAAGAAAATCCAATGCAGGAAACCCTTGGTCATAGGTATCTGGCTGATCAAAATTATTTATTTCATTTTCAATATTAAATTCAACCCGATTTGTATTAACTGGAAAATTATTTAAACTATTTCTAAGAAAGACATCCTCCGCTGGACCAAACTCAAATTGAGCAGCACTTTGCCAACTTGAATAAGCTTCTTTGAAAGCTCCACGTAGATCACTTAATCCATTTTCATCAGGATTAGTAACAAAAACTTGAGTGATAATTGATAATTCATCTAACTCAGATTTTAGATTTTCATAATTTGGAAGTATGATGTTGTCAGCCACATTGGTAAATAATGCTACTTGATCAAAAGTACTTGAACAAGGGTCTTGTTGGTCATCATCCTTACAGGAAGTGAAAAGAAAAACATTTGTAACAAAAAGAATAAAAAATATCTTAATAAAATTCATAATACTAATTTTTTTCTTGAGTTGAAATCATTTTGAAATTCCAAAAGGCATTATTGTTCTTTTAAAAAAAACCATACTAATACATCTAACAATGCATGATGTAAATAATAATAAACCAGTAATAAACAGAAGGAAAAAATAAGACTTCATTTTAAAAAACTTGCCTTTAATTGGATTTAATCTAAATAGAAATAGCAACACAAAAGTATGTTTCATATACGAGATCACCAATACCGAATATTAGGTATTAATTCATATTTTTTTTAGGTAGTAATATGTTTAAAAAAAAATAACATTAGGGATTCTAAAACAAATAATGGTTGAATATTTTTTTTTGTAGGGAAAAAGCATAGAAAAAGCCCCATTTCCATGCAGAAACGAGGCTTTTTCTATGCTTTTACAAAGTATTCCTTTTCTCTTTATTCTATTGAACCTTCACCCGAACACCTTCCGAATGACTTGCAAATTCTGGCGCATACATGCATTGAATAGTCGTCACTCCATTACTGAAATCTCCTTTATGATTAACCACCATTGCATATTCAAAAACGAAAGTCCCTTTTGGTAAATACGAAATAAAGAAATTAGTACTTGCATCCCTTGTGCTTTCATAATAACCTAAACCTCCCTGCCATTTGTATTGACTTAAAACATTCAATGGCTCAAAACCACTTGCACGCATATCCTTCATGTGGACATATTCCATAGGACGATCTACTTGCAATTCTATACGAACTTGCAATTTATCTCCTAGAGAAAGCTCAGAACCTTCTTTTAACTCTGTCATTACAGGACCTTGGTCTGAGTTAACCATTTTAAAGAGTTTTTTATTCAATTTTAGTGGTGTGTCTTCAAAAGAAGTAATCTTATCTAGATCTTCAAAATATTGCCAATACAACGCTCCCCAAGCGACAACAGAATTTGGATTTTCAACCTTTACATCTGCCATAGAGACATCAATTTTTTTTCCACTCCAATTAGCTTTAAAATATCCCGTTCCAGCATCAGTATCCATTTTTGATTGATCAATTTTTTTATTTCCTAAATTAATTTGAACAGGAGAATCTTCGAGTAACCAATTACTTCCACCCCGTAACAGTGCATAAACTGCTGCAGAAGTTGCCTTTGTGGTTTTCCAATGATTCGTTTGCTTAGTCTTTAATAACCAAACCTTCAAATCATCCACAGCTTTAGAATCATTAGCAATCTCATCAAAAACTTCAATCATCAATGCGTGAGTTTCAATTGGTAATTGATACCAGAAATAGCCCCGGTCATACTTCCAATACATCCCCATTTCAATATTATTAAGCGATCGCTCTTTGAATGATTTAATCATATCCTCTGCTACGTCTACTCTACCATTACGATGTAAAGCTAAAGACAACATCCCTTCTTGATACATCCCTTTTCGAAACCAATATTTCTCTGCTTGACCTAAATAATAATCATGAGCTTCTTGAGTATTTCCATCCATTTTTTGATTGATAAAAAAGGATCTTGCATACAAATAATGGATCGCCATATTATTTAGATGATCATCTTTTAGATCTGTTTTTCCATCTTTTACTCGTTTTAACAATTTTTCATATTGTTCTGCAATTCGAGAATCAATAAATACAATGGCACGATTCAACATTTTTTCAACTTTGGAATCTGATCTGATATCATCAACTCCTAACTCATTCAAATGCCCCATTCCCTCCACAATATACTGAGTAATATACCAACTATCCCTTCCCCCTGGAAACCAAGAAAACCCACCATTATCCGACTGCCTTTCGGCAATTGTTGCAACTGCATCAGTTCGCTCCTGACTCATTCTACTTATGTCGAAAAGCAAACCAATATTATTCTTTTGTTGTTCCTCACTTTGTGCAGCTAGCACCCAAGGGGTCTCTTCTAATAAAGCACTTTTTAATTCTTGATTTTTAGATAAATTACTTAACATCGCATCAGTATTTTTCCAGCTTTCAAAAATAGTTTTCACTTTAGGATGAGAATTTGCCACATTGGTTGCTAAACTATTTGCATAATACCTACTAAAAATTTGTTCGGTACATTGATGTGGATATTCCATTAAGTAAGGTAAAGCTTGTATTGCATACCAAGCTGGATTGGAGGTGAACTCCAAAGTCAATTCATGATTTTGCAAAGTCGTTGAATTTGCACTTTTCATTTTGTCAAATGAGAATGATTTCGTTTCGTTTCCTCGAATAGGCAAAGGCATTGTCTCCGTCACCAACATTCGGTTTGTCAAAACTGGTAAACTACTTTCTTCTCCGTCTGAATAATCGCCTGCTTGTGCGACAACCCTATGAGTTATTGCCATAACTTCATTAAATGGAATTTTTAACTTCCAAGTCAATGGAGCAGATTGCCCTGCTCCAACTATAAATGGCAATGTTGCACTTTTTCTTTCGACAAAAATATTGATCGGTTTATTGGTAACTGCATCAAAGAGTTCTAATTTTGCAGATCCAACCAATTCCTTATCTGTTAAATTACTCACCTTTGCAGAATACTCAATCATATCGCCTTCTCGCATAAATCGGGGAGCATTAGGCGTAATCATTAATTCTTTTTGGGTAACAATTTCTTTCTGTGTAATACCAAATTTTAAGTCTTTCGTATGCGCTAAACCCAAAAACTTCCAACGAGTCAAAGCCTCATTCATTTTGAATTTAATAATTACATCACCATTTTCATCAGTCATTAACTCAGGCATAAAGAAAACCGTTTCATTGAGATTTGTCCGAACCTTTATATCTGAGAAATCTTCTTCTATTTGATCCTCTAATTTTCTTTCTTCACCAAGTGCAACCGAAACAACCTCTTCCACAATTTCATCATTAGCATAATCCATTGTAGCACTTTCATCAGAAAATACTGCCATTTCCGCCATCTCGGGCTCAGCTGACATTGGAAACTCAGTAGCTGACATTTTATTTAAAGACCTTGACCCTCTAATTCTAATATTTCGATTGTAACCATTTAAAGAAAATCCAAACCAATCTAAATCTCGATAACTTCGATTAACTGAGACTTCACTCTGGTACCAATCTTTAGCAAAAAGTTGCGAATAAGTAATTCCAAAGTTTCCACTTCTTAAATACCTACTTGTTGATTGACTTGAGTACATATTTAGATTCCAGGAATTCAGAGCGAATTGGTCCAATGAGGCATCGTACATTGTAGCCACCATCTCTGCCGCAACTTTATCTTTTTTTTCTCCAGACACTTTAATTCGCCATTCTTCCTCTTGTCCTGGTTCTAGCTTATCTCTAAATGTGCTATATTCAAATTTCAAATCTTTATTACTCCAAGGAACTTTAATCGTTTTATTCAAATTGTATTTTCTATTATTTTTCACATAGGAAATATGATAACCAATATTACCTCGATGTTTTTCTTCTATCTTTAATTGAAAACCTTTGATTTGATTTACGGTCAACCATTTTCGATCAATAATTTTGTTTTTAAATTCTACCTCATGCAATACTTTGATTTCGGGATAAGCAGAACCAAAATAATACTTAGCAAACTCATCAGGTTCATATTTCCCTTTTTCAACAAGACTAAAAGAAAGCATATTAGTCGGAATTCCATCTTTTAAATCATAAATCGTAAAATATCTTTTCAATTCTATCTTTTCTCCGTATTTATCTTTTGTATTTAAAATCAATACATAACTTCCAATCTTCCAATTGGTATTTCCAAATGAAATAGAAGGATTACGGGAAGCATCATAACGGGTTCTCATAACCTCATCTCCTACTTCCCATCTATTAATTTTATTTTCTTCATTATAAATATCTAATGGAAAAACTTTCTTATATTCTTCTTTGGTAATCAAAAATTGATCAGGCTGTGGAAAATATTTCTCTCTTAAAATCCCATTATCATTTTTCAATTCATGTATTATTATTTCACCTTGTGAATTTTCAAATTCACCATTCAGATTTTTAGAGGATATTTTAAATTCTTTGCCTTGTAGCTTATTTCGATCTATTCTCTCCGGAATAGAAATGTCTACCCTCAAATTGATATGGCCTACAGAAACATTGGTCGAAGCAGAATGTGTTTCGCCAGTAACATCTACTACATCAGCATATATCTTATAAGTAAATTGCGGTTTATTTTTAACAGCAGCAGAACGATCTGGAACCGCCGCAAATGTAATATTATACTTTCCTTCTGCATCAGTAATTGTCTCACCATTCGTAATTTCCATACTTTCTGCAGGTGGAAAGTATCTCCAGCTCCATCCTCTATATGGATAAACTGTTTCACGAACAACGCGATAATTTACCTTAGCTCCATCAATATTATTCCCAGCGAATGCTTTAGCGTAACCAGAAACCTTCACCTCTTCACCAATCTTAAAACTTCCTTTTATTGGATCGAAACCTACTTCAAATTTAGGGCGCTTATATTCCTCGACCCTAAAGTATTTATTACCTAATCCTCCAGCTTGGATCCTCATTTGCCCTAGTAAACCTGTTCTCGGTGCTTGAAATGATTGATTAAAGGTTCCAAACTCATTAGTCGTCAAAGTTTTCTTTTCGATTACCTGAGAATTTACATCATAAAAAATGACTTCTACTTTTTCATTAGTTACGATTGAAGGCTTATTTTCTTTATCAAATTCCGTTAACAACCCCTTAAAATATACAGTTTGCCCTGGACGATAAATAGCACGATCTAAAAAGAAAGAAATTCGTTGCCGTTTTCTTTTTTGATTTTCATAGTAGTAGTTCGAATAGTATTCTTTTAAGCTGAGCACATCCTTTCCTATTGACCATTTAATTTGAAAATGCTCTTTTTCTCCTAAAACTGGTTTCAAATAACCATCTTCATTAGTATACCCCTCTCCTCTCTCTAGGTATTCATATTTTCGACTTTTCGAACTATATTCTCTAATAAAATAACTTGCTTTTACTCCTTCCATTGGTTCCCCCGTTTTCCTATTCACAACAAAAAATTCATTCTGATTAACATCATCGCGACGAGTCCAGAAACTTATATTAGAAACATGGACCGATAAAAAAGATACCGCTTTTCCAGTCTCTGAAAAATCTTCGTTATCTGCTATCATCACCAAATAAAAACCTATTGGCATGGCATCAACTTTAATCTCCACTATATGATCACGAAAATCTCCTACTTTAGGCAAATCAGTTGTCCAAGTTTTAATTGCAGGAATGTCATTTAGAAAAGGAATCAATTTATTTTCGTTTTGCAAAACTTGCATTTCCATTCTATCTTTTTCCTCTAAACGAATTATTTTTCCATAAATCTTTTCTATATTCTTATAGGAAATAGATGCCAACATTGGTACATTAGGCAAAGAAACTTGCTCCATTTGCACTTGTAAATTCTTACGTTTAATTTGATTTTGTAAATTTTGACATTTTTTTCCTCCATATGAATCTTTAGATTTCTTTATCGCTTTTTCACAAATCCCGAATGCTTTTTTTAAATCAAATTTTCCAACACCCTCTGGATTTGTTTGATATTTATTACCTTTTTCCACATAATATCGTGCGATCCAATATTGGACTATTGTAGAAACTTCAAAGTCCTCATATTTAACAGCCATATCTTCCAAAGCTTGTAAATACATTTCATCTTTTCCATCCATTACACCATTTTCTCTTACAAATCGAACTCGTTTCAAATCGGCATCAATTAATGCGTCTGGCGTAGTATCATTTAAATGGACAGTTAAAATTTTTTGAAACAATAGAAGTGTGTGATATTTTGAAGAACTAGAATCCTTTGTTTGAAACCTGAATTGAGTAAAATTCTCAGGAGATGAAAATGCTTCAGGCTGATCTATATAAAATTTATAAACTGGTTCGGTCAAATAATTTTGTTCGTTCATCAAAAAATCTAAAGCCCGATTTCCTAAAAAATCAAAAAGTGTTGGCCTAAGATTATCGACATCTTTTCCACCCCTAAGAATCACGTCCCATTCTTGAATTTTAATATTTTTAGTACTCTCATCCTCAACTGATTTTAAAAAATACTTTCTACTTTCTGAGGCAAGTTGACTAATCGTCCAAGTCCGAATATCATCTGATATAAAATTAGGTGTTTCTGTTCGATTACTAAACCTGTACCTATTGCGATTTAAATAGATAGAATATTGCTCAGCCAACATTGACTGAATCATAGACTTCATTGGAGGTTTTGCTAATTTTTCATCCAATGAAAATTGATTAATTACTTTTACAAAACCATCCTCCTCTAATTGGGTCATAAATTTCCCTTTGAACATCAAACATTTCGCTTGCTGAGGTTGGTTATTTTTTTTGATTGCTTTAGCATATATTATATTTACTTTTTCTAATGCTGACATAGGCAATCCTTTTGCCTCCAAAGAATCCACCATTTTCCAGTCTGCAGAATAATTATAGTTTTCCATAGTTACACTTAAAATTGTATTTTTATTGTTACAGAAACTGAATAAAGTAACCATCAATAAAAATGGCAATAATAATATGGGTAGTTTTTTCATAAAATAAAATTTAACTTTTAATTTTCAACCTTAATGATAACAATCTAAATTGAATCGACAATATAATGAATGAATTTTATAAAAAATTGTATGAACGTAAAGAAGATGTAGTAGAAAAGGAAATAGGTGGGCGTTCTCTGTAATTTAACAGTGCTTTAACGTATAAGGATTTTAATCCTAACCTTGTGCTAGATTATTTTAGTTCTTGTTAAATAGAGATTTTATTATCTCTTAAGTTTTCTTGATTAATTTAAACCATAAGTAAGATTCACCACCAAAAAATTGGCCTCTGGTTCAACAAACTTGTCTATTAAACTAAATTGCCGCCAATATTCAACCGTCAGTTTTGTACGATTGACTAAACTTAGAGTAGCACCGATTTTATACCTTAATCTAGCAAATACATTATCGTCAGGAAACCTATAAAAAAAATCCGACCCAATAAATGGATTTATTTTCTTACCTGTTTTGTATGAAACTTTAGAAAGCCATCTCAAAAAATCGGTATCTTCACGATTCCAATCTACGCCAAGATGATATCTTAGTTTATTAGAAAAAACAAATTTAGAAGATAATGGGACTTTATGATTTAAATCAAAAAACCAAAACTCTCGATCATCTCCATCTTTTGGAAGAAACCAATGACGGTTATTTATATCCACCGACCATTGTTTATTTATTTTATAGGATAAAATAACGTCTATCGAGGTATTATCATATTTTGACAAGTCATTTTTTTGTCGCCAAATGGGTTTTAACTTCACTGTAAATTTATCACCAGCTTTGTAATTTAATTGAACAGAACTCCACGAGACCCAATCTAATTGAGCATTCAATTGATTTATATTCATAAGGGATAACAAAACAAACACAAATCCAAATCCTCTACAGCTTGTATGACTCATTTTTTAAAAATTGTTGTATTCTCGGTTAAAAAATTAAAAGGTATCAAATAACTTTCTGCTATCCAATACCTTTTAAAAACTAAAATTTAACATTTTTGTTTACCTTTTGATCTTAATTATCAGTAGATAAAATTCATTTTCTATTCATCTGTTTGTAAACTTCCCCAGACCCTAAATAAAAATGCTCCTCCAGTAAGTGCAATCACAGTCAAAATTGAAGCAGTAGAAACATTTCCATAAATCCAATTACCTGTCGCGAACAATGTCGAGTAAACAGAAATACAACCAACTAACCAGCACAGTAATTCTAATGGCAATTGACTTTTTTCTTTTACAATTTCAACACCATCAGCTTTTGCATTTTCTATGACTTTATCCCAGCCACTTCCACTAGGTCTAATTTTTTTATAAAAATTACGTAGTGTTTTTTCATCAGTCGGCTCCGTAATAAAAGTAGAACCTATCCAAATAATCGTAGTCAGAAGTGCGCCAACAACAAGAGTTTGCCATCCTTCCAATCCGTGATTACCAAATGTAAAAAATCCTGCTATCACCAACGACGCTACCATTGCAACAATTTCTGTCATAGCATTAATTCTCCACCAAAACCATCTCAATATGTAGATAGCCCCAGTTCCAGCTCCTAAAAGTAAAAGTAAGTTAAATGCTTGTGTTGCATCAGTTAAAACTAAACCTAATCCCATCCCTAGAATTGCACTAATTACAGTAAATCCTTTTGCAGCATTAATCAACTCCTTTTGAGACGCCTCAGGTTTAATAAATCTTCTATAAAAATCATTAACTAAATAAGATGCCCCTAAGTTCATTTGTGTACTCATTGTCGACATAAATGCTGCGATCAAACTTGCAGCAACTAAACCTAAAAGTCCGGATGGCAATTTAGTCAGCATGGCAGGATAGGAAATATCATGACCAATTTTATCTGCTGATAATGTTGGAAAAACTGAAGAAATGTCACTTAATTCAGGAAAGATAACTAACGAAGCCAATGCAATTAGTATCCACGGAAATGGTCTCAAGGCATAGTGAGCGATATTAAATAATAAGGTCGCTCCAATAGCATTTTTTTCATCTTTTGCAGAGAACATTCGTTGTGCTATGTATCCACCGCCACCTGGTTCTGATCCAGGATAATAGGAGGCCCACCATTGAACGGCCAAAGGAACCATCAATACTGGAACCCAGACGGAAGGATCAGACATATCTGGCAAAAGAGATAGCTTTGGGGCAACTGCCTCATGTGTAATCAAAGAAGAAAGACCTCCAATTTCAGGTAAATTAACAATATAAATACAAGCCCAAATTGAACCAATCATTGCCAATACAAACTGTACAAAATCAGTAATTATTACTGCCTTTAAACCACCTAAAGTGCTATATGAAATTGTAACAGTTCCAGCTATCAATAAAGTTTTCCAGCCTTCCAAACCGAGTACAATTTCTCCAAATTTGATTGCAGCCAGAGAGACCGTTCCCATCACTAAAACATTGAAGACTAATCCTAAATAGAGCGCACGAAATCCTCTCAAGAATGCCGCAGTACTCCCACTATATCTTAATTCATAAAATTCAATATCGGTTAAAACTTCAGATCTTCGCCACAATTTAGCATAAACAAAAACCGTCAACATTCCTGTTACCAAAAATGCCCACCAACCCCAATTACCAGATACACCATTTTCACGAACAAGTCCAGCTACTAGATTAGGTGTATCGGAGGAAAAAGTTGTTGCAACCATAGATATTCCCAATAGCCACCATGGCATGTTTCTCCCAGAAAGGAAAAATTCATTTATACTCGAACTTGACTTTTTGGAAAAATATAGACCTACGGCCAAAACCATAAAGAAATAAATACCGACAATTGACCAGTCTAAAGTTGATAGTTGCATATGTTTTTTTTTCGTTTTGTTAAATGAAATGGAAATTATCTAAATCTTTGTCAAATCCCAACATTTTAACAAAAAAAAGAAAACCTTTTTTGATCCTCAGAAAAAGAAAAATAGACTTTGTACCTTAGTTTTGTTTGAATATCTTTGTTAGAGTTTTTACAAGTCTTGAAAATATATTGCATGAAATTATCATTTAAGGATTTTAAAAAATCATCAAAGCAAAATTGGCTAACAAAAGTCGAGAAAGATTTGAAGGGTAAACCAATTGAGAATTTGAATTGGATAATCAGTGAAGAATTAAAGGTATCTCCTTTTGCGCATTCGGATGATTTAAAAGAACTGCCCAAGCCAATTTTGAGAGATGGAAAATCTAATAATTGGGAAAAAGGCGTTCTTATTATTGTTAAAAATGTGAAAACAGCCAATAAGGAAGCACTCATCCTTTTGGAAAAAGGGGCTAATGCTTTATGTTTTGAATTATTAAAAAGTCCCAATAAAAAGGAACTGCGAGTCTTATTAACAGGCATCAATCATGAATGGATTTCAACTGGTTTCATTTTTCATCAAAAAACATGGAAAAGTATTGTCCAAAACTTTCTTTCCATTGTAAAAGACAAAGATTTAAACCTGAAAAAAGTAGCCTTTTCCATTCAATTTTCAGATGGTACAACTATTCTTCCATCTGAATATCCAGTAATCCAAAAATTATCAAAACAACTTCCTCTAGCCAAGTTAATAACAATAAACGCACGTGTTTTTCACCAAGGACAAAAAAACGTTGTAGAAGAAGTGGTGCAAACGATATCAAAAGCAAACTCTTATTTAGAAAAATGGAATAAAAAAGACTTAGAATTGAAAAGCCTACTTTCCAATATTCAATTTTCAATTCAACTCGATGATTCCTATTTTTTAAATATTGCAAAAATAAGAGTATTAAAAATACTTTGGAATTTAATTGTCAAAAGTTGGAAGAGCTCTTTAAAATCAAATATCACAATAGAAACACATTTAACCTCATCAACTCAAACCGACGATGAAAATTACAATAAAATTAAAGCAACTACACAAGCTATGTCTGCAGTAATTGGAGGAACTAACAGATTATACATTTACCCATCTGATAGTTTTAAAAATAAAAAAGAAACTTTGAATGCTCAAAGGATTGCACTAAATACTCAATACCTAATGCAGCTAGAAAGTTACTTGGACAAAGTGCAAGATCCAGCAGCAGGGAGTTATTATTTAGAAAAACTAACTGATGATTTAGCGCAAGCAGTTTGGAAGAAGTTTAAAGAAATCAACTAGAAAAAAAATCAATGAAAAAGATATTAATAGCCAATCGTGGAGAAATAGCCCTAAGAGTAATGCGCTCCGCAAAAAAAATGGGAATCAAAACGGTAGCCGTTTATTCTGAAATAGATAGAAATGCCCGACATACTCGCTTCGCAGATGAGGCTGTTTTATTAGGTCCATCACCTTCTTCCGAGTCTTATTTGCAAATGGAAAAAATCATACAAGCTGCCAGAGATACCAATGCAGATGCAATTCACCCAGGGTATGGATTCCTGAGTGAAAATTCGGCTTTTGCAAAAATGGCGGAAGAAAACGGTATTACTTTTATCGGCCCAGGAACTCATGCTATTGAAGTAATGGGAAGTAAATTAGCAGCTAAGGAAGCTGTAAAAGAATACAATATTCCAATGGTTCCAGGAATAGAAGAAGCGATTACTGATGTGGAATTAGCCAAAAAAATAGCAAGTGAAATTGGTTTTCCAATATTAATAAAAGCTTCTGCAGGTGGTGGTGGAAAAGGTATGCGAGTAGTTGAAAACAAAGAAGAATTACCTGAGCAAATGGAGCGTGCCATCTCAGAGGCAATCTCAGCTTTTGGTGATGGTTCTGTTTTCATAGAAAAATATGTTAGCTCACCTCGTCATATTGAAATTCAAGTTTTAGCAGATACACATGGAAATTTCGTTCACCTTTTTGAGAGAGAATGCAGTATTCAACGCCGCCATCAAAAGGTAGTTGAAGAAGCACCATCTGTAGTTCTAACTTCAAAGCTTAGGAAAGCAATGGGAGATGCAGCCATCAAAGTTGCTAAATCTTGCAATTACATTGGTGCAGGAACTGTAGAATTCCTGTTGGATGAAAATAATAATTTTTACTTTTTGGAAATGAATACTCGACTCCAAGTAGAGCACCCAGTCTCAGAATTGATAACTGGAATTGATTTGGTCGAACAACAAATTAAAGTAGCCAAAGGAGAAAAACTATCATTCACCCAAAATGATTTGTCAATTACAGGCCATGCTCTAGAATTAAGAATTTATGCAGAAGATCCATTAAATAATTTCCTACCTAATGTTGGATCTTTAGAAACATATATCCGCCCAAAAGGAGAAGGAATACGATTGGATGATGGGTACGAGCAAGGACAAGATATTCCAATTTACTATGACCCAATGATTGCCAAACTAATCACTTACGGAAAAACGAGGGAAGAAGCAATTGGCCTAATGCTAAAAGCCATTAATGATTATCAAATCGAAGGCGTTGCAACTACTCTTCCATTTGGGAAGTTCGTTTGCGAACATGAAGCATTCACGAGTGGAAATTTTGACACTCACTTTGTAAAAAATTATTTTTCGACTGAGCAACTTTTTGCCAATCAAAAAGAAGAACAAGAAATTGCTGCAGTATTGGCAACCCAATTACTTTTAAAAGAAAAAAAGCAGTTAAAAGCTGTAAAGAATGAAAATTCTATTTGGAAAAAATCTAGAATATAAAATTTTAGCACACACGGGATAAAAAACCTAATTGCTATAAAAATATGAAGTAATAAAATCGCAATGAAAAAACCCGACTTTAAAAAAATAAAATACCAGCGAAAAACAGCTTCTATTTCTCCAAGAAAAAAGGCAAATTCTTGGAAGACACCTGAAGGAATAACAATACCTTCACATTTTGCTGCGGAAGACCTTAAAAATTCAAAACATCTCAATTATGTCGCTGGAATTCCACCTTACTTACGAGGACCATACAGTTCAATGTATGCTGTTAGACCTTGGACAATTAGACAATACGCAGGTTTTTCCACAGCCAAAGAGAGTAACGCATTTTACCGTAGGAATTTAGCACAAGGCCAAAAAGGATTATCAGTTGCATTTGATTTAGCAACCCACCGAGGCTATGATTCAGATCATCCCAGAGTAACTGGCGATGTTGGAATGGCGGGAGTAGCCATTGATTCTGTTGAAGATATGAAAATTCTTTTTGACAAAATCCCATTAGATAAAATGTCTGTTTCTATGACCATGAATGGAGCAGTATTACCCATCATGGCATTTTTCATAGTTGCAGCAGAAGAACAAGGAGTCGATCAATCCAAACTAAGCGGAACCATCCAAAATGACATTTTAAAAGAGTTTATGGTTCGGAATACCTACATTTACCCACCGCAACCCTCCATGCGAATCATTGGTGATATCTTTGAATACGCTTCCCAAAATATCCCCAAATTTAATTCAATAAGTATTAGTGGTTACCATATGCACGAAGCAGGTGCGTCTGCTGATATTGAATTAGCTTACACATTAGCCGACGGATTAGAATATATTCGAACGGGATTGAAAGCTGGACTGAAAATTGACGAGTTCGCACCTCGCTTATCTTTCTTTTGGGGAATTGGAATGAACCATTTTATGGAAATTGCAAAGATGCGAGCAGCAAGAATATTATGGGCAAAAATCGTAAAACAATTCAACCCAATTAATCCAAAATCAATGGCTCTACGTACTCATTCTCAAACCTCTGGCTGGAGTTTGACTGCGCAAGATCCATTCAATAACATTGCTCGTACAACGATAGAAGGAATGTCTGCTATATTAGGAGGAACTCAATCCTTACATACAAATTCGCTAGATGAAGCTATTGCCTTACCGACTGATTTTTCTGCAAAAATTGCTCGTGATACTCAAAAATATTTACAGAAAGAAACCAATATTACTGATGTAGTTGATCCTTGGGGTGGCTCTTATTATGTAGAATATTTAACCAAAGAAATCGCTGAAAAAGCATGGAAATTAATTGAGGAAATCGAATCACTTGGTGGGATGGCTAAAGCTATCGAAAATGGCCTTCCCAAACTTAAAATTGAAGAGGCTGCTGCTCGAAAACAAGCTCGTATCGATAGTGGTATTGATAAAATAATTGGAGTCAATATTTTTCAACATGAAGATGATGCTGTTTTAGACACATTAGAAGTCGATAATTCTGCGGTTCGAAAATCACAAGTTAATCGACTGAAAAGAATTAAATCAAAACGTGATGAAAAAGTAGTTCAAGCGACTCTAAAAAAAATCACTTCATGTGCCAAATCAGGTAAAGGAAATCTTCTCAACTTTGCAATTAAAGCAGCTCGTCTTCGAGCCACACTAGGTGAAATATCAGATGCTATGGAAAAAGAATTCGGAAGATTCAAAGCAAAAAACAAAACAATTACAGGAGCTTACTCAAATGAAATCTCTAGCAATAAAGATTTTAAAAAAGCGATAGAGCTTTCTGATAAATTTGCCAAACTAGACGGTCGTCGTCCAAGAATTATGGTAGCAAAACTTGGTCAAGATGGTCATGATCGAGGATCAAAAGTTATAGCGACGAGTTTTGCAGATATTGGTTTTGATGTAGATGTTGGACCATTATTTCAAACGCCAAAGGAAGCGGCTCTACAAGCAATCGAAAATGATGTGCACATACTAGGAATTTCTTCGTTAGCTGCTGGACATAAAACTTTGGTTCCTCAAGTAATCAAAGAATTAAAAAAATTAGATCGAGAGGATATCATGGTCATTACTGGTGGAGTCATTCCCCCCAAAGATTATGACTTTTTATTTAAGGCAGGAGTGATTGGAGTCTTTGGTCCGGGGACGGTTATTTCAGAGGCAGCCTCACAAATTTTAGAAATCATGATTGAAGGATGCAAGGCTTAGCCATTTCCTTTTCAAATATATAACATTTAAAACATGTCAAAAAAAGTAGAAACCCTAAATCAAAAGATAGAAGAAGCCTACCTTGGAGGTGGTCAAGCTCGAATTGACAAGCAACATAAAAAAGGGAAACTAACCGCTCGTGAAAGAATTCATTTTCTAATGGACGAAGGTTCTTTTGAAGAAATCGGAATGCTCGTCACCCATCGAACCACAGACTTTGGTATGGAAAACCAACAATTTTATGGTGACGGAGTTGTGACTGGTTATGGAACAATTAATGGTCGATTAGTTTATGTTTTCGCACAAGATTTTACCGTTTTTGGTGGAGCACTTTCGGAAACTCATGCTGAAAAGATTTGTAAAATAATGGACACTGCCATGAAAGTTGGTGCACCTGTTATTGGTCTAAATGATAGTGGTGGAGCAAGAATCCAAGAAGGTGTTCGTTCACTGGGTGGCTACGCTGATATTTTTTATCGGAATGTGATGGCCTCAGGAGTTGTACCTCAAATCTCTGCAATCATGGGTCCTTGTGCAGGTGGAGCAGTTTATTCTCCAGCGATGACAGACTTTACCATAATGGTAGAGAACACTAGTTACATGTTTGTCACAGGACCAAATGTTGTAAAAACTGTAACTAACGAAGAAGTAACCTCTGAGGAATTGGGAGGTGCAAGTGCTCATTCCACCAAATCGGGTGTTACTCATTTGACAGCAGGAAATGATATTGATTGTATCGAAAAAATAAAAATACTATTGAGTTACATGCCTCAAAATTGTGAGGACACTCCTACTAAATTGCCCTATAAAATGGGAGATGAAATCCGAGAAGAATTGGAAAGCATTATTCCTGAAAGTGCTAATCAACCCTACGACATGCGAGACATCATCGAAGGAATTACAGATCGAAAAACTTTTTTTGAAATCCACAAAAACTATGCAGAAAACATAGTGGTAGGCTTTGCAAGATTGGCAGGACGAAGTATAGGAATTGTTGCCAATCAACCAATGAGTTTAGCTGGTGTTTTAGATGTGGAGAGTTCAAAAAAGGCAGCTAGGTTTACTCGCTTTTGTGATTGCTTTAACATTCCATTATTAGTTTTAGTTGATGTTCCTGGTTTTCTTCCAGGAACCAATCAGGAGTGGAATGGAATCATTACCAATGGTGCAAAATTACTCTATGCTTTAAGTGAAGCGACCGTTCCTCGTATTTCAGTCATTACCAGAAAAGCATATGGTGGAGCATACGATGTAATGAATTCCAAACATATTGGAGCAGATATGAATTATGCATTTCCCAATGCAGAAATTGCTGTAATGGGTGCAAAAGGTGCAAGTGAAATTATTTTCCGAAAAGAAATTAAGGCTGCCGAAGACTCAGAAGCAGAACTATCCGCGAAGGAAAAAGAGTACGCTGAAAAATTTGCGAATCCTTATCGAGCAGCTCGGAGAGGTTTTATCGACGAGGTTATTTTACCAAAGAATACAAGACGAAAATTGATCAAAGCTTTTTCAAGCTTAGAAAACAAATCGGTAAATTTACCTAAAAAGAAGCATGGAAATATTCCTTTATAATATATAACACATCGAAAAAAAGAGTTATCAGTTTTCGAAATAACTAATAACTCTTTTTTTCAAAATTTTAATCGATTATATCTCTTCCAAAATCGATTTTTCAATTAAGATAATTTGACCAAAGTGATAATATAAATGTTCTATCGAACCATGAATATTTCGGTAATAACTCCCATATTCCTCTTTGACAAAGTTTTCCCAAAATTTATCATCAGGCATTTCTTCAATTAGCCTTGCATATTCCTCTGCCTCGTCAAATGATTTATTTTTTAATTCTTGCCAATCCTCTGCTGACTTAATAGGAGACAATTCATAACTGAACCGATCTCGAATATCGAGTGTTCCTCCTTTCAAAATATTCATAATCCCTATTAGATAATAACTGGTATAAAAAACTAACATCGCTGTTGTATTGTAAGAATTTACTTTGGTAATTGCCTGCATCCAGTCAACATCCTCCAACTTTTCTTTGATATTTGAATTAGTCCAGTTTTTACCGAAATAAATATCCCTAACATAATTAGCAATTTGTTTAGATAAACTCATATGTTACTCTATTATTATTTTAAATAGGGATTATAAAACTTACACAATAATACTAAGCATCTCCTACTTTTTAGAGATAAGATTTTATTTAAATAATATTCAATATAAAATTATGCAGAGAAGACTAATATAACATTATCAAGAAAGCTCATTTAAAAATGGCTACATTTATTTAGTTTAGCAACTTATTCAATTTTAGTCTAACCCTAAACTAATTTTAATAAACATCCCCAAAAAGATAGTACCTAACCATTTTAGTACTAAAGATAATTACACTCCTCCAATTAAAAATTTAGTTAAAAAAAAGAATGAATATTAATTAAGCAAGTATTTATTGTAAATAGTATTTTTTGCAGCCGGGTAGGAATTTAATCACAATGAACAAATCAAGTAAAAAAAAGTAGGCCTTTATCCTAAATTATTAAACCCGAATTTAAATAATTCAAATTTGGGTTTTTAATAACTCTTACTTTAAGTGAAATTTCACCTTCATTTTTATAAATTTGTGTGATAAAATTTTAAAATCAAACTCCTCAGATGGAAAATTTTTCTAATATTGAAACAATCGCAGAGCAACTTAGAAACGCCAGTCAAACAGGCGAAGTGATTTCTCCTATTCGAGAAATAATCGGTAATGAAAATATAGAGCTGGCTTATCAAATTCAAACCCAAAATATAAATCTTCGCGTAAAAAATGGTGCTCGAATCGTTGGTAGAAAAATTGGGCTAACCAACAAAATAATTCAAAAACAATTAGGTGTTGACCAACCAGACTTTGGTGCTTTACTCAATACAATGGAAGTACTTAACGGAGATGAGATACCATGGAATGAACTACATCAACCTAAAGCAGAAGCTGAAATAGCATTTGTTTTGGGGAAAAGTATTACTAATCCAACGGTAACTATTCATCAACTAATTTCGGCTATTGATTATGCGTTACCTTGCTTAGAAATAGTCGGTAGTCGCATTGCAGATTGGAATATTAAAATTACTGATACAATTGCAGACAATGCTTCAGCTAGTCATTATGTTTTGGGACATCGTCCAACTAAGCTATCTGATTTTGACATGGTAAAATGCAAAATGAAGATGACCAAAAACGGTACACTTGCTTCTGAAGGATCAGGTTCAAGCTGCTTGGGGTCTCCATTAAATGCTACGATTTGGTTGGTAAAAAAAATGATACATAATGGCACTCCACTTAAAGCAGGTGATGTAATATTAACTGGTGCTTTAGGCCCAATGGTAACAGGAAATCAGGGTGATCAATTTGAAGCTGAAATTGATGGACTTGGTTCTGTTTCAGTTTCTTTCGGAAAGTAATAACACAAAAAAATATAAAAAATTATGGGAAAAGTAAAAGTAGCCATAATCGGATCAGGGAATATTGGAACAGACTTAATGATTAAAATATTAAGAACCTCTGATTTACTAGAAATGTCAGTCATGGTAGGAATCGATCCAAATTCAGATGGATTAGCTAGAGCAAAACGAATGGGTGTCATAACTTGCGCAACCGGAATTTCTGGCCTAATAAGAATGTCAGAATGGAAGGAAATTAAATTAGTTTTCGATGCAACTTCCGCTAAAGCACATATTTATAATAATTCAATTATTGATAAATATCCTGATAAAAGAGTTATTGATTTAACTCCTGCTGCTATTGGCCCATTCCTAGTTCCACCCGTAAATTTCGAAGATAATATCAATGTTAAAAATGTAAATATGGTTACTTGTGGAGGTCAAGCAACCATACCGATAGTGGCAGCTGTTTCCAAAATTGCAAATGTTCACTATGGAGAAATCGTAGCCTCAATATCATCTAAGTCTGCTGGGCCAGGAACTCGAGCAAATATTGATGAATTTACTGAAACAACTTCACTTGCTATTGAAAAAGTAGGTGGAGCAGACAAAGGAAAAGCTATCATTATTTTAAACCCTGCAGAACCACCTATGGTAATGCGAGACACAGTTTTTACCTTGAGTGAGAAAACTGACCTTGATTTAATTCGAAATAGTATTCATGAAATGGTCCAAGAAGTAAAAAAATATGTACCTGGCTATTCTCTTCATCAAGCTATTCAATTTGAAGAGATCCCAGAAGACAAACCTGTTTTTATAGAAGGCCTTGGGCTTCGACATGGGTTAAAAACTACCGTACTTTTGCAGGTCACAGGAGCAGGTCATTATTTACCAGAGTACGCTGGAAATTTAGATATAATGACTAGTGCTGCGCTTGCCACTGGCGAGAAGTTATCGATGTTAACTTTAAGCTAGATATTATTATTTTGACAATAGAAAAGAAAAAATGAATCATAAACTATATATTCAAGACGTAACTCTCCGAGATGGAATGCATGCCATTCGCCATCAATATTCAAAAGAACAAATTCAAGATATAACTCTTTCCCTGGATAAAGCTAAAGTTGATGCCATTGAAATTTCACATGGTGATGGACTTAAAGGTGGAAGTTTCAATTATGGATTTGGCGCACATACTGATTGGGAATGGCTAGAGGGTATTGCTGAAAAATTGACACATGCCAAGTTAACTACTCTCCTACTTCCAGGAATTGCCACCATAAAAGATTTACAAAGAGCAAGAGACCTTGGAGTTCAATCTGTCAGAATCGCCACTCATTGTACTGAAGCAGATATTTCTCAGCAGCATATCGAAGCTGCGAAAAAGATGGGAATGGATGTAGGCGGTTTTTTGATGATGGCTCATATGAACGAGCCCAAAAAATTAGCCAAGCAAGCTAAATTAATGGAAGATTATGGAGCTGACTGTGTTTATATTACAGACTCTGCTGGAGCACTTTTGATGGATGGAGTTATTGAAAGAGTAAAGGCTTATCGGGATATTTTAAAACCAGAAACAGAAGTAGGAATCCATTGTCATCACAACCTTTCACTGGGTGTTGCTAATACTGTTGCTGCTATGCAATATGGTGCAAACCGATTAGATGCATCACTTGCAGGGATGGGCGCAGGAGCAGGAAATGCTCCACTTGAAGTATTAATTGCTGTCATAAAAAAAATGGGAAAAGAACCCAATTGTGATTTATATCAATTAATGGATATTGCAGATGATATCGTTAGACCTTTGCAATCAAGACCTGTGCGAGTTGACCGAGAAACTCTTTCTTTAGGATACGCTGGAGTGTATTCTAGTTTTCTCTTACATTCGGAAAGGGCTGCAAAGAAATACGGATTGGACACACGATCTATCTTAGTGGAATTAGGGAAAAGAAATATGGTAGGTGGTCAGGAAGATATGATTATTGATGTGGCACTAGATATGGTGGAGAAAAAAAAATAAATTAGAAAATTACTTACAAACATTAACAATCCTAGGTTGAAATTTTAGAATAATGAAACTCTCGTTCATTATCTAAAATTTCAGCTACCGCTTCATCGTATACCGCTATAGTTTTTGCCTTTTTTATTTTTTTCACAATCTTCGTTGGGTTAGAAAGTGGTTTTGCAAAATACTGCCAAAAATGGAGCATCTTCATAATGATTTGTTTATCACCAGTTAACTTCTGTTCGTATTCTGAAAATAGCCTGTCGTGAAATTTGCTAAATATCTCAAAACGATCTTCAGGATATTCTTCCGAATTATTTTTTATCATTAATGGCAAAAAAGGATCAGCTATTAACCCTCGGCCAAGCATCCAATGATCTATCACTGGAAAACGTTCCTTCATCCTCCGAAATATCTCAACTGTCGTAATGTCTCCATTATAGTAAAGTTTATGAGGACTATGATCAATACATTTTTGAAAACCATCTAAATCAACACCACCTTTATATAGCTGTTTTCCTATTCGTGCATGTATTGCTATATTTTTTAAAGGATATTTTCCAAGCACAGGAAATGAATTAATTATTTCTTTATTATCATCATACCCCATTCTCATTTTCATAGAAACAGTAATATCAGTTTCAGAATGCACTCTGTCAAGGATGCGATCAATTCGATCAGGATCATTAATCAATCCAGAACCCATACATTTATTAATTACCATCGGATACGGACATCCAAGATTCCAATTTAGTTCTTGATAACCTAAGCTTTGAACAAATTTAGTGACGAAAATAAATTCATCAGCATCATTGGTCATAATTTGAGGAATAACATTTACAGTTGTATTATTTTTCAATTGAATATCTCGATCAAAATTTGCCTTAATGACCATTTTTCCATTCAATCTAATATAGGGTGCATAAAAAGTATCCACTCCACCAAAATATTTATTGAAAGTATTTCTAAATCTATAATCTGTAAACCCTTGTAAGGGAGAAGAAAGCAGTGTGGGACTCATTTTGCAAAGATAAGTTTTTCCAATTAAGTTAATATAGTAGGTAGACCATTTTAAATATTTAGATCAATCTATTTGATTGAGGATTTCAGATTCGAAAATAAATTCAGCAATTCTAATTTTCCCTTATTCCATCGCACTAGCTTAAACATTTATTTTCAATTTTAAACTTTTCCATCATTGTAGATATTAAAACCATATTTATCTAATTCTGCATATAAAATAACCAACATTGATTTATATTCCTCGTTTCTCTATCCTAAACTTAATGGTAAAAAATTTTGCCACCACAAATACTTTTTTCAAATTATCTACCAACTCGACAATTTTTTTTCAAAGCATCAGTAAAAAGTTAATTCCACTCAATGTTCTCAAATTGTACTTTTTTATAAATTCTCTTTTCCAAATGTACTTCTGTCGTTTTTGCATCCTATTGATATTAAATAATAATCAAATAAAAATTTACACATATTATCAATAGTCACTTTTTCGCACTCACCAAAGAATGGGTATTTTGGGAGTTCGAGGTAAGAGGCAAGCAGGATAAATAAAAGTAAAAGTGGACAATCGAAAAAAACTGGATTATTTTATACCTAAGATTCAGTAAGAATATAATTATAAAAATATCCAAAAGGAATTTCTTGAACTTAACTTGTTCCATGTAAATTGCAAAAACAAGAAAAATTCTTTTTAATCAATAACTATATATATTTTTAGGGATGAAATATATTAAGTCACTATTCCCGTTTATCATTGGATGGGTAATTTTACTAATCACCTCTTCTTTTAATAATCTTCCCTTAATAAATGGATTAACACAACTAATTCTTTTCAGTTTGGTTGTTTGCTGGCCAATCATGAAGACTGGAAGATTAAGCTACGTTGATATTGGTTGGCCGTGGGGACTTTTCGTGATTGGTGTACTTACGCTTCTTTTTGGAGAGGGATATCATTTAAGAGTTTGGATTGTGGCAGGTATTTATATTTTTATTGGAATGCGCATGGGTATCGGTGCACTGATGCTTTGGAAAAAAGGGTATATGAAAAAAGAATTTCCAAGATATCAATATCAAAAAGGTAGATGGGAACGAGCTGGCAAAACCAATACTTCTCTAGCAATGCAAGTTGATGCGTTGGCTCAAGGTCTGGCCAATGCCTCATTTTTGGCTTTTCCTGCACTAATAATTTCCTCAAATCCAAATCCAACTTTTTCTATTTTTGAAATTATTGGATTGATTTTATGGATTCTAGCTTTTTTAATGGAAGCAAAAGCTGATACACAAAAATTAAGTTTTTTAAGGAAAATGTCTGCCCTTGGTAAAAAAAATAAAGTATGTAATATCGGACTCTGGCAATACTCTAGACACCCCAATTACTTCGCTGAGTGGATGGTATGGAATGCATTAGTTATTGCAGCAATTCCATCTTGGATAACGTTACAATCGTCAGAACATATGGTTATTTGGATTTTACTTGGCTTAGGATTATTATTTGTTTCTTGGGTGATGTATTTGTCTTTAGTTTATTTGACAGGAGCTATACCATCAGAATACTACTCCTTAAAAAAAAGGCCTGAATACAAAAATTATAAGGAACGTGTAAATATGTTTTTTCCGTGGTTTCCCAAAAAAACTAATTAACACTTATGTTTTAAAAATTATACTGCAGCATGTCAATGCTCCCTCTGCTTTCGTTACCTCTGAATTGTCCAAATAGATAATTTGGATACCGTTTTCTTCTAATCTTTTTGCAGTCAAAGGATAAGCTTTTGGAAAAAGAACAACATCATTTATTGGTAATGCATTTGAAGCATTGGGTTCATCTGGATGAGTTTCGATGATTTTAAAGTCCTTAAAAATACCAACTTTAATCCAACTTGGATTTAATAGCACAGTATTTTCAGCTACCTGAGTAACCGCAGATTTCAAATGCAAACAATCTGTAACCTCTACTCCTAAAACAGTATAACCAAATGCTGAAGTTATTTTTTGCAATTGTTCAATGGCTCCGAGATTACTTCTATTACTCAACCCCACCCATATATTTCTCCCAATAACTAAAACATCTCCACCGTCAATAATCCCTGGAGATTCAATAAAAAACAACTCTCTATGAGGTGCTAAAACTTCTGCAATCCCTTTTACTTCTTCTCTTCTACTTTCAGCACCAGGGTGAGTCATGATTGCAATCTCATCTAGTACAATTGCACAATCTTCCACAAAAACACTATCAGGTAAATCTGGTGCAGCAACAGCAGAAATGATTTTACATCCTAGTTTCTCTAAAATTTTTTCATATTCTTTATGCTGTTGAATGGCTTGTTGAATATTGATTGGTTCTCTCTCAAAATGTGTGAGTTCACAATTATGCATATTTGGGCTTATAGCTCGAGTGATTGCGTTTAGCATTAGATTATTTTTTAATGAAAATATATTTCTACAAAGAATCATTTTTTTTTCATTTAAAAAAAAATAATTACATATCTATTTCAATTAAAATCATAGTTTTGCTTATCGAGCGTTTTTAAATAAAATTAAATTTATGACTTTGCCTCACTCATTTTTCAAAAATCATTATTTCGTTTTAATCTCTTTATTGTTTTGTGTTACATGTCATTTGAGTTGCACGAGCAATACTACCTCAATCATAATTGAAAAAAAAGACGAGATGGTTTTAATACCAAGCGGGACTTTAAATATGGGTGGAGATAATGATCAAGCAGACGCAAATGAATTTCCAAAACATAAGGTGAAAATAAATTCATTTTGGATGGATGAAAGTGAAGTGACAAATCAACAATTCAAAGAATTTATAGCAGCCACAAAATACATTACAACAGCAGAACGACCTATTATTTGGGAAGAGATAAAAACTAGTCTTCCACCAAACACACCAAAACCTGCAGACAGTTTGCTTCAACCTGGAGCATTGGTTTTTCATGAATTAACCGAACAAGTCCCTCTCAATAATCCAGCCTTATGGTGGCGATGGACAATAGGTGCAGACTGGCAACATCCTGAGGGACCTAATAGTAACTTGGAAAATAAAATGAACCACCCAGTTGTTCATATTTCTTGGGAAGATGCTGCGGAATATGCTAAATGGTCTGGAAAAAGGTTACCTACCGAAGCAGAATGGGAATGGGCAGCAAGAGGTGGAAAAGAAAACACGATCTATCCTTGGGGGAATGAAAATGTCAATAAAGGAAAACCTAAAGCTAATTTTTGGCAAGGAGCATTTCCTTTCAAAAACATTATGAGTGATGGATATTCGACAACAGCGCCAGTTAAATCTTTTGAAGCAAATGAGTACGGCCTTTTTGACATGTCTGGAAATGTTTGGGAGTGGTGCTCAGATTGGTTAGATGTAGAATTTTATAAAAAACCTAATGCTGAAAAAATCAATACTCAAGGGCCTGATGTGGGTTTTAATCCATACAACCCATATCAACAAGAAAAGATAATTAGAGGTGGCTCATTTCTTTGCAATGATGGATATTGCTCTGGTTATAGAAATGCTCGTCGAATGGGTTCTAGTCCCGATACTGGATTAAATCATACAGGATTTCGATGTGTCAAGAATATCGAATAAGGAATATCGAATAAGGATTTGAGAAGTATGTTGATAGTCCATAATAACATTGTCAAACTTCTCAAATCGATTTTCCTTGATCGATATTCAATATTCAAAAAATTATTCCTCTTCCTTCCCTTTACAGTAATTTTTCCATTTTTGTTTAAACGCTCTTTTCTCCTCTTTATTCATATGCATCCATTTTTCTTTCATTTGCTTTCTTTCAGCTGAACCCATTCCTCTCCACTTGTTTCTCATTACCTTCCATCGTGATCGACGGTGATGGTGTCTTCCAGAGCCTCTTCCAAAGCCGCCAAATAGAATTTTAAAAAGTACTAAAAGTCCTATTGATTGCCAATAAGTCAAAGGTTTCCATCCTGTTACTTCAGGGATAATTGCATTCCACAAAAACATTACAACTCCTCCAGCGATCCCTAAAAATAACACCACCATCCCAGCTATTCCTAGAATTTTGATTGGGTGAAATTTCTTATTTTTTAAATTATTATTGTACATGATTAGTTAAATTTTGCTTTTGTCAATTTGATTGATTTTTTTCTAAAAGTATACGTTGAAGCTTAAACGTAAAATAAATAGGATTTAAACTCGTCAATCATCTTCAAAAAATTCTTTGTACAAACTTTCCATCCTAGTCCGTAAATGTTTTACCGCATATCTTTTTCTCGAAATCAATGTCTTAATATTATCGCCCGTTCTATCTGAAATCTCTTGAAAAGTTTGATCTTCTAATTCATTCCAAATAAAAACGTTTTTTTGTTTCTCTGGCAGTTCATCCAATGCCTTAAACAGCTCTTCCCAAAATAATTCTTTCAAATTCTCTTCCTCCGGTGTTGGAAAATCTGACATCAGAATATCCTTTAAAAACAAATCACCTTCTTCATTTTCATAAGAAAAATCTTCCAACAACTCTGGTTTTTTCTTTCTGTAATTATCAGTCACTTTGTTTCGTGCGACTCTAAACAACCACCCACTCAATTGTTCAATTGAATCCAACTCAACCACTTTACTTAACTGAAACCAAACTTCTTGCAAAATATCTTCTGCTTCTACATTCGTAGCAACCTTGCCTCGAATAAATCGAAACAACTTATTGCTGTATTCCTGAACAACTCCGGTGATTTTTTTTCCTTGTTTTTCCGCCATTGATGTAGACATAAAAGTCTTTGATTTTTTCAGAGAATAATTGAAAATAATGTTCATTCTCTTAGGAAGACGATTCAGTTGTAATTTTACTTTAAATTTTTCATCTTTTTTCAAAAAAAAGTCCCAAACATCTAATTCCTTAGATATTCGGGACTTTTCCGAATTAGTATCAGTATATTATGAAACAACTTATTAATGTCTTCTTTTCGCTCCTGAAAACTCCATCGCTTCTCCTTTTCCAAAACCATAACTAAATCCTAAAGTGATAAACCTTCCTCTTTGTCTAAAACTATAAGCATAAAAATCATCTTGACTAGTTTCACTTTCTCTAATTCTTGAAGCAATTAAATCTCTTACACTAAAATTAAGAACTCCTTTACCTTTCATGATTTTTTTTCTCAAACCTATATCCGCAAATAAATTACCAGACACTACACTCTGCACCGTTTGATATTTAGAACGATACTGTCCCGTGATTTCAAAATCAATACCTGCAGGGAATTTAATTTTAGAAGTTATTTTAGAAGACCAACGGTTTGCATTAAAATCAAATGAAGTCGCTTCTAATTCACCTTGCCGATTAAAATAGTTATAATTGAAGTCACCATTAAAAGATAATTTTTTACTGGCTGAATATTTCACATTAATTTCCAAACCAGTTGACCGATTCGTTCCAATATTCATTGGCATGGTAGTGTTGACATTATTTTCAAAAGTAGAAACTCTTTCTACCACATCTGTTGTATAACGATGGTAAACACTAGCACTAAAAGTAGTTTTGCCAGCAATATAAATACTCGACACCTCATAGGAATCAGTAAACTCAGGAAGTAAATCAGGATTTCCTGTTCTGATGGAAAAGGTATTTCTGATATTGAAAAAAGGATTTAGATCCCATAATCTTGGTCTGAAAATTCTACGTGAATAACCTCCTTGGATAGAAAAGGCTTCTGTCAATTTATAAGAAGTATGAAGCGTTGGAAAGAAATTGGTGAAATTTATTTCGTTGTCTTGATTAGTATTTACCAACAAGGTTTTGAGGTCTGTGTTTTCCATTCTTAATCCTAACTTGACTCCCCATTTATCACCTTCATATGCACCTGTTCCATATACACCAAGCACCTTTTGATCATATTCAAATAAATTGGTTAGACTAGCATCTGCAATCCATTCATCATTAATTAAATTCCTAACCTCGAAATCATTACTCACATTATTGATAACATATTGAGCACCAGTTTCTAAAGTTATTTTATCAGAAAAAGGTTTGGTGTAATCTAAGCTAAAAGTATATTTTCCTTCTTTAAAATTAGTGGCAGTTTGCTGATCTGCAAAAGCTTCACTCCCTACAGTTTCGTTATTAAAAAATTTTGAGGATTGGTCTTTGCCGAAAAAATTACCTAATCCGCTTATCAATAAAGCATGATCTTTATGCCCCTTAAGGTTACTTTTGTATTGTAACTCGTAACGATATTTTGGATTATTAGCTTCAGTAGTTTCAGTTCGACTCCATTCATTAATAATATCTCCAGCTGCATCTTCCAATTTGAAATTAATCAATGAAGGTTGCTCTTCTACCTCATAAGCAAAACTTCCAGATAATGTAAGTACATTGTTTTTATTGATATGGTAATCGGTTCCCAATATTAAATTATAAAACTTTTCATTACGGTGCTCCGTACCATTTGAATATACAGTCTTACCATTTACTAAATCTCGATTGATATTCTCAGAGTCATTTGGCATTTCTCGATATCCCACTCCTACTTGACTAAAAAGATTAAATTTCTCAGTTCGACGATTTAAGCTCAAACCAATACTATGATTTTGAGGAAAACCTGTATTGATTGATACAGAACCATTAATTCCTTTTCGTTCTTCTTTTTTAATGACAATATTGATGATTCCGGAGGTTCCTTCAGCATCATATTTTGCAGAAGGATTTGTAATCACTTCTATCTTGTCAATCATATCTGCCGTAATCGTTCCAAGGGCATTCCCTTGTTCGCTTGCCAAGACAGATGGTTTTCCATTAATAAGAATTTGAACACCAGAACTTCCTCGAAGACTAACTGCACCTTCAATGTCCACATTAACAGAAGGAACATTATTTAACACTTCTAAGGCGCTTGCTCCAGTACTACTTAAATCTTTTCCAACATTAAAAACCCGTTTATCAAGGCGAAATTCAGTAGTTGATTTTTCTGCTCTGACAACAACTTCTTCCAGCTCCTGATTATTTTCACTCATATAAATCTGACCTAGACTTACCTTCCCATTCTTAATTGAAAATTCAGTAATCGTCTTATTTTCAAAACCGATAAAACTAATCTCAATGTAAAAATCAGTTGCATTAGTTTCCACCTTAAATTCCCCATCCAATTCTGTGGTAACTCCTGTAATCGCTGTTTTAGTTTTATTATCGCCAATCATTACTGTTGCAAATTCTACAGGATTTTGACTGTTTTTATCTAAAACAGTTCCTGTTATTTCTATCTTTTGATTTTGGGCAAAAAGAAAGTTGGAGGAGATAAGAATAAATAATAGAGTTTTCAAGTAGTTCATTTTCTATAATTTTAAATTGATTTGATTTTAAATAATTGTAACACAATATTATGGGGCTTGTTTCTCAGATGAAAATCAAATCTTTGAACGGCAGAAGTTAGGGGGTTAACGACTTGGGAAATATCGATTAGCGATTTAAGAACAAGGATTTCAAAAATTTGGTTATACTTCTCATCGTACAATCTTAAATTAACATCGTCCTACTTCTCATATCCTTGTTCTTAAGATATTCTTTTTGCTGTTTACCCCGCTAAATCAGTTGTTTAAAGATATCATTTCCAAAAATCCACATGAAAAACTATCTTTGAAATCATGACCGAAAAAATTAATACTAAAGGATGGTCCTACAAAGAAGTGATTTTCCAAATCGTGTTGCACGCATTGGTTTTCCTTTTCTATTCAATGGAAAGAAACCAAACTAGTATTCCAGCCTATAAAATTGCCTTTTTTCTAAATTATGCATTCGCTGCTTTTTTCATAAATTATGTATTACTCCCTCTATTTTATTATCAAAAAAAGACAATCCTATTTTTTGTAATTGTATTGTTAACTTTTATCGGAGTAATTATGGTTGAAGAATTTATTTTGGAAAAAATATTTTTCACAGGAAATCGGGCGAATATATTTGGAGGTATTTTAATAACCCTGTCTCAAGTATTACCACCAATTGCAATGTTGTCAGGATTCAAATTTGGATGGGATGCCTTGGGTAAACAGCAAGAAGTGGACGAGTTAAAAATTGCAGTTAAAGAAAGTGAATTACAATTTTTAAAAACACAAATCAATCCTCATTTTCTGTTTAACAATTTAAATAACCTTTATTCATACGCTATTGAGCAATCACCTGAAACACCTGAAATAATTCTAGAACTCTCAGGGCTACTCCGATATATGTTGTATGAATGTAAAGAAGATTTTGTTCCACTTACCAAGGAGGTTGATCAGTTGGAAAATTTTATTAGTCTTAGTGAAATGCAAGTTGAGGAGAGAGGATCGGTAAAATTCTCCACCCAAAACATTCTTGCCAATTTTAAAATCGCTCCTTTAATTTTAATCGTTTTTATTGAAAACGCATTTAAACACAGCACAGCTAGTCAAGTGGATAATATTACGATTGAAGTGGATTTGCACCTTTCAACATCTGGAACTTTAAGTTTCCTTTGTAAAAATTCATTCCTCCCTAAATCAAATACTGATAGCCTTTCAAATGGAATTGGACTAGAGAATGTTAAAAAAAGATTAGAATTAATTTACCCAAATGCACATCAATTATACATTCAAAATAAAAATAATATTTACGAAGTTCGATTGACAATAGACCTAGCAACCAAAGAATAAGAATGAATTGTATCATTATTGAAGATCAACCACCTGCTCAAAGGATTTTAAAGAAATACATTGAAGACCTTGGGACTTTGAAATTGAAGGCTACTTTTTCAAATGCTATCCAAGCAATGGATTTTTTAAAAACGGAGGAAATAGATTTAATCTTTTTAGATATTCATTTACCTAAAATTTCAGGAATTGATTTTTTAAAATCGCTGTCAAACCCTCCTTCCATTATCTTGACGACAGCATTTTCGGAATACGCTTTAGAGAGTTATGAATTTAATGTAGTGGATTATTTACTAAAGCCATTTTCCTTTCAGAGGTTTGTCAAAGCAATTTCAAAAATGCCAACTAAAAATATTGGACAAGTTTCTGAAAAATTAGAAAATTCAAAAAAAGAAATTTTTATAAAATCAGGTTACGAACATATAAAAGTAATAATTGATAATATTTTCTACATCAAATCAGATGCTGATTATACAGAAATATTTTTGGCAGATAAGAAACATTTATCATCTGAACCGCTTCGATATTGGTTAGAAAATTTGGACAACAATCAATTTATGAGGATTCATAAATCGTATATAATCAATACTTTTAAAATTGAAAAAGTAGCGAGTAACCAAGTTTTCCTAAATGAAAAAATGATCATTCCAATTGGTCGTGCTTTTAAAGAAAGTTTTGCCGAACGTTTTTTAAAATAACAGTTTAACCAAAATTCTAATTATGAAAAAAATAAAAAAAGAAGACCTCAATCAAGAAGTATTTGATCTTTATGATGAATATGCACACAACCGAATTGATCGAAGAAAATTTATGGAAAAACTATCCATTTACGCAGTTGGTGGATTGACTATGAGTAATTTACTTAGTTGCGTAATGCCTAACTATGATGAGATACAAATCTCCAAAGATGACTCTAGATTGGCAACGGAATTTATCACTTTCAATTCTGAAAAAGGAGGAGGCGAAATCAAAGGTTTACTTTCTCGTCCCGCAAAAATAAAGAGAAAACTTCCAGGTATAATTGTCGTTCATGAAAATCGAGGCCTGAATCCACACATCGAAGACGTGGGAAGACGAGCAGCTTTACCTGGCTTTATTTCGCTAGCTCCTGATGCCTTGACTCCTCTTGGTGGCTATCCTGGAAATGATGACGATGGTCGAACTATGCAACGCAAACGGGATAAGAATGAAATGCTAGAAGATTTTATTGCTGCTTATGAATATCTAAAATCACATCCCAACTGTGATGGAAATGTTGGAGTAGTTGGTTTTTGTTTTGGTGGATGGATTTCAAATATGATGGCTGTAAGATTACCTGGTTTGAAAGCAGCAGTACCATTCTATGGCAGACAACCTGATGGTGAATTAGTTCCAAAAATTCAAGCTCCTCTACTGGTTCAATTGGGAGAATTAGATAAAAGAGTCAATGAAGGATGGCCAGCTTTTGAAGAAGCATTAAAGAAAAATAGTAAAACTTACGAAGCTCATATTTACCCAAAAGCGAATCATGGATTTCATAATGATTCGACTGGAAGATATGATAAGGAGCAAGCTCAATTGGCTTGGAAAAGAACAATTGATTTTTTCAAAAACAACTTGAAGTAAAAATTAAAAGTTATTTCAACTTGTCAAAAAAAAAGCCTCAATTTGAATTTTCAATTGAGGCTTTTTCTTATTTGATCTATTTTTTATTTTAAGTAAAAACTAATTTTTTCAAATAATCAGCTCCAACTTTAGCACTTTCAAGTGGAGTAGAATTATCATACCGCTCTTGCTCAACGATAAAATATTTCATTCCATTATCTTTTGCCACTTTCAATATTTTAGAAAAATCGATTGATCCTGTACCTAGGTTACACGAAGCTTCTCGTTCTTCACCTGCATCTTTCAACCTATCCTTTACATGACAAAGTCGGAACCGATTAGAATATTTTTCTAAATAAGTTATTGGATCAGCTCCTCCAGTAACGACCCAATAAATATCCATTTCATGATCTACTAATTCTGGATCAGTATTATCCATTATAAAATCATGAGGAATCATTCCTGTAAATGCTTTAAACGAATAAGCATGATTATGATAGGCAAAATTAATTCCATGCTTTTTGCAAATTGTCCCACATGAATTAAATAAATCACAAACCTTTTTCCATTCATCCATTGTTTTTTGCGGTCCAACCCATGGGCAAACTAAGTAATCCATACCTATCTCAGCAGCCTGAGTTACCTTAGTTTCAAAATCTTCGTAAATATTACAATGAGCAGAAACCATTTTCATTCCCTGATCATCAAGATATTTTTTATAATCCTTATTTCCCATTCCCCAAAATAATCCTTGTTCACCTTCATATCCTTCAATTTGCTTATATCCAAAACTTGATAATTGTTTCAAAACAGACTTTGGATCTTGTGGCATATCATCCCGTAAGGTATAGAGTTGGATACCAAATTCATCTATACTTGGTTTCAAAGCATCAGTTACAACAGTACTCTCAGTTGTTCCTTTATCAGAATTAGAAGTCCCACATCCGAAATTAGGGAGAACTAATGAACCAGCCGCCAAGGTGCTTGATATTTGCAAAAACTTCCTACGATCATTCTTCATGTTATTTTGATTTTTGTTTTGTTTATAATAAATATAAGATAATGGTATTCTTGAATAAATCGAAAATCTAATCCCTAACTATATTTTCATTAATCTACTTGGATAAAACTCAAAAAGTAATTAAATAAAATACTCTGCAATATAAATGAAAAAGTAACCAACCCATAGCCTAATAGTTTCCAACGATAAGCGTGGTACAAACCTAAAGCAATAATAAAAATAGTAGGAATTGAAAATACTAAATATCTCTGAATATGACTATAGTAATGTAAATCAAATGAAAACCAAACTAGGTGAGTAAAAACAAAAAGAGAAAAATATTGAATTGCTGTAAATTTCCTTGTCCTAAAAAAGTAGATTAAAAGAATTAAAATAAAAACAGTTGGATGGATGTATCTATTGATTCCTGTAAAATGTGTAGAACTAGTTTCAGTTTCTGGATTCCACATCCAAGTTGCATTAAAAAAAAGAATACTCATTAGAACCATGCAAATAAAAATTACTGAGAATAATTCATAATTTTTTATTTGAGTTAAAATTTCTTTTTTCCTAAACCAGTCAACCAATAACTTTAGTCCAAAAGTAGAAATAGTCGCACCAATCCAAAAACTGAAATAACTTCCATTTAAATTCCAAAATGGAGTATTGTATCCTAGTGGGAAAGTTGGTCCATAGTTGAATGCTCGTCCCCAAACAGTTGATTGAATTTCAAAATAAATAAACCATATCCCAGTTTGGCAATATTGAAAAAGTACAACCAAAAATATACCTAACATACAAGGAACTATGTACCTAAGAATTATCTTACCCCAAATAACTTTAGAAAAAACTTTTTCTATAGGCTGGCTCATTAGTGTCATTCCTATGAAAGCGGGAATAAAAAATAAAAAAATTGGACGAGTTAATGCTGAAAATAAAATTCCTAAGAAAACATATTTAGATTTATCATTTATGATACCGTAAACTATCGAAACGCAAAAGAAAAAAAATAGTGATTCTGATAAAGGCACCCACATAAAAAATAAATATGGTGAGCCCATATAAAAAAGCAAGGTAATTTTATCAGGTTTTAAAATATTACACAACCAACTCAAACTCGTAAGAAATAAAAGTGTGTTTAATATGCTAATACCTATTGAGGATAACTGGGTAAGACGCCAAAAATATGGGAAGAAAGGAAAGAAACCAGGATTTTTAGAAAATTTACCAGACGTCTGATAACCATTATTCATAATAGAATGATAAAAGCCTGAGTCGCCACTATCTAGAGTATTGTTAGAAGGTAAATAGTCTACTATGCCTAATTGATATAATATTAAATAGGAAAGAATCGAAAATGAAAAATAAGTAAGGATTGTTGAAATATAATAATCTGAATTTTTCTTCTTTAGATTCATATTCTTTTAAAAGATTAGTACGAACTAAAATCAAATACAAAATTTAAACTAACAGAATAGGAAGTAATGTTCCTAAACAGTTTATAACCTCCAGTCCATATTAAACATTAAAAATTTAAAATATTGATTCAATTCATTTTTTACTGATCCTAATACTATTTAGCACTAAATCACTTATTAGTATAAATTTAATACAAAAATTTATTTTGTACCTCTACAAATTGGAGTAAATCAGAATTCTTTGCAACAACCAAATAATCTATTCCTTTTATTTTTATTTTAACGATATCTTTAACATCCCCCGAGACAAGAAGTCCACTTTCTGTAGTTTGCATAGGAGTCAGATCACCTTTCCCATTACCTAACAATAGGAGACCTACGCCCGCATCACTTCTTGGTGTTTCTACTTCTGAAGCATGTAAATTGCCTGCTATAAGTGCATCCAAATGTCCGTCCTTATTGAAATCCTCAACTAAAATTTTATTGATACATGAGGTTTGGGCTAAATTAGGTAAAGTCTGGATTTTAAAACCATCTGCGGTGTTTTCTAAATATACACTTGCAAATGATTTAATTTGATAATGCAAAGATTTTTCAAGATCATCTTTAGTATAAACATCCTCTAATGTTGCCACCGAAAAAGATTCATAATCTTTAAATTTACTTTTGATTGCAGGAATTTGTTGCGAAGAACATTCTCTTCCACGAACAGGAAATTGTTCCCCTTCATTATAATAACTAAGGACAATATCGTTTTTATTATTTTTGTCAAAATCGTTAAAATAAATATCGAAAGTTTCTTTTTCGGTAGCTTTGTATTTGTAATTTAGTCCAAGATTTCCAACTACAAAATCCATATCACCATCATTATCAAAATCCCCTTTCTCTATGCTAAACCACCAACCTCTGGTATCATCTACTCCAAGCGAATTAGAAACATTTTTAAATTCCCCATTTTCATTTTTTAAAACAACAATAGGCATCCACTCTCCTACTAGGATCAAGTCAGTCCAACCATCATTATCATAATCACACCAAACGGCATCAGTTACCATACCTATCTTTTCTAAATCTGGAGCGACCTTAGATGTTACATTTTCAAATATGACGTTATCTTTTGAGCTTTTATTCTCTAGGATATAACTATCCGTTGGAGATGGATAATTTCCTGGAACTAATCTTCCTGCTACAAATAAATCTTTATCTCCGTCATTATCATAATCATAACTATAAACTCTTGAACTACTCGTCAACATCTCAGGTAATCCAGAATCAGATTTTATAAAATTCCCTTTTCCATCATTTAGGTATAATCGGTCTTGTAAGTCTTTTGACTTTGGAGAAAATTCATTCCCCCCACTTGCAATATAAATATCTTGATCACCATCATTTTCAACATCAAAAATATGTATTCCCATATCTTCAAAAACTTCATCGGTATCAAATATTTTTGTATCTGATTTTTTAAATTCATTCTCATCTTGAAAGTAAATCGAAGTAGCAAACTTAGAAGATCCACCCACTACTATATCCTCCGTTCCATCTCCATTCAAATCAGCTGCTCCAATATTAGGACCAAACATAGATGTCTGATGAGGTAAAAGAATTTCCTTTTCAAAATCATTAAAAGGGTTTTCACTATGTAAATGATTTAACATCAAATCTTCTTCGGCAATTGTTTTAAATATTTTGTTTGACTTAATGCCAGTATATTCCAACTGTGACCTTGATTCAGAATGATTTATTACTAATATTGAATTAGCAGAAACATTAGTAATAATTTGATAATTCCGATCAGGCCAAATAACTTTTATTGAATCAATATTTTCAGCTTTACCTATACCAAAATTCATTTGCGGTGCTACCGAAGACTGAAAACCCCTAGTCAATGTTAACTCTTGAAATTGTTTTTCATTATTTGCAAACAGTATAACTTTTACTCCAAGCCCCAAATTATTTTGCTTTGTTCCATTGAATTTGAGTGAGAGGAAATTATTATTTTCAATATTCTTGTTTTCATAAATAGATGCTTTATCGTCAATGTTATTAGTTACTATTTCAAGATCACCATCATTATCTAAGTCTACATATAAACTCCCATTTGAAAATGTTTTTTCATCAAGGCCCCAGTCTTTATTTTTCTGTACAAATGTAAGATCTCTGTTATTTTTAAATACGTAATTTTCAATTTTTTCGGAAGGCATAGCCAAAGTCTTCTCAAGTGTACTATCAGGATGAACTCCTTTCTTTTCTATTCTTAGAAAAAAATCTCGATTATTGATTTCTCTTCGAGTCCCATTTGAAATAAAAATATCTTTCCAACCATCATTATCCAAATCAGCAATGAGCGGACCCCAACTCCAGTCTGTAGACGATAATCCTGCTATTCTAGATAGGTTGCTAAAATGAGGTATACCTTCTTGATAATTGCCATTATTTACCTGTAAACTATTTTGCATATACTGATAATGAAACCCTGAATTTACAGTACTCCAAAAAAGTCTTGGATTCATACTTGCCATATTAGCTTTTGCTCTTCGATTAATTTGAGAAGTCATATCAACCTGAATAATGTCCAGTAAATTATCATTATTAAAATCGGCAATATCTACCCCCATTCCGTAAAAAGAGGTATTCTGTGTAGCTTGTTTCACTTTTTCAGAAAATGTACCATTCTTGTTATTGATAAAAAGATAATCTGGCGTGCTAAAATCATTTGAAACATAAATATCAGGCCAACCATCTTGATTCACATCCCCGACAGTTGCACTTAAGGATAGCCCAAAAGTTTTCAATCCTGCTGCTTCTGTAACATCTATAAATATATCTCCTTCTCTTTTAAATAATCTATCTGTTTCTAAATCGCTAGGATTTTTTTGTCTAAATGCATAATAGTGATTAGGCGCATTAAATGATGTAGGTGGATAGTTAGCCACATACAAATCTAAGTCGCCATCTAAGTCATAATCGAAGAAAGTTGATTGAACACTATTACTAGAATCATCAATTCCATATTTTTTTGCTTGTTCAGTAAATGTGTTATCCCCATTATTTATAAAAAGCTGATTTTCTTTTGGAGAGAATTTTCCACCAACCGAACAATAGATATCTAAAAAACCATCATTATTAATATCTACCATTGTTGTTCCAGTGTACCATCTCGAATCTCCTTCAATTCCTGCTAAAACTGATATATCTTCAAATTTTAAATCCCCCTTATTCAAATATAATTTATTAGAAACCATATTACCTGTGAAATATAAATCAATCAAGCCATCATTATTTATGTCGCCTGCCGAAATGCCACCTCCCATATAAATATAGGCATAGGTAAAATAATTAAGGCTATCATTTTCTATTAGGTCATTCGAAAAATCAATTCCAGAGTTATCTGAAATAAGCTTGTTAAACGCAGTATAATTTTCTGTATTATTATTACAAGAGAAAAACATAGCTATAAAGAGGAAAATCTGGATGGTAGATTTGAAAAAGGAGAATTTCATATTCTTGTTTATACTAAAAATCTTTAAAGACTTACAATCAAATTTTCTAAGATTTAGGCTTAGAAATAATCATTGTAAGACTTTAAAGACTTGATTTTTTAAATAAATAAACTAAAAGCTATCAAATCAAGGAAAAAATCCCTAACCTGATAACTTTAGTTAATTATTAATATCCTGGATTTTGAATAAGTGCTCCATCACTTAAATCAATAGCTCCAAGGGGAATTGGAAAAAGTACATGCTTATCTTCGAAAGCACTTACTTTATCACCAAAATTTGTTATTGTTCTTGCTTCGTTAGTGAAGTAATCAGTCATTACTTGTTTTGTAACACCCCATCGTCTAAGATCAAATAAACGATGTCCTTCCATACCTAACTCAAGTCTTCGTTCAAAACGAACAGCTTTTCTTGCAAAATCTACGTCAGGGAAATCTGTGTAAGGCTCAATTACATAATTAGCAGCGTCAGCTCCACCACCTACAACTTGCATATAGCTAGAGTTCTTTGCTCTATTTCTTATAAGGTTAACATTAGCAAGAGCTGTACCTAAATCGCCTGTTTCAACCGCAGCTTCTGCAGCCATTAACAATAAATCTGCATGACGCATAATATGGTAATTAACACCAGACAATTGCTGTCCCCAGCCACCTGTAGATTGTGTATTAGTTGCATCATCTGCCCAATAAACATTTTTCTTAGGTAAGTAAGGGCCTGAAATGTCAGCAAATGTTGCACGAATCCAGTCACTACCAACATGTGCACCATATCCATTATAATCAATCCCTCTTCTACCAACAGTATAATCAGATCTTGGATCTAAGTTTCCAGTATGAAGTGTAAATGGGTCAGCTGAAAGAACACCATAATCACTAGCAACATCTTGCTGGTTATAAGTATCTAATAACGGTAAACCATTTGCATCAGTTTGAAAAGCGTTCAATAAATCTTGAGTTGGTTGATAGAAACCACAGCAAGCACCAAACGGACCTGGATTAGGGAAATTCAATGCACCAGTACTGTTTGCATTAAAAGACTGACCACCATCAGTAGCAAATTGAATGGCAAAAATTGACTCTGAACCATTCTCTCCTTCTGATCTAAAATTGTGTACAAATTCAGAAAGTAATCCATAAGGACCGTTATTCACTACATCATTTAGTGTAGATGAAGCCTCTGACCACTTAGATTGGTACAAATAAGTCTTACCTAAAAATGCTTTTGCTGTCCAAGAATTAGGTCTGCCTACATCAGACTGGCTAACTGGAAGGTTGTTTGCTGCATACTCAAAATCTGCCTCAATTTTATCCCAAATTGGACCGGAATTAGGTTGATTAAACTCAGTTGCAGCGTACTCTACTTCTCCAACGTAAGGAACATTTCCATACATCACTTGAATTTGGAAGTTGGCATTTGCTCTCAAGAATCTAGCCTCAGCTAATTGTCCTGAAAAATCACCTTCCTCGATTTTACTGATTAAGTCAATAACAGCATTCGCTCTGTTAACACCAGCATAAAGAGCTCCCCACCTTGCAATCCAATAACCATTACCAGTTGCCCAGTTCATTAACTCAATCTCTTTAAGATCAGCCTGATCATCATCAGTACTTCCTTTGTGAGCATCATCAGACAATACATCCATTGTCCAGTTGTCAGCTGCAAGCCCCCAACCATTACCATAGCTGTTAGCTCTTTGAGCATTTAGTACAGAATATGCTCCAGTAAGTAAAAGATTTACTCCTGTTTCATTTTTTAAGGATTCGTCACTAAGAGCTCCTATTGCAGGGTTACTAGTGAAATCCTCCTTACAAGAAACTACAGTTAGTAGTATACATAAGGTTAATAAAATAATTCTCATTTTTAATTTTTTTTATAATTTATTAATAAATTAATAATGGTTAAGTTATGACAATTGTTTAAAGTTTCATAAACTGAAATTGTCTTACTCCTTCCAATTTTTGTTAAAATCGGATGTTAGTTCCAAAAGTTATTACTCTTGAGTTAGGATAAATTCTACTATCGATCCCTAAACTTAAATTATCGTACGCAATAATTTCTGGATCAAATCCTTGATAGTCAGTAATAGTGAAAACATTAGTTGCCTGGAAGTAAATTCTTAAAGACTCCATTTTAGCTCTATCCGTAATAGATTTTGGTAAAGTATAACCAACTTGAAGATTTCTTAATCTAAAGTAAGAACCATCTTCAACAAAATAAGAGTTAGCTGAAGCTTCTTCCAAAGGATAAGAAGATGTCAAAGCAGGAACATTAGTATTTGTGTTGGAAGGTGTCCAAGCATCCAATACTCTATCACTTCTATTACCATTGAAAAATAAACCAAAATCAGTAAATACTTTGTTATAATTGTAAACTTCATTTCCTTGAGATCCAGTAAAGAATAAAGATGCATCGAAACCTTTATAATCTAACTTAACATTGATTCCGTAAGTAAAATCAGGATGAGGAGAACCTAATTTAGTTCTATCATCATCATTAACTACTCCATCTCCGTTGATATCAGTATAAGTAAATCGTCCATTTTCATCAAAACCAGAAACTTCTCTACCATAGAAATAAGACATTTCTTCTCCTACTTCCGTTCTTGTTACTGAACCATTACGAATATCTCCACGACCTGCGACTGGAGCATCACCAATAAGAGCTATAACTTCATTCTTGTACTTAGATAAGTTAACAGAAACGTCATATCCAAATCCACTACTAGTTCTATCTCCATATCCAATACTTAAGTCAACACCAGTATTTTGGATATCTCCTAGGTTTACTAATGGAGCACCTGCATCAATAGCTGTAGAACTAATTGAGCTGAAGTCCCTTGAAATCAAGTCTTTCGTTTGAATATTAAAAAACTCAGCAGTAACTTGGAATCTATTATTCAACATAGATAAATCAACACCAAAGTTAGTAGTAACTGAAGTTTCCCATTTCAAATTAGGATTACCAACTTGAGTCAACAAAGCACCCGTTGTAACTGTAGATCCATCAAATGCGTAATTTGCTAATGATTCACTTAAGTTTGAAATATTAATTGTTGGGTTATTTGCAGGTAAAGTTTGATTACCTAATTGTCCCCAAGATCCTTTCAACTTAACTCTATCAAAAAATCCGCCTTGTGGGAAAAAATCTTCTTGTGTTAAATCCCAACCTACACTAAATGATGGAAAGATATCAGATTTATTATCTCCAAGGAATCTTGAAGATTCGTCTCTACGGATAGTGGCAGTTACGAAGTATTTATCTTTTAAGTTATAGTTAGCGCTACCAAAAACAGAGAATAATGAACTGGCTCCGGCAAATGCATAATCAACATTAGGTGTTCCTGAACCATTACCTAACAAGTAAAAATCAGGACTTTCAAATAAATAACCTTGTCTAGAAACTCCAAAACCTTTTGAATTTTCTTTTAAAGCCTCTACTCCTGCAATTACATTTATGTAGTGATCTCCAAAACTCTTCCTATAATTCAGAGTATTTGTCCAGTTCCAATTATTAGCAGTTTGGTTTTGCTCATTCAATGTATTTGTTGAAATTGGCTCACCATGTTCAGGATCAAGGGCTGTGAACGCTCTAGTATCTGTTGTATTAAATCCACCTGCTAAAACAGTTTTAGCAGTTAATCCATCCATAATGTCAATTGAGATATAGGCATCTCCAAAAAGAGAGAATCTTTTATTGAAATTATCTTTTGTTCTGTCTAATTGAGCTGCAGGACTTCTCGTATTACTTAGTCCAGGACCAGCAACCCCAGTATAATTACCATCGTCATCTGTTACAGGTAATAGAGGTGTTATTCGTGAAGCGTTCTCGATTGCCTCTGATACACCATTATTTCTATCCGTGTAAGCTAAATTCATGTGCTGACCAATCTTAACTCTATCAGCAAACCTAAATTCAGAATTAACCTTCATACTTGCTCTTTGAAAGCCAGTATTTGTCAAAATTCCATCTCGGCTTAAGTAACCAGCTGATAAATAATATTTGCCATTTTTTCCACCATTAGAAACACCCAATGAAACATTTGAAAGAGGAGCAGTTTCAGTGACCGCGTCAATCCAGTCTGTTCCTCCAGGAGTAACAGTCGCATTGTACACACCAGGTGCAGCAAATGTAATTGGGTCATAAGATTCAACTCTTGTGTACCCTATGATTGATGACGGCAATACAGGAGATGATCCACTACCGTATTGAGGATGCTCGGTTGCTACTCCATCATTAGATAAACTTTGCCAAATCATATCAGCATGTTGCTGAGCGTTCAATAAACCTGGTTTATTTGAAAGCTCAGAGTAACCCGTGTATGCATTGAAGGTAACAACTGGTTTATCCATGTTATATCCACCACCTTTAGTGGTCACAATCACAACACCATTAGAAGCTCTTGCTCCGTAAATTGCTGCTGCACCATCCTTCAAAACATTCATTTGATCAATATCATCAGGATTAAGATTATTTAAGGCATTTGGATCATCCGTTTGTACTCCATCAATAATGAATAATGGATTTGTATTGTTGCTAGTACCAAATCCACGAATGTTAATTTTTGGAGCTTCCCCTGGGTTTGCATTTGTAACAACTTGAACTCCAGTAACTCTACCTTGAAGAGCTTCACCTGCGTTTACAACAGGTGTTTTTACAGCTTCCAACATGTCAACTGAAGCTACAGAACCTGTAATGTCACCTCTAGTTTGAGTTGCATAACCCGTTACAACAACCTCATCAAGTGAAATCCCTTGAGATAACCTAATTTCCATTGTTGATTCATTTCCAACAGTAACTTCCGCAGTGTTATAACCTGTGTAAGATACAACTAATACATCTCCTTGTTTCGCATTTGAAATTGAAAATTTCCCATCAATATCAGTTGCTGTTCCGTCGGTAGCCCCCTTGATAAGAATAGAAGCTCCAATCAAAGTTTCATTGGATTTATCATCTACTACTGTACCAGATACTTGTGCGAATCCTGATGCACAAATCCCTAAAAATAGTAAAGTCAAAAGTCCATCCTTTAGATGAGCTTTTAAGAAAGAATAAAGTAAGTGTGTACTTTTCATATTCATTTTTTTTGATTTAATAAAGTTTTGTTTTTAAAAAATAATTAAAATAAGAAAATCTATTCGGTTAAGAACTCATTTATGACTATTCAACTTATTAAAAGGGTGTTAAAACTAAAATATTATCGCTAAAAATAGTAAAAAGATGACCATTAATATATTATATCGGAAAATATTATGATTTTGATCTCCATCTAAAAGAATTTGATGAAACTAGATTGGGTTTTATCTAAAAAGTCTACCTGTTCCTTTTTGAGGAGCATTTTTCTAATAAAATTTAACTCTACCTACAGGCTAAAAAAAAATTATTAAAACCCTTAACATTCTTGAATCCTTTAATTTACTTAGGTCCATGGGTTTAAATGTATACAGATGTAAATATAAAAAATTTATTAGTGTTTTAATTACAATAAGGAACTTTTTTTTGACTGGGTGATTATAAAAGATATACTTTTCAACAGTAAGCAATTGTGATTTAGCTTTATTGTTAATGATGAATATTCTTTTAACTGAATTGAAATTGTTTTAGGAGTTACAAAAGTATTTAATGGATGTAAAATATATCAGGTTATGTTTAAAACTTGAAAAAACACTTTTAAATTAATAGAAGCTAAACAATGAAAATTAATAATGAAATCAAAAGTACGAATAAAGGATTACTTAATTGCAAGTTGATCTTTTGCCATTAATTTCATTCATAATCCCAGAAAATAAATGATAGGACTTCACTCGATCTTGTGCATCGTAAATATTAGTAACCGCAATTATTTCATCAATTTTTGTTTGTGCTAAAAATTCTTCCATTTTATCCCTCACTCGATCTTTATTTCCTACAAAAGAATATTTTAACATTTGCTCAACAGCGGGGTGCTTCATAAAATCAATCAAATCTGGTGTCATTTCCGAAGGTGGTTGTAAAAAATTTCTGTTGCCAGTTAAAATTCCAATAACCCCTCGAATAAGCGAGGTAAAAAATCTTCTTGCTTCTTTATCTGTATCTGCCACAATTACATTAGTGGCAGCCATGACATAAGGTTGATCTAAAAATTCAGAAGGTTGAAATTCATTCCTATAAATTTCAAGTGCTTCAAATAACTGTGTTGTGGCAAAGTGACTTGCAAATGCATAGGGCAACCCTTTTTTTGCAGCTAGATGAGCACTATCTGTACTTGATCCTAAGATGTAAATCGGAACATTTATCCCTTCTGCAACATTTGCTCGTATTCTTGCAGCAGCATTATTATTGGAAAAATATTGTTGGATTTTCTGAATCTCCTCTGGGAATTTATGCACTGAATTCATTCTATCTGAACGAATTTCAAAAGCAGTTTCTTGATCTGTTCCAGGTGCCCTCCCTAACCCGAGGTCAATGCGATTTGGGTATAAATTTCCTAGGGTTCCAAATTGTTCTGCAACGATTAGTGGAGAATGATTTGGTAACATAATACCACCTGAACCCACTCTGATTTTTTTGGTACCTCCTGCGATATACCCTATTAAAACTGATGTAGCAGAGCTAGCTATGCTAATGGAGTTATGATGCTCTGCTAACCAGAATCTATGATAACCAAATCCCTCTACTTTTTGAGCCAAAACAAGACTATTTTGAAGCGTTTCAGCTGTTGTATCCCCTTCCGAAATTAAAGCCAAATCTAATACAGAATACTTTATTCCTCTTACTATATTTATCATATAATCATAATATTATCTTACAATTAAAATCCTTGTTCATTTTTTCAATTGACTAAGAATCGAAACTTTTATCCACTAGTAAATTATTAATTTTGAAATATATATTCTATTTGGCGGAATAGAAATATTATTGTAATACCAATCAAATAGGTTATAATTAATTCAAATTTAGGTTCTCGATTATATTTTGAACAATTTTCTCTATTTTATCGAAAACCTCTGGATTTCTAGCTTCATATAATCGCATGATGTGCTTATTTTTTTCCCTCTTTTTATTTTTCTAAAAATGCACATTGCTAGAAAATACGTAAACTGAACAACAAATTATGTATTGTATGTATTTAAGTATAAAGGATGCTAGAAAGGACTGAAGATTTCATTTTCAGCCCTTTTCCTTCCAGAAACATATAAATAACTGAATTACGATAACCAGAAGAAGTGGAACAAAATTGATCTTCTTTTTATTTTGGAATTATTATAAAGCTTGTATGGAATGAATACTTTTTCAACAAAAAAACATCCACAATGTAAAAACAGAGGTAAGTCTTTAAGAAATTATCAACTAATATTTATTCAAATATAACTTTCAACGTTTTCTTCTTAGATTTTTTTCCTCTCAAAATAACAACCTCTGCTGTATCACCTTTTTTAAATTTGGCCAAACCTTCCATATATTTATAGATATCCTCCACTTCAATATCGCCAATTTTTATGACGACATCCCCATTTTTCAATCCACCTTTATCCCCTACTCTTCCTTTTATGACACTATCTACACGCATGCCCTTACCTGTGTAAACATAATCAGGCATAACTCCCAATGTAACCTTAAAAGCTGCTGCTTTTTTCTCCGAAGAGTCTTTAGTTTTGGTAAACTCTAGTTTCTCCCCATCTGCATGTTCAATCAAACTGATCAAGAAATCAGAAACTGCTACTATGCCTTGATAATTCAAATTCTCAGAGTCATCAGAGGGCTTATGATAGTGAGAATGTTGTCCTGTAAAAAAATGTAAGACAGGTATATCTTTTAAGTAAAATGAAGTATGGTCACTCGGCCCAACACCTGATTCTCTACCCTTAATATTAAGACCTTGTAAATTTTTCCTTTCTAAAATTGGTTTCCAAGCAGGTGATGTACCCGTTCCTTGCACCGCCAAAACTTTTTCTTCATTCAACATTCCAACCATATCCATATTAAACATATAATTAATTAGATCAATGTCAATTGTAGGATTCGAAGCAAAATATTTAGAACCAAACAACCCTTTCTCCTCTCCAGAGAAAGCAATAAACATATAATTATTTGACTTTAAATTAGAGTTTTTCAAATACTCCGCAATACGAAACATCGCTGCTATTCCACTTGCATTATCATCTGCACCATTATGAATTTCTGGATCACCAGCATGTAATGAACCACTTCCGCCCATTCCAAGGTGATCATAATGTCCTCCAATAACAACGGTGTTTTTTGCACCATTATCAATAAAACCAATTACGTTTTTTCCTTTCCCTTCAATCCTTCCTTTATCAGGGGCATGTGGGTTCGTGATTTCAAAAAACGGAAATTCTTGAAACCAAGTCCTACTTTCGCCTTGTGGTGTTAACCCAATTTGGTGAAAACGGTGAACAATATAATTTGCCGCTCTTCCTTCTCCAACAGTTCCTGTTTCTCTACCTTGAAGATAATCAGATGCTAGATAAACAACATCTATTTTCACCTGCTGCAAAATTTCCGAGGGAGGAATTATAATCGTTTCTCCTTTTTGGGCAAAAGAAAAGAAGCTTGATAATATAAGTGCTATAAATAAAATATTTTTCATAATTAATAATTTTTATAAAAACAGTACAACCTAGGGGCAGTATATATCTTTACTTTTTATTGTTTGATCTCTGATTTTGATTACTCTTGGGTTTCCAAGAGCTTTTCAAACCAACCGTTTTATTAAAAACCAATTTGTCATCTGTTGACTCTTGATCCATGCAATAATATCCTTTACGCATAAATTGAAAAAGATCACCATGTTTGGCAGATTGTAAACTTGGCTCCACAAACACATTATTCATCACTTTCAATGACTCATTATTGAAAAATTCCATAAAGTCTTTTTTCTCGTCAGCTAAAGGAGATTCCACAGTAAATAATTTATCATAATCTCGAATCTCCACTTTTACAGCTTGTTCTATGGATACCCAATGTAAAACTCCTTTTGCCTTAATTCCAGAATTATCAGAACCTGATCTTGAATCTGGATAATAAGTCACATGAACCTCTATTACATTTCCAACTTCATCCTTCAAATGATTTTCATAAGAAACGATAAATCCATTTTTTAACCGGACTGTTTTCCCTGGCCCAAGTCTAAAAAATTTCTTTGGCGCATCTTCCATGAAATCCTCTCTCTCTATATACAACTCTCTAGAAAAAGGCATCGTTCGAGAACCACTATTTTCATCTTCCGGATTATTATCAGCAGGCATCTGCTCTACTTGTCCCTCTGGATAATTAGTAATAACCATTTTCAATGGATTCAAAACTCCCATCACTCGAGTAGCTGTTTTATTCAATTCATCACGAACACAACTCTCTAATAAATCTAATTCAATAGTATTTTCTCTTTTGGCTACTCCAACTTTATTAACAAAAGCTCTCAATGCTGCAGCTGGGAATCCTCTCCTTCTCATTCCAGCAACAGTAGGCATTCTTGGATCATCCCATCCTGTTACAAAATTCTCCTCCACCAATTTCAATAATTTTCTTTTACTCGTGATCATATGAGCCACATTCATCCGAGCAAATTCAATTTGACGAGATGGAAAAATCTCCAATTTCTCAATCAACCAATTATAAAAATCTCGATGATGCCTAAACTCCAATGAGCACAACGAATAAGTAATATTTTCGATAGAATCGGATTGTCCATGAGCAAAATCGTACAAAGGATAAATACACCACTTGTCTCCCGTTCTATGATGAGTGGCTGTTTTAATTCTATAAATATTTGGATCACGCATCAACAAATTAGGATGTCCCATATCTACTTTTGCCCGAAGTACCATGCTTCCATCAGAGTGCTCACCATTTTTCATTCCTTCAAAAAGTCGTAAATTATCTTCTATAGTTCTATCTCGATACGGACTATTCCTACCTGGTGTATTTGGATCACCTTTCATTTCTGCAATTTCCTCAGGAGTAGATTCATCTACATAGGCTAATCCCTTTTTGATTAAATCTATTGCAAATAAATACAACTGATCGAAATAATCAGATGCAAAATACTCCCGATCTTCCCAATCATAACCTAACCATTTGATATCATTTTTGATATTATCAACATATAAAGTTTTCTCTGTTGTAGGATTAGTATCATCAAAACGGAGGTTAGTTTTCCCTCCAAATTTTTTAGCAGTTTCGAAATTAATTGCAATCGCTTTAACGTGACCAATATGCAAGAATCCATTTGGCTCAGGTGGAAAACGAGTATGAACGGTTACATTTTTTTTCGTCTCCAAATCATCTGTAATGATTTGTTCGATAAAATTTAGAGATTCTTTAGCTGTTTCACTCATTCTTTATTTATTAAAATTTCATTTTAAAATTTACATTCTTTCTGGCATTTCAATACCTAACAATTCCATTACGAATTGTAACACTTTCCCAGTCACTTTACACAATCTAATTCTAAATGCTTTTGCCTCTTCCGATTCTGCTTTTATGATTCTATGATCATGATTAAATCTATGATAAGTTTTTGCCATTTCATAACAATAAGATGCCAAGAAGGAAGGATCAAATTGATCTGCAGACATTCTTATAATTTCATCCAATCTATAAATTTGTCCAATCAATTCTTTTTCTGTTACGCCAAGGTTTTCATATTTTGTAGCAATCGACGTATCTACTTCCCCTGCTTTTTTCAAAACAGATTGAATTCTTACATAAGCATATTGGATATATGGTCCAGTATTACCCTGCAAGTCAACTGACTCCTCAGGGTTAAAAATCATTCTCTTTTTTGCATTGACTTTAATTATAAAAAACTTAAGTGCTGCTAATCCTATTTTTCGATAAACATCCTTCTTCCTCGCTTCCTCTAGCCCTTCTAATCCACCTTTTTCTAATGCATTAACCCTAGCTGCTTCTATTACTTCCGTCATTAAGTCATCAGCATCAACTATAGTCCCTTCCCTTGATTTCATTTTCCCCGTAGTCAAGTCGATCATCCCATAACTCAAATGAAACAATCCATCAGCATAAGAAGCGCTCATTCTTCTCATTATTTCAAACAAAACTTTAAAGTGATAATTTTGCTCGTCTGCAACAACGTAAACCATTCTTTTTGCTCCAAAATCTTGAAACCTATGTTCCGCGGTTCCAATATCCTGCGTCATATAGACAGAAGTTCCATCCCTTCTCAAAACCAATTTGTGATCCATTTTTGCATCTTCCAAATCTATCCAAACAGATCCATCATCCTTTTTGTAAAAAATTTCTTTTGACAATCCATCCTCAATGATATCTTTACCTAAAAGGTAAGTATCTGATTCGTAATATAATTTATCAAATTCAATACCTAGATTTCTATATGTAGTATCAAAACCTTCGTATACCCAGCCGTTCATTTTTCTCCAAAGACTTCTCACATCATCATCATTATCTTCCCATTTTAATAACATTGCTTTTGCATCCGCACCAACCTTAGAGTGCTCATTAAAATAAGTGTTTTTAAATCCTTTAAAAAAAGCAGCTTCCTCTTGGCCATCTTTTTTATCATTTAAAAAAATTGATTGACCTGCATCCGTTTTTTGCCAAGTTTGATATTCTGCCTGAAATAATTTTTCAAACTCGACATACCATTTCCCAACGTAATGATCGCTTTTAATTCCTGCCTCCTTTGGAGTTTCTCCCTTGCCAATCATTTGCCAAGCTAACATACTTTTACAAATAGCTATTCCTCTATCATTGATCACCTGCACCTTTTGCACTTCGTAACCAAGTGCCTCATAAATTTTAGAAGAGGACCAACCTAATAAAATATTCCTAACATGTCCTAGATGCAGTGGCTTATTTGTATTAGGAGAAGAAAATTCAATCATGATTTTCTCTCCGTGAAAAGGTTTTTTAAATGTTTCTTTTTCTGCGACTTGGGAGAGGTATTGATTCCAATATTTGTTGCTCACTTCTAAATTCAAGAAACCTTTAATGACATTATAATTTATTAAGTCATCATATTTCCCCACTAAATATTTCCCTAATTCTTCTCCAATCTGTTCTGGCTTTTTGCGAGCAACTTTGGTAAATGGGAAAACGACTACTGAATAATCACCATCAAACTCCTTCCTTGTCGAGTTAATATTAACATCGTTCACATTAATCTCGTGATTGTACAATTCTTTAACTGCTAACGCAGTCCCTTCTTTTATAATTTCTGTAATATTCATTAATCGGATATTAATTTATTTTATTTTTTTTCGAATTCAGGAAATCAGGTTTGTTTTGATTTGTTAAATAAAAACTAAACTTTTAGTTTCCTTAGGTGATATTCAATTATTTATTTCTAGTTTATCCCTTGATTTATAAATTCGATATTATATTTTTTTGGAATTTTTGATTGAAAATCATTGATAAAAATTGTTCCTATTTTCTTTGACATTTGATAATTTCAAGAACAACTTTATAAAGTTTTAAAGTATGTATGATCTCATTCTATTATTTCATTTTATCCCTAATCCAAAGTTTCTCTTTTTAACCTTTTCCATACTTTGTATTTCAATTTAATAACTTCCAAATTATTCATCGATATTTTAGGCCATGGTGTCATACTTATTTGTAAATACCAAACCTACATGAGTTAAAACTGATCTACATTTTGCAGCCCAATTAATACATCATTCAAGATCTCTAAAAAATGATATTGATTAAGAGTTGTACTATAATAAATTTGGAAAAAAAGAATGATATGTTTGTTTCAATCATTAAATATTCCGCAAAAGTAATTTTTTTTCATTTAAAAATTCAGGCTCTAGGAGCCTGTTTTTTTAAAAAAACTTTACCTGGAATACAGGTACTGAAAGAAGTTTTTCCCTGCCAAAAACCCTCCAAACTAGAAATTCCTTTTTTTATTTTAAATACCAATTGATACTTTTTCAAACACCACTCCATCCCATCATTTACTTTGTTGTCTAAGATTTCATTATCTCTCAAACTTAAATAAATTTCATTATTGACTTCTCCTAAAATATCAAATGATGCATATATTTCATCGACATAAACATATGACCTACCCTTAATCTTATTTCCATCCTGAGTAATATAAATTTCGAAAGTATAATCTGGAGCAAACCCGCCTTCTTCCTGTGTAATTTTTCCTGACCACAAGCCATTTAAGTTACCCTGCCCAAAGGAAGAATAACACAAAAAAAGTAGGATGATCCAAATTAATTTTTTCATGAGAAACGAAATTGTAAAAGCAAGTGCAAAAATAGTAAATTTTTGATTGTAATACACTGTGTAAATTCAAGGTTTGAACCAGTATTACACGCAAGACAAGTAAAGAGGAGAATGGTAAAAATGAAAGTTAAATTGGATGAACTTAAATGATTAAACCTTATCCTTATTTGGCTTAAAAAATATTATTTACTTAAAAAAACTAAAAATAGTTCCTCCATATTTACGCTCATCAAAGAAATGTTCGTGTTTTTTAAAATCATTAATTGCATTATGTTCAACAACTGCCCACCCCTCTTCTGCTAACAACTCATGCTTAAAAATTAAATCAGGAAGATCTGCCAATCGTGGTAAAGGATAAGGTGGTCCACAAAAAATATAATCAAACTTCAAGTGAGTTGTTTCAATAAATTTAAACACATCTCCGCGAACAATATTGATTTTATTTTCAATCTCAAGATCTCTCGCAGTCTGCTTAACAAATGAAATACATCCACCAAATTTGTCTACATAAGTTACATCATTACATCCTCTAGAAATAAATTCATAACTATGATTACCAGTACCTCCAAATAAGTCTAAAACCTTCATCCCTTCAAAGTCCCAAGTATTATTTAGAATATTAAACAATGCCTCTTTAGAAAAGTCTGTAGTTGGTCGTGTTGGCCAACTTTTCGCAGGAGGATTAAATTTACGCCCTTTAAAATTTCCACCTACTATTCGCATAATCCTAAACTAAATAAATCAAAGAAAAAATGAGTTGGAATACCGTGATAATTACCACCTAATTGAATGGCTGAAGGAGCCTTTGAGAATTGAATTTGATTAATGTATCGAAATAACATTCTATAAATCTTAGAATCTTTAGTTATTTGCCCAGATAATATGACCGAATTCGAATCAACATTTAATCCAAATTGATTAAAAACTAGCATTACATGATAAATAAAATCTTTTTCATTTTGAAAAGCAAATGAATTATAAAAAATCAATTCTTGATTGTCAAAAAGAGCAATTTGCAAATGATTTTCTTTAACATTAATGCATACCTTTTTTCCAGTATTTTCATTTTGATTAAATGAGAAGCCTTTCACAACTGAAGTAGCATTATGGACAAAGCGAGCATTAGGTAAGTAGCTTTTAAGTAAGAAATAAATGTTTTGATCAAATGAATAAACATTTTTTGCATCCATTAATTCTAATTCATCTACAAATACTTGATCGTTCTCTAATGAAGATACTTGGTTTATTAAGTAAGTGTCAACCTCCTCTACTGCAAAGAGTTTATTTGGAACAAAAGTAGTTTTGTTATTAATAAAACCAACAGTCTTTTTCTGGAATGGTAATTTTAATACTTCATCATCAAGGAAGATTTCTTGAAGTACACTATCAAGTTTCCTAGGAGCTTTTTGATTAGCATTAATGAGATAACTTTTTAATGCTAGTAAATGGTTTTCATTATCCAAAATGACATAAGAAAACCTGTCCATACAGATTAGCATGGACAGGTTATATTTTGAAGTATCATTTTTTATAAATGAATCTTCAACAATATTTGTATTTATTATTCCCAATTTCCACCAAGGTTTGGCCCTGACATATCTCCGAATTTCACTAAATTATTTGGGAAGTAGAGGTTATCGTATCTTTGGTATTTTGCATCAGCATACTTACCCATGAATGTTTTCCATTGAGTTCCTACCTCTGTCACCGTTACAAGTGTTTTCTGGTAAGTTAGTGTATCAGCTTGAATCGTAAACCTTGCACCTCCGCTATATGGAACAAAAGGCAAAGAGTCTAAAACAATTTTAACTTTACTAGTTGGATCATTGAAGAGAAAAGCTAGAGAATCTTTCGCAGATTTCTTTGTTTCAATTCTTGTAAATTCTCCATTAGGATCATCAGGGTTACCAATAATTTTCACAAGGGTGAATGAATCTGTGGTTAAAACATGTTTCAGACTATCGAAACTGTTTGCAAATAAACCAGTAATATCTCTGTGGAATTCTTGGGCGAATCGAACTTGCTTCAGTCGATTAGTAACAGCTTCTAGACGCTCTTTTTTAGCATCACCAAAAGCAATTGGCTCTTTAATCCCAAAAAACAATAGATAACCCAAAAGGATTACAACACCAATTAAGATTAAGTTAATAATCAATCTCATAATATTATTTTTTTCAATTTGTTAAGTCGCAATATTAGTATTTTTTATTAAAAAAATAAGATTTATCGGTAATTATTTACTTTAAATTCACTAATGAATTCAACAAATCTTTATTTTTTTCATATTTATAAGCATTATTTGAAATACTGATCTCCTACTCGGCAATCACCTGTGTAAAAAGCTCCTGAATCTACTGTCATTTTCCCAGTGATAATAATTCCATCCATTTTTGCAGTTTCATGCAATTAAAGAGTCCCAGAAACCTTGATTCCCCTCTTAACATTTCCGTCAATTGCAGAATCAGTTGCCTCCCAATTACCCTTTTTTTCCTGCACCTCCCAAAACCAATTTATTTTCACATTTTACTTCCCCAGCTATGATTTCATCTAGTCTAACATTTTCTTTTAAAGAAAATATTCCACCAGTTTGAATTCCTAGTACAAATATATGAGTTAAGTCTTGTTCACCTTCGATGTAAGATTGTACGGTATCAGTTTTTTTTCTGTTTTTGATTTTTTCTGGATTTACTTCGAAACATGATTCTATTGGTTTCTATTGGTTTCTATTGGTTTAGATGTAACTAAAATAGTTTTTGACGTATGAGATGAAAAAAATTAGTCCTTTTTTCATTTCTTTGTTTTCTCGTGTTGTAAACAAGCAACCCAAGTCCAAAAAAAGCCATTGACATTGATATATATTATGCGAACAATAGATTTTGATCTTCCATAAATATACAATTAACAGAAATTAAATAAGAAAAATGAGTGTATTAATTTTAGCCATAGAATCTTCTTGTGATGATACCTCCGCTTCCGTTATTCAAGATGGAGAAGTTCTCAGCAATTGCATCGCCAATCAGGAGATTCATAAGTTATATGGAGGAGTTGTCCCTGAGGCTGCGTCTAGAGCTCACCAAGTTAATATCGTACCTGTTGTTGATGCTGCCATAAAAAAAGCTGGAATCAAAAAAGAAAATCTTTCGGCAATAGCATTTACACGTGGTCCTGGCTTAATTGGATCTCTGTTAGTGGGTGTTTCATTTGCTAAGGCCTTTGCTATGAGTTTGGAAATTCCTATGATCGAAGTCAATCATATGCAAGCTCACATCTTGGCACATTATGCAGAGGAACCAAAACCACCCTTACCATTCCTATGCCTAACGGTATCAGGTGGACACACCCAAATCGTGAAGGTTACAGATCATTTAAAGATGGAACTTCTCGGTTCAACTATAGACGATGCAGCTGGAGAAGCTTTTGACAAAACAGGAAAATTGCTGGGGCTTGACTACCCTGCTGGACCTTTAATTGATAAGTATGCTAAATTAGGGGAACCTATTTTTAAATTTACAGAACCTAAAGTTGGTGAATTAGATTTTAGCTTTAGTGGATTGAAAACTTCTATTCTTTATTTCTTAAGGAAAAATATAAAAGAGAACCCAAAATTTATTGAAGAAAATTTAAATGATATTTGTGCCTCTGTACAAGCTAGAATTGTGAGTATTTTATTGAAAAAATTAAAAATTGCCGCTCAAAAAACAGGGATTAAACATTTGGCTATTGCTGGAGGTGTTTCTGCTAATTCAGCGTTAAGAAGTGGACTAGAAGAAATGGGAAAAGAAATGGGATGGAAAACTTATATTCCTCGATTTGAATATTGTACTGATAATGCAGCAATGATTGCGGTAACAGGATATTATAAATATTTGAAAAAAGATTTTGTTGGACAAGATGTGGTACCTGTAGCAAGATGGAGTGTTTGATTTAATCTTAAATACTATTAATGACTCATGATATTAATTTCTTTTAAGTTTAGTGATGTTACTTTACAAGAAAAATAAAGGACAATGCAAGAATATTTCGACACCAATAAAAAGTTGTGGGATTCAAAAACTGATGTACATAAAAATTCTGAATTTTATGATTTGGAAGACTTTAAAAATGGAAAAAATCCATTAAATAAAATAGAGCTTGATGCACTTGGTGATGTTTCCGGAAAGTCAATGTTACACCTACAATGCCACTTTGGTCAAGACAGTTTACAATGGGCAAGAATGGGTGCAAAAGTCACGGGTGTGGACTTCTCTCCAAAAGCTGTAAAATTGGCTCAAGAGTTAAATACCGAACTAAAACTAGATGCGAAATTTATAGAAAGTAATGTACTTGAATTGGATCAAAAACTAGAAGGTAAATTTGACATAGTTTTTACCTCTTATGGTACTGTAGGATGGCTTCCAGATTTAGAAAAATGGGCAAAAGTAATTAGTCATTTCCTGAAACCAGGAGGAACATTTTTTATTGCAGATTTCCATCCGGTATTGTACATGTTTGATTGGGAAAAGGATAAATTAACTTACCCTTACTTTAATATTGGAAAACCTTTTACAGAGGTGGAAGAAGGTACTTATGCTGATCGAAATGCTCCTATTCAGCTTAAAGAATATTTTTGGTTGCACTCTCTCTCAGATTTAATTCGTCCACTAATACATCAAGGCCTAAACATAATTGATTTTCAAGAGTTTGCAGAAAGTCCTTACGACTGTTTTCCAAATATGACTCCACTAGAAAATGGATGGTTTTATTACGGAAAAAGAGAACTAAAAATCCCTCATGTTTACGCCATTAAAATGACTAAAATTTAAACAAAATAATGCTCACAAGCTAATTAAAGTTTCCCTTGTGAGTTTGATTAGCTGATTAAAGTCCAAATTTAAAATGTATTGTAATTCGAACCTAGTTTAGGCCTTCATCCATTTCCAAAACATCTTAGGGGATTTCTCTAAATTTTTACCGACCATTTTTTTTACATTGATTTCTTCAACTACTTTAGTTTCTTTGACTGAGCATTTTAAATGATTTTTTTGCCTTAACATTAAAAGCTTCAAAAGGTTTTTAGCTTGAATTAAAAATAAAGATATAAGCATGTTTAGTTTCAACAAAAATGATATTTTCGGGATGAAAATAATTTATAAAAATTAAATATTTGTATTCCTTCTCTAGTCAAAGTATGCTGAAAAAGATTTGAAATAAAGTAAAAGCAAATGAATTATTGGTTTTCAAACCTAAATTATAGGAAGCAGATGGGGGAAATTAAAATCAAGAAGATATTTCGTATTCTTGCATTAAATTTGATAAACTAAAACAAGTATTCTCTGTTTTAAAATTATTAATTTATTTGAAACTTTAAATAACTCGATTCTAAAATAAATCAAAATAGTACGTCATGGAAAATAATGGTTGGATCACCGCTAAAGAATATGTGGACATTACTTACAGAAAAAAAAATGGAGTTGCCAGAATAGCATTTAATCGACCAGAAGTTCGAAATGCTTTTCGACCAAAAACAGTTTCTGAACTTTTTGAAGCATTTATTGATGCTCGTGAAGATCAAACTATTGGAGTAGTCTTACTCTCTGCAGAAGGACCTTCCCCCAAAGATGGAGTTTATTCTTTTTGTTCTGGAGGCGATCAAAGAGTTCGTGACAAAACTGGATACAGAGGAGAAGATGGAATTCATCGACTCAATATTTTAGAAGTTCAAAGGCAGATCAGATTTATGAATAAAGCTGTTATTGCAGTAGTTCCAGGTTGGGCCGTTGGAGGGGGACATAGTTTACATGTAGTTTGCGATTTAACTTTAGCTAGTAAGGAGCATGCTATCTTTAAACAAACGGATGCTGATGTAGCAAGTTATGATGCTGGTTATGGATCTGCTTATTTGGCTCGACAAGTTGGGCAGAAAAGAGCTCGAGAGATTTTTTTCTTAGGAAGAAATTACTCAGCTGATGAGGCAGTTGCTATGGGTATGGCCAATGCATCTATTCCTCACGAGGAATTAGAAGATACCGCCTATCAATGGGCACAAGAAATTTTAGCGAAAAGTCCAATGGCAATAAAAATGTTGAAGTTTGCCTTCAACATGATTGATGATGGATTGGTTGGGCAACAACTGTTTGCTGGTGAAGCCACTCGCCTAGGTTATATGACTGAAGAAGCAGAAGAGGGAAGAAATGCATTTTTGGAAAAACGAAAACCTAACTTTGATAAATTTCCTAAATTCCCATAATTGAATCCTTTATCAAAAAAGAGCTTTCAACCTAAACAGATTGAAAGCTCTTTTTAATTTAAAATACTACTATTTTTATTTTTTTAAAATAAAAACACTACTGCTCCAAAACTAATTAATGTCACTAGAATTCCTATTGTAAAAATATTGTATGCCTGCCGAACAAAGGCCATTTTCTCTCCTAACCTTTTTCCGATATAATAAAGATCTTGAGCCAAATGAGCCTTCAAATCTTTGGGGTTAGACAAAGAAGGTTTTATAAATTTAAAATATTCCTCTGCTTCCATCTTGTAAAAATTCCCAAAAAAGAAAGGGCTAGAATCTGAGTCAGGATTAGCGCTTGACCTCATTCTATCAAAATTAGATGGTTTCAAAACTGCTGCTGACAAATATATTGTAACAAAACTTGTAACTGCAAGAATCATTAATGGAATAATCATCATTTTTTCAAAAACGATATCAACATTAGCTATCACTATTGGAATAAGAGCAGCAATTATTATTGCGTTCAAACTTAGCAAAACATTAGCTTTGTTATCAGCAATTGCAGTTAAATCGATATTGTTTCTTTGAGTTGTTCTAATAATATTAATCGTCTGTTTCGAAATTCCACTTTTCACCTTTCCCTTCTTTTTTCCTTTTTTGACAATTATTTCATCTTGTAAAACTTCAATCATAAGTATGTGTTTTTTGAGTTACTAGTAAGTCAGTTTTTGTGAATTTATTTATCTATTCCCCTAATGTTGGAACTTTATCTTTTTGTAAAGGCAAATAAAAGTTTTCAGTCTCATCATAAAACGAATTAATAAATTTAATCATTTCTCTTCGATTTCTCCCCTTTAACGACTTACATTCTTTAATTGTCTTGATTAATGATGACCTTTTATCTTCAAAAATATCTAATTCGTAAGTCATATTCTCAACATGATTTTCAAAACCAAGAAATACCCTATCCTTTGGACTAGCAATACCAAGTTCTGCATTTATCATAGCATAAGGAGCTTCCACGATACCTGAAAAGTCAAAATCATATGGGATAGCAATTAATTTATCTCCCTGTAATATTATTTTTACGTTATGATCTCGCCCAATTGACCAATCTGGGTTTCCAATCATATATTGAAAGATAGACATTAGCTTTATTTGATGCTGATCAAATTTCTCTTGTCTTACATTGTATTGGTTTTCAACTTTCATTCCATTAACCCGTGCTCTCAATTGAGCAGTATCCTCAATCACAAAACCATATTGTATTCTTGATTTACCCGTTTGAGTATCAAAATAATTGATTTTTAAAAATTGAACTCTAAAACTCTGATCAGTTATTTGATTGTATAACCTGTATGCTAAATACTCTCTTACCAAAAGTTGTTTCAAATTTTTTGAGTCATCCATACATTGGTTAACAAGCTTTAAATCATTAAATTTTGCTAATCCTGCATCCAACAAATCATTTTTACTAAAATGTAATTTTAATGGGGCTAAATTATTACACCTGGTTCTTCTAAATCTTCCTCGTAAACCTACTTTAATATTCCAAGTTTGATCGTTACCACTTTTATCCCTAAATGACAAAACTGCTTTATGTTTATCTTTACTTCTTCTATTTCCGAAAACGTCCTCCATGTCTAAACTCAAATCTACCTCAAGGATTTCTTGATAATTTAGTACATCAAAAATGCTATTTAAATTGACTGGATTGGGATTTGCAAAAGAATAATTCGCTACCAATATTAGTGCAAAAATATGAATGTAATTGTTTAATACTTTCATGCCTCCCTTCTTTAATTTTTCCATCTAAATTGTTGTGTAAATATATTTTGTATTTCGAATGCAAAATTGAACAATAAACAAAAATTACAAAAGGTTAAACAAAGTAGAATAATGGTTAAAACGGGACAAAACATGAAACATAATAAAAAGAAGAGTATTTGGAATGTGTATAAAAACACAGACATTCGTGCATTCAATAAAAAATAATCAGAATAAAAAACATTAAATCAATTAATTAACAAAACAAAATGCCGAATCAATTACTAAAAATAGACCATTACAGAATCTAATCATCAGTATTTCAATTTAGTGTTTAAATTTAGAAATGGTAATTATGGGAGATTTATTTAATAAGAAATTAGCTCAAATTAGGACTAAATTAACTTTCGCTTAATACTTTTTTCGAAAATCAATAGGAGTCAATTCAGTATACTTTTTAAAATACTTTACAAAATTAGTGGGGTCTTCAAAACCAATTTTATAACTGATTTCTTTGATACTCAAGGAGGTATTCATAAGCAAACGTTTTATTTCCAAAATCAAAGAATCATTGATATAGGTTTTAACAGGCTTGCCCATTAATTCTTGTGTTATCCGATTTAGTTTCTTAGAGGACATATTCATCTCGTTAGCATAAAATTGAACTTGACGAGAAATAAAAAGGTATTTATTGAGCAAATTTTGAAATTGATTAAATTCAATTTGATACTTTGAAACTGATAACGTAGATTGATTTTTTTTTCTTTTACGTTCCGACAAACCTAAAAATATTTTCAGGGAAGATTGTATTATTTCCTCAGTTAAATTATCATCAGGCGCATCATATTCCTTTTTAATTCGATTGACTAAACTTTTAAAAATATTCATTCCATCTCCTTCTAGGTTGATCACAGGTGAGTATAAATGATAGTTATACAAACTTAACTCCTGCATTAAATTTGAACTTAAGCTACCTCGTTCAATAAAGTTTTCGGTAAACAATAAAAAATAAGCTTCTCTATCATCATTTTTTTGAAAAGCTTGAACTTGATCCTTGGCAATAAAAATAACACTACCCTTTTGGTAATCATAGCTTTTAAAATCTATGAAATGTTTCCCGTTTCCCTCAAGGATAAAAAGAATAGCATAAAAATGTATTCGATGGGGTCGAAATGGATCATGATTAGTTGGAATATTATGATCTAAAATTTCACGATTAGAAACAATCGCAAACTCAAAGGCCTTATTATGAAGATTTGGCAAATCAAAACCTGGAATATGTTTTTTAACTTTCAAGAAATTGTGTTTTTTAATTTATCACAAAATCATTTTTAATAAAGTATCCTTAACAAATCAAAATATATACAATGATCTATTAACTCAATATAAACCTATTGGATAGAAAACTGAACAGAACCTAATGTTGCCACCTCAACTTTTACAATCTGGTTTTTCTCCAAATAAACAGCAGAAGTTGCAGCTCCAGCCATAATATAACTTCCAGAACGAATTACCTGATCGTACTTGGAACAAAGTCTTGAAGCAGCCACAACGGATTCCCAAGGATTACCTAAAATTGCATTGGATGATCCAGATTGAACAACTTCATCATTAATAATTAAATCCATTTTTAAATCTTCCAAAGGTGTATCTACATTATGCCATTTTCCAATTACAAAACCTGCTGAAGAACAATTATCAGCTATTACATCCTCCAAAGAAAATTTAAAATTTTCATACCTAGAATCAATTACTTCAATAGCTCCTGCCACACCGTAAATATATTCTTTGATTTCACTCAAAGGAATCTCCTTACTTATTTCTTTTTTCACCAAAAAACAAATTTCAGGTTCCGCCCTAGGATGAATCATTTTCTCTAACAGTAAACTTGAATTTTGTCCAATCAACATTCCATCAGTCAATCTTCCCCATATCATATCATGAACTCCCATCTGTTCCATCTTAGCTTTACTTGTAAAGCCAAGTTTAACACCCACTAATTTTTCCCCTCTGTTGTATCTTCTAGCTATAGAATTAGCCTGGATTTCATAAGCTTCTTTTTCAGAAAATTGGTTATTCAAACTTAATTGAGAAATCGGTTTGGCGTTTAATGCTGCGTCATCAACAATTTTTGCAAGATTTTTAAGATTCATTTGCTTTGTATTAAAATATTAATTCACTAATGGTTATCACTTTGATTATCAATAACATCAGAAATAGAAGGTGCTCTCCATTTTTCATAACCTACAGGTTGTTCTTCTGCTTTCCGAATTGCTTTCCCTGTATTTCGCTTGTCCATTATCATGGCAACCGTCATTATCAAACTCGTTCCAATTATTATGAACAATAAAATTCCTGAGTTAAATGCTTCTACTTTTGCAGCTTCAGGAATCTTATAAAACAACAATATGGTTATCAAACCCCGAGGTGCAATATACAATTGAGGGTTTATATCTTCACCTATCGATGGCCTTAATGTGAGGTAACGAATAATATAAATAGATCCGATTATCAATCCACTAATAATAGCAACATTTAGACTATTTAAAGACAATAAATTTATTGATAGTCCAAAAATAACAAAGAAAAAGGTTCTAACCACAAAAGCAGTTTCCATTGTGATAACGTGCAACCCTTCATATATCTGATTAGCCTTCTCCAAATGTAGCCAACGACCTAATATTCCTTTGAAAAACAATTTCATATTGGCGATTATTAATCCGAATATCAAAATAACAATTAAAGCTGAAAGGTGCATTTCTTTCCCGACACCATACAACAAAAGCAATACTGCAATCAATAAAAATAATTTAGTATGACTTTTAATACTCTGAAAAATAAGAATTATCAAATAACTTGCAATAAATGAGACTACAATTGTTAACAATACATTTCCGCCATAACCTACTAAACCTCCACCATGGTCATCTTCATTCCCCAGCTGTCCTGTTAAATAATAAAAAACAATAATTCCCAATATATCTGAAAAGGTACTTTCATAAATATGAAATTCTTTTTTAACAGAATTTAAACCTGAAACACTTGGAATAATAATGGCGCTTGACAAGATAGACAGCGGCGTGGCATAAATCCAAGCCTTCTCTATTGTCATTCCGTCTCCTTCATAAAAATAAAATAAAATTTCTGCAGCAATATAAGCCGATGCTAAAAGTCCAATTAGTGCAATGGCCATAGCTTTTGCGATTGGAATATATTTTTCTCTTTTCAACTCTAACTCTAAAGCCGCCTCTAGAACTATCATAATCAGTCCTACTGTCCCCAACAAACCTAATATTGGCCTTAGTGTTTCTTGTTCAATCTTTACAATACTTTGGCAAATCACACCGAAAATAATCAGCATTAAAACGGATGGAACATTAGTTTTCCTTGACAACTCACCAAAGAAAAATGAAATAATAATAATTGCAGATACTCCAATTAAAATCATTTCGGTACTCAAATTAGAAAGATCCATATTTTGTATTTTAAAAATTCAGCTCTATAAATATTGTGTTATGAAACCACCTTACATGAAAAATCTTGTTCCTTAATCAAGGTTACCAAATCTTGTAAATGACTTTCTTCCTTCACTTCTACCCTAGCTAAAATTACTCTAGATTCACCATCACCTACTTTTTCCAATTGTGGCTTATGACTTAGGTCTAAGTATGGAGTGGTAGTCAACAAATCTCTTAAAACAATTAAATAATCCTTTTTTAATTCAAAACTTTTAGGTTGAATTTCCAATTCATAAAACCCGCCAACTTCTATACCAGTCAATAACGTATATCCATCTGAAATCAACCTAGAATAATTGACAAACTGGACACCCTTTTGAGTTCTCAATTTAAGGCCAAACCTTCCCTTTTTGAATATAACTCCATGTGAATTATACGTTTTCAATCTTTTCCCTTCAATTACTGATTTATCAAATTGAACGATTCTGCCACTAAAATAATTCTTTAGGTGATTGAATCCAACTGCTAAAACTATAACAACTAATATTCCATGATAAAACGGATTAATCAGAACAAAACCGCTGCCTAAGATTAACAAAGCAACTGCCTCAAATATTAAAAGAGAATGCATAACTAAGCCTTTCACATTAGTTTGGTATTTCCCTAGAAAATTATATTTGGTTAAAACCCTGTTTAAAAATTCAAGTAAAAAATAAAGCCCCAATAATAACAAAGAACTAAGGAGAAATTGCCACCAATTAAAATATTCTTGATTTAAAGCTTCTTCCTTTAATTCTTCTCTAAAAATTGGATTTTGGGGCGGTACATTAATGATAGTAACGTTTAACTTTCCACTATCACCTTGTGAAAGAACTTCTGTTAAAATTCCTTTTAATTCTTTCTTAGTTGAATGCTCTAAAACAGTAGAATCAACAATTGCAGAATCTAAAGGAGAATGAGGACTTTCGCCAAATTGAGAAAATCCTAAAATAAAAACACAAAAAAGTAAAAATATCGTTCCAATTATTTTTTTCATAAGAATCAAACTCCAATAATTTTAATATTATATAAATCTTCGATTTCAAATCTATTATTTCATCCTTGCTTTTAATAGAACTTCAAATAATTTTTTTCTTCCAATATTTTTCCAACTTCATTAACCACTACCTCGTTCACCTCTAACCAACCATCAATATGGCGAGTCAAAATCCCGATACTTATTAATCGTTGAATAATGAAATTAAATTTCTCTTGGAATGGGGAACCAAATAGTTTCCTCAACCGATATTCATTTGTCCTTTTTTCCATCATTAGAGTAGTCAGGATTATCGCTACATCAGGATTTAAAAAATCAGGAAACGCATAATTAATCGATGCTCGAAATTCTACCTTTTCCTCGCTCTTTTTATAAATTGAAAAAGACCACCTAGAGAGAGACTCTCCAATATTCCCTAAAGTATACCGGAATATGCCATCTGTCATTTTTTGAAACTCTTGAGGAGAGGGTTCCTCATTATTTTTGTTAACTAAAATCTTATGGGTAGCTCCATGCCTAATTAAGATCGCTTCTTTGATTTCTGCCGAACTCATTTTATCCAAGTTGATATCTGCTTGAAAAACTTTTTGTATTTCATGAGTTTTGTCCAAATGCGCCACCATCCAGTTCGCCATGGAAACCATAAAAAACATTCTTCCACCATGATTATCAATCGATTTTATAAGTGCTCTTACATTTTGTCCAAGTGGAATATTGGGATCACTCCAGTTTTCCAAATCATCAATCCAAATTAAAGATTGATCATTAACAGAGTACTTTTGGATAAAATCTATTGCTGCGCCAAGGTCATAGGTGGTCTCTAAAATTCGTCCTCCAACTTTTAAAGTAACATTTGGCAATAGTCGAATTGATTTCTGGGGAAAATGAAGAGTTGAAATATATTCACCAAATAATGACTTACCAGAAAATCGTTGCCCACTTAAAATTACTGCCCCTCGAAAACCTATTTTCCATTGGTCTACAATGTTATTAAATCGCTCCAATTCAATCTTTCGACCTACCCAAAATGATTTACCCATATATCCTTTAGTCAAAAATATATTGGAATATTGATGATTACCAATAGGTCTGTTTTTATTTTGAACAAAGCGAACAATCTTTTCAGAGATACTTAAAGCATCTTCTTTTTCTACAGTATTTTTAAACTTTTGGAAACGTCTAATTTGCTTTTTTAACCAATTTTGAGTATTTAAAACCCATGGATTTTGAGTTAATCGGTATTGATTAATTGTAGTTTGCAATGGTATAGGAAGAAAGACCTTTTCTGTATTATAAATCTCGCTTATTTGAAACTCTTTAGATAACCTATCCTGAATAATTCCAGAAAGAGAATTTAACTCATTCTCCCATAAATTTGTTTTTTGCAAAAAAGAAACAATCGGATACCAAAATTTATCTTGCTCAAACCTTGGATCTATTCCTCCTTTAGTTCCATCTTCCTTTTTTAATTCACTTGAAAATAGCATAGCTCGATTTCGAATATTCATCAAAGCCATCTTAAAACTATTAAGAATTTGGTCATTAACTTTCCAAAATTCGTATACCAAGGGAGTGGTCTCTGATTCCAACCATAGCCTCGATATATTTTTCAAATTAATCTCTCGAAAAAGTAATAACCCGCCATCAACTTCAATTGGAACCTGAATATTATCTTCCAAAGATTCAATTTCTTTATTAATCGAAATATTCAATAATTCCAAATGTTGGCTAGTTTCCAATTTAGATTCCATATTTATAAGGAGAGTAGATAATTTTCCAGGTTTATCAGTAACATGATCTTCCACTAATTTTTTAGCATCATTTGCCAATATTTTTAACTGGTCAATTTCAACTTTGCTCGTTGTGATATTTTGTTGAATTAACTGCCCAATGTTTTGAAAAACTTTAGATGATTTTAAAAGAGATTGATACTGCTCTATTAACTTTTCACATTGTTGATTTATGGTTTCGATTTGCACCCTATAGATTCCATATGGGCTCTTATTTTTTTTCCATTCAAAAATCTTGGACTTTAATTCTCTTTTATTCTTTTCTAGATTAGTAGTTTCTTTTTCTAGATAGTTTTTAAGATAATTTACACCTTCCTGAATAACATCTTTTGAAGTTAAACGAAGTTGCATTAAACTCTCCTCAGAAATTTTTTGATTTGATTTTAATACTAAAGCTTTTTGATATTGAAAAATAACGTCTCGCCACAAAATCAAAAATGATTTAGCTTCTTCCATCCACGAATATTGAATAATATAACTTGGTAATAACTCATTTGATTCAATAGAACTCTCATCTAATTCATTCTTCACATATTCTCCTAGCTCTAAAATATGATGCGTGATTTTGGCCATACCACTTGAAAATGACTCTAAATGATCAGGATTTTCACTCCAAACCTGATTCACTATAGAATCTAATGTAATATCAAAAATATTAAGAAGAGATTTGAGACTTTGCTTTTTGATAGTATCTATCATTTATATTAAAAAGTTCTGTTGACTTTAGGTTTTAAAAAAGTAATTCTTTTCCTAATTTGAATAATCTGGAAAACTTTTAAAAAAGAGTCAATTATTAAATTTTAATTTTGACATTATTAATTTCGTATTCATGCTTGAATCTGGCATTAATAAGGCTCAATTTAAACATTGTTTTCGTTTTTATTAAAATAATTGCTAGGAACTTTAACTGAAATTCAAACTACATTTTGTTGAAAAATTAAATCCTTCCTAGTACTTTTTCAATTTAATTACCTAAAACGTCATAAAGTTGTAAAGGACTGTTTGCAATAACATTATATACTCTCAAATGAGTTGGATGTCAACTTATCTTTTCTTAGTCATCTCCATCTTGATCCAGATTCAACTTTTTGATAAAATATTAGGAAGTTAAGCTTTAAGTTTGCTGAGCCTAATTGTTTTTATATGGTTTATATTTTTTATTGTTGAGGAATATATTGATTGTTAAAAGCATTTTTGAGAGAAATGATTCAGATTATAGCAATTGTTAATCAATTATTAGTTTTATGATCATTATGAATAAAACTTACTCATAATAATTCAAAACTTAATTTCTGGCACACAAGTTGTACTATTTGGATTTGTAAGTTTTGGTTAAAAAATTGTAAGATTCGTTTCCTAAGCTCGGCTCAAAAAGCCGAGCTTTATTTATTTGTACCCACCAGTAATTCTTCCGAACAATTAATTAATAAATTTCCTCTAATTAATAAATGTCACAATTGATTTGACGAACCTATCTGTCTGCAACAAACAATAAATAAAAAGCGTTTTATTTTGTAGTATTACACTCTAAATATGATTTTATGAATATCAAAACTTGGACAATTTTAGCAGTTACTTTATCTATGATTTTGGGTTGTAAGTTTACCCAAAAGATTACTGATGGAAAAATGGCTTTTGAAAGAAAGCAATATTCCGTTGCAGTTGATATGCTAAACAAAGAATATAAAAAGGCAGATAGTCGTGTCGAAAAAGGAAAAATTGCTTTCCTGCTGGCAGAATCCTACAAAAGAACGAACAAAAACTCCTCCGCCATTTCCTGGTATAAAACTGCCTACGATAACCAATATGGGTCAGATGCACTTAGAGAATATTCCTATGCTTTGAAAAAAAATGAGCAATACGGAGATGCAATGGAAGCCTTTAAAGAATTAGGTCTAGAAATAGGAAGTCCATATGAATACCGCAAAGAAATTACAGCATGTAAAATTGCATTAGATTGGCAAGAACAAGGTGACATGACAGGTTATGAGATTGAACTAGTTTCCTTTAATAGTGCCTCTTCTGAGTACGCTCCGACTCCCTATATAAATAATCAAATTGTTTTCACCTCTGATCGAAGTGACTCAAAAGGCGATGACATTTACAATTGGACTGGAGGAAAATTTTCAGATTTATTTATAGCAAATATTTCTTCCAATAAGGTGAAAACATTTTCAAAAATCATCAATACTCCAAATAATGAGGGAACGATTGCCTTCAATAATGATTTCTCTGAAATTTATTTCTCAAGATGTTATGATTCTGAAGATGTAGATTATTTTTGCAAATTGATGCGCAGTAACAAAGAGGGAGATAATTGGACAGAGGCTGTAGCTTTGGAATTTCTAGAACCAAATGTAAATTATGGTCACCCATCTCTTTCAAAAGATGGATCAAGTCTCTATTTCTCAACAGATCATCCTGATGGGTGGGGCGGTTATGATATTTTTGTTTCTGAACGAACACCAGACGGATGGGACACACCTCGTCCATTGAGTAGGACTATTAATTCTGAGAAGGATGAAAAATTTCCATTTATGCATGGTGACACCTTGTATTTTGCATCAACAGGCCATACTGGAATGGGCGGATTAGATATTTTTCGATCAGTAAAAACAAAAGAAGACGCGTGGTCTCCCATTATTAACTTGAAAGCTCCTATAAATTCAGGCTGGGATGACTTTGGCTATGTAGTCAACCAAAAACTTAAGCCCTCTGGAAATATTTTACATGAAGGATATTTTACTTCTTCTCGAATAGACGGAAAGGGAAGTGATGACATCTATAGATTTGTAAAAAGAATTCCTCCTCCTCTTCCTCCAAAACCAGTAGTTGAAAACCCAGATTCAATTATTTATAAATTAGTTTTAGATGGTTATGTTTTGGAAAAAATATATCAATCTACAGATAACCCGAACAGTAAAGTTTTAGGAAGAAAACCATTATTAGATTCAGCAGTGGAAATTGATATTAATGGAAAAAAACGTTCAGTAAAAATTGATAGAGATGGAAAATTCACATTGGAATTAGATAAAAATACAGATTATAACTTTTTGGGGAGTCACGAAGGATATTTTAATAATTCTGCCAGATTTAGTACTGTAGGAATCGCTCAAAATGAAAATAATCCTATTCAAAAGTTTGAAATAGAAATCGTACTAGATAAAATTTTCAAAAACAGAGAAATCATTTTGAAAAATATATATTACGATTATGATCAATGGAATATTCGGCGTGATGCGCAGCCAACATTAAATGAGCTATCGAAAACACTTTTGGAGAATCCAAAAATCCGAATTCAAATGGCATCACATACTGATTGCCGAGGAAAAGCCAATTATAACCAAACTCTGTCCCAAAGAAGAGCGCAGTCCGCTGTTGATTATATTATCTCAAAGGGAGTAAAATCAGAAAGGTTACAAGCAAAAGGTTTTGGAAAAAGTTCTCCAGAAGTTGATTGCTTATGTTCAAGGTGCTCTGAGATAGACCATCAAGCTAATCGAAGAACTACATTCAGTGTGATTGATTAAATTACTTGAACAATAGAAAACGGGTTGCATCCAATTGAATGCAACCCGTTTTTTATTGTGTGTATATTTTTAACTTATTTTTTTGACTTTGCAAAAGGATCATATTTTACGTAAACATGTATCCACATTGATCTCGATATTCTAAAAATCCAAAAGTAAAAAATCGCACATATCACGATTAGTAAGGCAAAAGCTCCATTGACACTCATTCCAGCTATCAAAATACCACCACCTACAAAGAACAAGCAAAACCAAGCCATCCAAATGTATGAAACGAACATTGCTCCAAACCAAAACCCAGGTTCAGGTGAAAAACTTTGCTTACAAATTTCACATTTATCAGGCATCTCAGTTGGCCTTGAATAGGAAAAAGTATGCGTATAAAATAAATCTCCTTCACGGCACCTAGGACATTTCATTAAAAATATACTAGACAAAACTCCTCGGTTCTTTTCTTGTTTATCCATTTTTGTAAGTTATTAAGTGCGGAGCAAATATCACTAAATTTATTGAACTCAATTGTAATTATCATCACAAAATTCATTTACCAACAAACTAGACGCAATCTTTGTAAAAAACAAAAAGCGCCGAAATATAAATTTCGGCGCCTCAACGCAAATTTTATTGCTAATAATATTTAGCTTATAGTTGGTTTAAGATTTATTTTTATAAATCATAAATAGAATCATAAATTTTCTGTAAATCAAAGTTTTTAGCTTCTTGATGCACCAAACATATACATCCATCAATTTTTTTTCCTTTTATTTTTCCAAATTGCATCTTATAATCATTTCCAATATTGAAAAACATTTGAATAATATCGCTCGGAAAAGTAGCATCAACATGTTTTCCTAAAACAAAAGCCACATATTTACTTTGAATACTCGTCGCACTTACACAAAATTTACCTTTAACTTTTCCAAAAATATCTGCCTCATTTAAATATTTTAAAGGCTCGTCTTCATTTACACACAAATTATGTCTACTAATCCCTAAATCTATTTCGTTGTATAAATCTACCAAGTCCTTTGTTGGTGGATTTTGAAGAACACGAGTGACTTTTTTATAACTTATCATTCTCACAGATTTTAAATTTATTGGGATAGAATTACATAGTTTTCTTTGCAATTCTTTTGCCAAAAATTTAAACTTGCCTGCTTTTTTTAAATTAATAAAAAATAAATATATGAAACATAAAACCTAATTTTATACATAAACAGCACATTAACAGTACTTTATAAATGTATAAACTGATTACTAGATAAAATACAAAATTTTTAATTTTTTATTTGGAAGATTTAAAACAATTCCATATTTGTGGAATACCTGCATTATTCATTTCTAACACCATGCTATCAGCAGTAATTTGGACAACTCTTACAACCTTTTCTATCCGATCTGAATTTAAGGTGTCGGTAGAGTACAATTTACCATCTTTAGTTGTATAATTACCTGCCTCTTTATAGTATGAAATCTCGTAAGTATAAGTACCATTTGAAAGAAAATTGAAGGTAGCTTGTTCTGCACCTTTATCAGTCGCTTTACCTTTTTCAATCATTGAGTCAACTTTCCATTCACCATGAAGTAATGTTTCGTCAATTTTTTTACAAGTAAAAATTAGAAAAGGAATAGAAAAAATAAGAAGGATTTTTAATTTCATTGTTTTAATTTCATAACTCACTTAGAAAAAAAAGATACTTTCAAGCTTAAAAAAAATTAAAATCATTATCACTCAATATTAAAAGTAATTCGAAAATTACTAATTCCTGATTAGATTACTCACATTAACTTCTATCCCAAATAATACATTACCCCTAAAAGTCCGACTCCTCCCAAAACAATAGTGTATGGAAATGCCATCTTTACCATTTTCCCGTAAGACAAATTGATTAGTGGTGCGAGAGCAGAGGTCAATAAAAACAAAAAGGCCGCTTGTCCATTTGGTGTTGCTACACTTGGTAAATTTGTTCCTGTATTAATAGCAATTGCTAATTTTTCAAATTGCTCTCGACTAATATCACCCGCATCAAATACACTTTTCACTTCCCCTATGTAAACTGTAGCTACAAAAACATTATCGCTTATCATTGAAAGTATCCCATTTGCTAAGTAAAACATAGTTGGTTGTTGTGATAACTCTAGAGTAAGAGCCCACTCAATAATAGGGCTAAATAAATGTTGATCATGAATCATAGCAACTATCACAAAGAATACAACTAAAAGGCCAGTAAATGGTAAAGCTTCTTCAAATGCTTTCCCAATTGCATGCTCGTCAATTATTCCAGTAAAAGCAGTTTGAACAATGATTAATCCCAATCCAATCAATCCAACAGGAGCTAAATGCAGTGCTAGACCAACAATTAATAAAATAGCAGATATAGCCTGAACCATCAATGCATATTTTTCTTTTTTTGTTCTTTTGGCATCTGATTCTTCTGTATAATTTTCAATTATTCCCCTTGCCACGCTTGGCATTTGGGTACCGTACCCAAATAATTTAGTTTTCTCCAAGAAAATGGTTGTTAATAATCCACAAGCTAAAACAGGCATTGTAATTGGCGCCATCTGCTTAAAGAATTCAATAAAATCCCAACCCAGTCTTTCTCCTATTAATAGATTTTGAGGCTCCCCTACTAATGTACAAACTCCACCCAAGGCCGTACCTACAACTCCATGCATCACAAGGCTCCTTAAAAAGGATCGAAATTGTTCTAAAGTCTCACCCGATAATTCCTTCCTATCCAAAACCCCACTATGATCATAATCCGAGGAACTAGAATGTATCTTGTGATAAACCCCGTAAAAACCCACTGTAACACTTATCAATACTGCGGTTACAGTCAGTGCATCTAAAAACGCCGATAATACAGCTGACAGAAATACAAATAAAAGTGATAAAACCAGTTTAGATCTAATTTTTATAAAGATTTTACTAAATATATACATTAACAAAGGCTTCATAAAATAAATCCCTGCAACCATGAAAACTAATAATAAAATTACTTCAAGGTTATGTTCGACTTCTAAGATAACTCCACCTTTTACAGCCTTTCCTAATTCATCGTAAACAACATTTCCATGGTCTAATTTATACATTGGATGGGTTAAACCTAACAAGAGCGCTTGAATTGCAAGAATACCACCAGATTGAAGTGGATAACATTTCAAAGCCATTGCGAGAGTAAAAATAAATTCGGCAATGAATATCCATGCTGTGATTTTAGTTCCCAAAATAAATAAAGAAGCTACATTAAACACTAAAAACCCAATCATTGTATATTTAAACCAACGAGGACTATTCCCTAAAAAACTATCAAGCATAAGGTTGTTCTTTTTAAATTGACATTTAAATCAAGTGGCTATTTTTAAGCACGCGCAATGTAAATAGAAAGGTTGAATTATTTAATAAAATTCTCTGTTTTTTAACATTATGAATTTTATTAAGAATCTTTGAAATTCCTACCATTAAAAAACTTATTTTTGTGTAAAACTTGGAGAAAAGATATGGTAAAAATCGGAGATATAAATTTAGGCGAATTTCCTCTTTTGTTAGCACCAATGGAAGATGTGAGTGATCCTCCATTTCGAGCACTTTGCAAAGAACAAGGATGTGATATGATGTATACAGAATTTATTTCTGTCGAAGGATTGATCCGAGATGCAACAAAAAGTGTTCAGAAGTTAGATATTTATGATTACGAAAGACCAGTTGGAATACAAATTTTCGGAGCAGAGGAAGATTCAATGAGACGTGCAGCTGAAATTGTTGAAGAAGCCAAGCCTGAAGTTTTAGATATCAACTTTGGTTGCCCCGTTAAGAAAGTTACTTGTAAAATGGCAGGTGCAGGTATTTTACAAGATATCGACAGAATGGTAAAATTAACAGACATCATTGTTAAATCTACCAACCTTCCCGTTACTGTCAAAACTCGTCTTGGTTGGGATGACAACACAAAATATATTGAAGATGTTGCTGAAAGATTGCAAGACGTTGGAATCAAGGCATTGTCTATTCATGGACGAACTCGTAAACAAATGTATAAAGGGGAGGCTGACTGGACTTTGATTGGTAAAATAAAAGAAAATCCGCGTGTACATATTCCTATTTTTGGAAATGGAGATATTAATAGTCCAGAAAAGGCTAAATTGTATCGTGAAAAATATGGTGTTGACGGCATCATGATTGGGCGTGCAAGTATTGGCAATCCATGGATTTTTAGAGAAGTGAAGCATTATTTTGAGACTGGTGAATTGCTTCCTCCACCTACAATTAAAGAAAGGGTTGCAGCTGCTAAGCAACACTTGAAACATTCGATTGAATGGAAAGGTGAAAAGTTAGGAATCCTTGAAATGCGAAGACACTACACTAATTATTTTAGAGGTTTCAGAAATATAAAACCATATAGAATGAAACTAGTGACCAATTTTAATCCAGACGATGTTTTTGGAATTTTAAATCAAATTGAAGAAGATTATTCTGGTGTGCAAATTTGATTTCGTACTAAAAAAACTAAAGAAGGTCAAAACGATGTTTTGACCTTCTTTTTATTTTTCAATCGATCTTATTTTCAAATCAGATTCTACCATACCTTTATCCTTTAACTTCTTTCGATAAAGAATACCTTCTCTTATGGCCTCTTCTTTGTCTCCATAAAGCCATTCTATATAAATGATATAATCCTCGCTATCTGAGTAAAAACATCCAAGCCATAAGACATTAGCTTTAAATCCATTGCGTCGAAGTAATTTCATTCGACGTTCAGATGCTTCAACCCCAGTAAAGATTCCATCCTGTACTAAATGCTTTTTGCCAAAAAAATTTAAAAATCGAGAGCAATCATAACCAGTAATATTTTCTATTTCTGACTCAACAAAAAACTCATTTTCACCTTTTTCCATCAACAAATCTGTCTTTTTTAATGGAGCACGCTTCATTAAAAAATCATCGCGTTTATCTTCTTCAACTATTGGAATATAAGAATCTGGTCTTTTCTTTTGAAAAGGTTCTACCACAGAATTATCTATCATTTGATCAAACTCATCATTTTTTCGATGCTTTGTTGCCTCAGTAAGTTGTTGATTATAAATTGATTCATTTTTTACGTAATCAAAATCTTTTTCCCTTAAGTCTTCATAAGCAACAAAACCAATTAGACCTAACATGATTATAGAAGCAAAAATTGGTTTGTAAAGACTTCGCCTGTATCTTAAAACTGACTGACTAGTGGTTGTCCAACCAATTCTATTTTTTATCAGTCTCCAAAACTCAATAGCTTTATTTACGATAGGATTTTTAACAAGACTATTTTCACTCATAAAACTCAATACTTGGCGGCCATTTCCAAATAAGTCCTCTCTTGATGCTGAAATAACCAAATGAGTTTTTAAGGCTTTATCAATTGATAAAAGTCCAAATCCATTTCTGACACATTGAGTCTTGAGTTCTTCAAATAAAGGATCATTAGCACCATAAAAAACATTGTCTCCAATCGCTACCCATTGTTCATCTGCATGGTATTGTCTAAATTGTTCTAAAGCATAAATATATTTATACTTAGCTCTTTTTGAAAAAAAATAACGGTAGCCAAGAAATGAACCAAGAAATAATATACTTAAACCAGAAGTTAATTCAAGGTGCTCTCTTTGAAACGCAAAAAGGTGAAAATAATGCCCAAACAAAATGACAATAGCAACTAAAAAACTACTCCACATGAAGGCGTCCCAATTCAATAATTGATGTTGCATTCTATATTTGACCTCATTCCTTGTTTCGAATGAAGTAGCCTCAACTGAAGCAATAAATGGTTTTTTATTTTTTTGAGGAAACGTCAACAGTCCATCAGCAATAATACCTTCTTTCGTAGATTGATCCACTTTGACATCGGTTTTCCCAGAACGGGGACGATATTTATAGTACATTTTTAAAAATCGCAGCGCAGATTTTTTAATATTATTTTCAGACTGAGAAACCATATTGTCTTCTGTTATTGATTAAGTTGTTTCCAAAGAGTAATCGTTTCCTGGGCTTCCTTCACATCATGAACTCTCAATATTTTCGCACCTCTCTCAAGCGCTAATGTATTTAAAACTGTAGTTCCATTTAATGCCTCATCGGGAGTTGAATTCAGAATCTTGTAAATCATACTTTTTCGAGAAACACCTACAAGTAAAGATAAATCTAAAATTTTAAATATGGCAATTTTTTGTAATAATTGATAATTATGTTGAGTAGTCTTACCAAAACCAAAACCTGGATCAAGGATGATATCTTTAACACCTAGTTCTCTAAGTTTCCCTATTTTTTCAATAAAAAATTCTAAAACATTATTCGTTACATCTTTATATTTTGGATCTTGTTGCATATTTTTTGGTTCTCCTTGCATATGCATCAATATATAAGGAACGTTTAACTCAGCAACTGTATTAAACATCTGATCATCAATTCTTCCGGCGGAAATATCATTAATTATTGAAGCCCCAGCAATAACACTTTGCCTTGCAACTTTTGCTTGAACCGTATCGATTGAAATAATGACATTTGGAAAATGCACTTTAATTTGCTCAATAATTGGAACTACTCTACTCAATTCTTCTTTTACAGAAATAATTTGAGCACCAGGCCGAGAGGACATTCCTCCAACATCAATAATAGTTGCCCCATTTATAATCATTTTCTCCGCTTGATTTAACATTGCTTTTACATTGTCATATTTACCACCATCAAAAAAAGAATCTGGAGTAACGTTTAAAATACCCATAATGATTGGCTCTGAAAGATCAATCAATTTACCTTTACAATTTATTGTGGATTTCTGATGAAGCATTTATGTAAGTTGTTTGTTAAATTTGATTTAATTCGTCCTCCCAAAATTATAATAATTTTAGACTTTCCCGTAATATGCAAAACAAGACTTTAAGATCAATACTAGATTTAACTAATCTTTAAATAATACTCAACACTTATTAAAATAATATATACATGAAAAATCATTGGATTAATATCCTAAAATATAATCTTTGGGCTAATCAAGCAACTGTTGATTTACTTAATCAATATGATGAGGATATTATTACAAGGTCAGTTATAAATAGTTTTCCCTCCATTGAATTAACTATGAAACATATATGGATAGCTGAAAAAATATGGCTGACTAGATTAAAAGGAAAGTCAGATATTATTCTTCCTGAATTTAAGGGCAATATAAAAGAGACTTTCCAAATAGGGATGAAGATATCAGAAGCATTTCTTAAATTTATTGAAAATAAAGATGAATTATTCTTCAATTCAAGATGTGAATTTCAAGATACCAAAGGAGATAATTATTCACTCCCTACAAAACAAATTATCCATCATGTTATGAATCATTCTACATATCATCGAGGACAAATAACAACATTAGGCCGACAAGCAGATTTTGGAGAAATCAAGTCAACTGATTATATTGAATTTGCAACTAAAATTGGACACTAAAAACTAGTAGTTAGTCTTCTCTAGAAATAGATAAAAAAGGTTTAACAAGAATTTCTTTAAAATGATTCAGCACTTAAAAGTGCTGGTTTAGAAATGTGCCATTAGTTGGTTTTTTCTTATTTTTACAAAAAATGAGAATATTTTTTTTAAAAAAATATTTGAGAATTATTTAATTCTTTTAAATTGCTAATTTTAAATTAAATCGTCTTTTTACTGATTCAAGTTCTTATATTTTTTCAACCTCTTATTATGTCAGAAAATACTTACAGCAAAGGAACATCTCTAGACAAATTATTACTCTACACATTATTTTTTGGAATCTGCCTTTTGCTTTTTTATAATTATTTCAAAAAATCTTCTTTATCAAACGGTGATAACTACACCAGCATTCCCAAAGAAATGCAAATTAAATATATCCCAGCTGAATTTGATTTCCAAGTAGATGATGAAACTACATTAGCCATTTTAACCAATCCAGAAAGGTACCAAAGAGAGTTCAATGATTTAATTTATAATTTCAATTTAAGTATGTTAAATCATGTAGCCAATCGGATGGATTTGTCTGACTCCATTAAAATGGAAATTGAGCCTACTTACCAAAAACAGCATCCCTTTTTGAGACAGATGTATTATAATGATTTTTTAAAAATTAAAGATACTTCTGCAAACATGTACGAGTCATGGTATGGAAATAATTATAACTTGGCAACTGAAGCCCTTAATGAAGTTGCCTCCAACTATAGTTGTTATTTAGTTAATCAGATAATTATGAACCTAGTAATTTCAAAAGGTGGCAAAATTATAGGAGTGGGCAATAATGTAGAAACTCCATGCATGATTGCTCTGTCTGAAAGTCTCAAACCAATGATTCGTAGACTAGAACAAAAAGCTGCTATCAAGGATTTTAGCTCCTCAAAAGGAATGCTTGAGAAAAAAATAGAAAAGACAATCGCAGAATTAGCTACGATGGAAGTCAGAGATAGAAAAGGACTTAACAATCAATTACAAACTAAAATTTGGGGTTATGCAGTTTCATCAACAGACATTGAAGTCTCTGCAATTAGTGTTTTAAAAGTTGGTTTTAAACTGGATAATTTTTTCGAGATAAAACTAGATGAAGGTAGAAAAAGATTAAACATAAATCTACCCGCTCCTCAGGTTTTATCACATGAGGTTTATCCAAAAATCGATAAACTTGATGTAGGTTGGATGCGAGAATTAAGTAATGAAGATTTTAATAAAAATTTCAACCTATTACGTCAAGAGTTCCGCAGAGATGCAATTGAAGATAGAATATATGATAAAGCTAAAGATCAAGCTGATGAATTAATGGAACTAATGTTGTCTCCTATAATTTCTCAATTAAAAGGCAATTATAAAATGATAATCCGATATCAAGAGAATCCAAAATCATTAGCCGACCAAGAATTCACCAATCAAAAACTGGGCGAAAACATCGAAAACTAAGTATTCCAGTTAAATTTTAGTTCTAAGTTATTGTTCATCAGCAATTCAGTAATAATGAAAAACAGCACAGTTATTGCAAAACTAATAGTTGAAGGTTTGAAGTTTAATCTTAAAGTAGAGTAACGGTTCCTTTTATTCTATTACCCCTAAATTTCACTAAAAGATTAGATTTTAAATTTATCTACATCTTTGCATCTCATTGAACTGAAATGTTTCTTATTTTTGTTTAATTGTAGAGTTAACTCTAAAAAAAGTTTGGTAAATATTTAAAATCTCATTTGTCCAAAATGTGAATTTTACCAAAACTGAAAAAAATCCCTATGAATATATTTTTTATCTACTTTGTTATTTTTTCACTTTCCCATATTTGGTCATTTGGGCAAAACCCTAACGATTTTAGGGATACAAATAATGCCAAAGAATCTCTCCGAATTGCCGAATGGCAAATGAACGAAGGTGATGTTCAAGCTGCCATCAAACAACTTGAACATACTGTAAAAATCAAAAATAATTTCGCAGTTGCACATCGGTTATTAGGAAAAACCTATCTTGAAACAAGTCAATTCAAAAAAGCAATTAAAGCATACGAACAAAGCTTTGAAATAGATGATAAACTTTCTCGTGCTGCACTTTTTGAATGTGGTGAAGCCTATTTTAAATTAGGTGAACCTGAATTAGCTATGTATTTTTTCAATCGATATGAAAAAATGAAAGATAATAATTATACCAATGTCAAGAAAGAATCTGGTTTAGAGATAACTTATGATTTGATGTTGGATGAAAGAAAAATGAATTGTGATTATGTGTTTAACTTAGATAAAAGTTTAATTATCGATGAACCATATAATCTAGGAAAAAAAATTAATACCAAATTCGACGAGTACCTTCCAACAGTAACAAGCGATGGAAAAAAACTAGTATTTACTCGAAGATTAAAAGATGTTAATGAAGATATTTATTTGAGTTACCGTGATGGAGATGATTGGAAAAAAGGAAAAGCTTATGGAAACTCGTTAAATACAGATGAAAATGAAGGAATGGCTAGATTTGAAATGCATGGAAAGGCTTTTTACTTTTCAGGTTGTATGCGTGAAGATACTGAAGGTGGTTGCGATATTTACAAAGCAACTTTGAAAGACGAAGAAATAATTGAAGTCTCTAGGTTAGAAGGAAAATTGAATTCACATGAATGGGATTCTCAACCATCAATAAGCTGTGATGGAACAAAAATGTTTTTTTCTAGTACTCGAGAAAATGGCCTTGGAGGTGGTGATATTTATTTGAGTACCATTTTACCTAATGGTGATTGGGGAATCCCCACTAATCTAGGTAAAATAATAAATACAAAAGGAGATGAGGAAGCTCCATTCATTGCCAACGATGGACTTACTTTGTATTTTACTTCTACAGGGCATCCAGGGCAAGGTGATGGTGATTTATTTGTTTCAAAATTTAAAAATGGTACTTGGTCGGCACCCGAGAACTTAGGTTTCCCAATAAATTCTACGGGAAAAGAGATAGGAATGTATGTTCAAGGAAATGGCAAAACTGCCTATTTCGCCTCTGAGAGAATTAACGGAACTGGAGGATTAGATATTTACACATTTGAATTACCAGAAGAACTTAGACCAAATCCAATGGTGCATTTAGAGGGTTTTGTTACAAATGGAGAAACTAATGAACCAATTGAAACAACAATTAGTATAAGTAATTCTTCAGAGAAATTCACTATTCAATCGGACGAAACTGGCTGGTTTTTTCTGTGTGTCCCCGGTAATAAAGGATATTCATTCCAGATAAATCAGAAAGGTTATGACTATTTTATCGATGCTCAATTTTTGGATGCTCAAGACAATACTTCCAACAATCGTATCAACTTACCATTAGTACCAAAAAATAACTTAAAAACAGTTGCAGTAAGAAAAGGCTTACCTGCTAGAGAAAAACGAGTTCAATTTTTCTTTGAATTTGACTCCTTCACTTTAAACCAAAAAACTGAAATAGAATTAAAAGAATTATCTAAACTTTTAAACAGAGAAAAGGATTGGAAAATAGAGGTAGTTGGATATGCAGATAATATTGGCTCTGCAGGTTACAATAAAAAGTTATCTGAAAAAAGAGCAAAAGCAATTGCTTCTTTCCTTTCAAAATATGGAGTTACTATTGAAACCGTAATAAAAACAGAAGGGCTTGGTTCCATCTCCAGCTCACCAAATAACGATACAAGTAGTCAAAGTAGACGAGTTGATGTTGTTTTAAGGAAATAGTTTCTTTAGCTACTGGATTAAAACAACTTAATTAATAATAGTTTAATTTAAGGTTAGTGGAGTACTTCGAAAAATCATTCGTAAATTAATCACACACAATACTAATGCAATACTTAGCCATAGATATCTCCATACCACCTCTGGGAAAATTATCATATGTTCCGCATAAGCTTTCAAATCTGAAGAAGGGCCAACATCAAAATCTTGAATAATGTATAATATACTAGCCAATCCTAGAAACATTAAAATTTCCCGATCTAACTTTGTGAATTTCGAAATCCAAGAAAGCCCAATAGCAAAAGCAATTAAAAAACTAGTTGCAAACATGGAGTTATACCAATAAATCCCTGTAAAAACCATCATTACACATAATAAAGTAACTGTACTTGAAGCCCATTTTTCCTTTCTTGCTCCTATATAAAAAAGTATATTTCCTAGAACAGCACTTCCAATATATCCTCCCATTAAGATGACTCCTCTCCATCCACCTTGAGACACAGTTACCCCTGCTCCATTGGATTCAATATTAATGTGAAGTACTTTTCCTCCAGTCATGATTGTTCCTAATCCATGTCCTAACTCATGTAAAAAAGTAACCAATAATGTTATTGGGTATAATACTTTTAACCCAACTTCACCTCCAAAATATTTTAATCCAATATAAAGACCTGTCACCCCAAGAAGTCTAAATAAAAGTGCATTTTGCATAAATTATACTTTAAATTAAAAAACCAGAAGGTAGAAAAAAAATAATTTCAATTCTAATAATTTCGACGAAGGTGGATCATATTAATAGGTATTATGTAATTTTTTAAATAGATATCAACCACTTTTTAGTCATCAACTTTCTTTAAAAAGCAACTTCAACTCTTTTGCCTCGGAAGGTTTAATACGACCGCTAAGAACTAATCGTAATTCTCTTCTACGAAAAGCGCTATCATATAATTGTTGTTCCTCCCTAGTCAGCGCATTAAGTTGAGGTACCTTTTTAGGTTTTTTATGCTCATCATCTAAGGCCACAAAAGTAAAATAAGCATGGTTACACATTCGTGATTCATGACCTTTAATATTAGCAGCAAATACTTCTACATAAACTTCTACCGAAGTATTAAACGCTCGAGTTACAGAAGCTTCGAGCGTAATAACATCACCCATCAAGATTGGTTTTTGAAATGACACATGATCTACAGAAGCAGTCACCACATGAGCCTCACAATGTTTTCCTGCACAAATCCCCCCAACGATATCCATCCATCGCATCAGATTACCTCCCATCAAGTTACCCAGAGGATTAGTATCATTGGGCATAATCATTTCTGTCATTACGGTTTTGGATTCGCTAACTTTTTTTGATTTCATCAAATTATTTTTAATTTTTTATTTTTCGCAAAAGTAATATTTTGATTTTTAATTTTCTTAATTCATAACATTCTGTTTTTTCAAACGATTTATCTATAACCTTGTTACTTATATTAATGGTCTTAAACTCTAGTAAATTTGTATCTCCGCCTATTTGTTTTTTTGGTTTTTATTTTTTCACCTCTATTTACTTTTTCTCAAAATAAAATAACTGTAAGTGGTTTTGTATCAAATGCCAAAAATGGAGAAACACTAATTGGAGCAAATATTTATATAACCAAACTAAAAACTGGAACTGTTACAAATGAATATGGTTTTTACTATTTAGAAATTACTATTTAAAAATTGAAATTGTGTTTTTCTGCGAGGTATGGTTTACTTTCAAATTTTTCGTTCAATGCCAATTACACAAAAATGTCTCAATACGTTCATTCAGTTTCTAACTCCGGTGTTAACCTTTCGACAGACATTTGGTATCCGACAGATATTATTGCATTACCTCAGCGTAGTAATCAATTTGCGGCAGGACTTAGTTGGTCAATTACCAAAGACATATTAGTGACTAATGAAATCTATTATAAATGGATAAATCGTATAGTTAATTCAAGAGACGGTGTCCGTTTGATGATGATGATTAAAGTGGAGAAGTCGTTTTTGGAAATGGAACAAGTTATGGTTATGAACTCTATTAAAAAAAAAATGGAAAATTTACTAGATGGATAGGTTATATCCTTTTTTTTAAGCGAGTTAGAATTTAATGAAATTCGGAATGGTTATTCATTTCCACCTCAGTATGATATACGTCATAATTTATCTACAGTTACTTTGTTTCAATTAAATTGTAGATGTAATTTGACTACAACTTGGAATTTTACTTCAGGTGATCCAACTACAATTCCAATTGGAAGGTTTTTCATTTAAGATGTCGTTGGTGCAAATCCGCAATTTGTAATTCCTCTAAATTCTTTACGAAATTATTTCCGAATGCCTAACTTTCATCGAATTACTCTAGGGGTGGCATGTAAATTTTGGCACAAGATGAGAACTTTTGATTTGACTTTGATTATTTACAATACCTATGATCGTCGAAACTCTTATTTTCTTTATATAAACATTCAAGATAATAAGGAAGATTCCATCCCAGATTCTTTTAAAGCAAAGCAAATTTCCCTTCTCTCAATTTAACCATCCTTGACTTATAACTTTAGATTTTATGATACTATTTATTTATCAATATTAATTTTATTAGAAAACTATTATTTTTTTCCTTATTATTGCGTAACATAGATGATTAGAATTTATTTCAAGATTATTTTTTAATGGCAGTACGTTTTCTATATACGTGCATCTTACCTAGCAAAGACCTATCAATTATTATTTTCAAAAAAACCTCTTAATCCTATTACCAAATGGTAATGTCTTTTTCAGGCGTTTCATCATTTGTCAAAACTGAATTAATTTTCTGATTTCCGGTTATTATTTTATTGGAAAAAGAATTAAAGTTTAACCTCTATCTCACAAGTTAGTTTTTTAAAACCTCAACTGTGGGTTAGCTTTAATTCATCTTCTTCATAATTATGTTATAACCTCTCATCAGAATTATATCCTTACAATACTTATATTTCAAATTCCAAAACCAAAAAATGACTAAACTAAAGTTTCTCCCAGTTTTTATTTTTATTGCATTGACCACTACCCTTTTCAGTCAAAAAGAAGCAAATATTTGGTACTTCGGTCATAATGCCGGACTTGATTTCAACTCTGGTGAACCAATAGCATTAACCGACGGAATAATGAATACTGACGAAGGTTGTGCAAGTATTGCTGATTCAAATGGAGCGCTCCTTTTTTACACAGACGGAACATTTATCTGGAATAAAAATCATGTCCAAATGCCAAATGGCTATGGTTTACTTGGTCATAAATCAAGTACTCAATCTGGAGTAATTGTACCAAAACCAGGCTCCCCCAATATTTATTACGTTTTCACAGTTGACTTTACAGCAAACCCAGGCGGAGTTGCCTACTCGGAAGTTGATATGAATTTAGATGGAGGGCTCGGAGATGTAAATGCTATAAAAAATATTCAATTATTAACTCCCGCTTGTGAAAAGATTACTGCTGTTCTACATGAAAACAATCAAGACATTTGGGTAATTGGACATGCCTGGAAATCATCTAGTTATATGGCGTGGTTAGTTACAGATACAGGTGTAAATTCTAATCCAGTAATTTCTACAATTGGTTCTTACATTGGACCATTTGGATCAAGTTATTTTAATTCGATTGGCTATTTAAAAGCTTCAGCAGAAGGAGATCGAATAGCAGCAGCCCATTGGTATAATTTAAATCAGGTTGAGATTTTTGATTTTAATAATTCTACCGGCCAATTAACCAATCCAATTACATTGGACGGATATACAGGAAGTGGTTGTTATGGTGTAGAATTTGCCCCATCAGCACCCATCCTTTATGTTTCAGAAAGATCTTATCAAGGATATATATATCAATACGACTTATCAAGCAATAATCAATCAACAATAAATAATTCACGAGTTCCTTTATTCCAACTTGACTCTGCAAGTTCTGCTCGCTGGGGAGGAATCCAATTAGGACCAAATGGTCGAATGTATGTTTCCAAAAGAAATTCAGCCTATTTAGGTGTTATCAATAAACCTGATGTTTTAGGTCAAGAATGTGAGTATGTAGATGAAGGTGTTTATTTGAATGGAAAACTTTCATGGATTGGTCTTCCTTCATTTATTCAATCTTATTTTATCAAAGCTAATTTTTCTTTTGAAGGATTTTGTCCAGCCAATCCAACCTATTTTACACTTGAAGTTACTGACTCGGGATTGGATTCTATTAAATGGGATTTTGGAGATCCATCTTCTGGAGTAAATAATTTTTCTACAGAAAATAACCCTGAACATATATTCACAGATACAGGAACATTTGAAATTACCCTAATAGTTTTTGGGAATGGCTTATCTGATACAAGTACTCAGGAAATTACATTGACTATTCCATATTTAAATCTTGGCCTAGATTTATCAACCTGTCCTGATATTGTAAATGTTTTAGATGCTACCACAATTGATGCCACATATCTTTGGTCAGACGGTTCTACTAATCCTACAATGAATACAATTTTCCCAGGGGCATATTCTGTTACAATAGAAGTTGATGGCTGTCCTGCAGATGATACAATTTCTGTTTTTCATTTACCTCTTCCTGATATAGATTTAGGAAATGACCCTTCTATTTGTGAAAATGAAATATTTACATTTGATGCAACAACTCCAAATGTTAACACTTATCAATGGCAAAATAATTCTACTGACCCAACTCTTATAGCAACCGGTGAAGGAAATTATTCTGTAACTGTTACTGGAACAAATGGATGTATTTCCTTCGATTCAGCTTACTTGACCATTAACCCATTGCCCGTGTTTAGCCTAGGAGCTGATACTGAAGTTTGTAAAAATGAAAATTATCTTTTGGATGCAGGTATTGGAATTACAAGTACTTATCTTTGGCAAAATGGTTCAACAAATTCAATCTTGAATGTTTCACAAGGAGGAACATATACAGTTGCAATAACCAATTTGGGATGTACAAGTACAGATGAAGTTGAAATTTTTTACACAGATATTCCTGTAGTTGATCTTGGAAATGATACTTTAATTTGTCCTGATGATGAATTAATCCTGGATGCTTACTTTGATGATTTGACAACCTACACTTGGCAGAATAATTCCAATTTACCAACTTTTACGGTAACTGAACCTGGGATATATTCCGTTATATTAGAAAATATTTGTGGGACAGTAATGGACGAAATTCTTATTGGTGAAAATCTTCCTCCCGTTCCATTATTCATTGGAAACGACACGGTAATTTGTATTGGTGATTCTTATTTAATAGATGGCACTAATACAAATACCACTCACTATTTATGGCATACCGGAAGTGATGAACCGAAAATAACAGTTCAAAAACCAGGAGTTTACTCGCTCACTTGGGCAAATGAATGTGGATTTGTAACTGAATCAATGGAAGTTAAAAACCGAATATGTGAATGTCCCGTTGTTTTTCCAAATGCATTTTCTCCTGATGGAAATGGTTGGAATGAAAGATTCAATACTGTTTCACTTTGTGCATTTAGCAAATTTAATGTGAAAATATTTTCTCGCTGGGGTGAGTTACTTTTCGAAACTAATGACCCCTCGATTGACTCAGGTTGGGATGGTACATTTAATGGAAAAGATGTGCAGGAAGGTGTTTATGTCTATATTTGTGAATTTGAACATGAATTTGACAAAGGAAGAATTTCAGGGGATATCACAATTTTGAGATAATCATTGGAAACAATTTCTTCCGTTAATCTTGAGTAAGAAAAAAGGAATTTGGTCAAATTATCAAATTCCTTTTTTCATTTTTATTATTTATTGGGAAATATTTTTCATCTTGAATCTGTTCCTTTTTAGATATTCAATTTCTTACCAAGACTTTTTTATTTTTTCCAAAATCAAAAACTATCTTTAATGCGAAGAATTTTCTTCTATTAGAAATATATGCCTCCAATGAAAAAATTATTTATTTTTTGCTTCCCTACATTTCTATTTTTTGCTTGTCAAAATACAGAAACTTCAAAAGCAGTAAAAATTACAGGAACCATTGAAAACCCTGTTTCTAAAAATGCTACTATCCGCTATGGAGATTCTACTCTTATAGCTGAAGTTGTTGACGGAAAATTTGTCCTCAACTTTGAATTAACTCAACCTGAAATGGTCACCTTTAAGCATGGACCTGAATCCGGTGGTTTATATCTTGAACCCGGTGATAATGTTACTTTGTTTTTAAACCCAGCTGAATTTGATGAAACTTTAAGATTAGCAGGTGATGGTGCTGAAGAGAGTAATTATCTTTTAGCCAAATATCTTTTGAACGAAAAATACAATGAAAAAAGGAAAGAAACTTTTTCATCAACTCCTGCAAAATTTGCAGCTTCGATGGATAAAATAAAAACCGAAAACAATCAGCACTTGGAGACATATTCCTCGGCTAATCAAAATATGAATTCTGATTTCATCACCAATGAAAAATCATCCATTCTATATACTTGGGCAACTAGTAAAATAAATTACCCTGCATATTATCCATATTATGCAGGTGATGAAGCGCCTGAATTAGAATTAGAAGATGACTATTTATCATTTATGGATAAAATAGATTTGAACGATGAAACTGCTTTTGAAAATAATCGCCAATATGCTCAAATGACTAATGCCTACATTAATAGCATGGGTCAAAAAGCCGGAGATGGATTGGACAACCTTGCAGGAATGTTTGAGGCAGCCTCTTCCAAAATCAAAAGTGATAAAATCAAATCTGGAATTTTATCAAAAACTTTGACCAATTTCCTAAACTATAATGATGCTACAGGTGCAGAAAGGTATGTGGAAATGTTCAATAAAATGTCTTTAGATGAAAAACAGAAAAAATCTATTGGTGATACTTACGCAACTGCGATGAAATTATTAAAAGGAAAACCTGCTCCTACTTTTAATTATACAAATACTAAAGGGAAAGCAGTTCCTTTAGAAGCCTTAAAAGGGAAAAGTGTTTATGTTGATGTTTGGGCAACTTGGTGTGGCCCATGCAAAAGAGAAATTCCTCATTTAAAAGAATTGGAAGCTCAATACCATGAAAATGAGGACATCGTTTTCATGAGTGTGTCTATCGACAAAATGGAAGACAAAGAAAAATGGTTGAAAATGGTGGAAGAAAAAGAATTAAGTGGCATTCAATTGATGGCAGATAATGATTGGAAATCTTCCATTTGTACTGATTATGCAATTCGAGGAATTCCTAGATTCTTATTAATTGATAAAGATGGAAATATTATGGACAAAAATGCGCCACGACCTTCCTCTAAAGAAATTAAAGAAGTCATGGCAGATTTAGCTCAGCCAAAAATAACTTCGATGAAATAACGGTTAACTGTTAACGGTGAACGATTAATCTCCCAAGGTTTGTTTTACTCTAGGAAGTTAACCGTTCACCATTAATCGTTAATCGTTAAAAAATCAGTTTTTCCTAAATCGTCGATCCGTTTTTTGAGTAGATTGATAATTTGAGAGCGAGCTTATTTTTTGAAATTCAGTTTATTATCACCTCCATAGAACTTCACTTTCATTGCACCATTTTCGACTGAACGAATTGCTGTGACAAAAACTTCAAAATATTTTGTCCGTTTCTTTTCATTAAAAATATCTAGGTAATCTTTCTCGATAATGTTTTTGAAAGCAGCTTCTGTTTTTTCTGTTTTTCGAGATTCATAATATCTACAATTGATAGATTCAATTTCGTTAACACCAAATTTCCGAAGTGCATCCCAGTATCTCGGATCTAAAATATGTAAATCAGTTCGTTGACCTTTGGAAACTATTGACTGAAATGAAAATGATTCCAACTCATTTAATCTATTATCCACCCAACCAAAAAGAAAAGCTCCAATTTTATTTCCGAAAATGTGAGTATTTGAGAAATAATAAAGATCATTTGTTTAAAAAAATGCAATAAATAAAATGTAAATGTTTTTTAATAAAACCACTCTTTGGAAATTTATCCTTCACCATTCGCGGTTAACCATTAATTCCGTATGTTTGGGAAAAACAAAACGAAAATATGGAATTGATCGATAATTTTCTTGCTGACTTTGCCTCCTTCGTTTGGGGATTACCCCTCTTATTTTTGCTAATTGGAGGTGGATTTGGGCTTTTAATATATAGTAGATTCTTACCTTTTAGATATCTGTTTCATGCAATTCAAGTTCTCCGAGGAAAATATGATGACCCAAATGATCCAGGTCAAATTAGCCATTTCCAAGCATTAACTACTGCACTCTCAGCGACTATAGGAATGGGAAATATTGCAGGAGTTGCTGTGGCTATTTCTATCGGTGGCCCAGGCGCTATCTTTTGGATGTGGATAAGTGGAATTATTGGAATGAGTACCAAGTTTTTTACTTCCACATTAGCTATCATGTATCGAGGAAAAGAACCAGACTCTGCAGAATCAATCAATTTAAATCGTAATTCAGAAGGTATCTTAGATGAAAATATAGAAGGAAAAAAAGTAGAAAACGTGGAAGGTGGTCCAATGTATTTTATTGTAGAGGGTTTAGGGGAAAACTGGAAACCGTTGGCTATATTTTTTAGTCTAGCAGGATTATTAGGAGCATTACCTGTCTTTAATGTTAATCAATTAACTCAGGCTATTGGTGATATTTTACTTGAGCCAAATGGAATTGAAGTTACCTTTAATGTAAATCTAATTATTGGAATCATCCTAGCGATTATTACCTCTGTCGTCATTCTTGGAGGATTAAAAAGAATCAGTCAACTCTCCGCTAAATTGGTTCCATCAATGGTTTTACTCTATTTCATTTCAATCGTGTGTATACTGTTATTAAACTATGAAGAAGTACCAAAATACTTCATGATGATTTTCACAGATGCATTTGCCGCAAAAAATTATTCTGGTGATCCATTGCTTGGAGGTATGGTTGGAGGATTGATTTTATTGGGTATACGGCGAGGTGCTTTTTCTAATGAAGCAGGAATCGGAACTGCTCCGATGGCTCATGGTGCTGCTAAAACAAATGAGCCAGTCCGAGAAGGTTTGGTAGCGATGTTGGGACCAGCAATAGATACATTGATTGTTTGTACTTTGACGGCTTTAGCTATTTTGGTAACTGGTGTTTGGCAATCTTCAGCAGCTAATGGTGTGAGTTTGACCGCGACAGCATTTAGTAATTCATTCCCCGTTTTTGGAAATTATTTATTGTTATTGTGTGTTGCCGTTTTCAGTGTTTCATCTTTATTTTCATACTCCTACTATGGTTCAAAATGCATGGGCTTTATTGTTGGAACTAAGCATAAGCACTTCTATAATTATTTTTATATAGCTAGTATTATTGTTGGAGCAACTTACCCCTTGAGCTCTATGCTTAATTTGATTGATGGAAGTTTTGCATTGATGGCGATACCGACGATGACTGCGACAATCCTCATGGCACCGAGAGTGATGAAAGAGGCAAGGAAATATTTTGATAAATTATGATATGTCTTCACCACTTAGGCACATAAAAATTTAGTTTTTTCACAAAAAAAGAAACCTTAGTTTTCTATGTACCTATGTGGAAAAAATAATACTCTTATTTAATTAATTTTTTAGCTTCCTTTTTCAAATCCAATCCGCCAAAATTCCCAGAAGTCATCATTACCAAATTCTTATTTTCCCATTTAAATCTTTTTAAGGCAGAAAGCATTCTTGCATTGTCAGTCACCACTTCAATATTTGGATGATCAAAAGCCACTTTTACTTCATGTGTCGAAATTGGAGGTAATTTTTTCATCGCCAAAGTATGTTCACTAAAATAAACGATTGCCTTATCAGCTGTATTCATTGTACGTGAGTATTCTGTTAGAAATTCTTTGTTCAAACTAGAAAAGGTATGTAATTCCAGACAAGCAATTAATTTTCGCTTTGGATGTTGAGCTTTAAGTGCTTTCATCGTTGCATCTACTTTACTCGGTGCATGCGCAAAATCAAGAAAGGCAAGACAAGATTTTGTTTTACTTAAAAGTTGCAACCGCCTCGCAGCTCCTTTAAATGATTTGATCGTTTTGAAAAATTGAGCATCTGTAACTCCTACTTTCTTACATACCAAAAAAGCAGCTTGAAGGTTTTCCAAATTATGTTTTCCAAAAATTTTAAGAGCAACAGGTTTTCCTTTTTCATTTAAAATGATCGATTTCCCATTTTTTATAGTTGAATCAAATGCTTCATATGCTTCAGCCTCAAACTTTGGATTTTTTATTTTCCCCAAAATATCATTGATATGCTCATCATTTTTATAGAAAAACAAAGTTCCCCCTTTTTCAATCGTTTTGATATATTTAGTAAACTGAGACTTATAGTTGTCGAATGAAGGAAATACATTGATATGATCCCAAGCAATTCCCGTAATAACAGAAACATGCGGCTTGTAATGCAAAATCTTAGGTCTCCTATCAATTGGTGAGGACAAATATTCATCACCTTCCACTACCATCAAAGGCGCATCTGAAAGTCGAACCATAGAATCAAAGCCTTCAATTTGTGCACCAACCAAGTAATCAAATTCTATTTTATTATTTTTCAATACATGAAGTATCATTGAAGTGGTAGTAGTTTTACCGTGACTACCTGCGATTACAACACGATGCTTATCTTTTGCATATTGAAATAAAAACTCTGGGTAAGAATAGATTTTAAGTCCCAGTTTTCTCGCTTTTTTCAATTCAGGGTTGTTTATACGAGCATGCATGCCTAAGATAATTACATCAATATCTTTAGTTATTAAATCTGGATCCCAGCCCATAGACTCAGGCAGTAGACCATGATTACGGAGTCTTTCCTTAGAAGGGTTGTAAATTTCATCATCTGAGCCTGTTACGGTATGATGATTGTAAGAAAGTGCTATAGCCAGATTATGCATTGCCGCACCTCCAATCGCAATTAAATGTATTCGCATATAATGTTTTTATTGAAAAAGTCTGTTAGGCTGACAAATATCGTACAATAACAGCAAAATTATCTACGTTATTGAACAATATGTGATTTAGAATATTATATATTTTTTAACTTTGCACTTACTTTTAACATATCTAAAATAATCAAAATGAAATCGGTAAAACTCAAGAAATTTCTCCCCGTTGCTATATGCTTGTTTGCCCTAGTTTCTACTACCTCATGTAATAGAGGAATAGGATGTCCTAGTGACTTTTCTATTAGCAAAACTGTTGTGAAGGCTGCAAAAGTAGCTGTACCTATTGTCACAAACAAAATATTAAAATAATAATGAATTGGATCCCCCTTGAATCTGTTGATCAGGTTCAACAAATAATTGAAAGATCTAAAGAAGTCCCTTGTGTTATTTTCAAACATAGCACGAGATGTTCTATCAGTTCTATGGCAAAATTTCGTCTCGAAGGAGATTGGGATATCTCTGAAAGTAAACTTGAGGCGTATTATTTAGACCTAATCGCTCATCGAAACATTTCCGATTATATAAGTGAAGAACTTTCGGTTTATCATGAATCTCCTCAAGTCATTTTATTAAAAGATGGAGAAGTAGTTTACGATGAATCTCATCTTGATATTACCATTGATGACTTAAAAGAATCTCTTCCTGTCTAGATGGCTTACAATCAACTAATAATAACTAAAGACGGCTCCCACTCCTTGTTTTCGCAAAAGCATGGAGTGAGTTACCATTCTAAGTACGGTGCTATTCAAGAAACACAGCATGTTTTTATAAATGCAGGTTTTCACCATAAAATCCCTACCCCTTCACTTTCTATTCTTGGTATTGGTTTCGGAACCGGCTTAAATGCATTTATGACTTTTTTGGAATCAAAAAAGAGGGACGTTGACGTAAATTACATTGGTGTAGAAGCTTATCCTCTTTCAATGGAAACTATTAATGAATTTAATTTTTCTGAAATTTTAAAAGAGAAAGAAAACATTTTTCAAAAAATCCATGAATTAGATTGGGAAAAACCTCATGTATTGAACAATCATTTTCAATTGACTAAAATGAAAATGATGATTGAGGATATCACTTTTAAAAACCAATTCGATTTAATCTACTTTGATGCATTTGGTCCAGGTTCTCAGCCTGAATTATGGGAAGAACCTATTCTGCAAAAAATGTATGAAGCCTTAAAAATAGATGGAGTACTCACTACCTATTGCGCTAAAGGTTCTGTAAAAAGAAGTTTAAAGAAGGTGGGTTTCACGATTGAAGCGTTACCTGGTCCCCCTGGGAAAAGAGAAATGACCAGAGGTATCAAACTTAATGATATGAAACCGAAAGAAAATCTTTCTGATATTGTTGGGTTCACAAAAGAAAACCCTTCTCCGCAACCTAAAGAAACTATCGAAGTTATTCAAGATAAAATCTACGATGGATTTTTATCCCTAAAGTTTAACACTTATAAAACCGGAAAAACTGCCAATGTCAAAATTCTAGGAATTGACGGAATTGCATTGTTGGATAAAAACATTCCAGTAACTCTAACTACACAGAAAATTGATATTCAAGATATCAGCAATGGAAATTATTTTGTTGCCATCAAATTTGGAGAGCACATCAAAACTTCTTTAATCACTAAAATTTAATTCCATAAACCTTTGTTAAATGAAGATGTTTTGAGAATTTAAAATATTCTGATTAGCGCCATAAACCCATATAGAAAAAGCTTCTATAAATAAAATTGGAAAAATTGAATGAAACGCAAACAATTTATATTAAACTAATCATGAAAATTATTTTTTAATAATTTTAATAAAATTCAAATTACCCAAATCTAAACTAATTAATTTCCAAAAAAAGGCTCCATTCTCATTTAAGAATGGAGCCTTTTTTATAATTCATATTGTTTTATTTTTCGGTAAAGAGTTCTTTCGGAAATGCCTAATTCTTCTGCAGCTTCTTTCCTACGACCTTTATATTTCTTCAAAGCTTTATCAATCATTTGTTTCTCCATAGCTTCCAAAGAAAGTGTTTCCATTATTTCTTCTACATGCTCATAATTTGGATTTTCAATAATTATAGGTTGGCTATCATGTTCATTATAATCCATACTAGAATCTTGATATGGAGTATTAGATGAAGAAAATAACCTTTCACTATCTTCTGTAAAACTATCTCTTTGCTCAGATTTTGAAAAGGAAGGTGCCTCTAATCTTCGTAAATCACGTAAATCAGGAACCTTTAAATCATTTCGTTTTATCATTTCAAAAACCAATGATTTTAAATCATTCAAATCTGCTTTCATTTCAAAAAGCAGCTTGTATAAAATCTCTCTTTCTTCAAAATTGGAATTTCCATTATTGCCAGGATTAGTTTTAGCAGGTAAATTCCTCTGAAGCAAATGTGGATTTGAATCTATTAATTGTTCAGCAGTAATTATTTTTTCTTCAGACATTAAGGAAACTCTTTCCGCCACATTCTTTAATTCTCGAATATTTCCTTTCCATGTATAGTTTTCTAAAACTAGCTGCGCTTTCTCATCTAACCTCACAGAAGTCGTTCGATATTTATCTGCAAAGTCCGAAGCAAATTTTCGAAACAAGATTGGAATATCATCAGTTCGTTCTCGCAGTGCAGGAACTTTAATCATCACTGTATTCAATCGATAAAATAAATCTTCCCTGAATTTTCCTTTAGCAACCCGATCCTCTAGGTCTACATTGGTAGCTGCTAAAACTCGAATATCTGATTTTAAAACTTTATTAGAACCAACTTTCATGAATTCACCTGACTCTAGTATTCGTAATAAAAACACTTGAGTATCTAACGGCATCTCAGCTATTTCATCCAAAAATATTGTACCTCCATTGACTGTTTCAAAATATCCTTTTCGATCAGATGAAGCCCCTGTAAATGCTCCTTTTTCATGACCAAACAATTCTGAATTAATTGTCCCTGATGGAAGTGCCCCACAATTAATAGCTATAAATTGGCTGTGCTTACGTGGACTTAAAAAATGAATCACTTTAGAAAAAACTTCTTTCCCTACTCCACTCTCTCCAACAACCAAAACGGACAAATCGGTTGGAGCCACTCGAACAGCGGTATTTAGGGCGTGGTCCAAAAGACTAGATGTTCCGATAATTCCAAATCTTTGTTTTATTGCTTGAAGTGTTCTTGCCATATTTTTTTGAGTGTTCAGATATTAGACCTTTCTACTTTTTTTATTAGACTATTTCACCTTTCAAAGTTGCACTAGTAACTTCTTTCACTTTTACCATCACATAATCGCCTGGTTTAACTCCATCTTTTTTTGGAAAAATAGTTACTTTATTTTGAGAATTTCTTCCTTTAAAATCATCTTTACTTTTCTTTGAAGTTCCCTCAATCAATATCTTAAAAGTTTTCCCTATATCTTGGATGTTATGCTGTAAAGCCACTTCTTGCTGTGCATCAACAATCTCTTGGAGTCTTCGTTTTTTCACATCGTAAGGAATATCATCTTCATATTTCCTAGAGGCTAATGTCCCTGGTCGTTCTGAATAATAAAACATATAACTCATTGAATATTTAGCCCAATAAACCATATCAACAGTTTCTTGATGTTCCTCTTCGGTCTCTGTACAAAAACCTGCTATCATGTCAGACGAAATAGCACAATCTGGAATAATTCGATAAATTGATTCAACTCTTTCCTTATACCATGCTTGATCGTAAGTACGATTCATTAATTTCAATACGCGACTATTTCCACTTTGAATAGGTAAGTGAATATAATTACAAATATTTTCATATTTAGCAATAGTATACAAAACCTCGTCAGTAATATCTTTTGGGTGAGAAGTCGAAAATCGTACCCTCAAACCAGGATTAACCAAAGCAACTGCTTCCAATAAATTTGCAAAACTGGTTACTTCTTTAGTCTCTGGATTCTCCCATTTATAAGAGTCAACATTCTGACCAAGCAAGGTAACTTCCTTATATCCTTTTGCTACCAAATCAGTTGCTTCAGCAATAATAGAAAATAAATTTCTGCTTCGCTCTCGCCCCCTTGTATAAGGTACAACACAAAAAGAACACATGTTATCACAACCTCGCATAATTGAAATTAACGCAGTAATTCCATTTGAATTCAAACGAAGTGGACTAATTTCAGCATAGGTTTCCTCTCGTGAGAGAAAGACATTCACCCCTTTTTCACCCTCTTCTGCGTTTGCAATTAACTTGGGTAAATCTCGATAAGCATCAGGTCCAACGACCATATCAACTAATTTTTCTTCCTCCAAAAATTTAGTCTTCAATCGTTCTGCCATACAACCTAAAACACCCACCAACATACCTGGACGTTGTTTTTTTATTTTATCAAAAACCCGTAATCGTTTTCGAACTCGTTGTTCCGCTTTATCTCTAATGGAACAAGTATTCACTAAAATCAAATCTGATTTTTCGATAAACTTTGTAGGGCCATACCCTACCTCTGAAAGAATCGAAGCTACAATCTCACTATCACTAAAGTTCATAGCACAGCCATAACTTTCGATATAAAATTTCTTTTTGCTATCATCCTCCACCAAATTATCTTTGAAAAAAACTTGGCCTTGTTTGCTCTCTTCTAAAGGTGTATTTAAATGTGAAATCGTAGGATTATCGTCGTACATCTCAATATTTTATTTTCTTAAAAAATTTGAGGCAAATATAAGGTTTTTTAGATTCAATAATGACAGATTGGCAGAAATTGTAATTTAATGAGATGATTATTTAGAAATTTAATACTTTCCCAGAATTTAAAAGAACCCTAAACAAGAAACCTCGTAAGAATAAATTCTAACCTTTGTGATTTAAAATAATAATTTTACTTTAGTTCATCATTTTAGCCAATTAATTACTTTCAAATTAAAACCCATTTTAATGAAATCAGATATCCAAATTGCAAAAACTATCAAACTAAAACCCATTCAACAAATTGCCAAAATACTGAACGTCAAAGAAAGTGACTTGGAACTATATGGAAAGTACAAAGCAAAGCTGCCTCTTTCACTTATAAAAAAATCTAAGGTCAATAAATCCAAACTTATCCTAGTTACGGCTCTTTCTCCAACTCCTGCAGGTGAGGGAAAAACGACAATGTCAATTGGTTTGACACAAGGGATGAATCAGATTGGAAAAAAAACAACAGTTGTCTTAAGAGAACCTTCCCTTGGACCAGTGTTTGGAATAAAAGGTGGAGCAACTGGTGGAGGTTGGTCTCAAGTGCTTCCTATGGAAGATATTAACCTACATTTTACGGGTGATTTTTCAGCCATTGAAAAAGCACATAATTTATTAGCCGCGCTCATCGACAATAATATCCAAAGCAAAACAAAATCTATAAACATTGATCCTCGAACAATTCTCTGGAAAAGGGTAATGGATATGAATGATAGAGCACTGCGAGATATTGTAATAGGCTTGGGAGGAACTGGCTCTGGGATTCCACGAGAAACTGGATTTGATATTACGGCTGCCTCTGAGATTATGGCTATACTTTGTTTATCTGATGATTTAATGGATTTAAAAACTCGATTAGGAAATATCTTTGTAGGTTTTACCTTTGAAAAAAAACCTGTTTACGCAAAAGATTTAAATGCACAAGGAGCCATGACTGCATTATTAAAAGATGCAATCAAACCGAACCTGACACAAACTATTGAAGGAAATCCTGCTATCATTCATGGAGGACCATTTGCCAATATTGCCCAAGGAACGAATTCTGTAATTGCTACTAGAATGGGAATGTCACTTTCAGACTATGTGGTAACTGAAGCTGGTTTTGGCTGTGACTTGGGAGCAGAAAAATTCCTTGACATAAAATGTGTCAGTGCCAATCTTTCACCAAAAGCTATTGTCTTAGTAGCAACCATTCGAGCTCTAAAATATCATGGTGGTGCAGATTTAAAATCACTTAATCGCTCTAATCAAAAAGCAGTTAAAAGTGGTTTAGAAAATTTAAAAAAACATATTGAAAACGTTTTACAATTTGGTATTCAGCCTGTTGTTGCCATTAACCGTTTCACCACAGATACAGATGCAGAAATCCAAATTGTTATCGATAAGTGTGAATCACTTGGTGTAAAAGCTATCCTATGTAATGTTTGGGGTAAAGGGGGAAAAGGTGCTTTAGAACTGGCGAAAGCAGTTGTTGAAATTGTAGACAATCCTACTAAAAAGTTCAAACCACTTTACGATTGGAATTGGCCAGTGGAGAAAAAAATAGAAACTATAGCCAAAAAAGTTTACGGAGCGGATGCTGTAGATTATTCTACAAAAGCTAAAGCAGATCTCAGAAAAATAAAAAGATTAGGTTTAGAAAACTTACCTATTTGTATTGCAAAAACCCAAAAATCACTTTCTGACAATCCGAAATTATTGGGTCGTCCAAAAGGCTTTTCAATAACCGTTCGAGAAATTGAATTTGCTGTTGGCGCTAATTTTTTAATTCCAATAACTGGAAATATTATGCGTATGCCCGGTCTTCCATCTACACCTTCTTCAGAATTTATTGACATTGACAAAAATGGAAATATTACTGGATTGTCTTAAAATATAATTAGTAAATTTCAACTCCTAAATCTTTGAAATTCAATCATTTAGGAGTTTTTTTTTACAAAATCATATTTAATTAAAAATAATAGTTTTCAATGCTATTAAATCTCAAACTAATCGCGTAAAAAATTTATTTGGAGTAAAATTATAGAAATGAAAACAACGAATACTCTTATTCTTTTCGTAACGATCTCTTACCTTTTTTTTATGCTCCAACTATTATTATTGCACAGATGATAGGGATTTGGTATTCATTCAAAAACCACATAAAGTACATACTTCTAATTCAACCAATTTAGTTAAAGAAGAAAAAAGTGATGTGAGTACAGGGATTTATGTCGGAATTGATATTTATTTAGAAAATATGGACTTTTGAAAAAATTATTTCTTTCTTTCCAAAATTTGTCGAATGGCAATAAATATTAGAATAAAAAGAGAGTTAATTATAAAAAATGGAATGATTAAATAATCTAAATTAAGCACTAAAAAAATTGCAATAATTAATAGTTGAAAGCCTAAACCAAAAGTTGAAACCATTGTCATGAACCATTTAGGGAAATGATTTCCACTAATAGCTTTTTTATCTAATTGATAAATGGTAACATCAAATACTTTGTATAAAACGCTATACATACTAAATAATACATTTACATGACTTTGTTTTTCCCCTTTCATTGCCTTTGGAGCATGTGTTTCAAAAACTCTACTTGTGGTATCTCCATCAAATTTATTACGAAGAATTACATAGTAGTAATTATATAAGGTTCCTTGCAATTGGATTCCTATAAATGCCAAAATCATAAAAAAGAAATTACCATTTGTCACTATACATATGGATAGTAAAAAAAAGAAATTTAGTATAATATCAGCTACCGAATCAAAATATCGACCAGTATAAGAAGGCGTGTTTTTGATACGAGCTAACTCTCCATCTGCTGCATCTAAAATTGATTTAAGAATTATAAAAAAAGCTGCCACCAGATATTGGTGAAAAAAAATACAACCAATAGCTAATAATCCTGAAATAATAAAAAGAATTGTTACGTGAATTGGTGTCACGAAGGTAGGTTTAAAAAACTGTGCAATCAACCTAGCTGCTGGCCTGCCATAATCTGATAAATCTAGGAATTGATTTTCCTTCGGTAATTTTGCCATTTAAGGGTATATTCTATTTGGTAACTAAAAATTAATGAATTTTCTAACAGAGTGAAACAAAAAAATTAATTAAATTAATCTATTCAATAATGACATATTTTACTCGCCCGACTTCTCCTATATCTGTCATCACTTTTATTCCATGAGGATGTTTTGGAGCTTTGGTTAAAATTCGTTTGACAATGCCTTCAGTCAACTCTCCTGATTGTTGATGATGTTTTTGAACTAATTCTACAACATCTCCAATATTAATATTTTTTCTAATCCGCCCATCTAAATTATTATTTTCCATAATTAAGTTGCAATTAAATTGCGTAAACTCTAATTTTTCTCTTTTTCAATTTGGTGTTATTTAATTTTCCAATTAAATGATCAACTTTTGTAGCGGGAACAGCAGCAAAGGCACAATCTTGCTTAAGTTCGATAATCCCTAGTTCATTTTTCTCTAATCCTCCTTGTTTAAAAAACATACCAGCAATATCTCCTTTAGAAATTTTATCCTTCCGACCACCTGAGACGAAAAGTGTTTTCCAAATTGAAGGTTTAGGTAATCCAGCTGGCAATATTTTTTCAACTTCATTTACTTCGATAAATTCAGGTAAATCCTCTTTTATCCACTTCAAAATAAAAGCAGTCCCATCAGAATTCATTCTAGCAGTACGCCCATTTCTGTGCGTAAACTCTTGACTCCGATTAGGCAAATGGTAATGAATGATAAACTTAATTTCAGGAACGTCAATTCCCCTTGAAGCTAAATCTGTAGCGATTAATAATTGATGAGTTCCGTTTCTAAATTTTATCAATGCTCTTTCTCTATCTATCTGTTCTAACCCTCCAAAAAAACATCCATGACTAATTTTATTTTTAGTCAAATAATCACTCACACGTTGAATTGAATCTTTGAAATTACAAAAAATAATCCCAGGTTGGTTTCCCAAATGGCAAAGTGAATCAACTAATGTTTCTAGCTTATCTTTTGTTGGAGATAGAATAGTTTTGACTTTTAATTGCTCAATTCCATCTTCCAAATAATTTATATATATAGGTTGTTGTAATCCTATAAAAGATGGAATTGAAACTTCGTGTGTAGCAGACGTCAAAATTTTTTTTCTTACTTTATATAGTGAATCTGTAATTTCAATCATTTCAGACTCAAATCCAATTTCTAGCGATTTATCAAACTCATCTAAAACAAATATCCGAATCCTTTCCGTTGAAAAAGTATCCCTTCTGAGGTGATCTGCAACTCTCCCAGGAGTTCCTATCAATATTGCGGGTAGATGGCTTAATTCAATTTTATCTTTGGAAAAAGGACGACCGCCATAAACTGAATTCACTTTAAAACCTGTTCCCATTTCTCTTGCAACTTGCTCAATTTGAATGGCTAATTCTCGGGATGGAACGATAACTATTGCTTGAATTTCATTACAATTAATGTCTAACTCTGCAATAATGGGCAAAAGAAATGATAATGTTTTTCCTGTTCCTGTAGGAGAAAGCAATACTACCTCCGCAGACGTAGGAATTGCTAATCGAGCTTCCTCTTGCATTGGGTTAAGTTTTTGAATACCCAACTTTTTTAGTATTTCTTTTTGATTTTTGATTGCACTTGACATGCTGCAAAGGTAGGATTAAATGTTTGGTTTGGTAACTATTTGAGGAAGTTTGATGACATAAAAAGGCCTGTTAATATATTATGATTAACAGGCCTTTTAAATAATTATTAAAAAAATTAGATTAATTTTACATTTACAGCATTCGGACCTTTCGGGCCATTTTCTATCTCAAAAGTAACACGGTCATTTTCCCTAAGTTCACCTTCTACATTATTAATGTGAACAAAAATGCTTTCTTTGGTTGCCTTATCATTAATAAATCCGTATCCTTTTTCATCATTGAAGAACTTTACTTGTCCTTCTCTAACTGTTTCAACAGGAGTATTATCAATTGGTGCTGCACCAAGGATGATATTTTCTAATTTAATTTCTTTCTTTTTCTTAGTGGGATCTGGTGGTTCTGGAGTTAAATTACCATCTTCATCAACATACATCAACAATTCTTCAAAGGATTTTTTTCCTCCCTCTTCTCTTTCAATTTTACGTTGTTCTCGTCTTTCGAGTTTGTCTTGTTTCTTTTTTCTTCGCTTTTTTTCTTTTTCTTTTTTGTTGAATGATTGTTGCGACTTTGACATATTTATTATTTAGATGAAAAAATGTTCCCGCTGAGAAAGAAATAATAGGAAAACAAATCATCTAAGATGAATACCTAAAACTGTCTTTTTAGAAAGGAATTACAAATATATAAATTATAGAGCGAAAATTTTTAATTAATTTTCACCCAACGAAAGAATCCACGCCTTTTATTTTGTGAAACTAGTATCGTAAAAACGCCTTTTGGGAGCTTACTTACATCTAACAACTTAGATTGGGAAAAAGTTCCACTTAGGTATTTTATTTTATTTCCATCCATTGAAAAAAAATCAATTTGAGCTTTTCCTAAATTTTGTAGCTCTACTGTTATAAAATTAGTTGATGGATTTGGAAAAATTCGAACTTTAGATAAGTCCAACTCATCTAAACTAGTTAAAATAGATACAGTACCAGTAATCGTATTGCTACAATACTCATTAGAAGCAATCAAAGTCACTACAAAATTCCCAGTTGAATCATAAGTATGACTTGGCATCTCCTCATTTGACAAAGTGGTTCCATCTCCAAAATCCCATTCAAAAGAAGTTGCTCCTATTGAATTGTTTTCGAAATTTATAATGCCCTGACTAGGTGAAAAAAAATCAAAACTAGCTAATGGAACATTTAACACTTCAATAGCATTTTCAACTAAGACTGTATCATTACCTGATGTACTATAAATTTCTAATTGTACATCATAAATACCTGGAGAACCATAGAATACTTGTGGATTTTCATCTGTTGATATAGTTGGATTTCCTGCCTCAAAAGTCCAAAAATAATCATTTACTGAACCAATAGAATTATTCTGAAAATTCACTAATAATGGAACACAACCTCCTTCCTCAGAAACCAAAAAATTTGCTTCTACCATTTCAACAAAAATAGATTGATTAAAAGTGTCAATACCACAACTATTTGATACAATTAATTGAACATTATACGTTCCACTTTGTGCATATGTATGAACTGGATTTGCAACCGAACTAAAATTCCCATCTCCAAAATCCCAATTTATCAGATTTGCATTTTGTAAAAGAGAGGAAAAATTAACTTCTAACATATTGTTCGTAAAAGAAAAATCAGCCTCGGGAAATAAAAATTCTTGGTTTGCAAATATATTATTGCCATCGTTGTCTATTCCCTCAATCCCACCATCTTCTCCAGATTCAGCACCGTTAGATCCATTTGGACATGAAGAAGAATTAATAGAACTCCCTGCAAAACCTCCTCCCAAAGTAGTTGATAAAGAACTACTCCCTAGTATTAAATTTGTTATAAGTCTTCCTCCACTTCCTCCCCCTCCTGGGCCATGGCATCGCTCTCCTCCTCCATTATCTATATTACCTCCATTTCCTCCAGCAACAGATAAATGAATTTGACCGTTAACTTCATTTTTTACATTCAAATAAATTGATCCGCCACCACCACCACCGCCAGCACCATCACCTGTACCTTCAGAAGGAGAATTCCCATTTGCATAAATTGCAGTTCCAAGTAGTGATAAATTATTCACCACTAAAATTACAACCCCTCCGCCATTTGCACCATTTGTTGCAACCTCATTATTATCGTGACCGGCACCTCCACCTCCGCCAAGAAAAATTCGGTCTTCAAAATCAGCAATCGCTTTCCCTCCTATTCCAGGATGGTTCCCTTGGCAACCAAAAAGTGATGGTTCATTATTTTCACCACCTAAACCGCCAGAGTAAATATTAGCGCCACCTCCACCACCAGAGTTATGATCATTTCCTCCACCTCCTCCATTCGCTTGTGCCCCTTTTCCAAAATTTTTATCTAAAACAGGATCAGCTATTCCTTCTCCCTTGGCTGAACCTCGCCAGCTTCCGTATTCATAGAAATAATCATTCTGCGGAAATAACCATGAACAATTATTATTACTAGCCGTTTGCGCTTCACCACCACGGAACCCCAGGCCACTCACATCTATATCTTTCGCCATTTCTAGTTGTCCTGAAATATTTAAGGCAAATACACCGCCTGTTTCGCCATTCCAAGGTTCAGCAGTCAATATGTCTGAAACCGTTGCATCCTCATAATTAGGCATAGTTACTAGTTGAACAAGTCCGTTTATATCATAATTATATTGATTTTGATACTTTAGATAAACATCAAAACCTGAAATAAAAACTATTTCGTTTATTTCATAAAACCCAGCGCTATTTATATTTTGGATATTCCCAAAATTAGCAGAATTAGATTCATTTATTATGGCTCCTTTCATTTGAATAAGAACTACTAATTGACCTTCATTAAAGGGAGTAATATTGGAAACTGTAATTTTATTATGACAAATATTATTTTCAATAAATGTCACTTTTGAATATTGATTAATAACTCCTGAAAGTTGGACTTGAGCACTTACCTGAAACAAAAGGAGAGTTAATAAAAATAAAGCAATTATTTTATTCATTTTAATTGATTGGTTGTAGAAAATAAAATTATATAAAACTATGCGAGGGTTTTAGATAAGTTTTATTTCACCAAAACTACAAAAAGAAACAGATTTTATTAAATGGCGGATCACCTAGTTATCTTCATTGAAACTACAGCAAATAAATACACTAAAAAAGCGATTCCCATTATTAGGAAATCGCTTTTGTTAATTCAATCGAATAAGGGAATTAATTTCTTCTTCTTTTCCTAGTTTTATTTTTAACCGCTTTTTTATTACTCTTCTTTTTTACAACTTTAGTTGTCTTTTTCCCAACTACTTCTTTTCCATTTCTCTTTTTGACAACAGCAGTAGTTTCACGTTTGACTACTTTATTTCCTTTTTTATTTGTTCTTACAACAGTTGTTCGTTTCCTAACCACACTTGAAGTTTTTCGATGTGGTGAGTATATTTTATGTGCACGAGCTACTCGATGAGTTTTCACAACATGATAATGTCTATGATGTTTAACATTATGTCCTCGGTAAACACGAAATGAAAATGGTCGCCAAGGCTTCCAATATCTAGGATACGTTCTCCATCGATAAGGTGATACATAAGGACGATATCTTGGTGCATATATAAATCGCACAGGAGACCAAAAATAAACATTGACTATGACTTTTCTAAAATGATAAACTGCATAGGGACCACCTTTTCCTGATTGCTCCACCTGCTCTTCAAATGGTTCTACAATTTTTTGGTCGCCATAAATTTCTTCATCACCAATGATTTGAAGTATCGCGGTTTCCTTTCCCGTTTTTTCAATTTCAATAATTGCAACATCTTGATTCTCTGAATCACTAATTAGTGCTTGAACTATTATTGCATGAATGTCCCCATTCATTTTATCTTCTACACGGAGGTAATCAATTTTTCCATCTTTATTTAAATCAAGATTATTGATATTATTTTTCTCATCATTTAATTGTTTTTCGAAATTTTCAAGGGAAGATGATTGTTTGAATAAATCAATTGCTCCCTCTAAACTAAAATTATCACCATCAAACCCCGTAAGTTCAATTTCAGTTTGCGCAGTAATTAAAGAGGTGAAAAAAAAGGAAATGATTATTGTGGAAATTAGGTACTTTTTCATACTTATATTTTATTTTATTAAAAAAATAATGGTTAAAATCTGATTTATAGACTTTTCAAAATAGGAAAGGTTTAATCAAAGTTTATTTATTTAAAAATAAATATTGGAAGGGAGTCAAAACATCATTTTGTAATTTAGATCAGATCATTTGACCATTTTTCTAAAGTTTCTTAAAAAAAAAATTCCGTTTTACTAAACGTAAAAAAAATTAAAAAAAAAATTTTCAGAATTCAATTGGAAATTTACTACATCAACAAAGAAAACTAACTGAACATGTAGTTTTTATTCTTTGTTATCAAAAAAAAGGTAGCCATTTGAAGTGAATCCAAATGGCTACCTTTTTATAATATTGAAAAGTTTAATTATTTCTGATCTTTATTTATTTTTAAAAATGATTCCGATCCACGAAATTTATATCTCCATTGTGGAAAGAAACGCTCTAACAATATCATCATAGCATATGGAAACAAAACAATAATTCCCCCTAAAACCGCATCCAGAAAAAAATGATTTCCAGTCATCACAATAACGAGAAGAACAAACATTGGATATATCCAGATAAGAGTCTTAACCAAATTTTTCTTGGCATATAAATAAACCCCTAATGCGATTAACAATGAGTTTCCAAAATGCATAGAAGGCATAGCTGCGAATTGATTAAACAGTTTGGAATTGATACCTTTATACAGATTTATACCACTTATATGATTTAAGGTATCAATAAAGCCATCTCCAAGGAGTATTCCTAAATTATTCAAATTATTTAAAACCTCTCCCCCAAAAGCTGCATATGGGTTACCTACTATCTCATTTATCATTCTAGGTGGAGCACATGGAAATCCAACAAAGAAGAACAAAGTAATGACATTTGCAACTAGGAAACCATTTCTTATGAATAAGTAATGCTTTCTTTTCTTATAAAATAACCAAACAAAGAATATTATGGTAGTCGGAATATGAAGCTTGATATATATCCAATTAATAATTTTGACCACGGATACTTTATCTAAAAAATATTGTTGAGTTGGAAGTTCATAAAGAATCCCCATTTGATGCTCCCATTCAATTACTTTCTGAGCATTTGCAAAAGCAGTTGCTTCATCACCAATAGCTAAGCCCCGAGATAATTTGTACAACAGTAAGAAGACAACAAAAAGTAATAATTCCCTAAAACCTGAATATTGTTGAAATGAGGGTTTAAAATGTTCCCATACAGTGGAATTTTCTAGTTTAACATCTCTAGATGCTTGCCAACTGTAGAAAAAGATAATCGTTAAAAGAACAATTAAACTCGTAAAATTCATTTGCTATTTTTTTTTCTAAAATTTACTGTGAGTACTTTTTAAAACCAAATACTATTGTTGTATAAGTGCAAATATAAAAAAGATTTTTGCTCTACAATCAATTTCAATTTACAATTAGTCATTCTTCATTTTTTATAATTTTACATATTCATTTGAAAGGAAAGTAATTTTCACTAGAATCTATTTATTTTGCATCGATTATCGAATCAATAATAAAAAAATTCACTCCCAAATTATTAAAAATAAGTATTTTAATTTATGCCACAATCAACTAATACTAGCATTACATTTATCTCAACCCAACATATTCAAGCAAAAGAGAGTAAAGAACTTAAATGGTTGATTCTATATGTCTGCATTGCTTATCATTACAAAGTTATTTTTTGTGGTCTACTAGGAAAAGTGTTAGGATATAGTTGGATTTGTAATACTTTGATTCACGGTGTTACTACTAATCATTGGTTCGAACAACTAGTTTACCTTCCACTTTTATGGTATGTACTTTATCGAATGATAATTGTCGTATTTGGTCCACATGAAAATGAGATTTTAGCAAAAACGGTCCAGAAAAAGAAGACATTAGCCTTATTCTTTATAAGCATGTATATTTACGCTACAGGTATACATTTTGCCAATACCATTGAAATATTTTCTAGAGTTCATTTAGACATATCTTCAGGTCCACTTTATGACCAAATTTTCTGGATTGATGAAGTATTAAGTCATTGGATTCAGTTTTTCTTCTATTTCTTATTCTTTGCTTGGTTAATCGTTTATGATCGTCTTGATCGAGATGATGGAAGTTATATTGCCATTTTCACAGGCCTATTGCATGGTCTTGAAAGGGCAATTGGCGTCATAGAAGGGGATAATCCTTTTAGCGCCTTAATATTCGGTACTTGGATCTTAATTGCATGTATCATCAGATGGAGTAATCACAAAAAAAAATTCGCAAGAGTTTGGAAAGATTTCTTTTTTAGGCACGGACTAACATTTGGAATAAGTATGCCAATAGGAATATTAAGTTACTATGTAGTTTTCAATGGTTTTGTACAACCTTCAACTATGGCAGACTCAAGTTGGAAAGTTGTGGTATTTGGAGCTATTTTTATTTTAACTGGATTCTTTTCAGCAGTTGGCATGGATTCTTTTTTATCAAAAAAATCAAATCCATGATGTAATTTACCCCTAAAAAAAGAAGCTCCTTTCGTAAAATAGAAAGTAGCTCCTTTTTCTGCTGCAATAAAAAATAATTTAAAACTCTAGACCCATTCTAAACCTAATTCCTAATCCTTTTACCCCAAATAAACTAGGAATATTTGGGTTTTCTAGATAGTTAAAACGTTGAACCAAATCTACAGAAATTACTTTAAAAATATTAGCTACTCCCACACTACCCTCCATGTAGGGTTTTTCAGCTAAAGTAAATGTAGTTGGATTCCCCGATTCATCCGTTGGAAATTGAATTAAATCTGGGTGAAGGTTTGGATTATTTTTATCAGATACACTTCCGTATAACATTTTAAATGTAAACACCTCTCGTAACTTCAACTTTCGAATAAGTGGTATTTTATTAAAAATATAACCGTTCATATAATACAAAGTATTAAAACTCACATACTGATCGCTGACAAATTCTAGGAAATTCATCATATTATATGAAAATGTTTGATACGAGTAAGTTTGGTTAGCTCTTGGTAAAAACATTAAATTGAATGGGGCCTTACCAAACATTTTCCCTCCTTCTAAATATACATGAGCAATTCCCAAAAATGAAAAATTAAATTTTTTGAAAATATTCAATGTTACTCTTTGATAATTATAATCACTTTCAAATAAATTAGGAATCCCAATTTGGTAGTTTAAAGTAAAAATTGGATACTTATTAAAAATATTAGTACGGTAATTTCTTCCTTGCAGAAACTCTTCATTAGGTGCCCAGCGAAGCCTGATCGAAGCCTCCGAAACATCTATATCTTTAACTGATTCAACTAACTCATTATCAAAAAAGTTGAAATTCAAAGCTCCGATTGGCCTTTCTCTACGTTGTTCAAAACCAAATTGATAAGAAAAATTAGTGCTCATTTCTCTTAAGTACTCAATCTTAGTTGAGGTAAACAAAACCATCTTATTGGCAACTCCCCTTTTAAATGAAAGTATAAAATTATCTTCGTTTATGAAGGCTAATCGTTGTCCAGGGAAATTAGTATCGTGTTGATGCCTTATCAATATATGATGTCTAGGATTTTCCAAAAAATTCTTACTAAAAGAATACAAAGCTTGCGTAGAATATTTCCATTTTTTGTCTCCAAAAGCATAAAGTACTTGTCCTTGCAGTCTTATTTTTGATGAAAATTTTAAATTGGTCTCTCCTCCAAATCTAACTCGATTTCCTTCAGTCTGATTAAAACTATAAAACCCATTAGTTGGACCAATATCAATCGGACCAACAGGAATGTAACCCGTGGTCAGATAATTAATTAAATTAACTGTAGTTCTAAAAGTTGGAATTGATTGAAGAGTATCAACCATTTCATAGACAGATGCTTCCCTTTCAGATAAAGCAATTGGACGATTAGACTTCCAATATTTTTCATCCTTATCGAACATATCCTCTGAATCAATCTTCTTTTGCACACCATTCCAGATGGATTTATCAGGTGGAGTATTAATTACATGGTCATTATAAGTAGTGGTTTTCCTACCGAAAAAACCAAACCCTTTTTTTGTAATTTGAAAGTCCAAAATCAATAAGTCTTTTGAACGAATCCAAATTTCTCCTTTTTTATTATATTCTTGGTTGACTCGTAAATCAGTTACCCAATTTAAATTAATTTGATCGGTGATCCCCATGTCAACTTTTAATACAGTATAGTTTGAGTCAAGGGATATTGCAATATTCCCCTTAAAACCAAAGTTTTGTTTATTAGCAGGTTGGAAAGCTAAATCGATACATTTTATGTCGTTAACGACAATGGTATCATTAATATAAAAGTGATAATAAAACGGAGCGATATTAGACAGTGGACTTACGAATTGGATACCTACGACGTCTACATTATTTTTATAAATATCAATGTCTTGGTACATTAATTTCATCAATTGAGAGATGGTTTTTTCATCAACTAATTGATCAAAATTAGAGACCTTCATTGCCTCTCTGTATTCTTTTTTGTCACTAGGATTTTTTCGATAATAAATTTTTGAATTACCTTCTTGCATATATATGGGCAGATAAGGTTTCCCATTAATTGCGGAGGTATCTACATTATCGAATATAAATTGAAACTGATTGAATATTCGTCTATTCCGAAATTTGTCGGTGATATTATTAATATCAAGTTCAATCTTTTCATATTTCTGATATTCATAAAACTCTTGATTCTCAAGTCGATTCTTGTCTTTATTTTCAATAGCTCTTTTCACAAAATCAACAGCTGGATTTCCTCTTCGTCGATATCTTCGCTTTTTTGCAATAATAGTAATTTCATTTAAACTAGTAGCTGTAGATCTTAATTCAACATTTATAATTTGCTTTTTACCCAAAACAATATCTATAGTATCCGAGTCATAGCCGACGTAAGAAACTATAATTTTGTTTGTCATCCATTGTGATTCCAACTCATAATTTCCATCAAAATCTGTTGACACCCCTACAGTTGTCCCCAGCGAACCGATGTTAACAAAAGGAAGTGTTTCTTTAGTCTCTGCATCAATAACTTGCCCTTTTACTTTGGTTATTTTCTGGGCTTGTAAAAATGAGAAACTAAAACATGATAAAAAACAAAAGAAGAAAGTCGTCCTTGTTTTTTGAAGTAATAATTGCATGTGATATATGTTCAAAATTTTAGAAAATTGTTGCGAACAACAATATGTTAGATTTGAAACTTGGTTTTTAATTTTTCTAGCCTCAAAAATACATCATAGAAACGAAACTAAAACAACAATAGTCTTTAATTTCGCAAATATTATACTAAAAACAATATTGTCTGTCTGTTCAAGAATTAATTAACGATTGAAAGTTTCAGTTCTGCTCTAAACTCAACTAACCATAACCTTTTCCTCCCTTAAAATTTCATTTATTAGAATTAATTAAAAAAATCGAAGTACCTTTTTTTATCTCCAAAGTATTTCGGCTATTTTTCAAAAATAATTACCTCTCAATAATTTCAAATGTTCCAGTTATTTCTACCTCTTTTTCTAACATTTTTGAAACAGAACAATATGTTTCCAAAGAAGAAGCAATTGCTTGCTCAGCCTTTTTAGCTTTTACATTTCCATAAATTTTATAATGCAAATTGATTTTTGTGTAGAGCCTTGGAATCTCGTCTCTTCGAGTTCCCTTTACCTCTACTTTTATATCCTTTACCTCTTGTCGCATTTTCTCCAGTATCATCACTATATCAATGGTACTACAACCAGCAACAGCCATCAAAACTGCTTGCATAGGACCAGTTGCTGTTCCATCTCCGCTTAATTGAATAGAGTGTCCTGATTCATTTTTAGCAACGAAGTGTTGAAGAGAATCTGTAGTTTCTAATGTAATTTTCATCTTATTATTGATTTGTACTTTCTATTTAAACAGAAATGTATAAGTTAAGTTTTAGTCATTCTCTTTAATTTATCTAAACCTAAATCATTAAGTTTTTGAGTATTATCAAAAGGAATTTGCTCTGTATTAGGGTGTTGTTGAACTGCTTTGGTAACAATATTTTCCCTTAGAAAATGTAGCATTGGAAATGGTGAACGAGTAACATAATTTGATGGAGCTTCTTTTTTCTCCCCTGCAAAGCGATAATCTGGATGAAATGAGGCTATTTGAATTTCGCCTTGTAAATCCATGTCTACTAATACTGCATCAGCAATTGATAAAAAATCATTGTAGTCCAGAAAATCATTTAAAACATTTGGGTGAATTAAAATAGAAGTTTCGACTTCATTGTTTTTATCCTTTTGCAAAAAATTTAATTCTTCAATTAATGTTTCTATCAGTTTCTCAAGACTGTCTGATTCTTCCAAACGATATCGAATTTTATCTTCTCGAAAAGAATGACCAGCAAAAGGACATAGATTTAAACCGATTACAAAAATTTGAATCCATGATTTTGTTTTTTCAATAAAATCCATTTTTTCCACAAATATAAAAGACTTTATAAAAGGAAAGGAGTTATCGACTTATTCTGATAGCTCATTTATTTCTGTTTAGCATTGACAGACGTTATTAATTTTTAATAATAAACTACTCTTCTAACTTTGGCTACATGTTTAGCAAGTCGAACTACTTGGCAACTATATCCAAATTCATTATCATACCAAGCATACAATGTCACCGTTTTTCCATCTTCAGAAACAATCGTTGATGGAGCATCAAAAACACAAGTAGCAAATACCCCAACAGCATGACTCGAAACAAATTCTGTTGAAGTAGAATATTGAATTTGTTCTACTAATTTTCCATTTAATGCTGCATCTTTTAACATAGCATTTACAGTTATCAAATCAGTCGGAGCATTTAATGTTAAATTCAATATCACTAAAGACACATTTGGAGTTGGAACACGTACAGCATTCCCGGTCAACTTACCTTTCATATGTGGAAAAACTTTAGTGACAGCTTTGGCCGCTCCAGTTGAAGTCAGGACCATATTCGTTGCTGCTCCTCTTCCCCTTCTTGGTTTTTTATGAAAATTATCTAGCAAGTTTTGATCACTTGTATAAGAATGGACTGTTTCAATGTGGCCTTTTTCGATTCCCAACTTTGTATCAATCACTTTAATGATGGGAACGATTGCATTGGTAGTACATGATGCAGCACTTAAAATTTTTTCATTTTCTAAATCTAACTCCTCATGATTAACTCCGTAAACTACATTAGAAATGTCATCACCAGGAGCTGTTAACATAACCTGAGAAATCCCCGGACGAAGGTGTCTGCTCAATTCTTTTTTATTCCTAAAAACGCCCGTATTATCTATCACCAATCCATCATTAATTCCATATTGAGTGTAATCAATATCTTCTGGACTTCCCGAATAAATCATTTGAATTCTATTCCCGTTAATGATCATTTCTGAACCATCTATAGAAACATCAATCGTCCCCTTAAACATCCCGTGAACACTATCGGTTTCTAAAAGCGAAGCTCTCTTTTTAGTCTCTTGATATTGATCTTTCAATTTAGGACGTAAAACAATTGCCTTTAATCTTAATTGTTCCCCTCGGCCTGTAGTAGTTACGATTCTACGGGTTACTAATCTTCCAATTCTTCCAAAACCATACAAAACAATATCCTTTGGACTTAAATCGGCATGAGAAGAATTTGGGAAATCATTAAATTTGTTCACTAAGAATTCATCTATATTTTTGGAAGAATCTTTTTCTTCCAACCACTCTAATGCAAGTGTTCCAATATCAATCCGAGCTGCAGGTATATATTCGTTTACGGAAATTGCCTTTGCTATTTCTGATGTAATTTCGATAGGAATATCTTGTTCAGAATAATTAGCACCAAAAGTGTGAATATTTAAAACTTCACTTGGACGTGCGTCATAAATATTTCTCCTAAAAAGAATCAACTCAATTGATCGATCAAATCGAAGATCTCCAACAATCTGGAGTAATTCCAAAGCAGTTTTTTCTTTTTTGTGCCAATCCCTCAAAGAAGTTTCGGCATTGCTTCTTAAAATGGTTTTCTTGTCGCTCATGTCAAATATTTGGTAAAATGGTTATATTATGAAAATGGTCAAATTTTGCCGCAAAAGTACAGTTTTTTAATGGTTTACAATAAATAGAAAAGATTATCTTTCACTTATACAGAAAATGAAAAAAAATTATTTAAAAAAAAAAAGCACCTCAAATAAATTTGAGATGCTTTTCCAATTTGCGTCAATAATATTTTTAAGAAGTAGAGATTATGCGCCTAAATAGTTTTTCAACAATTTACTTCTTGAGGTATTTCTAAGTTTGTTAATGGCTTTGTCTTTGATTTGCCGAACTCTTTCACGAGTCAATCCAAATCGTTCACCAATATCTTCTAAAGACATAGGATGTTCAACACCGATTCCAAAATACAATTTAATGACATCACGTTGACGATCTGTAAGAGTGCTTAACGATCGCTCAATTTCACTACGTAGAGATTCTTTGTATGCCAAATTTGCGTCTGTACCCGGAGTACCACCATTTTCTAGAACATCAAGCAAAGAGTTATCTTCACCTTCTACAAAAGGAGCATCCATACTCACATGTCGAGCGGCTACACCTAAAGTTGTTCTAACTTCGTCTGTGGGAATTTCTAAAAGTTCTGCTAATTCATCTGCAGAAGGTTCGCGCTCGTACTCTTGTTCCAACTCTGAGAAAGCCTTATTGATCTTATTTAAAGATCCTACTTTATTGAGGGGAAGCCTTACAATACGGGATTGTTCTGCCAAAGCCTGAAGGATAGATTGTCTAATCCACCAAACGGCGTAAGAGATAAATTTAAAACCACGCGTTTCATCAAAACGCTGTGCTGCTTTAATCAAACCTAAGTTACCTTCATTAATCAAATCTGATAATGAAAGACCTTGATTTTGATATTGCTTAGCAACCGAAACAACGAAACGGAGGTTCGCTTTTGTCAATTTTTCTAGAGCCTGCTGATCGCCCTGCTTAATTCTCTGGGCTAAATCCACTTCCTCTTCCGGAGTCAACAAGTCTACCTTTCCTATTTCTTGTAGGTATTTCTCTAATGATTGACTCTCTCTGTTCGTGATTGACTTGGTAATTTTAAGTTGTCTCATGCAAGTAAATTATGGTTTGGTTTACAAAAGTTTAACCCTAGAAAATAATTTCTAAGGTGCTTGCTATTTAAAGCCGATTTCCTAGGATGGAAAAATAGATATGTAAATGGGAAAAAATTAGAATTTCTCTCTAAAAATAAAATGATGTGGCAGAAAGTGAGATGTGTTTGTAACTTTATTTCGTAACCTTTCATTATTAAAATTTGGAGGAATTTGGTTGTGTTTTAATTACAGAAACAAAAATAAGCCAAAAACCATTGATTGTCAAGGGTTTTTGTAATTAATGTAGTTACAAATGCATCTATTCCATAAAAGTTTCGTAACTATCCAAATAACAGGATGGCAAATGTACTCATGATAGTATTATTAAACAACACTTTATTATTTTTTATCATAGAACAATTTTAAAATTATATTTTAAAAATTGGAAATTGAAAATATATATTTTGTTGGGCCTCAAATTATTTAATCAAATACAATCCAATAAATTTCCTGAATTTAAATATTAATTTTTATTTGGAAAAACCGTTTTTTTATTATTTATTGCGCCCAATGAAATATTAATATTCATTTTTTTTAATTATTTAGTTATTTGCAAACACTAACTAATAGTTTATTACTTCTTAAAACACATCTCTTCAATATGGAAAGAGTATCATTTGATCTAGAATTTATTTTTCGGGCGTCCCCGACAATTTTATATAAATTTCTAACAACTCCATCTTGCCTAATACGTTGGTTTTGTGATGAAGTAGACATTACAGGTGATGAATATGAATTTGTTTGGAGTGGTGCTGCTGAAAACGCAACCTTAATTGATGACATCGAAGACGAACGAGTTCGCTTTGAATGGGAAGATGGTGAAGATGGTGAATACTTTGAATTCCGGATGAGTCGATCTCCTGTGACTGGAGAAACAGTTTTAGAACTTACAGATTATTGTGATGCGGACGAATTAGATGATCAAAAGCAACTATGGGAAAGTCAGATGAAAATACTTCGTCAAGAGACTGGTGGATAGTCAATTTAATTTTTATACTAAAAAAAAGCCTTTTCGACCAATATGCTCGGAAAGGCTTTTTTCATAATTATTATCTCCAAAACCAATTCAATCCAAAAGGTATGCTTAACAAGCATAATCATCCTACTAGCTCCTTAAATATTTAGTTTTCCCCATTTTTTCTGTTCTAAATTTCCTCTCACTCCCTATTTTATAAATATTGCTACTATTTAGATGTTAAACAGTAATGTTCTTTGCCTTTACAATAATTGTCCTAAGTGTTTTGATCTATGAAAAAATCATCAATTAATTCAACTTGTATTCAGACAATATATTAGTTGAAAAAAACTTAAAGTAAAAAAATAGGCTGATCTTTCAACCGCTTTATCAATCCATTTTTTTAATAGATTTACAATATCACCACCGCCTTACTTTTTGTGGATTTTCATTTCCCATTTAATGAAAGTAAAATTTGTTTAAGAAAAAAATTAAGAAACAGTTGTAACAAACCAAAGGTCAGTTCGTCTTTTAGTTGAAATATGGATATTAAACAATTTAAATCGGAAATTATTCCTTATAAAAACAAATTATACCGCTTTGCATACCGTATCGTTGGCAACGGGGCTGAGGCTGAAGATGTTGTCCAAGAAGTAATGATAAAGTTGTGGAATCAACGTGGGAAACTGCATCAATATAATAGCATCGAAGCGTGGTGTATCCAAATGACAAAAAATTTATCTATCGATAAAACTCGATCTAAACATTATAAAGTAGGAATTATTCCAGAGGGATTTGATATTTCATCAAATCAAAATAATCCCCATAAAGTAGCTGAAACTCGAGATACTGTGCAAAGAATCAAAAATATAATGAACACTCTTCCTACGAAGCAAAGAGAAGTGATGCAAATGCGAGATATAGAAGGCTTGAGTTACAAAGAGATCGAAGAACAACTAAAAATACCGATGAACCAAGTAAAGGTTTATCTTTTTAGAGCACGAAAATTTATTAAAAGTCAACTAATTAATTCCGATTCTTATGGACTATAAAAATATAAATCACTTACTAGAAAAATACTGGAAAGGCGAAACTTCTTTGCAAGACGAGGAAATACTCAAACAGTACTTTAATAATGGCAATATAGCTCCACAGTTAGAGCAGTATAAATCTTTGTTTCAATATTTCAAAAAAGAACAGGATTTGATGATTAGTAAAAATTTTGATAAACAATTATTGGATCGAATTGAAAAAGAATCAATAGTTGTTCCTGCTAAATTCCATAGATTATATTGGATGTCATCAATACGATCAGTTGCAGCAATTGGAATTTTTTTGATAGGTGCTGTTTTTATTTTTCAAAACTTACCTCATAATAAAACCGATGTATGGGCTCAATACGAAATCGAGGATGAGCAAGAGGCCATCGAAGCAACTAAAGCAGCTCTTGCTTTACTATCTGAAAAGATGAAAAAAGGATCAAAGAAAGCAACTAAAGGGTTTTCTGAAATGAGATCGGCTACGAAAAAAATACTTAAATAGAAATTAAGGATTGAGATGAGGAATATCAACTAAAAGGAAACCCCTTTAAAATTTTCTTAATCTCAAAATCCTAGAAATATATAAAATCATAAAATAAATTCATTTTGCTAGCAATTTGTTAAAGACCACTTTTTAAAACTTTAAAAATCCATCCCAATAAGTAAGGGATTAAAAAATTAATAGATATGAAATATTTATTCTCAACCATAATCACCCTTTTTTTGGCTATCTCTGTCAATGCACAAAATGATGCAATTTCTAAATATTTTGATCAATATTTGGATGATGATAACTTCACTGTAGTTTACGTCAGCGGTAAAATGTTTAGCATGATATCAAAGGTTGATATTGAAGAATTACAAGATGAAGAAGCACAAATAATAATGGATGTAGCCAAAGATATTAAAGGACTGCGAGTCTTAGTAACCGACATTGATCCTAAACAATATTATAAGCAAGCTCGAAAATTAATCAAAGATGATGATGGTTATGAAGTTTTATTAACCGTAAAAGACAAAGGGGACAATGTGAACTTCTGGATAAAAGAAAAAGGAAACATAATCGAAGAGTTATTCCTTTTAGTGGGAAGTGACGATGAGTTTGTTTTGGTTAGTTTTTTAGGGAAACTTGATCTTAATAAGATAGCTCAACTCTCAGATTCTATTGAAATGAGTGGTGCTAAACACCTCCAAAAAATTGGAAAATCCATAGAAAAGGGTGTAGAAAAAAATTCGAATTGAGAATTTGATTAAAAGGTATTGAGTAATGTAATTTCAATTTATTCAATACCCAAAAATCTCAATACTAGTAAAAATCCAACGCAAAATAATCTGATATGAGAAACCTACTTCCCTTAATATTTCTATTTTCTTTTTCAATTTCAGCAATTTCCCAAAATAGTTGTATTAAAAAATTTTATCATGAACATAAAAAAGAAGAAGGAATACGCAATTTTATGATTCCAGGTTTTTTAATTTGGTTTAGCACTGGGATTGCAAATGAAATTGTTGATGGTGAAGAGGCAAAAACATTCTTAAAATTTGCTAAAAAATTTAAAACTATCCGCCTTTTAGTGCAAAATGATCATAACTCAATATCAAAAGTGGATTATAATCAGTTAATATTTGATGCAAAAAAAGGCAACTATGAAGAATTAATTTCCGTCAAAGAGAAAGGTAAAACATTTCACATTATGGGCCGTGAAAAAAAAGACAAATTGAAAAATTTATTAATCCTTGTTTCCTCGGAGGATACTTTTGTGATGATGAGCATGAAAACTAAGATCAAAATAAAAGACCTCAACAGTCTGATTAATGATTTGATGAAACTAGAAAAAGTCAGAGAAAAACTAAAGAAAAAAGAAGAGGAAGAAAGAGTTTCTCCTTCACCGATCGAGAATAAAGATAAACCGATAAGGGCTTAACCAATATCTCTCAGAAGAGACTAGTTCATTCAAGTTCATCAAAATTTTAAAAATCCACCTCCCTTTAATAGTAATTCCTTTCTATTGTTAAAATAATTTACTAAGCCGTGCCCCTTTAGGGGATGAATGGCCAGAAAAAAATAATAATCGCAATTACAATACTCGCTATCCCATTCCATGCTTTAAGTCAGCATGAACTTGTTGATTTTTTTTTTGACAAATATGCTAGTAATGAAAAAATATCTGATATTTCACTCAATGGTTGGATCCTAGGTATGGCCTCCAAAATGTCAGAAGATGAAGGAACTGATATATTAGAAAAAATAACCAAGCTTAGAATTATGTTCACCGATGAAAAAGATATCGTGTCAAAAGCTGAAATAAAAAAATTAAAACGTGATGTTCGAAAAATTGATTTTGAAGACTTGATGACTGTTAGTGACGAAGGCACTCTAGTTAATTTCATGGTTCGAAAAGAAGGAAAAAATATCACAAATATTCTAGTTATCATTCACGGAAATAGCGATTTTATACTATTAAGTTTAGAAGGCAATTTAAATCTTGAAGATTTAAAACAACTAGACTTTGATATTAAAGGTGGATATATTTTCAAAAATTTACCATCAGATAAAGCTTAATAAATAGTTAATTCAAAATGGTAAATAATTAATACCAGTTTTCGGTAAACTGAGTAAAGTTAACTGCTCACTTTAAAAAAAGAATTAGATTAATTGATAAATTCCATGGTCTGGTGACAAAAGTTATCGGACTTTTTTTATGTTTACGTTAATTTTTTTTTTAAAAAACAAAACAAATTCAAATGAGAAAATTATTTCTACTCCTTCCTTTAATTTTCATTTCCGCTTTTCTTTTTTCTCAAAACCCTTACCCTCCCACTGCTGGATCGGATAGATTAGCAGATTTTAAAACAAGGAAAAAATTATTAGAAAATTCTTTGATCGCAAATATTCCATTTGAATCCATTGGACCAACAATTTTTAGTGGACGAGTAGTTGACGTAGATGTATCTCCAATTGACCCAACTCATTTTTACGTGGCTTATGCATCAGGTGGACTTTGGAAGACAATCAATAATGGAACTACTTTTTTTCCCATTTTTGACAATGAAGCTGTGATGACAATTGGAGATATTGCTGTTGATTGGACAAACAATATTATTTGGGTAGGAACTGGTGAAAATAATAGTTCTCGCTCCAGTTATTCTGGTGTTGGAATTTACAAAAGTGCAGACAATGGGAAAACCTGGGAACATAAAGGATTGCCAGAATCGCATCACATAGGTCGAATTATATTACATCCAACTGATAAAAATACAGCTTGGGTTGCGGCCCTTGGACATCTTTATTCACCTAACAAGGAGCGCGGTATTTACAAAACCTCTGATGGAGGAAATAGTTGGAATCACACCCTTTTTGTTAATGAAAATTCGGGTGGAATTGATCTAGTTGTAAGTCCAAAAAACCCAAATACAATTTATGCAGCAACTTGGCATCGACAAAGAAGAGCTTGGAATTTTGTAGAATCAGGCAATGGCTCGAGTATTTATAAAAGTACCGACGGAGGTGACAACTGGAATAATATCACTTTAGCAAAAACAAACTTCCCACAAGGTATTGGTGCTGGAAGAATTGGTTTAGCACTTTATCAAAAAGATGGAAAAGATGTTTTATATGCTTTAATCGATAATTATGATCGAAGACCAAAAAAGGAAAAAGATGAAGTTGAGGGAATTACAAAAGATGATTTAAGAGATATGTCAAAAGATGATTTCTCAAAATTAAAAGAAGATGATTTAAAAGATTTTTTATCCAGCAACCGTTTTCCTGAAAAATACTCTGTAAAGAGAATCACTAAGATGGTTGAGAAAGAAAAAATTAAACCAAATGCATTAGTAGAATACTTAGAGGATGCAAATTCCTTGTTATTTAATACTCCAGTAGTTGGAGCAGAGGTTTATAAACTTACTGGAAAAAGTAAAAAATGGAAAAAAACACATGAAGGATTTCTAGACCAGGTTTATAATTCCTACGGTTATTATTTTGGAAACATTCGAGTTTCCCCCAACGATCCTGATAAGATTTACATTATTGGTTTTCGAATAATCCGATCAGACGATGGTGGTAAAACGTTTAAATTAATCGGCGATGATAATGTTCATGTTGATCATCATGCACTTTGGGTTAATCCAAATCGAAACGGTCACATCATTTTAGGAAACGATGGCGGAATCAATATTTCTTATGATGATGGTGAAGAATGGATCAAATGTAACTCCCCTGCCCTTGGCCAGTTTTATTATCTCGCTCTCGATAACGCAGAGCCGTATAATATTTACGGAGGGCTACAAGACAATGGTGTTTGGGTAGGTTCAAGCGAAGGTTATAATGTGAAAAGTAAAAGTTGGAACAATTCAGGACAATATCACTACAAATCAATTATGGGTGGTGATGGTATGCAAGTAGCAGTTGACCTCCGTGATAATAATATAGTATACACCGGCTATCAATATGGAAATTATTTTCGCATCAATCAAAAATCTGGTCGACGAAAATACATCACTCCAAAACATGAACTAGGCGAAAGACCGCTTCGCTGGAATTGGCAATCACCGATTCATTTGTCAACTCACAATCAAGACATTTTATATATTGGTTCCAATAAGTTATTTAGAAGTATGAATCAAGGAAACGATTTTAAGGTAATTTCTTCAGATTTGACCAAAGGGGGTAAAAAAGGAGATGTTGCCTACGGAACTCTAACTGCTATACATGAATCACCTCTTAGATTTGGGTTAATTTACACCGGAAGCGATGATGGCTTAGTTCACTTAACCAAGAATGGAGGAAATTCCTGGGAAGAAATTAAAGGACTTCCAAAGGATCTCTGGATTACTCGAATTCAAACATCAAAATTTGATGAAGCCACTGTATATGTATCTATGAATGGCTATCGCTGGGATAACTTCGAATCACATATTTACCAATCAATTGACTACGGAAAATCATGGAGTCGACTTGGCTTAGATTTACCAAAAGAACCTGTTAATGTCATAAAGGAAGACCCAAAAAATAAAGATATCATTTATGTTGGAACAGATCATGGCTTATATGTTTCCCTTGATCAAGGAGAAAACTTTATGATGATGAATAAAGATTTACCTGCTGTCTCTGTTCACGATGTAGTTGTTCATCCTAAGGCAAATGATCTTGTAGTCGCAACTCATGGTCGTTCTTTTTACAAAACAAATGTAGAACATCTTCAAAAACTGGATAAGGAACTCTTAGCCAAAACACTACATATTTTTAATATCAAGAAAAAAAGTTATTCAAACAGATGGGGTAGTAAATTTAGCCAATGGCGAGATGCTAATGAACCAAAAATAAGTATTCCTTTCTTCACCAAAAGCAAAGGACGTGCAAATATTGTTATAAAAAATAAAGATGAAGAAATCTTACAATCTTTTTCTCACGAGGCAAACCAGGGAATTAATTATGTGAAATATAATTTAGCAATTGAAGATTCAAAAAATGATAGTTATGAAAAATTTTTAAATAAGGATAAAAAAACGAAACCGATCAAACTCAAAAAGACCGACACAAAGAAAACATATCTTCGACCAGGGGTTTATACTTTAGAAATTACTAAAGATAAAAAAACGGAGAAGACAGAATTTGAAATATATGAAAGATAATAAATAAATTTCTAGTAGGCAGTATATATCCAACTGCCTACTGGAAATTTATTTTTTTATCATCACTTTCCCAGTGTAGGAAAAATATGCTGTTTCTATTTTGTAATAATTTATCCCCACAGAATATTTTTTATCAATTCATAATAAATCATTTCCGCATTTTAACTTATCCATTTCTATAAATTGAATAATTCGCCAAATAGCATCCATTAATTATAGTTAATGATAATAAAAGGAACAAAAGAGTAAACCTTTTTTATATAATTTTAATAATTTTTTGGTGCCTAATTTCAATTACGGGAAAAAATTGACCCAAGACCCCAGTTCATTAAACTAAAAAAAACAATTAATTGAACAATAATGAATTATCATTTTTAATTATACCTTTTTTAGGTACCTTTCGATTAATTATCTTTTAATTAAATTAATACAACTGTCCATGAGAAAATTTGGGTTTTTCTTATTTTTCTTATTCATTTTTTCTTCTTGTAAAAATGAAAAACCAAAAAAATCTATTCATCCATTAAACTCAATCCAAGTACTAAGCGATAAAAATATTCCTATTGCTCCAACTGATGCATTTATAAAAAAATACACAGGAAAGATAGGAGACAAATATCCAATCGAATTAGTTTTAATCAACTGGTCTAATGGCAATTTGGGCGGTTATTATTTTTATACCGATAAAATAATAACAGATAATGATGGAAACAAACAACCTCAAAAAATTGAATTATCGGGCGAATTAAACTTAAATGAATCATTTCAAATTGATGAATTTGCTGATGATAATTTTACCGGTAAATTCATAGGAACTCTCTCAGATCTTTCAAAGATCACGGGTACCTGGAGTAATGCAGATAGTTCTAAATCTATGAAATATATTTTAAATGAATCTTTATCAATAGATAAAACAGGTTGGACTGGAGCTTGGTATCGAAATGATGCACAAAGTCCTGGAATGCTAATTCTAGGAAATGTAACTGATCAAACCGTAGATTTTGGACTAGAGGTTTTTAATGGTGGACACAGCGGACTTTTAGAGGGAACCGCAAACTTAAATGGGGAAATCGCTACTTTTAAAAATACAATTTTTGATGATATAGAATCCTGCTTTTTAATATTCCAACAAAAAGATAGTATTGTTTTTATAAATCAAAAATCAAGTAATTGGGCTTGTGGTTTTGGAATGCGTGCTCATGCGAATGGTAAATATGAAAATTACTTTTCCCCTAAGGAGCCAGAATTATCTTTTGGGAAAGATAATAGTATTTTTCTAGACAGAACTCAACGAGATCTTTTTATAACACTTGTTGGTGATTGGTATGAAGATTTCGCATTCAATATGCAGGAAGTAGTGAATATTCCAAAAAGTAAAAAAGATAAATTTGAAGCAAAAGTATTTACTGGAACTGTTGTTGGATTAGCTTCTACAAATGAAGCGATTATTTTGACAAACGGAAAAGGATTATTTTGGGCTGCAGTAATTATTTACAATGAAATAACAGATCGATTCCAAGTGAAATATTTTACAAATGATGAAATAAAAAAAGAGAAACCTCCTCAAACAATTGAAGATTGGCGAATGTCATTTTCTGAGTATGAAGTAGTAATATAAAACTTCCCTTTGTGGCACGATTTAAAATCGTGCCACAAAGAGGTTGAGGTTTATTCTTTTATGAAATCATCATACAATAAGTACTTTGCTCTCATTTTTTTAAAATTCATCAAATCCTTTTGCCAACTATCTCTTATTTCCTCCTCACTCCTTCCATTGATGATTTGCCAACGCAAAGTCGAATTTCCAGCTAATTTATCAAAGAATTTATTTTCCAAAAAGAAGTCCTTTTTGTTATCAAAACTTTCATAAAAATGCATCAAATATCTCAAGTTTATTTTACCCATTTCTTGAAACTCCTCCAAATCTAACTTAGTTAAATCATAACCATTACATTCTTTTCCATCAAATTTTGGATATTTTGCTCCAGCCATTGTCTTGGGTGTAAAAGTAAAGTCACCTTGTTTGAAATCTGGATGTCCATAAATTTGAAATTGCTTATTTGTTCCTCGTCCGGCACTTACAATTGTTCCTTCAAAAAAACATAGAGAGGGGTATAAATAAATCGAACGAATATTGGGTAAGTTTGGAGAGGGTTTAATAGGCAACTCATAAAAAACTCCATGGTTATAATTTTTGCAGCTTATAACATTTAGATTACATTTCACATTTCCTTTCAACCACCCTTCCTCATTTACCATTTGTGCATACTCGCCTACTGTCATGCCATGTACTACTGGAACTTGGTGTAACCCCACAAAAGATTGATATTCCTTTTTCAAAATTGGTCCATCAATAAAATGCCCATTTGGATTTGGACGATCCAATACCAAAAAATCAACTTTATTTTCCGCACAAGCTTCCATCAAATAACTCATAGAAGAAATATAGGTATAAAATCGAGCACCCACATCCTGAATATCAAAAACGACAATATCGATTCCTTTCAAATGCTCTGCACTTGGCTTTTTATTTTCCCCATAAAGAGAAATTAATGAAATACCAGTTTTTGCATCCTTCCCATCTTTTATTTTTTCACCTGCATCAGCTTGACCTCGAAATCCATGTTCGGGAGCGAATATTTTCTTGATAGAAATTCCTTCATTCAACAATACATCTACAAGGTGTTTTCCAAAAACGGTTGAAGTCTGATTAACTAGTAACGCAACTCTTTTATTTTTCAACCTTAGAAGATATTCATCTAGTTGAGCTGCACCAACTTGAACACTCAAATCAACATGAGGCACTTCAATAATTTCCTCAATTGGTACAATTTTTATATTAAGGTCTTTTTCTCCTTCTTCACATTTTGTCGCAGACAACACAATAAGTAAAAGAAAAAGCATTGGGATTTTCATTTTTAAAATCATAGTGTTAGATTTGTTCAAGCAAAAAAAAACGCAGGGTCATTATTATTTTTCTAATCAAAAATATTAAAGGCGCTGCGTTTTTTATTCGTAGCGAAATGTTACGAAAATTAATTTTTTATGAAAAAAAAATATGCCATTATTGATATCGAAACCACGGGAGGTCGAGCCGATCGGGAGAAAATAACCGAAATCGCTATAATCCTTCATGATGGTGAAAAGATCCTCGACAAATGGGAAACACTCATCAATCCTGAGCGAGCGATACCATATAATATCACACAAATTACGGGAATTACTGATAGAATGGTAGCAGATGCGCCAAAGTTTTTTCAAGTCGCAAAGAAGATTGTAGAGATGACAGAGGGTGCTATTTTTGTAGCTCACAATGTCCGGTTTGATTATGGTTTTATTAGAGAGGAGTTTAGAAGGTTAGGGTTTACCTATATGAGAAAACAGTTGTGCACTGTTCGCTTAAGTAGAAAAGCATTTCCTGGAATAAAGTCATATGCCCTTGGAAATTTGATCAAACATTTTGGAATAAAAGTAAATGCTCGTCACCGTGCAATGGCTGATACAGCTGCAACCGTTGAGATTTTAGAAATGATTTTCCAGAAAGAGAAAAGTGAAGATGACGTTTTGGATATGATAAACCTAGGAGTAAAAGAGTCCAAACTGCCCGCCAATATTACGATGGAAAAACTACATGAATTACCTGAAGAAACCGGTGTTTATTACTTTTTGAATAAAAAAGGAAAAGTGATTTACGTTGGAAAAAGTATCAACATAAAAAAACGAATTATAGAACACTTCACCTCAAAAACAGATAAAGCATACAAACTTCAAAAATACGTTCACGACATCACTTATGAAATAACAGGAAGTGAATTGGTCGCTCTACTTTTTGAGTCGCACGAAATAAAACGCCTCCTCCCTCCAATCAACAAAGCACAAAGAAGTCGATTTTTTCCTTATATATTGTTTGAATACGAAAATCAAAATGGCTATCGTTGCCTGAGTTTTGGGAAAGTAAAAGTAAAAGATCGAAAGAAATTAAATGTGCTCCGTGAATTCCCTAATTTAAATTCTGCAAAGGGTATGATGACCCGGTTGATTCATCAATTTGAATTGTGCCAGAATCTTTGCAGCATTGATAAAACTGGGGGTGCTTGTTTCTATTTTCATTTGAATAAATGTAAGGGTGCTTGCATTGGAGAAGAATCTACGGAAGACTATAATGAGCGAATCGAAATGGTTAAAGATGCAATCAAAATTGACTTTGAAGATGATTTTTTCATTATTGATAAAGGACGTGAAACTGATGAGCGATCTATCGTCTTGATAGAAGAAGGAATTTACCGAGGATACGGCTATGTGCATCTGGAAGAATTAAATAATCACCCTGATGAACTTAAAGAATCTATAAAGCCATTAAAGCATCATCCAGAAATAGTTAAGATTATTCATTCATTCTTGAGTAAAGATAAAAAGTTAAAACGGTTAATTTTTTAACTAAATAAAATTTCAAAACAAAAAAATATATTCTAATAAAAAAGACCCATTCTCTCCAATGAAAGAATAGATCTTTTTAAATTATTTGGTTTTCTTTTTTAATGATCAGTATTTAGTCATCACCCAAAAACGGATATCTATAATCTTTAGCAGGAACTAAGGTTTCCTTAATCGTTCTAGGAGACAACCACCGATACATATTCAAAATTGAACCAGCCTTATCGTTTGTTCCTGATGCTCTCGCTCCACCAAAAGGTTGCTGTCCTACAACTGCACCAGTTGGTTTATCATTTATATAAAAATTACCAGCAGCATTTCTCAAAGCTTCAGAAGCAACATTTAATACAGTTCTCTCTTTTGCAAAAACAGCTCCTGTCAAAGCATAAGGAGAGGTCGTATCAACTAATTTTAAAGTTTTTTCAAAGTCATTGTCATTGTAAATATAGACCGTCAAAACTGGACCAAAAAGCTCCTCTTCCATTGTTCTATATCTAGGGTCAGTTGTCAAAATTACAGTTGGCTCTATAAAGTAACCTTCTTTTTTGCTGTAACCTCCTCCCATTATTACCTTCGCTTTTTTATCTTTCTTTGCTTTTGTTATGTAATTGGTAATTTTGTCAAAAGCGCGCTCATCGATTACGGCATTAATGTAATTAGAAAAGTCCTCAGGTGAACCTATTGTCATACTCTCCAAATCAGCCTTTATGTATTTTTCAACATTCTTCCATAGGCTTTTTGCAATGTAAGCTCTAGATGAGGCAGAACATTTTTGCCCTTGAAATTCGAAAGAACCACGTACCATAGCAGTTGCTACTTCTTTAGCATCAGCTGAATGATGAGCAACAATAAAATCCTTCCCACCAGTCTCTCCTACAATCCTTGGATAAGTTTTATATTTCCCAATATTGTTTCCTATAGTTTTCCAAAGGTGTTTAAAAACACCAGTCGAACCTGTGAAATGCAAGCCTGCAAAATCATGATGATTGAAAATAATATCACCAGCAACTGGGCCATCTACATGAATCAAATTTATCACTCCTGGGGGCAAGCCTGCTGCCTCAAAAATTTCCATAATTACTTGCGCAGAATAAATTTGTGTCTCTGCTGCTTTCCAAACAATCGTATTTCCCAGCATCGCTGGAGCTGCGCATAAATTTCCTGCAATCGAAGTAAAATTAAATGGAGAAATGGCAAATACAAATCCCTCCAATGGACGATATTCCATTCTATTCCAAATTCCAGGAGCGCTTTCCGGCTGTCCCAAATAAATTTCAGTCATAAACTGAACATTATACCTTAAGAAATCACAAAATTCTGCAACTGCATCAATCTCTGCTTGATAACAATTTTTAGATTGAGCCAACATTGTTGCTGCATTCATTTTTGCTCGAAATGGTCCAGACAACAAATCAGCAGCCTTCAAGAAAATAGCTGCCCTATCTTGCCAAGGCATGTTCTCCCAATCTTTTTTTGCAGCCAATGCTGCATTAATTGCTTTAGTAACATGCGTTCCATCTCCCTTTGAAAATGTTCCCAAAACATGATTAATTTCATGCGGCGGTCGCATTTCCACTTTATTTTTAGTATTTATTTTTTTTCCGCCGATGTACATCGGAACGTTCGTCTTTTTTGATTTCAAAGTTTTTAGCATCCGTTTCAACTCTTCCCTCTCAGTAGAGCCAGGGGCATAACTTAAAACTGGTTCATTTACCGCAATTGGTAATTCATAAATTGCATTTGACATATTTATATTCTTTTATTTGGTGGTCAAAAAATTGGTGCAAATGTATCAATTTTTTTGCGAAAAGATTGTGTTGTATTAAAACGATTCGAATGTAATAAAAATTGAAAAATAATGATTCCAACAAACGTGAGTAGTAAATATCTTAATCTAAGAATTAATATTTCTGTATGCTGAAATTAGATCTCAATACTTAAAAAAGAACGTTCTTCATTTAAATTAAATATACTTCAAAAAAAAAATCGGTTTTATCTAATTCAAATGCCTCATTTTTTTTTACCGTTTTCAAATTTCAATACAAAAGCTCAAATTCAAAATTCACAAAACTTAGTCAGTCCTTACAATTAAAATTCTTTCAAAAAAGATCGTACTGATGAACAAGTTGAATCAGTTCATGCAGCAACAGCTACACTTAAATAAAAGAAAGCGATGTTAGTATTCTAACATCGCTTTCTTTTTTGTCAGTTATTTATTGATTAAAATATTAATTAGTCAATACTTTCAATTTCAACCTCTTTCTATCATATTTTTAAAGATTTAAAACCCCTATTAATCAAAACCTGCTTATTTCTCAAACTTAAAGATTATAACTCTTAAGTTAGATATGAGTACTCTTTAGTTATCAAAGTATTCTTTGGAAAATTAAATTTTCGGATCAACCATCTTTGGAATAAACGGAGAAGCATCTCCACCTCCTTTAATAATTTCTCGAACAATCGTACTACTTATATGTGAGTACTGTGGGCGACTAATCAAGAAAATAGTTTCCAACCCATCACCAACAATATCATTTAACTGTGAAATCGTTTTCTCGTAATCAAAATCAGAGGAATTACGAAGCCCTCGAAGTAAATACCTAGCCCCAATTTTCTGACAATAATGAGCCGTCAAATTTTGAAAAGAGGCGACCTCAACCTTTGGTTCATCTGCGAAAACTTTTTCCAGCCAATCCAATCTGATTTTCAAAGGAAATAAATACTTTTTTTGTGTGTTAACTCCTACTGCAACTACTATTTTATCAAAAAGAGGTAACGCTCTTTTTACCAAATCAACATGACCTGTTGTAATTGGGTCGAATGAACCTGGAAAGACTGCGATTTTCATACTTGTTTTGTTTTTAATATTCTTTTTTTCAAAAATAGATTTTTTTTAGTTTCAAATCTAATTTTAATTATCACCCTAAATTATCTTTGAAAGCAAGGCATAGAACAAAATTTAACTACTCCCCTTTTTTAACATCAGAAAGCAAACTAAATGAATCTAAAAACTTATCAATCCTTAAATTCATCCCTTTATCTTTCAGAGAAATAACCTGAATAGAATAGAACCTATTTTTAACCAAAAAGGACCTAGTTTTGATCAAACCATTCCCATCATTGTAATCTACCCTCCAAAGTCTTCCAGGAAATTCATTCATCTTAATTTGAGAAGAATAACTCAACTTACCCTTTACGCTTTCTACCGAGGTTTCTACAGTTGTATCAAAGAATTCTTTTAACAACTCGGTACTATCTGAGTGGATAGAATATTTAGGATAATCACAATAACTAACAACGTACATTAAGTTGTCAGGATCTTTTCCAGTTGGTTGATGTAAAAAAGTAATATAATTTAATTCCCCGATCTCCGTTTTAATTAGGTTTTCTTTTTTGATCATTTCACCAGGGGTGAGTATTTTAAATTGCCCATCGAAGGATTTGAAAACGTCCCAACTTGGTTGAGTCATTGACATGCTTATGAGTGAATATAGTAGTAGTAAAGGGATGATTTTTTTCATGGAAAAAAGAATTTATAAATTGATATTTAATCTATTAATTTACATTCAAAGGTAAATTTACCTCTTGAAACGAATACTATGAAATATTCGTTTGTTTTTTTTGTAAAATTGGGTTTAGATTCGAAAACTACTAACTTACGTTTTTATTTTCCTCTAAAAAATATATCTCAAAAAAGTACATTCATCAGAGAATCTGTTTTACCTTAAAAACAAAATTTTAGAACTACGTTACCTTTTCTCATTTATGAAATTTTCAATTCGATTGATTTTATTAATTTTTCTTTTTTCTTCCTATGGATGCGTGGAAGAATCGAGAGAAAGAGAGGTAAGTAACTTTGAGTTACCAGCTGAAGAAGAAGATTTTGAAGAAGCTAAATTCAAATGGGGTTACATCAATAAGACCGGGCAAGTAGTCATTAAAGACCGCTTTGATGATGCAAGAAATTTTAAAGAAGGGCTTGCCGTAATTAGAAAAAAAGGAAGGTGGGGGTATATCAATAAAAAAGGAGAAGAGGTAATCCCTGCACAATTTAAAGCAGCGTGGTCATTTTCTGGAGGAGTCGCCCGTATTCTGACTTTCAATAACAAAATGGGGTTTATTGATCCAAAAGGTAATTTCACAATTGAACCAGAATTCGATTTAGTAGAAGATTTTCATGAAAATTTTGCTCGTTTTTTTGAATTAGGTGCTTTTGGATTTATTAATAAAAATGGAGAAAAAGTTATTGAACCAATTTATGATCAAGCCTCTAACTTCAAGAATGGTTTAGCCAAAATAAAATACCTTGGCGATTATGGTATGATTAATTATCAAGGTGAAATTATAATTCCCCACCAATTCGAATACCTTAGCTTCTTTAACAATGGAATTGCAAAAGCTCGAAAAAACGGAAAATATGGATTTATAGATTTAAATGGAAAATGGATCATTAAACCAATCTTTGATAATGCTAAAAATTTTGAAAATAATCTTGCTCCAGTTTTAAAAAATGGTAAGTATGGTTTAATCAATTCACGAAATGAAGTTATGGTGAATCTGAAGTATGATGAAATTTGGTATGCTGGAAATAATCTTTGGGCAACTGTCATAAATCAAAGATATAATTACATCAATGAGAATGGTACACCTGTCATGGCCAAAAGCTATAATATGCTTTATAACTTTTCAGAAAAAAGAGCAGGATATAATGAGGGTTTCCTATGGGGTTTTTTGGATGAAAAGGGGCAAGCAATTACACCAGCACGTTTTAGTTTAGTCTGGGATTTTAAAGAAGGTTTAGCTAGAGCAGCCTATCTGAATGGAATTGGATTTATTAATCCAAATGGTGAATTAGTTTTGGACCCTATTTGGAAGGATGCAAGAGATTTCTCAGAAGGATTAGCTAGGGTTCAATTATAACAATACAATAACATTAAATAAAATCAATTTTACTCAAATGAAATTATTCCAACTTTTACTATTCATTTCACTATTGACTTCTTGTGAAGAGGAACAAAAATGCAAATACAATATTAACCCAATTTTTACATCCACTACATCTAATATCACCAATCATAGTTTTGATCATAAAGGAACTAAAGCTACTGAAAAAGCCACTTTTCCAAATGGAGTAAGATTGGAGTTATTTCAAACTATTTGCAATGATTCTCAGCAAGAATATCATTTTTTTATTTCGGGTGATTTTAAGGATAAGACTGATGAATTTTGGGTCAACCAAGCAGCAGAACAATTCTTCAATATGGCTAGATCAGCAAAAGAGGTGGAAGGTGTTTCGGCTTTTGGAGTATTGATACAAAATGACCCAAAGGTGTTCCCTTTGGGAGAACAAGTAGGAATTCAAGATGGAATTTTTGTTAAAATAGACAAACTAGTCGGAATTGAAGAATCTCAAGTAATTGTAAAAATTTCACAAGCGGCTAAATAAATCTTATAAAACAAACATATTTTTATATTTAATATATTTACATAAAGAGTGCCAAGTAAATTCAATGCAAAATGAATGTAACTACTTGATATATGGCAAAAAACAAATATTAATTATTACTATACTAAATTTTATAATATGTTCTATAAATGAACATATTGCAAAAAAATACAATTTTTCAAGATTCTATTTTGAAAGAAAAATCAATTTATATATCTTTACTTTACGCATACGTACCTACCTAGCATATTTAATATGCGAAAAAATCAGAAAACTATTATTTCAAAACATACCAATGAGTAAGCTGATCTTTCCATTAATTCTATCTTTGTTGGTCATTTGGCTTGGCGTTGCGACATGGTGGTTTAATTTTAAATATAATCAATTGGATACATATGGAAATCCTAAATGCGAAGTCCCATTTACCATTTTAGATGGAAACTTCCAAACAAAATCTGATAACTCCATTACTTTTGAGTACTCAGATTGGGAACCTATTATTCCGTTGCAAGCTCTTTCAAGCCTCAAAAGCGTAGCGCTATATCTTGCAAATAATTCTAAGAAAAAATTAATTTTAACAGGAAGATTTGGAATTGATGAATTAAATGATTCTGATTTTCCAAATAATGGGGTTGCACGAGCAGAGGCTATCAAAAAAGAGTTGGTAACTTATGGTGCACCTGGAAAATTAATAGAAGTTAAAGCTGATTCACTTGCAGAGATAAATTTGATATGTGGAAAAATAATGACTGGGCTTGAATTTAATTTTGAAACCCAAGATGAAATTGTCCAAGTTGATTCTGTTGGAAAGATTAAAAGAAACAAAACAGGACTTAATACTCCAATAAATGAGATAGATACTATTTTAAAAAACGAAAGCAACTTTCAAGAAAATAAAACATACATTATTTTCTACCGAGAGAATACTTTCAAACCTGAGATAGATGAAAAAGTAGATATTTACCTTAAATCTTTGGCAAAGTATCTTAAGGAGCATCCTAAATACCGTCTCTTATTAATGGGACATACAGACAATATTGGGGACGAAAGCAAACATTTTAACTTTGGAAAATATCGCGCTAGAAAGTTGCGAGATGTACTTTTGAATTACCAAATTGAAAAACGCAGAATCAAAACGGATTCACAGGGTTCTTCAGCACCCATTGGATCTAATAATAGTTTGGCAGGAAGAACCAAAAATAGAAGAGTTGAAATCTCAATAATCAAACGATAAGCTAAGCATTGGTTTTTTGTTTGATTATTTTAGCTTTAATTATACCCAAAGTTATTCTGAACTCAATTAAATCGTTATGAGTACAATTGCAATTTATGTATTATGTTTTATGTTGATTTCAAGTATCCTCGGATTCTTGAGTGCGTGGTCGTGGAAACAACCAAAATTAAATAAAGCGATTTCAGGAAATACGGCTGCTCGAAAAGAACTTCAACATGCCAAAAGCCAAAATAACAAGCTTCAAACACATGCTAATCATTTGGAAAAAGAAAAACAAGATTTAGTCTACGAAAACGAACGACTGAATCTAAAGCTAAGCATGCTTTTAGATAAATCAAATTCAAGTATTAATGAACAATCTTTTATTGAAAAAGATGGGTTTGTAGATACATCCAATTTAGATAAAAAAATAAACGACCTCAATGCTCAGATCAATAAATTAAACTCTGAGATAGATATAATAAAAAGAGAAAGCCTAGAATGGCAAGTTCAATATTCTGAGATATCAAAAGAAAAAGAAGAACTTGCTATTGAATTAAATAGCAAAAGAAACATATAAAAACAAAGAATTTACAGTAGAAGTAGTATCAGTAATTCTGAGACCCCACGAAGACTTTGTTCTTCTGGGGTTTCTTTTTTTAAACAATTAATCTAAATTTTGCAAAAACAAAATCATCTTCATAATATCTTATTACTCAATTTCGCCATGTTGTGCATAAGTACCTCTGGAGTATTAGGGAGATATATTAACTTACCTCCGCCGGTGACTATTTGGTGGAGAGCCCTGTTTGCATTATTCTTTCTAGGCATTTTTTGTAAATGGAAAAAACTATCTTTTCAATTTCAATTTAAAAAACATGGATTCGTCTTCTTTGCCTCTGGTTTATTAATGACAACACATTGGGTTACATATTTTTATGCCTTGCAATGGTCAAATGTGGCTATAGGAATGCTTTCATTATTTACCTACCCCGTTATAACTGCTTTACTTGAACCTTTAATATTAAAAACTAAGTTTCAAAAACATCATCTGATTTTAGGTTTTATTGTTCTAATAGGTGTTTATTTTTTGGCACCAGATTTATCTTTTGAGAATAAAATGACCCAAGGTTTAATAATGGGACTATTCTCTGCTCTCGCCTACTCAACACGAAATATTATCTTAAAAACTCAAGTAAAAAAATTCAATGGTTCCATCTTAATGTTTTACCAAATGGCAGTAATGCTTATTATACTTTTTCCTATACATTTTCTTTATAAAGAAAAAATTCCCGCCGATCAATTACCCTTTATCTTATTTTTAGGACTAGTGACAACATCTATCGGACATACACTATTTCTCAATAGTTTTCGATATTTTTCGGTAAGTACAGTTAGTATAATGAGTGGTATTCAACCGATTTTTGGGATTATTATTGCAATGCTTTTTCTGTCTGAAATCCCTGCTTGGCGAAACTGGATTGGAGGCGCTTTAATAACTATTACGGTTATATTCGAGTCATTTTTTAATCAGAAATCAAAAAGTAGAGGGAGTTAAATTTAAAAATATTTCAGGGTTTTATTTGTCGTTAATTATTATCTTTGCCCCCGTTTTAAATAACCTTCAAATCAAAAAAATATGAATTTCGATATTATTGTAATTGGTTCAGGCCCAGGTGGATATCCTGCTGCAATTCGAGCAGCTCAATTAGGAAAAAAAGTAGCAATTGTGGAACGTGATGAATTAGGAGGTATTTGTCTTAATTGGGGATGTATTCCAACAAAGGCATTGTTAAAGAGTGCTCAAGTTTTTGAATATATTTCACATGCAGCAGACTATGGAATCAAAGTCTCGAGTGCCAAAGCTGACTTTGGTGGAATGGTTGAAAGAAGCCGAGGAGTTGCTAATGGAATGAGTAATGGGATTAAATTTTTAATGAAGAAAAATAAAATCACTATAATCGAGGGCTTTGGTAAATTAGCGAGAGGTAAAAAAGTTGAAGTAACTGATTCTAAAGGAAAGGTGGAATCCTATACTGCTGACCATATTATTTTAGCTACCGGAGGTCGAGCTAGGTCATTACCAAATGTACCAATAGATAATAAAAAAATAATTGGATATAGAAAAGCCATGACGATGGAAAAGCAGCCTAAAAAAATGGTTGTAATCGGAGCTGGTGCAATTGGAGCAGAATTCGCGTATTTCTATAATGCAATTGGAACAGAAGTAACTGTAGTTGAATATATGCCTCAAGGCTTAGTGCCTCGGGAAGATGCCGATATCTCTAAAGAATTAGGGAAAATTTTCAAGAAGAAAGGTATCAAAGTTATGGCAAACACTGCTGTTCAATCTGTAGACACCAAGGGTGCAGGTTGTAAAGTTTTAGTAAAAAGTAATAAAACAGAAAAAGAAGAAACGATTGAATGTGATGTAGTTTTATCAGCTGTTGGTGTTTCTCCTAATACTGAGAATATTGGACTAGAGGCATTAGGAATTAAGACTGATCGAGGTTTGGTCTCAGTGGATGAATACTATAAAACTAATGTTGCAGGCATTTATGCAATTGGAGACATTGTCGCAGGTGCAGCTCTAGCTCACGTAGCAACCGCTGAAGCGATTACTTGTGTCGAGAAAATTGCAGGTCATCACCCTGAACCTATAGACTATAACAATATTCCCTCTTGTACCTATTGCATTCCTGAAGTTGCCTCAGTTGGTTATACCGAAGCTGCGGCGAAAGAAGCTGGCTATGAAATTAAGGTTGGTAAGTTTCCTTTTTCTGCCTCTGGAAAAGCAAGTGCAGCAGGAGTAAAGGAAGGATTTGTGAAAGTTATTTTTGATGCAAAATATGGAGAATGGTTAGGAGCTCACATGGTTGGAGCGAATGTAACTGAAATGATTGCAGAAGTTGTTGCCGCCCGAAAGTTAGAAACTACCGGACATGAAATCATCAAAACAATACATCCTCACCCTACGATGAGTGAGGCAATAATGGAAGCTGCTGCCGCAGCCTACGGTGAAGTAATTCATTTGTAGTATAGTAGTTTCAAAAAAATTAATTCTAGAAACGGTTAATCCCAAAAAATGGGGTTAACCGTTTACTATTTACAGATTATAATTTATTCTATACTTATTGAGCAAGTTAGCGGAAAATTTCGGATATTAAGGTTTAAAATCCTATGGTTATCTATTAATAATTACAAAAAGATGGTCGCTAATCTATATCGTTCTTTTTCAAGTTGGTTGAACGACCAGTTTTTCTTAAAAAAACTGGATACACCAATGGGTTACCTATTGTTAGCTGTGATGGCTGTTACCATTTCTCTCGTGATCTCTACTTTAGGGATTAAATATGGGTTATTTCTTTTAGCGCTGATTCTAGGTGCACCTCTTTTTATGTTTTGCATTGTAAATCTTTCCTTTGGTCTTACGTTAATCCTTTTTATTTCATTCTTCCTTAATTTAATCAAAAAATATGTGAATGCGCCTTTTGGGATAGCCCAAGATGCATTAGTATTCCTAATGTTTTTCACCATAGTAATTAATCAAATAAAAGAAAGAGATTCGAATTTTGGAAAACATCCCATTAGTTTCTGGGTGATCTTATGGATTTTATATAATCTGATCCAAGGAATAAACATTAATGCTGTTTCTCAAATAGCTTGGATTTATACTGTTCGGAGTGTAGCAGGTTTAATAATACTTTATTTTGTGGCTTGTTATGCATTTAAGTCATTGAATATTATCCTAAATACTATAAAAATAATTTTAATTCTCTCATTTACCTCAGCGTTATATGGCTTAAAACAAGAATGGATAGGATTCAGCAATACGGAAATAGCTTGGTTATATTCAAATCCTCAAACGTTTGAATTATTCTTTCAATGGGGACGACTAAGAATATTCTCATTCTTTTCCGATCCTACCACTTTTGGAATTTTAATGGCTTACACTTCTGTCTTTTGTTCCATTTTGATTTTGGGCCCTTATAAAATATGGATGAAAATAATAAGTAGTCTTTGTGTAGTAGCCTGTCTTCTAGCAATGGCTTATGCTGGTTCAAGAACGCCTATAGTTTTGATTCCAATTGGTGTAATATTTCTCACAATATTAAGTTTTAGAAAAGAAATCATAGTTGCTAGTGGGATATTCTTAATTCTTGGAACTGCCTTTATGTTAAAATCAACTTCAAGCGCTGTAATCTATAGAATTCAATCTGCCTTCGTTTTGAAAAATAGCCAAGATGTAGTAGATGTAAGATTAAAAAATCAACAGAAAATTCAACCGTATGTGCTACGGCATCCATTTGGTGGAGGTCTTGGCAGTACAGGACTTTGGGGAAGACGATTTTCACCTGGAACATTCCTAGCCTCGTTTGATCACGACAGTGGGTTTGTACGATTAGCAGTAGAAGTAGGCTGGGTGGGATTACTTTTATACATGATACTAATATTTCAAATTATGCGATGGGGTATATATTACTATTTTCGGGTACGTGACCCTGTTATAAAAAACATGTATCTTGCTATTAATACTGTTTTTTTTATGTTAGTCATTGCCTCCTACCCTCAAGAGGCAATCTTGCAGGTTCCTACGAGTATTATATTTTACTTATTTTTAGCTGCTATTGTTAAGCTAAAAGATTTTGACGAAAACTTTAAAAAAGCTGCCTATCCCTCTATTCAACAACCTAAACCTCTTCCGTCAAACCCTCAGAAATTTTGACTTTTAGGTATTTTTCAAATTCAAATATTTGTATTATTTATTGATAATATTACAGAATTTATGGTTTGAACATTTTTTTAAAAAACATTGTCGGATGCAATAGAATTTAATAAAATAAAGACCAATTCTAATTTTTTTTAAAACCTTAAACATGCAAAATTTACAAAAAGGCTTATTTATTTTAATTTCATTTTTAATTTCTACCCCATGCTTTTCCCAAAAAATTGATTTTGATCGAGTAATTACTCCTTCTGAAATGAGAACGCGAAATTTTAAAGAATACTTAATCCAATTGGCTTGGAATAACAGCCCTGAAAATGAAGTTCTAAGTTTTGAAAAAGGTCTAAGAGAGTTTGAGGTCAAAGCAGAAAAAAAAGACTGGATGGATGATGTAAAATTTAGTATCAACTTAAATGAAAATAATTTAAATCCAGACACTATCTACGTAGTTCCTGGAAACAACCTATCTTCTGTTAATCAGACTAATTTGTTCCCCATTTTTAACTTCAATGCAACAGTCAGTCTAGGGACTCTTTCTAATCGTAAAAACAAAATAGGAATGGCAAAGCAGAGAGTCAAAATTGCTGAATCGAATATCAATCAAAAGAAACTCAATGTGCGAATGGAAATATTAAAACGGTACGAAACCTTTTTAATGTTCGAAGAAACTTTGAAAGCCGTCATTCAAGCAGAAGAAAATGCCAACCAAGCATTAATATTAGTTACGAATCTTTTTAAAGCAGACAAAGCTACTTTTAAGGATTATAATGTAGCTAGCATTTCCTATAATTCAGCTGTAGAAAAAAGGATCAAAGCAAATGCGGAATTAAAGATTTCTCAGTATTTGATTGAAGAGATGATTGGAATTTCTTTCGAAAAAGCCAAAATAATGCAAAATAATATTCAATAAAAATAACTCTTACACAGGAATTTTTTAGCAAAATGCTTTTTTTTGAGGCCTAATGGTCTTGTTTTACTTTAATTTACTAATCACAGAAACTCATCAGGTAGGTAGTCTTATTAAAACTATAATCACCCTACGATTATAAGCATCTACCTTTGTATTTTCTTTTTAGCTACAGAACTAAGTGGATATACAAATCAAGAAATCATCAATTTAAAATAAATTATTCCCATTTTCGTAAAAAGTCTTGGCCGCTTTTTAAAATATTATGGAATACTTTTATCATTTATTTCTCATTGTCTTTTGTTCGCTATTTTCAGGTTTCTTTGATAAAAAAAGGATGCTTGTATTCAAACAAGCATCCTTTTTTTAATTAATCTTAAAACTCTTCTCAAGAATTTTATTGATTTGTTTTTTGTGCCTTTTAAAATGAGCCACATTAAAATCCATTAATCCATATAACGACATTTTCCCAGCCAAAGGATGCTTATATAATTCTTTATTAAAATGCTCTTGAGGAATGGCTTCCAAAAATGTCCTCAGCTCCTCTCGCTGTTGTTTCCATTTTTTTGCTGTCTCCCAAAACCCAGATTCTACAGGTAAATTATCTCCAGTAACTAGATCAGGAGCTTTTATTTTAAACGGAAATTTGACGATGGTACTCATTATAAACTTCCTCCAAGTACCTCCTATTCCTGCTTTTTGCAATTTTGGATTAAAACTTAATTTTTTCTCTACATATGATTTACCGTATCCTTCCACCAGAATCAAATGATTCATCACCTGTATGACCGACCATTTGTTCTGCCCTGGTTTTTTATTGAGCGTTTTCTCTGAATAGTCTTTTAAAATCTTCAAAAGTTCAATCAATTCAATATCCAATTGCTTGAGTTGATTATCAACTTTAATTGGTAATTTATTTCGAGTAGTTTTCATATCGCAAAATAGAAAAATTAACCAAAAATTAGATTCTTTTTCTCTAGAAATGATAGTTTGATTTTTATTTCGGAAATAATAGACTAGTAAACCGTGTCTTATAAAAACCAACTAGATAATTCTTACTCCAACCTGACATTTTTTTTTAACTTCACTCCTAATCTTTAACTATTATTCACTTTTTTTTTATTAAATAATGAGAAAAATAACATCTATGACGAAAAGATTTACAAAACTTTTAATCCTTTCTTGTTTTATCTTTCTTTTTCAATGTTCTTTTGCTCAAACAAAGGATTCTAAAAAATGGGATGTAAATAATCCTCCCGGTAAATTTACAGATTTCAATTTCACAACAGACGAAGGAACATGGATGAACCTTGACGTCAGCCCAGATGGAAAAACTATTGCTTTCGATATGATGGGTGATATTTATACCATTCCAATATCTGGAGGGAAAGCAAAAACCCTAAGAACTGGTTTATCTTTCGATGTACAACCTCGATACAGTCCTGATGGAAAACATATCTTGTTTACTAGTGATGCAGGGGGTGGAGATAACCTTTGGATGATGAAATCAGATGGTACAGATATAAAACAAATCACTAAAGAAAAATTTAGACTTGTAAATAATGGTACTTGGGTAGACGGAAGTGATTATGTTATTGGACGAAAACATTTTACCTCTCAACGATCACTTGGTGCTGGCGAATTATGGATGTATCACATAACAGGGGGTTCTGGAATTCAAATAACTAAAAGAAAGAATGACCAACAAGACGTAAATGAACCTTGTGTCTCTACTGATGGTCAATATGTTTATTTTTCAGAAGATGTTTACCCTGGTGGATATTTTCAATACAACAAAAATCCTAATTCACAAATTTATGTAATCAAAAGGTATGATCGAACAAAAGGGGAAACGCAAACGATTATCAGAGGTCCTGGAAGTGCAAGCCGACCTCAAATTTCTCATGATGGAAAAAAAATAGCCTTTATCAGAAGAGTTCGAACTAAAACTGTTTTGTTTGTTCATAATTTAGAAACTGGTGAAGAAAAACCTTTGAACCATCATATGTCAAAGGATCAACAAGAAGCTTGGGCAATCTTTGGAACCTATCCAGGATTTGCATGGACTCCCAATGATCAACACTTAGTTTTTTGGGCTAAAGGCAAAATTCAAAAAGTTAATATTGCCAATTCTAAAGTTTCTAATATTGATTTCACAGTCAACGCAAAACATCGGGTTTATGAAACTGTTCGGTTTCCAAATCAAGTAGATCAAGATAACTTCCAAGTTAATGTAGTTCGTAATGCTCGAACTTCTCCAAATGGAAAAATGTTAATCTTCAATGCCGTTGGACACCTTTGGAAAATGAATTTGCCAAATGGAAAACCGACACGAATTACTACAGATAGTCACTTTGAGTTCGAACCTAATTTTTCTCCAGATGGAAATGAAATTGTGTATGTAACTTGGGATGATGATAATTTAGGCAGTATTCAAAAAATAAATTTAAAAACTGGAATATCCACTAAACTTACACCAAAGAAAGGTAATTATCGTAACCCATGTTTTTCTCCTAATGGAAGTCAAATTGTCTATGTTAAAGCTGGAGGAAACGATCATCAAGGATATACCTTCTCAAAAGAACCAGGCATTTATTTAATGTCCAAAAATGGAGCAAAACATACTTTTGTAACTCCACAAGGTGAATATCCAAGTTTTAGTTCCGACGGAGAAAGAATTCTCTTTCAAACAGGTGGATACCTTTTTGGAAGCTTGAAAAAAGCCTTTAAAAGTGTAAAATTAAATGGATCAGAAGAACAAATAATATTCAGCACAAAGTACGCTAATCAGTTTGCACAAAGTCCAGATAATGAATGGATTGCCTTTACTGACTTATATAAAGTTTATATTGCACCTATGCCAAAAACTGGTCAAGCAGTTGGGCTTTCTGCTAAAACAAAAGCAGTTCCAGTGGCCCAAATAGGAAGGGATGCTGGTATCAGTTTACATTGGAGTAAAGATAGCAAAAAAATACATTGGACACTGGGGAATGAATATTTTACAAATTCTATAGAAGACCGTTTTCCATTTCTTGGCAAGGTAGATTCCATACCTCCACTTGATACAGCAGGCTTGAAAATTGATCTCAAGTTGAAAACGGATCGACCTGAGGGTATAATTGCTCTTACCAATGCCACCATCATCACTATGGAAGAAGATCAAGTAATTAAGAATGGAACCCTTATAGTGGATAATAATAAAATTAAAGCAATTGGAGTAACTGGAAAAATAAAAATCCCTACTGATGCAAAGGTGATTGATTGCACAGATAAAACTATTATGCCTGGGATAATTGACGTGCATGGCCATTTAGGAAATTTCCGATTTGGAACTAGTCCAAAAAAACAATGGCATTATTATGCCAACCTAGCATACGGAGTAACAACAGCTCATGATCCTTCTTCAAATTCTGAAATGATATTCTCGCAAGCCGAAATGATTAAAGCAGGAGAAATGGTGGGTCCAAGGTTATACTCAACCGGAACTATTCTGTATGGAGCAGAAGGTGACTTTAAAGCAGTTATTAACTCGGTGGATGATGCAAAATCTGCCCTCCGTCGAACTAAAGCTTATGGTGCTTTTTCAGTAAAAAGCTATAATCAACCTCGCAGAGAACAAAGGCAACAAGTTTTACAGGCTGCTAGAGAATTAAACATGCTAGTTGTTCCAGAAGGTGGATCTTTTTTCTATCATAATATGAATATGGTAATTGATGGTCACACAGGAGTTGAACATAATTTACCAATTGCACCATTATATAAAGATGTAGTTGAAATCTGGAAAAAAACTAAAGCTCACAATACTCCTACCTTAATAGTAAATTATGGTGGAGTAAATGGAGAGTTTTATTTTTACCAAAAAGAAAATATTTGGGAAAAGGATCGTCTACTTAATTTTATGCCAAGAGGTATTTTGGATTCTCGCTCGAGGCATCGAACTATGGTTCCAGATGATGAATATGAAAACGGACATATTTTAACATCACAAAGTTGTACAAAATTGCAAAACGCTGGTGTTAATATTAACCTTGGTGCCCATGGCCAACTACAGGGTTTAGGTGCTCATTGGGAACTTTGGATGTTGCAACAAGGTGGCATGACCAATATGCAAGCCCTTCGTTCAGCAACAATGAACGGTGCTATCTATCTTGGAATGGATAGTGAAATAGGTTCCTTAAAGGAAGGTAAACTAGCAGATCTTTTAATATTGGATAAAAACCCATTGGAGGATATTCGCAATTCTGAATTTATAAAATATACCATGATCAATGGCAGATTATATGACTCAGAAAAAATGAATGAGATTGGAAATTACGATAAAAAACGTTCTAAGTTTTATTTTGAAAAAGAAGGTGGATCAAATAATATTCCTTTCTTCGAGAGTACAAATAGTTTTATGCCTTCAATGTGTAGTTGCAGGCATTAATAAAAACATAAATCTAAATTAGAGAAAAGGGTTTCCTTTTCTCTAATTAAATAGTAAAATCAAGATGAAAATCGCAATAATTGGCTACGGCAAAATGGGTAAAACCATTGAACAATTAGCTATCGAAAAAGGTCATGAAATAGTATTAAAAGTAGACATAAAGAATGCTTTTACATGGACTAATGAACAACTCAAAAAAGCAGATATTGCCATAGAATTTACTCGACCCGAAAGTGCTATTGGGAATATTATAAGATGTTTTGAATGTGGCGTTCCAGTAATTTCGGGGACAACAGGATGGGTTGAAAAAATGGATAAAATAAAGGATACTTGCAAAAAATTGGATGGAGGATTTTTCTATGCCTCTAATTTCAGCATAGGAGTCAATCTATTTTTTAAGCTTAACAAAATATTGGCAAAGATGATGGAAACCTATAGCGACTACGATGTATCACTCGAGGAAATACATCACACTCAAAAACTAGATGCACCAAGCGGAACTGCTATCACACTTGCAGAAGGCTTACTGGAAAAAATATCACGAAAATCAAAATGGATCAATGAAGCTATTCGAAAAGAAAATGACCTACCAATTTTTTCTAAGAGAATTGAAAATATTCCGGGAACTCATTCAATTCATTATGATTCCGAGATTGACTCTATTGAAATAAAACATACTGCACATTCTAGATTAGGGTTTGCTAAAGGTGCTTTGATGGCTGCCGAATGGATGAATAATCGCAAAGGTGTTTATAGTATGGATGATTTACTTTCACAAACTATAACGTGAGGCATATTTTCAAAAATATTTTTCCAATAACGACCCTAATACATACTCCACCCTTTGAAATAAAAAAATTCTAATTTATCTGATTAAAACTTTCTTTTATATTTCAAACTAATTTTTACCTTTGTTCTACTATGGTTTCCGTCTTAGACGGAATTAAAAGGGAATCCGATGAGATTTCGGAGCAGTCCCCGCTGCTGTAAGTTCTAAATACAGCTTTCAATAATTGCCACTTTTTTGAAAAAAAGAAATTCAAAATGGGAAGGCATTGGAAGTAGAACGAGCCAGAAGACCTGCCAAAGTACTTTCGTTCAACCGACTTTCGGAGGAAAAGTTAACGACAGATCCACTTTTATGATGTTGGCTACTTAAGTGTTTTTTAGTGATTTTTCATATCTGACCTTGGAAAAAATTGAAATACTTGCCATCTAAAATTTGTCTGCCGCCTACTCCTCTCCGTAAGTATTTCTTTGTAGCAGATGAATAAAATTATTTTATCAATTTTTTGTATATACATTTTTCCTTTTTTTTCCTTTGGACAATTGGATACTATCCATGCTTTGCGTGAAGTAGAAATCTCTGCAAAAAAAATAAGAAAACAATCACTAGGAGCACAGAATCAGAAATGGAAAATAAAAGATTTAGCCAAGATTGCTGCACAAAATATAAGTGAGTTAATAAGTTCAGAAAGTGGAATATTTATCAAAAGCTATGGTTCAGGAAGTTTGGCTACTTCTTCTATTCGCGGTGGAAGTGCCGGGCACAATTTAGTGCTATGGAATGGATTTTCCTTACAAAGCCCAATTTTAGGTCTATTAGATTTATCTCTTTTACCATTAAATTCCGTAGAAGAAATCTCATTACAAAAAGGTGGAAACTCTGCAATATGGGGAAGTGGTGCAATTGGTGGAGTTATTGGTATGGATAGCCAACCCAATTTCGGAATACATCGATCACTAGATGTAAAAAGTACCATAGGAAGTTTTGGAAATTATAATCAAGAATTGAAAATTGGCTATGGTGGGCTGCGTATTTATGGTGTTACAAAAGTTTTTCATCAACAAGGAGAGAATAATTTCAAATATTTTGTTGCTCCAGGCTTCCCAAAAAGGCAACAAACCAATGCAGAAGTATCGCAACTAAATGTTATCCAAGACTTGTATTGGAAAATGGGTCAAAACAATCAAGTTGACTTTCATATCTGGCAACAATTTTCTAATCGGAATATCCCACCTACTAATGTCCAAACCAAGAGCATAGCAAATCAAATTGATCGTTCTACTAGACTTATGGTCGATTGGAAAAATATTAATGAAACATATGTTATTCAAGGAAAAGTTGGTTTTTTCAAGGAACGCCTAGATTACAGAGATAATGCAATAAGTTTAATTTCTTTGAGTGATTTTTCTACACTTACATCAGAATTTAATGTGCAGAAATTTTGGAAAAACAAACACAAAATCCTTGGAGCTATCACTCACTCCTTAACAATGGCTAACAATGATGGTTATACGGAATCTCCTATTGAGAATAGATCCGCAATTCAACTTTCATATTTTTTCCAAAAAAATAATTACAAATTCCAGACGAGTATCCGACAAGAATTAGTTGATGGAAATCTAATCCCCTTAGTTCCCTCTTTAGGATTTGATTATTCTATATTCTCTTGGTTTAAATTTCAAGGAAAAGTTAGCCGAAATTATAGAATTCCAACACTCAATGATCGATTTTGGAATTCAGGAGGAAATAAAAACCTTAAACCTGAATCTGGTTGGAGCGAAGAAGCTACCATCTCTAATCCTTTTACAATCGGCAAAAGTAATTTTGAATTTTCCATTACCGCTTTTAATCGAAATATTGATAATTGGATTTTATGGGCACCCGCTCAAGGACAACCTTTTTGGTCTGCATTTAATGTTTCTAAAGTTTGGAGTCGTGGGTTGGAACCTCGTTTTTCATTTTTTTACAAAAGCAAAACAACCGAAAATAGTTTAGCAATTGATGTTAAAATAGGTTACGATTTCATCAAATCAACGAATGAAGTTGCAATGGAATTACCTCGAAGGGAAGTAGGCGAACAAATTATTTATGTTCCATTACATCAAGCATTTGGTCGGGCAACATTAAGCTGGAAAAATATTGTTCTATCCTATCAACATAGCTTTACAGGAAAAGCAAGAGGTCAATTTGGGGATATTGACTCTTACCATATTGGTAATATACGAATGCAGTACTTTACAGGATGGAAAAAATATAAGAGTACTATTTTTTTAAACATCAAAAATTCTTGGAACGTAAATTATATTGTAGTGGAAAGGCGTCCAATGCCTGGAACTCATTTTCAACTAGGAATAAAATTCTCTTTTAATAACTTTTTAAATACTATCAAAACGTGAAAAAAATCTTTACTTTCTTACTTACACTTTCTTCTTTACTAGTTATAGCTCAAACAACTTCTGATTTTGAAAATTACGGCATCCCGGTGGACTCCGTATTAAATGGTAGTGATGGAGTCCACAATTTCAACAGTGGCAACATTTCGTTGTTCAATGAATATTTTCCATCATGGGGCGGATGGGGAGGTTGGGTTATATCTGCAAGTACCGATATCTCAACTGCTGGCTATACCAATGATTTTAGCTCGATTACTGGAGGAGGAGTAGATAATTCTCTGACTTATGCTGTTACTTATGCTCCATATGGATCAATCATAAAACTTGAAAATGATGCCCAAGGAGAAATTGTAAATGGAGTTTATGTTACAAATGGAACCTATGCCTTTTTAAGCATGACAGATGGAGACGGATTTGCCAAGAAATTTGGTGGAGCAACTGGTGATGATGAAGATTATTTTTTATTGACAATTAAAAAATATTTGGGAGGAACACTTTCCTCAGATTCTGTAAATTTTTATTTAGCAGATTATCGATTTGCTGATAATTCACAAGATTACATCGTGGATGAATGGACATGGGTTGATTTAACTTCGCTAGGTCAAGCTGATAGTTTAGAGTTCTCCTTGAGTTCAACTGACAATAGTAGTAATTATGGAATGAATACACCTGCATACTTTGCTATTGACAATGTAATTACTTCTGATGGATTAGTTGCAGTTGAAAATGTAGAACCAAAATCATTATTCGAAATTTATCCAAATCCAACTACTGATTTTTTAATTTTAAAAAACTTGGAACAGGAAAGAGCAGAGGTTTCTATATTTGATATGACTGGAAGGTTGATGTCTAACAATAGCCTCAATAATTTCAAAAATGAAATAAATATTCACAACTTAGCAAAAGGAACTTATTTAGTTAAAGTGCAGACTGAAACTAAAGTTGCCTCTCAATTGTTAATTAAACAATAAAAAATTAACGTAAAGTATCAGATACCCTAGAGGTATCTGATACTTATTATAAAATCATGGAACCTATAATTAAAGCTTGTCAACGTTGTCAAACCTCATTCGATTGCAGGATGAATGATATTACTAATTGCCAATGTAATTCCATTGTTGTTAGTCAACAAGTAAATGATTTTTTAAAAAAAACCAATTATGACTGTTTGTGTAAAAATTGTTTGATAAAAATTAATAGACTGATTGAAATGGCAGAAACTCAAATCTTTCCAAGACATTCAGGAGATTTGGAAGAGGGATTGCATTTTTATATTGAAAATGGTTTTTTTGTTTTCACAGAATTTTATCATTTACTACGTGGTAATTGTTGTGGCAGTGGCTGTAGGCATTGTGCCTATGGAAAGAAAGCTCCAAATATCAAGTAACTCGTCCTCCTAACCTTGCCTCCAAATCCTCCTTTTTCCCTTTTGGAATCGCTTCAATCAAATCTCGTGTATACTTTGTTTTTGGATTATTGTAAATTTCATCAGCATCGCCAATATCCTCAATTTTCCCTTGGTTCATCACAATCATTCGATCACTCATAAATTTCACGACTGACAAGTCATGGGAAATAAAAATATACGTGAACTGAAATTTTTCACGTAACTCCATCAATAAATTTAATACCTGCGCTTGCACACTCACATCTAATGCGGAAACTGATTCATCGCAAATAATAAATTTGGGATTTAATGCCAAGGCTCTTGCTATACAGATTCGTTGTCGCTGCCCCCCTGAAAACTCATGAGGATAACGATTAAAATGCTTTGCCTCTAAACTTACGGTTTCTAATAACTCAATTACCCTCGCTTTTCTTTCTTCGTCGTTGGTTAAAATCTCATGCACTTGCATAGGTTCCATAATTGCATTTCCGATAGTCATCCTTGGGTTAAGAGATGAATATGGATCTTGGAAAATGATCTGCATATCTTTTCGTAAACTTCGCATTTCTTCCTTGGAAAGATCATTTATTTTTTTCCCTTCAAAAATAATTTCACCTGATTTTGCCTCTATCAACCTTAATATAGTTCTTCCTAAAGTTGTTTTTCCGCAACCAGACTCCCCTACTAATCCTAAAGTTTCACCTGGAAAAACTTTAAAACTTACATCATCTACAGCTTTCACCCAATCAGTTGTCCTACCAAAAAAATTCTTTTTAGCTGAGAACCAAGTCTCTAAATTTTTAATTTCCAAAATTGGTTTTTGGGATGACAAAAACTTTTGCCGTTTTGCCCAAGTCTTCAAATCAACTTTATTATTTGCTGTTATCTCTGTTATATTATTGATTTTTTCAGTAATAAAAAGTTCACCATTGTCATTTTTATTAATATCCATAAAATCGCTTACGACTGGTAATTTTTTCAACCTAAAATCAAGTGGAGGGCGACAAGCTAGTAGTCCTTTAGTGTATGGATGTTGAGGATTTAGGAAAATACTTCCAATATCTCCTTGTTCTACAATCTTTCCTTTGAACATTACAATTACATGATCTGCAATTTCAGAAATCACTCCTAAATCATGAGTTATAAAAATGATGGAGGCATTCATCTCACTTTTCAAATCATTCATTAAATCGATGATTGCTTTCTGAACTGTCACATCCAAAGCAGTTGTTGGCTCGTCAGCAATCAAAACATCTGGATTACAACTCATTGCCATAGCAATCATTATACGCTGTTTTTGTCCACCTGAAAGTTGATGGGGATAAGCGTTAAAAATGCGTTCTGGATCAGGTAACTGCACTTTTTCAAAAAGTTGAATTGTTCGTTTTTTCGCCTCAGAAGTCGATATTTTTTGATGTAATATTATAGCTTCTGTAACCTGATCTCCACATCGAAAGACAGGGTTCAAAGACGTCATAGGTTCTTGGAAAATCATAGCCAATTCATTACCACGATACCGCTGCATCTCCTTGTCAGTAAGTTTTAGCAAATCAATTTCACTTTGACCTTTTGGATAATAAAGAATTTCCCCACCGACAATTCTCCCAGGTGGTTGAGCAATTAACTGCATGATCGACAAAGAGGTAACAGATTTTCCAGATCCTGATTCACCAACAATCCCAAGTGTTTCTCCCCTAAAAAGGGTAAAACTTATTTTGTCTACAGCTTTTACAATCCCCTCTTCAGTGTAGAATTGAGTTTGTAAATCAATGACCTCCAATAATTTTTCTTTTGCCATTTTATAACTTGATCTTAGGTATGGGTAGTCTTGTATTGAAAATACTAGAACGAAAAGTATAATTATCTTTATGCAAATATAAAATACTTAACAAGAAAAATTCATATAGTTCATTCATTATCTTTGGTTCTTTTCTTTCCCAAAAGTCTCTGAATTACCACCTGTCTAAAAAATTCTATCAATGAATAAATTCTACCAAACTTATTTATTTTAGCTTTTTCTTTTCATATACAAGATGTTAATGTAGGTAAAATTACTGAACTAGTAATTTAGGTTCCCTATCAAGTGATGCCTTTAACTAAAAAGAGTATATCATTAAGTAGAAAAACACCCAGAATTCAATTATCAAAATCTGTAAATAAATAATCAAAAATATCCTTGGTGTCACAATACTTTTTTATTGTGGAAGTAATTTAAGAAAGGCCAGTGAAATAATGAAGCGTCATTAAAATGTTTCCAAGAATCATCTCAGTTAAATCCTAATCTTAAAAATTTACATTATAAATGGAAAACGATTTAAAATGATAATACTCAAAATTCAAATGGCTGGAACTTTAAAATTTTAGAATCTAGTGGAGAGTCAGATAAATATTTGCGAGTTGGAATTATCCAAAATGAAAGAAAAGTATTAAAAATAAAGTATAAATCAATTTTCTATCACTTTGCATTCATTAGCGGTTGAAACGGAAAATAATTTTCAATCTTGGAGATGATTATTGACATGAGTGGTTTTGCCGATTTAGGTAAAAATTGGTTAATATAGACGGAGAAGAAAATTTTAATGAAAAATAAACAATTATGTAAAATACTTTCTAATTATCATAAAAAAAATAATTTTATCAAAATCATTTCGCACCTTGCTTACATCAGACTAACGTGAAAAATATCTAATATATTATCTTTTTAAAACCACTTTTAATTAAAAAAATTTTCAATCTTGGTTAGAAAAAATGTTAAAAAAGTGGATATTTTCTGATAAATGATCTAACAATCATGACCTGAAAGAGATGGCCAAAAAAATATTCATTGGCATTGTTTCTGTACATTTTTATACAAAAAAATTAAAAAAATTATAAAATGGCAACTCGATTAATTTATTTAAGCTTAGTTTTTCTTTACTTACCGATTTCACACCTTCAAGCTCAACCTTCTATGAACATGACACTTCTTGATACTTGGGAAGATGATACAAGACCCTCTCCATCAGGAGTGCAGTTTAATGAAGTTTGGGGTTATGTAGATTGCGAGGGAAATGAATTTGCAATAATTGGTAGTTCGACACATGTTCATTTTATTGACTTAGCTGATCCATCCAACCTGATGGAGATTGATAGTTTCCCAGGCGGGGAAACGACGATTTGGCGAGATATAAAAACTTACAAAGATCGAGCTTACGCGGTATCAGATGATACGAGTGAAGGATTAATGATTTTCGATTTAAGTGATTTGCCAAACTCAATTTCCAAAACTTATCACAGTACTGAATTTTTTGGGGAAGCCCACAACATATTTATTGATGAAAAAAATGGACGTTTGTACTCAGTTGGAACTGATACACAAAGTGGAGGAGTCATTGTTTTAGATTTGACTGAAGATCCTGACAATCCTACTCTTTTAGCCTCCGTTAATTTACCAGCAAATCCATCCTCTGGGCAGGGCTATGCACATGATATTTATGTACGAGATAATATCGCCTACGGATCGCATGGGTATCTAGGATTTTTCATTTGGGATATGACAGATCCAACCACACCTATATTGTTAGCCTCTAAAAATACAGGTGCATACAATCATAGTAGTTGGGTTTCAGAGGATGGGAACTTTGCAATTTATGCTGAAGAAGTTCCAATTGGAAGACCATTAGGTGTTATGAACTTGGAAAATTTGGATAATGAGTTTATTGAAATTGATACCACTTTCAAATTTCCATTGAACCCTAATGATGATAATAATCGCCCACACAATCCTTTCATTCGAGGTGACTATTTATTTTGTTCTTATTACCATGATGGAATTCAGGTCTTTGATGTATCTGATCCTTTAAATCCATTTACTGCGGCATATTACGATACCAATCCAACAGATACTGCTTATTCAGGTTTTGAGGGAAATTGGGGTACCTATCCATTTTTGCCATCAGGTCTAATCTTAGCTTCTGATATATTGACTGGATTATATGTATTAGAATTGGATTCTTCTATTTCACTTTTAAATATTGATCCACCAACTACTCCAAATCTTTCTACTATTTTTCCAAGTAATTTGGATTTATGCGCTGGAGAAAATGGGTTTTTAGAAGTTCCTGATGGTTTCGAAAAGTACACTTGGTACAAAGATTCCCTAGTAGTAGATTCTTTTAATTTCTTTCTTGAAATTTCAGAAAATGGGACTTATTATGTTGTTATAAATAACAAACAATGTGAGAGCATCTCAAATGAAATAGTGGTAACCTTTTACGAATCTCCAAATATTTCAAATTTAAATACCGAAGACGTTATAGTTTGTAATGGACAAGGCATCAACTATGAGGTACCAAATGGTTATGATGAATATTCTTGGATAAAAGATGGAGTAACCATTAATACAACCAACTCTGTTTTGATTACGGAAAGTGGAACATATCAATTGATTGTCTCAGACAACGGATGTGAATCAATTAGTGAAGAATTCGAGGTAATATTTTCATTCTACCCACCTTTTCTTATTACTCCAAATGGCCCGACAGAATTTTGTCAAGGCAACTTCGTTAATCTAGATGGAACTCTTGTCGGAAATTATACTTATATCTGGAGTTATAATGATGAAACAATTGATTCATCTTCTGTAGTTGAGGTTACAGAAAATGGGATTTACTCATTGCAGATTATTAATGAAGATTCTGGATGTGAAGGATTAGATACAATCGAAATTACAGTCCACGTACCTATTATCCCTGAAATCACTCAGAACAGTAATTTATTGACTTCAACAAGTGCTAGTTCCTATCAATGGTTTCAAGATGGAGCAATCTTACCTAACTCAATTAATCAAGAATTAATTGTAACGACGCCTGGTGAATATTATGTTGAAACAGTTGATTCAAACGGTTGTTTTGGAAACTCAAATATAATTATCATTGACGAAACCGTTGCTATCAAGGAGCTTGATAAAATTATTAAATTTTCAGTTTTCCCAAACCCCGTAAGTAAATTGTTATTTGCAAAAATAGAGTTAGAAGGAAGTAGGAATTTCCATATAGAAATTATCTCCACTGAGGGGCAAATTTTACAAGAACAATATAGAACTATTGAAGAAAATGATTTCGTTGAAATGAATATATCTAGTTATCCAAATGGTGTTTATTTTATAAAATTAAAAAGTAAAAATAATATTAGTTTACACCGGTTTATTAAAATGTAAAAGTCTTTTTGTTATTTTCACAAAAAAGGTCATTTGATAGGGATCAAATGACCTTTTTTAATTTATTCTAATTCGAATCAAATTTCAAAATAAACAAATTCCTATTCTAAAACTCAACAATGGTTACTCCATCTCCTCCTTGTTCTCTTGGTGGATGATAAATTTTAGAAATCGAATCTGAATATTCTCTTAATTTCATTTTTACTGCATCCCTTAGTGCACCACTTCCTTTACCATGAAGGATTTGTAGATGAGTAGCGCTTGTCATCAGTGCCTTATCTACAAAAGATTCTACCAATCTTAGGGATTCACTTTTAGTGACTCCTCGCAAATCAATCTTTGACTCAAAAGTAGTACCCGAATCAATCACATCAGTTTTTATTCTCTTAGAACTAATAATTTCTAACGGTGCATTTGCAGGAAGAAGGTCTTTTAAATGTGTAGTCATTTTCATGATTCCCATCAAAACAACCACCTTGTTTTTCTTAATACTTTCAACAGTTCCAGTTGCTCCTCCTGATCTTAACTTTACAAAATCACCAACTTTAATAACCGCATTAGCAGCTTTAGCCTCAGTCGGTTCATAGTATACTTTATCCCGTAAACCATCAACATTGTCTGCCAATTCTGTTCGTTGTGCTCTAACGTTAGCGGCTAATTCTTTAGCTTTTTCTAAGTTCTTTTCCTCCCTTATTTCACGGATAACCTTTTCGAATTCTTTATTATCTCGAGCCACCTGTTGCAACTCCTTCTCCTTTACTTGAAGCTTTAATTTCTTACGCTTGAATTCTAAATCTCGATGGAGGTTTTCATAATTTTTAATTAGCTTGTCAAGTTTTCTCTCACGTTCCCTCATACTATCTATTTTCTCCTCAAGTTCTTGCTTCTCTTTTTGCAAATCAATTAATAACTGATCGACAGCTTTTTCATTTTTTCCCGTTTTATGCCGAGCATATTTGAGTACTTTTTGATCTAAGCCTGTTTTTCTTGCAATCTCAAATGCATAGGAACTTCCTGGTCGTCCTACTTTCATTTCAAATGTTGGTGTCAAATTATCTTTGTCAAAAGTCATTGAACCATTTACAATTCCAGGAGAATTAAAAGCAAAAATTTTCAGATTAGAGTAATGAGTTGTAACTACCCCAAACACTTTTTTATGATTTAATTCTTTTAAAATTGCTTCTGCAATTGCTCCTCCTATCTTTGGATCTGTACCTGAACCAAACTCGTCAACCAATACTAATGTATTTTCATCTGATTGCTCTAAAAACGTTCTCATGTTCTGTAACCTTGAGCTGTAAGTACTCAAATCATCTTCTAAAGATTGTTGATCTCCTATATCTGCAAAAACTTTTTTGAAGATTCCCATTTCTGATTCAGGATCGACAGGCACTAACATTCCAGCTTGTAGCATCAGTTGTATCAATCCAACCGTTTTCATTGTAACTGATTTCCCTCCAGCATTAGGACCAGACAACATTAGAATTCGATTATTATTATGAAAAACTAAATCGAAAGGAACGGTTTCTTTTTTAATTTCCTTATTCTTTAAATATAAAAGTGGATGGTAGGCAGTTTGAATTGCAAAGTGAGGAACCTTTTTTAATTTCGGTTGAGCTGCATTCATTTTGATGGCAACACGAGCTTTTGATTGGATAATGTCAAACCGAATCATCAGATTTTGATAATCTTCTAATAGAGATATATAAGGTCGTAAAGTAGTACTCAAGCCCTTTAAAATCCGATAAATCTCTCTACGCTGCTCAGTCTCTAAATCAAAAATATCATTATTGATATCTATGATAATTTCTGGCTCGATAAAAGCTGTTTTCCCTGTCGTGGATTCATCGTGAATGATTCCTCGAATTTTTCGTTTATGTTCAGAGGGCACGCTTAATACTCGACGACCATTCCGATAACTTTCTACATTATCGGAGAGCCAACCTTGGTTTCGATATTTGGTAATAACCGCTCGAAATACTTTATCTAATTCTCTATGTTTGGCTCCAATACCTTTACTTATTTTTAAAAGTTCGGGTGATGCATCCGATTTAATTTTACCTTCTTCATCAATCACTTGTTCAATTGCTGCAATCAATTCTGCATCAAACGCAACATCTCGAATGATAAAATATAGGTTGGGAAAAATATCTTGTCGAGTAGGTGTAAAAAATTTAAAAATATCTCGAATGGAAAGTAAGATGGTATTAATCCTTTGTAAACCTTCAGTTGTAAGAACTGAATTCTCTATACTTAAGTGCTTCAAATCATCGGATAAACCGGAGTATGACGTGAGTGGAAAATGTTTATTATCATCAATACTCAATTTATATTCGCTTACTTCTAAAAGCTGTTGATGGATTTCTTTTCGAACTGTCATTACAGGCAAACGCTGGACAGCAAATTTACCAAGTTCACCTAAACATTCCTTCTGCAATAATTCTATTACTTTATCAAATTCTAGCTTTTCATAAAGATCTTTCGGTTCCAGTTGCATGATACTCAAATCTATTTTTGATTTTATTTATAACTAAAAAATATACAACAAAAGTACGAAGATAAAGTTCCACTTTTATTTTTCTACCATGTAAGTAAACAGGAAACATAGATTTTCTTGAAACAAATTATTAGATTTTCAAAGCATCTAATCTATAAAAACTATGGTCATGAAAATTACAATTTCAATAATTTGCCTACTACTATCCCACTTTTACTTCTGATTTGATAAAAAATAACTCCTACATAACCAGTACTAGAAAAATCAAACTCTTTTAAATTTATTCCTTTTTGCAAATTAATTTCTTCTGATTTTAAAAATTGTCCTACTTCATCATAAAAAATAACTTTACTAGCTTCCTCTTTTTCGCTTAGAAGATTCAAAAGCGTTTTTTGAGAAAATGGATTTGGGGAAAAACTGACTTCAGAAATTGAATTTTCTTTTTCTTCAAAAAATTCTAATCTAATTCTTAATTGGTCATTTCGACCATTATAAGCCTCTGTTTGTAATTCTTGATCAGTTAATTTCAATACTTCTTTTAGGGTATTCCCTTTTTTAACCTCAAAAACCACGGTAAATAATTCAGTTTCATCTTCAACTGAAACCGCTTCACCAGACACCCAATTCAACAACAACAATCCTTCTTCTAAATTATTTGTCCCGAAAAATTCTTTAGGAAAATCTCTATTCTTATTTGATTTTGTCTCCAAAAACTTCAAAGAAGATTTATCAAAATTTAAAGTCATTTGATACCCAGAAATATCTTTGAAATCTTTTGCATAGAACGGAACTAAAATTTTCTCACCAACATTTAATTTTTGATTTTCCAACAATAGATACACATATTTATCTATCCGAGTTTCAACTGGGGTATTTGTAGTGAAAAGTGTTGCACTCGAATTCACATCTCCAACCTTCACTCCTACAAAATTTAACTCATCCCTATTTGTAGTCATTTGAAAAATATCAATTGATTCATCAAAATTATAAAAATCAATTGGTGCAGGGAAAACAAAGTCATTTGGAACAAATCGCCATGAAGTATTTCCAGCAAACTCAGTTTCAAAATTCAAGATCAACAATCTTATTTTCACCAAATCAAAAGTGGTAATCGAGCCATTTTTAGTTACATCAGCAGCTATCATAGTATACGGTGAATCAAAAAATTCTAGGCCTAAGATATGTTTTCTAATCAATACCATATCAATCGTGTTTACTCCATTATCTACTCCATCTAATTTCTCAGGACGAACTTCAAATGTAGTTCCACTAGCTACCTCTAAATCATATTCACCAGAAATATTAGTTATGGTTGTAGAAGAAATGGCACTATCGATTAAAATATCAACATCCATAACTGGTTCATCATCCTCCGTAAATATTATCCCCTCTATTGTTAATGGGTATTCTCCAATTTTAACTTGTGTCTCATCTGGATTTGACCAACCTCGTATATTGGAAAAACCAATTGATTGAATACCACAGACAAAGGTTGAATCATTTTGAGATTCATAACGACAATCCCCGTCAATAGCAACCCTTATATTTTCTACCCCTGAACAATCTCTCCCTTTAAAAACTGAAACATCATCAAAAGAGACAACAGTCTCCTCTGTTCTAAAAGACAACCCATTACCACTTTGCAAAGGATTATTATCAACTAAACTAACGACTCTTTGATCACCTAAATAAACTAAAATATGCCCAATTCCAGGTTCATAAACTACACTACAATCCAGCCAATCATCTGAAGTAATAGTGACATCTTCAATTATCAAAATTTCATAATCTCCAATAGCATTTGTTTTGTAAACCTGTACTTTATCCTCATCCTCATTAAAATTAATCAAGTAAGAATTCCCTCTAAAATCCTGTGATAAATCATCTGCAAAAATATGCACACCTGCGCTTCTATCTACTCCATTCCCTTCAAATTTCATTTTCCATCGATACAAAAATGAGGTAGAATCATTTTGAGTTAAGTTGATATTTAATTGAGTATTTTGACTAGAAGAGTTTGTTTGTAAAAGCTCTCCATTCTGTACATCCCAAACACCAGAATTTACAAACCATTCAGTATTCAGAACAGGTTGCTCAAAATCATCTGAAACAAATCCGCGCAAATTATTTCCTCGCCATTCTGTTCCATCAAAATCTTTGACTGAATAAAAACAATTTTGAAAAATACAATCACTAGGTAAGTCTTCAAAATCAGTTTCAAAATCATCTATATACCACTCTCCTAACTGACCTGTTTTTGCTAAATAAATTTCTTGTTCATGCAAAAGATCTGTTTCGTATACTCCATTTCCATGTGTGGCTACTCGCAACTTCCGTGTGGCAGCAGTATAACTTAAAGACATTACCATGCACGCATCTGGCAATCCAGTTGAATAAGTTATCCAAGTAATACCTCCATCTGTTGAAACGAAAACACCAATGTCATTTCCAATATAAATATGCTGAGTATTTTCAGGATCAATAAAAATTGTGTTAGTAGGAACATCAGGTAAATCCTCACCTAATGTACTCCAAGAACCTCCTCTATCCTCTGATTTGTATACATGTGACAACAAATCATAGCCTCCAAAAACAGTATAGACCACATTATTATCACAAGGATCAAATATTACCTCCATAGGAAACCTATCAGGCAAACCATTAGTCACTTCTGTCCAGGAGTCTCCACCATTTTCAGATTTAAACATTCTTGCTGGAGAAGTATACAACGGTGCTATCCCAGCAAAAACTAAATTATGATCAGTTGGAGATGCTGCAAGACAATTGACAGGGTTATTCCCATCTAATGGATTACCTCCATTTGTAGCTGTTCGCGTAGTACCATTTTCAATAGTATAAACAATATTAGAGGCACCATAAAGTCTTTGATTGGTGCTACTTGGAGCAAAACAAATCGGAGCTGAAAAATTTGAATAACAAGCCGGATCAACACCTGAGCAACCTGGCAAAACCCCAGTATTACTATTGAAATTTTCAGCTTTGTCATCTGAATAGAACAAATGCATATAGTACAATGATCCCCAAACTTTTCGATCATTATTAGGATCGATGACTGTCCCAAATCCATCTCCTCCAATTTTTCTCTCCCAAGCTAAACTCCCTCGATAAACCGCTGTTGCATTATCCTGTAAACCTCCTATCGCAAAATCAGGATCCAAAAGTGAAGAAGAAAATTTTTGATAAAATTGAACAGTTTGCAAACCTGAGTTAGCACTCACGAAATCGAGTCCATCATTTTCACTTTTAAAAACTCCACCATCAGAGGCAACATAAATTTTATTGGGAACATTAGGGTGATAAATAATTTCATGAATATCAGCGTGAATAAAATCACCAGGTAATTGCTCTGGTCCTTCTACCGGAAATGCAGATAAATTCCAAAGCAACCAATCAGACTCAGGAATTAACGTTTGCCCTTCATCTGTCGAACGGTAAACATTTATTCCCCCAGCTAAAACTGTTGAAGAATTAGTAGGATTGATTGCAACATCATGAGAATACCAACCCTGATATTTTGCATAATCATAGTCATTCGCTAAAGTCCAATTTATACCTCCATCTTCTGAACGAAATAAGCCAACGGTTTCATCATAATTACCTAGACTTGCAAATGCAATATTTGGATCTGATTTTGAAAAATCCATTCTCGCTTTCCCAGTAAAGTCTGGCAAATCAACTGGTGTAAAATTAATTCCATCTATACTCCTATAAACTGCACTTCCCGTACTTCCGAATACTCCAACTCCAACCAACATAGTTCCTTCGTTTGTTGGATGCATTGCCAAACTCATAACATTTGGTAAATTCAAAATATTATTCCAAGTAGTTCCCCCATCTGTTGAATGAAAAAGACCATCTGTGGTTCCTGCATATAAAACATCAGAATCAAATGCCGAAATCTCCAGGCAATTCACCCCTTTTAATTCTTCCTCTTGTGACCAATCCAAACTATAGTTCCAAGTCAATCCTCCATCCAACGTTGCCAAAATTCCTATTCCATACGTTCCTCTTCTATATCGAATAGTATATCCCTGTCCAGTATTTTGATTAGGATTTACATCATTGGAATCAAAATCTCCATAAACTTCTCCAGTACCAATAAACATCTCGTCAGAATTATCCGGGTTAATCACTATACTTGAAACACCTAAAACAGGCATACCTGTCGAAAGATAATTCCAGTTGGCTCCATCATCAATTGACTTCCACAATCCTCCACTTGCAGCTCCCGCATAAAGAGTATTTGGGTTATTTGGATCAACAGTTATCGCTAAAATCCGACCAGCAAAATTCTGTGGGCCTAATGGCTCCCAATCAGAACGGTTAGAAGATATATCAGACAAAAGTCGTTGTTTTATTTCATGACTTTCAGTAAACCTATTAGTCTTTATCTTTTCTAAAGGATAAGAGCGAGCATATGACCAACTATCTAAAGATTTTCCAGCTCCACTAAAATCTTCAACTTTTTTATCTTGTTTTTGATCAATGGAGATTTGAGTTGTAGATGGTTGGATAGAATTTCTACTTTGAAAGATCATCCAACCTAATAGAGCGGCAATATTTGCAAAAAGCAGAATTAACAATTTTTTGTTCATGGGTAGAGGATTAAATAGGCAAAAAACGCTGCAAAATAGTGCTATTTTTTTATAAAACCTCACTTGATATGTTAGATTTTATAATATTTACATACCTGAGTATTTAGTGCAATTATCGCGCCCTTATCTAAGTCTTTATCTTAAAATAGAAAAACTGGCTTATCGTAAATAATCAAAATCATCTTCTCTCTGAAAACTCAAAAATCACTACATTTGTACTTCACCAAAAAAGCAATCAACGTGGCTGGAAATTCATTTGGACAATTATTTAAGATTACCACTTTTGGAGAATCTCATGGAAAAGCAATCGGAGTTATCATTGATGGCTGCCCTGCTGGTTTGGAAATAGATGAAACCTTTATCCAAAGAGAATTGGCTCGTCGTAGACCGGGGCAATCTGCTATTGTAACTCAACGAAAAGAAGGAGATAAAGCACAAATTCTATCAGGAATTTTTGAAGGAAAAAGTACTGGAACTCCCATATCCATGGTGATTTATAATCAAGATCAACGGTCCAAAGATTATTCGCATATTGCAGATAAATTTCGTCCATCCCATGCAGACTTTACTTATCAAAAGAAATATGGTTTACGAGATTATCGAGGTGGCGGAAGAAGTTCTGCTAGGGAAACTGCTGCACGAGTTGCTGCTGGTGCGATTGCAAAGTTGCTATTAAAAAAACAAGGAATATCAATAACTGGTTTTGTAAGTCAAGTAGGTAAAATTTCAGTCTCTAGTGATTATCGAAAATTTGACTTTTCCAATATTGAAAAAACTGCAGTTCGATGTCCAGACCTAAAAGCAGCCGAACAAATGATTGATTTGATAAAAAAAATAAAAAAACAAGGTGATACAATAGGTGGTATTGTTTCAGCGGTGGTAAAAGGTTGCCCAGTTGGATTGGGCGAGCCAGTATTTGACAAATTACATGCTGATCTCGGAAAAGCAATGTTATCAATTAACGCTTGCAAAGGTTTTGAATATGGAAGTGGTTTTGATAGTGTTATAATGAAAGGCTCAGAACATAATGATATATTTGGAAAAAAGGATGGAGTGACTATTACTAAATCTAACTTTTCTGGGGGAATTCAAGGTGGTATTTCGAATGGAATGGACATATTTTTTCGAGCAGCATTCAAACCTGTTGCAACAATTATCCGAAAACAAGATTCTATCAATGAAGCGGGAGATGATGTTATTGTAGAAGGAAAAGGACGACATGATCCTTGTGTGGTTCCAAGAGCAGTGCCGATTGTTGAGGCGATGGCAGCTTTGGTGTTAGCTGATTTTTATTTAAGAAATAGAAATGTAAAAGTTTGATTGTAAAAGTTATTACTCAGATTAATCAAAATCCTCTAAAGTTTATCAAAAACTGAAAACCTTTAAGGCTAAAAGAAATAAGGGTTATTGATTATCCAATGTCCAACATCAACTAAATATGTACAAAAAACAAAAGGAAAAACAATTCCACTTATAGCAAATTATCATCCTCGCTTTTGAAAAATTCCCTCTCCTTTTGAGCAAAATTTTCCGGTAATTGAATTCAACATATCAATGAATACCAAATTAAAGCACAATTTGTTGTCTGATGCAATTAAGCCATCTCTGCTAGAACTGGTCTTATTCGGATAGTTTCTAATTCTAATTTTCCTGATTTAGCATCAAAATCTACAAACACCCATCAAAATATATCCTAACAGCTTCTTCTCTTACCATTAATGACTTAATATATTTTAGAGCCCCAAACTTTAGCTAATTCTAAAGCAAAATCATCATTATTTAGTTGACCTTCTATTGGCACTTAAACATTTATTTCTTTCGAATCAATATTATACAACCTTATATTCTAAGTTGTTCTGTAATTTCATATTTTACCAATAATAAAATATGAAATAATCAACCCGACATAAAAACAAGTAAAATCTTAGGCAATTCCCAATATCTGCACAAAAGTACTTATTAGGACATTTGTTGTATTCTGATTTATACTTAACTAGTAATATTTTACTTTCAATTTATTCTATCATCTCAATCAAATATATTTGCAATCTATCCTATAAATATCAGAGTAAATTTTCTTCACCAATAATCTTATAATGGCCTAGATAATTTATTAAAGGTTTGTCTTCTATTTTAAAAAAATACAAAATGTAATATTCTATTTCACCTAGAAAAATAAATATGATTGTCAGTACTTTAAGTACTGACAACCATATTTATAAATTTATTTATTGTTACTGTTTATTGTTTGACGAATGCTGAACTCATCACCTTATGTCTTATTTTGACCTTAACAAAATACTGCCCCGTAGGATAATTTGAAATATCTAAATCATGAATAATTTCATTGCCTGAAAGTTTCGATGCTTGATACATTAATTTACCATCTATTGAAATGACTATCAATTCAGCATTTCGATTTGGTTCCGTATTTTCAATTTTGACACGAGTATAATGGGTAGCAATAGTTGGAATTATTTTAATTCCTGAATCTTCCCACCTTTTTGGGCTACTATTGGAAACCATAATGGTATCTTCCATTGCGAAAATAGAATCTAAAGGATATGTCATAATCGAACGAGCAAATGTACCAGCTACCAACTCATTTTTATCTTCGTTTATAACTAGATCATAAACAGTAATAATTGGCATATTCGTTCCAAGCCTTTCCCATGAAGTACCAGCTGTGACTGTTCCATAAACACCTCCATCAGTTGCAACAAACATGACTGAATCACCCGTTTCTGGAACAATTAACAATTCGTTAATCGCCAAATCAGGAAGATCACTAGATATATCCTCCCAAGTTCCACCTTGATTCTCTGATTTGAAGATTCGAGGTAAAAAGTCATTATCTCGATATCCTGAATAAGTAACATACGCAACGTTAACATCTGACGGTGAACCTATTACATCCGTAACATATTGGTCTGGTAAACCATCAGATATAGAAGTCCAAGTTGTACCAACATTATCTCCTCTCCAAACATTCCCATCACCAGTTCCGGCATATAATAAACCCTCTTCAATTGGAGATTCATCAATTGCAGTTATATTATTATAACGACTATTGGCATCTGCCCCATCAGTCAGATCTTCACTTATTGGATTCCATTCAGGTATATCTCCTTCTCCATAATATACACGATATGTCCCAGTATATAGTATCTGAGAAGTATGAGGACTGATTATGTATGGCATATCCCAATTCCTTCGATCAGAATCATCAATTCCATTGTTACCACTATCATAACTAATTCCTCCATCTAATGTTACACCAATATTACCCCTTTGGGTTTCTACAAAAAATCGATCAGAATTATCCGGATCAAAGGCCATTTGAAATCCATCACCTCCAAAAATTCTTGCCCAATTATTTATCTCATCTTCATTTCCTCCCATTGACCCATTATCTTGTGCACCCCCATAATATATATCGGATTGGTGGGGATTATAAGCCACTCGATAGAACTGAGTAGTAGGAATATTTTCTATATCTTCCCAAAGATCATTATTTGCATTATATCTGTATAATCCACCATCTGTACCTAACAATACTCCTCCGTTATTTAAAAAAGTCAAGTCATGTTTGTCAGCATGAACATCATAATACCACCATGGTGGAGTGGCAAGACTCCAATTTTCTCCCCCATTAACTGTTCTCCAAAGGTCTACACCAAGCAAATAGATATCATTTGGATCATTTGGATTGACTCTTATTTTACCAAAATACCAACCAAATCCTCCCATTGCGTTTCCACTCAATCCGTTTATATCTTCATCAATTGGGATAGTATCCCAGCTAATACCTGCATCCTCTGTTTTGTAGATTGCTTCTAATTGATAACCACTAGCCGCAACATACTGAACATAAAGGACACTAGGATTACTTTCACAAATCGTAATTCCCATTCTTGAATGATCAATATCATTTGGCAATCCACCTTCTAAGACATTCCAAGTGTCTCCACCATCTATCGTTTTATAAACCTTCGCTCCTTCTCCTTTAATTAAAGACTCAAAATTATTTCGAATTCGATCCCAACCCACAGCATACAAAACTTGAGGATTATTAGGGTCCATTACCATCTCAGAAACTCCGGTTGAATCACTAATAAAAAGAACCTGTTCCCAGGTATTTCCATTATCATTAGAACGATAAACGCCTCTATCACTTCCTCTCTGAAATGGCAACCCCATAGTAGCCGTAAATATATTGTTGGAATTAGTAGGATCAATAATAATTTTTGAAATAATCCGAGTTTCTTCTAATCCTATATTAGCCCAAGTTACTCCACCATCAATACTTCTATGAAGTCCATCGCCAATAAAAGGGTAACCTGAAACATTCAAATCGCCTGTTCCAACATATACAATTTCTGGATTTTGAGGATCCAATTCTATATCGCCAATAGAGAGAAAAGCTTGTTCGTCAAAAATAGGATTCCAAGTCACTCCACCATCCGTTGTTTTAAACACTCCACCATCTGAAAAACCGACAAATATAATATTCTCATTAGTTGGATTTACCTTGACTGTATTGATTCGTGCCCCTATGTTACCAGGTCCTTGAGTAGTCCATTCATTATCAAATCCATTGATGGTTCTTGTTAAAGTTTGCTGATTGATCCCATTTAAGGCATTAGAATATGCATCCAGTGCAAAATGTCCATCAGGTCCCATTCTTTGCAAGAAGAACTCATCACTAGGTTCATGTTTTTGTTGAATTCTGCTTTTTAAATCAGAGTTGGAAGATTTAGTTTCAATACAAGATGTTATGAAACAAAGAATAAATAAAAATATTAGGGTCTGTAAAAATCGCATCTGTATATTTTTCATTAGACAAATATTGATTTGAATTAATGGTAATCAATTTTATGTATTTAAAAGGTGAAATTTACTTCTTTTTTGATTTCCCCAGTAGTAATGAAATAATTTTAATGTGTAAAAAAAAGGTATTTAGCTAAAAAACGACAAATTATCAAAAGATTAATTATTTTAATGAGAGGGGTTAATTGATGATTTAACATTTTCATTAAAAATCATCAATAGTAAGGTGTCTTTCATTTTCCAAAATATAAAAAATGAGAGAACTAAAATCCCCAAGAAATTTAAGCTCCAGCTCTAGTAAAAACTAAAATTGATATGATAATAGGCTTCAAATTATCACTTTTTTAATTCAAGCCTATACTCTAATTATCCAAAGGGCATCAGATGATATCAGATAATAATAATCTTGGACACTTCAACTCAATGATCATTGTCTTGTTTGATCTCCTTCTCTTTATTTTTAATAACTCAAACACATAATTATTTTCCTTTTGGAAATAAAATATTTTTTAATGATAAGATTACTTATATTTCCACATTATAATTTCAAATGAAATAGTAACTGACAATTCCTTCAGAGAAGCAAGTTGATCTTGTTTAAATTTATACAAATACGGTGTCATTGATATAAAATTAAGCAAATCTTTGTCAGCTAGAAAAATTGTTTTTTTTACCGTTTCAACTTTTAAAATCTGAAAGGTAGTATCTGACTTAAAGTCTTTTTGAATAGATGATTGATGAGGAATAAAATCATCGTAGACTAATTCTGCGACTTGTTTCATGTGATCTCCAGTTGGAATTACTTTAATGTAATACCCACCAGGTTTCAAAATACGTTTAAGTTCTTGAAGATTGATAGGTGAAAATACATTAAGGAGGAGATCAATTGAATTATCCTTTATTGGTAAATTAAAAGCTGATCCTACTATGTACAAGGAATCCTTATCTATTTTCGACGCTTTGGCTAGTCCTATTTTTGAGATATCAATTCCTATTTTTTTAAATCTTTTTCCTTTGAATATATTCCTAGTATAATACCCCGTTCCGCATCCCAAATCCAAAAGATAATATTCAACATCTAAAGCCGTTGAAAAAAAACCAACTGACTTAGTCATTGATTCAATATTCTTGATTAAAAAATCATAATACCCTTGAGACAAGAATTCATTTCGGGCATTCAACATTATTTTATTATCTCCAGGATTATTTTTTTTCTTCTGATTCGCCAAAAGTAAATTGATATAACCGTCCTTAGAAAAATCAAATGAATGTCCATTTTGACACTTAAATGTATTCTCAAATGGAAATAATAAGAATTTACAGTTAGGACAAGTAACAATTGACATTTATTTTATTTTATTTTATCTCTGTTAATGAAACTGACCGGTGGTCTATCTATAAATTTCTGATCTAGTACAAATGGTTCTAAGTTTATTTTCCAATTTTAGTTAATAAATAATAGAAAAGTAAAGCACACAATATACATGATAATGTGAAATACCATTGATAACCTTGACTAGCTAGAATTGGAAAAGAAACCAAGCAAGTGATTTCCAAAGGAGTCACTCCAATATAGCCAATGGCAAAATTAGGAAGTGTTTCTGACTCACCTTCGGAATCAACCATCCTAAGTAATGCGATTCCTATGGCAGTAACACCCAACGACATTCCCCACAAGAAAATAGATTTTTCAAACCAAAACGAAGTAAACACCTTTGACCCCAAACGCATAAAAAGAAATATTGATAAGATTACTCCTACTATAAATAGTATTACCAAAGGTAAGGCGAACTGTATCACAACAGATACGTTGATAGAAGCAATCCCAAATATTACAATAAGGTCTGCAAAAATACCACATACTCTATTCATTAATTGAGTATCAAAATATGAATTCATTCGAATTCTAGAAAAAGTTTGTTTTATGATTATTCCAACTATAAATGAAAATGAAAATGAAGGAATACTAAAACCATGTAATAAAGGTTTTGTCCACATGGTTAAATAAATACCAGAAATTCCTACAAAAACAACGATCATAATATGCATTAACAACGGATCAACTGTAATATTGGAAAAGGTAGATTTTCCAATGGAACGTTGTTCCTCTAATGGAATTAAACCAGTTTTCAAGCTCTTTGGTAAATCCTGAAACTGTTTTAAAAAAACAGTCTCATTTTTACTTACTCCCCATTGTATCCAAATGACTCCGCCAATAGTGGCAGCAAAAACCCCAAAAGTAGCACTTGTCATAGCAAGACTTTGTCCTTCCTCCCAATTCAAATTATTGGTAAAAGAATCTCCCAACGCAGCTGCAGTTCCATGTCCACCAAAAAAACCCGCTGCCAAAACAGATCCAAAATTTTGATTAATTTCTGGAAAAACCAATTGCAAAATGGTCATCGAAAATAAGAGCCCTATCCCCCATTGCAACAACAAAATAATTGCTGTCAAACTTCCAATTTGAAATATACTTTTTTGAAACTCACGTGATCGATCTTTTTTCATCTCAAATGTAAACGGTAGCACCAAATAAAAATGAAATCATTATCCCAGGATAGCTTCCAATTTGCTCAGAAAATGGCAATAGATCAAATCCATTATTGCCAAGAAACAATGCCAATACACCAGTAATTATACTTACTGGGATAAACAATTTTTGCAAAAATTTAATATGAAATCGAATTGCAAATCCTAGAAATAACAATATCGAAACTAACCCGATATCTTGAATAAAAGAATAATTCATAGGTTAAAATAAATTAATTGGCAATGTATGAATATGGTAGAACTTTTGGAATAACACCAACCAACCACATAACTATTTGTCTTTACGCGAATAAGATACAATTTGCAAAAATATTTTAATCTTGCTTTTTAAAAAAACCAACCAACTCCTACTCCAAGTCTAAAATGAAACGCTGTTTCTTTTTCAGATATCTTATCTACAGTTGGATCAAGACGTAAATAAGGGAATAATCCAATATTTACAAAAAAGGATTTAGCTATTGGTTGATATCGATATTCCATTCCAATCACAAGATCTAATAAAATATCAGCATCTTCTCTTTTCCAAAACCGAAAGCCCTCAGATAGTGGTGTCGCCCCCAAAGTAATAATTGGATGATGGTTACCTGTTCCAAATAACATAGATACCCCCACTGGGAAAGCAACTCCAGATTCCCAAATAGAACCTCCTACCCTAGCATAGACTTTTGTTTTTTCTGCGGAAAATATTTCACGAAAATAATTCAAAGAATAATAAGGAACAGCTCCTCCGCCTTCAAGATAAACTCCACTTTCAGATTGAGCATTTGATAATTTTGGATACAACAAAAAAATTAGATTAAAGAAAAAAACCAATAGAACACGATTAAAAATAGATTGTATTTTCATTGTTATAATTTATTTTAACCACTAAAAACAAACCTTCTCTCCTTAAAATTTGATGTCATTGTAAAATATATTAAACTAAAATCATTAAAATATCACCTACAAATCATCACTTTAGCTAAAAAAACATTTTACCATAATTTAGATAAACACCAATAATAAAGGCTTTAATAAAGAGATCATCAGATATATCAAGATTTATAAAAAAATGTAAAACTACACCCTTGAACCTAATGTAATTAGTTTCCCGAGTTTCAACAATAGTTACCTCACAATCATTCAAAACCATCCTTTGAGTTATCAATTTATTATCCTCTTGCACAAACGAAAATCTCAATAAATAATTCTCGCAAATAAATTGATCCTAAAAATAACTAGTTGGCTAATAGGAGGAATAACCGTATTTTCCTACCGATAGAACGGTAGCTTGAATAAATGAGTGAATTCTTTTTTCACTTAATTATCTCCTCTGTTCATCTGCCTTAAAAGCACCTCTATTATGCAATATCCATTGTGACTCATCCAAAGGAGAAACACCTTTAAAGTCGCGGATTTTTTCGTTACTAGTTGTAGTTTTTTCATATCCATCCAAAGTTAACTTTATGCGCCCCTTACCAGAAGTTGTTGCATTAAACTTAATTCCATAATTCATTGCTTTTTCTACTGGAACTCTTCCCGTTAGGTTAAAAAAATCGTTATCAAAAGTTGGAGAATTTATTTGAGCACTCATTTGATTTAGATCACTTGACACAGAACCTAAAAATTCCTGACTTGCCTTTATCTGAAAAGTATACATTGGTTCCAAAAGTTCTGTATCTGCTAACTCCAAACCACGCAAAACCCCCATAGGTGTTGCCAACAAGAAATCACCAGGGTTGGAATGTATCGTATGTTCCGAACCTTTTATTAAAGTGATTTTAATATCTGTCACTTCCCAACCTTTTATCCCTTGTCTTAATGACCAAGGAATCGCGCGTTTAATTTCATTTTGATATTTTATACTAATATCACTAGTTCGCACTTTAGAAATAAAGGTTACCCCACTTCCTAAGGGTGCAGGTTCTATTAAAAAGGTCATAATCGCCCAACAAGGTTTTGGCATCCAATACCGAACATACCCCTCCGCTGACTGCTTCGGAGTTTCTTGGTAAATAACTTTAGGTTGTGAAAATTCAGTATCAATTCCAAATCGATTTATCAAACTATCTTTGAGTACCTCAGTTTGAATAAAGCCCATTATTTTTAAATAGAATTCATGATCTTTTTTATGCCATTGAAATTCTAATTGAGGATCTTCAATATTTAAAATCTCTAAAGCTTCCCCAAGTTTCTGGTAATCTCTTTCTTCTTTAGCCACTACCTGTACAATTAATACAGAATGGCTTATTTTATTAAAATTATCTTCAAAATTCTGCTTACCTAAAACATCACCCGCAATAACTATATCGGAAATAGTCATCAAACCAATTTCACCAGCTGACAATTCCCCCACTTGTTCTATCTTACCTAATTTCCGTTGAAATATTTGATTGATTTTTATTTCTTTTTGAAGGCAATTAGACCAAATAGTATCTCTATTCTTTAACTGACCACCGTATAATTTTACATGAACTAAACGGCCATACTTGGCATCATACTCAATTCTAAATATTTTAGCTGATGGCTTAAAATCCGGAGGTATTTTAACCGGAAATAAAGTGGTGATTTGGTGTAATATATTTTCTATTCCTATTTCCATTTTGGCACTACCAAATGATACACCAACCAACTTATGCTGTTGAATTTGCTTTTTAGCTTTCTCAAAAACCAAAGCTAAATTATCCATTTCCCCTTCCAAATAATCTTCTAAAAATGTTTCATCTAGTTCTGCTAAATTCTCAAAAGATTTTTCTAAAATAAAATCAGAAAGGTATGGCTGTACCTTAATAAAATTGATTACTTTAGGTGATCCAGGAAGAAGAATATCTCCATAATTTAGTGCGAATAATTTTGCTCCCAGATCCTTTTCAAGGTCACTATAAACTAATTCCAAATCTGCTCCTTCTCGATCTATTTTATTAATAAAAAACAAAACTGGCAATTTTCTTTCTCGAATGCTTTCCCATAAATTGATAGTATGAGCCTGCACACCTTCTACGGCAGACACCACCAAAATAACCAAATCCAAGACAGATAGTGCTCTATCTACTTCAGCAGAGAAATCAATATGCCCGGGTGTATCAACGATATTGATTTGAATATCGTTCCAAACAAAATCCACAGTTGAAGTCTTGATAGAAATCCCTCTACTTTTTTCCATTGCCAAACCATCTGTAATTGCTGAACCTTTATCTACACTTCCTCTATTTTGGGTTGTTCCTGAAGTATGTAGCAAACATTCTGTCAAAGACGTTTTACCCGCATCAACATGAGCCAAAATACCTATGGTTAAAATACCCTTAAATGGCATGAAAGAAGATTAATTGAAGATAATAAAACATTACTAAGATCAAGGAACAAAAAAAATATTGAATTCTTGTTGAATAATTGATTGATTGATTGATTAAATAAAAAAAATTAAGAAAGATAAAACGGCAATCTACCAGAATCTAATTTTATGGAATCTTTGGAGTTTATCAAAAGTAATCCATTCGCATTTTGAACAAAAAAATAAACCGAAAAAATAAACTAATTAATCTAAATTATCGGGTATAAATGAAAATATTAATAGAATAAAGTAGTAAAAGTATTGGATTAACCCCTTACAAAAGAAAATTACTCAAAACACAATAGAAATGAGGTATAATAAATCGACCATGTTTTTAGAATCCAAGTCCTATTTAATGCTGTGCATCACTAAGGTCATAAAATACTCAGGTTCCAATGCATGAATCATATTTCCCATTCTATGTTATGAGTTATAAAAATATGCCTTCAAGGAAATATTTTTTGAATTAAATCAACTTTAATTACTTTAACATTGTCATAATTTCTTCAATCCCTGTGGGGTTACAGTGATAAAAATTGAAAACAGGTAGATAATGATGTAATGCAATAATGTAAATTACAACTTCAGAATAAATTGTCGTTAATTTAACGTTAATGAGATAATGTGTTTCTTTTTAAACAATATTATTGGTAAAATACTTGGTGAACTCTATAATAAAGTTGAATTTGGTAAATCTTAAAAAAATCCAATCTATTCAAATGAAAAGACCTCATATTTAAAAACGATTATCTTGATAAAACATAATACATTTTCATTTATGAAAAAAAGGAACCTGAAAGTTAATTTTTCCCTCTTATTTCCTTTAACCATTTTTATTTTGTTTTCGGGAATACAACTAAAGGGGCAAGAGCGCAGCATAGCAAGAGAGTGGAATGAGCTAATTTTGGAGGCTATTAGAAATGACTTTGCACGTCCTACCATTCACGCTAGAAACCTTTTCCATACTTCAATTGCCATGTATGACAGTTGGGCAATTTTTGATGATGAATCAGATCCCTATCTAATCGGAAGAGAGAAGAAAAACTTTAAATCTTTATTTGACTTTAATGATCTTGATTTATTAAGAGCCAATAAAGATTTAGATCGAACAATCAGTTTTGCAATTTATAGAATCGTTTTACATCGGTATAAGGATGCACCAAGATTTAATGAAACAAAAAACCTTATTGATGAATTCATGATAGAAAAAGGATATGATATTTCATTTACAAATTTTGATTATACTTATGGAGACCCAGCAAGTCTTGGAAACTTTATTGGACAGGAAATAATAAAATACGGACTAAAAGATGGATCAAATGAACAAAATAGATATGAGAATATTTTTTACGAACCCATAAATCCTTCTCTTGACCCAGTCAATAATCAAACTGTGGTAGGCATAAATCCCAACAGATGGCAACCTTTATTTTTTAATAATTTTATTGACCAATCCGGTAACCCATCATCAGAAGCAATTCCTTTATTCTTGAGTCCTGAGTGGGGAGAAGTCACTCCATTTAGTTTAACAGAAGATGATAGAACTATAAAAAGTCGTGATAATCAAACTTACCAAATTTATCTAGATCCAGGTGCTCCTCCACTTTTGGCAAGTGATCATTCGGAAGAGTATCAATGGGGATTCTCAATAGTGGCAAAATGGTCTGCTCATCTTGACCCAACAGATACAACTATGATTGATATTTCTCCTGCCACGATTGGAAACATCATGGAATACCCAACTAACTTTGCAGAGTATCAATCCTTTTATAAAGAAGAAGGTGGTGATTGGGGAATCGGTTATAATCAAAACCCAAAAACAGGACAACCATATCAAGAACAAATAATTACTCGGGGAGATTATTGTAGAATTCTAGCTGAATTTTGGGCAGATGGCCCTGACTCTGAAACACCTCCTGGCCATTGGTTTTCCATCATTAATTATGTAATGGATCAATCTGAATTTGAGAGGAAATATAATGGAGATGAGGAATTACCTATTTTGGAATATGATGTTAAAGCATATTTTATGTTAGGTGGTGGAATGCATGATGCAGCCATCTCAGCCTGGAGTATAAAAGGATATTATGATTACATTCGACCAATTTCTGCCCTTCGGTATATGGCAAGCTTAGGTCAATCATCCGATCCTTCTCTTCCAAGTTATCATCCCAATGGAATCCTTTTGCATCCTAATTTTATTGAACTCATCAATGAGAATGACCCAGACTTTTCTGGCTCAGAATTTTTAGGAAAAATAAAATTTAAATCTTGGAAAGGACCAGAATTTATTATCGACCCTACTACTGATTTTGCTGGAGTCGGATGGATATTAGCTGAAAATTGGTGGCCATATCAGCGTCCATCCTTTATTACCCCCCCCTTTGCAGGCTATGTTTCAGGGCATTCCACCTTTTCAAGAACTGCTGCAGAAATTTTAACTTATCTTACAGCTGATCCTTTTTTCCCAGGAGGAATGGGAACATTTGAAGCTAAGCAAAATGAATTTTTAGTTTTTGAAGATGGGCCTACCACTGATGTAACTTTGCAATGGGCAACCTATAGAGATGCCTCAGATCAATGTAGTTTATCACGAATTTGGGGAGGAATTCATCCGCCTGTGGATGATATACCAGGTCGAGAGCTTGGTATTATCCTGGGAAACAAGGTTATTGAAAATGCGAATTACTATTTCAATGGTGAAAGTGCAGATGAATTTTCTAACTTTGATAACCCAACCATTATCTATCCAAATCCAGTTCAAAGAGGTAAAATAATTAATTTAGAAACTAATGGTTTTTTTGAGGATTTGTTTATAATTAATGCTTTGCAGCAGGTTGTATACTCAAAGAAAATAAATAGTTTTAATGTGGAAATATCGACCAATGGAATAATGCCTGGAATGTATTTTGTGATTATTAAAAATCAAAAAAATATGGCTATCAAAAAATTGATAATTAATTAAATAATCAATTTGAGAACAAATATTTTTATCCCCAAACTCTTCGAAGAAAAGAAATAAAATTCTGATGCATAATATTATCTATATCCTCCTTGTCGAATCCTTTATCAGCTAACATTTGAGGCACCTTTTGTAGATCTGCAATTGTTTCTAAATCACTTGGCGTTTGTTCTTTTCCAAATCCACCGTCTAGATCTGTACCTATACCAACATGAAGAGCGTCACCTGATAATTGGCAAATATGATCTATATTATCAATCATTTGTCTCAAGGTAACTCCCATACTTTTAGGCGTGGATTCACCCCTAACCCAATTTGGAACCATCATCCAAGCATCGAGGGCAACTCCTATAACAGCGTCTCTATTGATAAGTTCCTTTATTTGTTCGTCAGAAAATTGTCGATTGTGATTAACGAATTTTCTACAATTATTATGGCTAGCCCAAATAGGTCCATTATAATTCTTCATAGTTTCCCAAAAACTAGTATCACATAAATGGGTGGCATCTAAAATTAAATTTAGCGCTTCAATTTTTTTTAATAATTCTTTCCCTTTATAACCTATACCACCTGTTGAATCTGTGCCATGAGCGTATGTTCCAGGACCATAGTGAGCAGGACCAATTGCACGCAATCCTTGCTGAAAAGACATTTCGAGATGATCAATTGTAACAATTGAATCCGCCCCTTCCAAACTTAAAATATAACCTATGGGAGAATTAGGCATTGACGTTTTCCATAACTCAAGGTGAGTATCTAACTCCTGAAGATTGGTAATTTGAATCATTTCACCTTTGGCTTCCATGGCTTTGTACCATGCCAATTGACCCTGTGTTTGAGCCCACGCCTGAGAAGGTGAATTCCAACCAGGAAGTTTATTCTCTGGTTTTACATATCGTGCAATTTGGGTAGCGACACAAATCCCAATATTACCTTTTCGCATTTCACCAAAAGTGACTGTACTCTTTCCTCTGTCTGGTTTGTCAGACATTCCAATTTCACTTTTTCTTATTTCCTCAATTGTCCAAGTTAAATCTCTATTCCATTCTAGGGCATTCATAGATAGATCGAGATGTGCATCGAATATAAACATATTTCAATTTACTAAATTAATGTAATTCAAACATCGCTTCTATTTCAACAGTAATACCATCTGGTAACATCATTCCCACAGCACTTCTTACTCCAATTCCATTTTCGTTTCCAAAAATATCTGCCATTAATTCACTAAAACCATTTATAACCAATGGTTGTTTGGTGAAATCAGGAGTACAATTAACCATTCCAAATACTTTAACCACTCTTTTTACTTTGTCAATATCTCCATAATGAGTGAGAATGGTAGATAACATTGTCAACCCTACTTGACGAGCAGCTACTTTAGCTTCCTCCATTGTTAAATTATCACCTGCTCTACCCTGCATCTTACTTCCATCAAAATTTATCGGTGCTTGTCCCGAGACATATAAAAAATTATCAACCACCAATATTGGACGATATACACCAGCAGGTTTTGGAGCAGGTGGAAATTCTAAATTTAATTCTTTGATTCTTTCTGAAGGCAACTTGTCCATTATACATATTTTTTAAACAAATAAATTTAATATTAAAACACCAATTATTCCCATTACTCCTACAGTTGTTTCCATGACTGTCCAAGTGGATAGGGTTTCTTTTACAGTTAAATTAAAATACTCTTTAAATAACCAAAATCCTCCATCATTGACATGAGACAACATCAAACTCCCTGCCCCAATGGCAATTACCATTAATTCCGGACTGGCTCCAGTAATCGAAACTACTGGTAACATAATACCTCCTGCAGTCATTCCAGCAACGGTCGCAGATCCAACACAAACTCTGATTACACCCGCAATTAACCAAGCTAAAATTAAAGGTGAAATAGTAGATCCTTTCATTAATTCTCCTATATATTCACTCACTCCACTATCCACTAAAACTTGTTTTAAAGCTCCTGCTCCTCCAATAATTAATAAAACCATTGTGATACCTGTAACACCTTTTGAAACGGAATCCATTAATTCTTTCATTTTCTTTCCTTGGGATAAACCCAAAGTATAAATCGCAACAAGAACAGAAATCAACATGGCAATCGAAGGATTACCAATAAATTCAAATGCTTTTCTATAAGTAACATTTTCAGGAATAAAACTAAGTACTAAAGTCGAAAAACCGATCAATATAACTGGAAGCAATGCACTAAAAACACTAATTCCAAAACTAGGCATTTCATTGTCTTTTAAAATTATTGGATTATAAAACGCCTTCAGTGGCGTAGCATCTACTTTCTTCAATCTACGAGTTAGTAATGGTCCTGCTACGATGATCGTTGGAATGGCTATGATAATTCCAAAAAGCAAAGTTTTTGCAATATCAGCCTCAAACATTTGAGCGATAGCAGTTGGTGCAGGGTGCGGTGGGAGGAATCCGTGGGTTACTGATAAAGATGCAAGCATCGGTAAACCAACATAAATTAATGGTAAACCCGTTGTCACTGCTACAGTAAAAACTAAAGGAATTAATATAACAAACCCAACAGTGTAAAACATAGGAATACCAACTATAAACCCCGCTAGTACAACTGCCCATTGAACGTTTTTTATTCCAAAACTGGAGACTAACCTTGTCGTGATTCGTTGTGCAGCACCACTATCAGCAACTAATTTTCCTAACATAGCTCCTAGTCCCAAAATCATTACTAAATAGCCTAGTGTGTTCCCCATTCCAACTTGAATGGAAGAAACAATAGAGGTCAATTCCATGCCTCCTGTTATCCCAACAAACAAACAAACTATTATAAATGAGATAAAAGCATTTAGTTTAAAACCAGCAATCAGAATAAATAAAATTAATATTCCAATTAATACAAATAAAAGAGGCATAATACTAATTTAAGTGAATTAATACCTCAATGTACAGAATTAAATATTAATATTTTATTTTATTGTAAATATGATGTTATAAAAAATAAATATCCTCAATTTCTCAAATAATGCAGAAATCATTGAAATCAGAATTGCAACCATCGTTGCTTGAACAAAATCTTTTACGATCAATTCTTACATTATTTTAACACCAACAAAAAAATAATAGTTATAATTAATATAACTTTCAATTAATTATCCTTTTTGAAAGAAAGGTTTTCAACTCATTCACTAAAAATCGAATAACTAGGGAATAACAAATAATTTTCAAATCCAGTTATTTTGGCTATTAAATAAAAAAAGCGCTGCCATTCTCTTACGAGAACAACAACGCAAAATGCTCTACAATGCAAATTGTACTATTTAAAATTCGTCTTTTTTATCAATTACATTAAACCAATCAGCCAACTTATCTTTTGCAGCATTAAGGTTAGTTTCTGTTACGTTGTATAATTCTGAATCCAAAATACTTGCAGAACCACCAACCAGAATGAGTAATTCCTCAATCTGTGCGTTAGTAACACTTTTCGTTGGACTAAATTGCAAAGAATAAATAAATCCGATGGCTTCAGATAATCCATGTGCTCTTTTAGCTATATCATCAAAATTTGCCAATCCACTATTGATGTAATGAATTGCTGTTCCTGCTATAACTAACTCCCATTCATCTCGAACTGTTTCAATAGCTTCGTCACGAGCAACTATATCTTTTGCAGAAATAGCAGCACGTCCTTTTAGAAAACCATCCATAATTTTTTTATTACTCCCTAATACATCATTTCTTCCATTGCAGTAATTTCCCCAAAAAACAACATTATCAGTATTCAATGGGAAATCAACTGGTACGCCAAAGTAGCCAAATGCTTCATCAAAGGCGTGTTCCATCGATGTGCCTTTACCCGCAATTACCGTTTCGTTATCAGTATCAATTTTTCCAGGCTCAAAATAAACTCCTGATGATTGATAGTACAAAAGTGCTCCCATCAAACTTTTTTCAATAACCTGTCCTAGTTCAACTCCTTTAGCATTCAACAAATAATTTTTTGCGCCATCGTTACTAGTCACGACCCCCGCAGTTCCATCAAAACCTGCCACAGCCGATTGACTTGCAGTAGCTAAATCATCTAAGAGTGCGTCAAATGTTACTTGAACTCCTTCAAAAGTTTTACTTCTCATTACTTTTGAATCATCGTATGTTCCTGACCAACCTGCATTCGCTGAATCATTAGTATACATTGCTGCTAATTTATTGGCATCTAATGCAGTTCCAGAATTATTAGCACTTTTCATGTAGGCTTTCAATTCTGTCAACATTCCAATTCGTTGTGTCTGTCCACCATAATCAACGTTTTCAAAATTATAAGTTGTAGGAATCGTAAAACCTGGTTCTTCAATCGAATCTTCATCTTTTTTACAAGATGTGAAAGCTAGTAAACCTGCAATAAATAAGAGAGAAAATTGTAATTTCATTTTAAGTATTTTTTTATCTAATTGGATTTAATCTAAATAAATATAACGACGCAAAAGTAGTATGCAAAAATGTGTCAACCAATACCGAATGATAGGTATTTTTTGCTAAATATATTAGGTAGTAAATGATGAAAAGATAGCAGATGAAGGGATTTTGAATGAAAAAAATTCAATCGTCTAACGACTTAATTTATGAATAATTATCTCAGCAGAAGATTTCAAATTAGAAAAAATGGATTTCACATATTCATTTTTTGCATGCTGACTCACCATTGTAATCGAACCTGATTCTAATAATTCCCCATCTTTCATAATCACTACCTCGTCTGCGATTGCAAGTGCATCATCCAAATCATGGGTGATAAATAAAATCGAAATTCCCAAAGGTTTTATCATTTCGCTTAATTCTCTTCTCAATGAATTTTTCAACAATGCATCTAAATTACTGAAAGGTTCATCCAACAAAAGTAACTGAGGATTAGTCACTAAGGTTCTAGCTAAAGCAACTCGTTGCTGTTGCCCTGTACTCAATTCATGAGGAAATCGTTGATCAAAACCTTCTAGTTCCATTGTTTTTAAGACATCTTTTATTTTTTCAGACTCATTTAATGGTAAACTATATCCAATATTTCGTGCAACCGTAAGATGAGGAAATAAAGCAAAATCTTGAAAGACCATTCCGACGTTTCTTTTTTGTGGTGTAACGATTTTTGATAGATTAGATACAACTTGATTGGCTATTTTTATTTCTCCATTATCAGGATGTTCTAGTCCTGCAATTAATCGAAATAGTGTTGTTTTTCCACAACCACTTTCTCCAACAACTGCACAGATTTTTCCCTTTTCCAAATTAAAATTAAAGTTACCTAAAGCAAAAGGTTACCCCATTTGTTTTCAATGGCATATGATAATAGTTGGAAATATAATTCAAGACCATCTAAGATCAAGGATTTATTTTCTTGACTTTCATCTGTATTTTTTTCCTGTAACCAAATGCCATCCCTAGGTTCGGTTGGATTAAAATAAGAACTATTTATAATCACAGGGAATGGAAAATTGTTGGTACCAATCAAAGGAAAATCACAGAAAATTTTTGGTAACAATGAGGTTATAGGTTTTACAAATGTTCTTCCTTCTTTATTTTCTATTTCAATAGCTATGGAAGTTTTTCCCTTTGTGAGCTTTACTATTTTTATTTCTTTGGTCTCCTCCGAAGTCTTTCGAAGAATAGAAAACAATTCAATCTCGTCAGTTTGTTTTTCATAACCAGATAAAGAGTAATTACAATTCTGATGCTTAACATGTACTGAATTAATTATGGGTACAAAAGCTAAGGTATAGGGCAACGAACCCTGTAAATCTTTTAACCCGATCTCTGCCACCTCATAACCCTCTTCATCTAAATTGTATAAAAATGAAGTATTTAAAGCTACAGGATTATAATCGATGTTTGCCTCTTGATTATCAAGAGCATCTCTTATAGCAATTGATTCACTAACACTTTTGATAATTTCGTCTTCAGAACGTCCACTTCTGTCAAGTGGCAATAAGAATGGCCGATATTCCTCATCTGGTTCCTTAGCAATACCTCTTACTTCCACTTTTTCTGATAACAGGTGAGTAGTAATAAATCCTGTCCCAAATTTACCCGTAGTTTTATTTTCACCATTTTCAGGTTTTTTATTTCGCTCTTTTGTTGATACCTGATTGATTAGGTAGGTTATATTATCTACTGAAAATGGTTTTCCATTATGACTAAAAGATATAGATTTACTCTCGGGTTTTTCTTCTAGTTCGATTTCTATATCAATCTTTTGTCCATCAATTACAACGTCTTTAGCATTCTGCAATAACTCCCAAATCCAACGACGTTGTGAATTGTCATTTTCCTCATTCCGTAATTTTGCCATTAAGTCAAGGATTTTAGTGGCAACAATAGAGTTTAATGCTTTGTGATCAGATTCTTCAAATTTATTTCTATAGCCCATTAGGTATTTGATTTTTAAATTATAGATAGATTAAGTGGTAATATTTCAGGTTAAGTAAATTATTAACTTTTATAATTAGGAGTATGGTCAATTCAAACTTCTTCAGACTTTCTAACCTTCTCCTTTTTTCTTTTTTTGATAGCAATCTTCCTTAAAAAGAAGCAAATTGGAAACAAAGAAATATATCATTTCGATGACTACTTTTTTTTCATTTACAAGCAAGTAGTCAAAATTAGTATTTGATAACTTCTTTTTTGATATTAGGTGCATCGTATCATAACTTCGATTTCTTCCCTTTTCTACAGATATTTCAAAATCATTCAAGTGTCTATTACATTCATTAATAAAATGATGACTATCCTGATACATGTCTCCTGAAATGATTGCTGACAAATAGATGACTTTTTTCACCTTATCTAATGCTAAGAAAAAAGTAGTACCTGCCTTAATTTCAATTGAACCATTTTTCCATTTGCAATAAACATCTATCTTCAAATTACATGAAATATAATTTTGTAAAGCAAAAATAAACTTTTCGTTACCTAAATATAGATCATCTTCATTGGGCATTTCTTCTTCAATATGTGGCAATAAGAATTGTCGTACATAAGATTTCAACTCTTTAAGTTCCTCTTCAGTATGATAGATTGATCCAAATTCAATTGCATTTAAATTAGAGCTAGTTAATAGATTCATTGAAGTAACTATTGCACTCTTCTCACTATAATATAATTTAGCATGAAGGTTTTTAATGAGTTTTGGCTGAATACCTAATAATTCTATTTGCTCCCAACTTTGACTGTTATTTGAATCAAAGCGAGTGAAGAATTCAACTTTTACTCCTCTCTTCATGGCATTTATTAGATCTTGTTTTATTCTGTCCCAATTAGTGAAATTGACATAGGGAGAAACTAATACAATATATTTCTCAGCTTGGTTGATGGTATTTAAAATTTCACTAGTGATTTGATATGGTGGAATAATTTTCATTTGCTTTTATTATTTTTTAATTTCACTACCCTTCAATTTTTTATCCACTCGTTGAAGAGGCTTCTTAAATGCTTTTTCTAATCGAGCCATGGCATCGGTCATAAATTCAATCATTTTTTCCCATTCATCCTTATTAAAAACATTGGCTTCCATTTCACATTTGATTCTTGAGGCTCTTTTATCTTCTAACTTTTGCCATACTAAGGCACTTCCAAAACTAGTTTCTATCTCCTCTTTTTGGGTAAGCAGAAAATCAAAAATGGATTTATTTTCTTCCTGAGTACCTCGGTCAACATAAAGTTCTGCTCGACCATAGGATTTGGAAATGACAAAATTGAACCCAAGACCTCGGACTCCTGAACCTGCTCCAATCCAATGATAAACTCCTGGGCTGATGTTTCGGAAGAGAGTGATTTTCTCATTCATCACAGGAAGAAGTTTTCCCCAGAATTCTTTGCGTATGATATGACGAGTCTTCATGACAGACTGGGTAGAAATTTCTTCTTTGGTCTTTTTCGCCATACTGATGATTAAGTCTTCAGCATCTTTTACAGGAATGATTTGGTCGAAGTTGAGCAGTAGGTTTTCTCCCATTTGGAATGGAGTCAATTTAAAACATTGTACCCTTAGCCCGTAATTGAGTAACCACATAACAGTTGAGGTAACCTCTTTGCGGAATTGTCCTGCAATCAAGATGATTCGTTGAGCACTACCTAAATTCAGTTTGTCTTCATAGTCTTCATTATCAAAAAACTCTTCGAGTTTATCTGTAGCCTTTTCTTCGCTGGATTTTTTAGAAAGGTATGCTTGGTAAATATTGATAATCTCATCTTTGGTGAGAGTTGAGCAGTAGGACGCATATTTCAATGCTTGCCAAGTTACATCTCGTCCCGTATCATCAAGCTTATTTTCGATAATGACGAGATTGCCTTCCTTATCAAGAGCTAATAAATCCAAGCGTTCCTTAGTTTCTTCAAAACCAGCAAATTCTTCTTGGATAATCAACAATTCTTCTCCCAAACAATCGGGTGCTTTGGCAATCCATTGCTACAAATGTTCTCGTTCTCGGAAACCTAATTCTTTGAAAGACTTCTCCCCTATTTTTTTGATAGAGTTGGTGGTTTTGTCAATGATGTACATGATTTTATTTTTTTAAATTCTTCATCTTCTATTTTGTAATAACCATTTTTTTAGAAAAAAAAACTTCATTAATCCTTTTTAAAATACCTATCAATGGCAACATAATAACAGGTATCAATCTAATGATATCAATTCCATTATCATAAAAGTATTGAATTTTAGAAGCTTGAATTTCAAGGTAATTGTACAAAGCATCTCCTCTGTTAATTGAATTTTTGATTTTGTGAGACTCAATCAAATCTAAAACAGTATTAAACTCTTTTCTAAATTTTTCCTCTATGAAGTCCTCATACCTCCATAAACTTTTTACCTGTTGACCAAGTTCGTCTAACTCATCAAAATGTATGATGCACAAATTTTTCTAATCAATATGATAATGCACAAAAAATTCTTCAGCAGTAATGTAGAATTCTTGGATAGATTTAGAATAGCCATCATTGAGCAAATAATTCTCGAAATAATAAAGGGGATTTTCAGGTGTAGAAAACATAGAATTTAAATTTATTTCAACTTCAAAAAAATAAAGATATAAAACTTGTTGCACCTATGTTGCACACAACAAAAAAAGAGTCAACCAAATTAATGATTGACTCTTTATAAGTCGTTGTAAATCAATGACCTACATTGTCGGGGCACCAGGATTCGAACCTGGGGCCCCCTGCTCCCAAAGCAGGTGCGCTAACCGGACTGCGCCATGCCCCGATACATTCTATAAAGAATGGTTTTATTATAAAACTGGCGGAGGAGGCGGGATTCGAACCCGCGGTACCTGTTTCCAAGTACGTCGATTTAGCAAACCGGTGGATTCAGCCACTCTCCCACTCCTCCGAGTGATTTTATTTTTAATTCAAGTGCATTTTCTTTCAAATGCGGTGCAAATATATATTTAGTTATTTCAAAAGTCAAACCTTTTTTGTCTTTTTTTAAAATAATTGTCAATTAATTTTTTGCCATCTAATTTACAAAGAAACTAGCCTACCTTTTTTAGGATAAAATCAAAAAATCGTAATATTGTGATATTCCTTTTTAGACTGATATTTCAAAATATAATTTTTATGAAAAAACTGTATGCCTTTTTTTTGTTAGGTTTCTTTCCCTATTTCACTTTTGCCCAAACAATTGAGCTGGAACAATATGCCACTGGCTTTCTTTCTCCAGTTGACATAACTAATGCTGGAGATGATCGTTTATTTGTGGTAGAAAGATCTGGCAGAATAAAGATAATTGATGAAAATGCCATCGTTATATCAACTCCCTTCCTTGATATTGATAATCTCGTTACACAAACTAGTGGCCAAAACGAGCAAGGTCTACTTGGTTTAGCTTTCCATCCAGATTATATAAATAATGGATATTTTTTTGTGAATTATATCGGAAATGATGAAGACACCTATATTGTAAGATATTCAAGGGATGCCTCAGATTCAAACCTTGCAGATCCTAATTCTGCTTTAACCATATTGAAAATTGATCAGCCAACCTGGAATCATAATGGGGGTTGTATCAAATTTGGCCCAGACGGATATCTATATGTAGGAATGGGTGACGGTGGATCAGGTAATGATCCATGGGGCACTTGGGGTAATGGACAAAACACTCAAACAATGTTGGGTAAAATACTACGAATCGATATTGATAATGGTTCTCCTTATTCTATACCTTCTGATAATCCTTTTATAAATGATGCAAATGTTTTGGATGAAATATGGGCAATCGGTGTTCGAAACCCATGGAGATTCAGTTTTGACAAACAAACTGGTGATCTTTGGATTGGTGATGTTGGCCAAAATGCTTGGGAAGAGATTGATTTTCAACCTGCAAACAGTCCTGGTGGTGAAAATTATGGATGGCGGTGCTACGAAGGAAACCATTTAAATGGAAATGTAAATACGAGTAACTGTGGGTCATCAGATGAATATGTATCACCTATCTATGAAGTTCAACACAGTGGGTTTAGTGGTCCATGTTCCATTACAGGAGGTTTTGTTTACAGAGGAGAGGATTATCCTGACTTGGAGGGGATTTATATCTTTGCCGACTATTGTACAGGAGAGTTTTTTACCGTTGCATCTGATGGTTCAGGTGGTTGGGTTGGTCAAGAAGTAGCAGATTTTAATTATGATATTTCTACTTTTGGTGAAGATGTGGACGGAGAAATTTATTGTGCTCGAATGGGGCAAGGTCGAATTTACAAAGTCGTTTCAGGTGCTTGTGCATCTCTTACAGCTTCTGCAAATATAATTAGTGAACCTTGTGAAGGAGAAACGAATGGTGTTGTTCAAATCGCAGGTGCTGGCGGAACACCACCTTACACATATCTACCAAATTTAGATTTAAATAATCTAGCAGCGGATGATTATAATATTACAATTACGGATAATGCAGGTTGTACCTCAACCGAATCATTTACTATCAATTCATTAACTCTACCCCCAGTTCCTATAATTTCTGTAAATGACAATTTGTTAACTGCACCAAATACTTATACTGCATATCAATGGCTGTTTAATGGTCAGCCAATCATTGGAGCAACCAACGAAGTTTTTACTGCTTTCGAGTCTGGTAATTACTCTGTAATCGTAACTGGTGGGAACGGTTGCACTAATACATCATCAGTAACCTCAGTAACTACAAATATAGAAAATATTCCATCTCTAAATAAAGTTACTATTACCCCAAACCCTTTTGACAAAGATATTTTTATTGAAATATTAGTGAATAAAACAGTTGACTTACAATTAGAGATCCTAGATATAAATGGGAAATTACTCATTTCAAAAAATATTTCTATTCAGGATAAATTCTCAGGAAGTCTTAATTTAGAACACCTTAGTGTTGGGGTATATTATCTCAACTTAAAATCAGAAAGAGGAACTATAGCAAGAAAGATAATCAAACAATAATTTAACCATAATTTTAAAAAAATCCATCTCGATTCTTCGAGGTGGATTTTTTTATGTGTAGTATCAATCTTTAATTCCTCCCTTCAATAAGAGTTTGTCCATCGTTTGAGTTGAAACAGAATGATAATTCGGTTTTGCTTTTTTATAAATATTTTGAGCGATTTCAAGTTGCCCATTTTCTTTAAATGCACGATATAAAGGAGTTAGAAATTTACGTCTTCCTACTCCAATCAAGAATTCTTCAATATTTGGAAGTATGTTGTTAGCATATCCATTTTTAATTGCAACTTCAAACCAAGCAGCCAAAACCTCTGAATTTCCTGAATTAGAAAAATTAAATTTATTGTCTAACCTTTTCATCAAATCCTTTTCATCAACAATTGGTAATTGACGAATAAAGTGCAGCCATTCATGTGTTGTCCAATCCGATACCTCTAAGTCACCAAAATCGTAATTCTCTTTGATAAAGGCTACAACTTTATTAACTACTACAAACTTTTCTGTAGTAACTTTAGTAACATTTTCAGGAATTCCTGGGCCATAAATCCATTCATCAATATCCACCTCAACTTGATATTTATCAATCAAATTTTTATTTAAATAATAAATAAACTCCTCAGTGGTAAGTGTCTTAAATCTATGAGTATCAAAATAAGTCTTTAAAAATCCATCCATCTTCCCCCGTCCAACTTTATCTTCCAACATCATCAAAAAGTAAGCTCCTTTTTCATAAGCAATATCAGTCATTCCATCATCAGGGTCTCGACCTTCTAAATCTAGAAAAAGATGTGTATCCTTATCATCCAAAATTTTTACATCTGCTTCTAAATCTTGAAATCCTAGGACAGCTAACATATTTGCATATTCTTCTCCATATAAAGCCTCCATTATTCTTCGTTCAAAATAAACGGTAAAACCTTCATTCAACCAGAAATCATTCCATGTAGCATTAGTCACTAAATTCCCTGACCAGGAGTGCGCCATCTCGTGAGCGATTAAAGCAGTCAATGATCGATCACCTGCTATAATTGTTGGAGTTGCAAAAGTCAACCTTGGATTTTCCATTCCCCCAAAAGGAAAACTTGGAGGTAACACAATTACGTCATAGCGATCCCATAAATATTTTCCGTATAAATCTTCTGCAGCGATTAACATTTTCTCCATATCTGCAAACTCATACAATGATGGTTTTAGCAAACTTGGTTCTGAATAGATCGCTGTTCTTTCACCAATTTCACCATACTCCAAATCTCCAATAGCCAAGGCAATTAGGTAAGGTGGAATAGGTTGTCTCATCTCAAATTGATAAACTCCTGTGTTATTTTTCTCCGTCGGATTGCTTGCTGACATCACGGGTAAAAGTTCTTTAGGAACTTTAATTGTAGCATTATAAGTAATTCTAATCCCTGGGGAATCTTGACATGGAATCCAAGTTCGGGTCAAAATAGCTTGACCTTGGGTAAATAAAAATGGATGTTTTTTCCCAGCAGTTTGTTGTGGGTTCAACCAATCAACTGCAGCTGCATCAGGATTGGTTGAATAATAAATTTTCACTTTTTGTGTCTCATGAGTTATTACAACTTCAAGAGGCTTACCTAAGAATTCCTTTTCCTCTCCTATTGTAAATATCGTGGGAGTTTCATTTTCACCAAGTGTGACCTTTTCGATATTCAAATTTCGTGTATCAAAAATAATTTTATCTGCTTGGTTATTTTCTATATCAAATAAGGCAAAACCAGATAAGGTTTTTGTGTCAAAATCAGCTAATAAATTTAGTTCAAGGTGTTTGGCTTTAGCTACTTCTGGCTCCGCAAAACTGTGAATATCTTTTCTAATATTTTTGGGTGGTCCTGTATTCATTTTATCTTTTATAGCAAGTACTTTTTCCTCTCCACATTGTAATAATAAAATGGCGAGGAACAAAAATAAAATTAATTGGTTAAAGCGCATTTTCATTAAGTATTTGTAAAATATTTAAAACAGAAATTAATATTTTGATTAGAGCATCAAATAAAACTGACTTCTTTTTTAAAATAAAAATGTTTACCGGTTGTTTTAAAATCTTACAATAACAACATAATATTTTAACTAAGGGTAAAGAAGCTTTTGCTTTTGTTCTTGAAATTCATCCGGTGTCAACACCCCTTTTTCATATAACGCTCCTAATGATGCAATCTGATCTAGCAAATCAGTTGCTTTTTCACTCTCTATAATATCCAATTTCTCATCTTGTTCTTCTGGTAAGTACCTGGGAATTTGGTAACTATTTTTTACAAATTTTTCAAATCGATCATTCGTCCTTAAATAAGCCAATGCATCTGATCCATGGATAGTATCGAAATCAATAAATCCGAAATCAACAGCTTTGTCCAAATGAAAAAGGGATTTTTCAAATTCCTCATCAATAGAATAACAACAAGCCATCAAAAAATGAGTTTTGGAATCTTTAAAATCAGCATGCAAAGCTTTTTGGAAATCAATAATTGCACCTTGCACATCATATTCATCAAACTTTCGCATCCCAGATTCTTTAAATGAATTAACTGGCTCAACACTTACTCTTCTTCTCTTCAATTCTTTTAGACTAGTCTCTCTTGACATTCTTGAATCATATAATCTGTTCCTTCTATCATTAGTTTGAGGATAATCATTAAGATAATTAATATTGTATTTCTCATCGAACTCCTCTTTAGGTTTTACTAGAAATAAAATAAAATCTACGAATCCTAAAATTGCTGGAAGAAAAATAAAAGGTTTATTTTCTTCAACAGTTGCCACCATCATTATAAAAAATAACCCCAGGTGTAAAAAACCTTTGACTCGCTCTCCTAAATAAAATCTATGAACCCCAAATACCCCAAATAAAAGTGCCAGTAATGCCGCCGTCCTCTTTTTTTTCATATTAAAATTTTTGATTTAAATGTTGAACTTTCCTAATTTTTTAATTTTTCTTTTTAAATATCAGTATAATTCATAAATACTTTCTTTTCCTTTCGCTAAACGCATGAAATTCATAGATAAGATTAACAAAAAGTCTTCAAATTGATTTGGATATAATCATTACCTATTTTCAAATGCATTGCTTACTTTTACCCCTCGCAAAATACAAACAAAAACTATGGAATTAACAGTAGGAATTTTTCGCGGATCTTTAGGGATCGTTGCACTTATAGGGATTTGTTATTTACTAAGTAATAATCGTAAAGCTATTGATTGGGGATTAGTATTAAAAGGATTATTAATTCAACTTGGACTTGCTTTAGCGTTACTAAATATTCCTTTCCTTCAATTTTTTTTTAAAATCGTTTCTGATTTTTTTGTTCAAATTCTAAAGTTTACTGAAGCTGGCGCTACTTTCCTATTTGCGGGATTAATGGACCCCTCTCAATCCTTCGGATATGTTTTCGCTTTTCAAGTTTTACCTACCATCGTGTTCTTTGCGGCATTCTCTGCTGTTTTATATTATTTAGGAATTTTACAACGAATCATTTTTGGTTTTGCTTGGCTAATGAAAAAGGTCATGGGATTATCTGGATCAGAAAGTTTAGCAGCAGCAGCAAATGTTTTTATTGGACAAACGGAAGCTCCTTTAGTTGTTAAACCCTATCTGGAAAAAATGACTCGATCTGAAATGCTTTGCTTAATGACAGGAGGAATGGCAACAATAGCAGGAGGAGTTTTTGCAGCATATGTTGGATTCTTGGGAGAATCATTTGCGGTATTACCCAACATTGCAGGAATGTCTGAAGAGGCTGGTAAATTAGCCATCGAAGCCGCGAAAGATGCTTCGAAAAACTTATTTGCGCAACACCTTCTTTTAGCATCTATAATTTCTGCACCAGCTGCAATTGTTGCTGCAAAAATACTGTATCCACAAGATGAACCTGAAAGAGTGAATCAAGACTTTATGGTTCCTAAAGATAAAATTGGTAGTAACCTTTTAGAAGCTATCGCAATTGGGACTACTGATGGTTTGAAGTTAGCTGTAAACGTTGGAGCAATGTTATTGGTATTTACTGCTCTGATTGCTATGCTAAATTATTTCCTAACTGATGTCATCGGATATTATACTCCATTGAATGGTTGGGTGGCACAATTTGCTGGTTATCTAAAAGGAAATGGATTTCAAATTCAACCCTCTGCAATGGCTGGATTGAATCTTGAATTTATCCTAGGCTGCCTTTTTGCACCAATAGCTTGGCTTTTAGGAGTACCTAGCACAGATATATTTTTGGTAGGTCAATTATTAGGTCAAAAAACAGCAATCAATGAATTCTTTGCATATGCTGAATTAGGAAAATTCACCAAAGTCTTACAAATTAAATCTTTGATTATTGCAACTTATGCACTCTGTGGATTCGCTAATTTCGCTTCGATCGGAATTCAAATTGGAGGTATTGGTGCGATTGCTCCTGGGCAAAAAACAACTGTGGCAGAATTTGGAATTAAAGCATTAATTGGAGGAACTGTGGCTTGTTTTATTACTGCTGCTATTGCGGGAATGATTGTTTCTGAGAGTAGTTTCTTATTCTAATCATTATAAAAATATTAAGCTATGCCAACACTCAATGCACTGACAAGGCTTAGCTTTTTCATGGATTAATTATAAGAATCAAACTGCATTCTCTCTCCTTTTTTACCTTCAAAGAATATCCCATTTTCATAGGCCAAATGTCCAGAAACTATAGTTGCCTCAACATTACCTTTGAAAGTATGATTTTCAAATGGAGACCAATTACATTTATAATGCACATTACTTTTTTCTACTATCCATTCTTTCTCCAAATCAACAATTATTAAATCCGCCCAATTTCCCTCTTCTACAAAACCTCTATCTTTGATTCGGAAACATTCCGCAGGTGCATGGCACATTTTCTCAACGATTCTTTCTAATGAAATTTTTCCATTTTGATAAAATTCTAACATTACATTCAATGTATGCTGAATCAATGGAACTCCTGAGGGTGCATTAAAATAACTATTACTTTTTTCATCCCAAGTATGCGGTGCGTGATCAGTCGCAATGATATCCAACCGATTATCCAACAAGGCTGGAAAAAGTGCTTCCTGATGTTTTGAAGCTTTTATTGCAGGATTGCATTTAATTTGAGTACCATATTTTTCATAATCCAAAGCATTAAAATAAAGATGATGCACGCATACCTCAGAGGTTATTCTTTTTTCGGTCAAAGGAATATCATTTCGGAAAAGCTCTATTTCGTCAGCTGTAGAGATATGTAAAATATGTAATCGAGAATTATGTTTTTTTGCCATTTCTATTGCCATACTTGATGACAAATAACAACCTTCAACGGAGCGAATTATTGGATGCAGTCCAACTGGGATATTTTCCCCATGGATGGCTTTGTAATGCTCCATATTCTTTCTAATCGTTGCTTCATCTTCACAATGTGTGGCCATTAGCATCGGTACCTCTGAAAATAAACCTTCTAAGGTCTTTCGATTATCCACTAACATATTACCTGTACTTGACCCCATAAAAATTTTGACACCACAAACATTCTCAGCATCTGTTTTTAAAACTTCTTCTAAATTGTCATTAGTTGCTCCCATAAAAAACGAGTAATTCGCTAATGATTTTTGTGAGGCGATATCGTATTTATGTTGCAATAATTCTTGAGTGACTGCAGCTGGTTTAGTATTTGGCATTTCCATAAACGATGTAACGCCTCCAGCAACAGCTGCTCTTGGTTCTGTATACAAGTCTGATTTATGAGTCAGACCTGGCTCCCTAAAGTGAACTTGATCATCAATAATACCGGGTAAGATATATTTACCTGTGGCATCTATTTCGCGATCTACAACTGCATCAATAATAGAATCAATCTTATCGATTCTGCCATTTTTTACTAGTATATCTGATTGGAAAATTTTACCTCGGTTGACTACCTGGGCATTTTTTATTAGGATGGTTGCCATATCTTCTATTTTGAAAACTTAAAAAAGCGAAAATAGAAAAATTATATCATCAATTGTAACCGGATTTTATAATTCCGAGTTGATACATTAATTTTTGCTAAAAATCATTCTAATTGAATATAATATCCAGTTTTAAGCAAAAAAACAAGTCGCATTTTCAGTTGAAAATGCGACTTGTTCAATTAAATTATAATCCCATGAACATATCTCTTTGACTAAAACTTATTTAGTAAATATTTTTATTGTGTAAAAACACAAATAATTATACTTTAATATGAATAAATTTATTAGATTTGTATTCTAATAGATTATATCCCCATAAACAAAAATTCTAGAAAAGTCATAATGCCTTCAGGGTCTTATGACTTTCTTTTTTAGTAACCTCTGCTCATTTTTATATTTTTATCATGAAAAAGAAGTAAGTCAGAATCCTAATTAATAGGACTTTGACTAACTACAACAAATTATAATCCCATGAACATATTCTTATTTAAGTGCTGAACCTTCAGCTTTGATTGCATCATTTTGCAATTCCCTCTATTTCAATTCCTCTCCTATATTTTTTACCATGAGAAAAGAAGTAGGTCAGAATCCTAATTAATAGGACTCTGACTAACTACAACAAATTATAATCCCATGAACATATCCTTATTTGTAATCTTTTTTGGCGTTACTTTTAAGCCTTTGGCATCTCTTAAATACCTTATCACTAATTACATTACAAATATATACTCGAGAATGGCTCTAGACAAAGACAAAATACATCTTTTGTGAACTATTTTTTTAAACAAAAAATAAATATGCACACTTAATTAACTGACAATCAACAATTTACTAATAAAAAACAGTAAAAAAAGTGAATAATAATTAATTTTTAATATTGGAGATGTGAACTATTTTCTTTGTTATCAAATTGAAAAAAATTAAAAAAGATTGTTTTATGCTAAAAAAACAATCTTAGAACTTAAAATCTTAAAACTAAAAATCCTTTAAACAAAAAATCCTTTAAACAAAAATTAATTACTCAATTTCTAATAATAATCTGGTACAGATTTTAATAATTGAAAAACAAAAATTCGAAAAAACTGAGTTGTCAAATAACTCCTTAAATTTGGAATGTAAGTTAAGATCAACTATGATATCACTCAAAAATAATCTTTCGAATTTTTTAATATCAATTTCCCTTATGACAATTTTTTCAAATTGTGATCTGGAAAAAGAACTGGATTTAGCGTTGCCAAATTATGAGAAACAATTAGCTATCGAATGTTACTTATAAGTAGGACAGCCATTTTTAGCAATTATATATAAGAGTGTAGATTTGTTTGCTGAACAAGGATTACCAATTATTGATGGAGCCTCAATGAAAATCACTCATCAAGGAGAAGTTTATACTTTAAGTGAGGGGATTTACAGCGATCCAACTAATACAAAAGTTTATAACATTGGAACTTCTTTCATTTGTTCTGAGAGTTATGAGGAAGATTTCTCAATCCTAGTTAGAGATGAGAATGGATGGATTGCATCTGCTACAACACAAATTCTAAAACCTATATTGATAGATACACTAGAAACAGTTTTGACGCCAGACAGTCCTTACAAGGCTTAGGCTTTAGTTTCAAAATCCTCAAGGAAAAAGAAATGATAAGCAAAATTTTACTATAACTGATTATTTAGCAACGACTGACAATGAAATAGTTTATGCAATTGGATTTGATTTCATTAAAGGAGATACCGTGATATCTACCTTATTCCACACAGACCAAACTTACTATAATTTTCGAGAAAGTATCCAAGCCGCTATTAATTCAAACGGAAATCCATTTAGGCAACCAAGTTTAATTAAATAAAATCTAGGAGCTGTCTTAAGGATATTAACTGGCTTATCATATAATCGCAAAACACTAATTATTCAATAACCAATTCGAAAGCCCTATCACACCTTGGTGAATCATTGGATGCCTCAATTTCTTTAAATCCCATTTTTTTATATAAATCAATAGCTTCCAATAAGACACTGGCTGTATCTAGGGTAATTTTTTGAAATCCTAATTCCTTTGCTTTACCTATTAAGAAATTAACCATCCATTTCCCCAGTCCTTTTCTCCTTGCTTTAGGCAAAAGAAACATTTTTCGAATTTCACAATTAACCTCATTAAGTTTATATAAACCAAAAGTTCCAATAATTTCATGATTTTCATTTTGCAATAACCCAAAAAAGCCACCTGAAAAAGAATTTTCAATTTTATTGAGTGAATCATCTGAATGATGGTTAAATCCTCCAAGTCCATATTCATCTAGAACTGAAAAAATAATTTCATTTGCAATCTTTCCGTGTGAATTCTTTGCTTCTATGTAAGAGTAAAACTTGGGTAAGTTCATAATATTATTGTAATCTAAATAAAACCAAATTTACAATTTTTCCATAAAATATAGATTTTGCGTTTAATAAAAAAGAGTATCTTTGACGCGCAAAACATTAAACGAATAAATGCTACCTATTAAGATAATTGAAGAAAAAATGGATGATTCCAAATTAGGATTCATCGAAGAAGTCTGGGATATGCTTTCTTATCAATTAAGTATCCCCAAATTAGAATCACGCAAAATTCTTGAAGAAGTAATTTCAAAATATTCTGAACCACATCGATCCTATCACAACTTATCACACATATATAGTATGTTAATGATGGCTGAGGATTATTATGATTTCATTGGAAATCCAATTTTATTTGAGCTATCTATATGGTTTCATGATTTAATATATGACCCAAATAAAAATGATAATGAAACAAAAAGTGCAGAACGCGCTTTGGAATTATTGTCACCATTTTTAGCTGATTCCTTTTTAGAAAATCTAGAAAAAATGATTCTAAGCACGATTGACCACTCCCCTATTTTAAAGGATCATGATAACGAGCTTTTTTTAGACATTAATAAGTCTGTTTTAGCAAGTGAGCCAACCACTTACAATCAATATACTTCTGCAATTAGAAAAGAGTTTAGTGCTTTCCCAGAGGAACTTTATTTAGCTAAGAGGAAATCATTTTTGGAAAAATTCATTTCCAGAGATCAAATTTTTATTACCCCTTTCTTTAAAGAAAACTTTGAAAAACAAGCCGTTGAAAACATTCAAGCTGAATTGAATAATTACGTATTGGATGAAAACAAATAGCTACTTAATAAATAATGTTTTAAATTTCATATTGATCTTGCTTCGAAATAACTTTAATGCTATTTATTTTTACAAATAAAGTTATCTATTTCTCTACCCAACAATTATTATGCTCCAAATGATTAATATTTGGTCGTGTAAAACAACAATATGGTTTCAATACCACCAAACCCAATAATACCTTTTTACCAAGCTAAAAAACAGGAATTTTCATCCAGGAATAGTCCATTTAAAATATACTGGAACTTCATCCAAACAAACGACAAACCTAACGTCTTAAATAAAACAAAATTTAATCTTTGGAAATTGTATTTTGGTGTTATGTTTTTCATCTAGAAGAAACATCGATAAATCTTAATCCATCATTCGAATCACACATTTCCCATCAACCATTTCTATAATTAATTGCTTTCGTTTTCTTAGCCATAACAATAAGTCTTCTCCCAACAAATCAGCTCGCCAACCTTGAGCTAATGATTCATCAAAAAAGCTTGGCTCAGCTTTCATTAATTTAAAAGTAGTTCTACTTAAAACTAAGGTAGGGTCCACTTGGTTATTTTGACAAATATATTCCACAATAGAATACAACATTTCCAACATGGTATTTTCCATAGGATCCGGTGACTCTTTTTGAGCTGGAATAGATGCCAAAATTACCCGATCGGCTTCCTCTATTTTACGATTAAATAAATCATTAAAAGTATCCCAGTGCCTAGAAATAGTATTTGTCGGGAGCCTTCGATCTTTAAGTAACGCATTTTTTCCCGAATTCATATTTTTCACAATTGGAGTAATAAGTTTATTTGGTAAAATCATTTCCTTAGAATAATTTTTTCGATCCGCCTCTTTTTTTCGCCAATTGTATAAACGGATCATAAACATCTGTTCTCGAGTTTTCAAATTTGATATGGCATTATTCCGAAAAGCATCTCGATGTGGATTGACATAATAATATTTTTCAGTGGCTATTTTATCGCATTCTTCTTGGGACCAAGTTTGACGGTTAAGTTTCACTAATTTAGCAGTAATTGATTCCCATAAACCTTTCAAATAGATCACATCATTTAATGCATAACTTATTTGCTTGGGAGAAAATGGACGTTCCTCCCAATCAGAAACAGTGTACCCTTTTGGAACAAAAACACCTAATTCTTTTTCTACCAATTTTTGAAATGAAGTTGGGTATTTGTAACCCACAAAACCTGCAGCTAATTGAGTATCAAAAACATTGATGGGAATGATTCCAAATTGCTTGTAAAATATTCTATAATCATTCTCTCCTGCATGTGTTAGTTTTAATATTTTAGGATTTGTAAACAAATCTAAAATTCCAGGGAATGACTTTAACTTTAAAGTATCTAATAAATAATATCCATTTTCAGTAGCTAACTGGACAAGACATAATAAGGTATGGAATCTTTTTTCACCGATAAATTCAGTATCAAATCCCATCCATTCAATATTTTGGTTTTCATTTAAAAAGCTTTGCACCCCTTCATTAGTCTCTATCAAGGTGTAATTCATATCATTATTATGAGTCATTCAATTCTTATATTAAAAAAGGTTAATTAAAATTAGGCAGTTTTAATTGCTTGTAAATAGTGAACTAATAATGTTTTGACAAAAAAATCGTTTGTAACATATTATTTCAACTCACTTTTTTATCAAAAGAAAAATAAAAACATAATGACAGTCGATTTTCTTTCATTTATTATTCAAGCAAAACAACATTATAATAGAAATTTTTCTACCCAATGAGCGCAATATAGTCATCTTTGTAAATAAAGAATAAATTGATTTTCTTAATTGAAATAAAATTACTCATATTAGTTACTTTTGCAATACAATAAAATAGAAATTACTCTTACATTTTAATTCCAACATGGATAACAGTTTAACCAATAGCATCATTACCAAAAAGATTGAAGCACTATGAAATTATCAAAACTTGTAAAGCGAATATTCTCAACGATTCTAATTTTTGTTATTTTATTTTTAGGAGCAGCTATTTCTATCCCTTATTTTTTCAAAGAAGAAATTTTAGTAAAAATTAAAGAGGAAGCTAACAATACTTTAAATGCCAAGATTAATTTTGCTGATGTAGATCTTTCTCTTCTACGAAGTTTTCCTGACTTTAGTTTTAAGATGGATCAATTAATAGTAACTGGAATTAATGATTTCGAAGGAATTAATTTAGTTAAAGCTAAAAATATAGATTTCACACTAGATTTGATTTCTGTAATTAAATCTGATCGACCAGTCGTAATTAAAATGATCACTTTTGACCAACCTGAGGTCAATATTCTGGTTTTAAATACCGGAAAAGCAAATTATGATATTGTCAAATTAAGTGAACCATCTAATGAACCACCAGCTGAATATGACTTTCTAATTCAATTAAAAAAATATGCAATTAACGACGGAAATTTCACTTATGATGATCGTGCTAATAACATGTTTTTGGAACTAAAAAATTTAAATCACCAAGGTAATGGAGACTTCACACAAGATGTATTTGATCTTACCACTAAAACTAATATTGAGCAATTATCTGCAATAAGTGGAGGGGTTCGTTATCTTAAAAAAGTCAATACATCACTAGACGCTATCTTCAATATTAACCTAAATAAAAATACATATACGTTAAAGAATAATAGTTTGCAAATCAATGCAATGAAATTACTAGCCGATGGCTATTTACAATTGCAAGAGAATGAAAACATAGAGATTAACCTCACATTTGATGCACCTAAAAATGACTTTAAGAATTTATTGTCATTAATCCCGAGTGCATACACTAATGACTTTAAAGATGTAAAAGCTGATGGAAAAATAACATTCAATGGATACTTAAAAGGTATTTACAATGCCCGAAAAGAATTATTTCCAAGTTTTAAGATAAACCTAGATGTGAATCAAGGCAGTTTTCAATACCCTGATTTACCTTCGGGTTTCAACAATATTTTTGCAAACATAAACATAGAGAACCCTAGTTCGAATTTTGATAAAATAAAAATTGATATTCCTGATTTTAAATTTGCTCTAGGAGGAAAACCATTTGAGGGAAGATTCAAATTAACTACTCCGATCTCTGATCCAAACATCGATACTAAGATCAAGGGAACTATTGATTTAGCCGAAATATCCAAAGCATTTCCTTTGGAAGGTGTAACAGAGTTATCTGGAATTATTAATGCCGACTTTACAGCTCAAACTCAATTATCGATATTAGATAAAGGACAATATGGGGATGCTAATATAAGCGGAAACTCATCATTCAAAAACTTAATCTATAACGCTCAAGGAATCCCAAAGGTATTCATCCGAGATGCTCAAGTAACCCTTTCACCTCAAAATATTGAGATTAGTAACTTTACTGGAAAATTAGGAAAAAGTGATTTACAAATATCAGGACAATTGGATAATATTTTGGCTTATTTTTCTCCTAAGAAAACTTTAACAGGTAATATAAAATTAAGATCTACCTATTTAAATGTAGATGAATGGATGATTGAAATGGAAAAGGAGACCCCACCGCCTATTTCTTCAGAATCAGAACAGGAAATTGAAATTTTCAATAGATTTAAGTTTATCGTGGATGCAAAAATTGGAAAAATTGATTACGATGTTTACCAATTAGACAACTCCTCCGCAAAAGGAATATTCACCTCTAATGAATTGATAATCAATAACTTCAAAACTATATTAGGAGAAAGTGATATAAGCGGAAAAGGTAACTTTATTAACGTTTTTAATTATATTTTTAAAAATGAGACTCTTGGTGGTGAGTTCGTAATGAGATCAAATTTATTTGATTTAAATCCTTTTATGGAAGAACCCGAGGCACCAAAGTCAAAGACAATTGCTAATGAGGTAGAGGAATATACACCTATTATTATACCTGATAATATCAACATTAATATTAACGCAAATATTAAAAAATTGACGTACACCAATATTAATCTAAAAGACTTTAGCGGGAACTTAGCCATAAAAGATAGTAAGATTCAAATGTCAAACTTGAACGGTAGAACTCTTGGTGGGAAGATTGAAGCAAATGGATATTACGATACCTCTAATCCTGGAAAACCAAAATATAAGTTAACTTATGATGTCAAAAGCTTTGATTTCAATTCCTCTTTTAAGCAAATAAATACTGTCAAGGCTTTAGCCCCAATTGCCAAATATATTCAAGGGAATTATTCTACTAAAATGAGTCTAGAAGGAGTTTTAGGTGAAGATTTAATGCCTGATCTGAATACATTAACAGCAGAAGGTTTTTTACAAACAGTTAATGGTGTCATACAAGATTTTACTCCTTTAAAAAAAATTGGAGAGGCTCTAAATATTAAAAAACTAACTAATCATAAAATTGACCTAAAAGGAACAAAAAACTGGTTTGAAATAGAAGACGGTAATGTTTTAATCAAAGAATTCCCTCTAAAATATCAAGGCATTGATATGATGATAGGCGGGTCACATGGTATTACCCAGGATATTGACTACGATATTAAAGCCAAAATTCCAATGAAATTAATTAACCAAAATACTGTAGGAAATACTGCTAGCAATGGAATTAAAAAACTAAAGAATCAAGCTTCTAAATTAGGTTTAAACATTAAAGAAAAAGAATTTGTTAACTTAAAAATCAAATTAACTGGTTCTATGACAAATCCCAAAGTTCAATTTAGTTTAGTTGGGAGCGGTGGAAAAACAGTGCAAGGCGCTATAACAGAAAAAGTAGAGGAAGTGAAGGATAAAGTTAAAACAGACGTAAATGAAATTATAGAGAAAAAGAAAGAGGACCTATCAAAAGTTGTAGCAGAGAGAAAGGCTAAACTGGAAAGGGAGGCAAATGATCGGATCCAAAAATTAACATCTGCTGCAATTAAAAGTGCTGAAAAAATTAGACTGGAAGGAAAAAATGCAGCAGAAAAAGTTAAAAAAGAAGGCTACAAACAAGCTGATCTAATTGTAAAAGAAGCTGGTTCCAACCCTATTAAAAAACGACTTGCCAAAGCAGGTGCAAATAAGATTAAAAAAGAAACAGATAAAAAATCGCAACAACTAGAGGACAAAGCTAACCAAAACGCAGATAAGGTAATCAAAGAGGCTGATGAAAAGGCCGCAGAAATTAGTTTAGAATATCAAAAGAAGATTGATGCGGTGACTATAGATAATATCAAAAAGTAAACTCAAAATTGAATAATTGAAAAGGGGTAAGAAAAATTGATTTTCTTACCCCTTTTCTTTTGATAAAACTTCCCCACCTTTTTCTATTTTTACAAGAATTTTAATTTTAAAAATATCAAATCAAAAATATGCTAACTGCAATTTCACCGATCGACGGTAGATACCACGAAAAGACCAAAGAACTTTCTGATTATTTTTCTGAATATGCGTTAATCAAATATCGAGTATTTGTAGAGATTCAATACTTTATTGCTTTATGCCAACACCCTTTGCCTCAATTATCAGAGTTTGATTTGGATAAAGTGGATAAATTAAATGATATTTTCGAAAATTTCAATTTACAAGATGCACTTAATATCAAAAATATTGAAAAAATAACCAATCATGATGTCAAGGCAGTTGAATATTTTTTAAAAGAAAAATTTGACGAAATCGGAATTTCTGAATTTAAAGAATTCATCCATTTTGGATTAACTTCTCAAGATATTAATAATACCGCTACTCCTCTTCTACTGATGCACTCTATGCAGAAAGTTTACTTTCCTTTTTTTAAAAAAATCAGAAACTACATTAATGACCTAGCAATGGATTGGGCAGGTATTCCAATGTTGGCAAAGACTCATGGACAACCTGCATCACCTACTCGACTAGGAAAAGAAATAAAAGTATTTGTTGAGCGATTAGATAATCAGTTAAGATTACTACAACAAATTCCTTTTACTGCTAAATTTGGAGGAGCAACTGGTAATTTCAACGCACATCATGTAGCATACGCTTCTATCAATTGGCAAAAATTTGGGAATCACTTTGTGACTGAATACCTTGGCTTAGAAAGATTACAATATACAACCCAAATTGCACATTACGATAATTTGTCTGCCACTTTTCAAGGCATCAAAAGAATTAATACGATCCTTTTAGATTTCTGCAAAGATATTTGGAGTTATATTTCAATGGAATATTTTAAACAAAAAACGATAAAAGGGGAAATAGGTTCCTCGGCTATGCCTCATAAAGTAAACCCAATCGATTTCGAAAATGCAGAAGGAAATCTAGGAATTGCCAATGCCATATTTACTCACTTGAGTGATAAGTTACCTATCTCTAGATTGCAGCGTGATTTAACAGACAGCACCGTATTAAGAAATGTTGGAGTTCCAATGGGACACACTTTAATTGCCTTTCGATCTATTGAAAAGGGAATTGGCAAGTTACTTTTAAATGAAGCTAAATTAAATGAAGATCTTGAAAAAAACTGGATGGTTGTTGCAGAAGCTATCCAAAATATTTTACGAAGAGAGGGGTTTGATAAACCTTATGAAGCTCTATTAAATCTTACCCGTGGAAAAGCAAGTGTAACTAAAGATGATATTCATGAATTCATTGAAACCCTCGATATTACTCCAATCGTCAAAGAAGAGTTGAAAGTAATTACACCTCAAAATTATGTAGGAATTTAATATTTACAATCAGAGTTGAAAGGTTATTGATTACTCGTCAAAAAGAGTAATCAATAACCTTTCAGCTCATTTAACAGAAAATAAACCAATGATCTCAACTACTAATATTCCTAAAATCATTTATATCCTAATGATTTTTAGTTGTGTTCTTTCTTGTAAAACTCAAGACAAATTTACTGCTGAAGAATCTTTCATTATTTCGAAAAATAAAATGAACCTAAAGCAAAGTACTATTGATTCTTTTCAAATAATGGAAGATGTAGAATATCTTGCTTCAGACCAATTAGAGGGAAGAAGAAGTGGAGAAAAAGGAAATGAATTAGCTCGTGAATATATTGTTTCAAGATTCAAAGAATTAGGTTTAGAAAAACTGAATTCTAGTTTCCTGCAAGCCTTTAGCTTCTATAAAAGAATCTATAAGAATACTTATAATTGCAATAATATTATTGGAAAAATTCCAGGTACAATACAACCTGAAAAATATATTGTGTTAAGTGCTCATTATGATCATTTGGGAAAACGAGGTGAAAAAATATTTAATGGTGCAGACGATAATGCCTCAGGAATTTCAGCCATGCTAGAATCTGCTGCTTATTTCAAGAAAAATCCACCAATGAATTCCATTTTATTCGTTGCATTCGATGCAGAGGAATTAGGTCTAGAAGGAGCAAAGTATTTTGTAGAAAATCCACCGATTTCGATTGATAAAATTTTAATGAATATAAACTTAGATATGATAAGTCGAAATAAAAATAATGAAATTTATATTTGTGGAACTCATCATTATCCAACCTTAAAAAAAAGTCTAAATAACATTAATTCACTATCTTCAATTAATGTTTTATTTGGTCATGATACTCCTGATCTAGGATATAATGATTGGACGAATGCCTCAGATCATAAACCATTTCATAAAAAGAAAATTCCGTTTATTTACTTGGGCGTAGAAGACCATAAAGATTATCATCAAGTAACTGATACTTTTGAAAATATTGATCCCTCTTTTTTATATCAATCAACTAAATTAGTGATAGAAATCTTAAAAGCTTTTGATCAATAGTTATCATTGACATAATTTTAACAAAATGTCTCAGATAAATAAACGTTTTTATTCTTCCAAATAAAGTACATGTATTACTCAATACAAAAATAGTCGTACTAGAGTTTAGCACGACCATTTTATTATATTGTAGTATTTTAAAAAGTGTAATCCTATTGATTTACATCATTTTTAAGGCTTTCACCAAATAAGTCAGTGAGAAGGGCATAGCTAACCAAAACCATTCATTTACCCAAACTAACATCACAATCATTACAACTGTAGATATTAAAAATAAAAGCCAATCTGTCTTCGATGAAGATGTTTCTTCTTGATTCATAATAAAGTAATTTTGTTGGTGCAAATCTATAAAAGGTTTTTCAAAAAAGCTAATTCAACTAGGCAAATTAACCGTACTATTTTTATTTTTTTCCACAAAAATAAATCTGTTCCAATAAGCTGAAACGAGTTCATTCACAGAAATATAATAATCAAAGATAATTAAAATTAAAATTCACCTCAGAAAATCAAATAACACAAGGTTTTAATTATATAAATGATTTCCTCAACTTAATTTTAAAAAAGTATATAACAATTCATTTTCTTTTGAATCTACTAGCATTTAGATTCAATTAAATCATTTATTGAGTTTTAAAAACCAATTTTAGAGTTTAATTAAATTATATAATAAAGTAAATCAAAAATAATTTATTCATTATTACTGTTTTAGTAAAACTTATATCTTTTGAAAAAACAAATTTTAAGATTTAAAAATCATTTAAGATATATTGAAACAGAATGAGTTCACAAAAAAAAGATGTCACATAAAATATCGTTTATTCTTACCCGACTACTTATATTGCAAAAAAATTAAATATCATGCTGGATTGTCAAAAAGATAAATTCAATCTTTCGGAGGAAATAAGTTACATCAATTGTGCCTACATGTCTCCTAACCTTAGAACAGTAGAACAAGCAGGAGTTCAAGCCATTCTTCAAAAAAGTCAACCTTGGAAAGTAACAAGGTCTGATTTTTTTGCCCCAGTAGAAAAACTAAAAAGCACTTTTGCCAAATTGATCAATTGCCCTGATTCTCAAAGAATCGCAATAATTCCCTCCGCATCCTATGGAATAGCCAGTATAGTTAAAAACGTCCACGCTACCGACAAAGACAATATTATCCTAGTAGGAGAAGGGTTTCCATCTAATTATTATTCTTGGAAAAAATTATCCGACAGTACTGGTGCAGAAATTAAAATCATAACTGCACCTCAAATAAGTTCACCCAAAGGAAAAATCTGGAATAAAAATATTTTAGATGCCATAGACGAAAATACTATCGCCATAGCTTTAGGAAATATTCATTGGGCAGATGGAACTCTCTTTGATTTAGAAAAAATAAGAGAAAAAACTAATAAAAATAAAGCATTAATGATTATAGATGGTACTCAATCAATAGGTGCTTATCCATTTGATATTCAAAGCGTAAAGCCTGATGCATTAGTTTGTGCAGGTTATAAATGGTTATTGGGACCATACGTTTCTGGAGTTGGATACTTTGGAGAAAAATTTGACTCAGGTGAGCCAATTGAAGAAAACTGGATCAATAGATTGGATAGCCAGCAATTTGAAAATTTGGTCAATTATCAACCTGATTATAAAACCCAAGCGAACAGATACTCTATGGGTGAGCAAAGCAATTTTATTGGTGTACCTATGCTTCAAAAATCACTCGATCAACTCTTGGAATGGGGAGTAGAAAACATTCAAAATTATTGTAAAAATATTACTCAGAAACCCATAGAAAAACTTCTAGATATGGGTTGCCAAATAGAGGAAGAAAACTATAGAGTAGCACATTTATTTGGCGTTAAACTATCGTCTAATATGGATATGAAAAAATTAAAATTCAACTTTGAAAAAAATAAACTAAAAGTTTCACAGCGTGGAGATGCGATTCGAGTTGCTCCACACGTTTACAATAATTCGGAAGATTTCGAAAAATTAATTTATTGCTTTAAACGTTCTACTTCCCAAAAAACTATTTTTTAAAAATCTAATTAATGAAAATTTCGAAAATATTAGCTACTACATTATTTGCCCTTTTATTGGGTGTAGGTTTGTACATCTTTAACCAAGCATCCAATTTAAAGTATCCAGAATTCGTTCGGTTAGATAATATAAAATTTAAAAATGCAACGCTTCCACCTGACTTAAAAATAACCTTTACATCTGATGCCGTAATTAATAATCCTAACCCCTATGAACTAACTATTTCCAAAGTTGATTTTGACGTAATTGTTGATGGAAAAAAAACTACTCATTTCACCCAAGACTTAGAAATTGAAATGGGAGCTAACAGCGATTTTTCATTACCACTAAGTTTTGAAGTTCCGATCTCACAAAAAGAATTTTTTAAAAATTTCAAAAATGTATTGAATGGCGCGTGGAAAAAACAATCTATCAAAATTCGCTCACTAGGAACTATAACTATTCGACAATCAAGAGTTAAATTTGAAATACCTTTTGACTTTGATGATGAATATAGATTGCAAGATTATTTGTAATAAATCCTTGGAAAAAACGAGACATACTTTGTCTCTTGTGAAAAAATTTCTAAATTTTTTATATTTGTAATTCGGACCTAGTTCACTCCTAACTAATTTCATTGAATTGCTATTTTTCCAAACGAATATTAATGTTCCTTGTATATAACATAATACTACGATCAACACTACTTTTACTATGAAAAATTGCCTTTATCTTTTTTTACTTCTTATCTGTTTTTCTTCTTTAAAAGCTGCGGATGACAAACCAACTTTTCACGATGTTCCGGCCATACCTGGTGACAATATTCTCACACTTCTTTCTCGATACCAATTGAATAATCATCGTTGTAATTTTGAACAGTTTCATCATTTGAACAAAACCAATCAAAGTACCAAGCTAAGAGCAGGCAAAAACTATAGGATCCCGGTATTGATTTATAAATACAACGGCAAAAGTATACGTACAACCGTAGGGTTATCAGAGTGGGCTCAAGCAATAAGAATTAAAAAATATAATGAATTCTTATTAGAAAATAAATTGAGACGTCAAAATGTGGTTAACAGCCAAATTCTCTGGGTTCCATTTCATGAATTAAATTGCTTGGATAAAATAGTAAACCCAAATGAAATCATTGCTCATCAAGCAGCAGTAAAAACGGAAAAAAAATATAAGGAGGCTCGTAAGTTTGGTATTTTTGGGAAAAAATATGCTCATGTTCCTATTGCAAGTAATCGACTTAAAGGAAAAGTATTTTATATCGTAAGTGGACACGGTGGACCTGATCCAGGAGCTATTGGAAAAAGGGGAAAAATAAATATGTGTGAAGACGAATATGCTTATGATATTTCACTTAGACTAACTCGTAACTTAATTGCTCATGGAGCAGTTGCTTATATGATTACTCGCGATCCAAATGACGGAATAAGAGATGATGATTTACTGAAATGTGATGAAGATGAATATTGTTATGGGGATTATGCTATTCCTCTTTCTCAAAAAAAGCGATTGTTTCAGCGATCAAACGCTATTAATATATTATATGAGAAATATAAAAACCTAGGTGTAAAAGATAAAGATCAAACAACTATAGTTCTTCATATCGATTCCCGAGGAAAAGGACAACGAGCAGATGTATTTTTCTACTATTACCCAGGAAGTCTTAGTAGCCTAGCCTTAGCAAAAAAAATCAAAAAAAAGTTAGCTTCCAAATATAAAAAATATCGAAGAAATGGCCAGTATCATGGAACAATAAGAGAAAGAGATTTGCACATGCTTCGAGAGACAAAAGGAAAGTCAGTTTACATTGAACTTGGAAATATTAGAAATCGTGATGATCAACAACGATTTTTAAAAGACAATCGACAAGCATTGGCTAATTGGATGTACGAGGCTTTAGCTTTCTGAATTAAAAGACTATTTTGGTTTACTAAGCACCTATGTCTTTAGGGTAATGAAAATTTACAGTTCATCACTAAAAATCAACAACTTATCAGAAAGAAATATAAACTATCATAAAAAACTATCATTTTGAAGAGCGGATAGTTGTATTATAATAACTATCGTTTTACAATAAATAGTTTAGATAAAGGATGAACCAATTTTTTTAAAGATTGATTCATCCTTTTTTTTAAACCTTTATTAGGCTGAAACATCAACTAATCTTTATAAATTTATTCTATGGCTTATGTAAAAAACACACTAGGATTCAATGACAAATGGTTAATGCTAGTGGGCATACCAATCATTGCATTCGTTATTAATTTTATCATGTTTCCTGAGCTATTTTTAGAAAATAAACTATCATTTTTCAGACGTTGTTACACTATTGGAATAATTTATACTTTTACTTATTGGATTATCTTTCGTTATGTTATTGCTTTTTTACTAAACCAATTACCTGAAGAAAATCAAATATGGAAACGGTTAATATCCCAAATCGGCTTGATGATCATAGGATATTTTGTTATAAAAATTGTTATCGGAAACCTTGTAGATATATACATTCCTAATGATTGGCAAAGAGAACCTAAAAGAGGATTATCAGAAGTTGTAGGAAGTTTTATGTCAATACTTTTAATTTGGACAATCTATGAAGGAATGATTTTTTACACAAAACTACAAAAATCAACACAGGAAAAAGAACAGCTTCAAAGAGAAAATATCCAAAGCCAATTGGAAGGATTAAGGAATCAAGTTAATCCTCATTTTCTTTTTAATAGTTTAAATACCTTGACTTATTTAATTCCCGAAGCACCAAACAAAGCTGTCAATTTTGTACAAAAATTATCAAAAGTTTATCGGTATATTTTAGAAATTAGAGACCAAAAAATAGTTTCAATAAGTGATGAATTAGAATTCCTCAATGCCTACATCTTTTTGCTAAAAGAAAGATTCGGAGAGAATCTAAATACCAATATTGACATCCCTTTAAAATACTACCAAACAAAAATAGTACCTCTCTCTCTTCAAATTCTATTTGAAAATGTCATTAAGCATAACATCATCTCTACAAAAAAACCATTAACCATAAATGTATTTATTGAAAGAGATAAACTAATTATTAAAAATAATTTACAGAAAAAAAACCAAGTAATCTCATCGACAAGCATGGGATTACAAAACATAAAAAATCGATATCAATTTTTCACAAAAAAAGAAGTTGATGTTATTGTTACTGTAGATTCATTCTTGGTTGCTCTACCTCTTTTTTGTGATTATATTGCCTCTGAAAAAGAAACTTCAATTAAAACAGCAATTATATGAAAACTCTTATTATCGAAGATGAGCGCCCTGCTGCACTTCGTCTAAAAAAATTAATACAAAAGTGCGCTCCAAAGGCAGAAATTTTAGAAGTTATTGATAGTGTTGAGGATGCAGTTAAATGGCTCAACACATTTGATCAACCTGACTTAATTTTTATGGACATACAATTGGCAGATGGTTTAAGTTTTGATATTTTTCAACAAACTACTATCAAATCTCCAGTTATCTTCACAACTGCTTACGACCAATATTCTTTAAAAGCTTTCAAAGTAAATAGCGTAGATTATTTACTTAAACCAATTGATCCTTTGGAACTTAAAAAAGCAATGGAAAAATTTAATGAATTATATCAACAACCACAAATATATGATTCTTCTGCCATCGAAGCATTGCTAAATAATATTCACAGCAAAAAATTCAAAGAGCGTTTTCTGGTAAAATCAGGACAAGAATTTTCCTACATCCCAATAGACGATATTGCTTACTTTTACTCTGAAGACAAAATAGTTTGCGCAAAAAATATCAATGGTAAAAGACATATTTTGGATTACACGCTGGATCAACTAGAAGACTGTTTGGACCCTGACTTTCATTTTAGAGTTAACCGGAAATATATTACTAAACTTTCTTCCATCAACAAGATCAATACTTATTTTAATAGTCGATTAAAATTAGAGTTACTTCCAAGTCCAAATGATGATGTTGTTGTCAGTAGAGAACGAGTAGTTAATTTTAAAGGTTGGCTAGATAAATAATAAAGAAAAAATAATCTAATTATTCAAAAAATCCAATATCGAAATTAAGTTAACCAAAGTTTGCGAAATTCTTGATGGAAAAAGAATGAAGAATTTTTTAAAGCTTATTCACCGAGTAAAAGTAAATCTTATTCTAAATTTAATCCGAAGAAAATAACTATATTAAAAACAGAGGACATCATCAATTTTTGCTTTCAGATAATATAATAATAGATTGCAATATTCTCTAATTGATAACCAACCAAAAAAATAAAATGTACAATTTTTCAACTCGTCTAAGCCTCAGTATTTTACTATTACTCCTTTTTTCCTGTGGCAAAAAAGAAACTAAAATCCCAAGAATTGCAATTGCTGGAATTGCGATTGAATCAAGTACGTTTTCTCCTGCCAAAACAGAAGAAGAAGCATTTCATGCTAGATACAAAAATGGAATTTTTTTTTTATATCCTTTCTTAGCAGAGTCAGCAGACCTTCGAAAAAGAGCAAAATGGTTTCCTACTGTAAAAGGACATGCATTACCTGGGGGAACAGTTACTCGGGAAGCATACGAATCGTTACTGAGTAAAACGTTAAAATTATTAGAACAAGACTTGCCTTATGATGGGCTTTTTTTGGACATTCATGGAGCAATGAGTGTAGAAGGATTAGACGATCCTGAAGGAGATTTTATTATTCGGATAAGAAAAGTAATTGGCAATGAAACCTTGATTTCTACCTCGATGGATTTACATGGGAATGTGTCCAACCGATTGGCAAAGAATTCAGACTTAATTACCTGTTATAGAATGGCACCTCACGAAGATGCAATGGATTCTAAAAAACGAGCGGCTGAAAATTTAGTTCAAAGATTGGAGGATAATAAAGGTAAACCTAAATATAAAGCTCGAATTAAAGTTCCCATTCTTTTGCCTGGAGAGAAAACAAGTACTCGAGTCGAACCTGGAAAAAGTGTCTATGCAAACATTCAACCTTTAACCGAAGATGAGGGAGTCATTGATGCAGCCATATGGATGGGATATCCATGGGCTGATGAACCTAGAAATCATGGAGTAGTAATGGCTGTAGGGGACGATCGAGAAAAAGTATCATCTGCAGCAGAGAAGTTAGCAAATGCTTTTTGGGACGCAAGGGACAAATTTGAATTTGTAGCTCCCACTACTACATTGGACGATGCAATTCAGAAAGCGGTTGAAAGTGAAACACGACCTTTTTTCATTAGTGATATGGGAGACAACCCCACTGCTGGAGGAGCAGGTGATGTGACTTGGACGTTGAATGAAATTTTAAACCATAAGGATCTAAACACCAGCACCTCACCAACTATAATTTACGCTTCTATCCCTGGCCCGAAATTAATTGAAAAAGCAATTAAGGTTGGAAAAGGAGGAATGGTTTCTGCATTTGTAGGAGCTGAAGTAGACGACCGTTATTTCCCACCTTTGAAATTGACTGGAATTGTTGAAGCCATTAAAGAGGGAGATAAAAATGCCGAAGTGGAAGTCGTAGTGAAAATTAATAATTGTAAAATCATTGTTACAAAAAAAAGAAAACCTTATCATTATGAAAAAGATTTCACAGAATTGGGACTAGACATTAAAAATACTGATATCGTATTTGTCAAAATTGGGTATCTTGTACCTGAGTTATTTGCCATCCAAAAAGATTGGTTAATGGCATTAACACCAGGTGGAGTTGATCAAGATTTAGAACGCTTAGACTACAAAAGAATCCACCGGCCTATGTTTCCTATAGATGAATTCACAGAAATGCCAGACCTAAAAACGAAATTTATTCCAGTTTTAGAATAATTATCACTAATCAATGAAATAGAGTGTCAAAATATATGAAATGACTATTATTGCCTCAGAGGTACTTTAAGATAAATTAATATTAAATCACGAAAATTTATTAATCAACCGAAACATGAATTCGACTCCTTGATCTAATTGATCTTTTTCAATGAATTCATCGGCTCGATGTGCCTGAGCAATGTCACCAGGACCACAAATTACAGTTTCAAAACCTGCATTTGAAAATTGTCCTGCCTCTGCAGCATAAGATACTGTTGTTAATTCATCTACACCGGTCAATTCCCTTATTAATGGAACAATTGACAAATGCTCAGGAGTATCCAAGGGAGGAACATCTGAATGATCTAATTCTGTAACTATTTTAAAATCCGGAAATTTCGACTGATTACATTTTTCTAACTCTCTACAATGAGCCTCAAACTGAGCCAAAATCTCTGTACTTTTATCCATAGGAATTACTCGACAATCCCAATTAAAACTAGCTTTATCTGAAACTATATTTGGTGCAATTCCACTTTTTTCAAAAATACCACAATGAATTGAGGTATGTGGTGGTATAAACCTTTCATCTGTCCTACCATCTGCAACCAATTGATTCATTTTATTTTCTAACCATAAAATTAGACGAGCTGCCTCATTAATTGCACTCACCTCCGTTCTAATTCGACTACTATGCCCTGCAGATCCATTTACATGAGTTTTGTAAACTACGATCCCCTTCTGCCCTACTACAGGTTGCATCATTGATGGTTCACCTATTATTGCATACTTTGGTTTTTCCGTGTAGGTTGATTTAATATGCTCAGCTAGTTCTGGTGCAGCCAAACATCCAATTTCTTCATCATAAGAAAAAGCAAAATAAATAGGTTTTTTAAGATCTGCCTTTAGCATCTCAGGAAGCGCAGCCAAGCAACAAGCTAAAAACCCTTTCATGTCGCAAGAACCCCGAGCATATAACTTCCCATCATTTTTATCAATCAAAACGAAAGGATCAGTTGTCCAAGTTTGTCCTTCAACAGGAACAACATCTTGGTGCCCTGATAAAATAATTCCACCATCAACTGCGGGTCCAATCCTACAATGAATGGACCTTTTGTTACCTTCCTCGTTAGGCACATTGGTAAATTCTACACCATGTTCTTTTAAGTAACTCTCAATCCATTCTGCTATTAAAATGTTACTTTCACCACCAAGAACTGGAAATGAAACTAATTTGGAAAGAAGTTCAACAGCCTTTTCCTGACTACTTTTCAAAACCAATTCAACTGATTCTATCATAATATCGTATTTAAATAAAATGTAATTGTATTGTTAAAAAAACAATATTAGTTAAAAAAATTTTAATCCTTAAGCTGGATCCCATCCTATTACCACAGCAAACATAAGGAATCCCCAAGCAATTACAAGTATCCATCCACACAAAGGAAGAACAAATCTCAACCATCGATCAAAGGGAACTCGACACATACTTAACATTGCAATTAAACCTCCAAGCGTAGGATTTACAATATTGGTCACACCATCTCCGATTTGAAAAGCCAAGATTGTAGTTTGTCTTGTTAGTCCAACTAAATCTCCAACTGGAATCATGATTGGTAGTGTAGCAAGTGCTTGTCCACTTCCTGAGGGAATAAATAAGTTCATGATACTTTGTGCAATAGACATCAAAAATGCTGACGCATAGATTGGTAATTCTACTAAAATATTTGATAATTCAAAAGCTATTGTATCACTTATATTTCCTGATTCCAAAATCACTCGAATTGAAGTTGCATACCCAACCATAAATGCACCAGGGGCGACTATCGCAATAGATTTTAAAGTTGTCTCGCTAATTTCTCTACTTGACATTCTTGCGGCAATCCCAACCACTATTGCTATCATGATAAATATTGATGAAATCTCAATCAAATACCAATGATAATTAAAAATGCCAAACAACATCATTCCTAAACCAGTCAAAAATATCCCTAACACAACCCAATTATTGGAAGTCATGGAGTAGGCTTGAATATCTTTGGTAAGGCCTAATCCTGATGCATCTAATCCATGACCTAAACTTTTATTTGGATGATTTAACGCCTTTTTGAAATAACGAACATTGTAAAACGATAACATCGCTAGCCCCATAAAACATAAAATAGAACGCAATAATGCACCTGAAAATATTGGCATTTCTGCGATCTGATGACCTATTCCTACGGTATAAGGATTGAATGGGGATAGTCCAAATCCAACGGTAATTCCTCCAACTGAAATTCCTGCCGCCAATATTAAATCTCCTCCTAAGGCTAAGGATAAAACTGCTGCAATTGGAACAAGGGCGATATTATTTTCATACCCAACAAATACTCCCAATGCACCAAAAACAAATGTCATTACCACTACAATCAAATACTTTCTTTCTAGACCCATGTTTTTTATTATGGAACCAACCGTATTTTCGATCATTTTGGATTTTTCCAACATCCCAAACATAATTCCACCTGCAAAAACAACAAATATAATATCAGAAGCCAACTTAAATCCTTTGGAAAGAGCATTAAACATACCCATTATTCCGATCGGAGTCGCATCTATCAGACTATAAGAATTGGGGATTACTCGCTGACGACCATCAATTAATTCTCTCTCGTAAAGTCCTGCTGGAAGCAAGTAACTCATCAAGGTGGCTAAAATGATAATACCAAAAAGCATGGCAACAGGGTGAGGAATTTTTTCATACCATCTCATATAGTTAAGGTTAGTTTATTTTAATATTTATTTTAGCAAGGTGAAAATAGAAAAGTTTTCGTGGGCATTACAATTTATTTACAATCCATTAATTAATTTTAATAAAAAATCAAAATAAATAGAAAACCTAAATTAATTGTCAAGTAGTTGCATAGAATATCCCCAGTAAATATTGGGAAGCACATTGAAATGATATTAAAAATTAATATTTATCAAATATTATAACAAGAAAATAAATGCTGTAAAATTGCCCTAGTTGGATGTCAATATTGTAGAGGAGGATCCTACCTTTGATACAGGGTTTGGAGCATTTTTAATTAAAATTGGAATAATAGTGGAATTAGATGCTGTTACTGTAGATGGTTAAACCTTAAAATTTGGTGTAGTGACAACAATGCATAACATTTTAAACCTAGCAAGTAACGGCAAAAAAATAATGAAAAAAAAAGAAAATACAATTTTGGTAAGAACTGACGCTTTAGATTTTGCAAATAATAAGAGCTTTGTTTACAATACCACTGAAATAGTATGGCTTATGCAAATGACCATGGAAAAACCAATAAATTACTTAATCAAAACCTAAATATTCAAAAAAACAAGATATGAAAAATATTATTTATCTATCTTTAGTTACCATATTTTTAATGAGTTGTAATAATCCGAATCCTCGAATAGAGAAGGAATTATCAGAAATTAAAACTCGCTTAATTGTAGCCTTAGCTGCTCTAGAAGGCAAAAATCCACCAAAAAATTTAATCGTACACGAAGTATATTTTAACTTAAAAGATGATCTTACCTCTTTTCAGAAAGAAAAATTCTTTCAAGATATTTTAACATTAAAAGACATTCCTGTTATCCAAAACTTAATTATTGGAGATTTTAAAGACCTAGATGATCCTCGTGCACTATCAGAGTATGAAATTAAGATGTCGATGGAATTTCAAAGTAAAAAAGAATATATCGAATACCAAGAACATCCTATACACTTAAGTTTAAAAAAGATAGCAAGTAATATAATAGCTGCACCTCCAGCGACTTACGATTTCATTAGAAAATAATTTTCATTGGGTTAAAAATTTCTAGTTTATTCCTTTGTTAGTTCGTTTTCAATTAATACATTTGCCATTCAATTGTAGTAATTTTATGTTCTGCAATAAAATGGCTTCGTAGTTCAACTGGATAGAATTTCGGATTTCGGCTCCGAAGGTTGCAGGTTCGAACCCTGCCGAGGTCACAACTACAATGCGTAACTTAATGATTATCAATAAGTTACGCATTGTAAATTTTGCAAAGGAGGTAAATAATGCAAATTTTCGTCAACTTCCGTTTAGTTTCCTTACTCTTCTTATTAGCTAACAAAATTTCATACTCATTCAAATATTGAACCTAAACTAATTTAAGTAACAACTAGATTAGCCTAAAATGATATTAATTCTAAAAAATCGCTCCAATATACTAGCCCCTTGGTATATGGACAAAAATCACCATTATCAAATAAAAAAATGACGGCCTGCCACATTATATTCTTACAACTTGGAGTTGAATTATTTACTCATTTTTAAATATGAAAATAACTAATATTTAAGCTCTAAAAAGATAATAAAGACCAAAAATGTGATTTATGTTATTGAACGCCATCGTTTAACAAGAGTAATTTAAATTTTCAAAAAACGTAATATCCATTATTTGCCAGTAGTCAAACCTGGCGCAGTATTTAGCATCATCAGGAAATTATACCTACTGGTTTTCAGGAAAAGTTTAAGTGGTCACACCTTAGAAAAAATTATAAATATAACTCGACTAAATAAATACAATGCTGAAACGATAATGACAAGAAGTGGTGAAAAATTAAAATCAACTGATCGCATCAATGTAGCCTAGGATATTGTATTGCTTTAAAAGAATCATGATAATAAAAGTAGTCACTTCATTTTCAATACTTTAAAAATGAAAAGCCCCATTCATTAAGTTCAAATACTTTTTTATAATATTTAATCCAACGCCTACTCAGGAAACATTAATCACATTTTAACCTAAAAAGAATCTGGAAAAAAGATGACGATGTTGTTGTTGTTTGATTTATTGGAATCCCCACACCTTTGTCTTTTTACCGACATAGTTAACTAAATATTATACACTTATACTTTACATAAATTCATTTTATAATGAATTCATTACTTCTTTTGTAACTCGTTCACTATAACTATTAATCTTCCAATGACTAGGGCTCCATCCTTTTAGAAAGCGATGGAAATCTGCCCAAGCTACTTTATATAGTGATCGCCATTCTGCTTCTAACATTTCATTCCTTTCAATCATCTCACTTTGTAAATAATCAAAATAAGTATCTAGGATTTTTTCTTCCAAACGTTCACACTCACTTTCACTTAGACAACTTCCAATAAAGTATGCCACATCTTTCATTCCACATCCACCTCCTACATATTGGTAATCTACCCCTCCTACTTTACCATCTTTGGCAAAACAAAAGTTTGCCAGTTTAGCATCCCCGTGAACAAATGTTTTATATTTACATGAATTCAGTTTTTCATCAATGGCAGTAGCTGCTATTTTCAATTTATGATCATCTAATACTGCTAATTCTTGAGGCCTAGTTCCCAAATTCCAATATGTTCCTATTTCCCAAAGTCCTTCTGGATTTTTCCCTAAATAACTAGCATGGAATTGGGCTAACCAAAACAAACAGGACGATATTTCTTTCCAAGTGACAGTTTCCTTTCGTATAGGATAGCCCGCCTCATCCAAATCCTCCAACATCAGAAGCACTTCATCATCATGCCTTCCAATTGCTAGACATTTTGGTAGACGAGCGGTGCAATAATCACTGTACCTAGCATACCATGTTGTTTCTACATCATAAGATTTAATCTTTCTTTGATGTCCGATATCAGTATTCCATCCTCTAGGATGATTTATATTAATGGGTAATTGAACATGCTTAACTACAACACTTTTGACTGAGGCATTCTTCAATCCAATTCGCAAGATTTTTCCATACCCACTCCACAACTCTTGGATTATCTCTTTTTCAAATAGAGAAGAAGCTCCAGTTCTCTTCAAGATAATTGATTTAAAATATTCATTCATATAAATCTAAAGGTAACAAAAATGTCATTTGGGAATTGAATTCTTATTTCAAAAATGGAGAATTACACCTTTATTATGAGCAGAAGGAGGATATATTTTCCATCTCATAACTATGGCCTTCAATGCATAATAATTATTTAAAAAATGAACTAAAATAATTAGGTTACGATAAATCAAGCGATGCCAACTTAATTTCAAATAAAGCCAAGATTGTTATAATAATTATTTCAATTGAAAAATAAATTACACCTAAATTAGTCAAAAAAATTTGATTAGCATAAACTAAAAAAAAGGTAAGAATACAATAGGATAAATTAAAGATCGCTATAATTTTTATTAATACAAAAGGCACAAATAAAGGAATACAAAGCAAAAATACCTGCAATACTTGCCAAGAAATGCAACACCTCAGCTGGCATGCCAAATAAATTCTGCAATTCAATAAGTACGAACCCAAGAAGGAAAGTAGACAATAAGGCTCCTAACCCGTCAATTAGAAAAATCAGCTCAGGGTTTAAAGTCATTCGTTTAAAAAAAAGAGAAATTTTATCCATATCTTAAAAAGAATCCATTACATCAGACTCAACCTCTTTCGGATTTTTGATAAACCAACTGGCGTCAACCCTAAATAAGAAGCAATCATATATTGGGGAACCCGCTGCAAAAGATTAGGACGCTCCTCAATTAATCGTAAGTAGCGTTCTTCGTTGGAAAGATAATTTAGATGTGCCACTCTACGATAGGTCTGGATAAAAGTATCTTGCATGGCCAGCCTACCCCAACGCTCTATCTGATGAGAATGATCGTAGGACTTTTGCACATCATCCTTGGTAATGTATAAAATGGAAGTTGGTTCAGTAGCCCTAAAGTAAACATTACTCGGCTTATCTTTTAGGTAAGAATATATATCTGTAAAAAAGTCATTTTCTGAAAAGAACTCTAAAACTTTTTCATTTCCATCTTTTATGGAGTAAAAACAAAGACACCCTTTCTCTACATAATACCAATGTTTTACAAATTGTCCAGGCTGAATTAATATTTCATTTTTCGCTAGAGATTTTCTCTTGTAAAAACCAATAGCGTATTCTAAATCCTCTGGAGATAGATTAACGTAATTTGATATTTTATTTTTTAATTCTTCCACGTCCTGTAACTATTTTTGTTTGGCTTGAAATTAAGCATTGATTCGGAGAAAAAGAAATATAACTATACAGAAGATTAATACTTGTTAGTGCAATTAAATTGAATACTCAATAAGGTAACCAACCTTTTATTCTTTGGCAGATATAAATACAGATTAAAACAATTTTTAAAGTGAAAAGTTTTGCGAAGAAAAAATTTGCTCATATTTATATTTATAAGCTTTCATAGAAACTTGAACACGAGATAGGTTGAATAGTTTTATTTTTTATTTTTACAATATTGAAAATGAAATAATTTTTACTGGCTGACCCCACATAAACATACTTATCTCATCATTCATATCTTCAACAACAATATCTACACGAACTCCTTCTTTTTTCAATTGAATAGGAAAATTAAGAGGTCGATATTCAATACCTTTATCTGAAACGATGCCCCAGAATCCACCACTAAAATCATGGTATATTACTTTTCCTAAAACTCTTTTTGACATTATATTTCAATTTTATTTTCATAACAAGAAAATCTCCTGATCATTAAATTCGTCCATGAGCTTATTATTTAAAAGAAAACTAAAAATTATTTGGTCCGTTCTACTAATTTTTCGATGGTTTCATTCAAATTATAGATTAAATGATTCTGCTTATTGATAATATTTTGCAACTGCTTAACTTCGTCTCTAACAATATTCTGAGTATTAGCAGGAGAAGGTAAAAACGGGCTTATTTTTGCGCGCACATACCACATCTCTCGAATATCACTAATAGAAATTTGATACGCATCGTAAAAGTTATTATCTGATTGAACTTCCAAATATTTACCCTCTTTTAATTTGTTGAAGACTCGTTTTACTACAATATCTCCTCTTGTCACAATCACATAAACATAATTATCTTTAATTGAAGTTTCCCAAAGTGTTGGTTCCAAAAAACTACAAACTACTTTATCTCCTTCAAAAAGAGTGGGCTCCATACTATCACCAGACACATCAAAACTTCGATGTGTGCCTACTTTAAACTTATAATCTGGTAACGTAAAACTTGGCAAATCTTGAATAAAGATTGGATTGGACAACTCACCAGCATATCCAGCTTGTGCTGGAACAGGTACATGTACAATCCGTTCATCTTCTTGACCATTTGTCACAATAGTCAATACTCGAAATGATTTATGGTCCTCCTCACTCATGAACATTGGCCCATCACCAGTATAAATATAAACAGGATTGATTTGATATCTTTCAACTGACTTACGAAGTAACTCTATGGTAACATCTCTTCGCCCTTTTAATATTTCACTTAAACTTTGAGGTAGGTATTCAAGAGACAATGCAAATTGGCGACTACTTTTTATTCGTTTCTCTTCTCGTAATTTGTCATGACATTTGATAAACCTTTGGGTTACAACATTATTCATTTTAGATAAACTTTTAGGTGACTATATAACCAAAGATAATTATTTTGTGAATACTTATTGTATTTACTTTTATTATTTATACCAAATAAGTGATAAAAAAAGTATTCATTTTGACAATAAAAAAAAATTATGAATTTGTACTTTGTAAAAGTCAATTAACACCTATCAATAATTTTATTCCTTCGATTAACATCTCGACACTATCATTTTCAACTAAAGTGGTATCATCATTAAAGTCAATTTCGTTTTGAAATAAAGGAAGTTGAACGATAATCTGTGCATCCAAAGCTTGCAAAGACCAACACAAAGATTGCATAGCTTTTTCTCCACGAGGTTCATGTGGAGTAAAAGTAATTGGTAAAATTCGTTTTCCAACAAGTTCACCTGAAGTTGCAATCCACTCCAAAGCATTTTTAATTAAAGCGGGAAGATTATGAATATATTCAGGAATAGAAATAATTACTACATCGCAATCTTTCAAATTCTTTCTCCATTCCAAGACAGACTCGGCCCAAGGATATTTGTCATCCTCCGCTCGAAAGAGAGGGAGTTGATCTAATTTTTTATAGAAAATAAACTCTTGCTGAGGAAAAAACAAGGCAATTCCCTCCAATAACCTTAAGTTGAGTGAATTTGATCGAGTTGAACCACTTAGAGTTAGTATTTTCATTTAAGGAAAAATATATTGTACAAATAGTTTATTTATGTATTCCCCTATCATCCTCACTAATATTGCTGGTCATTCTTTCTTATAATGTACCTTAACAATAAAGCACACAAGATCTTTTGGCAACATCTTATCAGCACTGAGAAATTGAATTTAATATTTGAACTATTTTATTAAAAAATAAAACTATCTATTGCGCTAACAATACCTGAATTTATTCCAGATATATTATTCTCTAATTAAAAATTAGGAGTAAACTACAAAGAACTTGAACTTTAATTCCTCGGAATAGTTAAAATCTCTTCCATCCTACCATCTAAAAAATAAAACCCATCTTTTGTAAAAGCACCATCTTCCTCCAACATAATTCTTACTATTTTCCCCCATTCCTTAATTTCAGTTGCAGCAAATAATTCAATTGAATAAGCAGTATTTTCATACAAAGGATAATCTCCTCGCCCCTTTACTCCTCCTTGGGAATCCCACATTCCAATCGTTGGTCCAGCAGCATGCCCGTGTAAACCAATTGGGTGCGTGTAAATCGATGCAGTCAATCCTTCTTTCTTAGCTTGTGATAAAGCATCTAAAAGAATTTCATTTCCAGTTTTACCTTTTTTGAAATGCTCGACTAAAATATCTTGAACTCGATTCCCATTTTTAAATGCTTTATTCAAATAATCAGGAACATCTTTTTCACCAGGCTTTAGTACATAAAAATGTTGTTGCTGGTCTGTATTCAATCTTAAATAGGTAATCCCAAAATCTACGTGCAATAAATCTCCCGCCAAAATAATTTGTTGATCAGGTCGCTTAGAAAAAGATCGCAAAAATTCTTTATTCCCCTCATCCGATCTTTGCACCGACACACTTGGATGAAACCAGGTATCTAATCCATAACCTCTCACCAACTGTCGGAGTGTCCATTCTATATCACTAGTGGTAGTAATCCCGGGGTGAATATTTTTTTCTGACAATCCCTCCTGCAGAATCTGATGTCCCATATTACAAATCATTGGGTAGATTTCTAACTCTTTTTTTGATCTTGTTTCTAACCAAGCTATGGATAAACGTTCTGCAGATTTAACTCTTCCATGAAATTTCTTTGGTAACTTTCCCATAAAGCTTTCATACTCTGTTCTTACCAAACCATCAGCTAGTGCAAAATCTTTGGAAAAATTTAGTCCTATGGAATTCGGATCCTTTTCCCTAATGGTATTCATTAATGCCTCCCATTGATCAGGATAAACATCAACGTTCCATTCTCCTCGAAGTAATTTACCTACCGAATATCTTGCAATTGCAATTTTATCTAACTTCCCAGTCTCCTCATTTTTATTAAAAACCATCATTGTTCTTCGACGTGCAGATAACCATGTACTTGGTAGAATAGTTTTCATCACAGGATCTTCATTATATTCTCTTGAAATCAAAACCCACATATCAATCCCTTCTCGCTGCATCAATTCTGGTAATAAATTATCAAGTCGATCCTCTAAAATGTCATCGACGACTCTTGCACGTTCTTTTTCGGAAAGAATATTGAATTTCAAATTTTGTGCAAAAGCATTGTTACAAAGAGTAAGAAGAAAGAAAAGAGTAAGTATGTTTTTCATTTTATTAATTTTTGGAAAAATAGTAGTTTATTTTCAAAAATTAGAACTAAATATCGAAACAAAACCTAAAGTATTCCTATTTTTACACATTAGTTATTTTTAAATACAAAAATAAAAATCATTATGATGATCAAAGCAACTTCTGTAGATGATTACATCAATAAACTTGATGAAGATCGACAAAGAGCCATAACTAAAATGCGAGAAGTCATCAAAAAAAATCTGCCAAAAGGTTTTCAAGAAGTACTTAACTATAATATGCCTGCATTTGTCGTACCTCACAAATTATATCCAAATGGTTATCATTGTGACCCAAAGTTACCATTGCCTTTTATCAGCTTCGCTTCACAGAAGAACTTTATTGCTTTGTATCATATGGGAATTTATGCAAATCCAGCTTTGCATAAATGGCTTGTAGAAGAATACCCAAAGCATTGTAAACGAAAATTAGACATGGGAAAAAGCTGTATTCGGTTTAAAAAAATTGAAGAAATTCCATTTGGTTTAATTGCTGAACTTTGCAAAAAAATTTCACCAAAAGATTGGATTGATCTTTATGAAACCCATGTAAAAAATTAATTCCTTACATTTTAATTATTTTAAACTTCAAGAATGAATATTCAGCTTAAATTTGAATATTCATTCATATTTTAAGAGATAGTCTATGTCAAATATTGCCATTTCGATATTAAAAAATTACTATAACATTACTCCTACTAAAGTCACTAAAATGGCTGGTTATGATAATTTAAATTTCAGGGTTTTAAATGGCACAAAAAAATATGTTTTAAAAATATATACGCTAGGTGAAAGTATTGATTTTTTAAAGGCGACAGATGAAGTTTTAGATAAACTATCTGATCAATTTCCTAAAAGTATTCCAACTTTATCAGGCGATAAAATAGTACCAATTGAATACGAAGGGAAAAACCTGTTCGCCCAATTATTGACTTTCCTGGAAGGAACATTCATAGGTGACCTACAAACTGATGAAAGATTATTAAATTCCTTTGGTGATTTTTTAGGAAAAATGAATGCTACACTTCTTAATCATCGTTCTCCTCACATCGAGGCAAGGAATCAAAATTGGGATAACCAACACGCCTTGATGAATGAAAATTTGACAAAATATATTTCTGATCATTCACAACGAAGATTGGCAGAATATTTTTTTCAACAATTCAAAGAAATCGTTTTACCTCATCAATATAAACTTCGAAAATCTATCATTCAAGCAGATGCTAATGAATGGAACACCTTATCTCAAGATGGTAAAATTTCTGGTTTAATTGACTTTGGAGACATTGCTTATTCATGGCTAATCAATGAATTAGCAATAGCAATTTCTTATGCTCTCTTTGACAAAGAAAATTTAGTGGAAGCAGCTTGCCAAATCCTTAAAACTTATCATCAGCAACTTACTTTAGAAGAAAGAGAATTAGAAGTTTTATATTATTTGATTGCAATCCGTTCAGTTGTTTCAGTTTGTAACTCTAGTCATCAGGCTATCCTAAAACCTAACAATGAGTATATTAAGATAAGTCAAAAACCAGCCTGGGACTTTTTAGAAAAATGGATTACAGTAAATCCTATCTTCGCCGAGAATGAATTTCGAAAAACTTGTGGCTTTCCAAACAAAACATTTACGAATGTAAATATTTTATTAAAAAATCGAAACCAAGTGATGAGTAAAGCACTTTCTGTAAGCTACAAAAAACCTATCCATTTCGAAAAAGCAGCTTTACAATATATGTACTCAACGGATGGTAAAACGTATTTAGACGCTTATAACAATATTAAACACGTGGGCCATTGCCATCCAAGAATTGTCCATGCTATCCAGCAACAAGCGGCAAAAATGAATACCAATACTCGCTATCTCTATCAAAATTTGACAGATTATTCGACTCTTTTATTAAAACACTTTCCTGAAAAATTAAATAAAATTTTCTTTGTCAATTCTGGAAGTGCTGCAACGGATGTTGCACTAAGAATGGCAAGAACATATACTCAACAAAAAGGCATGTTGGTCATGGAGGAAGGATATCATGGTAACACTTCAGCAGGAATTGAAATAAGTCATTATAAATTTAGTGATCTTGGAGGTGAAGGAGAACATAAAAATACTTTCACTATTCCTTTTCCAACAATACACTTACAAAATAATTCTTCATCTCAAAGTAAATGGAAAAGCGATCTGCTTGAATCAATTTCAAAAGCACAAAAAAATGGTCTCGCAGGATTTATTGCAGAGTCAATTTTGGGATGTGCAGGACAAGTTCCATTACCTGATGGTTATTTGAAAATGGCTTATGGTTTAGTCAGAAAAGCAGGTGGTATTTGTATTGCCGATGAAGTTCAAATCGGCTTTGGTCGTACGGGAAAATTTTGGGGTTGGGAAAATCATCATGTGATTCCTGACATGGTAATATTAGGGAAACCGATGGGTAATGGTCATCCGATTGGAGCAGTGGTGACAACCGATAAAATTGCTCAATCATTTGATAATGGAATGGAATTTTTCAGCAGCTTCGGTGGGAATCCAGTTTCATGTGCAATTGGAAAGGCAGTTCTTGAAACAATTGAAAAAGAGGAATTGATAGAAAATGCCACCAAAGTGGGAATTTATTTTAAAAGTGTATTGTTAAAAATGCAAAAGGAATTTCCCATTATTTATGATGTTCGAGGAGATGGGTTATTTTTAGGAATCGAATTTCGACAAAAAAACAAAACAGAAAGTATAACTCCAACCATCAAAGAAGAATTAAAAAAACAATACATTCTAACTAGTACAGATGGCCCAGGTGAGCGAACACTAAAAGTAAAACCACCTATGATATTCAGTAAAAAAAATGTAGATGAATTTATTGATAAATTGAGGGAAATCTTAAAAGTCATCTAATTATTCTCTGCTTGGAGCAAATCATAAACCATATCCACAAATCCAAAATCAAATCGCTCTAAATTATCTTCAAAAGCCGTGATAATCACAACATCTCTTTGCCTAATTTCGGATAAAATATCCAATTCTTTATTCGTTAACCGTCTTCCATTTTCTAGGCGCAAGGGATAAACTTCATGATTGTAATACCAAAAGGTGGACTGAGAATCAAATAAACCATCTACAATTCCAAACTCATAGATCAATTTATAAAAACTATCCCCTACTGATAAAACATTTGGTCGAACAGTTGAGCCACTCTCAACATATTTAATATTTGGATATGGTAAAGGTTCGAGAGGAGGATTCCAAAGAAAATTTGCCCCTGCGATTAATTCGTTGTCGTATTCCACTTTTGCATCACTTAATTCAACACTGTCTTTCCATAGCATTTCCACCATTTCAATGTCTAAAATTTTGCATAAATTTTTCTTTATAGTATCCGCCGCTAAGGCTGCACCATATTTGGTCCAATGTTGTCCAGAAGGTGGATAAAAAGGAAAAGGAGTGAACTTACTCGCTTCTTCCATAAATGAAAAAGTAAGTGTCGGAATATTAAACTCCTTTAAAATATCAGGAAAAACTGCCCAATTCGTATGTTCTGAAACATTATTACGATAAAAATCAGGCAAGTGTTCTGACATAATTCTTGCCTTTAAAGGTGGCATTAAAACTAAAAATGGTATTCCTTCTTTTTGAAAATGTGTTATTATAAAATTTAGTTTTTCTACTTTATTCCTAATCCATTCTTTACCCATAAAGTCTCTTCCAATATAAGCTTCACAACCTTCTCTTTGAAAAAGAAAACCATTTTTCCCAGACAAAATATTTGCGTGCATAATATCTCCGTATAATGAAAAATCCATTTGAGACTTCAAGCGTATTGCAGTAGGTTGGAGTATATTTTTATTTTTCACATAAGCATTATAAGCCTGTTGAAATTGACCTGACATCCATCTCTTACCATAAATATTTGGTTTTTTGGTCTCACCAAAATACCCAACTATTCGTTCTACTTGTAAATTGGGGTACTGTTGTTGTAAAAAGGGAACGAACCACATTGGCAAAAAGATCAATGCCATCATGGAAGTAAAAAGAAAATATTTTAACCTTTTTTGTTTCATTAAATTTTACACTTAAAATTTAAAATAAATAAACGGATTAAATTCCGATCCAAAAATCTCAATCAAACACCACCAAAACAAAACTACACTTACAGTTGATTTTCCAATCAAAAACAACGTATTTATCTGAACATTTTCATACCATTCTTGGGCTGTCTTCTCTACCCTCCCAATTATCCCAGAAAATGCAATCAAAAAACCTAGTAATAGGTACACATAAAACTTATTTGGAATAAATATCCCCGGCGAAGAAAAATCAAAGGCGAACATTTTCCAACAATATTGAAACGCTTCCCCAACTGTCTCGCTTCGAAAAAACACCCAACCAATTAAAACAATTAAATAGGTCAAAATTACAGCTGGAACCTTCCCTATTTTTTTTAAAAAATCTAACAAAAATAATCGATCTAATATCAAAAACAACCCATGGAATCCTCCCCAAAAAATAAATGTCCAGGCTGCTCCATGCCAAAACCCTGAAATCAAAAACACAACGGAAAGATTAATATATAACCTACTCTTAGAAACCCGATTCCCACCCAGAGGAATGTACAAATAATCGCGCATCCAATTGCTTAATGTGATATGCCAGCGTCGCCAAAATTCTGTGATACTTTGAGAAATATAAGGGAAGTTAAAATTTTCCGGAAATCGAAATCCCATCATTTTTGCTAATCCAATTGCCATATCTGAGTATCCTGAAAAATCAAAATAAATCTGTAGTGAGTATGCAATAATGCCAATCCACGCTACGCCAGTATTGAGTTCATGCGATGGAAGCGCAAAAATTTCCTCCACTACTCCACCCAAAACATTGGCAATTAAAACCTTCTTGGATAGTCCTATGATAAATCGAAAAAATCCTGAAACTTTATAATCTATATTATCCTGACTGCTACGATTAATTAACTGGGAGGCAACTTCATTAAACCGTACAATTGGTCCAGCGATGAGCTGTGGAAATAATAAAATGTAAACCATATAATCCCTTAATCGATTTAATGGTTTTACTTTTTCCCGATAGCAATCAATCACATAACTTAATTTTTGGAAGGTAATAAATGAAACTCCAATTGGTAATAGAATATTTTGCCATGAGAACGTTTTCCCTCCAAAAATATGGAGCAACTCATTGATATTTCCAACAAAAAAATTGAGATACTTTGCAAGAAGTAACATCAAAACATTTGAAAGAATAGCTGCCAAAAAAAGTCGTTTTCTTAAATTTCCTTTCGAATTGGAAAAAAGATGAACCAAATAAAAATCTAAAATCAATGAAACAAACACAGCAAAAAAGAATTCAGGTGCTCCCCACGCATAAAAAAAACAACTTCCAGCCAATGCCACTTCATTTTTCCAACGAGTAGGAGAAATAAAATATAAGGATAAAAAAACAGGTAAGAAATAAAGCAGAAAAATAATACTGCTGAATACCATTTAATTATTTTTAAATTTGACAAAATTTTAAATCTGAACAAAAATTCTAGTTTAATTTTTGTCAATCTTTCTTAGAAAGCTCAAATTTAATAGAATTTGCGGCAGAATCAATTATTACATGAGTGATTTAAAAAATTTCGAAAATCAAAATCAAAAAGAACAGTTCTTCCATATTTTAAAAAATGGGATTCGTATTTTCATTTTTATCGGCTTGATTATTTTTGGAACTATGTGGTTAACAGGTATTATTGGAAGTTCTAATCATCATTTTGCGTGTGATGCCGAAAATGTGGTCAAAAAAAGTAAGATAAATTACTTTTTGCAAGATGGAAATTATTTTAATGGGGGAGATTTCCAATCCCAGGACTTTGTTTTTGAAGGAGAAAACAGCTTAGAACTGAAATCTGAAAATCCATTTGGCTTTGGTTTTAATTATGAATTCCTCAAAGGGAATGAAGAGGTTGTTGCTTGGGTTTGGAGATATGCTGAGGGTAGCTGGGGAGTCAATGGAAAAATAGTTGCAGCAGTGGGAGGGAAATTTTGGAAAGCAACAGAGGAAGTTTTGGAAGTAAAAGAAAATGGATGGGAGAAAATTCAACTCAAATTTAAAATTCCAAATTTTTTACAAAATGAATTGCTTAATATCTATTGTTGGAATCCTAATCAAAGCCCCATTTACTTTGATGATTTTCACATTGTCATTCAAGAACTAGAAGATTTATAAGAGCACTACACAATTGTAACATATTGATTACTATATATTTATGTACTTATTTTTAATTAATAAAATCTAATTTACACGTGAAATACATTTCCTTATTTTTACTTATGACATTTTTCTTTTCTTGCGAAATAAATAATTCCGTTAACACAAAAATTAATACATCTATAGATACTACTGAATCAGACATGAACGAACAATTTATTTTTATAGGAACTTACACTAAAAAAGAGGGCCATGTTGATGGTAAGGGAGAAGGAATTTATCGTTTGGCCTTTTCTCAAAAAGGTGATTCTATCTATTTTAATTTCTTAAAATCTAAGTATTTCAAAACAGTCAATCCCTCTTTTTTGACTATTTCTGCAAATAAAAAATACTTGTTCGCTGCTAACGAACTAGGGCCAGATGATGGAGATTCAGGAACAGTAGAGGCTTACCACATTGACCCTCAAACCAAAGATTTAAAATTAATAGATAAAGTTAAAACAGATGCTTTTGCTCCTTGCCATATAACAGTTGACGCAACTGATCAAATTGTATTTGTTTCTAATTATGTAGGAGGAATTGTGAATGTTTTCCCTTTGTTAGAAGATGGAACCTTTAAAGAGACCTCCCAAAATTTACAATTTAAAGGAAGAAGTAAAACTGATCGACAAGAAACATCTCACCCTCACTCTGGCACAATTTCTCCTAATAATAAACATTTATTTGTAGCCGATTTGGGAACTGACGAGATTACTAGTTTAACGATCAATTATGAAAAAGAAAAACTTTTACCAAATATAGAGTCAAAAACTAAAATACAAGCAGGAGCAGGACCTAGACATATGTCATTTCACCCTAATACAGAAATTGTATATGTTGTCAATGAATTAGATGCAACGGTTAATACTTTTGACTATGATGGAGCAACAGGTACACTTATACCAAAACAATCAATTAGCACTCTACCAGAAGGATACTCAGCACCAAGTTGGTGCGCAGATATACATGTTCATCCATCGGGTAAATTTGTTTATGCTTCTAATCGAGGACATAATTCAATTACTATCTTTAAGGTGGATGAAAATACAGGAACTTTATCATTCATTAAAACAGAGTCTACTAAAGGTGATTTCCCAAGGAATTTTGCCATTGATCCTACTGGAGAATTTTTATGGGTGGCTAATCAAAACTCTGACTCTATTTTCATCTTTAAAATAAATATTGAAACTGGAGAATTGAATGAAGTTGGAAATGTTGAAATACCAACTCCAGTTTGTCTAAAGTTTTTATAGAATTCAGTTTTAGTTTTCATTATTTAGCGTAAATTCGCAATTAAATCAAAACCAATTTTTTAATAAAATATAATACAATGAACTTAGAAGCAATTTATTCGAACATGCAAGAGAAAGCTGCCAATTTAGATCCAATCGGAGCAACTCTTAAAATGGTAGTAGACGAACATGTAGTATATGTAGATGGTACAGGCGACAAAAATGAAGTTTCTCAAGAGGATAAAGAGGCAGATTGTGTAATCTCAACTTCAATGGATACGATGAAAGAACTTTTATCTGGAGACTCCAACCCAATGATGGCTGTTATGATGGGCAAAGTTAAAATTAAAGGTGATATGGGAGTAGCTATGAAAGTACAATCTTTACTTGCGTAATTCATTTATCATAACTGTGAACGGTTTCTAATTAACCGCTCACAGTTATTCTTTAGATTTATTAAAAATCTCCAACAATTTCTGCTATCTTTTTAATTGTCTCTTCATGGGGTATTCCTGTTTTTTTCAACATTTTGAAAGAATGATCTCCTCCCTCAATTATTTCTAACTTCGCCTTTTTTAGTTTCTTACAGACTTTCTTAATCAAGCCGATTTCAGCTAGCGTGTCTCTTGTGCCTTGAAGAAAAAGTTGAGGTTGAGGAATATCAGATAAATGTGCCGCTCGATCCATGCTAGGTTTACCAATTGCATGAAGAGGGAACCCAAAATAAATTATTCCTTTCACACCTATCAATTCCTCATTTGCTGCTAATTGAGAACACATTCTGCCCCCAAAGGATTTTCCTCCAATAAGAATTGGAAGCCCCCTCGCTATTTTCCTAGCTTGGTTTATTGCCGCTGCGATGGTTGGTAATGCTTTCTTAGGTCGATCTGGGATCTTTTTTCCATTTTCCATATAGGCAAAATTAAACCGCAACGTAGCTACTTTTTGCTGAGCTAAATATTGAGCTAAAAACTCCATAAAAGGATGATCCATTCCTGCACCAGCACCATGAGCTAACACCAATAAAAACTTAGGTTTTGTAGGTCGAATATAAAGAGCTGATGTAGTACCAATCTCCTCTGAAATTTGAAATTGAATATTTTTAACTTTATGCATTTTCATATTTTTTTTTGCAAAAATAACGTTTTGATTACACCTAATATAAAAATAACCTTACTTTTATTTAAGTCTAATAACACAACAATTACAATATACTAATCACTCAACATGAGCTTACAAAAATCAGAACTAAAATTAGCTTACGAAAACATGATGCGAAAAAAGAAAATCGAAATTCATTTGGCAAACTTGAAAAAACGCACCAGATTACAAAAAATGGAGGTTAATCGATTGGCTAGAATTATGTCCGAAGAGGAAGGGGATGTTCATAAACTTGAAGAAGTGGGTATACAATCTCTCTTTCAAATTATTTTGGGAAATAAACAAGAAGCGCTAGAAAAAGAACGTCAAGAATATTTGATGGCAGTTTTGAAGTTTAAAGGAGCAGAGAAAAAACTTGTTACTTTAAAATATGAAAAAGAAGTATTGGAAAAACAGTTGATTGGTTTATTTCAATCAGAAATAAAATTTAATAATTTATTTAAAAAATATGAAAAATCTATATCTACTTTATTGGATAAGAAAACAAAAATTAAAGCAATCGATTTAATAGTTTTAAATCATGAAGAGCAAATTGTTGAAGTTAGAGAAGCCATTCGAGTAGGAAAAAAAGCAGCGTTTTTTTTGAAAAAAATTATTGATGATTTATCGGAAGTTAAAACTTGGGGAAATACTATTTTGGCAGAAAAGAAACAAAAAATCTATGGTAAAGGAAATGCTGAGGCCGCTAAAAATAAATTTCTCTATCATGCTAAAAGTGATGCGCAAAAAGCAAATATACTTTTAGAACATTTTGAAATAGAAATACTCGATATTTACAAGCAATTCAAATTAGATTATCGGCAATACATTATGAGCTTCACAAACTTTCTTGATTTTTTTTATGATAACTTAATTACAGATTGGATAGTCAAAACAAATATCAAAAATACTATTCATGCTATCGAAACCATTCATGATAAAGTGGTGAGAATTTTAGCTATGCTTAATAATGAAATACTAAAAACAAAGGATTATATCATAGAAGAAAAGCAGATAATTAAAATGATCATTACAAGTTCTTGAAACTTGTAAAAAAATCGCTCATTTAGGTTGCACTAATGTTACTTGCAATTTTATAAAATAATCGTGGCATAAACTTCTTAAAAAACACCATTAACTTCCCCTCCATTCCAATAACCGTCACTCGCTTATTTCGCTTCATGGACTTGACTATAATTTGAGCACATTTCTCTGCAGAAATTCCTTTGGCTTGACCTGGATCCATTTTTCCATGCTGGGTACCATCTTTTGTCAATGAATTAATTGAAATATCTGTTTTTATTCGCCCAGGACAAATAATATTTATTTTCAAGTTATCATTATAATGTTCCACCATCAAGGTTTCATAAAACCCATGCAAGGCATGTTTTGAGGCAGAATAAGATGATCGTTGAGGAAATCCAAAAATACCAACCAAACTACTCATGGTTACAATTTGTCCATTTTTTTGCTCGATCATTTTAGGAAGAACAGCTTTAGTTAATGCTATATTCCCAAAATAATTGATTTCCATAATTCTTCGATCCACTTCAAAATTAGTTTCTACGGTTAAACCTCTTTGACTAATACCTGCATTATTTATGAGCACGTCAATTTTTCCAAATTTATTTAACACAATATCAACATTTTCCTCAATCACATCATAATTAGTAACATCCATCGGTAAGACCAAACATTCTACACCTAATTCCTCACATTTACCAGCTACGGCTTTAAGGACTTCAGCTCGTCTAGCTGATAATACTATTTTTGATTTCTCTTTTGCAAATTCAATTGCTAAAGCTTCCCCTATTCCTGATGATGCTCCGGTAATCCAAACTACTTGATTAGTATATTTCATTTATTTTCGTTTTGAAATGCTAAGTAATTTAAAATAGCTCAATAAAAAAAGTCGATTGCAATATTTAATTACAATCGACTTTGGAAAAATCTCTATATTTTTATTTTTTGGCAATAGAGGATTTTGTTACCTCCATTTGATGATTAATAGATTCTTGGTGAATTGCTTTTAAAAATTGAGCAATAAACTCCTCGCTCAATCCTTTTTCTTCACCTTTAACAATTCCTTTTTCCAATATTTGATTCCAACGAACAGGTTGAAGGATGGAAATATTTTTAGCTTTTTTGTACAAACCGATTGCTTCAGCAATTTCCATTCTTTTACCCAACATATTGAATAATTCATTATCGATTCCATCAATCTCAGTACGAAGAGCATCGATACTCACTTTTGCTTCACCATCTAATTTTTCATGCTTAATCACTAAATTATCCACTAATTCCTTAAAAGTAGCTGGAGTAATTTGTTGCCTCGCATCACTCCATGCTTCATCTGGGTTAGGATGAGTTTCTGTCATTAATCCATTAAAACTCAGGTCGAAAGACTTTTGTGCCACATCTGCTAAAGTATCTCTACGACCACATATATGACTATTATCACAAATAATTGTCAAGTCAGGAAACCGTCTTTTTAATTCAATTGGAATTTGCCAAAGAGGCTCATTTCTGTAGGAACTATTTCCAGCCAAAGAAAACCCACGATGAATAACTCCAACTCGTTGAATACCAGCATTATAAATTCTTTCTATCGCACCTATCCATAAATTTAAATCTGGATTAATTGGATTTTTTATTAATACAGGAATATCAACTCCTTCTATGGCATCTGCAATTTCTTGGACAGCAAAAGGACTAACTGTTGTTCTTGCTCCAATCCAAAGCAAATCAATATTATGCTTTAAAGCTTCAAAAACATGTTGAGTTTTTGCAACTTCGGTAGTTACCTTCAACCCTGTTTCTGCCTTTACTCTTTTTAACCAAGGTAGTCCAACTTTCCCAACCCCTTCAAAAGCATTTGGTCGTGTCCGTGGCTTCCAAATACCCGCTCGAAAGAAATCGATTTCTTGATCTTTAAGAGCGTGAGCTGTTGCTAAAACTTGTTCCTCCGTCTCAGCACTACAAGGTCCAGCGATAATAATCGACTGACCTGGTTCTTTTTCTACTAAAGGTTTGAATTGCATTTCCATTATTTTATGATTTGATTTATTTTTATAATTCTATTGCTATTTTAATTTTCTTAAGAGTTCAAAATCCTTTTTATATCATTCGACTGCTTAATCAATTCATGTATTTTTTTAAAATCCTTTTTAATTAAAAGCGTTCTAAACTTTGACAAAGAATTGATGTGTTCATCCAAAACATCTAAAACATTATCTCTATTTTGTTGAAAAACGGGTACCCACATATTAGCTGAACTTTTAGCTAATCGTACTGTCGAACTAAAACCTGAACTCGCTAAATCCAAGATTGTTTTTTCATCTTTTTCCTTTTCCAAAACAGTTAACGCTAAAGCAAAAGAGCTGATGTGAGAAATATGAGAGATATATGCAGTGTGTATATCATGCGATTCAGCGTCCATATGTAATATTTTCATTTCCATGGAATTGTACATTTTTTCTACTAAGTCAACCACCTCTTTTTTAGATTGCTTTGCATCGCAAATGACCGTTGTTTTCTTGCTAAACAAATTAGGAATAGCTGCTTCCGGGCCAGAGTATTCTGTTCCTGCCATCGGATGAGTACCTATGTATTGTTTTCTCTTTGGATGATTTTCCACACTCTTCATCAATTCCATCTTAGTCGATCCAACATCAATAACAACTTGGTCATCCACTAAGTCTAATACTTTTGGTAAAATTTGTAACATTGCATCTACGGGAATAGATAAAACAATAATATCTGATTCCACAATTGCACTTTCCAAATCCATATCTTCATCAATCAGTCTTCTACGAACTGCCTTATCCAAATTATCTTGACTCTGATCAACTCCGATTATCCGATCAGCAAATCCATTTTCTTTTAAACTGATTGCCATTGATCCGCCAATAAGCCCAATTCCTATAACTGTAATTGTCATCTTAGTCTTTAATTTTTCAAAGGAAAAAATTAACCTTTGGAAGTGTTTTTCAAAAAAATCAATTAATTCTCTCTAGGCTTTTTTCTAAAACTTCAATTTTGTTACACAAAGAAATCCTAATGAACTTATTTCCTTGTGAACCAAAAATACCACCAGGAGTTAGAAATACATTTCTTTCATATAATATCTTATCTGATAACGCATATCCATCGTTATAGTTACTTGGAATTTTTGCCCAAACGAACATTCCGCCTTGCTCTTTTTTAAAAGTACAATTCAATTTTTCAAGAATTTTAAATACCACTTCTTGCCGCTCTCGATAAATCTCATTTAAATCAGAAAACCACTTTGGTGGATTATTCAAAGCTTCCACCGCACCTATTTGAAGCGGTAAAAACATTCCTGAATCCATATTACTTTTAAATTTTAAAACAATATCAATCCATTCTTTTTTCCCTATCAACATTCCTACTCGCCAACCTGCCATATTGTGAGACTTACTCAATGAATTTAATTCCATAGCCACATCCTTTGCGCCTTCAATCGATAACAAACTCATAGGTTGATCCTGTAAAATAAAACTATAAGGATTATCATTTACTATTAAAATTTCATTGCGTTTAGCAAATGCGATTAGTCTTTTATAAAAATCAAGATTAGCAGTTGCACCTGTCGGCATGTTCGGGAAATTCACCCACATGATTTTCACTTTACTTAAATCTTGCTGTTCTAATTCTTTCAAATCAGGCATCCATCCTAACTCCTCTTTCAAATTATAATTAACCACTTTTGCGCCAGCTAACATAGAAGCTGTTCGATAAGCTGGATAACCGGGATTTGGAACTAAAGCCTCATCACCTGGTTCTAAAAAGCTCATTGAAATATGCATAATCCCTTCCTTCGATCCGATTAATGGCAATACCTCATTTTCATAATTAACCTCAACTTGATAAAATCTTTTATACCAGCTAGCAATACCATTTCGTAGTTGCGGCACTCCACGGTAACTTTGATAACCATGTGTATTATTTTCCCAAACTGCTGTTTCCAGTCCCTTTCGAGTTGCTTCAGAGGGAGGTAAATCTGGATTCCCTATCCCTAGATTTATAATATCTTTTCCCTCTGCACGTAAGTCCGCAATTTCTTTAAGCTTTTTGGAAAAGTAGTATTCCTTGACAGAGTTTAATCTGCTAGCTTGTTTAACTTTCATATTTTTCGCCTTTATTATACGTTCCCAATATCCTTAATTCCAAAGTGTGTTTTTTAATCACATTAATGATACTCTCAAAGTCTTTATTCTCGTCTAATAAAAAATCTACAAAAAACAAATATTCGAATTCACTATCTAAAAGCGGAGCAGATTGAATTTTGGTCAGGTTAGTTTTACACAAGGCTAGAGCTGATAGAACTTGATGTAAGCTTCCAACTTCATGTGGTAGAGTAAAGCAAAGAGACACTTTGTTAAACTCCCTCCCCTTGAAGGTTTCACTTCGACCAAGAACTAGAAATCGAGTGTAGTTTTTCTTGTATGTTTCAATACTCTCTCCTATTATCTCCAAATCATACATTTCAGCGGCTAAGAAACTTGCTATTGCTCCTGTATTTTTTAATTGACCATCAAGTACTCTTTTTGCGCTTAACGCGGTATCTTCAGACTCAATTAATTTAATATGGGGATACTGCTTAAAAAATTTCTGACACTGAACAATCGCAACAGGATGAGAATATACCTCTGTCAAATCCTCAATTTTTACTCCAGGCAAAACCATTAAATTTTGTTGAATTCTCAAATAAACTTCCCCGACAATATTCAAGTTAGAATGATTCAATAATTGATAATTATTTAAAATACTTCCAGCAATAGTATTTTCTATAGCCATTAGAGCTTTATCAGTTTGTAATTTATCCTCCGCTTTACTTACAAGTTCATCAAAAGTATCAGCCGGAATAATTTCTAATTTTTTATCATTAAAAAACCTTCGAGCTGCGATATGGTGAAATGCGCCTGGAACCCCTTGAATTGCAATTCTTGGTTGATTTGGCATATCAGCGTTAACTGTTGATATTAGTTCAATTTTTTTTTCCTCCGATTCTAAGTTTTTGTAATTACTCATTAAAAATATTGTGTTTAAATAAAAAAAGTCCTCAATTGAGGACTTTGATTTATATTCTAAGAATAAACAGATCAAATGAACGTCCCATATTACGAATTAACGTAAAACCAGAAACCATAATAAAAATAAAATGTATTGGTTAGGATTTTCATGATTCTATACTCGGTTTTGTACTCCTTAGATCAACTACAAACAAAAAAGAGTCCCTAAAATCTTTAGGAACTCTTTTTTGTTTAAAAACACATAAAATTTAGCCCCTACTTTGTAGCGTTCCAGAAATAAAAAAAGCTAAAATAAAATGTTATGTTTTTCATTGTCATTGTTTATTTGACACTTACAAAGCTAATAGTAAATTATTTGTAAAACAAGGGTACTTTGTTTTTTTAAGAAATAAATTAGGTGTTAATTTACGACTTCCAAATGGTATTCTTTAAAAGAAAAAAAAGAAAAAACCTAGTAAATGCATAGGAAACTGCTCTTTCTCTAGTGATATTATCTATGTTCTACGAAATTTAATGAAACTGAATTAATACAATACCTTAATCCAGTTGGCTTTGGCCCATCATTAAAAACATGACCTTGGTGGCCTCCACATCTTGCACAATGAACCTCGTTTCGAGTGTATCCTAGATTTTGATCAGTATCTTTTCCTATATGATTTTCATTAATCGGTTGATAAAAACTCGGCCACCCAGTTCCAGATTTATATTTAGTTGAAGAATCAAAAAGAGGGAGATCACATGCCGCACAAGTATAAATCCCTTCATCTTTATTATCCCATAAGTCTCCAGTAAAAGACCTTTCAGTTCCAGCTTCTCGAAGAACATAGAACTCCTCGTTCGTTAACTGAGCCTTCCATTCTTCTTTTGTTTTGACGATTTTTTTTAAGGTATCTCCTATTCCTGCATTGGCTTTAGCAATTCTTACTTCTGCTTTTTGTAAATCAACCTTTGAATTAGCAACCTTGGGGTTTTGACTACATGATAGTAAAAGCGTAACTACGAAAACTGTGAACATCAAACCTGAGAATAGTTTTAACATGATTATATAGTTTAGATGATAAAATAGTTATGTCAAATCACAAAAATTTCATTTTAAAGGGTATGGAATTACCTCCTTTTTTTCTTTTCAGATTTCCTTTTCTTTGGGGCCGACCATTCTTCACGCTCTGCAAACGATACAATTTTTTTCATAAAATTTAGAATTGATAAAAACACCAAATACACAAAAGTCAAAACATAAAAAATCCATCGAATCGTACCAGCATCGTTAAATGCTACTGAAGAGGCTAAGTACGAAAGAGCACTTAAAACTATGGCCAAACCTAAGTAAGAAATTATCGATCTAATCCAATATTTATTGATATCGTCTGAGGAAAGACTAAAAAGTGAATTTAGGACAGAAAAAAATAAAAGAAAAGAAGCAGATATTATCCACGGAAAGTAATCTTTGAATTCTGTTGCCCCTATTAAAGTTGTTAATTTTGCTAGGGCCATAAAAAAAACCACACAGCCAAAAACTAAAAGTGCTTGTATGACAGGGTCTTTAGCCTTTTCAAAAAATGTATCAATGTTTGTCTTTTGCATAGCATAGAAATGAAATAAAAAATGTATTGTTCAATTATTTAGCTAAAATTAGTAATACTTTGCACCTTTTTTGAGAAAACAAACTCACATGATGAAAATAATCCTTTGTACTTTAGCCTCTATCCTATTGTTAATCAATACTTTAAGTGCTCAAAACCTAAATTTAGAAATTTGGGAAATTCAAGGAGAAGAACTTTTTACTCCTTACCTAAATCAGTTTGTAGAAACAAATGAAAATATTGTAACAGCAGTTGGAGATGATTACTTTTTTATCCAAACACCGACTTATCGATCTGATAATAACCAAGCAACATCTGATGGAATAATTATAGTTACCAATAATTCTCCATCAGTTGAAGTGGGCAATATGGTTTCAATTTCTGGTACCGTTCGAGAAAGTTTTAAGAGAACCCAAATGAATGAAGCTGATGGTATGACAATTACTATCGACTCTAACAATGTTCCTCTTCCGCTACCGATAATTTTAACAGAAAATTTTCCTTCACCTGATAATGTAGCAATTCCTGATTTAGAAAAGGTAGAAGGAATGTTGGTTACATTTCCTCAAGCGATTACTAATTCCCCAACCAATCAATATGGGGAAACGTCTGTTAAAATTGGTTCGACCAGAGCATTTAGGGAGCCTGGAATTGTTTCCGCTGCTCCCAGTAGCTTACCAGAGTTTGATGGAAATCCAGAGGTATTTGAAATCAAACTAGGTGGATTAAATTTACCTAGTGCAGATCAGTCTTGGGCAAGAATGAATATTGCTGCGACCGGTGTTATGAACTATGCTTTTGGTGATTACTTGTTACTTGCAACCGATTATGAAATTACTGGACAAGCTCCTCTGATTGGTGTCGATGAACCAAGCAATACTCAAGCTACAATCGGATGTGTAAACATTAGAGGATTATCTAATTTAGAAGATGACTATGCAATACGACGACTTAAAGTAGAAAAATACATCGTGGACCTAATGCAAGCACCAGACATTGTTGCACTACAAGAAATTCGGAGCTTGGCAGTATTGGAAGATATTGCTACTCTAATCAAAGAAAATAATCCTGACCTCATTTATTCACCTTATTTAATACCAAATGGAGATAATGGAAGTTGGGTAATTAATTTAGGATATTTAGTCAAAAACACCATTAGCGATGTCCAAATAACTAGACTCGGGGCAGATGAAAATCTTAGTACAGGAGGTAGAACACATGATCGACCACCTCTTCTTTTAGAAGCTAACATCAATAGTGCCCCTCCTCAACCGATTAGTATTTTAAACATTCATTTGAGATCCTTAGGTGGAATAACTCAAACTAGTACTAAATTAAAAAGACATGAAGCAGCGATGTCTGTTGCTCAAATGGTAGAAGATAGGATTGACGAAAATTTATTTGTGATGGGTGATTTTAATGCGTTTCAATTTTCAGATGGATATGTCGATGTTGTTAACCAAATCGCAGGTACACCATCGCTTGGAGCGGAATATCCTGTAGAAAACATTGTTTCTATGCCCTTGACAAACCATGGTTTGTCTCTTCCACTTGAGGAGCAGTATTCCTATGTTTTTCAGAACAACGCTCAAATCTTAGACCATTGCTTAGCGAATGACCTACAAGGTTTTACATTTAATAAGATGCAATATGTGAGAGGTAATGCAGATTTTTTATCAGATTTTGAGAATCAATTCCCGCCTCTATATCGAACTTCCGACCATGATGGCTTTGTAGTATTTTTGGAAATGGACAGTGAATTAACTACAACCGTAAATACCCTGTCGAAAAGTAATTTTTCAACTGACTTCCCCAATCCATTTTCCCAAAATGATTTAGTTATTTTAAATCTTAAAAAATCTCAAACTATTCAAGTTTCACTAATTAATATTAATGGGGATATTATTTATGAAAAAAACCTTGGTAAATTACCTGAAGGAAGAAATTCATTGACATTACCTTTACAAATACCAAACAACACATACTTTTTAAAAGTAACAGGAGAAAAAAATAATCAAACCAAACCATTAATCTTTATTTCAAAATGAGCTTAGACATAGAAAAATTACGAGCAGATACTCCAGGAACACAAGCTGTAATTCATTTCAACAATGCAGGTTGTTCTCTCCCAGTCAAAGAAACTATTGATATAATAACTGAGTACCTACAACTCGAGGCAACACTCGGAGGTTACGAAGTAAAAAATAAATATGAAAACATTATCAATGATTTTTATTCGGAAGCTGCTGAGTTAATCAATGCTGGTAAGGATGAAATTGCTATCGTTTCAAACGCTTCTGATGGAGTCAATAAAATCTTACATTCCATACAATGGAAAGCAGGCGATGTGCTTTTAACAACGGAAGTTGAATATGGAAATTGCTACCTCAATTACTTAAAACTAAAGGAAGAGAAAGGTATTATTGTGAAAATTGTCCCTAGCGACCATGATGGAAATATACTGTTAAAAAAAATGGAAGAGATGATTTCTTCTAAGGTAAAGCTTATAGCAGTTACTCATATCCCTACTAATAGCGGCCTAATTATGCCTGCTGAAAAAATTGGAAATATTGCTAAAAAGCATAATATCTTATTCCTCCTTGATGCTTGTCAATCCGTTGGCCATATTCCAGTTGATGTAAAAAAAATACAATGCGATTTTTTAAGCACAACGAGTAGAAAGTACCTTCGGGGTCCTCGAGGAATGGGTTTTATTTATGCCCGAAAAGAAATTTTGGAGAAATTAAAACCATCCACTTTAGACATGGTTACCGCCCATTGGAAAGATGCAGACAATTATGCTTTGGATTGTAACATAAAAATATTTGAACAATGGGAAAAATCCTATGCATTGCTCTTAGGGTTTTCAAAAGCACTATCCTATTTAAATAATTTAGGGGTTGAAAACACTTGGAAAAGAATCCAATATTTATCAACTTATTTGAGAAGCCAATTAGAGCAAACTGGTGGAATTGAAGTTACCGATATTGGAAAAGAACAATGCGGAATTGTTACTTTTTCAGTTGCAGGCATTGATTCAGAAAAACTTGTAAATGCATTGCTAAAACATGGAATAAACCTTTCTACAAGTCTTCGCTTTAGCACGGTGTTAGATATGGATAAAAGAGGTTTAACTGGTGTTTGTCGAGCATCAATTCATTACTTCAATACAAAAGAAGAGATTGATATCTTGGTAGAAAAGGTAGAGCAATTTTTTGAATTTGTCATGTCAAAAAAATAGAAACTCCAAACACCCCACTTTAATAACAACCTAATCCCCAGTATTTTATGTATTCTATTTTCGAATTAGCACCCCAATTTCAAGTATCTAACTTATACTGGGGTTATGCTTTATTTGGTGCATTTTTAATGGGAATTGCAAAGTCTGGAATCAAGGGGATTGGGATAATTATAGTAACGATATTAGCCTTCGTTTTTGATCCAAAAGCATCAACGGGGATTGTTTTACCTCTATTGATTATTGGAGATATTATGGCAGTCATCTATTACAATCGACATGCACAATGGAAGTTATTAATGCAACTTTTACCGTGGATGATGTTAGGAGTTACTTTAGGAAGTTTTATCGGAAAAGAAATAGTTCCTGAAATTTTTAAACAGATCATGGCCGTTATTATTATCGGATCTGTCATAATGATGGTTTGGTGGGAAAATAAAAACGAAAAAGCTGTTCCGAACTCAAAATGGTTTGGTGGATTGATGGGTTTCTGCGCTGGAGTTACTACGATGTTAGGAAACCTAGCAGGAGCATTTTCTAATATATTTTTCCTTGCAATGCGACTTCCAAAAGATCAATTTATTGGAACAGCTGCATGGTTATTTTTCATCATTAATATTTTCAAATTACCTTTTCATATTTACCATTGGGAAAGCATTTCGATGGAATCGATGGCCGTCAATTTCAGGCTATTCCCAATGGTGATCGTTGGATTTTTGGTGGGCTTAAAAGTGGTGAAAAAAATTAAAAATGAGTTGTACCGAAAATTGATTTTAGTTTTGACGGCAATTGGTGCGATTTTGATTTTTTTTAAATAGAAAGTGTTCTTAAAAAGCCCATTAAAAAGCATTTCTTATTAATTCTTAAAACCAGGTTAATTTTCTTTCAATTCTCTCAGAATGTTATCTAAATCTTTACGATTATACCATTTTCCATCTCTAATCACCGCATTTATTTTTTGAGTGTTTTTAATATCCTCCAAAGGATTTTTATCTAAAATCAATAAATCTGCGAGCATTCCTTTTTCAACTAAACCCAATTCATTATCCATATTAAAATACTGAGCTGGACGAATTGTAGCTGCCTCAATGGCTTGTAGCGGAGTTAACCCTGACTTAACTAAGAGCACTAATTCTTCATGCAAACTAAAACCAGGCGTCAAAAAAAAGATCGGACAATCTGTTCCGGCCATAATTCCAACCTCAGCATCACTAATATCTTTGACTATTTCGTGTGCCCATTTAGCATATTTAAAGGCATCAGCATCAGGTGCAGGTGGTTTAAATTCCAGGGCTCGTTTTCTCCATCGCAAAGAAGCAGAATCAGGGAGAAATTTGAAATTTTCTCGCCATGCTTCATTAGATGGAAAATAACAAGTAGAAGCTGTAACGATAGTTAGGGTTGGAACTTGCCAAGTATTATTTTTGGCTAATACTCTTAATACTTCCCTCCTTTTTTGAGGATCTTGGTTTTCCACGGCATGCATTCGTTGAGCTTTATGCAATCTTGATCTCAATATACCACCAGGATCATTTCGACCTTCATCCATTAATTTTCTACGAGATGACAACAATCTATCTGCATCAGTAGACATTGACATTTCTAAATTTCGCAAATGTTCCATACTATTCATTCCTGCATTAGATGCAGTAATTGCGTCCATTCTAAGCGGGATATGTCCTGTTACTTTTAAGCCCTTTGAATTCGCCGAAGCAACAATGGCTTTAAAAGATTCGGGACTCAACATTTCATAAGCCTTTATGTTATCAACTCCCGCATCTATTAAATCTAATACTCTTTTCTTTGCATCTTCCGCATTCTTTATACCTGTTCCTAAAGGAGGTCGTTTAGATGAACTTCCATCATAAACCACAGGGTAACCATCTAATAATGGCCCAGCAATCATCACACGAGGAGCATTTTCAGGATCACTTTCTGCCTTTATTTTCCAAGGTTTCACCAAGTCTAATTTTCCACCGGTGTCTCTTACACTCGTAATTCCATTAACTAAAAATAATTTAAACATGGCAGGAGCTATATCTTTTTCATACGCAAAATGAACATGCGTATCCCATAGTCCTGGCAAAACATATTTCCCTTTTCCGTTAAATATTTTCTCTTTAGGAAAAAAATTATTTTTATGATGAGGAGAAACTTGAATGATCCGGTTATCTTTTAAAACGACATCCATTCCTTCTTGCAAACCTTTTTTTGCATCAACAATATTAATATCTTGAATCAAGTATCCTTCTACTAGTTTTGAATTTCCATTCTTACAACTAGACAAGAAAAATAATATGCCAAAAAAAACAAAATTAAAAACACATTGGTGAATTGATTGCTGGTTCATCGATTTTATTTTAAAAGTAACATTTTCATTTTAATTAAACCAATTTGTATCTTTCATTCTTTATCAAAAAAAATCCCAAATTTTCATTTTGAAAATTCAGGATAAATATTTTTCTTTATTTAAAAGAAATACTAAATCATATTTCAGTTGAAATTTAGCTTACTGGATTAATCATCTCCAAAACCTGCTTCACCACATTCTCTCCCGTAAAACCAAACTTTTCATCCAGTACCGTATACGGTGCAGAATATCCAAAATGAGTCATTCCAAATACTTTTCCACTTGCTCCAACCAAGCCTTGTAAAGTGCTAGGCAAACCAGCCGTCAACCCAAATGTAGGACAATTAGAAGGTAAAACAGATTCTTGATAATCAGCATTTTGATTTCTGAATAGTCCCTCAGAAATCGCAGAAACTACTCTAACTTTTTTACCTTCTTCACGGGTTAATTTTGCTGCACCCTCAATTAAGGTTGCAACTTCAGAACCATTCGCTACTAAAATTACATCAGGCGTGCCTTCGCAATCTTGAACAATGTAAGCTCCTTTTTGAGCATTCAAAGCGTCTTTATATCTTGTATTTCCCTCACTTGCAGGAAGTGTTTTAATATTTTGTCTAGAGAAAATCATTCCCGTTGGTGTCTTTCTATTTTCGAAAGCCATTTTCCAAGCAACCGTTGCTTCATCAGTATCCGCAGGTCGCAATGCCAAAAGGCTATTTTCACCTGAGTGATTTTTCAATTGTTCCAACAATCTTAATTGTGCTTCTTGCTCAATCGGTTGATGAGTTGGGCCATCTTCTCCTACTCTAAATGCATCATGGGTCCAAATAAAAATCACTGGAGTTTCCATCAATGCAGCGACACGCATCGCAGGTTTCATATAATCTGAAAATGCAAAAAAGGTAGCACAAACTGGAATCACCCCACCATGCAAAGCTAAACCTGTACACAAAGCTGACATCGTCAACTCAGCTACACCTGCTTGCAAAAATTGTCCTTTGAAATCTCCTTTTTGAAAGGCAGTTGTCTTCTTTAAAAAACCATCTGTCTTGTCACTATTTGATAAATCAGCTGATGACACAATCATATTTTCCACATGATCTGCTAGATGACTTAAAACTGCACTTGAACCTACGCGTGTTGCAGCATTTTGTTTTTGTTCAATAGCAGACCAATCAATGTCTTGAATTTTAGTGGAAAAGAATTTTTCTAACCTGATTGCCCGTTTTGGATTATCCATTTTCCAGATTTCAAAAGCAGCTTTCCGCTTTTTCGCTTGCTCTCTTTTTCGGTCTAAAACTGTAGTATAAAACTCTTTTACCTCTGGAAATAATTGAAAAGCATCCTCTGGGTCTCCTCCCAAATTACTGATTGAAGCAGCAAAGTCTCCTCCTGACTTACTTAGTGGTTGACCATGGGTATCCACCTTTCCTTCATATATTTCTCCACTCTCGGTCATAGCACCTTTTCCCATCACGGTTTTTCCAATAATCAAAGTTGGTCGTTCTGACTCATCAACCCCAGATTGTATAGCATGACGAATGGCATCCGTATCATTTCCATCTATTGTCACCACATGCCAATTCCATGCTTCATATTTTTTAGCAGTATCCTCTTGAGTTACTTCACCAACCATCGTTGAAAGTTGCACATCATTGGCATCGTAAAACATTACTAATTTACCTAAACCGAGATATCCAGCAATTCTCCCAACTCCTTGGGAAATTTCCTCTTGAATTCCTCCATCAGAAATATAAAGGTATGTCATATGCTCTACCACCTCTCCAAATCGAGCTGCTAAGAATCGCTCCGCAATTGCTGCTCCTGCACCAAATGCATGCCCTAAACCTAGAGGACCAGATGTATTTTCAATTCCTCTGGAAACGTCCACCTCAGGATGTCCAGGAGTTGGACTCCCCCATTGCCGAAAGCTCTTTATATCATCCATGGAATAATTCCCTAATAAGGTGTGCACACCGTACAACATTGGAGACATATGCCCAGCATCTAAAAAAAAGCGATCACGCATCGGCCAAGACATATCGTCTGGATCATAATTTAAAAATTCAGAGTATAAAACTTGAACAAAATCTGCTCCACCCATTGGTCCACCTGGATGACCTGATTTTGCTTTTTCAACCATTCCTGCGGCAAGAATTCTGATATTGTCAGCAGCACGTGTGGAAATTGTTTTCCCTTCATTTTGATTTGACATATTGTATGGTTTGTTATTTATTTAAAAAACTTTCTCAAAATTATTACAAAGATAATTAACTAATGAAAAATGAATAATGTTAAATGAATAATTTCTCCACAAATAGATGAAATTTAACTTTCAAAGTTATTCACTTATCTCTCATAATCAAAGAAATTTTAATCCCATCAAAATGAAAACTGCAAATACTTTTTTTTAGAATAGGTATTGCCAGAGACTGATCAATTTTCAAGTAAATTAAATTAAGAATGAATGTAAATCTCATGAATTTATTTGCAACAATCCGATTACCTAATTTTTAAAATTTATACAAAACTACTTGTATTTTTAATGGTAAAAAAAGTAATCAACACTTTATTTTGAATACCTAGTGCCCAATAAAATCAATAACTTTTTGGACTTTTGGGTTAAGTTAATTGGTATATTAGAGAATATTTGGATTCTGTTTCTATGAAAAAAATTAATGTATTTGATTATAATATTTTTGGTATTTTTACCGACATTATCCATTTACAATCCTAATAATTAATCAATTAACTTTTCTTTAAATAAATGATTCCACAAAAAACGGTACAAGAAATAATTGATACAGCAAAAATTGAAGATGTTGTAGGCGACTTTGTGAACTTGAAACGTGCTGGTTCTAATCTTAAAGGTTTGTGCCCATTTCATAATGAGAAGACACCATCATTTGTAGTATCTCCTGCAAAAAATTTATGCAAATGTTTTGGTTGTGGGAAAGGTGGTGATCCAGTGCGATTCATTATGAACCATGAAAATATGTCTTTTCCTGAGGCATTGAGATATTTAGCAGAACGATACAACATTGAGATCGTTGAGAAACAATTAACTGAATCACAACGCAGGGAAAAACAGATAGCTGATAGTTTATTCATTACCAATCAATATGCTACGGATTATTTCCATAAAGAATTGATGGAAACAGATGAAGGTAAAAGCATTGGTTTAAGTTATTTTAAAGAAAGAGGTTTTCGAGAGGAGACCATTGAGCATTGGCATCTAGGTTATACATCCAAGCAAAAAAACAGTTTTACTTTGCAAGCAACCCAAGATTCCCACAATCCTGATTTGTTAAAAAAATTAGGATTGACGACTCAATATGGAAGTGATTTTTATCGGGAACGAGTGATGTTTCCAATTAGAAATTTAAGTGGAAAGATTATTGGTTTTGGAGGACGAATTTTACAAAAGGATGCTAAAGCAGCCAAATACATTAACTCTCCCGAATCTGACATTTACAATAAAAGTAGAGTACTTTTTGGAGCATATTATGCCAAAAGTGAAATTCGAAAACTAGATGAATGTATCTTAGTTGAAGGATATACAGATGTGATTTCTCTGCATCAATCAGGTATCACTAACGTCGTCGCGTCATCGGGAACTTCCTTGACAGTTGGACAAATTCAACTTGTCAGTCGATTTACCAAAAACATGAAAATCTTGTACGATGGAGATAATGCTGGAATCAAAGCTGCCTTGCGTGGATTGGATTTGGTATTGGAACAAGACATGAATGTTAAAGTGGTTTTGTTGCCAGATGGGGAAGATCCTGATTCATATCTGCAAAAAGTTGGTACGGAAGAATTTAAAAAATACATTGACGAAAAGGCAGATGACTTTATATTTTTTAAAACAAAGTTATTACTGGAAGAGGCTAAAAACGATCCAGTTAAAAAGACACGACTAATTGGTAGCATCATTGAAAGCATTGCCAAAATTCCAAATGTTTTAAAGCGATCACTTTACATAAAGGAGTGTGCCTCGATCATGGATGTCGAAGAAAAATATTTAGTAGCAGAGGCAAATCGAATTTTGGAAAGCTTAGTCAAAAAAAGTGAGACCAAAAGATTGTTTGAAAAACGAAGAGCTGAAAGAGAGCGTGCAATCACTCCTAAAAAAACAGCAAGTTCGGCACCCAATCAAAAGTCAAACGAAAACCCCTACACGAATGAACCTAGTCCTGAAGATCTAGCTGCTTTGGATGCTATAGCAGCAGCGGAGGAACAAGGAATTCACAATATTTCCCCAAGAATTTCTACCAAAAAAGGTGGAGATGCATTTAAGGAAAAAGAAATCATTAGAATTTTAATCACAGGTTGTAATGTAATTTTTGACAAAGAAGAAAATATCACGGTTGGTCAATTTGTATTAGCGAATATTCAAGATGTTCTAGAAGATTTTGATAACTTATTATATCATCGAGTGGCAACTTTAAGTCTGCAACATTTAGTTGATGAGAAACCTTTGACACCTCAATTTTATATTGGTCATGAGGATGAAGAAATTGCTCAATTAGCATTAGATCTTTCAACCTCACCAAACGAGTATAGTGAAAACTGGCAAAAAAAATGGGGTGTGACTTTACAGACTCAACCTCAGCCAGAAGAAAATTTCACTTTAGATAGTGTACTTTCTCTTAAGCGATTTAAATTGGCTAAATTAATTCGAATGAGTAAAAAAAGTCAAGACGAATTAAAAGCAGCCTCTGAAAAAGGAGATTTAGAAGCCGTGAATACTCATCTAAAAATGGTAATGAAATTAAAAACGATGAGTAGCGATTTAGCAAAGGAATTAAATACGGTAGTTTTTAAATAATATTCAATTTATGAATCTTATTTAAATTTAAACTAACATCGTTTACCAATTGTTTTCTAACCAATAAAATAACAATACAGTTAAAATTATATTAAATCATGAAATTAACTTCTATTATATTCTTTTTAGTAATATTCTACTCTTGTTCCGAAACATCACAAACCATGGATGGAATAGAAACCTACGAACTCCAATCTCAAACTGTAGAAATTAGGGATACTACTTTTAAGCTTGATGCCAATGGAAATCCGACTTCCGAAATCGACAACATCAACGAAAACTCTTTTCCTATAAGAGGAGATATTAAAGAAAAATGGCATTTTGAAAATCAAATTTTAAAAATCTCCACACAACTTAAAAACAATAAAACCCAAGAAGTTATTTATAATGTCAAAGATACAAATGGAGGGTTTTACCTAAAAAGAGATAATGAAAATCAGTTTTGTAAAATTGTCAAGAAGACGAAAAATGAGTTAATTTTGGAGACTAGAGGAAAGATTATATTAAAGAGACTGAATTAGTTTAATCATACCTTTGATTATAAAAAACAAAAAAGTGCAACCACACATACACGTAGTTGCACTTTTTTTATTTTTTCAGAAAGTATTACTCAGCGGCATTTGTTCCTACACAATTCAAATCTTCGAAAGCTTGCTTCAACCGAACGACAAAAGATTCTTCCCCTTTTCTTAACCAACCTCTTGGATCATAATTCTTTTTATTCGGTTTATCATCACCATCAGGATTACCAATTTGTGTTTGCATGTAATCTCTTTTTGATTCATAATTATTTTTCACACCATCCCAAAATGCCCATTGCATATCAGTATCAATATTCATTTTGATAGCTCCATAACCAATTGCTTCTCTTATTTCTTCTTGGCTAGAGCCACTTCCTCCATGGAAAACAAAATTAATTGGATTATTTTCTGTTTTAAATTTCTCTTGAACATACTCTTGAGAATTCTTCAAAATTTTTGGAGTCAATTCCACATTTCCTGGTTTGTACACACCATGTACATTACCAAAGGCAGCAGCAATAGTAAATTTATCACTCACTTTTTTCAACTCTTGGTATGCATAAGAAACCTCTTCAGGTTGAGTATATAATTTAGAAGAATCAATATCCGTATTATCCACACCATCCTCTTCTCCTCCAGTTACCCCTAATTCAATCTCGATAGTCATTCCAATTTTATTCATTCGCTCAAAATACTTTTTAGAGATTTCGATATTCTCTTCAATTGGTTCTTCTGACAAATCCAACATATGAGAACTGTACAATGGATAACCTCGTTCTGCATAAAATTTTTCTCCTGCAGCCAACAAACCATCAATCCAAGGCAATAATTTTTTCGCACAATGATCAGTATGTAAAACTACTGTTACTCCATAAGCTTTTGCCATAGCGTGAACATGCGCAGCACCTGCTACTCCACCATAAATTGCTCCTTTTTGATTTTCATTGCCCAAACCCTTTCCTGCAAAAAATTGTGCTCCACCATTTGAAAATTGTATAATAACAGGCGAGTTTAAATCTCTTGCTGTTTCCAAAACTGCATTAACAGAGTTAGTTCCTATTACATTCACCGCTGGAATTGCAAAATTATGCTCATTTGCGTAGTTAAATAACTCAGTTACTTCATCGCCATAAAGTACACCTGCTCTAAATTTAGTAGCCATTTTGTTTAAATTTTTAAAAAATCATCTTAGATTTTCCTGATTTGAAAAATAGGTTCAATCTGATTTTATTTGGTATATTTTTTAAAGGTTAATGGTTAACACCGCTGAGTTTAAAAATAATGATGTTAACTACTAACCATTTTATATTATTCCTTTTTCAGCTAGGTATCTTTCAGCATCTAAAGCAGCCATGCAGCCGGTTCCAGCTGCAGTTACTGCTTGCCTGTAAACATGATCTTGGGCGTCTCCACTGGCAAAAACACCTGCTACATTTGTTGTAGTTCGATCAGGGTTCGTAACAATATAACCTGTCTCATCTTTAGTTAACCAATCACCAAATATATCAGTATTGGGTTTATGACCAATTGCTACAAAAAATCCAGTTACATTCAGCACTTGAGACTCATCTGTTTTATTATTCTTAACTCGAATTCCTTCTACTGTTGATTCACCTAAAATCTCTGTTGCTTCGGTATTCCAATGAACCGTAATATTCTCTGCATTCAAAACTCGTTCTTGCATAATTTTCGAAGCTCGCATTTCATCTCTTCGGATCAACATGTGCACATTGTTACACAATTTTGATAAATAAGTTGCTTCCTCTGCTGCTGTATCCCCTGCTCCAACAACCACAACATCTTGACCACGATAGAAAAATCCATCACAAACTGCACAAGCAGATACTCCTCCGCCATTTCGAGCAAACTCATCTTCCTTAGGTAAACCTAACCATTTAGCACTTGCACCTGTAGAGATTATTACCGAATCAGCATGAATTTCTACTCCAGCATCTGTCCAAACTTTATGCACTGGTCCTGCAAAATCAACTTTAGAAATCATCGCCATCCTAATATCAGTACCAAATCGTTCCGCTTGCTTTTTAAAGTCATCCATCATTTGTGGTCCCATAATTCCTTCAGGGTAACCCGGATAATTTTCTACATCTGTGGTAATCATCAATTGCCCCCCTATTTCTGGACCTGTATATAAAACAGGATTCATATTTGCACGTGCTGCATAAACAGCTGCTGTATAACCTGCTGGCCCTGAGCCAATTATCAAACATTTTACATGCTCAATTCCATTCTTCATTTTAATATTAATTTTAGTTTTTGATTAAAAATTTAAATCAAATAGTAATATCTTCTCTTAAATTGGGTGCAAAAATAAGAATATTTTTATAATCCTTTTGTTCGTTACCAAATGATTACAATTTTTATCTTGATTTTTGATCTACTGATAAAAACGTCATCAAAAAAATGACAAGCATGATTAATAAAAAAATCACTTATTCCGTATATCGTCAACTATTATCTTCGAATCGGTAAATATTGTTCCCAAAATTCCACCCAATTTATAATTATCAAATCCTACAAAATACAACCCTTTAAATACACCAACCCCTATTGGTTGCTTTGGGACATTGTATTTATCTAAAACCTCTCTCCCATTTTCTAAAATATCCTCAATTTTTGCTCGATAGCCAGTTGCCAAAATGATGACATCATATTCTATTTGTTTTTTATTTTTAAAAACAATTCCTTTTTCAAAAAATCGATCAATTTTTCCAACAATTTTTATTTTTCCTTTTTTAATATTTTCAACTGTTCCAAGGTCAATTACTGGAGTTTTTCCTGTGTCCCGAAGTTGTACTACTGGATGTTGTTTGGAAAGAGGAACACCATATTTTGTTAAATCACCAATAACAGCCTTCCTAATTTGGGTACCTAACCAATCGCCGATTCCAAAAGGTATTTTGGATAAGGCTCTGGCAGTTAATTGTACCGGTCGTCCATTGACATCTCGAGGCACAATTGTAATTGGACTTCGGACGGCCAAAGTTGTATCAATATTTTTCTCACTCAAATCCAAAGCTAACTCCGCTCCAGTATTCCCCATTCCAATCACAATAACTTTTTTGTTTTCAAATGGTAGTGCGTTTTTATAATTTATACTGTGAATAATCTCACCTTGAAAATTTTCCTGGTTTTTAAAATCTGGTATATGCGGTATTCGATTAATTCCAGTTGCCATGATGACATTTTCTGCAATAATCACTTTTCCGCTTTCAGTCACCACTTTCCAGCCTTCATCTTCTAATTTAATGGAGGCTACCGTTTTATTGAATCGAGGCTTAATCTCAAAATGTTTAGCATAGTTTTCATAATATTCTACCAATTTAGCCCTTGGAACATAGATGGGGTAATCTTCCGGAAATTCTAAATAAGGTAAATGCGATAATTGTTTAACAGTATGCAAAAGCAATCGATCATAATGATGATGCCAGCGATCTGCAATATTGTTGGTACTCTCAAGAACCTCAAAATCAAGTCCTTGCTTTCGCATCCGCCCTGCAACGGCTAATCCTGCTGGACCTGCACCTATGATGAGATTTTTAATATTTTTCATAACTGTAAATTTTGTTTCTGATAAAAACAAATCAATTTCATAATAAAGCCCTAGACCAATATTGAATAAACCTTTGTCTAATCAAATTAACTAGTTTCCATTTACTTTTGAATCAATGCGAAAACCTTCAAACTTCACTACTTACAAACCATATCATTACCACATAGAAATTGAGTTGGTCTTCTAAAGAATATATTGTTCAAAATCTTGTAAAACAATTTTCAATTAAACCTCACTCATAAATAAAAAACAAAGAAAAACATCTCGAATGTTAACCATTTTAATTTATTTCTAACATTATTTTTTTATAAATCCATAAAAAACTAGAAATGTCAGGTTCTATTTTTTTATTTCCAAATTGTTCTCCCTTCTGCTAATATTTTTTCACCCTTTAGTAATGTATGTAAATAAGTTTTCTCATCAACTTTTTCAATCAAAACTTTCACTTCATCATCTAAATGACATTCTTCCTTAAATCGTATTTGTAAAGATTTTAGTTGATTATTTGTTAAAATTTCGGACGGCATCGAATCTAACATCCATTTGAAATAATAAAAATTGCTTAGATGACCATTAAAATCTAAATCATGGAATCCTACCCTAAAGGTTTTCTCATAATCTGGTTTTTCGATTTTAAATTTCATTTTGGGTGGTCTAGGTAATTTTTCAAAATCATTTGAAGGTTGCAACATTTGGGTAATAAATTCTGGATATTTAGCCATCTTTCGGGTCTGCGTATCCATCAAAATCCATGATGAACTTGCTTGTGCTACCTGTTCTCCTTTTTCGTCTTTCATTTGAAAGTCCCGAAAAGTAAAAATTCTTTCTAAACCTGTAGGGTTAGTTTGTATTATTAATTTCTCCCCTAGCACAGGTTGTCGAAAAAATTCAAAATATTGTTGATGTAATACCCAGCCTAAATCTTCTTTGACTAATTCTTTTGCAGAAACTCCAATTCTTAAAACATGTTGCATTGCAGCTTCCTGGATCATCATTACCATTGCAGGGATAGTAGCACGTTGATAGATATCAACATCGTATCCTTTAATTAGTCCTTCTTCAAAGTGGACAAGTTGTTCTTCGTTGTTCATAAAACTCGTTTCATTTTTTTTGGTAAAAATAAAAAATGATTTGAGTAATTGTATATTTGTTTTTTTAGAAAAAAATAAATATGAATTCAATACAATTTGCACCAATCATTGTTGGCACAATGAGACTTGGTGAATGGGGCTCAAAAATGAATTTGATCGAACTAGAGAAGTTTGTTAATGATTGTCTCGAAATAGGACTGAATGATTTTGATCATGCAGATATATATGGCCATTACTCCACAGAAAATGATTTTGGAAAATTATTAAAACACAATCCAAGTCTTCGTCAAAAAATGCAAATCACAACCAAAGGTGGAATTTGCCTGACAACAGAGAGAAAGCCTAAATTCTTTACTAATTTTTACAACAATACTAAAACACATTTAATTCAACAAGTAGAAGATTCGTTGCAAAATTTGGAAACGGATTATTTGGATTTATATTTAGTTCATCGCCCCGATTTTCTGATGGATCCATATGACATTGCAGAAGCATTTTCTCAGTTGAGAACCCAAGGAAAAGTAAAACATTTTGGTGTTTCAAATTTCACCCCAATTCAATTTGATATTTTAAACTCCATATTTCCTTTGGAAACAAATCAAGTGGAAATATCTATCACTCGACAAGATGCATTTGAGGATGGCACCTTGTTACAATGCCAAAAAAACCGAATTTCGCCAACTGCATGGTCACCACTTGGCGGAGGAAAGGTTTTTGGAAAAACTGAAGATCAAAAAATACTACGCATTCAAAAAGTGGGAATTGAATTAGCTGAAAAATATCAGGTTGGACTAGATCAAATTTTACTAGCTTGGTTATTAAAACATCCCTCTCGAATCATTCCAGTCATCGGAACATCAAAAATTGAAAGAGTAAAATCTGCTTTAGATGCCTACAAGACTCAGTTAACCAGACAAGAATGGTATTTGTTGTGGAAGGCATCAAAAGGAAAAGATATAGATTAAAACATGATGAAATCAAAAATTAATATTCGTTCTAAAAACATAGATGGGGTTGAGGTTTCCTGGTTTGCGCCAATTTGCAATGGTGATGATGAAATACTGGGATCGCATAGTATGGATCACAAAAGCAACTGGGATAATACTTCAAAAATACTATTAACTGCTGATAAATTAGGCTTTAGAAATATTCTTTGTCCATCTTCTTATCAAGTTGGACAAGATACGATGACATTTGCCTCAGCAGTAGCTCCTTTGACCCAAAACATCAATTTGTTGACTGCGATTCGATGCGGAGAGGTTCATCCTCCTATGTTAGCAAGAGCAATCGCCACACTTGATCACATTTTAAAAGGACGATTGACGATCAATATTATCTCCTCTAATTTACCTGGAACTGATTTAAGTTCAGCTGAAAGATATCAACGATCAAGAGAAGTCATTCAAATCTTAAAGCAAGCATGGACACAAGATGAAATTGATTTTTCTGGAGATTTTTATAAAATAAAATTACCCACAGCCCCTATTAAACCTTATCAACAAAACGGTGGACCACTTTTATACTTTGGAGGCTATTCCCCTGCTGGTGTGGACTTGTGTGCTGAACATTGTGATGTTTATTTAATGTGGCCAGAGACGGAAAAAAAACTAGAAGAATTAATGACGACCATGTCAACCAAAGCTGCCGAATATGACCGTAATGTTGACTTTGGACTACGGGTTCATGTAATAGTCAGAGAAACTGAAGAAGCGGCTAAAGCTGCTGCAAAAAAATTAATGTCGAAAGTGGATGGCAATATTGACCATGGAAAAAAAATTAGAGAAAGAGCTTTGGATGCAAAATCTTTGGGTGTTTCTCGTCAATCCGAAATGAGGGATTTGTCAGATGATGATGGATTTGTAGAACCGTTGTTATGGACTGGCATAGGTCGAGCTCGTTCAGGTTGTGGAGCTGCCTTAGTTGGTACACCAGAGCAAATTTTGGAGAAAATTCAAAGATATATGGATTTGGGAATTAGATCATTCATCTTCTCTGGCTATCCTCACCTAGAAGAATGCGAGTTGTTTGCTAAAATGGTCTTACCACATTTAAAAACAGTATCACTACCAGAGGAGCAAGGTAGAATTCCAAATAGTGCTCCTATAACACCTTTGGCTAATGGAGTACGAAAATAAAACTAATAATACTTTTACGAAACAAGAATTAATTAACCTCTAATGATAGATTTAGCCATTGTCTTAACTTATTTTGTAATTATTTTTGTTGTGGCAATTTCTGGCCGAAGTGAAAAAAATGTAACAACAGAAGAGTACTTTTTGAGTAATCGAAATTTAAAATGGTATTCAATTGCGTTATCAACAATTGCAACAAACATAAATGGTTACCAATTTCTAGGGATGATGGGTTCAGCATATTTGTACGGTCTGGCACAGGCGAGTTTGGAAATCAATGCTGTGCAGGGAATCCTAATGGCAGCATTTATTTTTGTTCCGATGTACTTAAAAGATGGAATAATAACGATAACCCAATTTATTCAAAAGCGATTAGGCCGTCGGGTTGCATTATTTTATTCTATAGCAAATATATTGTTATTTGCCACCATCACTTTGGGTGCTGCTTTGTTTTGGGGAGCCTATGCCGCAGATTTAGTCTTTGCCGAGCAACTAAGTTTCATTCATGAGGATCGAATTATTCGAATTGCATTTTTGGTATTTGGGCTAGGTGTTTTTTCCGCAATCTATACTTATCTAGGCGGTTTGGCTGCGGTCGTCAAAACAGATATTATTCAATTCACCATACTTTTGCTCGGCGGATTCATGGTAATGTTTACGGCAGTTTATCATTTAGGAGGATGGTCTCAACTATATATTAAAACGCCTGAGTTAATGCATCTCCATTTGCCTTCTGATCATGATAAATTGCCTTGGATTCATATTTTTGGATTGTTCCTTCTAAATATAAACTATTGGTGTGCCAATCAAACTGTAATTCAAAGATCGTTAGCAGCGAGAAGTTTGCGAGAAGCTCAAAAAGGATTAATGCTGGGTGGGATTATCAAATATATAATGGCTGCCTTGATTGTTATACCTGGAATTGCCCTCTATGGAATCATGCAAGAAAATGGTACACCTTTGACAGAACCCGATTTGGCGTTCCCTTATTTAGTCAAGACATATTTTCCTACAGGCATAAAAGGAATTATACTATGTGCACTTTTTGCCTCGTTAATGAGTACAGTGGATTCGACTTTTAATTCTTTAGCAACACTTTTTTCAATTGATATTTACAAAGGCTACATTAATAAAAATGCATCAGATCAAGAAGTAGTTAATGCCGGTAGAAAAACTATATTATTTAGTTTAATGACGGGAGTATTAATGGGTTTTATTCTATTGTATGTAAAATTTGAAAATCCGGAAGCTGCCTTTACACATACTTTAAATGAATTACGATATTATATTAATTGTGGGATTGTTGTACTGATCTGTTCTGCTGCATTTTTAGTTGTTCCAAATCAAAAAATAGCGCTTATTGCGTTTTTATTAACTATTCCCTTACATTTAATTTTTAAAGGATTCGATTTTGGATTTATTTTATTTGAAGGTTTTTTTCCAAAAATGAATTATTTCGTAAGAGCTGGTTGGGTTATTATGATTTCTTTTTCTATTCTAGCTTTAGGTAGTTGGAAAAATGGATTTAAAAAATTAAATGATATTATTTATTTGCAAAAAGAATCAAAAAGTGTACAAAAGATTGGTCTGGGGTTGTTATTTTCACTTATTCTCTTACATATAATCTTCCATTAAAATCAGATTAATTTTTGAAAAAAAAATTATCTTTAGGTATTAACTTTACTCAAATATAAAAATCAATTCTATGCATGAAATTATTACTTTTTTTGAAGAGTTATCAAGTGCTCAAAAATTCCTCTGGATAGTTTTTTGTATGGGGATTTTTTGGATATTAGAGAGTGCCTTTCCACTTGCAAAATTCACCTATGAGAAATGGAAACATGCTAGAGTAAATTTGGTCTTACTAACGACCACTATTATTATAAATGTTCTTTTCGGAGTTCTAACGGCTGGAATCTTTGTTTGGGCAGGTAGTAATAACTTTGGATTATTGTACATAGTTGATCTTCCATTATGGACTGAAGTGCTTTTAGGAGTCATGATTCTGGATATGATCGCTCAATATCTTGTCCATTATCTATTACATCGAGTATCATTTATGTGGCGATTTCATATGGTTCATCACAGTGATACTCATGTTGATGTGACGACTGGAACAAGACATCATCCAGGTGATTATATGTTTCGAGAAATATTTGCTTTAGGAGCTATTTTAATAGGTGGGATTCCTTTTGGAATTTATATGATTTATAGAATTACCACAGTTGTATGTACTTACTGGTCTCATTCAAATTTAAATTTACCAAAGGGTTTTGACAAATTTTTAAGCTACCTTTTGATCACCCCAAATATGCATAAATTTCACCATCATTTCGAGCGTCCATGGACTGATACAAATTTCGGAAATATATTTTCTATTTGGGATCGTATTTTTGGAACATTTGTATACGATGACCCTTCAAAAATAAAATATGGTTTAGATGTTGTTGATAATTCTAAATCAAACGACTTAGAATATCAAATTAAACTACCTTTTAACAAAGACATTAAAACTGATTATTAATTAAGGGTGATTTATTTACCTCTTAAAAAAAAACAATCTTATTTTTATGATAGAGAAGTATCAATTATTCAAATTGACGGAAGTGCCTGAACCACCGCAAAGCCATTATGTTGGAATTATTTTTTGCTTTGAGGATACTGATGGTGATGCAAATATTTTAGCATTGAAAGATCGAGATCGTTTTCGAGATGTTACTAATTTTAAATTACCAGGAGGGTCGGATGAAAAAATCTATGAGCAATACATGGATTATGAAAATGCACTTTTTAAGACATTGGATAAACTAAAGTTTCCAAGAAAAACTCAAGCACTCATTTATCGAAATGAACGAAAACGAAAAACGCTACTAGAGGGATATACTGAAAATAAAGCTGCTATTCTTATGCTTCGAACAATGGTTATGGAATCATTAGAAGAAATTGGTTTTTACCCTATGGATCTTGAGCCAATTGTGGTGCACTATATTGAAAAGGATAGCCACACTCAGTATTTTTTAGAGGTTAAGAAGATGATTGACATTAATGGAGAAGAGGTTAGTTTTCCTTTTCCAGATGATAATTATCGACCAATTGATACTGATATTGTGGAAACCCGTATTCCTTTACCCTTGATTGAGTTTGAAAAATTAATTCATTCGCATCGAAAAGCTGCTGAGAAATATAACTTGTTGCGGCCTAAAAGTAAATAAAAATTAAACTCGTGGTAAAAAAAGACTATTAGCAATGTTCAGCTAATAGTCTTTTCTTATTATTAAAATAATTTCAATTTCTGAATTTTTTCTCCTGACCTTTCTCAGGAAAGCGATTCGTCCTAAGGGGCTTCAATAAATCTTCTAACCCATTCGATTTAATTACAAACATAGTCTCTAACAACATTCCCAATTTTCCTTTTGGGAAACCTTTATTATTAAACCACTCCAAATATGAAACTGGAAGATCGCAAAGTAACCTCCCTTCATACTTCCCAAAAGGCATACGCATGGAAACGAGTTGTAATAATAATTTAGGATCTGGAATCATTTAATAATTTTTCTTAAAAAAAATGAGGACGTAGAAAGATCTAAAATAGACAAGTGTAAAATATCAACACTTAAATTTATAGCTAAACAAAGCTATAACCATGCTTCATAAGAGGCAAGGATCGAATTCTTTCACCTGTTGCTGAAAATATTGCATTCGCTAAAGCGGGAGCTGCAGGTGGGGTGGAAGGTTCTCCTACTCCCCCAGGAAACTCATCATTATCCATGATATGATTTTGAACATTAGGTGCAACATTCATTCTGACTACCTCATATTGAGGGAAATTATATTGCTCTACCTCGCCATTCTTAAAGGTAATTTGACCATAAAGAGCGGCAGATAATCCATACATAATCCCACTTTGCATTTGCGCCTCAACCGTATCAGGATTTACTACTTGTCCACAATCAATTACGTTATAATACTTATCTACACTAAATTTCTTTTCCCCAACTTTGGTGATTTCTACCACTTGACAAACAATAGATCTAAATGATTCATGGATTGCCATTCCTCTAAATTTTCCTTCTGGTAAAGGCGTTCTCCAATTACTAATTTCTGCCGCTTTTTCCAAAACCTTTAGGAATCGTGGTTTATGCTGAAGTTTACTTTTCCTAAATATATAAGCATCCTGTCCAGCAGCATTTGCCAATTCATCCATAAATGATTCAGTAAAAAATGCGTTTTGGGAACTTCCAACACTTCGCCAATTTCCAACTTGAATTGGTAAATCCATTTGTCCAAAAGCAACTTTTGCGGCTGCCATAGTGTAAGGTAAATTAGCTGCACCCTCTGTAGTTGAGGAGTCTTCAGAAGGTGAACTTGCAAGAGAAGGTTTGATTCTCATAATAGAACTATATCCTACAGATTGTAATGCTATTTTATTTTCCCAAGCTTCAATTTCGCCATCGACATTTATTGCAGCTCTAAAATGACTTTTTACAAATGGTCGATACATCTCATGTCTCATTGCTTCCTCACGAGTATAAACAATTTGAATTGGAGTACCCTCCATCTCCTTAGCCACGAATCCTGCATGCAATATCATATCTATCTCTCCTCGACGACCAAAACCTCCTCCGAGGTATTTCATATTTACAATGATATTATCTCTATCAATTCCAGTGGCTGCATTCACACCATCTAGCATGATTGATGATCCTTGATGCCCTGCCCAAATCTCTGCCTTTCCATCTTTTACCAAAACCGTACAATTAATAGGTTCCATGCATGCATGTGCTAAGTAAGGCACATCATATTTCCCTTCAATTATATTTCCAGTTTTGTCTAAAACATCAGTTGCATTTCCTTTATCCAAAGGAGTGGCAATTATATTATTGGCAATCACATCTTCTGCATGTGCATTGATCTTTTTAGAGGAGAGAGTATTATCCCCTGATTCTTCTAAATCAAGTGCAAGCATCGCATTTTTTGCTCGCCAAGTATTATTCGCAACGACAACTACTCCAACTCCTTTTGGCAAAACCAAAACATTTTTAACTCCAGGCATCTTTTCAATCTCAACTTGATTTCTGACACTCAAGACTATTCCATCATGATAGGTTGCATGTCTGATAGCACCGTATAACATTCCTTCTATTCTAACATCTAAGCCAAATTCAGCTTTTCCATTCACCTTTTCAGGAATATCTAACCTCTGAACATTTTTACCCAAGATTTTCCAATCTTTCTTATCTTTCAACTTAGGAATTTCTGCTAACTCAATTTTACCAGCACTTTCAGCTAACTCACCATAAGTAAATTCCTCTTTTGTTTTTCGATTTATGATGTGGGAATTCTCAGCGTAACAGTCTTCCTCTTGTACGTTCCACCTTTTAGCTGCCTCTATAATTAACATTACTCTTGCACTCGCTCCAGCAGCTCTTAAATGATCGAAGCCATCTGTAATAGTTGTACTTCCCCCAGTTGCAACCAATGGAAGAAAGTGCGCAATTTTTTCCATAAAAGTCAAACTACTATAAATATCCCTAGGGTTAGGATTAACCAATAAGGTATTAGCATAAGCAGGTTCTGGTTGAGGTTGAATTATATTAATACTCTTCATATCTACCTCTAATTCCTCAGCCACCAACATTGGAACAGAGGTATAAACTCCTTGCCCCATCTCAGATCGAGGAACTGCAATAGTTATTTTATTATCAGGTGAAATTCTAATCCAAGCATTCATAGAATTTCCATCACCCATTCCTTTTCCTGAGTATTGCTTTGCTACCTTATTCAGATACATATTACCACCAATACCAACTACCAATCCAACTCCTGCTAATCCACCAGTTCCAATAAAGGCTCTACGTGTCCACTTTCCCATTTTAATGTTTTTTATGTTTAAAAAATTAAAAGTTTAAAATTGTTAGTAAATAACAATTATCCAAGGAGTTTTTGTTTCTCCGTACGCATTTTAGCAGCAGTATGAATAGCTGCTCGAATTCTATTATAGGTTCCGCAACGACAGATATTGGTAATCCTCGTGTTAATATCTTCATCAGTTGGATTTGGAATTTCATTCAACAATGCTTCTGCAGCTACGATCATTCCTGACTGACAATAACCACACTGAGGAACCTGATGCTCAATCCAAGCTTGTTGGATTTCAGACATTTCCCCTTCTACACTTATTCCTTCGATGGTTATAATTTCTTTACCTTTTGCAGCAATAACAGGTAAGGTACACGTTCTTGTTGCAACTCCATCCAATAAAACAGTACAAGACCCACAAGAAGAAACTCCACAACCATATTTCGTACCTGTCATGTTTAATTCATCACGCAACACCCATAATAATGGCATGTTTTCTTCGATATCTACATTTTGAATTTTATCATTAATTTTTAATTCCATGATTTTTATATTTTGGAAAAAGTTTTTGAAGAAGTACTTCAAAAGTATCTTTTTTTATAGAAAAAAAGACATTGTTAGAAGTCATTATCTAGAAAACTCCATTAAAATAAAATAGTTTTACCTTAAATGAAGTAATTTTATTTTTCCATCATAATTCATTTATATTCGTTTTTTGATTATTTGAATGAAATAGGCTCATAGTGTTAAAAAATAAATTGTTACTCTTCGGTTTTCTCCTTTTAATTTTTTCTTGCGAAAATAAAAATTCCCCAAAATTAAGAATTGCCACTTCTGCAAATATGCATTTTGCCATCAATGAACTAGTGAAAAAATTTACCAGACTAGAGGGAATTGAATGCGAAGTAATTGTTGGTTCCTCTGGAAAATTAACAGCTCAAATCAATGAAGGAGCTCCTTTCGATGTTTTTGTTTCTGCCAATATGAAATATCCAAATGATCTATACAAAAAAGGATTAACCAAAGAAAAACCAAAAGTTTATGCCCATGGAAAATTAGTTTTGTGGACACTTAAAAATGATATAATTCCCTCCTTGCAACTTTTAGAAAATATCGAGATAAAGCATATCGCTCTTGCTAACCCTAAAATTGCTCCATATGGAAATGCTTCAATTCAAGTACTGAATCACTATGAAATTTTAAAAAGCTTAAACTCCAAACTAGTTTACGGTGAGAGCATTGCTCAAGTCAATCAATTTATTAGTTCTCAAGTAGCTGATTTAGGGTTCACCTCAAAATCAGTTGTCCTTTCACCTAAAATGGTTGATAAAGGAAAATGGATAGAAATTGACCAATCCATTTACTCACCAATTGAACAAGGTATCGTCTGCCTAAATAATAATTCCCTAAAAGAAAGATTAGCTCTAAAGTTTTCTGATTTTATTTTTTCCAAAAAGGGTAAAGAAATTTTAAATACTTTTGGGTATTCAACAAATCTTAATTGATTTTTTGACGTTGATGTTGATTGACCTTTTAATTTTATTTTCATGGACTGGGAACCACTATTATTAACTTTCAAATTAGCTCTTATCACCACAATAATCTTGTTGTTGGTTTCAATTCCTTTGGCATATTGGCTCGCTTTTTCTAAAAGTAAAACTAAACCCATTATTGAGACATTAGTTAGTATGCCTTTGGTTTTACCACCAACCGTTTTAGGGTTTTATTTACTTATTGCATTTAGCCCGGCCAATGGATTTGGAAAATGGTTAGATGAATGGTTGGGTTTAAGGATAGTCTTTTCTTTTGAAGGATTAGTATTTGCCTCCGTGATTTATAGTTTACCATTTATGGTTCACCCCATTCAATCTGGGTTTTCAAACTTATCTACATCTCTTTTGGAAGCAAGTTTTATGTTAGGTAAATCCAAAATGACAACCTTAAGCAAGGTACTTTTACCTAATATAAAATCTTCACTTTTGACAGGAATAGTTTTAACTTTTGCACATACTATTGGTGAGTTTGGAGTAGTTTTGATGATTGGAGGCAATATGCCCGGTGTAACTAAAGTTGCCTCAATTGCAATTTATGATGAAGTTGAATCACTAAATTATGGAGCAGCCAATTCTTATTCTTTAGTCTTATTTGGCTTGACATTTTCCATTTTACTCTTAGTTTATATTGTGAATGGTGGTTACCTTAAACAGTTTTGGAAATGATAGAAATATTCCTTAAAAAAAAACTTAATGCTTCTTCTGGGAAAATGCTACTTGATATCAAGACTAGCATCGAGCCAGGAAAACTTGTTACACTTTATGGTAAATCTGGAGCAGGAAAAACATCCACTTTACGAATTCTAGCAGGGTTACTTAAGCCTGACTTTGGGAAAATCACCGTTCATGGAAATGTATTGTTAGACAGTGTCCAAAAAGTATACCTTCCTTCTCAAAAAAGGAAAATAGGTTTTGTATTTCAAGATTATGCGCTTTTTCCCAACATGACTATTTTTGAAAATTTAAGCTTTGCTTTACATAAAAAACAAAGTAAGAAAATCATAAATGAGTTAATTGAAATAATGGAAATCGGAGACCTGCAAAACCAGAAACCTTATCACCTTTCTGGTGGCCAGCAACAACGAGTTGCCGTCGCTAGAGCCTTGGTTCAAAAACCAGAATTGCTTTTACTCGATGAACCACTCTCAGCTTTGGATGAAGAAATGCGAAATAAAATCCAAAAATATATTCTCCAAGTTCATAGAGAATTTAACTTAACCACTATTTTGATTAGTCATGATTTGGCGGAGGTTTTAAAAATGTCAGATCAAGTTTTAGTTTTGGATCATGGTAAAATAATTCAAAGTGGAAATCCTATTTCAATTTTTTCAACAAATGATAGAACTAACCCTTTTAATATTACAGGAGAAATTATACGGTTAGAAAAACTAGAATCAACAACCTTTTTAACTATATTGATTGGAAAAGACATTGCAAAAATCGAGGTGAGTAATGAAGAAAATGAAACGCTGGTTCTAGGTGATAAAATCATCATAACATCCCCCAATTTCAAACCGACCATTAAAAAAATTATCCAAGGGCAACTCCACCTGCCCTCCTAACTATTTAGCTTTACCGTGTGATTAAAACAATAAATATAAAAGACCAAGATGAATTATAGAAACACTAGTAAATCATCAAAAAATATTCATGTTGTATTGATTTTCATCTAAATCTTACTCTATCTTTTAATCCTAAACAGCATTAGATTTTACGAATCCAATACACCATATGACGTTACAATTATTAATTAATTGAATCAATACTTCAAAAAAAAATTATCCTTTGAAGGTTTTGCAAAACCAGAACACCCAACTCAATAATAGTATAAATATTTTGAATATAAACTCATAAGATATTGACCAGTTTGCAAAATACGGTAAGGAGATCTCTCTATTGAAAAGGGACAAGGACTCATAATAATAGTTACTTCATATGTTCTACTTCAAAGGGAAACATTAGGTTCTATCGAAGTTAGGAAAGAAGAATATTTAATTTTCTTGGATAAAACATATTAAAGATAGATGCCATTAAAATCAGAAATTTAAAAGAGAAACAACTTAGCTCAAGTTGAATAAAGTTACTATGAATAAAAAAAGGTTTATTTTTCAAATTTTGAAAAGCAAACCTTTATATAATTTTAAACAAGAAAATTATTCATCATACTCAGCCAATGGATTTTCCTTTTTCAAGGCACCCAACGCTGCTTTGACGACCTCATCTGAATCATTCCAAATAGTATAAAATCCATCTTCCTTAAACAAGTTTCTGGCTAATCTAGCCTTTAATAGTAGTTTTACATTATCTTTGATTTTATCAAAATCTTTTAGGTCCACTTTTGCCCCGTTTGCCTCTCCAAATTTCATAAAATCATTTAACATATTTTCATCCACAACAAAATCATAACGCAGTTTCTCCAAAGGAATTTCTTTCAATAAATTAGCATTATCCTTAGCATATCGATAAATATACTGAGGTAAAACCTGACGCAATGAGATATAAGTATCGTTTAAATAGGTAGTATCTAATGGAATAAAAACATCTGGAGTAATTCCTCCTCCTCCAAAAACAACTCGCTTTTCAAGCTTGGTAAAAAATTGTGTCGTGTCAGATTGCTGGATGCTATCTTTATTTAAAAGCTCTCCTCCTTGATATCGATTAATTATATCTGAGCTGTAAGCACTCTTATCATCATATGACTTTTGAATTAATCTATCAGAAGGCGTAAAATACCTAGCTACAGTTAGCCTCAAGGCAGAACCATCATTCAAGTCTAACTGTTCTTGAACTAACCCTTTCCCAAATGATCTTCGCCCAATGACCACTCCCCGATCCCAATCTTGTACAGCACCTGCCACAATTTCACTTGCCGATGCAGATCCTTCATCAATCAAAATAGCCACTTTTCCGATTGCAAAATGAGTAAGACCTGTTGATTTATACTCATTTCTTCGAACAGTCCTTCCTTCTGTATAAACCAATAGTTTTCCTTTGTCAGGAAAAAGTTGGCTTAGCATTTTAGTAGCTTCCCTTAAATATCCACCAGGATTTTGTCTTAAGTCTACGATTAAGTCTTCCATTCCCTTTTCCTTTAACTCTTCCACTTCCTCCATAAACTCTCTATAGGTTGTTGCACTAAAGCGATTCACTTTTATAAACCCTGTACTTTCATTAATCATATATCCAACATCTACACTAAATATTGGTATTGGTTCCCGTTTGATTTTAAAACTTTTCACCAATTTACCTTTTCCTCTTTTTACACCAACTTTTACCTCACTTCCAGCTTGACCTCTTAATTTATTGACTAATTCACGAACATCAGTTTCTCCTCCTACTGCTGTAGAATCATTAATCTCAACAATCTTATCACCCGCTAAAATTCCTGCATCTTCAGATGGGCCACCTGCAATTGGAGCAACCACTACTATGGTATCATCCAGGATAATAAACTCAATTCCTACACCATCAAAGTTTCCTTCTAGCTCATCATTAATTCTTTCTACCTGAGAGACAGGAATGTAGGATGAATGAGGATCAAGTTCAGAAATAATTTCACCTATCGCCTTCTCGATTAATTCATCACTATTAACCTCATCAACATAACGAGCCTCGATGAACCGAAGTAAATCCTCAATTCTACCATTACCAATTTTGCTAAATTCTGCAGGATCTATTCCGTCCGTTTGAATGATTAATTGAGGAGCAGGATTAAGTTGGGAACCAACATACATCCCGCCTGCAAGTACAACAGCGAAAAGAAAAGGGAGCCAAATATTTAATTTTCCATTTTGGGAATTCTCTATTTCGGACATTATCTATTATTAACTGATTCTAAAAGAACAAATGTAAGAATTTTCTATCTCCGATTTTGCAAATAAACCGATAGTTCTTAGGTTGTTTTTTAAAAAAAAGAAACAAGTTTTCCTTATTATTGTTTTCCATATATAAATAAGCATAACTATTACCCATCAAAATAAAACATCATGGATAAAACAGGAAAAATTGATGATATTGATCGAAAAATTCTTTCTATTTTGATGGAAAACTCGAACACATCCTATTCCGTCATAGCTAAACAATTATTTGTCTCAAGCGGAACGGTGCATGTAAGAATGACCAAACTTAAAGAAATGGGAATTGTAAAAGGGGCCAATCTAATTATCGATCATACCAAGCTGGGATATGATGTTGTAGCATTTTTAGGTGTCTATTTAGAAAAAAGTTCTTTATATGATGATGTTTCTGAGAGATTAAAGATGATTCCTGAAATAGTAAGTGCTCACTATACAACCGGTAATTATGGTATTTTTGTGAAAATAATTTGTAAAGACACCCTTCATTTACGCACTGTTTTGCATGACAAAATTCAAAGGATTTCTGGAATTCAGAGAACTGAAACTATGATATCTTTAGAGGAAAGTATTAATCGACCGCTGACCCTCAAGGAAAAAGAATAAAATATTGACATCAACATATCAAGCAGTTTTATTTGTGAGTAATAATTATTTTATGGAATAATTCTTGCAATTTCATTTTATTGATTTTCTAATATCACCCCCATAACTGCAGAATTATGAAAACTGTACAAAATATTTTAATAGTTTTATTTTCTCTATATCAATGCTCAAATCAATTGGCCGCTTCCTCTTGCCCAACCTTCACTCATGTTTTAACCGATACCATTCCTCAAGTAAAACCCAAATACAGCGATAACCGATTAATTGTCAAATCAATTAAAATAATTAAGAAAAAAGGGAAATCCTACAAAATAGAATACAAGATTGTCAATAACGGTAGGAACAAAGTTAAACTTGGTAAACCTAATTTAATTCCTCATGACCTCCTTATTCAATTTGATAAATCTCTTGAAGAAAATGAATTAATTGGGGCAAAACAGTCGATTATTGAAAGTATCAAAAAGAAAACCATTTCTCTTCGTCCTGGACAACTAATTTTAAGAAATAAAATGAAGTTTACCTATTTTACTAATCCAGATTCTGATAGGAAAGAGAATGAAATATCAAAATATAAAGAGTCAATTGTTCAAATAAGTGATACCGATAAAGAGTTCCTCATTAATGAAAATTTAATCCCTGGAGACCATAAATCACTACAATCAAAATTAGAAAAATCTAAAAAAGAGGTTTGTGAGGAAACTCCAGTTAAAAGTTCTAACCTAGAAAACCCAAGGTTTCTATCAAAACCTAATCAACCAAAAGAAAAAATTAGTCCCAAAAAACTAGAAAATAAGGTTACTGAACCTATTTTGGGAATCGCATCCAAGGAGTATAGTAAAATTAACGTTGCTGAAACTGAAATCAATGACCCCAAAATAAAAAAGGAACCCATTAAAGAAGAACAAGCTAATCGCCTTTCAAAAAAGAAAACTTGTGCTGACTTAATAATTGACGAGGTTAAAATCTTGAGAAAGAATAAACGTTTTGTTCTATTGAAGTACACAATTAAGAATGTGGGTAATACTCCAATTTCACTACATGGGGAAACCAATAAGGAAATAGATAATATTGCCATCCAGTCTCATTTTACTAGATCTCATAATTTGACAAGGGGATCAATCCCTGTTGACATTTCATTTATTAAAAAAGGAAATAGAGATGCTATGGGTATGATAGTTCCCGGAGAATCCATTACTCTTAAACTCAAATTGGAAACAATTAAAGTCACAAAATTTACTCCCGTTTTAGCATTAACCTTGAATCCATTATCAAATAATATTGAGTGTAACAAACTAAATAATGTCTTTTTCATAGACATTGCTGAGAAAGCACCAGAGGCTATAAATTCAAAGCCTAAAAAATCTATTGAAGAAATTTCTAACAGAAAGTTATCTATCCTTGAAAATTAATATCCCCATTGATTAATTTTTTATAAAAATAACTAGAATATCAGATCAATTAAAAGTTTGCCAAATAAAAAAGAATAAGAGCAAGCTTAACTCTATTAAAAAGAAGAGGGCATTATAGGTTTTATGGATATATTTAAATTAATATTAAATATCTAGAGGTGAGTTTGAGAATTTTAAATGCTTTTTTTAAAAAATCACTTTTGCTCTTTCGATATTTCCTCAAATATTTTTTCTAGTTTCTTCTTAATCTCGTTAGTATCACCTTCAAAATTTTTAAACTTTTCTTTCATCTTTGGATCGTTAGTAATCTTTTCAAACTTCTCTTTCAATTCATCTCTATGCTCTTTTAATAATTTTTCAAAGTCTTTTGATTCCACATTCACATTCTCCAGAATATCTCTAAACTTTCCATGAAGGTCCTCATCATTAGCAATATCCTTCGTTTTCTCTTTTAATAAATCAATCAATTCTTTAGCAGAATCTGCTGTTTTATCAATTTTCTCATTGTTCTCATCAGAGGTTCCTTCGCATCCAAAAAAAGAAAAAATAGACAAGCAAAAAAAGAAAATCAAATTTTGTAATTTCATTAGTGGCAACGTTATAAGTTCACAAATTTAATAAGAAAGCACAAATATAAAACTAATTTTAATTAGTTCTTATTTTCCGAAGGAGTTAATCTTGTTAACCATCGAATGACATTTTCAAAAAAAAACATAATCATTCCCGAATCTTTCCACTAAATTAAGTCCCTCTTTTTGAATAAAATAAATAGTTCGAATCATCAATAAAATACCAATTGCAAATAGAAAGCCTCCTACAAATAAAACCTCTTTTCAATTTATAATTTCAAAAAAGTGAATAGCTTTTTTATCCTTAAAATATAAAATAGAACAATTATGTTTACCACAAAAGGTAAACAATATGGGTTTTAGATGAGCAAAAAAACTAGGCGAGGATTCTTCCACAATGATTTAATTTTTAAAAACTTATTTCAATTCATTTCCATGCACAAATGTTTTTAAAACTTGTATTTTTTCTAATTCATTACTAGGCGTCTCCAATGGATTTTTATCCAAAATTACAAAATCTGCAAATTTCCCCTCTTTAATCGAACCTATTTTATCTTCCATTTTTATTTGCCATGCTGCATGAATAGTCATCGCTTTAAGCGCGTCCAAAATATCAATTTGCTCTCCATCACCCATCAGATTTCCTTCTTTTGTTTTTCTCAAAACAGCCGTTTGAATTAGTCTCAAAGGATCACTTTTAAACATTGGTTGATCAGCATGTAATGAAAATTTCAAACCATTATTTTGAACCGAAGCAATGGGCAAAATTTTTTCTGCTCGCTCCTCCCCTATAATTTCATTCTTTAAAGCCTCTCCATAATAATACAAATGATTGATATGAATACTTGGAGTCATATTCAAAACTTTCATCCTCTTAATAGAGGTATCGGAAAGCAAAAGGCAATGTTCCAACCGATGTCTGGAATTTGTGATTGTCCTGTTATTATTTACCTCTTCAAATGCATATATCGTTTCCTCAATAGCCTGATCACCTTGAACATGCACAGCGATTTGCCAACCTAATTTTTGATATCTTTCTACAAAATCAATCATATCATTTTTTTCAACTAACCTTTTTCCTCCATATCCTTCTGGAATTTGCAAACCATTTTTCGTTAAATCTGAAACTTCATAAGGTTCTTTTAAATACATCGAACCTGTATAAGGAGAGCCATCATACCAATGTTTAATTCCTAAAAATCGATAGAAATCATCTCCATTTTCAGGCGAATCAGGCAACAAAAATGCTCTATCATGTCGAACATATATGAAATGACGAACACTTGGTTTTCGTTTTGGAAAATAACCAATGAAGGATAAAAATTGATTAAGCAACTTTGGTTTCTCAGCTGAAAAGTGTTCATATAATTGAAGTGGTTTTTTATCTTTAATTGTTAGACCTGCACTTACAATTGTAGTATTTCCGTTGCGAGCATACTCATCAAAAACTTCTCGTGTTGCTTGAATCATAACCTTTGGAGTTAGACTTTCTTCAAGCATTTCATTGAATGGTTTGATAGCTTCCTGTTCGGCAATAAAACCAGTCAATTCTCCATTTTTATCTTTTTCATAAAAACTCATTTCTGTTGGATCGGGCGTATCCTTAGAAATATTAGCTAATTCAAATCCCCGGGAATTTGTCCAGAAGGAATGTAAACTTTGAGAGATAATCAAGATTGGATTTTCAGGAGCAATACTATCTAAAAAATCAATGTGAGGGGCATCTAATCCCTTCACCAAAATCGGATCAAATCCTCGACAAATCATCCATTCCCCTTTTTCAAAATTATTTATTTCTGTACTTAAATGACTCCATAATTGTTCAGAATTTTGGTGAGTAAATCCAGATAAATCCACCATATTATGTAAAAATGTAGACAATGCAGGATGAGTATGACTATCAATAAACCCCGGAAGCAACGTCTTTCCTTGTAAATCAATTAGAGAAGTTTTATCATTTTTTAGAGCAAATAGTTTATCCTTAGTCCCTAGCGATTTTATAAATCCATCTTCAACAAATATAGCTTCTGGAGACTTTGAATCACCTTCCATCGTAATTATCTTTCCATTAAAAAAAATGCTACTTTTTTCCTTTGGAAAATCAATCCTCAAATATTTTGAAAATAAAAACAAAGTAGACAAGGCTATAAAAAGTACAACTCCAAATTTAAATTTATTTTTCATTTACATATTTTTTAAAGAAATGTACAAATCAAAATACTTAAACTTTTTTAATAAAAATAGAATTATTGAAGATAATAAACTTAACTACTGCCAGTCTTTTTCATTTTTAGTTCCTATAACTTTCTATGTTCAACAGGATATAAAAAATCTGTTAAATGAAATATTATTGATAGGATTGAGCCAAATTATTTTTTATTTTCATTTTTCTAAATATGGCCAATGATACTGGTAACAGTTTATGGGCTTGTATTAAGTCTTGTTTTTTTTAACTGTCTTATTGTTCCAAAAAGTAAAATCAGAAGCATGATATAATTGAATATACAAAATACTCATAAATTTAAATTCATAAAAAATATTATTATTGTTACTACTATTGTGACGTTAGCATTCTGTATTTTAAATTAACTAATTAAGACTTTTTGAATTTTCAATTATTCACCTCATCTAGAATTGGAATTCTAAATCGTTCAACAACAGAAGTTTGGTGTTCTTTTTCTAATATTTTTTTGACTTCTTCAACCACTTTTGGAAATTGATTGGCAACATTGTTTTGACAAGTCAAATCTTGCTCTAAATCAAACAACTCCACCTCCAAATTACCATCAAACATATTTTGACGAATTGCCTTCCACTTCCCCATTCTTAAAGCTTGCTGTCCTTTATATGATGGAAACTCCCAATATAAAAAATCATGCTTCTTTTTTTGTTCCTCTCCTTTTAATGTTGGTAATAAACTTATCCCATCAGAATGTTTTGAACTTTCCACACCTGCTATTTCACAAAATGTTGGTAACCAATCCCAAAAGGCTGACAGGTGATTCGAAGTACTTTTCTTCTTTATTTTGATAGGCCAATGAGCAATCATTGGCACTCGAATCCCACCTTCTTGGGTGTACCCTTTCCCCCAACCTCTGTCACTTCTAAAAGGACTAGCACTTTCAAAATATGGAGAATCTGCTCCTCCGATATCATAAGTTGGTCCATTGTCACTAGTGAAAATAATCAATGTATTTTCATATATCCCTTCTGCCTTTAATTTTTCAACTATCTCTCCTACTTGTTCATCGAGGTAAGAAACCATTCCAGCATAAGTAGCTCTTGGAGTATAATTTGGAAAATAACTTCGCCCTCCAGGATAAGGATTTTCCTTACCAAATTTCACTTTATAAAAATCAACCCAACGCTGGGGAGCTTGTAAAGGTAAATGAGGAATTGGGGAAGCATAGTACAAAAAGAAAGGTTTAGTTTTGTTATCATCGATAAATTGAAGTGCTTCGTTATGCATCAAAGTTGGGGCATAATCTTTTTGGGTATACCTATCATAAGCTTCTTCATTTAATGAATCAGCAAGATTTTCAAGTTGAGTTCCTGGAGGTACCAATTTATTATCCAACCAAATTTTCTCCTCATTTTTCCAAAGATGCTTGGGATAATAAGTGTGTGCTTGTCTTTGACAATTGTAACCATAAAAAAAATCAAATCCTTGCTTAGTTGGAATACCCTCTGAAAGGGGTGCACCCAATCCCCATTTACCAACCATTCCTGTGGAATATCCTTTCTCTTTTAATAATTCCGCAATGGTAACAGAGTCTGACGGCATAGGATATTGCCCTTCCAAGTTTGGGTCATTTACTACTTTTTCAAAATCCCAAACATCACCACGAGAATTCCACTCATCATTTCCACGAACATATGCATTTCCAGAATGTTGTCCAGTTAAGAAAATACAGCGGGAAGGAGCACAAACTGGAGAACCTGAATAATGTTGATTGAACTTTATTCCATTTTCTGCAAGTGCATCAATATTTGGAGTTTCTATTTTTGTTTGACCATAACAACCCAATTCATTATATCCCAAATCATCTGCTAAAATAAAAATGATATTAGGTCTATTATCTGTTTCTATTTCTTGACAAGAATTAATAAATAGGACTAGAAAAAAAAGGGAAAACACATTTTTCATATTTTATTTTTTTTAGGTAATGAAATGTAAGAAAATTATATTTCATCATACTATTGCAACAAATTTTCTTTTCACATTAAGAAAACCTTTTACGTATTTTTATTTGGCAAAAATAAAAACTTTAGTAACTTTAGTTATTCAGGTAACCAAAGTAAAAAATAAAATTATGTTGAACCAAGAAGTACGCAAAATAATGAGATCTGACCCTATTGTTGCTCATCCGAACGATACTGTGGTCGACATTTCCAAAATAATGGTCAAACAAAAAATTCAACAAATCCCAGTTGTTGATAAAAATGACAAATTAGTAGGCATGATTACATCATATGATCTTTGGAAAAACTCAATAAACCATAAGACTACTAATTCTAACCTTGTCAAAGACGTTATGAGTACCAATGTCTTAGTTATCGAACCAAAAGATAAAGTAGGAACTGCTGCTGAACTTTTTATTGATAGACGATTCAAAACTTTACCAGTTGTTAATATTGATAATAAATTAAAAGGAGTAATTACCGCTTTTGATGTAATCAAGCATGTGATGAGAAAAGAATATCCTCAACCGATTTTATATAAGGAAATATTAGAAGAAAGAGCTCAAGTAAAAGAAGTATAGAATATTAATTTAATAGAATTTTTATTTTAAAATAGATTCAATTCTATTCCAATATTCTTGAAATAGAGATAGATTGTTATGATTACCTGATTTAATATTTGTAAATGTCCAACCAGATTTTAAATCTGACTTCAATTTTCTAGCATGACTGTATGGAATCACCTGATCATTCGTTCCATGTAAAATATGTACTGGACAATTTACTTTTTTTAACTTGTCCTTATTTGGAAAACTATACTTCAACAATACTTTGACGGGGATTATTTTAAAGCGACTTTGAGCCAAATCTGCAAAACTTGAAAATGGTGTTTCAAGTATTAACCTTTTTACTTTATTCTTCGAAACTAAATCTACTGCGACTCCTGTCCCTAGTGATCTTCCCAAAACCGTAATTTTAGATGCGTCAATATTTTCTAATAAAACATCATACAACATCTGAGCATCTTGATATAAACCTAACTCACTTATCTTACCTGTACTTTTTCCAAAACCTCGAAAGTCTGAGATCAATACATCGTAATTCAACTTAACAAAACCATCTGCTACTCCTCCCCAGTCCTCTAATGAACCAGCATTTCCATGGAAATATAAAATAACTCCTTTTGGATTTTGCGCAAAAAAATAAAGTGCATGAATCGTTGTTTCTTCATCGACATGAAAATATTTTTCTTCAAAGTCTCCATCGAAATTAAAGGTGTGATCAATTGCTAATTTTTGAGGAAAGAAGATGAGATGTTCTTGAAAAAAATAGAGCAGGTAACAAATGAGAGAATATAGTCCACCTAAAAAAAATAGTAAGTAAAGAAGCATTTTCATATTTTAAATTTTGCCTAAAATACAAAACTTCAACAACCTATATTTCAAAAAAAGGCAAAGGGACGGGTAAACTCATTAGAGTAAAATGAGCTATGATAATAGGAAAACATAAACTCGATTGAGCTACTTTTACATAAATGTGTTTACGTAAAATTTTAATTAAACAATTTTGACTTTTTAAGTTGATTGATCACTAGCTTAGTGTACCCCTGAGGCATTAACCTTACCATCAAATCTAACTGCTTTGCATCTTTCCCAATTAATATCTTAGACTGTTTCTTTTTTATACCTTTGACTATTGTTGAAGCTGCAGATTCAGGAGTAGTGATAAAGAATTTTTCAAAATTCTTAGTTTCCTCCTCTTTTTGTTCTTCGGTGATATTCTCTTCCACCCATTTAGAATTTTTGACAATATTAGTTTTTATTCCTCCGGGGTGAACTGAATGAATTTTAACATGAGGGAAATCTATCATTGCTTCCATCCTCAAAGATTCTGTCAATCCCCTTATTGCAAATTTAGAGGCGCAATAGGGCCCTTGATTCCCAATACCAGCAATTCCAAAAACGCTAGAAATATTAACTAGAGCAGCTTCTGGTTGTTTTTTCAAAAGTGGTAAGAATGTTTTTGTTCCATAAACCATTCCCCAGAAATTAATATTCATTACCCATTCAAAATCCTTATAACTTACATCTTCGATGCTTACTCGACCAAGTGCAACTCCTGCATTATTTATTACAATATCAACACATCCGAACTCTTCAAATATTTGGCGAGCAAATTTTTCAAAATTTTCAACTTTGGAAACATCAAATGAAGCTGAAAATACTTTTCCACTAGTTATTGATTGGAGTTCTTTTACAGTTTCTAAAAGTCCTTCTTCATTAAAATCATTTAACGCTAAATGGCTGCCTAATTTCGCAAATTGTTGTGCGAGTGCTTTTCCTATTCCTGATGCTGCGCCTGTAATAACTACTACTTTATCCTTAAGGTTTTTCATTTATTATTTTTTTAAAGAATACTATCAAACCTACACTTTTAGTATTCATAAAATATTTACCTTGTTTAATAAGTTCAAAAAATATTAGTCGACCTTTGGTTAAAAACTAATCCTCTTTTGCCAAAAAACTACTCACAGAAATAGCAGCTTTTCTACCTTCCTCAATTGCCCAAACAACTAAAGATTGCCCCCTTCTCATATCTCCAGCCGTAAAAACTTTGTCCAAATTGGTTTGATAATTTTCGCCTTTTACATTTCCTCTTTCTGTTAATTCTATTTTCAATTCTTCTAGTAACCCCTCTTTTTGGGGATACAAATATCCCACAGCCAACAATGCCATTTCACAAGGAATTTCTCTTTCTGTTTCTACTATTTCTTCAAATCCAGAACGCCCAGTTTCCTTATTTAATGTCCATTTTATATTTACCAATTTTACTGCTTTAAGCTTTCCTTTTTTGTCTCCGATAAATTCTTTAGTCAAAATTCCCCATTCACGTTCGCAACCCTCTTGATGAGAAGAAGTTGTTTTTAATAACATGGGTGCAGCTGACCATGGAATATCTGTTGGTCGCTTTATTGGAGGTTGAACCAAAATTTCTAATTGTAAAATTGATTTTGCTTTATGCCGGTTGCTAGTCCCTATACAATCAGATCCAGTATCTCCACCTCCGATAACCAGAACATTCTTTCCCGTTGCTAATAATTCTTCTTTTTTGGAAATAATATCACCTGCAACCCTTTTGTTATTTTGTTCCAAAAAATCCATTGCAAAATGAACTCCTTTCAAATCTTCCCCCTTTATATTTAATTTTCGAGGAACTGTTGAACCACCACATAAAACAATTGAATCAAACTCATCCATCAGTTGTTTTACTGGAATATTATCTCCCACATTGGCATTAACCTCAAAACGAATCCCTTCTGCCTCCATGATTTGTAATCGTCGATCTATTACCCATTTTTCTAATTTAAAATCCGGAATTCCATAACGAAGTAGTCCCCCAATACGAGAGTTTCTCTCGTAAACAGTCACCGAATGTCCTTCTCTATTTAATTGTGATGCCGTTGCCAAACCAGCTGGACCTGAACCAACAACAGCAACTTTCTTTCCAGACCTGATCAAAGGAGGACTAGGCTGAATGAAACCTTCTTCAAATGCTTTTTCAATAATATTTTTTTCAATCAACTCAATTGCCACAGGCGGTTGATTAATTCCCAAAACACACTTCGTCTCACAGGGTGCAGGACAAATTCGTCCAGTAAATTCTGGAAAATTATTTGTTGCACTTAAAATATGATACGCATCCTCCCAATTTTCTTGACATACTGCATCATTAAAATCAGGAATCACATTTCCCAACGGACAACCTGAATGACAAAATGGAACTCCGCAATCCATACATCGACTAGCCTGCGTTTTTACCTTTTTATCTGGAAAACTTTTATAAATCTCTTGATAATCTTTTACTCGAACATCTACTTTTCGAGGTTTAGGTAACTCTCTCTTATATTTTAAAAAACCATGTGGATCTGCCATATTTATTATTGTCTGACGACTTGTGATAGTCATTTTTTATAAAAAATTAGAAACCAGCTAATTCGATCTCAATTAAATTTTTCTTTTGCAATCGGCTCCTCTTGCTTTTTCTGCTCAAGAATCCTTTTATAATCTCTTGGAATAACTTTTATAAATGTATGTTTTTTCTGTTCCCAATTATTGAGAACATCATAAGCTTTTTTGCTACTGGTATATAAAAAATGCTCTCGTAACAATACTCTTACATTTTCAAAATCCTTATTTTCCATTAGATTTAGGTCTACCAATTCAGGATTGTATTGATTTTCAAAACCTCCCCAATCATTAAAAACATAAGCAATTCCACCACTCATTCCTGCAGCAAAATTTTTACCTGTTTTCCCTAAAACTATAATACGACCACCTGTCATATACTCGCAACCATGATCTCCAATTCCTTCAACTACAGCATTTACACCTGAGTTCCTGACTGCAAATCTCTCACCAGCCAATCCTTTGATAAATGCTTTTCCTGAAGTCGCCCCATAAAATGCAACATTTCCGATAATGATATTTTCACCAGCCTCGAAAGGTGCATCTCGATCAGGAACAACTATTAATTTTGCACCGGACAAACCTTTTCCAAAATAATCATTTGATTCACCTTCCAGAGTAAAAGTCAACCCCTGAACTGAGAATGCTCCAAAGCTTTGCCCAGCAGATCCTTTAAATCTAAAATTATAAGTATCTTCTGGCAAGCCATCTAGACCATATCGCTTGGAAATTTCATTAGATAAAAGTGTACCTACTGCGCGATCCGTATTTTTCACTAAGAAAGTTGTAGCTGAGCTTTGTCCTATATCAAGTCCTTTCCCAATATGACTCAAAAGCTTCCAATCCAAAATTCCTTTTAATCCATGATCTTGTTCTACTTGTTTAAATTGCCCAATAGAATCATCCACAGGTTCTTTAAAAAGAATGGGACTCAAATCCAATGATTTATATTTCCAATTGGAAATTCCTTTTTTAGTTTTTAATAATTCAACTTTCCCAACCATCTCCTCCACTGTTCGGAAACCTAGTTGCGCCATGTACTTTCTCAAATCTTTTGCTAAAAATGTAAAAAAATTAATAATGTGCTCTGGCTTGGCAGTGAAACGCTTTCTCAAGTCCGGATTCTGGGTAGCAATCCCAACTGGACAAGTATTCATGTGACATTTTCGCATCATGATACAACCTTCAACAACCAAAGCTGCTGTTGCTACTCCCCATTCTTCTGCTCCCAATAATGTTGCAATAGCTAAATCTCGACCTGTTCTAATTTGTCCATCAGTCTGTAAAACCACCCGATCTCGTAATTTATTTTTGACCAAAGTTTGATGTGATTCTGCTAACCCCAATTCCCATGGCAATCCTGCATGACGAACTGATGTTAATGGTGAAGCGCCTGTTCCTCCATCATATCCTGAAATTAAAATCGCATCAGCATGTGCTTTAGCAACCCCCGAAGCGATAATTCCTACACCAGTTTTCGAAACTAATTTTACATTAATACGAGCTTTACGATTGGCATTTTTTAAATCAAAAATGAGCTGTGCTAAATCTTCGATAGAATAAATATCGTGATGTGGAGGCGGAGAGATCAATCCAACACCTGGTGTAGAATTTCGCACTCGACCAATCCAATCATCTACTTTATGTCCAGGCAATTGTCCACCTTCTCCAGGTTTTGCACCTTGAGCCATTTTGATTTGCAACTCATCTGCGTTGGTCAAATAATGACTCGTGACCCCAAACCTTCCAGAAGCAACTTGTTTTATGGCAGAACGCTCCCAGTCGCCATTTTTCTTTTTCACAAAACGGCTGACGTCTTCACCTCCTTCTCCACTATTACTTCTTCCCCCAATTCGGTTCATGGCAATTGCCAATGTCGAATGGGCTTCATGTGAAATCGAACCGAACGACATCGCACCTGTAGCAAATCGCTTAAAAATTTCTTCGATAGATTCAACTTCTTCGATATCAATGGGTTCGCTTTTCCTAAAATCTAAAAGTCCTCGAAGCGTACATGCTTTTTCCGATCGATCATCTATTAATTTTGCATATTTTTTAAAAGCATCTTCATCTCCTTTTCGAGTAGCAAATTGCAATAGATGAATAGTCTGCGGATTAAATAGATGGAACTCACCATCTTCTCTCCAAGCGTATACTCCTCCATTTCCTAAAGCATTATTTTTAGATAAACTTTCTGAATATGCTTTAGCAAATTTTTCCAAAACTTCTCTAGCTATTCCATCAAAACCTAATCCTTGTAACCTTGAAACTGTGCCAGTAAAAGATTGATCGATCACTTTAGAATGAATCCCCAGAGCTTCAAAAATTTGTGCACCTTTATAAGACTGTAAAGTCGAAATTCCATTTTTCGACATAATTTTAAGTAAACCTTTTCCTATGGCTTTTATATATTTTTGTTGTAAAACTTCTTTGGTATATCCTTTTTCGAAAAAATTATTATTAACTAGATCATCAATAGTATAGAATGCCATGTATGGACTTATAGCATCTGCTCCGTAGCCAATCAACGTTGCAAAATGATGTGTCTCCCAAATATCTCCTCCTTCAACTATGATGGAAGTTTTGGTTCGTAACCCTTCTCGAATCAAATGATGATGGATCGCTCCCGTCGCTAAAAGTGTTGGAATCGGGGCTAAATTCGTGCTCACCGAACAGTCTGATAAAACCAAAATATTTGCACCATTTCTAATCAAATCTTCTGCAACCGCGCAGGTATGATCGATGGCTGCTTTAAGTCTTCCTTTTTGACCATCAGGTTTAAAAACCAATTCGACAATACCCGTTTTATAGTCATCATGACGAAGATATTTTATTTTCAATAACTCCTCAATCGTTAATAATGGTTGATCTAGATGAATAGACTTGGCATGTTCGGCATCTAGTTTTAAAATATTATTTTGACTCCCAAGCTTCGTAAAAAGAGACATAACACTATATTCACGGATTGGATCAATTGGCGGGTTGGTGACTTGTGCAAATAATTGTTTGAAGTAATTTGCCAAGTGCTGAGGTTGCTGAGAAAGGATCGCTAGAGGTGTATCAGCCCCCATAGAACCTATTGGTTCTCTCCCAATTTTAACCATAGGACCGAGAATGAATTTTAAGTCCTCTTTGGTATAACCATACAATTTTTGCAATTGCCGCAAATTGTTTTGGCTCATAAACCGAGTTCCTGATTTGTAAGGTAGAATATCTTTAAGTTCAATTTTATTTTCATTTAACCAATCTCGAAAGGGTAATCTTTGACACACGGTATTTTTTAATTCTTCATCTCCGATAATTCTATTCTCATCCAAATCGGCTATCAACATTTTTCCAGGTTGTAATCTTCCCTTAGATATTATTCTCGAAGGATCAACTGGTAAAGCCCCTGCCTCTGATGCAACAATCAGTATATCATTATCTGTCAAACAATATCTTGATGGACGCAGTCCATTTCGATCTAAGGTTGCCCCAACTAAAATACCATCAGTAAAACAAATTGATGCAGGTCCATCCCAAGGTTCAATTAAATTTTCATGATAATCGTAAAACGCTTTTTTATAATCTTGCATTAGATCATCATGTTGCCACGCCTCGGGAATCATCATCATTAAAGCATGCGGCAATGACTTTCCGCTCAAGACTAAGAACTCCAAAACATTGTCAAAATTTCCAGAATCAGACAACCCCGTTCCACAAATAGGACTTAACTTTTCTAATTCATCCTCTGTAAAAATTTCCGATGCTAATTGCGCCTCTCTTGACTTCCACCAGTTAATATTACCTTGAATCGTATTGATTTCCCCATTGTGTGCAACATATCGAAATGGCTGAGCTAGTTTCCATTTTGGAACTGTATTGGTACTAAATCGAGAGTGAATAGTTGCGATGGCTGACTTCAATGATGCATCATGTAAATCTGGAAAATAAGGTCGCAATTGAAAAGTAGTCAACTGACCTTTATAAATAATCGTTTTGTAAGAAAGTGAGGTGATATAAAAAATATCCTTGCATTGGGGATATGTGAGGTGTAAATTATGCGTAGCGTATTTTCTTAAAACATATAACTTCCTCTCTAAGTCTTTAGGATTTAAATCATCGATCGGTTTTAAAAAAACTTGCTCCATTCTTGGCTCTGAAGTAATAGCTGATTCTCCTAATTCCTCATTATCCGTTGGAATTTTTCGATATCCAAGAAGTTCAAAACCCATTTCATCGATATAGTCATTGAGCAAAACTCGACATTGATTTCGTAAGTTTTTATCTTTTGGGAAAAAAATTACTCCAACGCCGTAATTTCCAAAATCAGGTAATCTAAATCCAAGTTCTTGACATTTTTTCACAAAAAAATCATGAGGAGTTTGTATTAAAATACCAGCACCATCACCTGTGTTGGGCTCGCATCCACATGCTCCACGATGTTCCATATTTTGTAACATGACTAGTGCGTCCTCAACCAATTGATGAGTTTTCTCACCTTTGAGATTTGCAATAAGTCCAGTCCCACATGAATCTTTTTCGAGTTGAGGAATGTATAAACCTTTTTGTTGAGTTGGATTCTCTTCTTCCATTTTTTACTATTTTATTGAGTCAGCTAAATTTGGCGAAGGAAATCAAAATATGTAAAATTATTACTATACTTAATATGTTATCAAAATAACACAATAGTAATATTACATTTGAAAAGCCAAATGTTTATTCAAAAAAAATAGTTAATATTTTGTCTCTATTATTTAGTTTTTGCTCTACGGAAGCTATTTAAGTCAAGTTGAAATTTAAAAGTCAAGATTTCTAGGTAGGTAATATTTTGGTTAAGACGTGATATAAAAATCAAATATTGCTATTTGTTCAAAGAAATACAAATTTGATTGTAGTTTATTTACGATTTGTAAAGAGTAATTGAGTAATATTTAAAGATTATTCTATCGAGTTAAAAAAAAATTAGGATATTTTTGATCCACTAACTGTATACTAGTCAGCCTTGAAAAAGGAATTTCACTTTTTGCATCGATAATTAAAAAAACCTCAATTAATTCGATAATTAATATTGAGTTAATCTTGATTATTATTATTTATTACTATAAAGTAAACTTCATTTGAGAAGTTTAATTCAACTTGGGATTAACCATCTTTTTTTTGAATTCCTACCTATTGCTAAGTTAATATGATAATTTGTTTTTGTTAAAAATATTATATCTAATTATGCAAATATCTTTTAAAATAATATTCAATTTTATTTTAAATTAAGAGTTGATTTCCAGTTTGTTATCTTTACTTTTAGTTTAGCTAAAGTTCGATTTTTAAAAGTTAAACCATTTCGATACCATAGATAATCATTAATGCTTTCATTTCTATAAATTTAAATTTTTATAACTTTAGTTAGTTTATTTAACAATGTACCGATTGTAATTTTCAGATCGATCTTATTATTTTCCTTTAATTTTAGTTTACCAAAAAGAGAATTTAATTTCTTTAATCCATCACCTAACTTCTCAAAAAATTAATCCACTTTGCATAACCATCGGCACTTTATTATTTATAAGCCCCAAGGCTACCTTTCTCAGTTTGTTAATAACCAGAATAAGCGAAAAAATAAAAAATTATTGGGGACACTTCATGATTTTCCGAAAGGCACTATGGCTATTGGACGATTAGATGAAAATTCGGAAGGACTATTATTACTGACGACTAATGGAAAAGTAAGTGAACTGGTCCGAAGTAAAAAGATTGAAAAAGAATATTTCGTTCAGCTTGATGGCGAAATTAATATGGAAGCAGTTGAACAACTAAAAGAAGGAGTTGAGATTAGTGTCAACAAAAAAAAATATTTGACTTTACCCTCTGAGGTAAGACAGTTAAACCCCGCACCAATTTTCTCTCCACCAATTAAAGAAAGAGGAGAAAGTCATGGCCCAACAAGTTGGATCTCAATCACCATCCGAGAAGGTAAATTTAGACAAGTGCGTAAAATGAGTGCAGCAGTCGGATTTCCAACTATTAGGTTAGTACGAGTGCGAATTGGAAGAATATATCTTAAAAATATCAAGCCAGCTGAAGTTGTTGAAGTAGATAACTTTAAACTTAGTCCAAAATAATAGAATTAATTTCCAATCTATCGTAACCAAGTAACTATTAGAATAATAATTTTTTTTAATAAAATCCTGGGAGAGACCATAACGATTAAAATATTACTTCTCAATATTGACCTCAATATTATTGATTTTTCAAATATACTTATTAATAATTCATCAATGTATCAGGTTATTCATCAAACACAAAAGAGAAGAGGCCTAATTATTTATTTTAAAAATTCTGGATATAATTTCGGTCTAAAGTAAGTTGGCTTTTAGTAATTTTAGCCTTGAATATTTGCCTCAAAAAATCCATTACCCTTCAGGGATAAAGTTGATTAAATTATTTTAAGGTTTATTAAGCATAATGGTTACTTAACCTCTACAAGCAAATAAAAACAATTGCATCTCTATCAAATTTCAACAAATCACTTTACAAAGATTTTTGGATCACCGCTCGAATACTTTTCTTTTGAATTTTACTCTCCACCCATGGAACTAGATCCAAGTATAAAAGTGCTCGTCTAGAATGAGGATCTTTTTGTAGTTTCTCAAGTTTCGTTCTAAAGGTCAAAAACATTTCACGATGACCAATATTTCGATGTTTAATTAGTTTTTTCAGGAACTTTAAAGTCTCTTTTTGAACCTCATTCAACTCTTTCATTTTTTCTAAAAAACGATAAGTTGAAGGCGCTAAATAATCAAGTAATTCATAATTTTCTAATTCGTAATGACCGATTAATTGTAACAAACGCGCATAGCCTTGCAAATCTTCTCGCAATTGTCCTACTTGCATATTGATAATCTCATTGATATAATCAATCATCGTATTATAATTTTCATTACCGAAATATTGGAAAGCAATTTTATAATAAAAAACTAAAATCCTATGAGGATCAAGATGAGATTCATGTTGTTTTATTTTCCCCAAAACTTCTGGAACATATTCAATCCCTTTTTTAAAAGTTCCCTCCAAGTAATGTTTATTTAATTTGGAAGTAGAATAATATAGAAAATATATTATTTCTGAAACAGGTTTCATTTCACTTCCAAATTCCTTCTCAAATTTTTCAAAATGATTAATCGCTTTATTAAATTCTTTGACCATTTTTAAATTAAAAAGACACGTCAACAAATAATGTTGGCCACGCATATACAGATCAGGTTCCTCTTTTTTCATCTCAGGATTCTCCTCAAAAATGTCAACCCATTTCTTTGCATCAACCATGCATTTATCAAAGTTTAATAAAATATAATAATACCATACATAGCATTGATGTAAATAAACCTGCTCAAAAAAAGTTAAACCATCAAGTTTAATTTCTTTTAATTTTTTGGAAAATAATTCTCGGACAACAAGAACATCTCTATCATTTTTTACGTGCCCATATTGTATATAAAATCCATGAATCTCAATTTTCAGATTAGTCAACTTACATGAATTATTGATAATTTTGCTTCGAGTATAAGATGCTTCAACAAGTGATTCTACCTTGTTAGATGTTTGACGACTACGTGTAATATGTCTCTCCTCAATTACTTTTTGAAACTCTAATATTTCCAATTGCAGAATATCTTGATGATTATCTTCAGCAATCTGTTGGATACGATCCAACAATTTCAAACTCTGGATGTAAAGACCTTTTCCGTAAAGAATTCTAGCAAAATCTATTTGCTCCCGAATCTGAATATCTACATTTTTTTGGATATGAATAAGTCGAAGACTAATTAAAATTTGTTTGTACAAATGACGTTTTAGATTGGCCAATTGAGATTTTTTAATAGAAGGTATTTTTTTAAATACAATTGAATCATCCCAAACTTTCATCTTGTCCACTACATCGAAAAGTTGTACAAATTTTACATCCGATTTACTTTGTAATCGATTCACATAAAGTTTAAAATTTCGTTTCTCAGCCTTAGTCAATGAACTTATTAAACTAATTAACTGATCATCTTGATTCGTGGCGACAACATTATTTTTACTCATAACTTATTGATTATCAGTTTTTTACAAAAAATAATTTTATATTGAAAATCGTATATTTTTATTTTTTTCAGCGATACAAAAGATTTTTGGAACATAAATTTACTTTTGAAATTAGAATAAAAATCTAGCCACGTTAACAAAAAAAAAATGAAAAAGGAAAAACGAAGATAGAACTTTCAAAGTTAAAAAATGAATCAATCATTCCTCTCTTTGTATTCATTTATTAAACTTTTCATCTGAAAATAATTAAAAATGAAAAAAATCGAAGCCATCATCCGAACTCAAAAATTTGATTCTGTCCGAGATGCACTTGCCTTAATTGGAGTGAAATTTTTCACTTTAAAAGAGGTAAAGGGATACGGTTTACAAAAAGGAAAAACCTTAAAATATCGAGGGAGTTCCTATGGGGCAGACTTTATTGCTCGACTCCAACTCGATATTATTACAACCAAAGAAAAGGTAGATCAAATCGTAGAAACCATTACCACATCTGGACGAACAGGAGATATCGGGGATGGAAAAATTATTGTCTTTGATATTGAAACTACTCTCAGGATTCGAAATGGAGATAAGGGTCCCGAGGCAATTTAACAAACAATTTACATTTCCTCTGACCTGACCTTAAACCAATTCAAACCCATTTTTTTTAATAGCCAAATCACAATGTCTCTGAGGTTGTGCATTAAAATTTTATAACAATTTAATTTTCAAAAAAATGAACGAAGCATTATTCACAGCTAATAATTTATGGTTGCTAGTAGCAACATGTTTAGTTTTTGTTATGCATTTAGGATTTGCAGCCCTAGAAGCTGGTTTTGTCCAAAGGAAAAACACAGTCAATATTTTATTTAAAAACTGTATGATTCTATCCATTGGTCTACTCACTTATTATATGATGGGTTTTAATCTAATGTACCCGGGTGCAGAATTTACTGGTGGTTATTTTGGGTTTGCAGGATTTGGAATAACCATGCCTGAAGGATCAGCAGGAGCAATAGATTATAATAATGGAACATATACCTATTATACCGATTTCATTTTCCAAGCAATGTTTGCAGCGACTTGTTGTACTATAGTTTCAGGGGCAGTTGCAGAGCGGATTAAGTTAATGCCATTTTTAGCTTTTTGTGTATTATTTGTTTCCTTTTCATATCCAATTACAGGAATGTGGCAATGGGGCGGCGGCTGGTTATCAACAGTAGGTTTCCATGATTTTGCAGGATCTTCATTAGTACATGCAGTCGGTGGCTGGGGAGCATTAGCAGGAATTATATTGCTCGGTGCTCGAAAAGGAAAATATACCTCGGAAGAAATAAATCCAATTCCTGGACACAATATGCCTTTGGCTGCAATCGGTGTTTTCTTACTTTGGTTTGGTTGGTTTGGATTTAATGGGGGATCAGTATTATCAGCAGATCCAGTAGGCGTTTCATTAGTTTTTGTGACTACTTCTTTAGCAGCAGCAGGTGGAGCAGTCGCTGCATTTTTTGTAAGTCAACTTTTATTTAAAACTCATGACTTGTCAATGGTACTGAATGGCATCCTTGGAGGCCTAGTAGGAATTACAGCAGGAGCAAATTTGATGTCACCCAGTGAAGCCATTATTATTGGTGCAATTGCTGGAGCAATTATTCCAGTCTCAGTGGTATTTATTGACACAAAATTAAAATTAGATGATCCGGTTGGAGCTATTTCTGTTCACTTAGTTTGTGGAATTTGGGGAACATTAGCTGTTGGATTATTTGGATCAAAAGCTGGATTAGGACAATTATGGATTCAATTGTACAGTACTTTAGCCATCGGGACTTTTACATTTATATTTGCTTTTGGAGTTATATATATTTTAAAAATAACAGTTGGAATCAGAGTAACTGAAGAAGAAGAGCAAAAAGGATTAGATGTCTCAGAACATGATATGTTAGCTTACCAAGAATTAGAAAAAATGGAAAACTACAGTTTAGTTATAAAATAAATAGTTAGTACGTAAGTATCGTATAAATTAGAAATATCCAAAACTCCAAAGTAAAAAAAATCGAGCAAAATTGAAGTTCTGTTGAAGGACTTGTTTTAGAATAGAAAAACAGTTCTACCACAATTCCACAGAGTAAAATTAATTAAATAAATTTAACTTATTTTTTTCAAAATAAAATTTAACTCAACTAGTCAAAATAGATATTGACGGATTTCTTTTTCACAAATCATAAATCTCGTTTATCTAATTTAAAACAAGTCAGAAATGAAAATTTTATTTACCTCAATGTTTACATTGATAACTTTAAGCTCTTATGCCCAAATCCAGTTGGATTCTACTTTTCTCTTAGCGGCTCCATTGATACTTATTTCAGAGTAAACTTAAATAGTACCAATGATGCTAAAAATGGCGGTACAATAGCACCTTGAACTTCATTTACCAATCTTCCAGGATTCTTTTTGGGTATGTTTAATTTGATAGAAAATTTTGAAGGAAAAGAAACCGGATTTACTGCCGACCTAATTTTTGGCCCGCGAGGAAATGAAGCTATTTTTGATTCAGAAGGAAGTTTGAATATTGTCAATCAATTATTAGCATATTGTAATGTGTCCGATAGATTCAAATTAACTTTAGGCGATTTTAATACCTTTCTGGGTTACGAGGTTATCTTACCAACCAGTAATTTTAATTATTCTATCTATTATATGTTTTCTTATGGACCATTTTCCCTCACAGATTTGAAAGCAGATATAGACCTAGGGGATGGATTTAGTTCAATGATTGGCATTTTTAATCCAACTGATTTTACTGATTTTAATCCTTTTGGAAAATATGTAGGAAGTACCCAACTTGGTTATAAAAATGATAAAGGGGGGCTTTCTTAAATCTTATTGTTTCAGAAGATTTTTACCAAATTGATTTAACAACCGAATACCAAGCGAATGAAATTTATACGCTGTAATAAATGCAACTACTGCCCAAATTATATTTTCTGGAGCAGCACTCGATCCTCCGTTAACAACTAATGATGTATTGAGTTTTGGCTTTCGAGAAGAATATTTTTTAGATGATGGAGTTGGTGTAATTGATTTGAATTTAGAAGATGATAAAAATGAAATTATATTTCAAAAAACTCTCTCAGGAAATTATAATGTTGGAAATTTAGCAATCATTCCAGAAATCCGAATAGATATATTTACTCAAAAAATAGTTTTACCAGACTTTGAAAAGATAAATGAAACAGAAAAATCATTGCTATAATTTTTATTGGCAGCGGTTTATCCATGCTAATTACAAAACAAGAAAATATTACGATTATTGACTAAAAACAATTAGTATTTTTTTGATAGATTCACTTGTAAGAATGATTAAAGGATATTTAAGTTTAAAAATATGGGCTCTCTTTCGTGGGAACAACATTCTACACTGTATTAACACATTGATAATCAAATACTTAATTTAAAAAAATATCTTTTGAGAGTCGTATATTATTTCTTTTTAAAAAGAAATAGAGATTCAAAAGGTGTTAGATTTGTTTAATCTTTAACTGAATAATTATTACCAAACCAAAAAAACTCAAATTAAAATGGCAAAGTCTAAATTAGAATACTTATGGTTAGACGGTTACAAACCAACACAAAACATTAGAAGTAAAACTAAAGTAGTTAATGATTTTGATGGTAAACTTGAATCATGTCCTGTATGGTCTTTTGATGGAAGTTCGACTCAACAAGCAAAAGGTGGTTCTTCTGATTGTCTATTAAAACCTGTGGCAATTTACCCAGATCCAGCTCGTGAAGATGGATTCCTAGTAATGACTGAAGTTTTAAATGCTGATGGAACAGCGCATTCATCTAATAGTAGATCCAAAATTGATGATGATGACAATGATTTTTGGTTCGGATTTGAGCAAGAGTATTTTATAATGGATGTAAAAACCCAATTACCATTAGGTTTTCCAATAGGTGGCTATCCGGGACCACAAGGAATGTACTACTGCTCAGTTGGTGGAAAAAATACATGGGGAAGAGAATTTGTAGAGGAGCATGCTGATTTGTGTATCGCTGCTGGCTTAAACTTTGAAGGTATAAACCAAGAGGTTGCTGCAGGACAATGGGAATTCCAGTTATTTGCTAAAGGTGCGAAAAAGGCGGGGGATGAAATTTGGGTAGCTAGATATTTATTGGATAGATTAACAGAACAATATGGATACTATATTGAATACCATCCAAAACCTATTCAAGGAGATTGGAACGGGTCAGGCATGCACGCTAATTTCTCTAACACAACTCTAAGAAACTGTGGTTCTAAAGAAATATATGAAACAATCTGTGAAGCTTTCCGACCAGTTGCAAAAGAACATATCGAAGTATATGGAGCCTTCAATAATATGCGGTTAACAGGAGACCATGAAACTGCATCTATCAATGATTTCTCCTATGGAATTTCTGACCGTGGAGCATCAATTCGTATTCCAATTATTACTGTTGAAAATGGATGGAAAGGATGGTTAGAAGATCGTCGTCCTGCATCAAATGGTGATCCGTACAAAATTGCTGGACGAATTATAACAACCGTAAAAAGTGCTAAAATTACAGCGGAAGCTTAAACATCTACCAAATCGGTAGTCGAGAAATATTTGCGAGCCTACAAAACCACTCGCATTAAAAAAATGGTTTCCTCCGACACTTCGGAGTTAATCTATATTTGGTTTTATTTGGTTAGGGCTAAGGCTGTTCGATGTTAATCGAACAGTCTTACTTTTTTTAAACTAGACCTTGTTTTGGTTTATAAACACTTCTATAATCTTATTTGATTTTCTTTCTTCCCTTCAAAACATATTCTATTTTTACAAAAAAATAAAATATGTCAATTGCCGCTTTTCATTCTTTACCTCCTGCTCCACCTCATTTAAGTTCAGGGACAATTTTATCAAGATTTATTGTTGCTATTGGTTTTAGATACCAACTAGCTACTAAAGGTTTGACTAAAAATGAAATGGAATTTCGCCCTGTGGAGGGAAGTATGAATATGCTTGAATTATTAGATCATATATATAAGGTTTTAACTTGGGCGTATAGAGCATTTAATAAAAATGCGAAACTAGAAAGTCCAAATAACACATTTAATGAATATCGAGAGAAAACTTTGCAGGTTTGTGAATTATTTAGACAAAGACTTGAAGAGATGAGTGATGAGGAAATTGACCAGACTGAAGTTTATTTAAAAAGAATCGATACTCATTTTTCATTTTGGTATTTAATCAATGGGCCAATTACGGATGTTTTAACTCATATTGGCCAAATAAATAGCTGGAGAAGAATTGCAGGGAACCCTGTTGATAGAATTAGTCCATTTACAGGAAAACCCTTTTAAGGCAAGCTTAATTTTACCACTCAATAAAAATTATGAACAAACTTTTACATCTTTTTATCCTTCTTACTTTTCTAGGTAGCTGTCAAATTGATTCTACGGACCAGGATTTACCACAAAAAGAGGAAAATAAGAAATTCCCTAATGAATGGTTTTATGCTCAACGAGCATTTCCTCGGGGAGAAATTGATAAAGCAGCTTACCAAAATGCTTTGCAATTCAGGCAACAAATGCAATCAAATTTGCGAGGTCCAATTAAACTAGAAGAATGGAAATTTGAAGGTCCAACTAATATAGGAGGAAGAATTACCGATGTTGAAATGCCAATCAATTCTTTTGAAAAAATTTATATTGCTTCTGCTTCAGGTGGGATTTTTAAATCTGAAGACACTGGTGGTTCTTGGACACCCATTTTTGACGACGCATTGAGTTTATCAATCGGAGATATGGAATTAGCTCCTTCGAATAATGATATTATTTATGTCGGAACAGGAGAGCCAAATGCAGGTGGCGGTTCGCTTGCCTACGATGGAGTTGGAATCTATAAAACATCTAATGGAGGAAATAACTGGCAACATCTCGGATTAGAAAATATTGGAAGTGTGGGAAAGATCGAGGTTGCTCCTACCAATCCTGACATTGCTTTTGTAGCGGCAATGGGTGACTTATTTGGTAAAAATCCAGAGCGAGGAGTATTCCGAACTATCAACGGAGGAACAGATTGGGAACAAGTTTTATTTATTTCAGATTCAACTGGATTTGTTGACTTAGCCATGCATCCAACAAATTCAAATATCATTTATGCTGCAGCTTGGGAAAGAATTAGGCGTCCTAATTACAGAAGATATTCAGGAGCAAGTTCTGGTATCTATAGATCTATAGACGGTGGAGATAATTGGGAATTATTGTCTAATGGATTGCCTTCTTTACCTGATGAAAAAGGACGTATTGGCCTAGCTATTTCTCCCTCAGATCCAAATTATGTTTATGCATACATTGTGCATGAAAATGGTGATTTAACCGGTATTTTTCAATCAAAAAATGGAGGTGATAGTTGGAATGAAATAAATACGAATGGAATTGTTCAACCTGCTTTTATGTGGTGGTTTGGGAAAATGTATGTACATCCTGAATCTCCTAAAAGTTTAATCGTGTTAAGTTTGAAAGTTCATTATATTGATGATGTCGAAACCGATCCTGTTTGGGAAACACGATTTGAATTCGCCCATGTTGACCAACATTCCATTTTTATACACCCTCAAAATCCTAATTTATTTCTTGCTGGAAATGATGGAGGAATTTATTTGAGCGAAAATAGAGGTATTACCTATCAAAAACTAAATGGACTTCCGATTACTCAATTTTATCGTACTTCGATGGACTTCCAAAATCCTGAACAAGTCTATGGTGGTGCACAAGATAATGGCACTATGAGAACTTTGACTGGTGATCAAGATAACTTTGAAATTATTTTTGGCGGTGATGGTTTTTTCCCTTTGATTGATCCTCAGGATAGTGATAAAGTTTATGCTGAATATCAATATGGAAATCTTTGGAGATCAAATAATGGAGGAAACAACTTTGTAGTCGCAACGAATGGATTCAATCCTGAACGAGTCAATTGGAATACTCCTGTTATTTTCGACCCAAGCGATTCTGATGTATTATATATGGGGGGTAACCGGTTATTTAAATCAATTGATAATGCTAGTATTTGGAATGCTATAAGTGAGGATTTAACAGATGGAGGTGGAAATGGAAATTTAGCATTCGGAACAATTACAACCATTAGTGTGTCTCCTTTTGATAGTGAAACTATTATGGTTGGGACAGATGATGGTAATGTTTGGATATCCGAAAGTGGAGGAGCAAACTGGAAAAATATTTCTGATGGATTACCTAAATTTTGGATTACACAAGTAGAATTAGATCCTACAGAATTAGGAGTAGCTTACGTCACTATTTCTGGTTTTAGATATAATAATGAAGCAGCTCACGTTTTTAAAACTATTGATTCCGGAAATTCTTGGGCTCCCATTTCAGGAGAACTACCTAATATCCCAATTAATGATATCATTATTAATCCTATTAATCACAACTTGTACATTGCTACCGATATTGGAGTTTTTAAATCAATTAATGATGGAGCCTCATGGGATATTTTAGGAACGGGGTTACCAAATGTAGTTATTACTGATTTAAGTTATCATGAACCTACACACACTTTGTTAGCTGCTACTTTCGGCCGTTCTTTATATTCTATAGAAGTAGATATAGATGTTAACATCAATGATTTAGAAAAAGAAAACCTTAGTATTTCAATTTACCCAAATCCATTTTTTGAAAATGGCAAAATCACATTTATCCTTTTAGAACCACAAATTTTCAATATTAATATTGTTGACATAAAAGGTCAAGTTATTGAAAATATTACCACACAAAAATTAGGCAAAGGAAACCATCAATACACTTTTGGGAAAAAAGACTGGCCATCAGGCATTTATTTTTTACAGTTTAAAAATGAAAATGGTAGTTTAATAAAAACTGAAAAAATTATAAAAAAATAATTTATTTAAATTAAAATACTCCTTTCCCTTCCTATATTTGTCGAATGGAAAATGCAAAAGAATTAAGTGGATTATTGAAACTTGAAAAAATTGAAGAAAATATTTTTAGAGGCAATAATTATCCAGCTCCTTGGGGCTCTGTTTTTGGTGGACAAGTTTTAGCACAAGCACTGCATGCTGCCTACCAAACTGTCCCAGAGGATAGACTTGCTCATTCCATGCATGCTTATTTTATTTTACGTGGTGATATTTCTCAACCAATTATTTATGATGTAGATCGAATCCGAGATGGAGGAAGTTTTACTACTCGAAGAGTTGTAGCTATTCAAAAAGGAAGACCCATTTTTAATTTTTCAGCCTCCTTTCAACTCAAACAAGAAGGCTTTGATCACCAAATGGAAATGCCTAAAGTTCCAAATCCAGAATCATTATTAACTGACCAAGAACTTGCAGCAACTTGGAAAGGAAAAATCCCAGAAACCTTTAGTCGTTTTAGAACAAATCGGCCTATTGAATTTAGACCAGTAGAAAAAATTCATCCTTTTGCTCAGGAAGCTAATCGCCCTTTTCGCCATGTCTGGTTTAAGGCTAAAGGAAAAATGTCAGATTCAGTAGCGCAGCATCAAACTTTCTTAGCCTATGCCTCTGATTACAACTTATTAGGGACAGCACTTTTACCTCATCGGCATGACATAAAATTTGAAGAAATTCAGTTAGCTAGCTTAGATCACGGAATGTGGTTTCATCGAGAATTCAGAATGGATGATTGGTTACTTTATGCTTTAGATAGCCCAAGTAGTTCTAACTCAAGAGGATTCACAAGGGGGAATATTTTTTCGAGAGATGGAAAATTAGTAGCATCTGTAGTTCAAGAAGGAATGATTCGGAAAATGAGAAAAAAAGAATGAGTATTTGAAAAAAATACTTGCTAAATATTTTTAAAAATAACAATACTTTTTCGTCTTTTAATAAAAAAGTCAACTATTGAAACAGCCTATCTATTTAATCATGCTACTTTTTTTACTTAGTTGCTCTTCTAAAAGACCTTTCGTCAATAATCCTAGTGATGATGGTCTAATTGAATTAGTTTTCTTGCATGTTAATGATGTTTATGAAATTGCTCCCTTACCTGGGGACGACCTAGGAGGAATGGCTAGAGTAGCGACTTTAAAAAAACAACTATTATCAAAAAACAAAAATACCCTTGCAATTCTTCCAGGTGACTTTTTAAACCCCTCTGTAATTGGAACTTTGAAGGATGCCAATGGAAATAAGATTAAAGGTGCACATATGGTTGATGTAATGAATCAAGCTGGAATTGACATTGTTACTTTTGGAAACCATGAGTTTGATTTAGGCCTAGAAGATTTACAAATGAGATTGGACGAATCTGAATTCCGATGGGTTAGCTCAAATGTGCTTCAAAATAAAGAGAAAGGGATAAAGTCGTTTTATAAAAACAAAAATGATAAGCGATCAAAGAAAGAAAAAATTCCAGAAACAATAATTCAGACCTTTACAGATGAAGATGGAACTTCAGTAACTGTTGGATTTTTTGGAGTGACCTTGGATGAAAAACAACAACCTTACCTCACCTATAAAGATCCAATCCAACGATCAAAAGCTATGGTAGAGGAATTAGACTCCAAAGTTGATTTGATTATTCCAATTACCCACTTGGAAATTATAGAAGATAAAAAATTAGCAAAAACGATCCCACGCTTTCCGCTAATAATGGGGGGACATGATCATCATCATATGAGATTTTTGGTAGGATCGACAGTAGTTGCCAAAGCTGATGCCAATGCAAAAACTGCATATGTTCATACCATAAGATATGATACAAATGATAAGACATACACTGTTTATTCTGAATTAATAACGTTAGATAATAATTTAAATTTGGATCCTAATGTAAATGAAAGAGTTAAATATTGGACGGAAATTGCTGAAAAAGATATGGAAAAACAAGGATTCTCACCAAATGAAGTAGTAACGGTATTGGATACTCCTTTGGATGGAAAAGAAAGTACAATAAGAAATAGGCAATGCCCTTTGGGTACTCTTGTAGTAGAATCTATTGCTAATGTTTGTAGTAATAAAATTGATGCTGCTATCTTAAATAGTGGCTCTATTCGAATTGATGATATTCTCTCGGGAAATATGACACAATATGATATAATCCGAATTTTACCTTATTCCGGTAAAATTTTGGAAGTAGAAATGACTGGACTTTTATTAAAAAAACTATTGGAATCGAGTTTGAAAAATAAAGGAGAAGGTGCATATTTACAACTGGCTGGAATTGAAGTAGATGAGGGATCTTTGACTTTCAAAATTGGAGGGGAGCTTTTAAAAACGGACAAAAATTATTTAATTGCTTTGAATGATTTCCTTTTAGCAGGATACGATTTCAAATTCTTCACAAAAGAAAACAAAGGGATTATAAATATTATTGAACCAAAGAAAGAGGATAGTTTAAAAAACGATTTAAGAAAAGCAATGATTGAATACCTAAAAAGTAAAAAATAATTTAAATTAGGCAAGAATTTTTTATAAATCCAATTGCCCTTATTTTCTCATCTAATCAAAGTTACATCACCTTTGTATATAATTTTTCTCCCGTCCAAAAATTCAATTTCTGCAAAATAAATATATACCCCTGAATTCATTTCTTGACCTTCAAAACTCCCATTCCAACCAAAAAAATTATCATTTGGATAAAAATTACTAGCCACAAACAATTGCTCTCCCCACCTGCTGAATATTTTAAATTTGTTAATTTTTTCAACACCTTTACCCGCATAAATCATAAAAACCTGATTATCTAAAGATCCATTAGGAGCAAAAGCATTTGGAATATAAACGTTTCTATTTTTCTCAACAAAAATAGTAATTTGATCAGTATCGAAACAACCATCATCATTCAAAAGAGTTGCCATTATTTGAGACGTTTGTATCGGAGTTACAGTTGGGAAAAAACAATTCTCTAAAGAATCACAATTTGAAAAATTATTAGATGACTCCCATATTATGGTATCAAAAAATCCTGTCATGGAAGGATTTAAAATAACGCTGTCCCCTAACTCAATGAAAATATTATCTCCTAAATCTATATTTATTGAATCCGGTTGACTCAGAGTAATCAAGGTAGATAATTCACAACCATTGGCATCTTGAACATAAATATTATAATCCCCAATTGATAGATTATTGTAAACATTTAAGTTAGAAAATGGCTCTCCATTTAAAGAATACAAATACGGGGGAAGACCTCCCTGAATTGCATGAATCATAATCACACCTTGAGCATCTCCAAAGCAAGAAGATTCTATAATTTCTAAATCTATACTTTGAGGGATATTTGGATTTTGAAAAACCTCCACTTCATCAATTGAAGTACATCCATTTTCTAAGTTAGTCACTAATAAACTATACCCTCCTATTCCATCAACTACTGAATTCAAATCTGTATTTGAAATAATCGTATTATCCGGATTTAAAGTTGTCCAAAGATATTCGAAATTTATTCCTAGACTTGAATTCCCTGCATTCAGAGTTGCTAACGCTTCACCACAATTCAAGTCAATATCTAATCCTGCATCTGCATTTGGTAAAATGATATCTTGAAATACAGTTACTGGTAGGATCGTTTGACAACTGTTTGATGTATCCAAAACTATAAGTTGATAAAGACCAGGTTGATTAACAATTACTTGATTAGTATTTTCTCCTGATTGAATCCCACCAGATACTGTGGAAAACCAATTATAAACAATGGCTGATGAATTCGACGAATTACTCCCATCTAAAACCACATCAGTATTGATACAGGTTAAAATTTCAGGAATAGCGACTTCAGCAGTTGGATAGGCTGTATTATTATTCAAAAATATAGTATCGAAAGAATAACATCCAGTTAGATTATTTAAAACTTGGAAAAAATAACTACCTTCTTCTGTTGCTTCAAAAGAGGAATTTGTTTCTCCAAAAATTTCTCCATTTTCATCCAACCATTGATATTCAATTTGATTGCCTGACGTAGAATTACCTCCATATAGAACCAATGAAGTATTATTGCAATCTAGGTTCCCAATAGATTCAATTTGTGAAACTGGGATATAGTTATTCTCTAAAAACAATACATTGGAAGTAATTGAAACACAATTATTCGAGGTATCGAATACAGTCAAAAAGTATTCTCCTGCCTCACAAACCTCTGGAAATATTTCTGTAGAGGAAAACCCATTTAAACTTGTCCACAGATAAGTAAAGTTAACTCCTTGACTTGTATCCCCCCCTCCTAAGATAGCACAGGTTTGATCACAAGTCAGTTCTTGTGATAAGCCTGCATCTGCAATAGGTATAGATATATCTTGGGTTACGACTATGCTATCAGTTGCAATACAACCTGAATTATCTATAGTTAAAAAATAGACTGCTGGAGCATTTACCTCAGTTAACAAATCATTGAATCCATTAACAAAATTTCCATTAACCGTCGTCCAAATGCTATTTCCAAAAGTGGAAGAATTCTCTCCATCTAGAGTTACAAAGGTCTTTTCACAATCTAACTGTACATCTTCACCTGCCTCGGAATTGGGTTGTAAATTCACATTTACTACAATGGATTCGAAAAATTCGCATTGCAGTTCTGTAACTAAATAGGTCAATTCATGTTGCCCCTCTCCTGCTATATTCGGATCGAAAAAATCATCAACAATACCATTCCCTGACCAACTCCCTTGTCCTAAACCATCACTTCCATTGATTAAAACTTGTAAAGGAATTTGAGGAGATAAATTGACCAAGCAAATATCTTCAATTGGAGAAATCATCAAATCAACAACAGGACATTCATCAACAATACAAGTGGCCATGGAAGTTGTATTTCCACAAAAATTATTCCCAACTGCTGTTACTTCAATTGCTAATTCTTGCCCTGACAATAAGTTATTGTACACTATAGAGTTTCCATTTTGCACCCCGTTAATTCCTGATAACTCATTGATCAAATAATCATCAGAACCAACTATATCATCCCAAGAAAAAGTGATCGATTGAGTTGTTGACTCACAAGATATACTGGGACTACCTATTGCGGCATCAACCTGCACAAGTTGAGAATAAACGGAAGACTGACAACCATTTCCCTCTACAATAAGTGAAATATTATAAATATCAGGAGTTGACCAATTTACAATATAAGGGCCTGATCCATTACCTGAAACAATATTTGCTCCGTTAAAAGACCAAATATAATTAGCATTGGAAGTTCCAGAACCAGTATAGGTAATTGTTGTATTGTTATTTTCACAGATCAAATTATTAGCAATAAAATCTGCAGATGGTACATCAAAAATTTGAACATTCATTACATCGAAATAAGAACAATTATTTTCCTCGTATTCTAATATAATATCATGAGACCCCACTCCAGCAATATTTGGGTCAAAAAGCCCTGTTGTAGAATCAACAATCCCATTTCCAGTCCATGTCATTATTCCAGAATTATTACCTTCCAAGGTCATCGCTGTAAAATTAATGGTTGGAGTATTTGGCGTCAAACAAATGAAATCTATTTCATCAATTATTACATTTATATTTGGACAATTATCTGCAGAACAAGAAGCTTGAACGGTAGTTGATCCACAAACATTATTTCCGAGAGCAGTTACCTCAATATTCACCTCTTCACCATTAGAAAGGTCGGAAACTAAATAGGAGTTACCGATGACTAATCCCCCATTAAGACTCAAATCATTGACCTGATAAATCGTTGCACCATTTACATCATCCCATAAAAAGGTTACTGAATTAGTAGTAGAGGTACAGTTTATTACAGGCACTGAAATAGCATTTCCGACAACAATATTTTCTGAGAATTGTGTAGAGATGCAATCATTATCTTCCACCGTTAGTGTAATATAATAATTGCCTGCAATTGACCAAGCAACTTCAAAAGGTCCAAAATTACTTCCTGACATTATACTACCGCCATCAAAATCCCAAGTGAATATAGCATCGGAACTTGCTATTCCATCATAGATAATTGTGGAGGTAGAATCAACACAAATTATTGAATCGATCGAAAAATTCGATGTAGGTACTGAGAATAGGGTTACATCCATGCACTCTTGAATGCTTCCGCATTCATTAATCGCTTCCACACAAACTTGTCCACCATTTGAATTCGTCCAATCAATTTCAATGCAATCTGAATTTTGACCTATCAAAACTGCATCATCTGGAATAGACCAGTATAGAGAATCAACCATCATAATATTTGTCAAACAATAGCTTAGTATTGTATTTTGACAGGTAGAGTCGCTACCGACAATTATAGGTATCTCCGGTAGATTTATAATTTTAATTACAATTGATGAAAGTGAAATAACATTACAATTCGGTTGACCTTTATCAATTAAATTAACAACAGAAATAGTTGATGTTGCATTTGGAATAATCGAAACTATATCGCCATTTAAAAGGTTAGTATAAAATGATCCATCACTTAATTCTATATCAAACGGCCCAACCCCTAAGAATTGAAATTCGATATTTATATTTTCACCTTGACAAACAGTCGTATCACTTGAAATAGTGGTTGAAATATAAGGAGGATCATTTAGTACAGTTTGGCCCTCGGATGAACAGCCATTTAAATCCGTAACCGTAATATTAAAAATTCCTTCGCATACATTTATCAAAGAGTCATTTATTCCTAAATTATTTCCCCAAAAAAAATTATACGGCTCAGTTCCACCTGTCACCTCTGGTACAACTACTCCATCACATTCACCATAACAACTAATTTCAATATTAGAGAAGATTAAATTTATTGGAAATGGATCTTGAAGAATTATTGTTTCCATGGCTATACATCCATTAATATCTGAAACGGTGACTTGGTAAGTTCCAGCTGATAACCCACCAATACTATCTGTCACTTCTCCATTATCCCAAAAAAAAGAAAAAGGTGAAGTACCGCTCAAAGGATGTACCTTTATCCATCCATTATCCTCAGTTAGGCATTTCGGATTTAAAGAATCAATACTTATTTGAACATTTTCAAAAAGCACAGAAATACAGGTTGTATCTCTACCACAATTATTATCAACAACTACACAAACATCACCACCTTGGACACTACCCCAATCCACCGAGATCATTTCAGTTCCAGCTCCGGATTGAATTATAGCACCAATTGGAATAAACCATTCGTAACTAGAAAAATCATTAGACGCTAAAATAGAATAATTTGTAATTGTACTGTTACAAAAAGTAGTTGGCCCTATAATTATTGGCTTATTGGGTGGAGAGTTTAAAATAATGGTTTTACAGGTTGTATCACTTATTGCACAATTGTTATTTGCAGCTACACAAATTTCACCTGATAAATTCCCTACCCATTCAATTTCAACAATTGTTGAATCTTGGCCAAATAAAATAATTCCATTTGTTATAATCCAATCATAAGAAGCTGTATTTGGATCTGGTAAATTGACTTGATAATTTGTTGTCTCACCTGAGCAAATCGTGTCTGGCCCAAAAAACGATGGATTAATTGGATTGACTATCTCTAAATCAACTAAAACTAAAATAGAATCTTTACAAACTAATCCAGATGAAAGATCTAAACTAGTTACAATTAATTTATAAATTCCAGTATCGCAGACAGTTGGAGTTAGAGTTGATTCATTTTGAATGGAACCACCAGTTAAAGAGACCCACTCATGAGTTGTTCCTGGATTTGATGTTGAACTCAATCCATTAAGCATAACACAATCACCTATACATGAAATTGTTTCATTTGAAGAGACTGCATTAGTTTCTAAAATTGAAATGCCTATTTCATCCGTTGATTTACAAACAGTTGAAACGAAAACATCATCAATTGCAAAGTCATTTCCAAAAGGAGATGTGTTATTATTTAAAATACAAAACTCTACAGCTGTTTCAGCTCCTGAATTCCAGATAGTGGTAATCTCGGTCCACAAGCAATTATCTAATGGTATTGAAGTTGTATCTCCAATAGAATTTCCATTTGCCGTAAAAAACAAGAATGGTGGACTTGTTCCACCAACCATTGTTGCCCAAAGAGAGAAGTAATAATCTGTATTGATTGAAATGGGTATTGTTTGACACCAAATGTTTTGATTAAGAATATCTGCTCCATCTACAATCATCATATTTCCTGAACCAGAAGTGTGATCTCCACAATCGCTAAATAAATTAAAATAATTTTGTGGTGTATCTGAGATTAAATAATTTCCAACATTTGCATTTCCCGTAACATAATCCGTAGTAAAACCAACATCTCCATTTTCAAAATCACCATTTATTATTAAATTTTGATCATCAAATGATTCGATTGTCAAAGTATAAGTCCCAGGCAAATTTGCTAACGGATTCAGAATAGAGGAGTCGGTTAGGTTAGTGCCAGGCGACCAAAAATAATTCACGAAATTCCCCATGAAAGACCCATTTAATTGAATAGGATAATCCTCCTTGCATAGTAAAGTATCGTTTCCAGCATTAACTGAAATATTACAAGTCAATAAACTAGAAGAAATTATTTTGGGAGAGGTTAACTTCTCATAATTTTCAATATCATTTTGTCCTTTAACTACTAAAGTTAAAGCTAAAAAAAATAGAAGCAGAGAGATTAATTGCTTATTCATTGGTATCAATTCTAGTAAAAACCAGATATCCTGAAATTATAATATAAATAAAACATTGTAAATTGAATTTTATGGAAAAACCATCTGTTATAAATCAGTATTTGGTAATATAAAATCTATGATTCTTGCAAAGAATATGTTTGAATTTAGCCCTTTCAATTGTTTAAAACTCTCAAAACAAAAGTTTTAAATCTTTGCACCTTCAACTCACAGTGCTTATTTTTAGAGGCTATTAAATCTAAACGACAATGAAAAAACATAATTTGGTTTGGTATTCTTTTTTGAGTAAAAAACATAACTCATTGAATCAGGTTTTCCATTCTTTCCTGCTACAAAATTAAAATATTTTAAAGAAAAAAGAATATTAGTTTTTAGTAAAAAAAACTAATTATTTTTTACTATTTCAGTTAACTTTGCCTGCTAGACTTACGTATTAACAAATAAGAGTTAATGCTCGATTAAGATTTAATTGTCTTAAATTAAAAATTCACCTTAAAAATTTAACTATCAAATAGTTATGTCATTTAGAATATTTTATCATTTATTATAATTATGACTGAAGCGTATATTTTCGATGCTATTAGAACTCCTCGAGGAAAAGGGAAAAAAACTGGCTCACTGCATGAAGTCCGTCCTATAGAATTACTCTCCACTTTACTAGTTGCTTTGAAGAAAAAAAATGACTTAGATACGTCTCAAATAGATGATTGTTTAATCGGAGTCAATGCACCTCTTGAAGAACAAGGTGGCGATATTGCTCGAACAGCAGTACTACATTCAGGTTATGATCTAGATGTTCCAGCTGCTCAAATTAATCGATTTTGTTCCTCAGGTTTAGAAGCAATAAATTTGGCTGCAGCTAAAATTCGATCAGGTTGGGAAGATCTTATTATTGCTGGAGGATTAGAAAGTATGAGTAGAGTTCCCTTAGGCTCTGATGGAGGAGCAATATTTTTAGATCCATTAGTCAGTAAAAGGATTGGATATATTCCACAAGGAGTTAGTGCAGATTTGATAGCTTCCTTAGAAGGGTTTTCTAGAAGTGATGTAGATGAAGTTGCCGTTCAATCCCAGAAACGAGCAGCTATTGCACAAGCCGAAAAACGATTTGACAAATCTCTCATTCCTGTCAAAGATCAAAACGGAATTATCATGTTATCCGTAGATGAATTAATCAGACCTCAAACCACTTTGGAAGGATTAGCAAGTTTAAATCCGTCTTTTCAAAAAATGGGAGATGCAGGTTTTGATCGTATCGCTCTGCATAAATATTTTCAATTAGAAAAAATAAACCATGTTCATCACGCAGGAAACTCTTCCGGAATTGTAGATGGCGCCTCACTAATTTTAGTCGGCTCTAAAGAAAAAGGAAAAGCTTTAAATTTTAAACCACGAGCAAAGATAATCTCAACTGCGTTGGTTGGATTGGACCCAACAATTATGCTAACCGGACCAGCACCTGCTAGTAAAAAAGCCTTAAAAAAAGCAGGAATGAATATAACAGACATTGATCTTATTGAGGTGAATGAAGCTTTCGCAGCAGTTGTATTAAAATTCATGAAAGATATGCGAATCAATAATTTTGATAAAATAAACGTGAATGGAGGGTCCATCGCTTTGGGGCATCCTATCGGAGCAACAGGTTCCATTTTATTAGGAACTTGCTTAGATGAGTTAGAACGTCAAAATTTACAAACAGGCTTAATTACGCTTTGTATAGGAGGCGGAATGGGAATTTCCACTATTATAGAGCGAGTGTAAAACAGCTTTCTCACTCATTGTTCAAAATTCATTTTACTTTTCTATTTTTGCAAAAAAAAGTTCATGACAAATAAGGAAATTGCTAACAAGTTTCAAGAGCTCGCAAATCTAATGGAATTGCATGGAGAAAATAAGTTCAAAATCCGATCCTACTCTAGCGCATATATCACTTTACGAAAACAATCTGATTCTTTGTCTGAAATGTCAGAGGAGGAAATTAATGGTATTAAAGGTGTGGGAAAAGCCATTAGTGGAAAAATTCGGGAACTTTTGGATAATGGTAAAATGGAAACCATGAAAAAGTATCAGGACATTACTCCGCAAGGAATTCAGGACATGTTAAAAATAAAAGGATTTGGGCCAAAAAAAATAAGCGTAATTTGGAAAGAGCTCGAAGTGGAAACAGTCGGTGAATTACTTTATGCCTGCAATGAAAATCGCTTAGTTGAATTAAATGGTTTTGGTCAAAAATCTCAGGCTGATTTAATAAATAAATTAGAATATTTCCTAGTTTCTAAAAATAAATTTCATTACGCATCATTAAAAAATGATGCAAAAGAGTTGTTAGAAAAAATACAAAAAGCATTACCAAATGCACAAATAAGCTTGGTTGGTGAAATGAGACGAGCTTGTCCTATTATAAATATGATGGAATTCCTAATCGCATCTGACGAACCCATTGATGCAATATTTGAACTGGGATTTTTGAATTTAAAAAGCAAAGAAGCCAATCATTTTGTGGCTAAGAACGAAAATGAAAAACCAGTTACAATTTTCACTTGTGCAAAAAATGAATTTGGTTCCAAACTTTTTAGATATTCCTCTAGTGATGAATTTTTAAAAGCATTTATTAAAAATAATGATGGATTAGATTTTAAGGGACTAAATACTGAAGAAGAAATATTTGCAAAAGCCGATTTACCATTTATTGTTCCTGAATTGAGAGAATCTGCAGACGTTTTAGATCTCGCTATAAGCAACCAGCTACCGGACTTAATAGAAGAATCCGATATTAAAGGTGTTATTCATTCGCATTCAACTTATAGCGATGGAATTAATACGCTTCGAGAAATGGCAGAGTATTCTAAAAAATTAGGTTATGACTATTTAGGTATCACCGATCATTCCCAAGCTGCTTTTTATGCTAATGGTTTAAAAGAAGATCGAGTAACGGCACAATTTGCAGAAATAGATGCTCTAAATGAAGAATTGGCACCATTTAAGATATTTAAAGGAATTGAATCAGATATATTAAATGATGGATCATTAGATTATCCTACAGATGTTCTTAGACAATTCGATTTTATAATTGCTTCTGTGCATTCCAATTTGAAAATGGACAAGGAAAAAGCCACAAATAGATTGTTAAAAGCTATTGAAAATAGATACACTACCATTCTGGGTCATCCAACAGGAAGATTGTTATTATCAAGGCCAGGCTATCCTATTGACCATAAAAAAATCATTGATGCCTGTGCTACTTACGGAGTTGCAATTGAATTGAACTCAAACCCTTATAGGTTAGATATAGATTGGACATGGATCCCATATGCTCTGGAAAAAGGAGTATTAATCTCAATCAATCCAGATGCTCATAGTACAGGTGGGATTCATGATATACATTTTGGTATTTTACCAGCCAGAAAAGGGAGATTGACCAAGAAAATGTGCTTGAATGCTAAGTCAGTGGAAGAATTTGCACAATTTATTTCAATTTAATTCAATTTAATTCATCCTTAAAGGTTTTTAAATAAAAAAAATTACTTTAAAATTTTACTGAGATTAATTTTTACAAAAATAACAAGTCGTTAACACCCTATTAACAAGCCCTATTTACAAGAATTAATAAATTTGTCTTATTCAATGCGATATTTAATAATACTTAATTCTTAATAATTAACCAGTAAGTTAATGTTTGGTCTTTCTTAATTGGGAAAAAACAATTAATTTTGCCACGCATTCTTAATATTCTTAAATTCTTATTTTAACAATTTGTAATCAAAAAAAAAAAAATGGAAAATTCTAAACAAATTCAGATGGGTTTATTAGCCTTAGTTGCTATTCTTCTAGGCTTAAATTTAACTGGAGCACTTGATGGTTTAATGGGTAAATCATCTGATGAAACTTCAGTAAGAGATGCAGCTCGTGCAAATGTAACTAGCGAAACTCCTACTGCTCCTGCACCTACAAACGCTGCTGAGCCAGCTGTTGAAGTTCCTACTGGACCAACAACTACTATCGAGTTCGAAGAAAGTGAATTTGATTTTGGTACAATCGATGAAGGCGAAAAAGTATCTCATACATACAAATTTACCAATACAGGTTCTGAGCCTTTAATTATCAAAGATGCTAAAGGTAGCTGTGGATGTACTGTTCCTTCTTGGCCAAAAGATCCTGTTGCTCCAGGTGCAACAGGTGAAATGTTAGTTGAGTTTAACTCTAAAGGTAAAGCTGGTTCTCAAAACAAACGAGTAACAATTACAGCCAACACTAACCCAGGTCAAACCTTCATCAATATTAAAGGTGAAGTAAATAAAACTGAGGCAACTGCCAAGCCAGTTCAATAATCAGATTTTATCTGTCATGTAAAAAACCTGATGTGATTTATTTCGCATCAGGTTTTTTTGTTATTTATCTTAATCAAAACTAAATCCTAACCGATAAAACCAATTGTCATAATTAATTTAGATTCTTTAAGAATATGATTGTTAAATCTATTTATACCTGATTCCCTTTTTTTAGAAAAACTTTTCAATATATCCTTCCAAATTCAATAATCTAAAGTACCTTTGTATCCCGTAGTTAAATAAAAAAAATACATGAGTAAATTTATATTTGTTACGGGTGGAGTTACCTCCTCCTTAGGAAAAGGAATCATCGCTGCCTCCCTAGCTAAACTACTCCAAGCACGTGGTTTTTCAGTTACTATTCAAAAGTTTGATCCTTATTTAAACGTCGACCCTGGCACTCTTAATCCATATGAGCATGGTGAATGTTATGTTACAGATGATGGAGCTGAGACGGATTTAGACTTAGGTCATTATGAGCGATTTTTAAATTCTCCGACCTCTCAAGCAAACAATGTTACAACTGGGCGTATATACCAATCGGTAATAAATCGAGAACGAGCTGGAGATTATTTGGGGAAAACCGTTCAGGTAGTTCCTCACATTACAAATGAAATAAAAAGACGAGCAAAACTCCTTGGACAAAGTAATGAATTTGATATCGTAATTACTGAATTAGGAGGAACAGTTGGAGACATCGAATCTTTGCCTTATTTGGAAGCTCTTAGACAGCTTCGTTGGGAATTAGGTGCAGATAATTGTTTAGTGATTCACTTGACTCTAATTCCATATTTACGTGCAGCAAAAGAATTAAAAACAAAGCCTACTCAACATTCAGTGAAAGAACTTTTAAAAACTGGTATCCAACCAGATATTCTAGTTTGCCGAACGGAAAAACCAATAAATATGGAAATCCGTAGAAAATTAGCTTTGTTTTGTAATGTTGAAATTTCCTCTGTAATTGAAGCAATTGATGCTGCTACAATTTATGATGTGCCATTGTTAATGCATAAAGAAAATTTAGATTCTACTGTTATTTCAAAATTAAGATTGCCCAACACTCGGGAACCCGAATTAAAAAAATGGAAAGGATTTTTAGCCCGTCTGAAATCTCCTTTACATGAAGTGACTATTGGATTGGTTGGAAAATATAATGAACTTCAAGATGCCTATAAATCCATCCATGAAGCTTTTGTTCATGCAGGTGCTGAAAATGAATGTAAAGTAAATGTTATTCCAATTCATTCTGAACAATTAGAAGGTGATTCAAATTCGGTATTAAAACACCTTGATGGATTAGATGGAGTTCTAGTAGCTCCAGGATTTGGCGAAAGAGGTATCCAAGGTAAACTGGAATCTATAAAATTCATCAGAGAAAATAATATTCCATTCTTTGGGATATGTTTAGGTATGCAATGTGCGGTAGTCGAATTTGCAAAAAACGTTATGAAACTAAAAGGTGCTGCATCTACTGAAGTTAACCCTAAGTCTAAAAATCCAGTTATTGATCTGATGGCTGACCAAAAAAATATTAAGATTAAAGGAGGAACAATGAGATTGGGGGCATTTGATTGCAAATTACGTCCAGGATCTAAAGCTTTTGACTCTTATCAAAATGAAACAGTCAGCGAACGACATCGACATCGATTCGAATTTAACAATAAATATTTAGAAAAAATCGAAGAAGCTGGCCTGATACCCACTGGTATTAATCCTAAAACTGGTCTAGTCGAAATAGTGGAATTAAAAAATCATCCTTACTTTATTGGTGTCCAATTTCATCCGGAATTGAAAAGCACAGTTGAGAATCCACACCCACTTTTTGTCTCTTTCATCAAAGCTTGCATGGATAATAAAAGGTAATAGAATTTCCAAAATAACATATGCGAAAATTAAAATTACAAGAACTCAACCGGGTTGATAATGAAGCATTTAAAAAACAACCTAAAACTCCTTTGGTGCTAGTATTAGACAATATACGCTCGGGACTGAATGTGGGTTCTGCTTTTAGAACATCTGATGGATTTGGTTTAGAAAAAATATACCTCTGTGGAATTACTGCTACCCCACCTCATAAAGAAATTTTAAAAACAGCAATTGGAGCTTCTGAATCAGTGGCCTGGGAATACTCTGATACAACTTTAAAAACTATTTTAAAATTGAAAAAGGCGGGTTTTAAAATCGTCGCAGTCGAACAGGTTGATCAACGAACTTGGTTACAAGATTTCATTATTGACTTTGGAATAAAATATGCACTTGTGTTTGGAAATGAAGTTGATGGAATTAGTGAAGAAATACTACCTCACATAGATGCCTGCATAGAGATTCCTCAAATGGGAACTAAACATTCTTTAAATATTTCAGTCTGTGTTGGAATTGTTGTTTGGGATTTTTTTAAGAAAATAAAATTTGAGTAATGTTTAAAATTTGAATACATCTACACTTTTACTAAATTTTATTATACTTCTATAATATGATTTCTAGATTTCGGAGAATGGAAATTAAGAACTAACCATTCTTTTAAATTAAAAAAATAACCTCGGATCTAATCAAATAAAAACTCGCCCTTATTTGAACCCAAAAATGGAGTAATAGATATTATCATCATTTCACCTATTTTAAAATATTTATATATATAAATAAACTATTTAGTGCTGTAAAGTTTCTACATTTGTACCTGTTGTCATAATTAATAAAGAAAACCTGCTATTTTTTAATCAAAATTAAAATAAATACATAATGAAAACCCTTCTAAAAATTTTCTTGTTTTTCGGTATCGGAATTTTAATGACATCTTGCATCAGTAAAAAAAAGATGACTGCACTACAATCTGAATATGAAGTAACAAATAAACAATTGGGTGAGTGTGGTGAAAACTTAAACGAATATATGGCGAGACTTGCTGCATGTAAACAAGAAAATGAAAAACTAAAAGGACAAGTCCAAACTTCAAAAAGTAATTTACAATTAAGAGAAGAACAAATTTCTGATTTAAAAGAACAAATCAATGATGTTAGAGTGCTCAGAGATAAACAACTTTCTCAAGTTGATGATTTGACCACACTTTCACAATCAGCTAATGAAAATATTAAGGAGACACTTTTACAACTAGAAAAAAAGGACAAATATATCAACTTACTGCAAGCTGCAAAAACAAGAGCTGATTCAATTAATTTAGTTTTAGCTGTTAATCTAAAAGGTGTCTTAAAATCTGGAATAGAGGATAACGACGTTGAAGTAAAAGTTGACAAAACTGTAGTTTTTGTAAACCTTTCTGACAAAATGTTATTCAAAAGTGGTAGTTCTACACTTACTCCGAAAGCTAAGGGTGTATTAGGAAAAATCGCTAAAATCGTAGAATCTCGACCTGATCTAGAGGTAATGGTAGAAGGATATACTGATAGTCGATCAATTAAAACTAACTGCATTCAGGACAATTGGGACTTAAGTGTAAAACGATCTACTTCCGTAATTAGAGTTTTACAAAATAATTATGGAGTGGACCCCAATAGGTTAATTGCTGCTGGACGTGGAGAATACAATGCACTTGAAAGTAACGATACTGCCGAGGGAAGATCTATCAATAGAAGAACTCGAATAATTATTTTACCAAAATTAGATCAATTTTATGATTTATTAAATCCTAATTTGGCTAAAAAACAATAAGAATAAATATCACCATAAAAGATCCCAAGTCATAGTGCTTGGGGCTTTTTTGGCAATACTTACTTAAATGAAATTACTTCTGGTGTATATCCCTTGCTTTCCAAGAATTTTTTGAGAGCATATCCTGTTCCTGCATCCCAAGTTTTTACTTTGTTAAAAGGAACAACCTTTACTTCATCTATTTCTGGATCATTTAATTCTACTTCTCCATCAGAATAAACGTGATATGCCATTATTATCTGATTCATTTTTCTAAATGAATAATGACCTAGAAAGCCTCTTATCTCAGCATCCAATCCAACCTCCTCTTTCACCTCCCTCAGCACTGCTATTTCTGGATGTTCATGCTTTTCTAAAAATCCAGTAACTAATGCAAAAATTTTTGGAGGCCAAGCTGCATTATGTGCTAACAATACATTTCCATCTTTGTATTCGATGACTGCAGCCACGACTGGGGTTGGATTTTCATAATGAACAAAACTACATTCTTCATTGATACAAGCTATATAATTTTCTTTCCCTAATGCCAAATCACTTTTGCAAGTAGGACAAAAATTGAATTTCATATTTTTCTTTATTTTGAGATACAAGGTAGGTAAATGGAAATAATTTTATTTTTATTCTGACAACTCAATCCCTAAAAACAAAGGGAAAGCAATTTTTTTATCACTTACATTCTATATTTTTTTTGTCAACGATTAAATTTCAATCTTTTCGTTTTTGATCATTCCTATGAAATCAATAATTGTTGCTTCTAAATCATTTGATTCCTCTATAGCTCGAATAAATGCGCTGCCAATAATTGCTCCATTTGAATATTTACATGCAGTAGAAAAACTTTTATAATCTGCAATTCCAAAACCAATCAACCTTGGATTAGTCAAATTCATTTTCTCTATGCGTTCAAAATATGCAATCTGATGATTCGAGATATTTTTTTGTTTTCCAGTTACCGAAGCGTCTGCCACCATATAAACGAATCCTGAACTCAAACTATCCAAATAAACGATTCGTTCATCTGAAGTTTGAGGAGTAATCAAAAAGATGTTATTTAAATTATTATTTTTCATCATTTGTTGGTAGTCAGATTCATAAATAGCTGCTGGTAAATCAGGCAATATCAATCCATCTATTCCTACCTCTCTACATTTTTGAAAAAATGCTTCTTCCCCATATTGTATTACTTGATTAAAATATCCCATCATCACTAAGGGGATTTCAGATTTCTTACGCACACCTTCAATTTGTTCAAACAAGATTTGCAAGGTCATTCCATTTGCTATTGCAATCGAGCCACTTTGTTGAATCGTTTCTCCATCTGCCAACGGATCAGAATATGGCATACCAATCTCGATCATATCAGCACCAGCTTCTTCTAATGTCAAAATAATCTTTTCCGTATCAATTAATTTTGGAAAACCAGCTGTGAAATAAATATTGCAAATATTCTTATTCTTTTTTGAAAATAATTCTTCAATTCTAGTCATTTTATTTTATCCATTAAGTTTAAAAAAGTCAATGTAAGTAGCCAAATCTTTATCTCCTCTTCCAGACAAATTCACAACGACAACTTCTTCTTTTTCAAATGTCATTTTTTCTAATACTGCAAATGCATGAGCACTTTCTAATGCAGGGATAATTCCTTCCATTTTTGCTAAAAAACGAGCAGCGTGCAGTGCTTCTTCATCCGTTGCTCCAAAAACTTTAGCCCTACCCGACCTAATCAAATGGGAATGCATTGGACCAATTCCTGGATAATCCAAACCGGCTGAAATTGAATAGGGCTCCTCAACCTGGCCATCTTCTGTTTGCATTAAAAGTGTTCGACTACCATGTAAAACACCTTTGGAGCCAAGCAAACTTGTTGCAGCAGATTTTCCTGTATCATTTCCTAAACCGGAAGCTTCGACTGCCACTAATTTTACTTTTTCATTTTCTAAATAATGATAAAAAGCACCCGCTGCATTACTTCCTCCGCCAACACAAGCAATTATTGTATCTGGATTTTCTTTGCCTGTTTGTTCTCTCAATTGCCATTTCATTTCTTCACTAATCACCGCCTGAAACCTAGCTACCATATCAGGATATGGATGTGGTCCCACAACTGAACCAATGATATAATGAGTATCATTTGGATTATTAATCCAATCTCGAATTGCTTCGTTAGTTGCATCTTTTAAAGTTTTACTCCCACTTTTTGCCGGAACTACTTTTGCTCCCAACATTCTCATCCGAGCAACATTTGGTGCTTGTCTTTCAATATCTACCTCACCCATAAAAACAATACACTCTAATCCGGCCAATGCACAAACTGTGGCAGTTGCAACACCATGTTGACCTGCACCTGTCTCGGCTATGATTCGATGTTTCCCTAACTTTTTTGCCAATAAAATTTGACCAATTGTATTATTGATTTTATGAGCACCAGTATGATTTAGATCTTCTCGTTTGAGATAAATCTTAGTATCATAATATGCTGACAATTTTTTGGCAAAATACAAGGGAGAGGGTCTACCCACATAATCTTTTAATAAGGCCCTAAACTCTTTCTGAAATTCAGGTTCGTACATGATTTTTAAATATTGCTGACGCAAATTTTCTACATTTGGATACAACATCTCAGGAATAAAGGCTCCTCCATACTCACCATAAAACCCTTGTTCATCAACATTATATTTTTTATGTGCAAGATTAGTTTCTAACATCTTCAATAAATTTTTTCAATAATGAAATATCTTTTAATCCTGGTTTTTTTTCAAACCCACTATTCAAATCAATCGCATACAATTGTTTGAAATTCAATTTTTTTAGCATTTCGCAATTTGATTTATTTATCCCACCACTGAGGAAAAATGGAATTTTTGATTGATATTTTTCAAGTATCTTCCAATCGAAGGCAAAACCATTTCCGCCTGGCAATTTACCCTTGGTATCGAATAAAAAATAATCACAAAATGGTTCATATCTTTTTGTCCTAGAAAAATCAAAATCACTATTTACAGGAAAAGCTTTAATAACTAAAAAATTTTTTCTTTTCAAAAATTCGCAAAACTCAGGCGATTCCTCTCCATGTAGTTGTATTGTTGCCAAATCGTACTGTTGGCTTTTCTCTAAAATATACTCTATAGATTCATTAACAAAGACACCTACCTTTTCTTTACCTCGAAAATTTAACTCAGGAAAATCTTCGTCAACAAATCGTTTTGACTTTTCGTAGAAAATCAATCCCACATAATCAATTGGAAGCTTTAGCAAATCCTGCAAATTATTAGGATCTCGCATCCCACAAACTTTAATCTTCATTATCTTTTATACTAGTTAAATTTTAACCTTACTTTATATTATGGCTCATAAGATAATCCTGTGTGAGCTTCTTTATGAATTAATGAATTGACCTCTGTAATAAAATCTCTGCAAGCCAATCCTGGGTTTTCTGTTTTCATAAAATTTTCTCCGATCAAAAAACCTTTATATCCAGCTTGAATTAATCGAACTACAGATTTAGCATTTGAAATTCCACTTTCTGAAATTCTTACAAAATTATCAGGGATCTTATCAAATAAATCTAAGGACGTTTGAATATTAACACTAAAGGTTTCCAAGTCTCGGTTGTTTACACCAACGATATCAATGTACTCATTTAATTTTTCTAATTGATTCTCCGAATGAATTTCCATCAATACTTCTAAGCCTAAACTCTTTGCCTTTTGTGCCAATTGAACAACTTCATTTTTTTTCAAGCATTCCGCGATTAATAAAATAACATCTGCCCCCAACGCCTTTGCTTCAAACAATTGATATTCGTCAATAATAAAATCTTTTCGCAGGATTGGGACATTTACTTTTTGTCTAGCATGTACTAAATCTGCATTGCATCCTCCAAAGAACTTCTCATCCGTCAAAATAGAACAACCTGACGCTCCTGCTTCTTCATACTTGGAAACGATAGCCTCCACATCTGCATTTTCATGAATTATACCTTTGGATGGAGATTGTTTTTTAAACTCTGAAATAATCCCGAACAATCCTTTTTCTAAGTTATTTTTCAGGGATATAACTTCCCGATTCATATACATGCTTTCTTCCAATACTGTGATGGGAAGTAATTTCCTTCGCTCTTCAACAACGATACGTGTATTACTTGTAATTTTTTCTAATATATTCATTATCAATTAGTTGTACAAAATGACTTAATCAATAAATTTATCTAATTTAAAAGTAGTTTAAATTGCTCAAGAGCCTTTCCTCCAATTAAAGACTCCTGTGCTTCAGCTATGCATTCTTCCATACTTTTTTGAGGTTGCAAACATTGAATTGCAATTCCCGCATTGGTACTAACAACATCATTTTGAGGATTAGTTCCATTACCAGAAAGGATATCAATAAATATTTTTGCTGATGAAGCAACATCACCGCCCCCATGTAAATCAGATTGTAACAAAATCTTTTTCCCAATTTCATTTGGATGAAATAATCTTTCGGTATCATTATGCCGTAACTTGAATGGCGAAGTCAATGACACTTCATCGTACCCATCCATTGAGTAAACTATCGTTGCTTCTCGATCTGTCGTTTGGAAAATATATTGATACAACCTAGCCAATTCTAAATTGTAAACACCCAATAATGATTGAGTTGGCTGCCCTGGATTGACTAAAGGTCCTAGCATATTAAAAAAAGTTTTCACCCCTAATTGCCGCCTGACAGGAGCAACAGCTTTCATAGCTGGATGAAAAAGTGGAGCATGTAAGAAACAAATATTAGCAATATCTAATTGTCTTTTCAAGACATCCGCTTTATTTGTGAATTGATAACCCAAATATTCCAAAACGTTTGATGAACCACAAGATGAAGACACTCCATAGTTACCATGCTTGGTCACCTTATAACCTGCTCCCGAGACAACCACTGAGGACAAAGTTGAAATATTAAAAGTATTTTTACCGTCACCACCTGTTCCAACAATGTCAATACTTTCCATTCCTTCTAAATCAAATGGTAAACATAACTCTAACAATGCATCCCGAAAACCTAACAATTCATTAACAGAAATTGACCTCATCAAATACACACTGATAAAAGCAGCAATTTGTGCATCATTGTAATCTCCATTGGAAATATTAACCAATACCCTTTTAGCTTCATCTCTATTTAATTCTCTGTGTTCGAAAAGTCTAGTGAGTATATGTTTCATTAGTAGATTCTTTTTCCTTTTTTAGGTTATTAGAGTAATTGATAAAATTCCGTAACATAGTTTTTCCATCTGGCGTCATGACTGATTCAGGATGAAACTGAACACCTCGAACATTATATTCTTTGTGACTAATTGCCATTACGATTCCCTTTTTATCAATCGCTGTAACTTGCAGACAGTCAGGTAATTTTTCTTTTTCAACAACCCATGAATGATAGCGACCTGCCTCGAAAGCAGTTGGAACATCTTTGAAAATCGGCTCTTCATCTTCTGTTTTAATGATCAAAGTTTGAACTCCATGATGAACTTTTTCTAGGTTGGCTAACCCTCCTCCAAAGGATTCTCCTATAGCTTGCATACCAAGGCAAACTCCAAATATATTCTTAGTTGTGGCATATTCATTTATCACATCCATTAATATACCTGCATCCTTTGGCACACCTGGACCAGGAGATAATATTATAGTATCATAAGCACCAACTTCCTTCAATGTAATTTGATCATTTCGATAAACGTCAATTTTATTATCAATAATCTCTTCCAAATACTGGACTAAGTTGTAAGTAAAGGAATCGTAATTATCTAACATCAGTACTTTCATATTTCTCTTTTTGTTTTACATTAGACATCAAACATTTTTATAATTCCTCTGCTTTTTTCAAAGCTTGCTTTAATGCTCCTAATTTATTATTTACCTCCTGCAACTCATGTTCCTCATTACTTTGAGAAACTATTCCTGCACCAGCTTGATAATAAAGTGTATTATTTTTACTCAAAAAAGAGCGGATGGTAATCGCATGATTTAGATCGCCATTAAAACCTACAAAACCAATCATTCCTCCATAAAAAGATCGATTCTGATTTTCATATTGACCTATTAATTCGATAGCTTTATATTTAGGGGCTCCTGATAAAGTTCCAGCTGGAAAAGTATCACCAAGCACTTTAATAGGATTATATCCCTCTGGTAATCTTCCTTCTACTTTTGACACCAGATGAATTACATGACTAAAATATTGAATTTCCATTAACTCACTAACTTTTACTTTTGTACAATGGCGGCTCAAATCATTTCTAGCCAAATCAACAAGCATCATGTGCTCCGCATTTTCTTTAGGATCCCGTAATAAGAGTTGTGCTTGTGCTCTATCTTCTTCATCATTTCCAGTTCGCTTATAAGTTCCTGCAATAGGATTTACACTAGCAATATCCTGCTTTATAACCATTTGAGCCTCAGGAGAAGAGCCAAATATTTTATAATTTCCATAATCAAAAAAGAAAAGATATGGGGATGGATTTATGGAACGAAGTACACGATAAACGTTAAACTCATCGCCTGAAAACTTTTGTTGGAATTGTCTAGAAAGTACCATTTGAAAAACATCTCCAACTTGACAATGTTCTTTTCCTTTAGCCACCATTCCCTTAAATTCATCGTCAGTAATATTTGATGTTTCTTCCCCTTCAATTTTGAATTGGTATTTTCCAAAAGTTTGGTAGCTTAATAGGTTTTCAATTTTTGCAATTTCGGAATCAGCACCTGGAGGAATATTTTCAAGAATAAATAATTCATCATTAAAGTGATTAATCGCAATTATATATCGGAATAATTTATAATTCACCTCTGGAATATCCATTGTTCTTTTCGAATCATCAAAAGTCACCGTATCAAAGTATTGAACGGCCTCGAATGACATATATCCAAAAAAGCCATTAATACCTTTGTAATTGCCTGGAGATTTTATATCAAATTGATTCATAAAATGATTTAACCTTCCAGGCACATCAGCATTCGATCTTATCTCCTCATTTCCGGTTTTTCCGTCAACATCAAGAGTTTCAATTCTTTTTTCAGTTACCTCAAAACTCGCAATAGGCTCCATACAAATAAATGAAAAACAATTCTCTGCACTTCTAAAATCTGTACTCTCTAATAAAAGGGAACTCTCAAAATGATCTCTAACTTTAAGATAAATACTAACAGGTGTGGTAGTATCTGCTAAGAATCTTTTTGCGACTGTCTGAAGTTTTATTTTTTTTAACTGCTCTGTTACCATTATATTCTGATTTAAAAAAGATTATCAATTGAGTACAAAAAAAAGTGTCTAACCGAGTAAACGGTTAGACACTTTTTTCGTTGCAAAATAAACGTAATAGAAGCGACTTAACTTACTCGGGTTGAGAGTTTGAAAAGTGCCACCAATATTTTTTACTTAGGTTTAAATGAAACATTTGCTATTATTTTGTTGTAAAGGTATCACCCTTTTTAATTAAAAAGCAAATAGTTTTTAATATTATTGTTAATTAATAATTTATCACTTTTTACAATCAATCATAAGACACTGTTAATCAACAAATTACAACTATTTTAATATTCCAGGAAAATTGAAAATATTTTAACTTGGTTTAACTGAATTGACATTCAAGTTCAAAAACATCTTATCAAGTTTTTACTTATTCTTTAATTACTTTAAATGTAAATATTATTTATTCTCAGAAAAGTATTCCCAAAAAAGATGAGAATTTTTTTTATCACATTCATTAAAAAACAAAACCACTATGAAAAAACTTCTATTTTTCACTTTTCTCGCACTATTAATTCAATCAAATTTCTTAATAGCACAGACAAAAAAAGAACTCCCTCCGAATTCAACATTTGCCCCTATAGATGTTTTTCAACTAGAATATGTATCTAATCCTGAAATTTCGGCAGATGGCTCTCGTATATTTTTTGTTAGAAATTTCAAAGATATAATGACAGATAGAAATCGCTCCAATATCTGGATCTCTGATTTTAATGGAACCGAAATTTATCCTCTTACAACCGGTGCTCAGAATGATTTTTCCCCGCGCCTATCTCCTACAGAAAATAAGTTGTTGTATGTATCAAATAAAGACGGAAAACCTCAAATGTACTTAAGATGGCTAGACAATGGTTCAGAATTCAAATTAACTAACCTTACTCATTCACCTTCAAATTTATCTTGGTCTCCTGATGGAAAATCTATTGCTTTTTTGATGAGTGTTCCTTTTAAAACAAAACCGTTGGTTCAATTACCTTCCAAACCTGATGGAGCAAAGTGGGAAATACCACCAAAATATATTGACCAAATGAAATTTAAATCGGATGGCGCAGGTTTTTTAAAAAATGAACGAAAGCAATTATTTGTACTATCAGTTGATGGCGGAACTCCTCGACAATTAACTTTTGGCGATTACGAAGTGAATGGAACACCTGAATGGACAACCACCGGAGGTTCAATTTTGATTACTTCAAATCGAAATACCAATCGAGAAATGGATCCTGCAAATTCTGAAATTTATGAGGTCAACTTAAATTCTGGAAAAATTTCAGCCCTAACTAAAAGACATGGGCCAGATTCGAACCCAAAAATTTCCCCAGACGGTAAATCTATCGCATATCTTGGTAATGATGAAAATTATGATGGATATCAAGTCACCCGCCTATATGTAATGAATAGAACGGGCAAGTCACCAAAATGTGTGTCTTGTAATTTTGATCGGGATATTGAAAATATAAATTGGAGTAAAAATGGACTAGGGATTTATTTTCAATACAATGATAAAGGAAATACAAAAATTGCCCTTTTGAATTTAAATGGAAAAGTAACTGACCTAGCAAAGAATATAGGAGGACTTTCTATTGGAAGACCTTACAGTGGAGGGCAATATTCCGTTGCCAAAAATGGAAAATTTGCCTATACACATTCCACCCCAGACCACCCTGCAGACTTAGCAACAGGTGATACCAAATCAAAAAAAGTCAATCGATTAACCAGCCTCAATGATGATCTTTTTTCCTATAAAAAATTGGGTAATGTAGAAGAAATTTGGTTCGAATCCTCTTTTGATAAAAGAAAAATTCAAGGATGGATTTGCAAACCACCCAACTTTAATCCCACTAAAAAGTATCCATTAATTTTAGAAATACATGGTGGGCCTTTTGCTAATTATGGTGATAGATTTTCCGCAGAAGTTCAACTGTTTGCAGCAGCAGGTTATGTTGTTTTATATACTAACCCAAGAGGAAGTACAAGTTATGGAAAAGAGTTTGGAAATTTAATTCATCACAATTATCCATCTCAAGATTATGATGACTTAATGTCAGGAGTTGACGCCGTTATTCAAAAAGGATATATAGATGAAAATAATTTGATGGTGACTGGTGGAAGTGGTGGTGGTGTTTTAACAAGTTGGATTGTTGGAAAAACGGATCGCTTTCGAGCTGCTGTTGTAGCAAAACCTGTGATAAACTGGTATAGCTTTGTTTTGTATGCAGATGGACCAGCTTTTTTTTATAAATATTGGTTCCCAGGAAAACCATGGGATTACACAGAACACTATATGAAGCGATCCCCAATTTCTTTGGTTGGAAATGTAAAAACTCCCACCATGCTTTTGACTGGAGAACAAGATTATCGTACTCCAATGGGTGAATCTGAACAATATTATGCAGCTTTAAAGTTGAATAATGTCGAAACAGCTTTAGTGAGAATTCAGGGAGCTGGTCATGGTATTGCTGCCAAACCAAGTAACCTAATGGCGAAGATTGTATATATACTAGGATGGTTTGAACGCTACAAGAAATAGAGAATATTATTCACTTGATTTAGAAAAACGTCATTTTAATTATTCAAAATGACGTTTTTTTATTTTCTTGAACAGCCATGCATTTTAATTGTCATAAGAATATAACGTCTCTAATTTAAATCCAGTTTGAGGAAATAAGTGGCACTAATTATTTAGCTTTCTATTTTTTAAATAAAAAACCAATATCTCTTAATGAAGAATAACTTCGCCTTCCTCTCTTTAACCATCCTTTTTTTAATTCTTGCAATATTATACAGAATGCAACCAACTCTTCTACTGATTTATCTCAAGTAAATTTAATTTTGCAAAAGGTCGTTATGGCTCATAGTGGAACAAATTACCATACTGCCTTTTATTAATTCACCTTCAAAAACAAATATTATGCCTTCAAAAATAATACAAATCAATATCGATATTCAATTACAAAAAAAATGAAAAAAATTACTGATATTTTAGAAAATGGAAAATTTACCCGAAAAGTAAATGGTATAGAAATAGAACTATCTAAAAAAGAAACTGGTCAATTGTCTAATGGTTTAAATTCAGTGATTTAATTCGCAACACTTCCATATAAATTGAATGACAAAGCTGTTAAAAAATCCTATAAAGGAACCACAACCATAAAAGGCAAAACTTATGATATTTTAGAAATTAGTTTTGAACAAAAAGACGGTGGTCGAGACCATGATGATATTTTTCAATATTGGATAAATATAGAAAATAACCTCATCGATTATTTTGTAAATAACTATCAAGTTAATGGAGGTGGTGTCCGATTTCGAAGTGCCTATAATTCTAGAAAAATAGAGGGGAATTATTTTTTAGGATTATGTGAATTTTAAAGCTGAGGTGAGTGCACCTTTGGTTAATTTACCAAAATTATTTGAGCAAGGAAAATTAAAAGAATTATCAAGAATAAAAACAGAAGATATTGTTCAATGGTTAATAAAGGAAAAAAGAATAAATTAAATTTTAAATACATTGCGAGACAAAAAACATCTATGCATGTAAAATTTTAAAAACCATCTCCTTCATTAAATCTCCTTCAGTCGCATTTACTCGGTCAACTCCTTTGGATTTTAAATCATATTCCTTTAGAATAGAGATAACATCTTGCGATTGCTGATAGGGATAATTTCGTGCAGCAAGTTTATAATCTTTTAGGAAAAAGGCATGACGTACACCTAGTTTTTCCATCATTTCTTTTTCCGAACTATTTTTTAAAAAATGAGTCAAATATACTTTTGAGAAAAAATTAAATAATGTTCCAACAACAACGACCAATGGATTTTTTTTGGGATTAGAGATAAAATAATTAATAATTCGATTAGACTTAACAACATTCTTTGCTCCCAAAGCTTTTTGCAATTCAAAAACATTATACTCTTTACTAATTCCTATTTGCTCTTGAATATGTTTTTCATTGACTTCTGTTCCTGGCGCAAGATTAATTGCTAACTTATCTAACTCGTTACTAACCTTTGATAAATTTTCTCCTAAATATTCTGCCACTAATACTGATGCAGAAGGAGAAATACTTAATTTTTTATCTTTTAAGTAAGATTGAATCCAATCAGGAATTTGATTATCGTATAATTTTTTAGACTCAAAAATTAATGCTTTTTGCTTAACCAGCTTTCCAAATTTAGTTCGTCCATCAAACTTTTTATGTTTAAAACAAATAACTAATATAGTAGTGTGGACTGGCTTTTCAATATAGGGCAACAATTCTTTTAATGTCTTCATTTCCTGTGCCTCTTTGAGTATCACTACTTGATGAGATGCCATCATCGGATATCGACTACAAGTATCAATCAAGGTTTTGTGGTCAGTATCCTTTCCATACATGATCATTTGATTGAAAGACTTCTCCCCTTCCGTCAAAACATTTTCTTCAACATATCTTGAAATTTTATCAATATAATAAGGCTCATTACCATGTAGTAAGTATATAGGTGAATACTTTTTGGCTTTGAGTTCTTTGATGATTTGTGGGTAAGTCATTCAGAGATTAATTAAAAAAATAGTAAAAAAATAGAATTGCAAATGTAACTTTGTTTATTCATAATTCAGTTACCAAATTCATAATTTTCATGACTAAAAAACCTACTTTTCAAGAACTACTCAATAGTGATCAACCTATTCTAATAGATTTTTATGCCACCTGGTGTGGCCCATGTATGGCAATGAATCCCATTCTTAAAGAGGTCGCAAAAAAAGTTACTGGTAAAGCTAAAATCATTAAAATTGATGTGGACAAATATGCTAAGATAGGTTCAAATATGGGCGTAATGGGAGTCCCCACATTCATGATTTTTAAAAATGGAAAAAAATTATGGCACGAAGCAGGAACAAAAACTGCCAAGCAGTTAGAGGAAATTATATTGAAAAACATATGAAAATTCACTCTCCCACTCTTTTTAAAAAATCCCATAAGAACGGATGTCATATGAATAGCAAAAAATCAGATTTAAAATTAACTTGATTAAATAAACTTATTACAAAAAGGGTTATGAAATTCCATATTCAAACAGATAGATTAATATTAAGAGAATGGAGAATGGAAGATGCTTTTGGAATTTTGAAATTAAACTCTAATCCTGATGTTATTAAATACTTACATCTGGAACCCATGAAAACAGAAGAGGAAGCCCTAGATAATATAAAATGGGTAACCGATCAATATTCAAAAAATAAAATTGGTCGATGGATCATGCTAAAAAAGTCAACAAATGAATTTATGGGATGGACTGGTTTAAAGCTAGAAGATATGGAAATGAATGGCAACAAATATTTTTATGATGTCGGTTATAGAATTCTTCCTAAATTTTGGGGAAAAGGATATGCTACTGAATCAGTTATTGCCTCAGTAAAATATGGGTTTGAAGAAATGAAACTGAACAAGATAAACGCTGCCGCACACTGCAAAAATATCGCTTCTTGCAGAGTTTTACAAAAAGTAGGTTTTGAAGAACTAGAAACCTTTAAAATTTTCAACTTTCAAGCTTATTGGTTTGAATATACCAAAGGGGAATATTTTTCTAAAAAATAAATACTTTAGGGCGTTTTATTTTCAAACTGGATTCCGATTAATGAAATAAATGATTACTTTTTGGGAACCATTGGAATAAAAGAACTAGTTGTTCGGATATATTCTAAATACTGTGGTTTTGATTCCTTTAATTTAACTTCAAGCATTGCCACACCTGAAACTTTCAATAAAAAGAAGGTCATCACTATCGGACAAAATACAAACATCCAACCTTGTGGATGTGCAAATGCAAAAAAGAAGAAACCCCACCAAATTGTTGCATCTCCAAAATAGTTAGGATGTCTAGTATATCTCCAAACACCAGTATTCAAAACTTTACCTTTGTTATTATAATCTTTTTTGAATTGAGCTAATTGATAGTCCCCAACTGATTCAAAGAATAATCCAATAATCCACAACAATACTCCAAAATATTCTAAAATGCCCATCTCTGCTCTTGTACTTAATGATGGAAGATAAGTTGCTGAAATAATCCAAAGTAAAAATCCTTGCAATGCGAATACTCTAAAAAAAGATAACCACCACCATTTTTCTCCATTATCTTTTCTCCACTGAGCATATCTATAATCCTCCCCTTTCCCCAAATTTCGCATAGCTAAATAAATCGTTAACCGCATTCCCCAAATCGTAATCATGCTCAGCAATATCATTTCTCGAAACCCCATATTAGCTAAATCATTTTGAAAAGCATAAAACCAAGCAATAATTACAAACCCACTCCCCCAAAAAACATCAATTATACTTGCGTCTTTTATCACTAAACTGATCAACCATAATCCAGTTAATATGGCCATTAACAATCCTATTCCTAATTGAAAATCATTTTTAAACCCAGAGAAAGTCCATATTAAAGCACCTAAGGAAATTATTAAAACCAAAATAAATAATCTGATCATTTTTGCTCTTTCCATAATTTATTATCTTTTCTTTTAATATCAGGACTTTTTTATTGTCACATATAAATGTAAGAAATTTTATTTCGAAATAAAACTATGTTTAAGTTGTGGTCTCACACGCGCAAGTTTAGAAAGCAGATAACCTTAATATTATAGTTATCATAACACCAATTCAACCAAATAATAATGAATAAATTAAAAAGAACTAGCGTATTTCTTATTTTCTCAGTGAGTACTTTAACAGCTCAATTTGAGTGTGCCACTGATCTTTCATCCTACACGGTAGAACATGAAAAATCGGAAGTTGTTTCAATCGACTGTATTGACTCAATATGTACAGGGAAAATTACATGGAAAAATGGAGCCTCGTATACAGGATCTATTAAAAATAATAAGATGGATGGGAATGGAAAAATTATATTTGATGATGGAGGAACCTATGAAGGCGAATGGAAACTGGGTCAAAAAGAAGGTTTCGGAGCTTTTATTTACCCATGTGGGTTTGAATATTTAGGAAATTTCAGGAATGATCAAATAAATGGTGAAGGTGTTTTACGATTAAGCGAAACAGAATCTCTTTCTGCAATTTGGAAAGATGGAAAAGTAAATGGTTTTGGAACTCATTTTCGAAACGATGGAAGCCAGTTTATTGGCGAATTTAAGAATGGAAAACCTGATGGACAAGGAATGGTTGTATGGGAATCGAAAGATACCATGAGAGGTGTTTGGAAAAATGGACTACTTGACCAGAAAAGTTATTTCAAATTTGCGAATGGCTCCACAATAGTTCAATTTTGGAAAAAGGGTAAAATCCAAGATAAAGCTGTCTACATTCAATCGAATGGATTTAATACATCTGGAGCACCTGAACAACTAGCGAAAATGCTATTAAAAAGTAGTTTGAATAAAAATGATTCCGTACAATCTAACTTCTCATTGGCTTGGTATGTTGCAGCAATTGAATATAAAAACCAAAACGATCTTGAAGGAGCTTCTGATCAATTGAGGTTTGCTCAAATATTTTTAGACCCTTTTGAAGAAACCCGACTCTCTAATTTACTTGACTCAGAAATTGATTATTTCTCTGATGAAAAAGATAGAACTGGAGTTACCCAGAAAGTTGAACCAGTAAATAGTGACCAAAAGAATATCCCCAATTTCTTTTAATCAAAGTATTAACTATTTCCTTGAATAGAAAATTCCACAAATCAGAGTTACTCTGATTTGTGGAATTTTCTTTTTGGGATGAAGGAAATTTTAAAACCAGACAACATATATTATTTAAAATAATTCATTAAATATTACAAAATCCTATTTTTTCAAAATTATTACTAATTTTTATTTAAAATGTTTTGATTTTAATTTTGAAAGTTTTAATTTTCCAGAACAATTATTATTCTCTGGTTTCAATTCTTTTATTCATTAATTTCCTAAAACTTCTATGAATATGAATATTACCTTCAAAGAATTAAGAAATATCAAACATGCACTTCCTACTGGTAGCATTTCTAAAATTGCAAATTATTTAAACCTTGAAGAACAAACCGTAAGAAATTATTTTGGAGCTAAAAAGACACCAGGAAAACCCCCCAAATGGCATCTCCAAGCAGGTCCTGAAGGTGGAATTGTCAATATCAATGACACAACTATTCTGGAAATGGCAAAAAGAATTATTGTTCAGACTGAAGAGTCTCCACAAACCTTATCCTAATAAAAAAGGAAAAAATACGATCGTACTTTTTACTTTTTTTACAAAAGCTTACTATCATTTGGTACAAAAAGAGTGGCCAGAGAATAAATGATAGTGAGCTTTTTTTTAAAATATTTTTACATCTTCAGATAAAATGCTCTTGTTAAGGCGATATATTCTGGGGTAAAATCATTTCGCTTTTCAAATTGAATAATTAATTCATTTGTCTCCTCTAGCTGATTGACTTTCTGAAACTGCAATAACAATCGTTCAATAGGTTTCTCCTTTTTAGATTTCACCTGAGTAACTTTAGTGCAGTATAAATTATAATTCCTAGCTAACTCTTTGAATCTCAAACCTTCAATAAATGGCAATACTACACAAAATTTCCCATCCTTTCTTAGTAACCTTTGAACACAACTGAGTAACTCACCATTGGGCAACTTGATGGTGTGCCGAACTTCATTCCTACTTGTTTGGGCTGACAAGGTTCCCCCAGTAAAAAATGGAGGATTACAAACAATTAAATCATATTCCTTTCGAGTCAATTTTGCATAGTCTTGAATCGGTTTTTGAAAACTATTTAAACGACTCGAAAATGGGCTATTCCTCATATTTCGCTCTGCCGTTCGACAGGCAGATTCATCAATTTCAACTGCATCCACTATCGCATCAGATTTTCTTTGTGCCAACATAATGGCAATTACTCCAGTCCCCGCTCCAATATCTAAAACATCTTTTACTTCCTTTACCCCAGCCCAAGCTCCTAACAAAACTCCATCTGTTCCAACTTTCATCGTGCAACCATTTTGATCGATTTCGAATTGTTTGAATCTAAATATTGAAGAAGATTTGGATTTCAACTCTTTTTTTTCTTTTGACATTTTTTAATAAATTTTCACAAAAATACTTACTTAGATATAAAACTTATAACCACTCTATTCTATTTTCAAATATTAATATTAATTGGTATTAAAAGTCATTTTTGGTTTTCAATCATATTCGGGCACAAATATTGATTCTCAGAAACGACTTGTTTGTATGTTAAAACTAACAAACCATAATAAATGAAAAAACAAATATTCTTAGCTTTATGTTCAGTAATATAATTATCGACCTGCAGAAATGATGGTTATATTGACAACTTCCAAAAGTTACAACTAAATACCGACCTAACTGAGGAACTTACAAAGCTTCAGGTGGAGTTGGAATTAGTCACTTTATTCTTCCTAAAAGTAATGATTTCACAAAAAATCTTCAAGATCCTAAGAATCCAATTACTACAAATAAAGTAGCTTTAGGCAATTTATTATATCATGAAACTGGCTTAGCAAAAAACCCTATGAAAGAAATCTCAAAGGGAACATACTCATGTGCATCTTGTCATTTTGCTTCAGCCGGATTTCAGGCCGGCCGATTTCAAGGAATTGCGGATGGAGGAGTTGGTTTTGGAGTAAATGGAGAAGTTCGAGTCAAAGGATCCTTATACGATGGTGATGAACTTGATTTACAACCCATTCAAACTCCAACGGCCATGAATGGTGCTTACCAAAAAGTAATGTTGTGGAATGGACAATTTGGAGGCACAAGCGTAAATATTGGACTGAAATTGAATGGACTCCAGATACACCAAGAGAAACTAATAATTTAGGATTTGAAGGATTAGAGACCCAAGCTATTGCTGGTTTAGTTGTTCATAGAATTAATATAAAACCTGAATTTTTCACTAATCATCCCGTCTACTTGGATTTATTTGATCAAGTCTTTCCAACTATAGATACCGCTAATTGGTATACAATCAAAAATGCAGGACTTGCTGTTACTGCCTATGGAGGGACCCTATTAGCAAATGAAGCACCTTTCCAAAAATGGCTGCGTGGAAATGAATTAGCTTTGACAGATTTAGAAAAAGAGGGAGCCATTTTATTTTTTGGGAAAGCTAATTGTGGAAATTGTCATAATGGGCCAACTTTAAACAGTTTAGAATTTCATGGTTATGGAATGAAAAATTTAGATGATTGCCATGAGGAAACATTCAAAACAGATAATGAGGTTGGAGAAAATTTAGGGCGAGATGGCTTTACCAAAAATAATATGGACAATTAAAAGTTTAAGGTACTACAGTTATATAACCTAACTGATTCTCCATTTTTAGGACATGACGCTACTTTCAGATGGGTAAAAGAAGTGGTAGTCTATAAAAATCGTGGATTATCTGAAAACTCTGAAGTTCCAATGTCACAATTAGCAGATGACTCTGTTCCATTAAACTTAACAAAGGATGAAATCAATTCAATTTCAGCATTTCTAGAAAATGGATTATATGATGCAAACTTAAAGAGATACGAACCCACAAATTTGCCTTCAGGGAATTGCTTTCCATTCAATGATCCATTAGCAGCATCCGAATTAGGTTGTAAATAAATAAAGATTTCCTATCATAAATTGCTCAAAAAAGGAGTTATCAATTGATTTGATAACCTCTTTTTTGAATTAAAATCAAATATTAACCATTGGGTAACATGCGACAAATACTGTTTTAACATAATTATTAAGAAACTTATTTGTTGGTTTTTTATTAATATTACATAAATATAATTGACGCTTAAAACCAATTTTAATATGACCCATTATTTATACTCTTTTCAAAAATTCTTAAGTCCATTTCTCTTTTTGCTTTTAATTTTCCTAGGATTAAATCTTCACGGCCAAATCGTTATCAGCGAGTTTTCAGCTGCGAATCAAGGTGATTTTAATAGCTTCAATGATAATAATGATGATTGGATAGAATTGCAAAACCAAGGAAATTCGCCAGTTGATATAAGTGGGTATTTCTTAAGTGATCGTTTAGGTAATCCTGACAAATGGGAAATTCCAACGGGGACTACAATTACCGCAGGTGGCTATTTACGAATTTGGTGCTCAGGACTTGATGGAAACTATGGAGGATCTCTCCACAGTAGTTTTCGAATAACTCAAACAAAAAATAGTGAGGATATTGTTTTATCTGATCCAAGTGGAACGGTAATAGATTTTAATGAAATAACAATTCCTAATCAAATTCATCACTCCTATGGAAAGGATGCTAATGGCAATTGGGGTGTGAGTATTGACCCAACACCAGGAAATGACAACGGAACAATTTATGAGGGTTATGCTAATAAACCTATTTTCTCCTTAGTTGCAGGGTTTTATAATTCACAAGTTACAGTTGGAATTACTGCTCCTGCCAATACAACTGTTCGTTACACAATAGATGGAAGCCGACCTACCAATAACTCATCTGTTTACACGGGCGATATTGTCATTCCTACCACTACAGTTCTCAGAGCGACAGCTTATCATGATGATCCCAATATTTTACCAAGCTTCATTACTACCAACACCTACTTTATCGATGAGGTTCATAATGTTCCTGTCATCTCAGTTTCTGGTGGCTCAGCTATCAATTCTTTACTCAATGGTAATCAATCTGCGCCACTTGGTTATTTTGAAATGTTTGATGAAAATGGAAACGAAGTAGATGAAGGTCAAGGTGAATATAATAAACATGGGAATGATTCCTGGGCGTATAGTCAACGAGGTTTTGACTGGATCATGCGAGACCAAACTGGTTATGATGATGATGTTTCAGGGCAAATTTTTGAACAAAAAAACAGAACAGAATACCAACGATTAATTTTCAAAGCCGCCGCAAATGATAACTATCAATCTCAACAAGGTGCGCATGTTAGGGACGCCTACGTACATACTTTATCACATTTAGCTGATATGGAAATGGATGAAAGAACTTCAAAATTCTGTGTAGTTTATGTCAATGGGGAATATTGGGGAGTTTATGATATGCGAGAGAAAGTAGATGATCATGATTTTACTAAATATTATTATGATCAAGGAAAACAATGGATTGATTTTATCAAAACATGGGGAGGAACTTGGGAGGAATATGGAAGTAGAGATGATTGGGATACTATGCGAGATTTCGTTTTTAACAATGATATGACTGATCCAGCAAATTATGCTTTCGTTGAAGAACAACTGGAAGTATTGAGTTTAATTGATTATGTTTTATTACATGCACATATTGTAAGTGCTGATTGGCTGAATTGGAATACTGCATGGTGGCGTGGTCGAAATCCAGATGGAGGAGCTCAAAAATGGAGATATATTCTTTGGGATGAGGATGCTACTTTTGGACACTATATCAATTATACAGGCGTACCAAACACCTCCGCCAACGCAGATCCGTGTAATGTAGAATTGATTGGCTCTGACTTTGAGGGTCATATTGCAATATTTACCACTCTATATGAAAATGAGGATTTTAGGCAACTTTATATTAACCGCTACGCTGATATGAATAACTCCTTTTTTAATTGTGATTTTATGATTGGATTACTGGACAGCATGGTTTCAGTCATTGAACCTGAAATGACAAGACATATTGATCGATGGGGAAATGGTGGAGATTCCTATGACGATTGGCAGGTTAATGTCCAAACACTTAAAGATTTTATTTTAACTCGATGCGACAATATTGACCAAGGCATCGTAGACTGTTATGATGTGACAGGTCCATACAATTTAACCGTGAACATTGAACCCTCTAGCTCTCCTAATAAAGTAAAAGTTAATACTTTTGTACCAGATCAATTTCCATATATGGGAGATTATTTTGGCGGAATTGACGTAGCTTTGGAAGCTGTTCCAGCCGTTAATTGGGCATTTGATCATTGGGAGGTAGCCAATCAAACTTTTGCTCCTGATCAATTTGCAGCAGCGATTGAAGTCGCGATGGAAATGGAAGATGAAGTAACTGCTTTTTTTGCACCTGGAATTCCTTGTGGCAAACCGGATCAATTAATTGTCACTCCACAATTATATGGAGTCAACGCAGTTTGGAATGGTCCATTTAACACTATAAGTTATGAGGTTAGATATCGAGAAGTAGGAACTATTGATTGGGTTTCTGCCTCCACTACAGAACTTGAATTTGATTTTATCGGAATGAGCCCATGTACTGAATATGAGTTAGAAGTTCGATCTATTTGTGAAATCTCTTTAAGTGGATATGTGAAAAAGACTTTTACAACAGAATGTGAAACTAATATTTCTGAATTGAAAGGTAGCCATATTTTAAACCTAAATGCTTTTCCTAATCCATTTCAAGAATTCTTAAACGTAGAGTTTGATCTAGGGAAAACCGAAAATGTGATTATCGAAATACATACCCTTCACGGCCAAAAGATTATGAGTCATAGCCAAGGTCAACTGCCTGAAGGAAATCATTTATTCTCAATTCCAATGGACAAAGGTTGGAGTAACGGAATGTATTTGTTGCGAATCGTAACAGAAAATGGTTCTGTAGTAAGTCGGCTAATGAAAATGTAAGATGAACTTATAACTACTAAATTAATCAACTGAATATTTAAAAAACTCCCTAAGGAATTTATCCTTAGGGAGTTTTTTTTTAAAATATCCAAATCCGAACAATTTGATTTATAATATTCATTTGCTAAAAGTAACCTCTCCTCTATTTATTCGTAAATACCTATTGTAAAAACACTAAAAATTAAATACCTTAGTCAAAAAAAAACAATTATTTTTTGTTTTTACATTTAACTCTACCTAAGTAAAAAGCAGGTACAAATACAAATCATTAAAACAGCTTTAATAATGTCTTCTACAATTACTCAAAATCTTTCGCAGCTCGTGCTCCAAATGTCTGAATCAGCCACTATAAAAATGGCTCAAATGGCTCGTGATTTAGCTGCTGAAGGCCATGATGTCATTAGCTTAAGTTTAGGTGAGCCAGACTTTGATACTCCGCAACATATCAAAGATGCAGCCATCCAAGCTTTAGCAGATGGGTATACTAAATATACTCCAGTTCCTGGCTTAGTAGAACTCCGAAAATCTATTGTTACAAAGTTTAAACGGGACAATAATTTAGATTTTGATATAAGTCAAATTGTAGTCTCGAATGGTGCAAAACAATCCATCGCAAACCTATGCTTGGCATTACTGAACAAAGGTGATGAAGTAGTAATTCTAGCACCTTATTGGGTTTCATACTCAGCCATTGTGAAAATGGTAGGAGCCACTCCTATCCCTGTTAGTGGAGGAATTGAAAAAGATTTTAAAGTAACTGGCGAACAGTTGAAAGAAGCAATTACAGAAAACACCAAAATGGTATTATTCTCTTCTCCTTGTAATCCTACTGGTTCTGTTTATACACATGATGAATTAAAAGACTTGTCGGATGTCATTTCTAAACATGAAAACATTACAATTGTTTCAGATGAAATTTATGAATATATCAATTTCACAAATAAACATGTGAGCATCGGTACTTTCGAAAATGTAAAAGATAGAACTGTAACAGTTAATGGCTTTGCGAAAGGTTTTGCTATGACTGGCTGGAGGCTAGGATATATAGGAGCACCAACATGGATTGCAAAAGCCTGTGCAAAGATTCAAGGTCAATTCACAAGTGGAGCAACTGCCTTTGGTCAAATGGCTGGTGCACATGCATTATCCTCAGATTTGACACCTACACATAAAATGAAAGAGGCTTTCCAAAAAAGAAGAGATCTAGTAAAATCTTTATTAGATGAAATTCCAGGAATAAAAACTAATAATCCTCAGGGAGCATTTTATTTCTTTCCTGATATTAGTTCCTTTTTTGGAAAAACTGATGGAAAAGCCACGATTAATAACTCAGTTGAATTCTGCGAATACTTATTGCAAAATGCTCATGTAGCAGCTGTAGCCGGTTCAGCATTCGGAGATAATAATTGCTTTAGAATATCATACGCAGCAAGTGAGGCACAATTAACCGAAGCAATGCGAAGAGTAAAAGAAGCTCTGGCTAAACTAAGTTAGCCACATTATTATTATTATTATTAAATGAAGGTTTGCTAAATTCTATACGAGTTTTGCAAACCTTTTTTCTTTACAATATATCTTACTCCTACCCTTTTCTTGGCCTTACATTGAGATGATCGTTTTTTTTATAAAATAAATTACAAAAACCTTATTTTGTGATATTATGAGAGGTTCAATCGTCATCTTATTTTTTTTTTTATCAACAGCTCTATTGAGCCAAAACTTTATAGCCAACCCAGGTTTTGAGGACATTAATGAATGTGAAGAGTTTGGGGCAAAATGCGCTGCAGAAGCTTGGTTTAGAATACCGCCTTATGATTTGACTGTTACAGACAAAGCTTCAAGATCTCCACATAAAGGAAAGATATCAGAAATAATTGTAGTTGAAAACATATTTCATCCATTGGCTCGTCGAGTCTATTTATATACCAAGATTCTATGTCCTTTAATAAAAGGAAAAAAATATCAACTTTCTTTCTTTTTAAATAATCTAAACCAAAAAGGATATTTAATAGAAGCATTATTCTCTGATGAAGAATTAATAGCTGGTAAAAAAAATCCAATAGATTACAAACCTGACTTAGTGTTTACTGTTGAGCAAGAAATAAAAAAAAGTGAAGAATCTAAGTGGAAAAAAGTTCAATCAATCTATAAAGCTTCAGGTAAGGAAAAATTTCTTACCATCGGATACTTTTCCAAAAAAGAAATCATCGCATATCGAAAAAAAGCTAGTAATAAAAAAGGTGACATTGTTATCTTATTAGATGATATTCAACTAATTCCTTTAGACAAAAACGAAAAAGTATGCATTGATTTTTTAGATCAAAAAGATAAACTTTACCAACAAAATTATAGACACACCAATAAAATTTCTGTTGATCATATTCCCGAAGATCGAAGTCAAAAAATATGGAATAAAAATTTCTTCGACAAACCTCTTGTTAAAGATCCGTCAATACAAAATGGGGCTACTGCAATTTTAAAACCAGTATTACCTTATCGAAGCTGGAATAAAAAGGATACTTTAATATTTGAAATACCACTCGTCGCTTTTCGTTTTGATCAAATTCAAATTAAAATTGAATTTCAAAAAAAACTCGATAGCTTTGCATTGCAAATTGAATATTTGAATCCTAAAAAAATTCAATACCTAGGCCATACAGACAATATGGGATCTATAGAATACAATCAAAAACTTTCAAAAAAAAGAGCAACCGCAGTTCAAAATTATTTAAACCAATACGATTTTTTTAAAAATACTTCCTCAGAGGTCATTGGAAAAGGGGAACTTACCCCTAAGACGGACAACAAAACTTTCAAAGGTCGACAACTCAATCGAAGAGTTGAAATTGTCATTTTTAAAAATAAAGATAACTTTTACTCTAAATGAAAATCTCAAAAGTATTTACCGAACAAAGTATTTATTACTTGTCTCTGAACCTCCCAAGAATTGAAAAATGTCTGGCACAATTAACCGAAAATCAAGTTTGGATAAAACCAAATGCAAATACAAATAGTATTGGTAATTT
>JAQXDE010000020.1 GCA_029251525.1 Saprospiraceae bacterium | reverse complement strand
CCAAAAGGTGTTTTGACCAACTTGGTTAAAAATATTTTGAAAGGAAAAGATCACACAGCAATCGCAATGAATGCTAACGATAAAAAAGACGCTGATTTACAATTCAGACAAGCAGTTGCACAATTATCAGTTTTGGGTGTTCAATTAAATAATGTTGATCCTTACAAAAAAGACTTGGTTTCTCTTCCTGCCAAATCGAAAATGAATGTAGAAATCAGCGGTAATAATTATGTATCTCCACCAACTAAAAAAGCTTATACCGATGTTATGGATAATGGCTTCCAAGTATCAGGTGGACAAACTAAAATTGTAGAAAAAGTTATTGAAAAAATAGTTGAGGTAGAAAAAATAGTTGAGGTGCCAGCGGCAAATTCATTTATTAATCAAATTGAATCAGAAGAAGAAATTATGAATAAGCAAGCTTTAGAAATCATCAAATCTGCGTTGGAATCTTTTAACACCAACCAAACTAAGTCATTAGCAATTTTTGAAAAATTCATGAATGACCAAAATCAACAGTCACAACAATTGTTGAATTTATTGAACCAACAAATAGCTGCAACTTCTAATGCACCGGTTGCAAAAGTTGTTGCTCAACCTACTCCAGTTCAAGTTGCACCAATCGTTAGCGAAACTCCAGTTTACTCTAACGGGAATGCAAGTAGCAATGGAAACGGAACGCATACTGCTACACATATAGCTGCTCCAGTTGCCGTTGCACCAACTGTACTAGCACCAACTACAGAAAGTAGTGACACATCAAAATTAGAAGCAGCATTGTTAGAAGTGGTTTCTGAAAAAACGGGTTACCCTGCTGAAATGTTAGAATTAGAAATGGATATGGAAGCTGATCTAGGAATTGACTCTATCAAAAGAGTGGAAATCTTCGGGGCATTAACTGCTCAATATCCTGAAATGTCTGGTATCAATCCTAACGAATTAACTGAATTGAGAACACTTGGTGAAATCGTTGATTACGTTTCTGCTAAGGGTGGAAATGCAGTTGCAAACAATGCAGTAGCTACGACAACTCCTGAAGCAATCACAACTATTAACACACCTGCTCCTGCTCCAACAGTTGCAGCTCCAAATACAGGTGGCGACACTTCAAAATTAGAAGCTGCATTATTAGAAGTTGTTTCTGAAAAGACGGGTTACCCATCAGAAATGTTAGAATTAGGAATGGATATGGAAGCTGATTTGGGAATTGATTCTATCAAAAGAGTAGAAATCTTCGGAGCGTTAACTGCTCAATATCCTGAGATGTCTGGCATCAATCCTAACGAATTAACTGAGTTAAGAACACTTGGAGAAATCGTAGATTATGTTTCTGCTAAAGGTGGAAATGCAGTTGCAAATAATGCAGCAGCAACTCCAGCGGTTGTAGCAGCACCAGTTGCGGCTCCAGCAACAGGAGGAGTGGATAATGCTGAATTAGAAAAAGCATTGTTAGAAGTGGTTTCTGAAAAAACTGGTTACCCTGCTGAAATGTTAGAATTAGGAATGGACATGGAAGCTGATTTAGGAATTGATTCTATCAAAAGAGTGGAAATTTTCGGAGCATTAACTTCGCAATATCCAAGCATGGGAGATATCAATCCTAACGAATTAACAGAGTTAAGAACTTTGGGTGAAATCGTTGATTACGTTTCCTCAAAAAAGGCATAAGCGGAACAGTTGCGCCCAAGCCTGTTACGCAAAATAAAATTGTTGAGCCTGTTGCAACTAGCAACGGTTCAATAATCATAACTTCCGATTTCCATGGTGTGGAACGAAGCGAAGTTGGGCTAGAATATTTACCTCAACCTGATTATTTGGAATTCACTTTGCCAAATACGCACGTCGCATTGGTTACCAATGATGGGTCGGATTTGACTTCAAAAGTGATTGCTCAATTGGAAACAAAAGGCAACAAAGTAGTTGCTTTAAACTTACCAAATCAAGCGAGTAAAATTTCAACTAATGGAATTGATTTAGAAAGTCATTCTGATGAGGCGGTAAAAAATGCTATTGAAAAAATTCGAACTCAATATGGTGAAGTAGGAAGTTTTATTCACTTGCATCCTCACTTCGAATTTCAAAATGGAAATTTTGTCCAACACTTTCCAGCGGAAAGACAAGTGGTAAAAACATTGTTTTTCTTAGCTAAACATTTGCAAAAACCTCTGAATGATTTAGGTCAAACTCAACGTGCTAATTTCGTAACCGTCACTCGAATGGATGGAAAATTAGGACAAGGAAAAAGAGGTAATGTAAGTGTAGTCGGAGGTGGAATTACTGGTTTGATAAAATGTCTAAACTTAGAATGGTCTCCAGTTTTTTGTAGAGCAGTTGACATCCAACCTGAGTTATCTTCAGACGTGATTGCAACGCAAGTTATCGCTGAATTACATGATCCAAATGTGAGAAATATGGAGGTAGCTTTCTCCGAGGAAGGAAGAGCCACGACTAGTGTAACAAAAGTACAATTGACTGAAAACCAATCAATTACAACTAACGTAACAAAAGATTCAGTTTTCTTAGTGAGTGGTGGAGCTAAAGGTGTAACTGCTACTTGTGTCATCGAAATGGCAAAAGCATTCCAATGTAAATTCATTCTTTTAGGTCGTTCAGATTTCAGTTTTGAAGTTCCTGAATATGCTAAAAATGAAGATGATGAAGGCGCATTAAAACGATTGATCATGAACGATTTTAAAGTTCGTGGAGAGAAACCAAGTTTGCCAGCGGTTAAGAAAATTTATAAAAACATTGCTGCGAAAAAAGAGATTGAGGATACTATTTCTCAAATCAAAAATCACGGAGCAGAAGTCGCTTATATTAAAGGTGATGTGACTAATCCTGCAAGTTTCAAATCTGAACTTAACAATGTAGTTACAAGTTTTGGAAAAATCACAGGAGTCGTTCACGGAGCAGGAAGATTGGCTGACAAATACATTCAAGATAAATCTGAATCAGATTTTGAAAATGTATTGTCTGTAAAATTAGATGGTTTATTGAGCCTTTTCCAATCGGTAGATATCCATAATTTAGATCACTTAGTTTTGTTTTCTTCGGTAGCTGGTTTTTATGGAAATGTCGGTCAAACTGACTACGCCATTGCCAACGAAATCTTAAGCAAAGCAGCTCACCTATTCAAAAAGAATCATCCAAACACTCATGTCTCTGCCATCAATTGGGGAGCATGGGATAGCGGAATGGTTAGCGGAGAATTGAAAGCGCAATTCGAAGCAGCAGGTGTTACTTTAGTGAATAGCGAAGGTGGTGCAGCCATGATGGTAAACGAAATGAATACTGCATATTCAAGTCAACCTCAAGTAATAATCGGAGGAACTTTACCTGCAGGGATTAGTCACCTCGGCGAAGTACGAACACATAAAATTCACAGAAAAATTGAATTGAAAAATAACCCATTTTTGATGCACCATGTGATTCAAGGCAATGCAGTTTTACCTGTGGTAAATGCTTGCGGATGGATGGCTCAAACTTGTGAAAAGATCTATCCTGATTTTAAAGTTTTTCAAGTAAAAAATACAAAGCTCTTTAAAGGTATCGTCTTCGACGGAAACCAAAAAGAGGATTACATTATCGAATGTAAAGAGATCGAAAAGAACGAATCTGAAATTATTTTTGAAACTACAGTTTTGAGTAAAGGTGGAAAATTACCAACTTACCACTACAAAGCAACTGTTATTTTAAAACATAAAAAACAGATTCCTGCTGCTCCAAAATTCAATCATCAAACTAGTGGAACTTACACTCCAACGGAAGGTGCAGTTCTCTACAAAGATGGTTCGCTTTTTCACGATACATATTTCCGAGGCATCGGACAGATTTTGGATTGTACAGATAATCAAATCGTTTTGTCTTGCAAAGCACCTAATGTACCTCTTTCTGAACAAGGTCAATTTCCAATTATTTCTGTGAATACTTTTTTTACTGACATCCAATATCAAGGTATGGTGGTGTGGGTTCAAAAATATAATGATGGAGCGAAGAGTCTTCCATTGCAAACTGATTCTGCAATTCTATACAAGGATATTCCTATGGGAAAAGAGTTGTTTGTAAATGTAAAAATTGAAGAGTCAAGTGACTTTAAAATGATAGCAACATGTACAGTTTACGATGACCAAGGAGAAGTTTACATGTTAACAGAAGGAGCAACAGTAACAGTATCAAAAGGATTAGAATGGTAACGTTGCTGCTGACTTTAGTCGGCAGCAAAAAATGAGCGAAGCGATTTTTTTAAAATCAAAAATGGTTGTCCATTCGATACTCCACTTTTTTTTCCTTGATAAAAAAAAGTTCGCAAAAAAATCAAGACTATATTTCATTTTAGAACAGTTCCACATTTTGAATTTTAGCAACACAGCCAAAACTCAAAAACCAAAACAAAAATTGTGACCAAAACTAAATAAGGTCTAAAGGAAACCGTCAACGTTTTCCTTCCAATTGGCAAAAGAGTCAGTTGAAAAAAATTCAAAACTCTTTAGAGAAAGCTTTCTAGAGTAATGGAGTGGGAGCAAAATCTGCACTGCTTGATTCGGTGAATCAAAGAATAATTGCAAAATAAAACGTGGATGCGAGAACGGCACGGTGCTAAGCATTTTTTTCCTGCGCTGCTTAAAACCTGAGTTTTAAAAAATGATTGCAAAAGTAAATCGCCGAAGGCAAACCATACAAATAGTACAAACCCAACAAGTTAGCAACACACAAATTTGAAAAAAATTCAAATTTCAAAAAAAGATAATGACCAAAATAGCAATAATAGGAACCTCAAATCTTTTCCCAGGCTCTTCCACAACAGAAGAATTCTGGCAAAACCTAATGCAAGAAAAAGACCTTACGTCACTTGCAACGAAGGAAGATTTTGGTGCCGACCCTCAACATTTTTTCCATCCCGAAAAAGGAGCAGTCGACAAATGTTATTCCCTTCGAGGCGGCTATATTCGGGATTTCAAATTCGATCCAAACGGTTACGAATTACCAGCTGATCTTTTGGCAACACAAGATAAATTATATCAATGGTCGCTCTACGTTGCCAAAGAAGCATTAAAAGATAGCGGCTACGATAATCAAAAAGACATCCTCCAAAAGTGCGGAGTTATCCTTGGAAATTTATCATTCCCAACAAGTACTTCTCACCAATTCATGTCATCAGTTTACACTCGTACCACAGAAGCTGCGGTACAAAACTTACTCAATGACAAGAACTTTAAAATAAAAAATAACAAAAAACACACGCAAAACGACATCCTTGATTATACCCCTTCTCAAATGGTTACCAAAGCATTAGGGTTAGGTGCAAGTCATTACACATTGGATGCAGCCTGTGCCACTTCATTGTACGCCATCAAATTAGCTTGCGATGAATTAGTAACTGGAAAATCCGACATGATGTTGGCAGGTGCGGTTTGTGCCTCTGACCAATTATTTATTCACATGGGATTTTCTATTTTCCATGCCTATGCACCACATGAACAGAAATTCGTACCGATGGATAAAGACTCCGCTGGTCTAGTTTCTTCAGAAGGTGCAGGAATGGTCGTGTTGAAAAGATTAGAAGATGCAGAGCGAGATGGCGATAATATTTTAGCAGTCATCGGAGGTATTGGTTTGTCAAATGATGGACGTGGAAAATTCCTTTTAAGTCCTCATCCAAAAGGTCAACGATTAGCTTTTGAACGAGCATACGAACTAGGACAAATTTCTGCAAAGGATACAGATTACCTTGAATGTCACGCAACTGGAACTCCGCTTGGCGATGTTACCGAGTTAAATTCTATCTCTGATTTCTTCGCTACACAAAATGTAAAACCATTGTTAGGTTCTGTAAAATCGAATATGGGACATTTACTTACTGCGGCAGGAATGACAGGTTTATTGAAAGTTTTGTTGTCGATGCAGCATGAAGTAATTCCTTCAAATATCAATTTGGAAGAATCAGTAAAAGCGGAAAATGGTTGGATGGGTGAAACTCAATTAATCAATGAAGCAACACCTTGGACAAATAAAAATAAACAAGCAGGAATTAACTCTTTCGGATTTGGGGGGACGAACGCTCACATGGTCGTTCAGAATTATGATAAAAATCAACCTCAAGCAAAATCTAATGCCCCAGTCAAATTGCAACCAATGTCAATCATCGGTATGGATGCACACTTTGGAGATTGTACCAACCTAGAAGATTTCTATTCTACCATTTACAATGGAAAACAACATTTTCAAGATTTACCAAAAGGTCGATGGAAAGGTTTTGATGAAAATAAAAACTTGCTTCAACGATTCGGTTTCGAAGATGGCAAAGCACCAAAAGGTGCTTACATCGAAGATTTCGAAATTGATTTATTGCGCTATAAAATCCAACCAAAAGAAGCAGAAACTTTAGAACCTCAACAAGCTTTAATTCTCAAGGTGGCAGACAATGCAATAAAAGATGCAGGCTTAGATGAAAGTTCAAACGTAGCAGTCTTAATTGCCATGGAATCTGAATTAGCGATTCATCATTACTTGGCTCGCTGGGACGTGACTTGGCAATTAAAAGAAGCGCTAAAAGAAAATAATATTGAGCTTACTGAGGAACAAGAAAAAGAATTGGAAGAATTGTGCAAAAATGGAAATTACTTCCGAGAAGGTTCACAGACGCCAAGTCAACATACAAGTTTTGTAGGAAACATTATGGCAAGTCGAATTGCGGCACTTTGGGATTTTTCAGGAGCAGCATTTACCGTTTCAGCAGGTGAGAATTCAGTTTTTAAAGCATTAGAAATTGCACAGAATTTATTGTCACTTGGGGAAGTGGATGCAGTTGTAGTTGGAGGAGTTGACTTTGCGGGAGGACTTGAAAATGTATTGTTACGAAATCAAAAAGATAAAATAAATCAAAATGGCCAACCAAGTATTTCTTTGAATAAAGAAGACGAAGGTTGGTTAGTTGGAGAAGGTGCAGGAGCAATTGTCTTGAAAAAAACAAGTGAGATTGGAGAAGATAAAGTTTATGCAACAATTGATTCTATTGGAAAAAATTTAAGCATACAAAACGTAGGTTACCAAGAATTAGCCAACACAGGAATTAATGCAGAAGACAAAACTGAATTAAATAATTTAGACATTTCTTCCAACTCAACTCCTATTGCACTTGGAAGTGTTAAAGCAAATATCGGACACACATACGCGGCATCTGGAATTGCAAGTTTGATAAAAACTGCCTTGTGTTTACACCATCGTTTTATTCCAGCTATTCCAAATTGGAAAGTAGCAAAAAATGCCTCTAAATTTCAAGGCAATCAATTTTACTTTCCTTCAAAATCTCGTCCGTGGATTTTGCAAAATAATATTTCTGAAAGAAAAGCATTGGTCAATGGTTTGGAAAATATTCAAGTTCAAATGACTGAGGCAGTTTCTAGTTCGAAACATGGAACTACGTTTTTACAAAAAAACGTTCCAAATCTTTTTGTACTAAAAGGAAACTTTGAAAAAGAAATCCATCAACAAATTTCAGCATTAGAAATTGCTATCGAAACAGCAACTCCAATAACTGAAATCGCACAACAGTTTTTTGCTAAATCAAAAGAAAAGCAAACTGAGCTTTGCGCAGTTTTAATCGCAAAAAACAAAAAGGATTTAAATCAAGAAATTAATTTTTTTCAAAAAAATATTACACGAGCATTTGAAAAAAATCAAATTTTAAAAACACCTCGTGGAAGTTATTTTGCTCCAAATCCTTTGGGCAAAAAAGGGAAGGTAGCATTTGTTTACCCGGGTTCCTCAACGGCTTACACAGGTTTAGGAAAAGACCTTTTCCAATTGTTTCCGCAGTTATATCCTCACTTCGAAAATATGTTGCCGGATCTAGATGAATACATCTGGTCAGATTATCTTTTTCCTAAAAAAATCAACGAAGCAGACGAAGACCCTAATATCTATAACAATGCAATTGCAATGATGTCAACGGGTGTTTTTTACTCGGCAGCATTCACACATATTTTACTAGAGGTATTTGGTATCAAACCTGAAATAGCTTTTGGTTACAGCATGGGCGAATGCAGTAGTATGTGGTATGCATTGGGAGTTTGGAGTAGTAATGAAGCGAGAGAATTTCAGGACTCTCCTATTTTCAAAAACCGTTTCGCAGGGGATTTAGAATTGCTTGCCGAGACATGGGGTATCTCTTCAGAGGAGGCAAAAGAGCGATGGATAAGCCTAGTGCTACTTGCCCCAAGAGAAAAAGTAGAGCAGTTGATTCAAGGGGAAGATAAAGTCTATTTGACTTTTGTAAATACTGAAAACGAAGTAGTTATTTCAGGAGATAAAATTGCATGTTTGACGATTGCTGAAGAGTTAGGATGTCAGACAGTAACGATTCCTTTCCAAAATGTAATTCATCATGATTTTTGTAAAAACGAAGAAGAGGGCTTGATAAAAATGCACCGCTTCGATTTAAATAAAAACCTTGACATTGATTTCTACTCAAGTATTACTCAAGAGAAAATTCCTTTCGATAGCCAGTTAATTGCAGAGAACTCAACAGCAGTTTGTTGCGAAAAAGTAGACTTTCCAAAAACCGTAAATAATTTGTTAGAAAAAGACGCAAATATATTTATTGAGTTGGGAGCCAATGCAACTTGCACTGGTTGGATCAAAAACATTTTAAAAGAAAAAGAACACTTAGCAGTTAGCATCAATCAAAAAGGAAAAGCTGATGCTCAAGCTATTTTAGAAGTACTTGCACAATTAGTGAGCAATGGAGTTGAAGCCGATTTATCAGCTTTATACATCGAACCAAAAGTAGGAAAAGCGCCACGTAGCTTTATGAAAAAAATAGACGTAGGAGGGGCAAGAATTTTTGACACTTTTGAAAATACAACGCACAAAGAATTATTTAAAAACATAAAGAGAAAAGCAGTTTCAGTTGAAACGAAAAAACGAGAACTAGCATTTGTAAGCGGAGGAAATGATTATCCACCAAAATCTACGAATATCGAATTCATTAATAAAGCAATACATTTACAAAAAGATAAAAACAATTCCAACATGGAAGTTACCACTATAAAAAATAAACCATCTACTGAAAATAAAATTGGAGAAAACGGTTTACGTCTTCAAGATTTTGAGTCGGGTGAACAATTGAAAGGGAAAGAAATTATTTTTTCTCAAGAAGATTTAGAAGAATTCGCCAATGGAAAGATAGCGAATGTTTTCGGTCCAGAATACGCGGTCATTGATACTTATCGACGACGAACGATGTTGCCAATGGATCCGTATTTATTAGTAAGTCGAGTAACAGGATTGAATGCTGAAAGAGGTAATTTTAGACCATCGACGATGCAAACCGAATATGACATTCCTTATAACGCTTGGTTTACAACTGACCGACAAATTCCTTGGGCTGTTTCAGTAGAATCAGGTCAATGTGATTTATTATTGATTTCATATCTAGGAATTGACTTTACTAATAAAGGAAATTTAGTTTATCGATTATTGGATTGTACTTTGACGTTTGTAGATGATTTACCATTCGAAGGTCAGACTTTACGATATGATATTTCTATTAATTCTTTTGTGAATAATGGAGACAACTTATTATTCTTTTTCAGTTACAGATGCTATGTCGAGGATAGATTAGTATTAAAAATGGATGGTGGTTGTGCTGGATACTTTGAAGATAAACAATTGGAAGAAGGAAATGGAGTTGTTTATTCAGAGGCAGAATTAGAAGTAAAACGAACTGCAAAAAAACGATACTTTACTCCTTTATTAAACACCACTAAAACGAGTTTCTCCAAAGAAGATTTACAGCATTTAATAAACGGTGATATGGAAAAATGTTTTGATGATATTTCATATTACCCAAATGGTCGAAATCCTTCTTTGTGTTTGCCTCCGGAAAAAATCTTAATGATTGACAGAATTACTTCTGTTGATTTGACGGGTGGTGCATATGGCTTGGGATATATCGTTGCGGAAAAAGATTTACATCCTGACGATTGGTATTTCCCTTGTCACTTCCGAGATGATGAAGTTCTTGCAGGTTCATTGCAAGCAGAAGGTGGTGGAAATTTATTGCGATTTTTTATGTTGATGTTGGGACTTCAACGATTGACAAAAGATGCTCGCTACCAGCCTGTTTTTGATTTACCTCAAAAAGTTCGTTGCAGAAAGGAAGTAAAACCTTCGAAGGATACCAAATTGGTTTACAAATTAGAAATCAAAGAAATTGGATTGATTCCTAATCCATATGTGATTGGTGATTTGGAAATTATTTCAGATGGTGTCGTGACTGTTCACTTCGAAAACTTAGGTTTACAATTGAGAGAAAAAGATAATCCAAAGTATTTAGAAGTAGCCTCTGAGAAAGATGCCTCTTTTTACGGAACCAATATTTCACCTCGATCAAAAGGTGCATTGATGAATGAATTAGACATTACGACTTTCGCATTGGATGATTTGTCAAAATGTTTTGGAGATGATTTTGCTGTTTATGATGGACGAAAAGTTTCTCGTCAACCAAATACTGACTTGCAAGTTATTTCAAGAGTTATAAATGTGAATGGCAAGCGTGGAGATTTTTCTAAACCTTCAAAAATTCATGCTGAATATGATGTACCAGTTGACGCTTGGTACTATGAACAGAATTCTGCGACTACAATGCCTTACTCTATATTGATGGAGATCGCATTGCAACCTTGTGGATTGTTAGGAGCGTATTTGGGAAGTACTTTGCAGTTTTCTGATAAGAATTTATACTTCCGAAATCTAGATGGAAATGGAGAAATGTTTGACTTACCAGCGGGAACAGATTTTAGAGGGAAGACGATTACGAATCATGCGGTATTAACTTCTTCAGTTGCCTTGGGTGGAACGATTTTACAAAACTATACCTTCGAATGTTCGATTGACGGAAATGTTTTTTACAAAGGGAAATCTTCCTTTGGATTTTTCCCAGGTGAAGCATTAGCGACTCAAGTTGGATTGGATGGTGGTAAAAATGTAGATGCTTGGTACATCGCAAACAATTTGCAGAAATCTGACTACATGCAAATCAATTTGGATTCTTTGTTTGGAAGAATGAAATTATACAAAGCTCCTGCAAACAAACCACATTACCGATTAGCAGAAAACCAATTAAATTTAATTGATAATTTGATAGTCGTAAAAGACGGTGGAGAGCATGGCAAAGGTTATGTTCATGCGACAAAATTTGTGATGCCTTACGAATGGTTCTACACTTGTCACTTCTACCAAGATCCTGTAATGCCTGGATCGTTGGGTGTGGAAGCGATTTTGCAAGCGATGCAAGTTTTTGCTTTGCAACAAGATTTGGGTAAAGATTTTTCTAATCCGAAATTTGTTCAGCTACCTAATCATGAGACCGTTTGGAAATATCGAGGACAGATTTTGACACATGTTAGAGAGATGCAATTGGAGGTTCATTTTAAATCTATGGAGATAAAAAATGGGCAAATGAGAATTATTGCGGATGCTAGTTTATGGAATGATGAGGTTAGGATTTATCAGTTGACTGATTTGGCTTTGGGAATTAAAGAGGCTTAAAAATGATATTTGGCTTTTCATTTGATTTTCCACTTTTTTTCCTTAATGAAAAAAAGTTCACAAAAAAAATCAAGACTTTATTTCATATTGCAACAGTTCTACATTTTGAATTTTAGCTACACAGCCCAAACAAGAACTGCAACCAAAATAAACAAGGCCAAGGGAAACCATCAACGATTTCCTCCCAATTGACAAAATAATCAGTTGAATAAATCAACAATATTAGTTGAAATTCCAACACAATATTTTCCGCTCAAACGAGAGCGGGTTGGAAATAGCGAAAAATGTGAATTCGGAAGTGGCATGGTGAAAAACGATTTTTTCACCAAAAATCTTGTTTACTTTTTTTCGAATGAAAAAGTAAGTCGCCGAAGGCAAACGCAACCAATACTACAACCTTAAAAATTAAAGAAAAAATAAAATTGAAAGCCAATTTCAATTATAGCTAAAATCATAAATCATGAGTTTAAAATACAACGGTACACCACAACAACTATTCTGGAAAGGCTCCCCTCGAGACATCGTTTTCGATTCAGAGGCTATCCAAGAAAAACTATCCGCAACAGATAAACCTTGTTATATCATGCAAGACTTCCGTGGAAGAATCGGCGCAAGCAACGACGGAGAATTAGTATCAGAAGGAAGAGGCCTACAAGTCTTAGCCATGACTAACCCAATGACCGCTGCCCAACTCGGTGATCCATCTTTCCAAAAAGATTACAACCTAAAGTACTCCTATAAAACAGGAGCAATGGCCAACGGAATCGCATCCGAAGACTTAGTCATTGCAATCGGAAAAGCAGGGTTCTTGGGATCATTCGGAGCCGCAGGATTAGTACCAGCGAGAGTATTGCAAGCCATAGAGAAAATCCAAGGAGCATTACCAACTCAATCATATGCTTTCAACTTAATCCACAGTCCAAACGAACCAGCATTAGAAGAAGGAGCTGTAAAATTGTTTTTGGAAAAAGGAGTCACTGTTGTAGAGGCATCTGCGTTTTTAGCTTTGACCGAAAATATAGTTCACTACCGAGTTGCAGGACTAAGCGAAGATGCAGATGGAAATGTCGTCACTAAAAATAAAGTGATTGCAAAAATTTCTCGAAAAGAAGTGGCTGCGCCTTTTATGCGACCTGCACCAGAGCAATTCCTAACATCACTTTTAGAGAAAGGAAAAATAACTCTAGCACAAGCAAAACTAGCTACCCGAGTTTCAATGGCAGATGATATTACAGTAGAAGCGGACTCAGGTGGACATACTGATAATCGACCTCTTGTTGCATTGTTGTCAACTATAATTCAATTGCGAGATGAAATGCAAGCCAAGTATAATTTTGAGAAAAAAATCAGAGTCGGTGCAGCAGGTGGAATTTCAACTCCAGCTTCAGCCTTGGGTGCATTTATGATGGGAGCAGCTTTTGTCGTAACTGGTTCAGTGAATCAAGCCTGTATAGAAGCAGGAACTTCTGATCACGTGCGTAAATTGTTACAAACAGTTGCTTCAACTGATGTGATGATGGCACCAGCTTCAGATATGTTCGAAATGGGTGTCGAATTACAAGTCCTCAAAAGGGGAACCCTCTTCGCTCCCCGCGCAAAAAAATTATACGAATATTACAAACAATATAATTCAATCGATGAAATCCCTACTGACGAACGAACAAAATTAGAAAAGCAAATCTTTAGAAAACCACTCGAAGAAATCTGGCAAGGATGTATTCAATTTTTCCAACAAAGAGATCCTGAGCAAATCAAACGCGCGCAAGGAAATCCAAAACGGAAGATGGCATTAATTTTCCGTTGGTACTTAGGTTTGTCATCTAATTGGGCGAATGCAGGTACAGATGGACGTGCTCAAGATTACCAAATTTGGTGTGGCCCTTCAATGGGATCGTTCAATGATTGGGTCAAAGGTTCTTATTTGGAAGATTATAACAATAGACATGCAGCAGATGTAGCGGAACAAATTATGCAAGGAGCTTCTTATTTGTATAGAGTGCAAGCATTGAAAATGCAAGGTGTAGAATTTGATGCAAGTGTTGAAAATTTTGCATTGAAAAATAGGGATGTAATTTTAGCGTAATACAATACGTTTATTATTATTATTTAAAAGAAAGCCTTCTGCAATTTGTGGAAGGCTTCCTTTTTGATATATATTTTTTATCCAAAGAAAAATTGACTTTTTCTTTTGCTATTTCACTATTAGCTTTCTTAAATAAATACTCACTAAAACTTGAAATAACTAGACCTTAATATTGAATTTCGATTAGAAAACATGCTCTATGCCATTACTTTTATTTCGTTAGTTTATAAACTAATTAAAAAAAAAGAGGTGCCAATATTTATAATTAAGAGAGGTTTTAATTTTTAAATTACCTTTCCGCTAAATATAAAATAATATTTTATAAAAATCTTCCATCAAACTTAGAAAGAACCTCTTTTTCTATACATCAATCGTTATCCTCTCGCATCCAAGTATCTCTTTACTAACTATCAAAAAAATAAATAATCCAATAAGTTTACCTTATTAAAAATACCAAATACTCAGATGAGACCGAATAGAACCCAAATTACATTACTCCCTATCTCAATTTAATATTCCTTTCAAATAATTCATTACCTTTCCAATCTACTTTCGTGATATTTTACAAACAAACTTAAATTAGCTATAATGAAAATTCATCTTTCCCTAATCTTAATATTTTCTCTTTTGCTTTTTTCCTGTCCTTCTCAAGAAAAAAAAACCAATTCTCCCGGTGGTAAACCTGTCTCAACTGTACCACCGAAGGAAACAACTCCAAAACCAATTCCACCTTTTGAGATGGAATTCCCTAAAGGTTTTGCGCTACTAAGTCAAGTTTCTGGAGACCTTGACAAAGATGGAATTGTTGAAAAAGTAGCCGTTCTCAACAATAATATAAAAAGTGATATTGGAGAAGAAAGAACTATCTTAATTTTCAAAGTAGATAATGGCGCATGGAAAATATGGGAGCGAGCAACAGGTGCAATTTTACCTAGCAAAAATGGTGGAATGATGGGTGATCCTTTTCAAAGTATTAAAGTAGAAAATGGTACTCTTGTCATCAACCACTTTGGAGGTAGTCGCTCAAAATGGGAATACACTCATCGTTTTAGGTTTCAAAATGAACGGTGGGAATTGATTGGAGCAACTAGCAACTTCTTTACGCCTTGTGTCAACCAAACTACTTTTGATTATAATTTATCTTCTGGGAATGTTATTTATAGAGAGGTTGTGATGACTTGTAAAGATGGAGAAAACGAAAAAATAAAAACTGTCCATAAAAATATAAATTTTAAGGATATAAAAAATCAACTACCTTCTTTAAATGGTTTTGATCCTTCTAGCGTTTTTGCAGTCAACTCTAAATCTGGAGATTGTTTTCCCGAGGGTGCTTGCTATGAATACAATCAAAAAAAAAATCAATAAAAAAATCGATTCTATAATCCCCAAAAATCAGTTGTCCAATGTTTTATGGTTCATCTTTTTACAAAATATATCCATAATTTGTTAATACTGTAATTTCCACAAATAGATAATCTGACTTCAATCGCTGCATAATTTTTTTAGCTTTTTGAAGGATATGATTTCTTTAACCATAGATCAGTCGAATCGAAATTTTCAATTTTAGAAAAATCATTTCTATTTTATCATATACCTCATTTTGAGATTCGATTGTAAGGGGTAAATTCCGTGTAATGCTCTTTAAATTATTAACCGCTCATCATTTGATAAAACAATAAAAAAAGAAACTGTTTTAGTTTTGTATTTTTATCTATGAAAAAATCGATTCTATTCCTTTTCATTTTAATCTTCCTTTTTCACTCTTGTGAAGAAGAAGAAATCTCATCGCCAAACATCATTCTTTTTTTTGTCGATGATTTAGGTTGGCAAGATACCTCTGTCCCTTTTTGGAATAAAAAAACAAAATGGAATAATCAATTTCAAACTCCAAACATGGAACGACTTGCAGCAAAAGGGATGAAGTTTACACAAGCATATGCAACTCCTGTTTGCTCTCCTTCTCGAATAAGTTTGATGACTGGAATGAATGCCGCTCGACATCGAGTGACTAATTGGACGCTACACAAAGATCGACTTCAACCGATGGAAGTCAATCATAATAGCCTAACATTTCCATATTGGAATATTAACGGTTTGACACCTGATTCGACACTCCAATATGCAATACATGCAACCACCTTCCCTAGTCTTTTACAAAATGCAGGCTATCATACAGTTCATGTAGGCAAGGCACACCTTGGAGCAATCGGAACTCCAGCAGAGCATCCAATCAATATTGGTTTTGATATAAATATCGCTGGCCATGCAGCTGGTGCACCAAAAAGTTATTTGGGAAAAGAGAATTATGGTAACATCGAAAAATTTAAAAATAGTCCTTGGCCAGTTCCTGGTTTGGAAAAATATCATGGGAAAGATATTTTTTTAACAAAAGCTTTAACGCTTGAAGCTATTGATGCAATCAACCGTCCTATTGAAAAAAATCAACCTTTCTTTTTGTATATGTCATTGTACGGAGTACATACCCCAATTATGGCTGATGATCGATTTGTAGAAAAATACTATCAAATGGGGCTTGATTCGACAGAAGCAAAATATGCCTCCATGGTCGAAAGTATGGATAAAAGTTTGGGTGACTTGATGGACTATATAGAACAAAAGAATATTGACGACAACACTATTATTTTATTTATGTCGGACAATGGTGGCCTGAGTGCAGTTGCAAGAGGTGGTGAAAAACATACCCATAATTCACCTCTTTCAAGTGGCAAAGGTTCCATTCATGAAGGTGGAATTAGAGAACCGATGATTATCAAATGGCCAACGGTTACAACTCCTAATTCCATTAATTCAAACTACCTAATCATTGAAGACTTTTTCCCAACTATTTTGGATATGGCAAAAATTAAGGATTACAAAACTATTCAAGAAGTTGATGGACGGAGTTTTGTTGACGAACTAGAAACTCCTAGCCAACTCGAACAAGTCCGACCGCTCTTTTGGCATTATCCAAATTCGTGGGGCCCAACTGGCCCAGGAATCGGGGCATTTAGCGCTATCCGAAAAGGTGATTGGAAATTAATTTATTATCACAAAAATGAAAATTTTGAACTCTTTAATATTGCAAAAGATATTGGAGAAAGTGAAAATTTAGCTGCCACTCAAATGAAGAAAGTAGAGGAACTTGCAGAGAATTTAACTTCCTATCTGAAAAAAGTAGATGCTCAAATGCCCAGTCATCAAGCAACAAAAAAACAAGTCACATGGCCAAATGAAAAATAACTTTTATAAGAAAGTAGATCTTTTTAAACTTATTAACCTCTAATATATTTACACGCAACAAAACAATTTTATTATTTGATTTCAATTAGTGATAGACATTATTCGATAAATTTTTATATGACATTTTATTGGACAAAGTTTAAAATTAGAAGTTCATATTCGAATGGGTTGAGATTAGGGTATGAAATTTCGTATACCGCCAACAATTTTAAATTAAGAAAAGAAGCAAATTAATTTTAATAGTTTAAGCATTTAATTATAAATATCACTCATATTATGCGAAAGGCTATTACTCTTACAACAATACATTTACAACTGAAAATAAATTCTAGCAAAATGCTCCAAATTTCGAAAAACCAATCAGAACCCAAAAAAACCAACAGTCATTTAGTTTTTTGAAAAAAGTAATTGAGACATGTTGTACTATATAATACTAGACAGAAGTCAAGACGATACAGAAAACAAAACCTCGATATTTTCAACAAAAACATCTGGAGTATATTATCAGAATTAGTACTTTACTAAATCGATATTTCAAATTAACCAAATGTAAAAATGTCTGAACCAATCAGAGAACTCTCAGCTATACTCTTCGCCATATTGTCTGATATTTTATTATTCAAACTGATGAAGTATTAATAAATCAAAACTTAAAATCAATATTTATGAAAACCTTATTTCAGTTTATTTCGATTCTCTTTTTATCTTTTTTGATACTAAGCTGCCAACAAGAGAAACCAGAAGAACCTACTACTATTTCTATTTCATCTAACTATGAAGATTTAGTAACCTTATTCAAAGAATGGCGAGTGTTTGAAACTCCACCACTCCGAAATGGTGCCCCAGATTATACAGCTGAAACTTTTAAAAAAAGATGGCCTGGATTTAAAAAACTACAAGCAAGATTAAATGCTATTGATGCTTCCAACTGGCCAATTAAACAACAAGTAGATTGGCATATTGCATGGGCCGAAATGAATGGATATGACTTCAACTATCACATCCTAAAACCTTGGGTTCGCGATCCTGCATTCTATAAATCGCTTTGGACTTACCGTAGTGATGTGCCTGCCCACGAGGGCCCTACAAATCATGGGACAACTGAAATTTGGACATATGATTTTCCACTAAGCCCAACTGAAAAAGAAAGATTACTAAAAGATCTTCAAGTAATCCCTCCCTTAAACAAACAGGCAAAACTCAACCTTACCGGTAATGCAAAAGATCTTTGGATAGCAGGAATCCGTGATATTCAATCACAAAGTGCTAATCTAAAAAATATCAAAGCCCAGGCTGGTGTGAAAGAGGATGCAGAGTTGACATCTACCATCCAATCCGCTATTACTTCTACAGATGAATTTATTGTATGGTTGGAGGCGGAGGCTAAAACCAAAACTGGCTCCTCCGGCATTGGTAAAAAAAATTATACTTGGTATTTGAAAAATGTTCATTTAGTTCCTCTGACCTGGGAAGATGAAGTAATGATTCTCAAAAGGGAATTAGCTCGCGCATGGTCTGCCCTTAAATTAGAAGAACATAGGAATAGAAAGCTACCAAAATTATCTGCTGCCGACTCTCCGAGAGCGTATCATAAATTGGCTGAAAGATCTGCAAAAAGCCTGATTAACTTTTTAGAGAATGATGATATCGTTACGGTCAAGGATTATTTTGATCCAGCGTTGCGAGCTCATCTTGGAAAATTTATTAAGGAAGAGACTCGAAATTTTTTCTGGATCACAGCGCACTATGACCCTCGCCCATTATATTCACATTTTTATCATTGGTTCGAATTAGCTCGTATGGACAATGAGCCACATCAAAACGAAATTCGTCGTGCGCCACTACTTTATAATATTTTCGATTCTCGCAATGAAGGAGTAGCAACTGCCGTAGAAGAAATGTTTATGCAAGCAGGCTTATATGATGATGATCCTAGAGTCAAGGAAATAGTTTATATCATGATTGCTCAACGTGCTGCACGAGGACTAGGATCACTCTATGCACACGCCAATGAAATGACTATGGAAGAAGCAGGAGGAATTCATTCAGAATATACTCCAAGAGGTTGGATGAAAACCGAAAAAGAACTTCTCCTTTTTGAACAACATCTTTATCTTCGTCAACCGGGATACGGTACTAGTTACATAACTGGAAAATACCTCGTCGAAAATACCATGGCTGAATTTGCAAGGATGCAGGAAATAAAAAAAGAACCTTTCCAATTAAAATATTTTTTTGACCAACTAAATACTATCGGTAATATTCCGATTGCATTAGGGCATTGGGAAATGACAGGTATGGATAATGAAATCAGAGATATCGTAAAATCAAATGAATAGTGTAAATATATTTTCAAGAGCCATTAAAGCCAATAAAAAAATCACAAATATACTTGGAACCAATTTATGAGGCAGAAGAGTTATAAGAAAAATCGCTAGAAGATTGATTATAAAAAAATAACTGTGGGAAAAATTTGCATCACCTTTTGATAACATTCGTCCCACAGTTTTAAAAACTAGTCCAACCAATCTATATCCCAAATAGGTGTTTTACCTAATAAGTACTCAACAAAATAGTTCCAACGCTTTTTAGTAAAATATCTCCAATGCTGTTGATCTTTATACCCATGTCTTTGACTTGGTAAAATCAATAAATCAAATTCTTTATCTGCATTCACTAGCGCCTCTGCTAATTTAAATGTAGCAGATGGATTGACATTATCATCTAATCCTCCATGCACAAGTAATAATTTTCCTTTTAAGTTACCTGCCATTGTAATGTTAGACACATGATGATAAGTTGAGTCTACCGGCCAGCCCATGTACATTTCAGGCCACCATGCTTTCTCCATTCGAAAGTCATGATCTGCTGAACTAGCAACAGCTACTTTATAAAAATCAGGAAATTGCAAAACAGCATGTCCCGCATCATAACCTCCAGCTGAATGGCCAAATATTCCTACTCGATCTGTATCTAACCAGCTAAACCGTTTTCCTAATTGTTGGATGGCCAACACATGGCATTTCAAATTCATCCCCATATTTTTGTAGGAATGATTATGGAAATATTTTGATCTTCCTGAGCTACCCATTCCATCCACCTCTATTATTATAAAACCCAATTCTGCTAATGCTTGATTAAATATTCCTTCAACAAAAGATTTAGGATATACTTGAGTGTGTGGCCCGGTGTAACTATGATCAATTATGGGGTACTTTTTGGATGGATCAAAATTACTCGGTTTCCAAAGTGCACCATAAATTTTTGTTTCACCATCTCTACCTATGGCCTCAAAGGGCTGAGGAAGCATATAACCTTTTTTATATAAACGACTTACATCTGCATTTGCTATTTTCTTTAAAATATCCCCATTCTTTGTACTTCTTAAAACAGTCGTGGTTGGTGAAGTCACCGTAGAAAAATTATCAACAAAATATTTTCCATCACTAGAAACACTGACTTGATGATGTGCGTTTTCTGGAGTCAACAAAGTAAAATTTTGACCACCTATATCAATACGATATAATTGCTGATGATAAGGATTATTCTCAGCCTCTTTCCCCGATCCCATAAAATAAATTCGTCCCTTTTCTTCATCAATACGATTGATACTATTAATATAAAAATCGCCTTGAGTTATTCGATTTATTTTTTGATCTTTCAGGTGGTAACTATATAGTTGTCTCCAACCACTTCGCTCCGAAATAAATAAAAACAAGTTTTTCTTTTCTAAATATCGAACAGGAAAATAATCGATATTTGTTTCGCTAGTTTCTGTCAATAAAATTTTAGAAGTCTTATTTTTTAGATCCAATAATTCTATGCGTTCTTTCTGATAACCTCGATCTGAATACTGAGCATAAATTTTTCCAGACTCATCAGACCAAGTAAAATTGATGCTATTAATGTGAGTATTGCGAGGCAAAGTATTGGTGATCTCTTGCTTACTACTTATATCATAAAAAACAGGAATGTAATGAATCATCGTTGTATCACCTGGAGATCCTCGATAGTAAGATAATAACCGTGGACGAAATAAAGTATCCACACTCCAATCCAACAAATACATTTTATCAGCATAACGCAAATCACAAATGTTAGCTTGTAGATATCTAGAATCGGGAGACCAATTGATATAAAATTTCTCTGGTCGATCTCCATTTTCTCCTTCCATGATATCCGCCCAACCTACATAACTAGCATATTCAAAGTGCTTTTTTCCATTATTACTTAATTGATACTCTTGCTCAGTCTCGGTCGACTTTATATATAAATTATAATCCTTTGTGAAAGCTTTCCATTTGCCATCAGGCGAAGTGGATTCCATTGGATTACTTGTCTTGGGTGCCTCTATTTCCTGCAATATGTAGTCGTTGCGACTTAGGTGATAATGTTTATTTTTATACACAAACTTCAAGGTATCATTATTGAGATACTCCAAATATTGCAACGATAAACTATTAGCCTTTAAACTATCCTTACCCAATTTATTAAGTAATTCTGTCACTTTTTGGTGGTCGAATAATGCTGTGATTTCTAAATCTTTGGTTAAAAACTGCTGATATTTTTTTCCTTCTGGACTATGCTGTTCAAACCAAAATCCTGTGCTATCAGAAAACCAATTAGTACGAATATTTAAATTGAAAATTTCTTTATTCATCAGATTATTAAATCCAAAACTGATAGCTCGGTCATAATCTTCCTTCATTAAATCTTCATCAACTGCATTTCCAGCTTCTGGCAACAAAAGATCTGCTACCAAAAATTTGTCATCTTTATTATAAAACCAAAAACGGTTTTTAGGAATTTTGATGCCCTGGACAATTTCTTCACCATATAAAGAAATGTATTCTCCATCCTTCTTTGATTCATCGTGAAAAAAGCGATAGCCAATCAAGGCGTAAGATTTTTTATCGAAATAGAAATACCAGATGTCTTCACCAACATTTTTTTCATAGGTTACTCGAATAGAATAAACGGAGCGGCCATTGAATATTTCATCTTTCACCAAAGGATCGATAATAGTTCCTTGATCTTTTAACTTCATGGGCAAACCATAGAGATACTCATAATAATCCCGATACATTTTTGCACGCTCGCAAGTAAAGCGATGCTTTTTATTTACTTCCTCTGGAATCTTAGTACTACCGTTGTATAAATTATTACAGTTTTCACCATCTGCTTCTCTTATAAGAATTTCATCATCTGTCGTCTGTATAAACTTAAAATAATTTCTAGAACGGTCAAAAATAGTTGTTCGAAAACGTTGCTCAGTTTTCATAGGATGTCGTTGCTCAAAATGTAATGTAGCCTTAAAATTTTTCCAACGATTATTAGGATCATGATACTGAATACTTTTATCTAGCAACTCAATCGAAGTTAAAGACTGAGCAAAACTTATGGAAATATAAAAACATACAAAAAGGAGAGAGAACAGATTTTTCATTCTAAATTTTTATATAATTTTTGAATAAAGTTCTGACAAATGTAATTAATTCCATGTAAATCAAATTAAGCTATAGATTATTTTCTTTAAAGCATATTTAAAATTTTATCAAATTGATGCATCTAATATCTTATGATTGCTATCTTAGTTTTCACAAAAAAAACTATGAAAATTTTTTATCTCTTCCTAAGCTCTGTTCTTTTTTTTCTCAGTTGTGAGACGGCTAAAAAAACATCCATCCTTACTACTCAAGCAATGAAAGAACAAGTGCAAATCAAAACCTTCCCTATGAATTGTAGTATCCGAGCCATCGAAGCTATTGATACCAATACCATGTGGTTTGGAGGTTCAAAAGGACAATATGGTTATACCGAAGATGGTGGAACAACTTGGGTAATTGATTCTATTCAAAACTCAAAAAATCCAAATTTAGAATTTAGAGGAATTGTCAAAACAACAAATGCTGTTTTTCTTTTTGCCATTGGCTCCCCTGCTCTATTATTTAAAACTACAGACCATGGGAATTCTTGGTCTGTAGTTTATGAAGAAAATCATTCTGATGCCTTTTATGATGCCATTGCTTTCTGGGATGATCTCAATGGGATTGCAATGGGCGATCCAACTGATGGATGCTTGTCGATTATTTTAACGGAAGACGGAGGAAATAATTGGACTAAAATTCCTTGTACCCAACTCCCACCTTCTGCCGAAAAAGAAGCTGCTTTTGCTGCTTCTAATTCCAATATTGCCTTAGCTGAGAATAATGCTTGGATAGTAAGTGGTGGTGGTAAAGCAAGAGTTTTCCATAGTCCTGACCGAGGGGAAACTTGGGAAGTTTTTGATACCCCAATCATCCAAGGAGGAAAAATGACAGGTATCTTTACGACTCATTTTTATGATGAAAAAAGAGGCATTATCTTTGGTGGCGACTGGGAAAATCAAGACCAAAATACTCAAAATAAAGCCTCAACAAATGATGGTGGCAAAACGTGGAATTTAATCGCAGATGGACAACAACCAGGTTATCAATCTTCTGTACAATATGTTCCTCATAGCAAAGGTCAAGCTATTTTTACAGCAGGGATTCCAGGCATTTCCTATTCCGCTGATGGAGGAGATCACTGGATTACTTTATGTGATAGCTCTTTTTACACCATAGGAATTTGTAATACTGGTCGTAATGCTTGGTTAGCTGGGAACAATAAAATTGGTAAAATGACTTGGTAAAATTATAACTAGAGAAGTATGAGTAGTTGCGTAAAATAATATACAATTACCATATCTCAAGCTTTCAAAAAACATTGTTAAATATTATAATATCAATCAAGATAAACTCACAAATTCTGAATTACAAACAAGAGTATTGACCTTTTAAAATCATCAGAAAATTAAGAAAATAAAACTGAACATTTAAATTTTCACAAACTACGAGTAATAACAATCCTTCCAACCATCAAAAATATATCCCTTTTAGTATAATAGAAATCATAAAAAAGGACCACAATAATACCTTTAGAGCAGATACGTTAGAATAACTAATTTTCTAATTTCCATTCCCAAAAAAATGTTATTGAACAAAAGAGTTTTTATTATAATATTTTTTTCGAAAATTCACCCAAAAAGATCCGACGACAAATACCTATCTCCCCGATCACAAACAATCGAAACAATCACTCCTTTATCTAATGTATTCGCCAATCGTAAAGCAACAGCCGTCGCTCCTCCACTACTCATTCCTGCGAAAATACCTTCTTCCTTTGCCAAACGTTGAGCCGTATTTGCAGCCTCCTCTTGACTAACTTCCATCACACGATCTACTTTCTGAGGATTAAATATTTCAGGTAAATATTCCTGTGGCCATTTTCGAATACCTGGAATTCTAGAACCATCAGTAGGTTGTGCTCCGACAATATGTATATTCGGATTTTGTTCTTTAAGAAAAGTTGAAGTTCCCATTATTGTTCCAGTAGTTCCCATTGCAGAGACGAAATGAGTTATTTCACCTTTGGTATCTTCCCAAATTTCGGGACCAGTTGATTTATAATGAGCTTTCCAATTATCGTTATTAGCAAATTGATTGAGCATGACAAACCCCTCATTAGTCACTTTCGATTGGGCATAATCTCTTGCCCCCTCGATACCACGATCTCCTGAAGTCAGCGTAACTTTTGCTCCGTATGCTCTCATCGTTTGTACACGTTCTTTTGTCGCATTTTCAGACATCACAAGTTCGATATCCAAACCATAAATTCCGGCAATTAATGCCAATGCAATTCCAGTATTCCCACTCGTTGCTTCGATGAGTTTGGAATCTCTATTAATATCACCTCTTTCCAAACCGCTTTTGATCATATTTAGCGCAGCTCGATCTTTGACACTTCCTCCTGGATTATGGCCTTCGAGCTTAAAAAATAATTTGACATTGGGATTTTGATTCAACACCATAGATTCAACCAGCGGTGTATTCCCTATTAAATCTATTATACTATATGGCATTTGAGTTGGTTTTAATTTTTATACTTGGAGTATGATAGACTTTTGAATTGGCTGGAATAGAATCGGTAATCCAAGCATTTCCTCCAATGACTGTATTTTCACCAATGACCGTTTCTCCTCCTAAAATTGTAGCGTTCGCATAAATCGTAACATTATTTTCAATAGTCGGATGACGTTTAATAGCGTGTAAGTGTTTAGCAACAAAAAGTCCTCCGAGTGTTACACCTTGATAAATTTTTACATTATCCTTAATGATTGTAGTCTGACCTATGACAACTCCTGTTGCGTGATCGATAAAAAAAGATTTTCCAACTTGAGCTCCAGGATGAAGATCAACTCCAGTCTTATGATGTGCATATTCAGTCATCAATCGAGGAACTAAGGGAAGACCTTCTTGGAATAATTCATGAGCCAACCGATAAATTGCAATTGCATAGAAACCAGGATAAGCCATGTAAACTTCTTCTATCAATTGAGTAGCAGGATCGCAATTAATTACTGCCTCAGCATCCAGATTAAGCAACTTTAAAATTTTAGGAAACTTTCCTATATATCTATTCCAAACTGCTGAAAAAGATTCACAATTTATCCAACACGCTAGATCAACCAAAACTAAAAACTCTTTTTCCAAAATTTCTAAACTCTCTTCCACCGGTGTTTCAATATCAAAAAGGGTATAAAAAAGACGTTTGGTAAACGCTTCCGTTTTTTCCTTCAATTGAAATTTAAGATTTGGTTGGTTTTTGTGTTGAGTAATTTTTTCTATGATTGTCGCTTTTTCCATCAGAGCTTATTTATATTTCAACCTTTTATATGACTAGTTATTAATAACGTAAAGAAAATCTGAATGTTTGGAAAGGCTTCATTGAAAATGAAAAATCTTGCCTTTATATTTTCAATAATATCAATCTGTAAGAAATTAAGAAAAAAAATGTATACGTGTTTTCATTTTTTTAAATAAAGGCAAGTAATTTTTATTACTTCAAGGATTTCTACTCATCTTAAAAAGTTAACAACTAGCCTCAGATATGAACAAAATTAAAAGAGGAAATTTACAGCATTGCTCAGATAGCTTTTTCATTTCGAAAAAAGATTTAAAAACTATATCTCCCTCTATTAACTAAATACTTGGTAAACAATCAATTTTAATTGCCACTCTCCTTACTTTTTTAAATAAAATATAAATATGTCATCATCAACAGTAACCTTCCATAATAAGAATCGAGACGTTAGTCTGACATTATTAAATTCAAAGCTGCATAAAATTGTAAAAAATTGTAAATTCGATCTTTTTTTAATAAACATTGAAAAACGGTACTCGGATGAAAACCTTTAGATATATAGTATTTGTCTTTTTATTAACTTCTTTTAGCTTTAATTCCTTTGGACAGAATATTGGAATTAAGATCGGTGCAAATTCATTTAGATTAAAAATGAATAGCGAAAATAGGAATTCTTTTACTCACAAAACTAAACAGGTGAACCTTCATATTGGGCTTACGGCAGAATTCAAATTTGGAAGTAAATTTTCTATTCAACCAGGGCTTTTATTTTCAAAAAAGAACACACGTTTCGAAGACAGACAACCTCCCGGATATTCCTACCAATCAGATTATTCTCCTACTTTTATCGAAATCCCACTTTCCTTTAAATATTATTTCCTTCCAGAAAATTCTAAAGTTTATGTTTTTGCTGGACCTTATGTTGCGTTTGGAGTCGGAGGTATAGTCAAAATTCAGGAAGAGGAACGTCCCGAACCAATCAATATGCCCAATTACTATTCTATCTCAACTTTGGAAGAATATGACCTTTGGGGAGATGATGAAAGACTTAAAAAGCTAGATTATGGTGCTAGTTTTGGATTAGGAATTGATATCAACAACTTTGAAATTGAAGTTTTTAACAATATTGGAATTCCTCAAATTGAAAATGGTTTTGATGGAATTACTTCTGCTAAAACTCAAAGTTTTGGTATTTCGTTTTCTTTAAAATTTAATACTCAATACGAATAATTATTTTTTAGAAAAAGTATATAAAAAGCCTTTGGTGTATTCACAAAAGGCTTTTTGCTTTTAACATGAAGTTATCTAAATTTGTTTTCTTTATTAAAAAAATATCGAAATGGCTGGCATCAATACCTCCGAATTTTGGATCAATCTTTTAAAAAAAGTCGCGAGACAACTTTTTAAAAATTTCCTGAAAGATCAAGGAATTCGAACTACTCCTCCTACTCATAACCAACATGTGGTTCCTCATCCTGAAGGTTGGGCCATCAAAGGAGCAGGCAATGAAAAATACACCGGTATTTTTGACAATCAAAAAGAGGCGATTGAAAGAGCAAAAGACATCGCTTACAATTACGATGCAGATGTTATAATACATCGAAAAGATGGTTCGATTCGAGACCGAGTTAAACCAAGATCATAATTACCTCTAAAAATTTATTCCGTTTAGGATTTTGATACCTTTTAATCAAATCAAATACAAAATTTCTGACAAACCAAAATAGGCCAATCAACAATCCAAAATGGCAACAATTTAATACGCCTAGGGCACCGCTCAATATTTTGTTACACCCATTAAAAACCAACAGATAATTTAAATGTATATGTATTGTTATCCCCCACAAACCTATCTCAATACTCCACTTTTTGAGTCACCTTCACTTCAATTTTACTCAAACTAATTTGGTCTATTAATAACCTCAGTTGCCCCTCTTTTGATTTTATTTCTTTTCAAAAAATGTAATCTTCTTTTTTGCATAAAGTATTTACCCCAAAAGATTTGCATTATTTTTTAACATTACTAAGTACCGTTTTTATACTTCTTTTTTGACCTTGAATCTACTTTTCAAATCAACAAATTACTTAGTAACATCTTGAGAAGTAATCTTTTTATAATAAATTTACTAAAAAATAAATTTCATAGTTTGCACAGGAGAAAAAAATATTAAAACCGTAAACCATAAGTTCCTTTTACTATGATTTTTTTTTGTAAAAATTTTGAATAAAAAAAATAGATGGGAATAGAAATGCTTTTGGCGAATAGTTCAACTATAATTTTTTTATTCCCCTTACATTTTTATATTTTTATTAAAAAAATGAAACGAATAACCATTACTCTAATCCTGGCATTTTGCTTATTAGTTTTACCTTTTTTCCAACAAAATATCAAAGCTCAATCCAAAGGTAAAAATCTCAAAGCTCTTGTCGGTGGAAGATTGATAGATGGATTTGGAGCTACTCCTATCAATAACAGTATCATCCTTATCGAAGGCGAACGAATTAAGGCTATCGGTCAAGTTGGCAATTTTGAAATCCCTGAAGAGGCAGAAATTATCTCAATGGAAGGAATGAGTGTGCTACCTGGTCTTTGGGATATGCATGTTCACCTAATGATTAATGGCCACTCCAATTATTCACATTGGGATAAAAAATACCCACCACTTTTTCGAGATGTCATCATGCCTTCCTCCGCAAAACAATTATTATATGCAGGAGTGACGAGTGCTCGTGACCTTGGTGCACCACTTGAAGAAAGTATTTATGTACGAGATAAAATTAATGCTGGCGACCTTGAAGGGCCAACGATGTACATGTCTGGTCCATTTATTCAACATCAGCCATACCCAGGCACGGAACAGTTTCGTTGGGGTGTGAACGGTGTAACTGATGCTCGTGCTAAAGTCAAAAAATTAGCCGACGCAGGAGTAGATTGCATCAAATTGATCGATCAAGATCAGATGACGATAGAGGAAGTAAAAGCTGTTGTGGATGAAGCACACAAACATAATTTGACCGTAGTTGCTCACTCGCATCGACCTGAGGAAATCCGTCGTGGCTTACTCGCTGGAGTTGATTGCTTCGAACACACAGGGCATGCAACTGCTCCAGAATACCCTGAAGACGTGATGACGATGTTAAAAGAACGCACTGCAACAGGCAAAAAAATGTTTTGGACTCCAACAATCGAAGGACTCTGGAATTATGAATACAATCGTGATTATCAAGAACATTTAGATAGCAAAGAATGGCATATAGGGCTACCTGACTCTATTATTCAGGATATTAAAGAATCGATTCGATATCCTAATCGATTATCTTATTTTCAAATCACCCCCTATCGAAAACCAACACTCGCGCGTAAATTTCAACAATTGCAAGAAGCTGGTGTCGTTCTTTTGATTGGTACAGACAGCGGTATACCAATGAAATTTCATAGCGAATCGACTTGGCATGAACTAGACGTTTGGGTCAATGAACTAGACTATGACCCAATGCTCGCAATCAAAGCAGCTACTTATTGGCCTTCGGTTATGATGGGTGTGGATGATAAAGTTGGAACAATTTCAGAGGGAAAAATTGCAGATATCATTGCTGTCAAAGGTGATGTATTGAGGTATATTTCTCTTTTGCAAAATGTAAATTTTGTCATGAAAAAAGGGAAAACGATAAAGAATCATTAAATCACAACCTCCAATCACTTCGATTGATGAACCACACCACTGGAACCCATTCTTGGAACTCGTGGATCCTCAAGCAAAACAACCATCGATCATAAGAAATACTTATGAATTTTAAAAACCTAATACTTTTAATCCTAGTTTCAACCTATTTAATCTACTCTATTTTGGAACAAACCAACTCTAATAAAATGCAAGCTTTCGATTCTAGTTCTTTTTCAAAAACTCCATTTGGAACAACACCTGATGGCGACGTTGATCTTTATTCCCTAAAAAATAAAAATGGGATGGAAGTCAAGATCACTAATTATGGTGGAATTATTACCTCGATAATTGTTCCTGATAAAAATGGAAAAATGGCAGATGTCGTTTTAGGTTTTGATTCCCTCGCTAAATATTTAGAACCTCATCCTTACTTTGGTGCAATCATTGGTCGCTATGGAAATCGAATTGCCAATGGGAAATTTCAAATAGACAACAAAGAATATTCTTTAGTCAAAAATAACGGAGAAAACCATTTACATGGTGGGACTAAAGGTTTTGATAAAGTAATTTGGAATGCAACACAAATCAGAACGCCAAAAAGAGTTGGAGTTGAAATGAGTTATAAAAGTATTGACATGGAAGAAGGTTATCCTGGTAATTTAGAAGTCATCGTCCAATATTCTTTGACCAATGACAATCAATTACTTATTGCTTACGAAGCTAAAACAGACAAAAAAACCCATTGTAATTTAACCAATCATTCTTACTTCAATTTATCAGGCGAAGGCAACGGAACAATTCTCAATCATGAATTAACGATCAATTCAAATAAAATAACTCTAACCGATGAGGGCCTAATTCCAACAGGTGAATTGCAAGCTGTTGAAAGTACACCTTTCGATTTTAGATTTGCAACTAACATAGGGGAGCGAATCGATAATGAAAATGAACAGATGAAAAACGGAGGTGGTTACGATCATAATTTCGTTTTAAACCAAAGAAAAAATAATGAAAGAGCAGCTACGCTATTTGATCCGAAAAGTGGCAGGTTTATGGAAGTTTTCACAAATGAACCTGGTATTCAAGTTTATACTGGAAATTTTTTAGATGGTTCTTTGATTGGTAAATCAGGAAAACCATATTTAAAGAGAGGAGCAGTTTGTTTAGAAGCACAGCATTTTCCAGATTCTCCTAATCAATCTAGTTTCCCAAGTACACAATTAGGGCCGGAAAAATTATATTCTTCTCTGACGATTTATAAATTCTCTGTTAGGAAAAATTGAATATCCGATATTCTCTAAAGAAAAAATAATGTTAACAGCCACTTGGGGTCTTTAAATTAAGAGATAGTTGTTTTTAGAATCTAGATAAAGTCCATTAACTTCAAGTAAAACCAACTCATATGGTTGGTAGTTTACAATATGTTGAATATTCATTTTACCTGACATCTCACTTACTGGAAGAAAATAGAGAAGAGCTTCCGTCTTCTCCCCTTCTCTATTTTCAAAGTCTTTATGCCTTCGCTTTTTATCGACAAAACCTATTTATAAGAACTACTTTTAAGCGTTTTTCATATAAATACCTTACTAGTTATACACCAAATTTACCTTGACTAATTTGAAAAATGGTATTGACTCTTACTCGTCTATATACTTTTTGTAAGTAAGGATAATCCATACCTTTTCTTTTTAGTTTTCATTTTTTCTATCATGATTTACTATGTTTTATCAATAGATCTTTTCTCATCTTAGTACATTTAATAGATTTTAAATATCAATTAGCTGATTGCTAGGTAACGTAAAGACTAATCGAAGAACTTATTAAAGAAAATTACAATTTCGAAACCTATTCTTAAACTAAGGAAATATTTTTTTTGAGAAAAAAAAGTAATTTGCAGTCATCTTTTATTCAAAAAAATAATTTCTGATGATATCCAATTCTACGCAAACCGATAAAATCCAAACTGGCGAAGACTATATCAATTCCCTCCGAGGACGAAGCTTAAAAGTATATCTCTTTGGCGCAATGGTCGAAGAACCTGTGGATCATCCAATCATTCGACCTTCCATAAATGCTTTGGCAAAAACTTATGATTTGGCGATTGCGGCACCTGAATTGGCTTCGGTGATTTCTCCATTTACAGGTGAGCGAGTCAGTAGATTTTTGCATGTTTGCACGGATGCAAAAGATTTAGTTTTGCAAAATAAAATGCAGCGGAAGCTAGGGCAATTGACTGGAACTTGTTTTCAGCGATGCGTCGGAATGGATGCTTTTAATTCGCTTTATTCAGTAACTTTTGAAATGGATAAAAAATACAACACTTCATACCATGAGCGTTTTAAAGATTTTTTGACAAAAATGCATCGTTCTAATTTCGTGATTGGAGGTGCAATGACTGATGTAAAAGGTGATCGAAGTCTCGCTCCACATCAGCAAGTAGATCAAGATATGTTTCTCAGAATTACCAAACGAACCGACAAAGGTGTTTATGTCACAGGTGCGAAAGCACATCAAACGGGTTGTATTAATTCACACTGGATGGTTGTGATGCCAACTATGCGATTGGGAGAAAATGATAAAGATTTTGCAATCGTTGGAGCAATTCCTGTCGATGCTAGCGGCATCACCTATATCTATGGACGGCAATCATGCGACACTCGTGCAATGGAAGGCGGAACGATTGACGTTGGAAATGTAAAATATGGAGGACAAGAAGCGATGGTGATTTTTGAGGATGTTTTTATACCTACAGAATATATATTTATGGATGGCGAATTTGATTTTGCAGCAATGTTGGTAGAGCGATTTACTGCTTATCATCGTCGAAGTTATGTTTGTAAAAGTGGTGTAGGTGATGTCTTGATTGGAGCGGCAGCGGCTGTTGCAGAAATGAATGGAGTGCCAAAGGTTTCACACATCAAAGATAAATTGGTAGAAATGACACACTTAAACGAAACAATTTATGCGACTGGAATTGCATCCTCACACCAAGGCTATGAAACAAAATCAGGTGCCTTTATTTGTGATAGTATGCTCTCTAATACCTGCAAACATCACGTGACTAAGATGCCTTACGAGATCGGAAGACTGGCACAAGACCTGGCTGGCGGACTCGTCGCGACTTTGCCTTCTGAACAAGATTTAAATCATCCTGAGATTGGAAAATTACTAAGAAAATATTTAAAAGGTAAAGCGGACGTCCCTACGGAAGATCGAATGCGAATGCTTCGCTTGATTGAAAATATGACTTTGGGGAGAAATGCTGTTGGGTACTTGACGGAGAGCATGCATGGGGCTGGTTCCCCTCAGGCCCAACGGATTCAGATTGGACGAGCGATGCAATTAGAATATAAAAAACGATTAGCTAAAATTATTTCTGGAGTGATTGAGGAAGAGGAAAAGGACTTGGTGGTAGAGGAATTGAGTGGGTATTTTGAAAGGGTATTTAAGATCTAAAATATGGAACACCTAGAAGCCTTTCTTTCAAAATACAATTTTCAAAAAAGACAAACTACCACTACTAAAGCTTTGGTCAACCTAATTGAAGAACTTATTCCTTTCAAATTGCCCGATGATTATTTATTTTCCTGAAAAACTACCATGGTGATGAAGCTTTCATAGGAAAAGAATTTGCGATACTTTTGAATACAGACAAATTACTTCAATCTAATATAGAATCTGAAATTTTAGAATCCCAATCTTCAACCATTATGATTGGAGGGAACGGAGGAAGAGAATTTATTGGAATTGAAAAAACTGAATTGGATACATTTAATATAGTACTGTCTCCTCTTATAAAATTGAATTTTAAAAATCATATAATCATTGGTTCTTCTTTCACTGATTTTTTAATTCGATTAGATGAAAAGAAAGAATGATTTGAATAATAGTTCTAATTTTTATCTTTCTGACATCAACTTTAACAAAACCCCATTCGTCCAACCAAACCCATCCTGCACTTCATACTCCCCTCCTCCACTCAAAAGCGAAGTATCTTCCACATTATATTTTTCCAAAAGCTTACCCGTTCGATAATAAACGTCTGTGTTAAGTTTACTCCAGTTATCCGAAATCTTTTTCGCTAAATTATCAAAGCCGTAATTTTTTAATCCTTGAATTCCAATCCATTGTAAAGGTGCCCAACCATTTGGTGCATCCCATTGTTGTCCTGAATGAACAAGGGTGGTAACCAGGCCTCCTACTTTAAAAAACTGTTTTTCAATAATTTCTGAACACAGCTTAGCTTGTTCATCGTTCGCAATTTTAAAAAATAATGGAAAAACTCCAGCCATCGTCAAAACATTTGTCTGCTCACTTTTGTTAAAGTCAAAATCATGGAAAAAACCTGTTTCTTTATTCCAAAAATATTTTAAAATGAGTTCTTTTCGAGTCGAAGCTAATTTTGAAAAAACTGTATATAACGCTTCATTATTTTTTAATCTATAGATTTTTGCTATCATTTTTTCTAAAAAATATAAGAGACAATTCAAATCTACTGGCAAAATTTCAGTCGTATAAATTGTCGTCAAATCATTTGCATCTCGTAACCATCGAGAACTAAAATCCCAACCTGATTCACATGCTGCGCGGATATTTGAAAATAACTCATTGATAGGTCGATCTGTCTTTTCTGCTAATTCTAAATCTGTCGCTAACATTTCTGTGCGAGGTTGATGATATTGATCAAAGTAACGATTGAGAAATTTTCCTTCTCCTAAATTCACCACATGGTTTTTTGCAAGGATAGAATCATCATTTTCTAACAATACTTTTCCGTTCATCCAAAAATCATATTCCTTCTCCAAAAATGGTAAATACTTCACCAAAACATCCTCGCCTTTTTCCTCTGCCAAAAGATTAATCATTAATGAATAAAATGGTGGTTGTGACCTTCCTAAAAAATAAGTCCGATTTCCATTTGGAATAAATCCTACCTCTTCAATCAACCAAGAAAAATTATCCACCATGTTTTCAATAAGATTAATTTCCCCACTCACTTGCAAACCCAACATCATAAAATAACTATCCCAATAATAAATTTCATTAAACCTTCCTCCAGGAACAATGTAAGGATTCGGTAATTGAATCAAGGAACCTCCTTCAACTGACTTATCTGCTTCTCTTTTTAAAACGTCCCAAAGGATTTCAATATGCTCATTTATAGGACGGGAAGTATCACTTTTGAAGTCGACTGACTTGGACGGATTAAGTTGAAAAAAACGAAAAAAGAATTTCTCTAAATCAAAATTAAATTCATTTTTTTCTTTTCGATATTGAGATAAAATTTTTTCAGGTCTAGCTTTAGGTAAAGCATCAGATATTATTTTGTCATCAGCAAAAAGACCACTTTGTTGAAGATTCGTGAAGAGTTCTTGGAAAATGAGATCAGGAGTTTGATACATTTGATTTGATTGTTTACAAAAATCGAATATCAAAAATAGGAATTTGTATTGGTTTAATTAAATTATCAAAAACAGTTTATATTTTCACAACAAAAATAAAACGATGATCGAAAAATTACCTTATTCAAAAACGAACGATTACACTTCAAAACAAGCAGACGCTCGTCGAACAGTTGTAAGCAAACATACCAAAGTTGATTTTCAACATACCAACCACTATTCTTTTGATCCAAAAATATTAGCTGGAAATATTGAAAATTTCTCTGGAGTTGTGCAAGTACCGATGGGCTTTGCTGGACCACTTGTTGTCAAAGGAGAGGCAGCAAAAGGAGAGTTTTATATTCCAATGGCAACTACGGAGGGTACTCTACTCGCTAGTTACAATCGAGGTATGAAAATGTGTCGATTGGCAGGAGGTATCACAACGACGGTGATTAATGATCGTATGAATCGGTCGCCTGTGTTTGTTTTTAAAAATGCACGATACGCTCGGGATTTTGGGAAATGGGTGACAACAAATTTTGAAAAAATAAAAGCAAAAGCAGAAGAAACTACCTCGCGTGGAAAACTTTTAGACATTGGTCAATACCCAATGAGTAAGATGCGATGGTTGCGATTCAATTTTTCAACAGGAGACGCAGCTGGACAAAATATGGTAACTAAAGCAACTCGAAATGCTTGCAATTGGATTTTGGAACAAAAGCCTGAAGGTTTAGAAAATTTTTCTTTGGCGGCCAATTTTGATACGGATAAAAAACATTCGCAACTTAATTCTTTGAAGACAAGAGGAAAAAGAGTTGTTGCTGAGATAGTATTACCCAAAGCATTGATGGAAGATGTCCTTCATGTTTCTCCTCAAAAATTATATTACTTACGACAAATGTCAAGCACCGGTGCCATGATGTCTGGATCGATCAATAATGGTGCTCATTCTGCTAATGGTATCACGGCAATGTTTATAGCGACGGGACAAGATGTGGCAAACGTAGCAGAGTCTTCCGCCGCTTTTTACTTTGGTGAAATTCTAGAAAATGGTGATTACTATTTTTCTATAACTATTCCTTCTCTTATTGTGGCAACCTACGGAGGAGGAACAGGATTACCAACACAGAGAGAATGTTTAGAAGTTATGGATTGTTATGGTTCGGGGAGAGTAAATAAATTTGCAGAAATAGTGGCAGCAGTAGTTTTGTGTGGAGAGTTGTCATTAGGCGCTGCGGTAGTGGCAGATGAATGGGTTTCGAGTCATGAAGAATATGGAAGGAATAGACCTTAATTTTAAAAAACAAAATAAAAGCCTTTAAATAATAAATTTAGAAACGATCATAGGAATAATTGATCAAAAAAAATATCATTTTAGAAGGAGTCGGGGTGTTAATTTCAATAATTATCCTAGCAAAGATGCCATTCTTAATAGCAAAGGACTTAAATCATAAATAACAAAAGACCACTTGCAAAATTTTACAAGTGGTCTTTTTATTTTCTATTTTAAGAACGATAATACTAAGCATTTCTTTTCTTTGCTTTTTTCTCCGCTCTTTTTTCTTTCAAAGTTTTGGTGGCTTCTTTTTTTACCGCTTTCTTCGAATCTTTTGATTTTGCCATAATATTTTTTTTAAGAAATTAAATTAATAATACAAAGGTAAATAAATTTTTAATTTATATGTTTTTGAGTTCACTATTCCCTATGAATGTACTGTTATACTTTGCTCCTAGTATTCAGAACCATCATCTTCTGCTATATTTTATTACTCATATCAAAATAAAGATTTTGGACTTTTAAACCGGTAAGAGTAATTCTCTAAATGAGAAAAAAAAAATTAAACTAGTGATAAGATAAGTAGTTACTCAAATCAAAAAAACAGGCTTGCTAATCCAATTGATATGTTTTTCACTATCAGAAGTGTAGTGGTAAAAATCGTCGTAAAATTTGCCTAGGCCAGAATTTGGAAATAGCTCTTTGATTATAATAGACAAGCGTTTTAAAGATTTTCCATTTTCTCAAATTGGAACGTGTTATTAATTTCCATTTTATTTGAAATTAGGCTTATTTTAATTTGTGAGATTAAATTAAATCTTTCCTTAAAATAAAAGAATGCGTTACTTCAATATTGAAGTAACGCATTCTGATTAACAATATATTTACATTTTTTTATTTAAATACAATTGGCAATTTGGCCATAGTATTTTCCCAACCAACAACTAGGTCAACTTGATTAACCCCATTCTCCACCAATAACATAGAAAGAGCTTCCAATGTTTTTGGAGTCTTTGCTGTTTTTACTTTCATCGTAACTACATTTGTTTTTTCATCATGATTAGCATTCCCCCAAGAAGGTAAATTAGTATGGATGATAAACTCCCATTCATCAGCACTAATTAAATTTGCGAACAAACCATATTTACCTTTCTTAACTGCTACTCCGTTAATCGTTACATCTTCAAAAAAAGTAACCTCAGTTGTTTCATTAGCTCCAACTCTCCACATATCTCCAAACTTCAACATATCTCCAAAAATTTTTCGTCCTTTCATCTGTGGACGACTGTATATTACTCTTATTTTAGCTACAGCCTTATCTAAATCCTCTGGTTTTTGATAATTACGGAACCTTGAACTATTTGGATACTGTACCAAATCCATTGGACTCTTATCAGGACCATTAGCCAAGCTAACAGCATTCAGGTTGATTGGCAACATTGCTCTAGTTCTATCCCATTCAAAAACCATATTAATTTTACCATCATTTACTTTTTGAAAACCAATAGTAAATTCCTCTCGTACATTTGGTATTTGAGCAGTTGGAATACTTACAGCCACTAAATCTTTTGTGATATCTCTATTTGATACACCAGCAATAAATCTTTCAGTAGATATTTTAAGTACCCAATGTGATTGATAGATTTGAGCAAACATGGTGTATGTTCCTTCATCGATATGAACTCCATCAATTTCTACTGCTTGGTAAAAGGTAACTTCTGTTGCTTCGTTTGCTCCCAGTCTCCAGTCTGTCCCCCATTTTTCTAAAACACCAAAAATATCTCTTCCTTTTTTATTTGGTCGACAATATAATACTTTCACTTTCAAATTACGATCTGGATCATCATCTTCTAAGTAATTTTTATAAGCTGCTCTTCGTGGATAATATGCCGCATCCATTGGACTTTTATCCATCTCTGTGAATTTTAATTCTTGGGCGTCTTGTGCATTTAAATTCGGCATCCCTAGAAATGCAAAACTAATAATTAGGATTATGTACTTAAATTTCATTTTAATTAATTTTTGTTAAAAACATCCGCTAAAGTATTATAATTTATTTTATGTAGGGTTCTCATTCCGGACATTTTTTATTTTTTTATGCTTTACCTCCAATATCTTTTTAATCAAAACTTTTTTTATTGCCCCTTATGAAAATTCTCTTGATCACTTCTCTATTTCTTATAATGATTATGTCTAACACTTCCCATTTTGAATTCAGAAAAGAGGGATTAAAATTGATGTATGGTGAATTGTAAATGACGACCTGATGGACAAAAAAATAGTTGAAATGAGAAAGAAAACTACCTTTAATTTCAAGAAATATTTCTATGAAAATTATAATAATTTTGATTTTAAATAAATCATTCCTAAAAACTTAGGCTAGAGAAAGTTATCAATGTAATACTTAATCCGATCGTTGCATTAAAAAAAGTATCTTTTCTACGCTTACCAAAATAAAATTCCAAAGAAAAAGCAATCAACGCTGATAAAATTGTAAAAAGCGATATGGAATCATGGTCAATTATTTGAAGCCTCAAGCTGAATGTCAGGTAAGAAATAGATACTACAATAATAACTCGCTCTAACCATCTTGACACAGAAGTTATTTTTCTAAAAAATGCTAGAAACTTCAACAGAACATAGTACCCCAAATTAATTACAAAAAGTAAATCCAATATTTTAACTTAGTCAACACGAGCTAAGATCTGTTCAAAATATTGCCAAGTAGAAATATTAATTAAGATTAATAAAAACAACCACATTGCTTCAATATTGGAAACAAAAACCCATAAAGCAACAAAAACAGTCCAACCTAAAAGGAAATCATATGCATTTGCACCTGTTTGATATATTCGTCCGAAAACGGCAAATAATGCTCCGACTAGCATTCTAGCTCCCAACAAAATAATTCCATTTACATTTTTATCACATATAGAAAAACTGCAACACATACCATAGTAATTATTAATGCTTGTAGTAAACCAAGTTTTATAAACTTATGTAGGCTAGCCCAATTATAAGCAAAAAAAAAGATTACTCCTGAAACCAAAAATGCAATTCCTAAACTCAATAAAAAAGTTTTGATAAATTTTAACCAATCATGCTGACCAGCATAAATATTATTTTCATGAAAAGAAGATTTAATATCAGGAGATTACCAATTACTAAATCGGCTGATGGTGTGAATGAGAACTCTGTTTAATTTTGGTTTTTCCACATTTGTATGCTGTCAAATAAAAATTAAATCTTAAACAAAACCATTTCTATTTTTTCAAATTCAACTGCAGAACAAATGGCAAAAAAACATTCATGACCAAACTGTAAGTCTTTTAAAAACCAGCGTTGACCATTGTCAATAAAAAAATCCTTTCCACTTTCCAATTCAATTTGGTTAAGATAAGATAAATTTACCCCAAGCGCTTTGATGATACTCTCCTTTCGTACCCAATACCAATAGAATTTTTTTAAGGGGAAAGTATGTAAAGTTATATTACTCCATTCCTTCTTGGTGAAATTCATCTCAAAATCCTTAAGTAAAACCTCATTTAGTATTTCTATATCAATTCCAACTTCTCCATCTTGAGTGATTGCACAAACTACATATCTTCCAGAATGAGAGATATTAAAAAATACATTTTCTAAATACGGTTTTTCATTTTTATTGAATAGAATCTTTTCCAAATTATTATCTAATCCTAATTCCTCCAATCCTTTTTTCAGCATTAATTTTCCCAAAACAAAATTAAATGCATCTTGAGGTCTTCGATATCTCAAAGCTCTAACATGAAGACTTTGTGGCAAAAAACTTAAGAGTTTATCTAAGTTAAATTGTTCTTGAAAGACAGTCGAATCTGCATAGTATATCCTTAACATATTTATTTTGATCCTAAAAGATTAATATCCCAATTTGTAATTTGGTAAAACCAAAGTTAATCAAAAAAAAATGGGTTTCCCTTTTTCAAAGGAAACCCATTTCGGATTATTTAGTCCGTTTTTTTTCGATTATTTAATCGTCGTTTTTTTTTCATGTAAAGGTTTGGGGATAGTCTTTTTTATACAAATCCTATCCTACCCAGGTATAACCCCCATCATTTTTTTGTGATTTGACTTTAATTTGTCTTGGTGTTGAGGTTGTCATACTTTTAACTCTTAAATTGGGTAGTTTTACTTTCTGTTTTTTCATGTAATGGGAATATTTATAGTGTTTATAATAGGATTCAAGTCAGAGTGTGTAACTTCTGATCAAAGAAAAAACTGTAGTATTACTTAAATTGAGAATAAGGAAAGGTTATGTTTTTACCACAAATATGAAAGACATATATGTAATATATTTAAAATATACCAACAATGATGCCAATTACATATAATATGTTATTTATATTTTTCTATTAGAAATAAAAAATCATTCTAACCAATAATGACAAAAGAATTTACTCCTTTAAATCAACTATTTAACTCTCTCTTGGATGAAAAAGACGTACAGTTATGGATAAAAAGAGACGACTTAACACATCCTGAATTACAGGGAAATAAATGGCGAAAGTTAAAATATAACATCTCCGAAGCTAGTCAAACAAACAAGAAGTACCTTCTTACGTTTGGGGGAGCATTTTCCAATCATATTTTTGCTACTGCTGCAGCTGGCAAATTATTTAACTTAAAAACTATTGGAGTTATAAGAGGGGAACAGATTATTCCACTAAATTCTACTTTACATTTTGCAAAAAATTGTGGTATGGATTTGCGTTTTGTTGATAGGAAAACGTATTCCCTCAAAGAAAAATTGTTACCAAGCCTAAATATTTCATTAGAAGAGTGTTATGTTTTACCAGAAGGTGGCACGAATAAATTAGCACTTCAAGGTTGTGCTGAATTAGGTTTGGAAATAATAGATCAACTCGATTTTACACCAGATTATATATGTACGAGTTGTGGAACTGGGGGAACTATCGCAGGATTAATTCACTCAAAGAAACTGAATACACATATTATTGGCTTCCCTGCATTGAAAGGTGATTTCATGCAAAAAGAGGTAAAAGATTTATTATCTAACTATTTCCCAAATAAAGAATATGATAACTTTTCCTTCCAAAACGATTATCATTTTGGTGGCTATGCTAAACACTCCTCTACTCTATTAGATTTCATTAATTCATTCAAAGAGGAATATCAAATTCAACTTGATCCAATTTATACCGGCAAAATGATTTATGGAATCTTTGATTTAATTGATAAAGGATTCTTTTCTAAAGGAAGTAAAATTGTAGCTATCCATACTGGTGGCCTACAAGGGATTTTAGGATTTAGAGAACGCTTTGGCAACCTAATTTAATTTGAAAGTCCAACGATTACTTTACCTATTATTTAACAATTTCTAATCGTAAAAAAAGTAAAAATAAAATTGGTCGAAATAAAATTTAACATATTTTTGCGCCTTTATGTTAATAACCTATTTTTTTAAAATCAAAATTTAAAAGTTTTTTTAAAATGAGCGTGACTAAAAAATTTTCAAAGGACAAGACAAAATGTAATGTAACTTTTACCTTACCTAAGGAATTAATCCAAGGCGGTAATAATGTTTTACTACTAGGAGAATTCAACAATTGGAATCCTGCGGAAGGTATTGCTTTAGTTGTTAAAAAAGGAGAATACAAGACTGTACTAAAGTTAGAAACAGGCAAACGATATGAGTACCGTTATTTAGTAGATGGTCATCTGTGGACAAATGATGTTACTCCTGATGGGTTTGTTTCTAATCCATTTGGGACAGTAAATTCTGTATTAGAACTTCCTGCCCCAGAAACAAAACCAATGGCTAAAAAAACTGTTAAGAAATTATTACCTACAAAAAAGACAGCTGCTAAATCTACTCAAGATAAATTAACAAAAATCGAGGGAATTGGTCCAAAAATAGCTTCTATACTGAATGATGCAGAAATAATATCTTTTGCTGACTTGGGTGCAACAAAAGTTAGTGTACTTCGAAATATTTTGGCAGCAGCAGGAAATCGTTACAAAATGCACAATCCTTCAACTTGGTCTAAACAAGCGAAACTAGCGGCAAAAGGTAACTGGGATAAATTGAAAGAACTACAAAATAAGTTAAACGGAGGAGTCTAATTTTTGATAAAAGCACAAAAAAACCTGACTGAATAACTTCAGTCAGGTTTTTTTGTATAACTTTTTCAATGTACTTATTTTGCCCAAGGATCAATCCGCACACCATTTTCATATCGTACAATTAGAGCAGAATTATAATCTCTACTAGTTGATTTCATTTTATTCAAAATTTGTTTTGCCTCCTCCTCAGTAGAAAATTTAGATAATAAAACTCTAATCAATTTTTTATCCTTCAAATATTCTGTCTCAAGTCTTCCAAAATTTTTGGGCATTTGGAAACGAGTTTCATTTGCATTAAAACTACTAACAGCCATTAACTGAATTTTATAAACTACATTGAATTCTCCTACAATATCCGTCCGAGTTGGACTAGTAGAAACATTATTATCAACATTTGAATTTGGTACTAGTTTACTACTAATCATTGATCCAGAGTTATTTTCATATCCTGCACTCTCATCAAATATAGTTGGTTGAGGATTATTATACTTTCCATCAATATTCCTAATTCGTGAACCAGAAACATTATCAACCAATCTTACCTCTCCTATAGTAATATTTTTTTCAAAAACCTTCTGCATTTTTTCTTTGGTACTAAATTCCCATCCATTAGGTTCGTAGTTATCTCGATGAGCTTCTACTCTATAATTTTTTCCTGGTAATAACCCGAACTCATATGTTCCATTTTCTGATGCTTTATTTTCTAATAATCGAACTGAGCCGCCTATACTTACCTCATAAAGTGCAACCCAAACATTTTTCATTTGTTTGCTCGTTTTCTTATCTATCACTCTTCCTGTCGCAATCATAGTTTCAACTGGAGTGGAAAAACTATAGATATCATCGTTATCATAAGTAGACTTTTCTAATTCAAATTTTCTATTTGAAACAAAATACCCACCATTTATTGAATGTTTTCTATAGTAATAATCATCTGCATTAGAATTAAAGGGCAATCCAATATTTTTGGGTTTTGTCCATTCATTGTCTCCCGTATTTTTTGATTTTAATATATCAAACCCACCAATATTCACTCTACCATTTGAAGAAAAATACATCGTATTTTCATCTAGATCAAAGTAAGGAGTCAATTCATCAGCTATTGAATTAATCTGTTTCCCACAATTACGTGGACGCCCAAAATCCAATTTCTCACTAGTCAAATCACGTGTTGAAAACCAAATATCTGTTCCTCCTTGTCCTCCTATTCGATCAGAAACAAAATATAAAAATTCTTTATCATCTTTATGAACAACAAATGGTTGAGTTGCCGTAGTACCCGTTTTATTGATTCCATTGTTCAACTTTTTTGGCGCTGACCAACCACTTTCATCTCGATGTGTAACAAAAATTTCACAACCATAAACCATACGTCCAGTTGCATCAATTTGATCACATTGAGTGTAATAAAAACTCTTGTTATCTGGAGCAAAAGTACCATTCCCATAATGAGGTGCAAAAATGTCTGGAAAATTTTTAGGTACTCTAGACCGAGACCAAACTTCACCATTACGTTGAGAAAAATACATTTTAGTTGCTCCAACCATATTTGAGGTATAGTATAATATGTCATCCGAAAACGGAACGGGTGCAAAGTCTGCAGCTTTTGAATTCACATTAGAACTTAAATGATTGAAAGTAACTTGATTACTTTCTTTCTCCAACATGACCATAGCAAGTTCGCATCCTCTAATTTCATCTTGTACAATTTCAGTCACAATATCTTTATCAGCCCCTTCATAACTATTAATAAAATAAACAAAAGCTCGACTAGCTTCATCATATTGGCCATCCATCTTTAACATTCGACAATACTTTAACCCAGGAAGCATAAAATCCTCATTTTCTTCCTTGATCGGTTTATAGCATTCTGCAGCCTTTCGATAGTTTTTTATTTTAGAGTAACACTCTGCAGCTTGGTATAAATATTCTGTTTTCTTTGGCTTTTTTTGCCAAGCTGCTTCAAAATTAATTGCAGCATCTTGAAAGTTATTTTTTTCAAATTGCTTTTCCGCTAATTTGGCGTGCTTCCGCCAGCTCATTTTTTGAGCATGAACAGTGGTCATTCCTAAACAAAAAATTAAGATCAATAAGCTTCTCATAAATTCGGTTTTATTTATTTTTTACAAAAATTAGATTTCTAAGATTAAACTTTCAATTACTGGAGGATAATATCGGTGTTCTAATTGAAGTACCTTATTTGCTATATCATCAGGTGAGTCAGTTAATAAAAGGGAACATTTTGCTTGAAAAATAATTCCTCCTTCATCGTAATGCTCATTGACATAGTGTATGGTCATTCCACTTTCTGCTTCTTTTGCCGCATGAACAGCTCGGTGGACATTCATGCCATACATCCCCTTTCCTCCATATTTTGGTAAAAGTGCAGGATGAATATTAACCACCTTTTTCGCATATATTTTTACCATATATGTAGGCATTAACCACAAAAAGCCCGCCAATACGATGAAATCAATTTGAAAAGCGTCTAATTTCAGTATTATATTTTCTGTTTGATAAAATTCTTCTCTATTAATTATTAGGGTCGGTATATTTTTGACTGCTGCTTTTTCTAATACCCCAGCAGTTTTTTTATTTGAAATAATTAAACTGACCTTTATTGTTTCGTGATTTTCGAAGTGTTCAATTATTTTTTGAGCATTACTTCCACCTCCAGTAGCGAATATTGCGATATGTTTCATTTTACTTTGTTATTTTTTGATGAAGGCTGATTATTTTAATAGACAACAGAGCTGAATAATTATGATTTTGACAACAAAAGCATATCAAATCATCAATCATTTTTTTGAAAAACAAGCTATTTATTCTATAGATTTATATGCTCAAAAAATCATAATTCTAGATTACCAAATTTAAACCGCTTTCCTCTCTCCCCAAAAATTGCAACCTTTCTTTTTCCAATTTGCTTACATACTTTTGGTCGAGTAATAATCCCTTGTTCTCGATTACTACTAATTGGAAAAGTGTTGACACTGCCATCTATTCCTACTTCAGTTAAAGCCAAAATAGAATTAGATCCATTAAATCCATAACGACGATTATTCTTTCTTGCGCCAAAATTTTTTCCATTATCATTATATACAAAACAAATTTTATCGCGTACTATCGCCATTGCATAACTTGAGTAATACCCGCCATCATTTCGAGTTTCTTGTCTTTTGGGAATACGGCTTGCCCATTGTATTTCGCCATTGGGTTTAATATTGACGATGATAATATCATTATAATGATAATAATAATCCGTATTTTCTTGAAAACGGTTACTGCGATAGCTATAAGAATTATAAAAACCACCATTATTAAATTGGTTATCATCTCTCCGCTCCACATAATATTGTTCGGCTATTAAAACTGCTCCCCCATCACTTCTTAAAATTAGATCGTTTAAAGAATATTGATACAATTCTGCTGAGCGTTTAATATCTCCTTGCTCTTCCGCTTTTTTTGCTTTCCTTTTTCTTCGATTAGAATAATATTCTGTCACAAAATCGAATTCAAATTCTTTGGAATTCGCATTAGACACTTTAGAAGTTAAAGGGTCAATTTGAAAATAATAGGTTCCTTTAATACTATAACTATTTTTCTCAGAGTAAAAGCCAGAACAAACTAATTTTCCTTTTTTACCAACTCGAAAGGTAAGATCAGTAATAAATTTTCCTGCTAGATTCACATCATATACTTGAGACTCTTCCCCGTCTTTTGTGTACGCTAAAATAATATATCGATAATTGGTATTTCTTCTTAGAAATCCAGACGAATTTTCATAGAGTACCCCGAGTAAATAAACATTTCCATTATTATCTACTCGATAATCAGTTATGGATAATCTATTATCTGGGTAAGGTAGTTGAATGTCTTTTTCCCATTCTTTGTCTAAGTTATCATCAAAGACTTGCAAGGAAAACCTTTCAGATCTTTTCTTTTGATAAGGCAATTGACTGTAAATTAAAACATGGGAACTGTCTTTAGAAACATGAAAATTAAATTTTCCTTCTCGATATTCATCTCGAGCTGGTGATTCAGCAATTTTCTTAATCCTATTACTCAAGGATAATGACTTTTTCCTAATCGATTGAACAAAAAGATAATTTGCCTTGTGTGCCATATTGTTAAAAGAGGTGAACAAGTAAAACTGACCATTCAAGTATAACATTTTTTCAAAATCCCGCTTTTTCTTTTTGTATCGTAGATCGATCTGCTTCGATTTCCTCAACTTCATATTTTGATTATACTTTTCAATGTAAATTTTTTGAGGGCTCCCTCCTGTCATCATACCACCTTTTATCTGACGGCGCAGTGCATAAAATCCAGTTCCATCATTTCCTAAAATTTCAGATAAATAAGAATTGGAAGGTTCCTTATACTCTTCTCCCCACTTCATTTTCCCCGAAAATTCAGCATCAGGCTGTGCGAAAATCGCTTGGAAGAAAATGAGATTAACTATTATTAAAAAAATTAAATTATACTTTTTCATATAGGTCTTTTATTAAAATTAAAATTGGGTCATAAATCTTATTTCTTTTGCAGAAGGCTTAAACTTAAACCAGATAGTTATTTCCTGAAAAAAGTTTAGCGCAAAAGTAACTGATAATTCAACGAATTGGTTTATTTATTAAGTCTTTTAAACCAAAGGAAAATCTCTTATAGAAATCTTAAATTTTACTGATTGTCGGATACGGAACCCAAATTCTCATTATTTAAGCAAATAAACTATCTTTGCGGCAAAATTTATAAGTTGAATCCTTTTTCTCCTCGTTGATTTTTCTTCTAGAAGCGAATTCTTGAGGTTTAATCAGTAAGGAATTCTGCCTATTTTAATCAATAAAATTTAGTCTTAAAATCTAGCAAAATGAATATCGAAAAAAATTTAGTAGTAGCGATTGATTACACACTTTCTGATAATGATGGGGTTGTGATTGATACTTCAACTGGTCGTGAGCCATTGAAATATTTACATGGTACTGGAGCTTTAATTCCCGGTTTGGAAAAAGAACTAGAGGGAAAAGTAGTGGGAGATAAATTAGATGTTGCCATCAAACCAGAAGATGGGTACGGTATGAGAAATGAAGAAATGTTGCAAACTGTTCCAAGAGAACATTTCGGCCATGTGCCAGAGATACAGGCAGGTATGCAATTTCAAGCGAATAGCGAGGAAGGCCCAGTAATGGTAACTATCGTAAAAGTGGATGAAAAGGAAGTGATGGTGGATGGAAATCACCCTTTGGCTGGAGTTATACTGAATTTCAAAGTAGAAGTAAAGGAAGTACGAGCAGCATCAGCTGTTGAGTTGGAACATGGACATGTTCATGGTGAAAGTGAAGGTGAAGGTGACACACATTAACTTTTAAGTTAAATTTATCCATAACAATAAAAGGCACCCCAAGTACTCGGGATGCCTTTTATTGTTTAAACGATAATAAAATAATTAATGTTTGATTATTTTTTTCATCATCACCTCATTATCTACGAATAATTGTAAATAATAGATTCCAACTGGAAAGTTAGACACGTTCACTTCTAAGTTATCTGTCCCCTCCTGCAATATACTTGACAAGACTACTTGTCCTTGCATATTTAAGATTTGGAAATCTGCATCTCTTTCGAATGGTGTTTTAGTTTGAATCAAAATCACATTTGAAGTTGGGTTTGGTGTTAAGAAAATATCATCATTGGAGTGACTCAATTTTGCAGTTACGATATTTGAGTTTTCAAATTTTCCATCAAAATCCACTTGATGTAAACGATAATAATTAAAACCATTTACTGGTCTTTCGTCCATAAATGAATATTCCTGAACATTACTAGCTGTTCCTATACCTTCTACTGTTCCAATTGTTTCAAAATCTCTACCATCTGTACTACGTTGTACATCGAAGTAAGCATTGTTTATTTCGCTTGCTGTTGACCATGTCAAGTGGATTGTTTGGTTTTTAGAAACTGCGGAGAAGTGAAGAAGTTCTATTGGTAAACCTCCAGTACCTTCATTTAAACTTCCTGGAGAAAAATCAACATTATTACTTACAATTGTAGAGTGTTTCACAAAAGCACCATTAAAGTCCGGATTACGCGCAAGAGATTCATTATCACCTCCCTCACTTCCGTAAGAAAAACTAACAACTATTACTCCTCCTCCATCTTTGATAATAACATCGTCACCCCCATTATTCATTCCAATTAAGTTTGTAGAAGCTGTTTGGACTATACCTGCAATTCCCATTGGCGTCCCACCTCCAAAAATGGTTATAGGTTCACCTGCTGGTATTATTGTGCTAGCAGGAAAGATATGACGAACCTGAAGTGCGTCAGAAAGTGTATAACCAGAAATATCTAAACTAGTTATCCCTGTATTAAATAGTTCTACAAACTCATCTTCAGAGATATCTACATCACCATCACCATTAGCATCACCAGTAGTTCCATCTGGATCTGCTAAGACTTCATTAATGACTAAAGGATGTACCTCGTTATCCTCATTAATGACATCAATCGTTTCAGATAAACCATCATAATTATCATCAGAAGCTGCATCATCAACTGCTACGGTAATTACTGTCGTTTGATTACCATCAAGTAAAGCATCATCTACCCCTGTTACGGTTACGGTTTGAGCTACATTATAATTAGAATTTGTGAAGGTTAAGGTCGTTGGAGAAACTGTGTTTTCAGTCAAATCACCACTTGTTACATCAATAACAACATCTGTTGCAGGTTGTATATTTAATGTCACATCAAAAGTTGCTTGGGTTCCTGATTCATTGGTATTGCCTGAAATAGTGGATAAAATTATAGTAGGGGTTGGAGAAGACTTAGTAATATTAACATCATCCATCCATAATAAACCAGCTCTCGATGATGTAAAAGTAAAACTCAATCCAAAATTATCGCCTGTAGTATAAGTTGTGTTGTTAACTGTTCCTCCACTTACTTCTCCATTTCCATTAGGATTATATAATAATTCCCAAGCTCCAGTTTGACCTCTTGTCACTTTAATACAAACATCATCTAAATTGCCCCAATTAAAGGAAGAGGTAATAATAGCTGATGGAACATTATTTGTAACTTCATATAACGTTAGATCATCTGAAGTCCCTGTAAAATTCACTCCAACAGCATAACCATTAGGAGTATTGTTCAAATCATTATCATCTGCAATCAAAAAAATCCAAAATTTATTAGTACTTGATGGATCCCAATTACCATTTCTCAAACAAAATTCCCATGTATAATCCCCTGTTGTTAAATCTTGAGCACCTATATTTGCGTTAATATAACTTGAACCAGAACTACTGCTAAGACCATGTTTCAGTTCAGTTCCAGGGTTAGTCCAGTCAGCAGTATTTGTCCAACCTACTAAATCACCATCGTTAAAGTCATCTGAAAAAATCGTCTGCCCAAAAGCACCACCACCAATGAATAAACAAAATATAAAAAGTAAAAAATTCTTCATAATTATGTGTTTTTGTTTTTAAAAAAATAATATTAAATAGGTAGTAAACTCAACAAGGGCAGCAATACCCATTTGATCATTTGGTTGGAGTTAAATAACTTCTTAGAAAGGTTTTACAGGGAAATTATGTAGATGGGATTAAAAATTAAGGTGTTTATCTTTTAATGAAGATAGGAATCTAATTACTTAAATAAAAGGAATTGAGGGGAAAATAATTATTAAAAAAAAAGTCATTCTAAATTAATAGAATGACTTCCTTTTTTAATCATAAAATCAATTGATTCTATTTATTTCTTTTTTACGTATGCTTTAAATTTAGCAATATAAACCATTGGGTAACCTTTTTCATCTTGGTTTACTAAGTAAACATCAACTGTATTTTCTTGCAATCCTTCTTTGTCCTTGCTATCATACTCTACTTCAATCTCACCAGACTCTCCTGATTTAAAAGTTTTTCGTGGCCAATCAGGAACTGTACATCCACAAGAACCAGTTGCGAAATCAATTTTAACATCTTCTGTACCTTCGTTAGTAAACTTGAAAGTTAACTTTCTTTTATCCCCTTGAACTAACTCACCCAAGTCATAAGAATCTTTTTCAAAAACTAATTTTGTAGTTCCTGTTGGGCTTTGTTTTTTGTAAGCACCAATTCCACCATTACCATTCGTTTTTTCTAATCGTTCTTGTTTTACCTTAATACTAGTTGGACCAGCAATTATTTTAAACTCTGTTCTACGATTATACCTATGCTCCTCATCTGGACATCTTACTCCATTCACACACTGATTTCTGATCTGAGTTTCTCCATATCCGACTGCTTTAATTCGATTATCTGCGATTCCTTTTTCAGTCAACCATTCTTTAGAACTTGATGCTCTTCGTTGAGATAATCGTTGATTATAACTATCATTACCTTGCGCATCAGTATGAGAACCTAATTCGACTATCATTTCCGGATACTCATTCATTAGTTCTAAAACCAAACCTAAATCGGATTCCATTTCTTCTAAAATTGTATCATCATCAAAATCAAATAAAATATTTTTCAACTCGATTGGTTTGTCAATAAATACCTCTACCACTTCTTTTGGTGGCTCAGGAATAGCTGTCAGTTTCAATTGTCTTTCAATCACAGTAGACTCAGTCAATCCAACTGTATTCAAATAAGCTGTATCAGGATAGTAACCATCCGCTTTTCCAATAACCATGTATGAAACTTCCTCATTCAAAGTAAATCCAAAGTTATTTCCTTTTGCATTTGTTTGAGCTTCAGTATCTTTTCCTTCCACTTCAATCAAAGAAACTGAAACACCTGGTAATGATTGATCTTTATCATCAAATGTTGTGGCCATTAATTCTAAAACCACCTCAGGAATTCTTATAATGAAGATATCATCACAGCAAGTTTTACTCTTTACAGATTTAGTTCCTACTCGATTAGATACTAAAGCTCCATTGTATCCACTTTTATCTAATTGAAAATGAAAATCATCAACTGGTGAATTATACCCTTTCCCTAAATTGATTGGTTTGGTCCAATATGAACCATTCCATTGGGAAGAAAAAATATCCAACCCACCAACCCCAGGGTGGCCTGTTGAACTGAAGTAAATATTACCATCTCTGTAATGTGGAGTAATGTCATCACCCGGAGTATTTAACACTTCTCCTAAATTGATTGGATCACCATAAACTCCATCACCTTTTTTAGTAGCATAATAGATGTCATATCCACCTTCACCACCAGGCATATCAGCGGAGAAGAATATTACCTCATTTCCAAAATGCTCACCTACTGAGGGATGTTTTACTAACCAATCACCATTCACTCCCACAACTTCTTTTGCGCCTTTCCAACTATTTCCATTCTTCTCACTATAGTATAATTTACTTTCACCAACGGTATTTCCTTTTCCATCTAACGACATTTGCATACGAGTAAAAAACATCGTATTTCCATCAGGAGAGATAGTGACATTACCAGTATGGTAACCTTCTCTATTAATCTTAGTGGTTACTGCTTTTCCTTTTTGAAAAGCACCTAATTTAGGTTTTTCCTCTTTCTTACTTTTTTTCTTTGTCCCTCTTCCTCTCTTCTTTTTAATTTCTTTTCTTGTAGAAGTAGCTATTTTTAGGTGGTAATCCCCTTCTTTTCCATCGATAATTGTGTACTCATCATTTAAAAAGGAAGAATAATATAAAACACCATCATTAGTTAAAAAAGGAGAAGTTTCTGTTGTTTTGGTATTTGCTTTTCCAGCATTTTCTATAAACACCCCAGTGACCGGAATCATACCTAATGCCATTTGAGCACCAGTTAATTCTATTTCCGCCAATGGTTTGACTGTTGCATTTTTAGATTCCTTAACATACATTTCTAACTGAATAATTGCCTCATCGTAATTTTCAGCCATTTTCAATGTACGTCCATAAATAAATCTTGCCTCTGGCAAATAAGGATTAGTTCCTTTTCGGTATTTTTTAGTGACTACCTTTTTATACCATCGTACCGCTTTTTTATAATCACGCAACATGTAATGTAGGTTGGCAATTTTATAGGCCAAGTCATTATTTCGGAAAGCTTTATCTGCTTCATAAGCTTTTTCATACCACTCTAGAGCCATATAAAAATTGAGCACTTCAACTTGCTCATCACCTATTTCAATCATCATGGCAGGAGTTTGTTTGTTAAGTGGCTGAGCCATCATAACATTTGCCAAGAGAGTAAAAATTGCAAAAAAGAGAATTAATTTTTTCATATTCAATAAAAAATTTAAATTTTAAACTTTATTTTTTGGCCGCAAATGATTTTTCATTTTAATAAAAATAAACACCCAGCTAACTAAGATGAGCTAATCATTCACGATTAAATTAGAATCGTGGACAGAAAATAACTGGTTTAACAGTTGGTTTCTTGAAAATCCTAGCAATATAAGCCACACCTATTTCAAAACCACCGGCACCAGTTGCTGCATCTGACAAATCAGAAACAGTCAAGTCATATGCTGCTCCTACCTTGAATTGTTTGTAATCCATCCCAACAATTAATTGAGTTGCATCTCTTAATCGGTATCCAATACCAATATTCAAGGTCATATCTTTTGCATCATTTAAATGATAACCACCAATTCCCTGTACTTGGATATTATTTGCACCAGAAAGTGTTCTATACATGAATGCAGGTTTGATCTGCCATTTATCATTTAGATCTACAAAAAACTGTCCGTGTAAAGTAAAATCTCCTGGTAAATCCCAAGCATCTCTTCCTTCTGCTGAAGCAGTATAAAGAGAATTTGGTGTAGTAGTTGTATCTGTTCCACCACCCTCATTAACATGCAAATCAGGAGTAAGAATATGATTGAATGATGCTCCAATTTCAAGGCGCATTTTATCATTCATTTGTGCTTTCAATAAAACACCAACATTTAAATCGAACTCATTAGAATTGAAATCTGTATCTCCGCTAATATTCCCTAAATCGGCACTTGTTCCAATTCCGCCTGGATTATCAGCAAAAATCCCTTGGCTTGTATTTAATTTTCGGCTTGTATAACCTGCTTGCACTCCAAACGTAAAAACAGACTTTGATTTCTTATCCAAAGGCATATGTACTGCTAAACTTCCCATTGCCTGTGAAGTCGACAATTCCAAAGCTCCTGCTTTATCACTGTATAGCATACCTCCAACACCTAACCACGCTTTTTTGCCTAACATCAAAATAGGTGCATCAATATAAAAAGATGGTGTTCGGTAAGGACTAGAAATCACACTACCCCATTGGTCACGATAAATTCCACCTATTCGAAATGAACCTTCGAAGGCTCCTGTGTATGCAGGATTAGTTGTCAAGGGAGATAAATAAAACTGAGTAAAATGAATGTCTTGTGCATTCATAGTTCCAGCCAAAGAAATAAAAAAGAAAAAGATTAAACCTTTTAGAATTTTCATAAAAGCGAATAGTTTATGTTTTAAAATCTTAGATTAAAGTGGTGATCGGTTTTCTTAATTAAAAACAATCGATTAGAATGTCGAAAGATAGGATTTTTTGTTTAAATCACCATGAGTCGAACTGCAAGATATTTTGAAATTATTTTTTGACCAAAGATATTTGCATTTTTAGTACCTAATAAGCGACATATCAGCTAGGAGCATTCTTTCATTCGCTGAAAAACTGAACCCTGATCATTAAAAATCTACTATACCGACTACTTTATCTTCATCAATCTCCAGCATACATCGGAAATGGCCTTTTGGACATTTTTCAAAACCTATTTTCGAGCAAGGCCGACAAGATAAATTTTCTACTTGAAGTATGGTATTTCGATCTATTCCGTCATCATAAAAAGGTGCCATCCCAAATTCAGGTATTGTATTTCCCCAAATCGAAATAATCTCCTTCTTCAACGAGGCTGCAATGTGCATCATTCCTGTGTCATGTGTAATTATCTTCTTGGCACTATTGACCAGCTGAATGGATTCTTGCAAAGTTGTTTTGCCGCACATATCAACCACTCGATTATCGTTTATACTTAGTACGATTTCCTCACCAATAGTTGCATCTTCTTTTCCTCCTATTAATATTATTGGTGTTTTTATTTTAGAACAAATGGAAATAAGTTTTAAAAGTGGTAATCGTTTTGTTGCATGCGCTCCGCCAATGGCAAAGACAATCCAGTTATTTCCGAAAAGTAAGAAAAAGTTTTTAAGTTCCGGAAATTTAATTTCTAAATCAGCCAATTTGTTCTTTGGATTTAATAACCCATTAAAATCATCTTCATACTCCTCTTTAATCAAACCACTAATCTCTGCTTCCACTCTATTACTCCCTAATTCAAGAATCAGAGGTCTTAAAGCCTCTAAATACCTCTCAACAATAGGTATCTTTGGTAGGCGATTAATTTTGAAATTAACCATCAACCATTTTTCAAAATTCAACTTATCAAATGAATAATAGGGTATTCTTAACGCCCACCTAATCCGAAGAGTTCTTAGGTTTTTATGAAGGTCAATGATAGCATCGTATTTCTCTAATTTTAATTGAGGTAAAACTTCTGATACTTTTTTATTTATTGAATAAATTTTATCAAGTTGAGGATTGGAAATAATTAAAGATTCGAAAGATTTTTTGGTTAAAAAATGTATTTCACATTTCAATTGTTGCTTCACATATCGAACCACAGGGAGAGTCAACACAATATCTCCAATTGAACTGAATCTAATAATTAGTACCTTTTTAATTTTTACTTTCGTCAAGGGTGTTTCCAATATTTCGTTGAAAAATAGATAATTTTGATTCTTGAAGTTAAATGGGACATTTATTACCTCATGCAAAGCGAATATAAGCGGATTTTACGATTAAAGGTGTTAAAGGTTTTTTTGATTATTTTGTAGTTGCAGAATCCCCTCTTACCCAATAAACCAGTGGTATCCTTATTTCATTCAAAAAGTCCTTCAAACCTATTTTTTTTTATTGAAAAAATAACTTACCCGATTTTTCTCTTGGTTGTCTTTTTCAGTTTTTCTTTTGAATAATTTAAAAATACACACCTATCGATAATCCAAAAAGTAAAATCATTTTCGTTAATAAAAATACAATAAAAGTCCAAGCAATTTTTACTTTTAACAATGGTGAAGTGTTCCCAAAAAAAACTAAATATCAACGTTTGATAAAAATAAAAAAAGACGAATCTACAGGTTTACCTATTTATCCTTTTGGAAAACTAGATGACGCCCTTCAGTGAAGTAATATTTCTATCGAAAACAGAATCATCAATTATTTGAAAGCGACCAGAGAACTCTCACAAATCGAAAACCCTACGGAAGAGTTTTTTCTACAAAAAATATATTTGATTTGCCTTTAAAAAAATTGAATGCGGGGACTTATTTTATTCAAATCAAACTGTAAAATGGAAATGTAATAATGAAAAGTGATATACCAATAAAAAGTCCAAAGACAGGTTAATTCCTTTTGTCAACAAGTTGTTAAAAAATTGGAATATTCGGCTCTATGGCATATTTTTATAGGAGACTACATTATTGTAGTTAATTTATCCAATTAAAATATAACCTTGACATGAAGAAACTATTTTTATTTTTAGCGTTTTCTGGATGTATCGCATTTTCTACCAATGCTCAAAAAGCTTGTTGTGCTAGTAAATCAGGTGCTAAAGTTTGTACCAAGACTGCTTCTGCTAATGCTGAAACTGCTGCAAAATTTGCATCTATGAATGATATGATTGAAACTAAAGTTTGTAGTACTTCTGGAACAATATCATACGTAAAAAATTATGTTTGCCCTGAAAGTGGAAAAGTAACGTCTACTCCAGTTGAATTTGATGCTTCAACTCAAAAATTTGTAAATATATCTCCTCAGAATGCAGAGCAAGGAGTTGGCGGTCAAAATACCAAAACTGTTAAAGCTGTTAAAGCTGTTAAAACATCAAGGACTGTAAAAACAACTGCAAAAAAAGCTTGTTGCTCTTCTAAAGCTGGAAAAGCTAGTTGCTCAAAAGAAGCAAAAGTGGAAAACTAATTCCATATTAATAAATAAAAAAAGGCTTTCAACTTAGTAGTTAAAAGCCTTTTTTTATTTATTTGTCCCTTTTAAAATATTTTCCTCAGAAAAGAATTTACGAGTGAAATATTTATCTACTAAATGTTTCGTCACTTGGGACACATTTTTTGGTAAATCATTTTTATCAATCCAACTTACTTTTTTAAACTTGTCTAACTCTTTTGATTCAGGTTCTCCTTTCCATTTTTTTGTTGTAAATAGCAAAATCAATTCACTCCCTGAATGTCTCTGAAAAATATGAAGTAGTCTCAAATGTTTTCTTTTGATTTCGATATTTGCCTCCTCATGACTTTCTCGAACAATTGCATCATGAGCAGATTCGCCATCGTCTAACTTTCCACCTACAAGGGAAAAGCCTCCACCATTTTGAACTGTTTTTTTCAGAAAAAGAATTTTATTCTCTTTCTCCAAAATGAGTCTAACTACAACCGCGGTTTTACGTCCATTCATATCTGTGAGTAAAAATTGTTCTATAAATATATCATATAACTAAGAAAGCAAAGCCTAAAGAAAGGTAATTTGCCCATTTTCTCCATTTTTTTCACCACAAAAAAATGATAATTCACCATTTCTTGGACACAATTCACCATTTCATATATAAAAGGTAGCTTCAAAAAAACTTCTTTAATTACTTTTATACTCAAAGGATTTAAATAATAATCGAACAACATGTTCACCTAAACAGACATAATTTAGTATGGATTTATTTGCTAAGATTAAAAACAATGCATCTGCGCTAGGACAGTATGCAGAAAATGGAGGAGAAGGATATTTTATCGCTCCAAAATTAGAAGGACCGATTGCCAATAGAATGATGTTCCAAGGAAAGGAATGCGTTTGTTGGAGTGTGAATAATTACCTCGGATTAGCTAATCTTCCTGAGATTAGAAAAATTGATGGAGATGCTGCTTCTGATTGGGGACTTGCATATCCAATGGGTTCTCGATTGATGACAGGAAATACCTCAGAACATGAGGCATTGGAAGTTGAGTTAGCCGAATTTGTGAAAAAGGAGACAACAGCATTAGTTAATTTTGGTTATCAAGGAATGGTATCTGCAATCGATTGTTTAGTTAATAGAAGAGATGTAATTGTTTATGATGCAGAAAGTCATGCCTGTATAATGGATGGTATTCGACTACATATTGGAAAACGATTTGCTTTTGAACACAATAATATTGAAAGTTTAGAAAAACGGCTACAACGAGCTACTAAAATAACCCAAGAAACTGGTGGAGGTATTTTAGTAATTTCTGAGGGTGTATTTGGAATGCGAGGAGATCAAGGAAAATTACGAGAAATTGTTGCTTTAAAAGACAAATATGAATTTAGATTATTTGTTGATGATGCTCACGGATTTGGCGTTTTAGGTAAAACAGGTGCGGGTGCAGGTGAAGAACAAGGAATAATGGATCAAATCGATGTTTACTTCGCTACCTTTGCCAAATCTATGGCAAGTGTAGGTGCATTCTTCGCAGGTGATACTGCCATCATGCGATACATGAAATATAATATGCGCTCACAAATTTATGCAAAATCATTAGCTATGCCAATCGTAATTGGTGCCCGAAAGCGGTTAGCAATGATTAAGAACAGTACTTCGCAAAAAGAAAAACTATGGGTCATTGTTAATGCATTGCAAGCAGGACTAAAAGAAAGAGGATTTGATTTAGGAGAAACAAATAGTTGTGTTACACCAGTATACATGAAAGGCTCAGTACCGGAAGCACAAGCATTAGTATATGACATGCGTGAAAATCACAATGTTTTTTGTTCAATCGTAGTCCCTCCAGTTATTCCACAAGGAATGATTTTATTGCGCTTAATTCCTACCGCTTCGCATACTTTGGAAGATGTACAAATCACTTTAGAAGCATTTTCTGCGGTAGCTGTTAGATTAAAAGCTGGAGATTATAAAGTAGAAGCTGCGAATTTTTAGCAGGTACTTTTTTCTTTACTCTAAAAAATCCCACATTTTGAGAAATCAAAACGTGGGATTTTTTTTTAAGCAGAGTTTATTAATTTTTGGTATTAAAACTTACTACAATATTGAATCAAAATAATAAAACATAACCACCTGACATTCAACTAAGTACAAAAAATAAATCCTGAAACATAATTTTCACTTTTTGATTTTTTATTATATTGCGACACAAATTAAGACAAAAACACAAACTAAATCTTAATTAATAATCAACTACGATCCCAAATATCAACAACTTTTAACTGTACCAAATATTATGAGCAACATCAAAGTCAAAATAGGAAAGCGAGAAATGACTCTTGCTAAAAGCAGAAAACTAGTTGGACTAAAAAGAAAACCTCAGTTCAATCAACCTGATAAAAATTTCAAAGATTCCTCTTTCGTTAAGGCATCTATTTATGATTCTCTCGGTGGGTTCAATATAGTTAGTCTTGAAAAAGAAGGAGAAAGTTTAGATAATAAATTGGATCAGGTCAGATCATATGATGAAGTGGATGTAGGTACCCATGTCTACTATGCAAATGGTAGTGATCGAATACTAATTCCAACTGGTGAAATCTATATTACCTTCCAAGAAGAAGTCGATGAAGAGGAACAAGAATTAGTTTTGGACGAATACCATTTAGACTTAGACAGAAGAAGAAATAAGGAATCTATTGTTGCCAAAGTAACTTCAAGATCTAAAAATCCATTAAAGGTAGCGGCTGAATTAGAACAATTTTCATTAATCAGAGTAGTTGAACCAGATATGGATGCAGTAGTCGACGAATTTGATTTTGCCGAACCAACGGATGATTTATTGGATCATATGTGGCATTTAAAAAATCATGGAATTGTTGCTGACACCAATTGGAGATTAAAAAAAGATGCAGATTCAAAAGTCATTGATGCTTGGAAAAGAATTGGAAATTTAGGTTCGAGAGAAGTAGTAATTGCAGTAATTGATAATGGGTTTGATCTTTCTCATCCAGACCTAAAATCTAAGGTTTATAAACCGTGGGATCTGTGGTCACAAAGTACACAAGTCCAGCACGGCGATCCTCGTTTCACTCATGGAACACCTTGTGCTAGTGTTGCCTTAGCAGCTTCAAATGGAATTGGAATGGTTGGTTCAGCACCCAACGCGAAATTTATGCCTGTGAGTGGAACTTCATTTTCTCTTAAAGCAACTGAAGAAATGTTTGAATATTGCATCAAAACTAATGCTGATATAATTAGTTGCAGTTGGGGATCAACAGATCCTGCTTTCACTTTGAGTGCTGTAAAGGAAGAAGTTTTAGCCAAAGCTGCCACCAAAGGAAGAAATGGAAAAGGTTGTGTTATTTTGTTTGCAGTCGGAAATGATTCTAAAGATTATGTTAATTATTATTCAGCACATCCAGATGTAATTGCAGTTGGTGCAACGACTAGTAAAGACAAACATGCAAGTTATTCGAACCGTGGAAGAGAAGTAACTGTTTGTGCACCTTCCAACGGTGATTGGCCGATAATTGCAGCACGGGCCTGGTGGGATGAAGGCGTCAATTGGGAAAATGGTGCTTTCAAGTTTTGGAGGGATGGAAAGGAAAGAGGAACAGCTGGAATGTATAAACACTTTGGAGGAACTTCAAGTGCCACTCCATTGGTTGCGGGTATCTGTGGGCTGATGCTTTCAGTAAACCCTGAACTGACAGCCCGCCAAGTAAAAGAAATTCTAATCAAAACTGCAGATAAAATAGGTTCACCGCTAGCGTATGATTCCTCTGGTCACTCACTCAAATATGGATATGGAAAGGTCAATGCAGACAAAGCTGTCAAAGAAGCTCTTCGATATAGGGATGAGAATTTGGGCTCTACACCACCAGCTATTGAAGAGCCAGTAAAAAAAGGGCGAGGGATTTTCCAATTCAATGTAAAACGACAAGCACCTGAAGGTTACGGTGTGCAGATTGGCGCATTTGCAGAATATGGAAATGTCTTGATTCAAGCGGAAAAATTGCAAGAAAAATATGACCACCCAATTGTGGTAAGTATCAATGAGTTGGAAGGTCGAACGGTTTACAAAATTGTCGTGGGAATTTTTTCCAAAAAATCTGATGCGTCTAGTTTGTTGAGAAAAATGAAAGAGAATGATCAGAATGGATTTGTGCGGGCGATTAAGGATTTAGCATAACTTTCTTCGCCGCTGAGTTTCCTTGTAGACTTAGCGGCGAATTATCAATAATAATCCTCCCCTTCCGTATCCTCTCGTTGTTTCTCCTCTTTCGTCTTTTCAAAAATATCCCTAGGCAAAAAGTATGGCCCTGTTTCATTTTGAGTTTCAACCTCTTGTCCCCAAGTTGGAGGTTCTTCCAGTTTTTTCAATCGCTCCACTTCATCCAACAAATCATTTTTATAATAATAAGCCGTAAATATTCCAATCAATCCGCCAAACAAATGACTCTCCCACGAGATGCCTGGTTGATCTGGTAATATCCCCGCAAACATACCTCCATACAATACCAACACTACCAAAGCCAAAACAATTGACTCTCTACTTTTTACAAACACTCCATTCCAAAAAACGAAAGCTACCAAGCCATAAACGACCCCACTTGCTCCGATATGTGAAAAGTTACCTACCTCATTATCAAAAAAATTCCCTAACAACCAAACTGCTCCTCCCGTCAAAATCCAAATCATTATCAATCCTCTCACCGCGACAATTCGATAAAAATACATACTTGCTCCTAGCAAACTCAATAATGGAACTGCATTAGAAAACAAATGCTTCCAACTTCCATGAATGAATGGAGCTGTTATTATTCCCTTTAGTCCATAAAATCTTCTTGGAAAAATACCCCAAAAGATAAATTCGAAATTAGTAAACTCCTTTGTAATATGAACCACCAACATAATAGTTATTAAAATTAAAGGTAATTTCAAGCTATTAACAAAACTACTGTTTTCATCTTTGGGTTTCAATGTTACCTTTTTTAAAAATGGTCAAAAAAGTTAGAGATTAAAGAATTTACAATCAACAAATCAAGGCTATAAAAACCCAAAAACTTAATTTCAAACATAGGTTTTGGTATCTAGCTCTGAACAAATCTTCTACGAATTAATTTTACAAAAATTTTCGCCTTTTTCTTTTTCTTCTTTGAAGTCCAGTCATATATTTCAGCAATATTAGCCAAATAATCTTTAGCTTCGTCAAAATTATTCAACCTATTAATAGCAGATAATGCATCTTTTAATGCATCACCATTTCCATCAAACAATTCATTAGTCGTCAAAATTCTTTCATTGATTCCCATCGCTTTATTCAAATCTTTTATTGGACTTTGACTTAACCTTTCTGACAAATCTGTTGCTTCCTTAAATTCAAAAAGTTCTTGATGCTCCTCACTTATCTTTGCTTTAAATGGTTTAGGAACAGGCGTAGGTGAAGCAACTCTAACTGTTGGAGTTTTCTTTTCCACTTTTGGAGTTTCAACAGCTACTGGACGAGGTGTTGGCTCAGATCTCGGAGTAATCTCTACTTTTGGTGGCGTAGGGGGTGTTTCTACCATCCGCTCAACTTTCACTTGAGGGGTTACTATTTGGATAGTTTCTTTAACAGGTGCGGTCACTTTGAGGGGTTCTACTTTTTGAATAGATGTAACTTTCGCTCCCCCATCAGACATAAATTCCTCGTATAGCGACTTTACATAATTCCGCATCAACTCCTTCTCAATCTCAGAAATATGTTCGTCCATTGTCATGCTTTGAAACAGACGATTAATTTTTTCTAAAAGAATTTTTGCTTGCTTAACATTCATACGGTATATCTTTTTTAATTTCGCATTAAGCGAATTCAATATTTTTTGTAAAATTAAAGAATTTAGTGATATAAAAAAATAAATAGGAGGCAGCTGATAGAGTTCCTTGCCTAACTTCTCAAAAAGAAATATATGTTTTTAGAACCTCATTTTAAAGGACAAAGAAGTGGATGGATTGAAGTCATCTGCGGCTCCATGTTTTCAGGAAAAACAGAAGAATTGATTCGAAGACTCAAGCGAGCTAAAATTGCTAGTCAAAAAGTAGAAATTTTCAAGCCAGGTACTGATACTCGTTACGATACCAACAATGTAGTTTCACATGATGCTAATTCTATTTTGGCAACTCCTGTCGACCATTCTACCAAAATTTTAGAACTAGTAGATGGCATATCTGTTGTGGGGATTGACGAGGCACAATTTTTTGACCACGAATTGATTGAAGTTTGCGAAAAATTAGCATTAAGAGGTATTCGAGTAATTATTGCAGGGTTAGATATGGACTATAAAGGAAAACCTTTTGGTCCACTGCCTAATCTTTTGGCCGTTGCCGAGTACATTACTAAAGTGCATGCTATTTGTCAACATTGTGGAAACCTTGCTACTCATTCTTACCGGTTGAGTGAAGAAACTGGTACGGTTGTACTAGGAGAAAAAGATAGATATGAACCTCGATGTAGAACCTGTTATCAGATGGGTAATATTTTGAATCTCCAAGTGAAGTAACTAAGTAAAAACATGGGATAGTATTGCATCTTACAAAAACTGCCTACTGTTAGCTTCCAACTGACATATTCCTATTTCTCGTTTTTTTTATCAAAAAGGAGGAGTATTTTTGTTTTGGAGTTAATGTCAAAAAAAAAACACTCTTAATTTTTCATTAAAAATAAAAAACAACCTCAATGAAAAGATTTGTATTACTTTTTTTCGCTTGTTTAATATTTTCAAATCTCTTCTCTCAAGATATAGAAGACCATTGGTTTGATGCCAACGAAGCTAATATTTTTATCCCAACCAATCAAGAACGTAAAATTATTCCAGACGAATACAGAACATTAGCCTTGGATCTTGATGCATTAAAATCAGATTTAACTAATGCTCCTAAAGAATTTACATTTGCCGCCAAGCATAATCCAATGCAAATAGTTTTGCCAATGCCTAATGGAGACGATGTGGCTTTTCAAGTAGTCGAATCTTCTGTAATGGCTCCTGGCTTAGAAGCAAAATATCCAAATATAAAATCTTATGCAGGGTATGGAGTGAACAATAAATTACTGCAAGTCCGTTTTGAAATTGCGGCCAAAGGGTTTCGTGCAATGATTGGTTCTCCTAAAGGAATAATTTTTATTGATCCTTATTTGGAGGGAAATAATAATAATTACCTTTCTTACTATAAAAAAGATCGATTACCAAATGCTGAAGAAGAAGCAGTTTTGAATGCGGCACATGCGGATCATAATCCTCTAGAAATATTGAATGCTAATAAGCCTCTTGATGATGATGATGGTGGACCAAATAGTCCATTTCAAAACAAAGGACCAAATACGACACCAACTCCAGAACTGAATACAACTTCCGGCAACCCCGTAGAACTCAGAGTTTATCGGATGGCCTTAGCAACTTCTGGGGAATTCTCAGGGAATTTAGGAGGAACGGTAGATGCTGTGATGGCTGAATTAGTTTATGCCATTAGTCGATTGAATTTTATTTTTGAAAAAGAAACAGGCGTTCGTTTTCAGTTAGTTGACAATAATGATGAACTAGTATTTTTAGATCCAGATACTGATCCTTACGAAGGAAATGAAATCACAAATACAACTGATATCAATGGAACCATAATTGCCTTTGGTACTTTTTATCAAAGTGTAACTACGATAAATACGGTAGTTGGAATTGAAAATTATGATATTGGACATCTATTCAAAACCTTTCCCTGCCAATTAGATGGAATTAACATTGGAGGGGTTTCAGGAGGAAATGTATGTATTGATGATACTAAAGCTCGAGGAATATCTTGTAATAACAATCCAAGTGATAATTTTTACCTCGGTACATTATCACATGAAGTGGGGCATCAATTGAGTGCTGCACACCCTTGGAGTAATTGTACTCCTTTTTGGAATGGAACGGATCCTAATGGCAATGACCAACTTAGTGATGGTAATGCTTACGAGCCCGGAAGTGGATCAACAATCATGTCATACGTTGGTGCATGTGGAGCTAATAATGTTCAAAATTCTGGAGATGATTACCTACACGTTAATTCTATCGAGTCTATTCACAATTATAGTCGAGAAGGAGCAGGAACATGTGCGATGGTTTTACCCACTGATAATTTTGATCCTGACGTAGACATTCCTTTTGGCCACGGATTGAAAATTCCAATCAGCACTCCTTTTCAATTAACAGCTGTAGCAAGTGATTTAAATCCAGATGATACCTTAACCTATTGTTTTGAGCAATATGATTTAGGCCCTATTAGTCCTTTAGGAAGTCCAATAGGTAATGCACCAGCTTTTAGAAGTTATTTACCAACGGAAAATCCTACACGTATTTTCCCAAGAATCGGAACTATTGTAAACAATCAAAATTCTATCACAGAGGTTCTTCCTACATATGCTAGAGACTTGACATTTAGATGCACAGTGAGAGATAGCAAATGGGGAGGCGGTGGAACAGTCTGGGATGAGATAGCTTTTGAATCAGTAGAATCCGCTGGACCATTTTTAGTTACCCACCCTAATGTAAATCAAACTTTTGAAATAGGAGATTATGTAGAAGTAACTTGGGACGTGGCGAATACAGATTCAGCACCTGTCAATTGTAAATACGTAAATATATTGTTAGCTACTAATGGAGGATATGATTATCCAATATCCTTAGCACAAAACGTTGCTAATACAGGAAGCTATACCATTGTCATTCCAAATGTAGTTACGGGATTAGCAAGAGTAAAAGTTGAAGCAGCAGACAACATCTTTTTTGATATCTCAAATGCAAATTTTAAAATAGTTGAACCTTCAACCCCTGGATTCTCGGTATCATCTGGTCCATATTTCCAAAAAGTATGTTTACCTGAACTACCTGTAATCAATATCAATACGCTTTCATTATTAGATTATGACAGTTTAATTTATTTTGAAGCAATTGGTTTGCCCGTTGGAACGACAGCCGAATTTAGTGCTAATCCAGTAATGCCATCCGAAGATGCGACCTTGACAATCAATTCTGATAATATCCCAACTGCTGATGGAGTTTTCACCTATCAATTGATGGCATATGTACCTGGAGAAGATACTGTTTATCAAGAATTGGTCTATGAGACAGTTGCCACAAATTTTTCTGATTTCTCAATAGTATCGCCTAGTGATGGAATAGAAGGAGTTAGTGAAATCCCTGCTTATACTTGGAACCAAGGCATTGCCGCAGATAATTACGTGATTGAGGTTGCTAACGATCCTTCCTTCTCTGCCGCTTCAATTGTTGAAACTAATGTTGTCACTGGTGGCAGTTACCAAGGAGGTGCCCAACTTGATCTTGGCGGCATTTATTTTTGGAGAATCAGACCTCAAAATGAGTGCCATATAGGCGATTGGTCTGCAAAAAATTCATTTGCTGTAAAGTCATTATCATGTACAAATACTACTAGTACAGATGGTCCCATTACTATCCCAAGTAATGGTTTACCAACTATTGAATCAGTTATCAATGTTCCGGTTGATGGATTAATATCTGATCTAAATATCTCCAATATTAACGGAAATCATAGTGCTTTCAAAGATATTGATATGAGTTTAGTTAATCCTGATGGAACTTCTATAAAATTATTTTCCTCAATATTTTGCCAAGGCACCACATTTGATTTTGGGATGGATGATGAAGCTGTTTCTTTTATCGGTTCCGACTGTCCTGTTAATACTGGACTAAGTTACAAATTAGAAAATAACCTTTTGAGTACATTTAATAATACAAGTTCTCTTGGAGAGTGGAAACTTCAAATAGAAGTAACTAATACCGCAGGAAACGGTGGAAAATTAAATGAATGGACTTTACAGATTTGCTCAGAAGCTAATCTGAGTCCACCATCTTTAATTAAAAATGAAACGATGCCGCTTCCCCCTGGAGCCACTCGACCAATTGATTCAGAGTTCTTATTGACTGACGATCCAAATAATGGTCCAGAAGAAATCACTTATACGATTGTTACACTTCCTCAAAATGGGAAATTATACTTCCTAACTAGTGAGTTACAAATAGGTGATAAATTTAAACAAAACTCATCTAGTGCTGGAAATATTATATACACTCATGATGGGGGTGCATCAACTGAAGATAGCTTCACCTTCGTAGTAGATGATAGTGAGGGTGGGTTAATTGCTACTCCTCAATTCAATATTGTTATTGATCCAGATGTAGTGATTGCAACAGAAAATATTTTAAACCAAAATGAAATTTCCATTTTCCCTAATCCTGCAAACAATCTCATTAATATTGGTTTTCGTAAACCTATCAATGAAGAAATAATAGTTCGCATACTTAGCGTTCAAGGAAAATTATTAGTGGAAAAGGTGGTGAAAAATCCTCAAGATCTAATTCAAATGCAGACAAGTCGTTTTGCGAATGGAATTTATTTTATTCAGGTAAAGACAAAAGAGCAGATGATGACGGATAGAGTGACTATACAACGATAAGTTTTTCTAAAATATCAAAAAAGCCCTTTTTAAACTTGAAGTTTAAAAAGGGCTTTTTTGATATTTTTTCTACCTTTGAACAAAACAATCACATAATGAAACTAAGAATTAGAGGTAACTCGATCCGATTGCGATTAAGTCAACAGGATGTAAGAACATTTGGAGAAAAAGGGCAGGTAAAAGATAATATTCAGTTTGGACCGACTGCGGATGATCAACTATCTTATGTCCTAGAATCAGCTGACGTAAAAAAACTAAAAAGTGAATTTTCAGGCAATACCATTACTGTTTTTGTTCCGGTAAAGTTAGGTGAAATGTGGGTTAATTCTCAACTCGTCGGTATAGAACATTTGGATACAACTACTGAAAATAATCAAGTTAGAATTTTAGTGGAAAAAGATTTTAAATGTATGCACGTGCGAATTAATGAGGATGAAAGTGATTCATTTCCTCATCCGAAAACTTGATTCTTTCATTACCGCTATTTAGTTTTTTAAGGCTGATACGAAATGATATTTTAAGTAGCTCTTTATTGTTCAAAATTTTCCGTGGGCAATTAGAGTACCAATACCTACTAATAAATAGTCACTCTAACTCAGCCTATAAAAAATAGTATTAAAAATATAAAAAATGAAAAAACCAATCTCCCCCACTCCACTCATCGAAAAAGAAAAAATATCTATTGGCTCACCAAAAACCACTGCAGCAGGAATCCCAGCTGTAGTTTCTTCAGTCAAACATTTACTTGGAGAATTGACCATTCGTAATTGTGTCAAAACAGTACTTTCTATCAACCAAATAGATGGATTCGATTGTCCAGGTTGCGCCTGGCCTGACCCTGACGACCACCGATCTAGTATAGGAGAGTATTGCGAAAACGGAGCAAAAGCCATTGCCGAAGAGGCCACAAGCAAACGAATTACTTCAGATTTCTTCAAAAAAAATAGCGTAAGAGAATTATCTCAATGGTCAGATTTTCAATTAGGAAAAAGTGGGCGATTGACTCATCCTATGATTTTACACGAAGGAAGTTCACACTATGAGGAAATTAGTTGGGAAGATGCTTTTGCACACATTGGTTCAGAACTAAATCAATTAGAATCACCAAACGAGGCCATCTTCTACACAAGTGGACGAACAAGTAATGAAGCCGCTTTCTTATATCAATTATTCGTTCGAGAATTTGGAACGAACAATATGCCTGACTGCTCCAACATGTGTCATGAATCAAGCGGAGTAGCACTTTCCGAAACTGTCGGAATTGGAAAAGGGAGTGTTCGATTGGAAGATTTTTATGTAACTGATTTAATCATCGTAATGGGACAAAATCCTGGAACCAATCATCCTCGAATGCTTTCTGCTTTGCAAAAAGCTAAACAAAACGGTGCAAAAATTATCACCATAAATCCATTACCAGAAACGGGTTTGATCAAATTTAAAAATCCACAGAATCTATCCGGTTGGATTGGAAGTGGAACTCAACTGACTGATTTATTTTTACAAGTAAATATCAATGGTGATGTAGCCTTACTAAAAGCGATCATGAAATTATTGCTTGACGAAGAAAAGAAAAAACCAGGGACAGTTTTCGATCATGATTTTATCAATCAAAGCACGCATGGCTTTGTAAGTTTCATTGAAGAATTAAAACATGCAAACGTAGAAACACTATCAAATAATTGTGGAATTAGTGTCTCCCAAATTCATCAAGCAACTAAATTAATTTTAGAAAATAAAAAAATTATTGTCTGCTGGGCAATGGGATTGACTCAACATGAAAATGGCGTTAACAATATCCAAGAAATTGTAAACCTATTATTATTAAAAGGCAGCATAGGAAAACCAGGGGCAGGAACTTGTCCCGTCCGAGGACATAGTAATGTTCAAGGTGATCGAACAATGGGGATATGGGAAAAACCAAAACCTGCTTTTTTAGATAAACTAAAAGAAAATTTTCAATTCGAACCTCCACGAGAACATGGTTTTGATACCGTCGAATCTATCAAAGCAATGTCGGAGGGAAAAGCGAAAATATTTTTTGCAATGGGGGGAAATTTTCTTTCTGCTACTCCTGATACAGAATTTACCGCCAAGGCATTGCAAAATTGTAAAATGACAATTCAAGTCTCAACTAAGCTTAATCGAAGTCATTTAATAACAGGCAAAACTGCCATCATCTTACCTTGTCTTGGAAGAACAGAACTGGATTTACAAAATGGACAAAAGCAATTAGTAAGTGTCGAAAATTCTATGGGAATTGTTCATGCCTCTAGAGGTAGTTTGACGCCTGCATCCAAACATTTATTGAGCGAGCCATCCATTGTTGCAAATTTAGCCACAGCTACTTTAAAAAATTCTAATACCAATTGGAATCATTTTATCGAAGATTACGATCGTATACGAGAAGCAATTCAAAATACGATTCCAGGTTTCGATGATTACAATCGACGCATAAGAAACGATGGAGGGTTTTATTTACCAAATGGAGCACGAGATGGAGATTTTAAAACAAAAACTGGTAAAGCAAACTTCACCAATAATCCTGTCCCAAAACACGAATTAAAGGAGGGTGAATTTACCATGATGACCATTCGTACGCATGATCAATTCAATACTACAATCTATGGACTTGATGATCGCTATAGAGGCATTTACAATGGTCGTCGCATTGTAATGATGAATATTGAAGATATTAAGGATGCAAATTTGAAAGCAGGCGACTTTATTGACTTGTACAATCATCATGAAGGAGTCGAAAGAATCGCTCCCCATTTTATGATCGTAGAATATGATATCCCTCAAAAATGTATGGCAACTTATTTTCCTGAAGCAAATATTTTAGTGCCTATAAATCAATACGCACACAAAAGTAAAACACCTGCCTCAAAACAAGTTTTAGTCACTTTTAAAAGAAATCAAGTTTAGTTTTAATCTAGAAAAAATAAACATTAATAGCCACTCAATTTTACAATTGGCTGGCTATTAGTATTTTATAATTAAGCTATTAATAAATACCATTTTCAAAAATTTATTTTTATTCTAAAATAATAGTCACAAAAAATTTAATTTTCATAAAAAAAACCTGAACTGCATTTTTACCTTTCCAATTCACAACAATTTTGTAGTCCCTTCACACATTAAAAGAAATATTCTTTGTTACACTATTTTTAGAGTTCTTATAAATGAGAGCCATTCCAAAACCGTTTGTTAAAAAAGATAAGAGAGAGAGCTTGATTTTATAAAATCAAGTTTTCTACTTTTATTAAAAAAAGAGGGCCTATCACACGATTTTTCACCTTTCGATTAAAAAAATCGAGAGAATTTGAAGACAAAAATTACCTCCTGTATGATTGAAAATTTGAAAAAAGGTATTCTTTTGAAAATAGGCGATACATTAGAGACTTTACAACTTCGATTGACACTCAATAAAGAAACAATTATCAACGAAGAAAACATTTCTCCTACATTGAAAGAAGCGATTGATTTTTACAAAAGCATCACTCAACAAAATCAACAAGCAAGTCAAGTAATTCAAGAATGTGAAGACACTATCGAAAAATTATTATTACTCAAAAAGCATTCGTCTGATTTATCCATAAATTCAATGGTAAAACTTTATAATAATTATGAAGCATTTCCAAAAGCAGAATTTCAGAAAGAACTGTGGAATAACATGAGAATTCAACAAGGTTTGCAATAAATCTTTGATGTATAGTTAATAAGTTATACTTTCCATTTTACTAAAGTTTAAAAAAGAACCAATTCATTCAATGAGTTGGTTCTTTTTTTTAATCTAAATAATGGATATAATACCAAATCATCTACTCCTCTTATTCTATCGAAATTTTCCCAGTAGCATATTTTCCATCTCTACCTTCCACTCTGTAGAAATAAATTCCTCTAGGTAAATTATTATTTTGAAATGTAAATATACTATCTGATATACTTCCTATTCTTCTCACTTCTTGTCCAGTTGCATTAAAAAGAGAAAAACGAGCATCAGTCATTCCTTCTGGCAATACCACAGTTGCTTCATCATACATTGGATTAGGAAATACCTGAACTTCTTGTTGGATAGGTTCATCTAAATCCTCTAAGCTTGTGAATAAATTTAGCCCTGTAGTATCTGTAGTGTACATCATTACCATTACCATCATTTCATCATCAGAGGTTGGTCCGAACCAAACATTATTAGGACCGTTATTTACATAGCTCGCTGAATGAATAAATCCTGGATTCATTGGTAAGGGATATAAATTATCAAAATACCGAATCGGAATATGTTGATAATCATAGAATGGTGCAACACATCCTGGCGCACCATCCAAGGTACAAGATGCATCATATATTAATTCACCCTTGGATCCATTGGCATTCCGGAGATACATTTTATAATCCGTTCCCCATTGGTGAGTATGTCCCATCAACCCCCAAACATATCGAGTTCCTCCTCCAAATTCTGATTTATCAAAATCATATTGGTTACCATTATTTGGAATAAAAATATCACTTTTTAACAACAAATCCGTTTTCATTTCTTGAATTGCAGTTCCTGCTGGCTGGGTATACACATTAAAATAAACCTCTGCTTGGTAAGTATTTGAAGCATCATAGTTAATATAATGTGAATTCAAATCCAACACCATATCATTATCCCATATAAAAGCTGTTCCCTGAGGCAATTCCAAATCTGTTGCCTCCTGAACCGCTGTTGTCAAACTAATTGCACTATGATCAGGATCTAATCTAAATCCTGGATCAATACTATTCGAAGCAAAAGCAACTGGAAAATTATAAATAATGAAGTGATGTGAGAAAGAAGAAATTTGCATATCAATTCTATTTACATCAACATCAGCAGGAAGATCTAAGGCGTACTTTTGGAATAGCTCTATTTCTGAAAAATCTTGCCCTGCAGGATTTAAATAAAATGGTCCCATCTTAACTTGAAAACCTTCAGACGGATCTGGTGCTGCTGGAGCTCCATTTGGAAAGCTTGCTAATCCATTTCCATTGTAATATTCATTTACTAATGCTGGAATCTGATCAACATAATCAGTAGCAAGATTAGCATCATTATTTTGCCATGGTGCTCCAAGGAGAATCCATTGTCGAATTAACTCCTTTTCGATATCGGTTAATTCAGGTTGAGATAAAGGCATTTGATCTCCCTCTAAATTTGAATCAAGGATAATTGAAGGTTCGAATGTTCCATTTATTTTTCGAAAAATATAACTCAAATCTGGGCGACCTTTATAGATATATTGGTATCCCTCGGTAATGGCATGAGTATTTGTATTTGGTGTTTTTCCAACAATATTATTGTATACATCGAGTGCCTTTAATGCAACATTGGAACCTGATCCTTCCAAATCTAAACCACCTTGCTGGTTAGCATTACTATGACAAGACATGCATTTATTTTGGAAAATATCATACACCTCCATACTTAACTGAGCAGTAGATACTTGAATTGTGTAAAAGATTAGAGTGGGAATTAAGTAGATTTTTTTCATTTGAAACTAGTTTTAGTAATTTTAAAGTAAACTGTATTCCTAGATTTATTTGTGAATAATAGTTCTTCTAAATGAAGTAGAAACAATTTTTCGATAAGAATATATAATTAATCTTTGAAATTGGTTGAAAATTATTAGGCTTATATCTTTGGTATAAGAACGATAAGAATAGTTGCCTGAATCTTTATTTTTTTAAAAGTAATTTTTAAACTACAATTAAAAAAAGATTTACTCTTTTTTTGTAAAAATTAACTTTTGCCATATTAACATACGCTTTAACGTACTCGAAGATTTTAATTCTTTCCGTTTTGTAAGTAGTTAGAATTAAAGTTAACTCCTAATACTGTATTTATTTCCCAAATAAATTAAAAAGCATAACTCACTACCGCCAATTTTAACTTAGGAATCAGGAATGTGAAGAAAACATATGACTCAAGATTTTTTAAATATTTTAAACGAAGGTTATTAGACTATCAATGAATGGTTAGAATGTAAATTAAGGTAATTGAATAGTAGACTAAAAATTGAAAATTAGCTTAGTTATAAGGAACCTTATCAGAAAAAAGTAAAAAATAATTAATTTCGCTAAAAAAACTGATGAATAACTTTCGAAATATTTGGGATATCAAAAATGCCTCAAAAGAAAAATTAACTCAGCACGCCTTTGACTATCTCGTTGGTGGTGCAGATGATTTGAGAACCTTTAATCGAAATATAAAAGCATACCAACATTTCCAAATTCGACCTCGAAGATTAATTGATGTAAGAGAGGTTAATACATCAATTGAATTATTTGGGAAAGAGTATGCTAGCCCACTTTATTTATCACCAGTGGGGTTTCAAGGATTATTTCATCCTGAAGGGGAAATTCCTTCGGTAAAAGCTGCTGCTGCTAAAAATATCTTATCTATTGCCTCCACCGTAACGAGCAAATCATTTTCTGAAATTTGCGCCGCAGTAAATACTCCACCTTGGTTTCAATTATACACTACTTCTGATCGAACCACCACCACTCGCCTACTCGATCAAGCTCAAAAAAATAATTGCGAAACTATTGTTTTAACTATTGATGTACCAGTACCCGGTAATCGAGAAAAACATATCGGAATCCTCACAGGCAACATGCGAACAGAAAATGCGCTTGGCAACTTTGAAAATGGAGGAGCTGATTTTGATGCAACATTGACATGGGATTTCATTCCTTGGTTTAAAAAAAATTATAACATGAATCTTTTGCTTAAAGGAATCATGACTGCTGAGGATGCAGCTATTGCCTTAGATCATGAAGTAGATGGAATAATTGTTTCGAATCATGGTGGACGACAATTGGAAAGCGATTTGAGTACTATTGAAGTTTTAGAGGAAATTTCAAAAGTGGTCAATGGAGCTATTCCAATTTTTATTGATGGAGGTATTCGCCGAGGTACTGATATTTTTAAAGCATTAGCTTTAGGGGCAACTGCCGTTGGAATTGGTCGACCTTATATTTATGGATTGTCAACTGATGGGCAAACTGGAGTAGAGAAAGTATTAAAAATCTTACAAACTGAATTAGTGCGAAATATGCAAATTGCTGGTGTTACCTCTATTTCCAAAATAAATAGAAAATGTATACGAGAGAAAAAATTTTAGATCAGAAAGATCTCTCTAGCCCTAGCTCATTTCCACAAAAAAGAATCCGAAAATCCCTTCTAATTTATGCAACTGGTACATTAAAATGCTTAGCATAGTTTTCAATTATTTCAACCAAAGATTTCGAACTTTTATCTTTTCCAAATTCTCCATCCAAAACATCATGTTCCACTTCCGCAGTCAACTTTCGATAATCCACCTCATCAATCAAATCAAAATCCAATTCAAAATCTTTTTTCAAACCGATCAAACAAAGCTTTTCATTTTCTAAATCAATTCGATTCAAATCTGACCAATTCCATTTATCAATAAAATAATCATCGTAAGTAAAAGAATTATCATCTAAGTAAATTGTCGGATTAGAATTTAACACAATTTGTGCCCAATAATACAATCCTAACAAAATAACTACCAAAGTATCAACACTTCTCAAATTCCCATAAGCTTGCACAAACCCCAAACCCAAAATTACTGAGACAAAACCTTGAAATAATAAGTTATTTTGATAATCACTTTTTTTACCCAAGCTAACTATATTTATATTTCCTCTCAAACGATAAAAAAGTACTCGTTTCAAAACCAAGTAAGCACCTATAGTAAATAAGTAAATTTTCAACGAAGTAATATAATAATCAGCAAATGAAGTATTAGTTCTCAATGCATCACTCATTAACATGAAGGTTCCTAAACCTAGAAATAACCATGTAGCCTTGGTAATAGTTTTAAACATAAATTAGGACTTTTGAATAGCAAATTTGAAAATTAAATGGCTATTTCTACAGATGAAATTCAATCTTAACAGTTAACAAGTTATTAACCTTATGCTATCGGGTTAATAAAATTTAGTTACTACTAAAATCAGAGAATCAGGATTTTTCAATTGCTCTTTCTTACCTTGTTCTTTTACCTTTTATCTCAATTTTAGAATTTCCTTTTCATTTTGAAAGTTTTTATTTTTTTCCTCCACTGATTATTCCAATTTTCTTCTGCAACTCTTTTTTATTTTAGGTATTCATTGATGAATAGAAAAATAAAAAATAAGGGAATTGTAAAAATGAGTATTCTAATCATAAAATAAAGTATTGCTTACTGGAAAACTCTATTTCCCTTTTCTACATTTCAAAAATCTGCCCTTCATCAGCTACATGAAATCCTCTCCTCTCCACTTCATTTTTGGCTTCACTTTTATCTTGTAAAACAGGGTTTGTATGATTAAAATGTATAAAATATATTTTTGATTTTTCTTTTTCAGACAGTGAATCAAATATTAACATACTTTCCTCCATGAATGGATGTGGAATCAAACTCATATCTCGTCCGGGGATTTCTCCATTTTGATAAAAAGTACCATCCAAAAAAGCATAATCAACTGCTTTAATTTCCTCTACAATACTTCGTTTCCATTTGCTCCATTTATCTATATCCGGAATAAAAAGTGCCGTTTTATTTTTTCCAAAAATCTTAAACCCAACTGTCTCTGAAAACTCATCTCGGTGCGGAACTAGTAATGGAGTAACTTTTATATTTCCCATAATAGTTAAAGAATCATTTCGAAGTGGTTGTATTATTATATTTTCCAATTTAACTAATTGACTCCAAGGCGCATTTTTCTCTAACATGCTCTGCATGTTAGGCATAGCAAAAACGGGTACTTTATTAGCTCCCATTGCCTCTCTTCCCAGATGAATTAATCCAGTGTAATGTCCCATGTGGGCATGGGTTAAAAATACTCCAGCCAAATCGAATTGACTATTTTGTAAAATATTTAATTGATCCTTAATGTCCGGAGTTGCATCAAACAGGAAACATTGATTTGATCTTTGATCAACAACTCCAATAGAAGAAACCATTTTCCTCAAACTTGTATCCTCCCATAGATCTTTGCAACAAGCCTTTTGACAACTAATTTGTGGGAATCCTGCATCCTGAGCAACTCCTAAAACCTGAAGATAGGTTTCAGGTAGAATGGGAATTTCTTGGCTTTGGGATTTCTTCTCGTTACAACAGAATAATACCATGGTAGTAAATAAAATCGTCGATATTTTTTTCATTCGAATTTCTTTTGATGAGAAGAAAAATTAGGTGGATTTCGGATTTTTTTTTTACAAATTGCCAAAATTAGGTTCCTCATTCCTAATTTATCCTATTATAAATTTCTTCTACAAAATAAAGAAAGGGTACAACGAAACCGTCGTACCCTTTTTTATTTATTTGTCTAATTAAGCTTAATCATTTCCTGCAAAAATTGCAACTAAGCGAATAATTTCTAAATACAACCATACCAATGTAAATACTAACCCCATTCCAAAATACCATTCCATATATTCAGGAGCTCTCATTTCCTCTCCTTTATAAAAATTGTCAAAATCTAACAAAAGATTTAATGAGGCAACACCAATAATTACCAAGCTTATCCCAATTCCAATTGGAGATGCTTCATGAAGAAATGGAATATTAACACCGAACATGTGTAATACAAATTCAACTAAATAAACAACCATAATAGCTCCAACAGCCATGGTGATGGCACTTCTAAGTTTTTCAGTTACTTGAATTGTTCCAGTTTTATAGAGAGTCAGCATCACAAAAAATATAGACATTGTAATAATAATTGCTTGAGAAATTACTCCACCAGCAACTGCTCCATAAACAAATGATGCTGTACCCGCTGAAAATCCTGCAGCAACTGAAAATAATGGTGCCCAAATGTGAGACCTTTCTTTGTCGCGATTAGCAATAAAACTAAGAGCAATAATTCCAATAAACCCAGCCCACATAAAGATTGGATTTGCAAACATATACGCCACGGCAGCTGATGCTACCATTACACCTCCCAACATAAAAGTTTTATTAACTGCTCCATTCACAGTCATTGGTCTTTCATCTACATCATATCCTGAAATATGACCATCTAATGTTTGACTTCTGCTTGTATTTTGGAAAGTATTTTTTACAAACATAGGATTATTAGATTTTTCGAACATTCCTCTTCTAGCCATAATAATTTTGTTTTTTATTGAATAATATTTTAAGTATTGTGCCCAAAAATAAGGCTTTTTATTTGATTTAAAATAATTTTTTCCTAATTGCTGAATAATTTATTTAGCAGTTATTACAGCTGTAAAACAATCATTTAGGAAAAATAGTTATCGAAAAACGTACCTTATGTTCAATTTTTCTACCAACCAGCTCTTTATCTCCAAATAATCCAGAATACTATCGCTTAAAAAAGTTTACATAATTTCGTTTACCCAATTTAAGACATTAAAATAATGATTCAGAATAAAATTATGCCTCGAAGAAATGCGATGTCTGTTCTAGAATTTGTTAAACGAAACTTCTTTTTCCAATTTATTTTGAACCGTAAATGATTTTTATTCCAAACTGTTTAATACAGAACTTCCTCAAATTATCATGGATGACCAAATGGCTTTTTTACCAGCTAATCTTGTAATCAGAGTGGTTTGGACAAGTGAATTATAGACCAATTAGCAAAGGAACGATGCCTTCCTATCTAAATGAGAGTGAAGTAACTTACTGCAATATTTGGACGTATCTGATGCAAGTTAAAATATCATATTTTCAAACAACAAGAAAATCTGATAAAATCGGTTTTATCGTTATCTTTATAAAAACTAGAAGTAATAGAGCTTTCTTACATTCTCATTTTATGGATATTGGCTTTGTTTAATCTTAAAAATACAGCCAACTGGATTTAACCACTTAATTGTGGCACATTTCACAAATAACTTAAAAATTTCGCTCTATGACTTGTGAAAAATAGCGAACACAATTGATCTCACTAGAACAAAAAACATCAAGATACTGATGCGAAGAATCAATTTATAAATGGATAATAGATGATTGAAATAATAATTTCACTTTAACTGGGAACAAATTAGTATTTAGTTCTAGTCATGTTAAAACAATCTAATTGAATATAATCGAGAAATACACGATTATAAAGTAGTTTAAAAAATAATTTTTCATGAAAAAAGAATATTTAATAAAGTATTTTTTTGAGTTCATAGTCATCGTAATGGGTATAACTGTATCATTTTGGCTTAATGAAGTATCTATTGACATTCAAAATGAAAAAAACAGAATCAAGGTCTTGAATAGTTTACAAACGGAAATTCATGAAATTAGCGAATACTGTAAAGAAAGAGAGGCAACATGGCTCAAAGACATAAATCTCTTAGATTTATTTCTGTATCCCCAAAATGGATTATTGGATATTGATTCTATCTCAAAATTAACAACTAGCAAATCTAGAATTGAGACCTTTTTTATAATATATAGAGTCTTTGATCCCCCCATGAACAGATATCATTCAATAATAAACTCTGGAGATCTTAAATATGTGGACTCCGAAAAAATTAAGGAAATATTAAGCAGACTACATAATACCTCATTTTCTTACGTGGAAACGACGGTCGAATATGAAAAACAATTGAAACAAAGTTTCCTTCCGTTTCTTGCAACTAATCACTCGCAATTCCTATTGGCAACAGATGATAAACAAATCGATATTAATCGATACTCAGAAATCTTATTCGAGGCTATCCAAAAAAATAAAAAGCTCAAGGCCAAACTAGTATTAATAAAAAGATACTTAGGATTTAAACTTAACTTTTTAGAGTTATATAATAAAAGTTTGAAAGAACTTGAAAATGAAATTTATGCTGTTCTTAATGAAGTTTAATGGGTTTGTTATTCCTTTTATTTTGGTGAAAGAATGAAAGAGGCTATCAGGAAGATTGGAATGGGTACTTCATTAAAAATTTGTGGCACATCACTGTTATCTCTTATAATTAGATTTTCTTGATTCGGTTCATCCCAAGCATGATGTATTAATTAAATCATGAGCTCTACAATATACCATTGGGGTTATTACCAACTTTATTTTCAGGCTATATAATAGATTTGTTGTTCCATAAAACACAGCTACCAAGTTATTTTTTAAAACTCATATGGGTTTCAAAAGTCCAAAACAGATAATGTTTTTTAGTAACTTATTTTAATTCATTCCGAATATTTAAGCCAAAGTATTTTACCATTAATAATGAATGATAACTTTGTAATTAGCTTAAATTCAACAATAGTAAATAATAAATACCTAATTATCAATTTGTAAAAAACCAACTTTATAAAATTGGTTTTTAAAGATCTCTAAAATTTATTCTTCCACATCATCGACTCCATCGGCTTATTCGTTCTTTTATTATATTTTGCGTTTACCTTTTTGTTATAATAATTTTCGATATCGCCTTCGACAGAAAAGTAAATCAACTGCCCAATCGGCATTCCGGCATAAACTCGCACAGGTTGTACACACGAAATTTCTAGAGTCCAATGATTACAAAAACCAACATCTCCTTTCCCTGCGGTAGCATGAATATCAATTCCTAATCGTCCAACACTTGACTTTCCTTCTAGAAACGGAACAGAATTATGTGTCTCTGTATACTCCTCAGTCACCCCTAAATAAAGCGTTCCAGGTTCTAGTACAAAACCACTTTTTGGAATAATTACTTCTTCAATCTGATTATGTTTTTTAGCATCCAAAACTCGGTCCTTATAAACCGCTAAATATCTCCCTAAATGCACATCGTAAGAATTTGTGCCTAAACATTTTCTTCGAAATGGTTTGACAACAATTTCGCCAGCTTTGATGGATTTAAGAATTTTTTTATCTGATAAAATCATAATATTTAACTGTTTTTATTGAAAGCCAAAGGTAATTTTTTAAATGTCAATATTTGAATTATTTATGTTTTTGAATACTCAAATTAAATTATTTCCCAAATAATAATGCTTCGATCATCACTGCCTGAAATCAACCAATTATTGTACTTCGACCAGAGCAAGGTGTTGACAGAATTAATATGTCCTCCTCCTCTAACAGCATCGATGACCTTGAGTAATTTAAAGCTATTAGCATCCCAGATTTTAATCGTTTTATCTCGGCTAGCTGTCGCTGAAAACTTTCCATCAGGCGAAAAAACAATTTCATTAATCGTAAACCAATGTCCTGGTTCCGAAAAAACACCTTCATAATTATTTTTCAAATCCCAGATTTTCAATAATGCATCTCGTCCCCCACTCCACAGATAATTTCCATCAGGTGAATAACTTAATCCAAAAACAGAATTACTATGTGCTGCTTCGATCGTGTTCTTTATAGACAAACTTTCGACATCTAAAATATAAATATTCCCATCACTTGCACCTATGGCTAGTTCTTTCCTTTTTTTTGAAAAAGCCATTTTACGGAGACTCTTTTGCGAAAGTTGAATACTCTCTATAGCTTGCTGCTCATCGATTGACCATTTGGTCAATATTCCTTTTCCACCAATTGTGAATAAATTTCCATCAAAAATCTGCAAATCAAACACTCCTTTCTTGTGAGGTAAAATATCTTTATTCCGAGTAGTTTCTTTTGGAAAAATCCAATGTAATCCGCCATTCATATTTCCAGCAATGATCATTTCATTCCTTTCCAATAAAGAAAAAACACTCGCTCTTCCCGATGTTTGAGTATCTTCAGCTTGAGCAATTAATCGCCCATTCTCAGGTTGGGTCAAGTCCCATTCGACAATCCAACCATCCCCTGCACCTGAAAGAAAAAGATGGTCTTCTTTTCCCATTGTCAAAGAAAAAACACCACCTTTGTGACCAGTGAGATGAGCTATTTTATTTATACTAATTTTATTCATTGTGCTTTTCTCTCTTTTACCTAAAATTTGAACACAAAAATAAAATATTTAAGAACATCCAAATAATAATTATTTTTGCGGAGCTAAAAAAAGAGTAATGCCAATTTTCAATCATCAACATATTCAACCCAAGGGTGAACTCGGTCTTTGGAATATCACAGAACCACCAAGTTACTTTTTACGAAGACTGAAACCAAAAGAAGATGAATTATACCAATTTGAAAAACTGGCTGGTAAAAGCCGCCGGCTGGAATGGTTAGCTGTTCGATGGTTATTGCATAAAATGAGTGGACGACGAAAGCGAAGTGTTTGCTTAAAGGATGAATTTGGAAAACCACATCTAGTGGATTCCACTTATGAAATTTCATTTAGCCACTCTAAACAACTCGTGGCAGTAATTGCCTCTCCATACTTATGTGGAATAGACATTCAAAACATTACTCCTGGTGTTGAACGAATCGCTCATAAGTTTATGCGAGAAGAAGAAATGAAAAGTTTAAAACCAAAAACTAGACTGAAGCATTTAAGCGTTTATTGGGGAGCAAAAGAAGCACTATACAAAGCATATGGTAGAAAAAAATTAGAATTTAAAGAACATATTTTAATCGAGCCATTTAATTATAATTTAAAAAAAGGAACTTGTAAGGGCGCTATTATTAAAGGTGACTTTTCGGCAACTTATTCATTACACTATCAAATTTTTGACAATCATATGTTGGTTTATTGCCTACAAATTAATTAAGAACCATAAATACAATGAAAATTATTATCGGAATTTTAATTGGAATCTCTATGATGTTTGCCTTTCAAAAAATAATGAGTGAAAAAGATCGATCAGTTGATCGAATAGAGAATATTGACACTAAAGCTAATTCTACTGAGCGAATCCCTGCAGATTTTTTGGTTTTTTACACTCAATTTCATTCGGATAGTATATTCCAAATAACGCATATTGACTTCCCATTGGAGGGTCTTCCTGAATATGCCGATAGTACAATTCTTGCTCAAGGAAATTTCACATGGCAAAAAGAAGATTGGGAGATGCATAAAAACTTGGATGCACGAAAGGAAGATTTTGTAAAAAATTTACTACAAGTAAGTGACGGTTTAATTTTCGAATTTATTCCAACTGGAGGTGAAAAAAAACTTTGGATTGAAAGGCGATTTATGAAAACAAATGGCGACTGGAGAATGATTTATTATTCTGGATTAAATTATCGGAGGTAACTTTTAATCAGTGAATGATTAACAAATTAACGTTAAAAATTGATTGCAATCTAATATATCTTCTTCTCTTGCAAGTAATTTTTTACATAATCCTGTACCCCTTCTTCAAGAGAATAAAACTTCTTCTCATAGCCTGCAGCGCGTAATTTTTTCATATTCGCTTCTGTAAAATATTGATAATTATCTCGAATATCCTTTGGTGTATCTATAAACCCAATATCAGGTTCAATATTCATAGCTTTAAAAGTCGCATTGACTAAGTCTAAAAAGGTCCTTGCCTTTCCTGTTCCTATATTATACAACCCACCTTTCTTTTGTTCCTTATAAAAGAAACATAAAATGTTTACCACATCTTTCACATAAATAAAGTCTCGTTTTTGATGACCGTTCTTGATGTTTTCTTTATGAGATCGGAAAAGCATCATTTTATTGGTTTCAATAATTTGATTGTAAGCATGAAAAATAACAGATGCCATTCTTTTTTTATGATATTCATTCGGTCCATACACATTAAAAAACTTAGTTCCCACCCAAAACGGTGGTGTGTTTTTTTGTTCTAGAACCCATTTGTCAAAATCATTCTTAGAATCACCGTAAGGGTTAAGAGGTTTTAATTTGGAAACAATTTCATGCGAATCTTCATAACCATATTCACCACCCCCATAAGTGGCAGCACTTGAAGCGTAAACTAGAGGAATCTGTTTTTCTGTGCAAATTTCCCAAATCCGTTTAGAATAATTTAGATTAAGTTCATCAAATATTTCTTTATTTTGTTCAGCAGTATCTGTTCTTGCCCCAATATGAAAAACAAAGCCTACTCGTTGATGACTTCTTCCAAACCAATCCAAAAAAAGGTCTCGATGAATCCAATCTCGGATCCATTTATCATCAAGATTTTTGTCCTTATAATCTTTATAAAAATCATCAACAACAACAATATTTTTGGTATGCCCTTCCTCATTTAATTTCTGGACAAGACAACTCCCAATGAATCCAGCTGCTCCTGTAACGACGATCATATTTAAATTATTTTTTTAATATTAAACTAAAATTTTCCGAAATTACCACAAAAAACAAAACCTGCCAAATGAAGATTCATATGGCAGGTTTTTATTTTAACTAACGTATTATCCATTATGTTAAGCTCGCTTCTTTTTTCTTATCTATACTTTCGGCTTTCCCTTCAGCATATGCTTCAATCGGAGGACAAGTACAAATTAAGTTTCTATCTCCATAGGCACTTTTTACACGAGCAACCGACGGCCAGAACTTGAACCCTTCATGTAAATAAGGCAATGGATAAGCTGCTTTTTGTCTAGAATAAGGTAAGTTCCAAACGTCCGCAGTAATTACTTTTGCGGTGTGTGGAGCATTGTGAAGCACATTGTTATCAATTTCATATTTTCCTGCAACAACCTCATTTACTTCATTCTTGATCGCTAACATCGCATCACAAAAACGATCTAATTCAGCTTTGCTTTCACTTTCCGTTGGCTCGATCATGATTGTCCCTGCAACTGGAAATGAAAGTGTTGGCGCATGAAATCCGTAGTCAATCAATCGCTTTGCCAAATCTTCTGCTGACGCAAATTCTTTGAACGGACGTAGGTCTAAAATCAACTCATGCGCTGCTCGACCTTTGTCTCCAACATATAATATGTCATACTCCTTTTCTAAAAGAGCTTTGATATAATTCGCATTTAGAATAGCATACTTGGTCGAATCAGTCAATCCGTCTTTACCCAACATCTTTATGTAAGCATATGAAATCAACAAGATACTTGCTGATCCCCAAGGTGCAGATGAAACTGCATGGATGCCTTTTTTACCGCCAGTTTTTATTAATTTATGTTTTGGTAAAAATGGCGCTAAACTTTCATTCACACAGATTGGCCCCATTCCCGGCCCACCACCTCCATGAGGAATCGCAAAAGTTTTGTGTAGATTTAAGTGACAAACATCTGCTCCAATAATTCCTGGAGAGGTCAATCCAACTTGCGCATTCATATTAGCTCCATCCATATAAACCTTTCCACCATACTTGTGAACTGTTCTGCAAATGTCTTTGATTTTTGCCTCAAAAACTCCGTGAGTACTTGGATAAGTTACCATCAAAGCAGCCAGGTTATCTTTGTGTTCTTTTGCCTTAGCCTTTAAATCATCTACATCAATATTTCCTCTTTCATCACATGCCACAACCACTACTTTCATTCCAGTCATAACCGCACTTGCAGGGTTAGTTCCGTGAGCAGATGAAGGAATTAACGCAATATTTCTGTGAAAATTACCATTTGCTTCGTGATAAGCTTTGATTGTCAGAAGTCCTGCATACTCTCCTTGCGCACCTGAATTTGGTTGCAACGAACAAGCAGCAAAACCAGTAACTTCACTTAACCAAGCTTCTAATTCAGTGAAAATTTTCTGATACCCTTTTGTTTGGGCAGTTGGAGCGAAAGGATGAATATTAGCGAACTCTGCCCAACTTACAGGAATCAATTCAGTAGCTGCATTCAATTTCATCGTACAACTCCCCAGGGAAATCATCGAATGCATCAATGACAAATCTTTGTTTTCCAAACGCTTAATATACCGCATCATTTCTGACTCAGTATGATATTTATTAAAAATAGGATGAGTCATATATTCCGTTTCCCGAATTAATTTCATTGGAAAATTCATATCACGTGGTTGAACAACCATCGCTTTAAAACTCTTTCTTTTAGCTTTCGCAAAAATTCGAATGATTTGATCCAAGTCATCCATTCCAACAGTTTCGTCCAAAGAAACTTGAATTGTATTTGAAGTATAATGAAAATTTACTCCTTCTGCCAAAGCGATTTTTTTAATACTCGCTTGACGTTTTTTATCTACCTCAAAACTTAAAGTATCGAAATAATATTTATTAGTCAATTTATACCCTAAATCTTGTAGGTTATCTTCCAACACTTCTGCTAATGTATGGATTCGTGCTGCAATCTGTCGAATTCCATTTGGCCCATGATAAACAGCGTACATACTTGCCATGATAGCTAACAATGCTTGTGCTGTGCAAATATTTGAAGTAGCTTTCTCCCTTCTAATATGCTGCTCACGAGTTTGCAAGGCCATTCTCAAAGCAGGATTATCTTGCTCATCAATTGAAACTCCAATAATTCGACCAGGAATTTGCCTCTTAAATTTTTCCTTAGTTGCAAAGTAAGCCGCGTGGGGACCACCATAACCCATTGGTACACCTAGGCGTTGGGTATTTCCAACAACAGCATCCGCCCCCCATTCTCCGGGTGGCATCAAAAGTGCTAAACTCAAAATATCAGCTGCTACAGTAACAAAAACATTCTTATCATTTGCCTCAGCTGTAAAGGCTCGATAATCCTCTACAGAGCCATCTTTTGCAGGATATTGTAAAAGTACACCAAATGTTTTTTCAGTAAATTTGTATGACTTCCAATCACCTCGCACCACTTTTATATTTAGTGGTTTGGCTCGAGTAATTAAAACATCATATGACTGATCTAGAACTTTATTGTCTACAAAAAAGACATTGGCTAAATCATCGTCATTTTTGACACGTTTATTCTTTTGAGCATAGAACATCGCCATCGCTTCAGCTGCAGCAGTTCCCTCATCCAATAAAGAAGCATTCGCAATTGGTAATGAGGTTAAATCACTTACCATCGTTTGAAAATTCAATAAAGCCTCCAATCTACCCTGAGCAATTTCTGCTTGGTAGGGAGTATACTGAGTGTACCACCCTGGATTTTGAAATACATTCCTCAAAATTGCAGAAGGGGTAATCGTCCCATTATATCCTAGCCCGATATAATTTTTGAATACTTTGTTCATTGAAGCAGTTTGCTTTAATTCTTGTAAGTAATCAAACTCTGTCATTGCTACTGGGATATTTAAATCACCTTTCATTCGGATAGAATTAGGAACTGTTTCTTTTATCAATTGGTTAAGTGTTTTCACTCCAATTGTTTTCAACATAGATTTTTCGTCGGCATCATTTACACCAACGTGACGGTTGACAAATTTGTCGTAGTGGGCAAGGTTAAACATCTCTCTTCCTTTATTAAATTTGGTAAAAAAATATCGATTAGCTAAGCATTAGCAAAGTTAACGTTTTGGGTTGTTATTTTTCTATTATAGAAGGAATAGAAATGGGAAATGTTTTAAGGAAAGGAATGTTTGACTTTACGGTGACTGAAAACTGAAAACTTGCCATAAAAAAAGGATTAAGTAAGACTTAATCCTTTTTTTAAATTGAATTTTTAGGCATTTTTAAAAGAGCTAGACAAAAACTTACTAATTGTAAAATAAAAAGTAGTTCCTTTCAGCGGTTCGGATTCTACCCATATCTCCCCATTATGCTTTTCTACTACTCTTTTACAAATTGCTAACCCGATTCCTGTTCCTTCATAGGATTCAAGACCAACAGCTCTCTGAAAAATTTCGAATATTTTTTTTTCGTCTTTCATGTCAAAACCAATTCCATTATCCTTTACACTAAACTGCCACTCTGTCTTTTTTTCTTCAAACTCAATATTAATAATTGGATCATCCAACTGCCGAAATTTAATAGCATTCGTAATCAGGTTTTGAAACAATTGTTTTATTAAGGTTAGATTTAAATAGATGGAAGGAAGATTACTATATTCAACCTTGGCGTTTTGTTTTTGAATATCAAATTGTAGATCAGTAGTAATTTTTTTAATTAGTGAATTAAGATTCACTATTTCAAAACTAGCTTGAATTTGTTCCACTTTAGCAAATTCTAGTAGGTTACTAATCAGTTGTTGCATCCTTTTGGTACCAACAATAATAAAGTCAAGATATTCTTTTCCTATATTGTCAAAATGTGATCCGTACTTTTTTTCCAATAATTGTGCAAAATTTACAACTGTTCTTAATGGAGATTGAAGATCATGGGACGCTATATAGGCAAATTGTTGTAATGATGAATTTGATCTAAGTAGTTTTTTCTTGTTACACTGAAGTTCTTTTACCAGATTTTTAATTTCTCGATAAGAGTTCTCTTGAGCTTGCATGCTAAATAAAAAATCAGGTGAACAATCATATGCTGCAAAATCAGAGAGAGAAATATTATATTTTAAAAATAATTCACTATTGCTAAAAATAGGTGTCCCCAAAAATAAAATTATTCCCTCCTCTTCATAAACCACAACTTCTCCTTTAAAACTTAATTTTTTTCCAATTATAGATAAAATAAATGCTTCTTTTTCTTTAATTGAAAAATTTTTAAATGAGGTTCCAATGGTAGGCCTTATTATTTCAAAATAATCTAAGAAAGAATCACCTATTTTAATACCCTGGTCAATCTTTCTGAAATTTTTTCCTAATTGAACAATTTCTAATTGTCTATCGAGAATTATATGAAATGGAAATACTTGATCAATTAGTTGAAATATTTTGGTTACCCCGTCTATACTTAATATATGGGCATCTAGGTTTCTCATTTTCTTGTTTTTTTGTATTTAAATTTGGTTTTTCTGCCATCTCGTTCTTGATGGGGATATATTTCAAAAGGAACTCATCATATCCAAAATCTTCTTGTTTTTTAATTAGTTTCACTTCAACATCCACCTTAAACTTTTTCCCTAATCCTCTGATAATTCCTATTGCAAAGGAAGTTAAACCTTTCCTATGCGAATGATATTGAAGTAGCAAGGTTTGATCATCTATTTCTTCAAATACAAAAGAAGGAGGCTTTAACTTATTGTAGGTTGTACCAAGTCTTCTATGTAAATTATCCAATTGACCTAAAAATTGTGGAAAAGTACTTCCTGCTATTTGCAAAGCACTCCCGTACCCTTCTGCTGCTGTAAATACCATCCAGAATTCACCAAACAAAACTAATAAATCATGTGATGGAGTTTTTAATACCTTCGAAGCTGCACCGACTAGATTATAAGTAATAGAATCATCATAAACCTCCATACTCATAAAAAAATCATCTTTGCATCCTGCCTCTGTCACTATTTCATCCCATACATCCTCTCCATGATCACGAATAACTAAATCCCTTATCCCCTTGTTAACTATTCCGTACATATAATTATTTGTTTATTCTCTTTAAAAAGAAAGTTGGAATTTATTATTCACGTATTCTAGCATGTCTGATCAAAAAAGACTAAAGAATCTTTTGAATTAAATAATTTAAATTAAAAGTGTTAGAGATTGAGGTCACATCCAGATAATCAGTATTACATTACTTTACAATTCAAAATAGTGCAAATAAAATGCCAATACTATTTATCTAAAAAATACCAATGAGGCATAAAATCAATTGGGTAAGCCAGAATAAATCATGGAGAATTAAGAAGAATTAAGGGTTTTAATTTAAGTCCTTAAACTATAAAATCAATATTTTTCAAGGTGCAAGAGTCATGCTCCAGCTTCGTCATCTATCCACCATTCTGCATTTTCAATATGTGCAACTGAATAACTTGCATAATTTCCAATTCCAAAAAAAATCTCTTTGATAAGTAAGTGCTTCAAAGCACCAGTCACTAAAAAATGAACTTGCCTGGCTGCATTAATTACCCTTCCAGTCAAGGTTATTCTATTTTGTCCAGAATCGGGATGAATGGCAATGGCACATATTGCATCTGAATTTAGTAGGTCAATTTGATTTGGAAAAATTGAAGCGGTGTATCCATCACACCCCATTCCTAAAATAATCAAATCAAAAACTCGCAAACCATCCTTTAAAAACAAAGTCTGATTCACAACAATATTCTCATGTCAATGATTGTTCTTTTTTCACTGAAAAAAAACCAAAAAATTCTAGACGAAAAAATAGCTCAACACAAAGCAAGATACTGTACCTTCCTTTTTCGCTGTCCCCAATCCACCCCATGACTCATAGACCAAAACTCAGAAATAGCCTATCTGTATTTTAATTTAATATTATTTTGTACTACTACTTGCACCTTAATATTTTAGCAATGCGTATTATTGTGAATATTTTGAAAAAATTAAATCACAGATTTATGAGTAAGAACCAATTATATGATTTTGGAATAGTTGGACTAGGCGTGATGGGAAGAAATTTTTTATTAAATGTAGCTGATCACGGTTATTCCATTATCGGATTGGATACCAATAAAGAACAAGCTCAAGCACTCGTCGAAGAGGCTAGTGGCAAACCTGCCAAAGCGACCACCGACATGAAAGATTTTGTTAAATCATTAAAAACTCCTCGAAAAATTATGCTACTCGTTCCTGCTGGAAAAACTGTAGATATTGTCATTGATAGCTTATTAAAATATGTTGAGCCTAAAGATGTCATTATCGATGGAGGTAATTCTTTCTTTGAAGACACAGAGCGTCGATTGGAATATTTAAAAGAGAAGAAAGTAACCTTCTTAGGAGTTGGAGTCTCAGGTGGTGCGAAAGGTGCTAGGCTTGGACCGAGCATTATGCCCGGTGGTTCAAAGAAAGCATATAATAAAGTAAAAAAAATTTTAGAAGCCGTTTCTGCCAAAGTAAATGGTGAACCATGTGTTGCCTACATGGGAAAAGGTTCCGCGGGGAACTATGTCAAAATGGTTCACAATGGAATTGAATATGCCATGATGCAATTGCTTGCTGAGAGTTACGATATTTTAAAAAATATTGGCGGATTGAATAATGAAGAATTACATCAAACTTATAAAAAATATAATCGAGGAAAATTAAAATCTTTTTTAATCGAAATTACTGCTGAGATCTTCACTCAAAAAGATGACCTAGGCAAAGGCATGTTAATTGATAAAATTCTTGACAAAGCTAAACAAAAAGGAACGGGAAAATGGACATCACAAAACGCAATGGAATTTGGAGTTCCTGTTCCAACGATTGATGCTGCCGTTACAATGCGTGGACTTTCTTCGTTAAAAAATGAAAGACTCGCTGCTGAAAAAACCTTGAATATAAGGATGTCAAAATCAACGGTGGATAAAAGTAAAATGGTGAAAAAAGTTGGTGATGCCTTATTTTTTGCCTTCATTACCGCCTACTCGCAAGGAATGGCTTTATTAACAGATGTTTCGAAAGAAAAGGGATTTGGAGTAGACTTAGAATCTACTGCTCGCATTTGGAGAGGTGGTTGTATCATTCGAGCATCTCTATTAGAGGATATTCGGAAAGCTTATTCGACTAATGCTGATTTGCCAAATTTGATGATGGACAAAACTTTTGCCAGACACCTAAAAGGGAATCATAATGCTCTGCGATATATTATTAAAAAATCGATTGATGCTGGAATTCCAACTTTAGCATTTTCTACTTCATTAGCCTATTTTGATGCGTATAGAGATGGCCGATTACCTTTGAATTTGACCCAAGCTCAACGTGATCATTTTGGGTCACATACTTATGAACGAATAGATAAGGATGGAACCTTTCATACGGAATGGAAATAGTTATTTCTACAAAAAGAGACTCGAATTTTAGAGATAAATATCTGAGTGTTCTTATTTTAAAATTTATTTTTTTACCATAAATAAATATGCAGCAAGCCATCTCCTCAGGTCATAAAACTACACTTGCCGTAGCCAAAGAAATTTTACTCGCCAAGGGCAATGCATTTGATGCTGCCATTGCAGCACATTTTGCTATGTTTATTGCTGAGCCTTGCATGGCTTCCGCAGGTGGAAATGGTTTTGCATTGACTAGAACCTCAAGAGGAAATATTCAATTTTTAGATTTTTTTTGTCAGACTCCGATTAATAAAAAAAAATTAAACAGACTTGATTTCTATCCTGTGAAAATTGATTTTGGAAGCGACTCCGAAATATTTCATATTGGTTTAGGTGCAGCAGCGGTGCCAGGAAGTATTGCTGGCATTTTTGAGATACATCGAAGATTCGGATCAATCCCAATGAAAGAATTAGTTCAACCTGCCATTCAATTAGCCAAGGAAGGAGTCCCTCTTGATGCCTTCCAGGCATTTGACTTTCAATTACTTGAACCTATTTTTCGACAAGACTCAGCTGTAAAAGATATCTTTTTTAAATCCAATGGTCAGATCAAAGAGGAAGGTGACTTAATTCAGATGTTTGGGATGGCCGATTTCCTAACCTTCATTTCTAATGAAGGAGAACGTGGATTTTACCAAGGGGGAATTGCAAAAAGAATTGCTGATGATAGTCAACAACGAGGTGGATTTTTAACAAGAGCTGACTTCGAAAACTACCACGTCAATGTGCTCGACCCACTAAAATTTAATTACAAAAATCGATATGTTTATTTACCCAATGGACCGAGTAAAGGTGGCGCAATACTAGCCATGATGCTATCGCAAGCCAAGGAAGATGAATCTTCTCTGGCGCTTGCTATCGAAAAAACTCAACGGATGGTAGCAAATGAATCTAAAATTAAGATACAACTTGATCTACTAATTCCCAATAATAATTTCCGCTTACAGCCTTCTGTTTCCTCCAACCGAGGCACCTCACATTTTAATATTTTAGATCGTTGGGGTAATGCAATTAGCCTAACCAGTTCGATCGGTGAAGGTTGTGGATATTTTATCCCTGATACCAATATGCAACTCAATAATATGCTGGGAGAAATTTTTTTACTACCTGATGGCGCACATTCTTGGAAGCCTAATACTCGCTTACATTCGATGATGACTCCAACGATGGTTACCCAAAAAAATGGCGATTTAGAATTTATTGCAGGCTCAGGTGGCGCAGGTAGAATTCCATTTGCGATTGGTCAAGTAATTTTTCAACTCTATGAAAAACAGAAAAATCTACGGCAAAGTACCGAACAATCACGAGTTCATTTTCAAGAGGAAAAATTTCAAATCGAAAAAGGTTTCGATTTTTCTTTGAAAAAAGAAAATACTGTTTTTTGGAAAAACCAGGCGATGTACTTTGGAGGTGTTCACTCCATATTTAACGATGGAAAAAAATTAGATGCAATTGGTGACTCTAGACGGTTTGGTGTTGCGGAAGTGTTTTAAAATACTATTCATCCAAAAACATCACCTCAACAAATCTCTATTTTCAATTGCCCACTTCAATAACCCATTCTGTTCTCCTGATAAATTCAGTTTCTTACCAATATTTCCTCGATGATTTGAAACTGTCTTTGGACTAATAAAAAGCATATTTGCAATTTCCACAGTTGTTTTTTGACGCGCTATTAATTTTAAAATATTGACTTCATGATTTGTAAGATTAACAAGAATATTGTCATCTGGTTCTTCCGATATTAAATAATGTGTTAGACTTGGGTTCACATAAGGCTTCCCTTCATTGACTGAACGAATACAATCTAAAATTTCTTTCTCACTACTTTCTTTTAATAAATACCCCCTAACTCCTGTCCTCATAGCGTTACGAAAGAAAGACTCCTCTTTAAAAAGTGTCAGCAAAATAAATCTAGTTTTTATACCTTCCCCTATTAACATTTGCGCCACCTCAAGACCTGTATAATGAGGCATTTCAATATCCAAAATAGCCACATCAGGCTGAAGACTGCGAATCTTTTCTATAGCTTCTATTCCATCTGCTGCACATCCTACCCATTCAAGATCATCGGTTTCTTTCAACAAGTCTGTTACTCCTTTTCGAAGTATCGGATGATCATCTGCATTGAATATTCTTATTTTCATAAAAAAAAGATTAAATATTTTTTGGAATCATAAATGTTAGAATTGTTCCAGAAGGAGCATTTTGCTCAATTTTAAACCGCCCTCCGATGGATGAAATCCTTTCATTTATCGTTCGAAGTCCAAGACTCCTTGATTTAATTATTGCCAGTTCGTGATCGAATCCTTTCCCGTTATCCATTATCTTCATAATCAACTCATTTCCCTTTTCAACGATACTGACTTTAGCCGCAGTAGCCTCCGCATGTTTGACTATATTACTAAAAGCTTCTTGAATTGCTCTATAGATATGAATCTGATTTTCCCTAACAACAGATTCATCAATATTTATTATTTCTTTAGAAATAAAAAGGTCAGTTGATCTTTCTACTTTTTCAATGACATCATTAATTGAAGTTGTTATCCCAAATTTTTCTAATTGAAAAGGATGTAAATCTCTCGAAATCGTTCTCACTTCTTCGAGTGTATCAGAAATCATTTTTTGGTTTTCAACAGTAATTTCATGAGTCGATACCATTTGTTTTTTCATCAATAAAAGAGCTTGTCCTACCCCATCATGTAAATCTCTAGCGATCCTTTTTCGTTCTTCCTCTTGGGCAGTTATGAGTGCTTCTGCAAATTCTTTTTTATCATTCCTTTCTCTTCGAATTTTCATAAATCGAAACACTAGAAAACTAAACAAACTCATTAGCAATGCTCCTCCAAAAATACTATTCCGTTGCGCTTCAATTTTAGCATTTTCAATTTCTAATTCCATAATATCATTTTCCTTTTTGACTAATTGATATTGCGCGTCTATTTCAGCTATCGCCTTACTACGTTCAATATCTCCCGTTCGTAAATCATAGGACCGCAATTCTTCAAGTATTGGATTAGCTTTACTATACTTCCCCATTGTTTTATATAATTCATACAATGTCCTATTGGCTATATATTCTTTTCTTTCAAGGCCATTTTTCTTTGATAAAGCAAGACTTTTTTCTCCATATCTTGTAGCTAAATCCAGTTTACCTAACCTCCGGTAGGCACTTCCTATATTAACTTTGGATTGAATAAGTTGATCCACATCACCAACGGATTCTGCTAGTATTTCTGATTCTTTCGCCAGTTTTAATGCCTTTTCATTATTCTCCATATTCAAGGTCAAGGCAACCAAATTATTCAAAATACTTAGTTCATCCATTTCACTTCCTATTTTTCGAGCGAGAATTAGGGCTTCTTGATGTTGATCATCTGATTTTTTAAAATAAAAATTCAAGGTATCTTGGGTATTTTGAATATTTAACGTGTCCTGCTTATTTTGCAAATAGTAATGAATGCCATAAGTCATTGAGTTAAGAGCAGTACTAGACATCGCCTCCAATCGTAATTGATCGTCACCTAAATCCTCAGCAATACCTTTTTGGAGATTAACATAATATCGGGATTTATTTAACATATTCATATTAAAATAAACAGTACTAATATTATGATATACCTTTGCTAAACCAAATTTATTTCCGCTTTCTTCCCAAACTTTTGCAGCTCTTAGAGAATAGATTAAGGATTGCTTTAAGTCACCTTTACCTAGTGAAATAACACCCAATAATTTATTTGAATTGGCTATTAAATCCGTTGTACCCAAAGAATCACTTATTGATTTGGCTTGTATTAGAAGTTGTTCTCCTTTTTCAAGATCACCATTATCGTAAAAGGTTTTTCCCACATAAAACAAAACTTCTGGATAGAATTGTGGGTTAGAATTATTTTTAACAGACTCTATTACTTCTTGAACTATAGTTTGACAGCTATCTCCTTCAAATGGTTGACAAGAATTAATAATGGAGACGATTGAATCTGTCTCAATTGTTTGAGAAAAAACTGAAAAAGAGGAAATAATAAACAGACAAAATGGAAAAACTCTCATTAAATATACTTTTGAAGAGATTATCAGTTAGGACAAATATTATATGTAAGTTACATAACTTAGGTTTAAATAAAATAAAAGTACTTCCAGTTAAACTAAGGATAACTGGAAGCTTAATGCTAGAAAACAACTATTTATTTTAATATCTGAATACTATAATTGGATTTATCCAAATGATTATTCAAGTTTTATCCTGAATTCACTTCAAAATAAAAAAAGGATTAATTTATGGGGGGCACATTAGAGTTTGTACTCTGTGTAATGTAAGTCCCCATTGTGTAAATGGATCCATCGGACCATTTGGCTACCAATTCTTTTTGCCAAATATAGATAGCTTCTCCTGGAAGTAACTTGTAATTAATTGCACCTTGGTTATCGCGGCGTTGCTCCTTGGCCTTTGTTGCCGAATAAAGGTTTTTTACCTCATGTGAAACAGATGCGTTTATACCAAACATACTGGTTTCCATACTTCCTGAAGTCGTAGTCTCCCGTTCATTAGTAGATGAATTTGACTCCATTTGACCAATTGTTACGGTATAAGATCCAGTGGTTTCTCTATTCATACTATTCATATCCTGATAAATTAAGTTCCAACGAGTAGTTGTTGTCAAAGGAAGTTCAAGTTTTATAGATTTTTTATTGCTATCTACTACTTTGAACTTAGTATTCATATTTGCTCCATCAAAGATTACGATTCCAGTATCATTTCCTGGCATTCCAGATCCTCCTCTAGGATGCCAATAACGTCCACTTTTATGCTGTATGGTATTATTATTCTGATCGATACGGAATTGGGAACCTGGTAATTTCCCAGGCCAATAAGATAATTCAGCACCATTCCCAGCTGAAGGGCTTGATCCATTGGGGTGTATTACTAAATTTGGGTATTTAGTAGAAACTAAATATCCCCAGGTTCCTTCATCAGCATATTCTATATAAAAAGAGGCCTCTTTTTTACATCCATCAAAAAGAACCAAGTCAATACCCTGTCCAATATTTCCTCCGTAAGGATGTATAAACTTTTTAGAAGAATCATGCATAATGTAAAAATTTTGGGATCTTTTTTTTACTTGAGCAGAGATACTAGAGACAAAGCACACTATCAAAATTAGAATAATGGGTGAACACGAATTTTTTTTAAATTGCATTATTTATTTAATATTTAATCAATGAGGGAATACATATTAGTGGATAGTTATTGATAACTATCCATTTTGGTTTTTTATTTCGTAAAACGAATAGGTACAAATATTTTCGTTTCACCATGATAAAGGTCTTCTGAAAGCTCAATTATTTTTATTTGCTTGCTTGCCTCCAAAATAATTTTATCAAATGATGACCCTAAACTCTTGGTAATCTTTTTCTCTGTAATCTCACCATAAGCATCGATGCTAAATGTTACTATGCTTGTTCCTACAATTCCAGAACCGATTAGATATTCTGGATATTTTACTTCTGCTATAATAGTGTTTCGCAATTGCTGCATAGCAGTTTGAGTTTACTGAAAAGGAGTCACCTCTGTAATCATAAATTCATCCGTATTCACATTATCCATGTCTTGTGAGTATGAAAAATTTGCAGATAAAATACTGATTGTGAAAATGATAATTAATTTCATTGTATGTTTTTTAGGGATGTGGATTAATACCACAAAGATAGAGTGAGGAGAAAAAGAAGAAAATGGGGTCTAGAGAGAAAATTAATAGGGGCTAAACCCTACTGGGCAGAGATTGGTTAATTATTTGGTCAAATAATCAGAATTGAAGTCTTTGAAAGTTATCTCGACTTTTTGTAAAACACCATGGTAAGACTCATCCCACTTACATTTGTTTTGTAAAGCAGGATGTTTTATGAAAAAGAATTATTTCCTTATTTTATAAAATTTTGATAAATATCTTTTACATATTCCTCGGCTCCAACTTCTTTTCGCTTCGCAAAATAGGATTCCGCATCATCTCCAACTAAATATCTCAATCGATCAGATTCATCATTTGCCGCTTCAAAAATCTTTTCTGCAACGGCAATTGGATCAGGCATTTCAGGTTGCCGTTGTCTTCTAGTTTCAATTGTTTTTTGAGTTACCTCATGATATTCAGACATAGATTCATCATGTGACCAACTCATTCCTTCCAACTGAAAATTAGTTTTAAAACCTCCAGGCTCAACTAACTTCACTCGAACATTCAAAGGTCGCAACTCATAATAAATCGCCTCTGTGAATCCTTCCACTGCCCACTTCGAACTCACATACATTGAGGCTAATGGATAACTTACCAATCCTGCAATTGAAGAAATATTTATAAATAACCCATTTCGATTTTTTCTAAAATGCTCTAAAAAAATCTTCGTCATCATCATCACCCCTTTTATGTTGACTGCAATTTGTCGATCTATTTCAGACTCCATAATTGGCTCAAATGCTCCGTAACAACCAAAGCCAGCGTTATTTAAGACCAGATCTACTTTATCAAAATCACTTAATATCGCATCCTTTGCTTTTCGAATACTTTCAGTATCGGTTACATCCAATTGATAAATTGAAATATTTGGATGCATCTTCATTTTTCCTGCTTTTTCTGTGTTTCGCATCGTCGCAATGACTTGCCAATTTCTTTCTGCAAAATATTCAGCGGTGATTTTTCCAATACCTGAATTGCTCCCTGTAATAAGAATAGTTTTATTCATGATATAATTTTTTCCAATAAAAAACATTTCCACTCAATTCCCTACATTTGCACGAATTATTTTTTTCAAAAAATACATCTATGAATTTTGACGAGATACAATCCTTACGCGATGCCATCAAAGCTAGTCCCGAAAGTATACCACTTCGAAAATTGTTGGCCAATGCTTTGATGAAAAATGAGAGATGGGAAGAAGCAGAAATTGAAATAAAGGATACACTTCAAATGGCTCCAAATGATTTGCAAGTTAAAGTAGCATTGGCTCAAACTTTTTATGAATTAGGGAAAATATCAACAGGTTTGGTCTTGGTAGAAGAATTAGTTGATTTGGAAAGACCTCCAGCTCGAGCTTATTTGATATTAGCCAAACTACTTTTGAAAACCAAGGATGCTGAAGGAGCAAAGGATGCTTATAAAAAAGCAACCATCATCGATGCAAGTTTAAAAGACACTTTCCTCGAATCTGAAATCAATATGAAAGTCCAAGAAGGGGTAACTCCAGAACCTGAAAAAATTAAACTTGGTGGAAAAGATGAAGAAAATTTTGATGATGATGATAGTTATCTAGATATTGAAAGACCAAAAACCTCATTCGAAGATGTCGGAGGGATGGATCAACTAAAAGAAGAAATTCGAATGAAAATTATCCACCCACTTGAACATCCAGAAATCTATAAAGCTTATGGCAAAAAGATAGGTGGTGGTATTTTGATGTACGGTCCTCCTGGTTGTGGAAAAACGCATTTGGCTAGAGCAACAGCAGGAGAGATAAATGCCAATTTTATTCCAGTAGGCATTAGCGATATTTTGGACATGTATATTGGACAAAGTGAAAGGAACCTACATGCCATTTTTGATAAAGCTCGAAAACTAAAACCATGTGTTCTATTTTTTGATGAGGTAGACGCACTTGGAGCGAATCGAACAGACATGAAAAATAGTGCTGGCAAACATGTTATCAATCAATTTTTAGCAGAGATGGATGGCGTGCAATATGATAACGATGGCATCTTAGTTTTAGCTGCAACAAATGCACCTTGGCACTTGGATCCTGCCTTCAGAAGACCTGGAAGATTCGACCGAATTATTTTTGTTCCACCACCAGACGATATTGCCAAAAAAGCTATTTTAGAAATTAAACTTAAAGAAAAACCAACAGAAAAAATTGACTATCAGAGAGTTATCAAAAAAGCAAAAGATTTCTCAGGCGCTGATTTAGAAGCCGTAATTGATATAGCAATTGAATCAAAATTGGAGGAAGCGATGAAAAGCGGAATCCCCACCCCTCTTTCTACTAAGGATTTAGAAGGAGGTGTAAAAAAACATCGTGCAACTACAAAAGAGTGGTTTAATACTGCAAAAAATTATGCGTTATTTGCCAATGATTCAGGACTTTATGATGATATCTTGAAGTTTATGAATCTTTGAGATAAAACGCATCTAGCCAAAAAAAAGAGCGATGTAATTAATTACATCGCTCTTTTTTTTGGCTAGATTAATTTGCTTTAAACCAACGAATTATCATATGCCATTTTTATCAAAGCAGCAGTATTTGAAACTTGTAATTTCCGCATAATATTTTTTCGATGTACACTTACTGTTTGATTGCTAATAAATAATTTTTTAGCAATTTCCTTATTTGACAAAGCCAACGTTATTAATCTTAATATCTCTATCTCACGTTTAGTCAGATTATATTTTTTCACAAATTTATCATCAAATTTACTAGGCAATGCATCTCTTTGATCCTCTGGCATAATATGGATTTTCACTCCATCTCCAAAAAATCTTCCTCCATCAATAATCTCATCAATCGCCTCAAGTAACTCTAATTTACCCGTACTTTTTAAAATATATCCATCAACACCCTCACTAAATGCTGTTCGTACCAACTTCACCTCATCATACATAGTCAAAGCTAAGACACGCATTTGTTTGTATTTCTTTTTAACAATAGAGAGCATATTTAACCCATCTCCCTCAGGCATATTTAAATCTAACAAAAGTAAGTCAGGTTGAACTTCTTTTAATGTCTCTAACAATTCTTTGCCGGAATGAGCCTCCCCAATTATCTCGAATTGAAAATTTCTAGCCCTGTTTAAAATGGTCTTAATACCTTCAATAAACAATTGGTGATCATCGGCTATTACTATTCGAACTGTATCCATATCAATGTTTTTGATAAAATCATTCTTTGGAGAATTGATTTTATTATCTTTCTGTTTTTAGGATTTTTTTATAATGTAACCTATTCTGTTTAATACAAATGGAGCTTTATTACAAAAAAATATAAATTATTTATTTTCTATATCTTTAATGCAAATCCAATGCCAATGCCTAATTAGTAATGGCAATTTTTAAAATTGTACGAATATGTATAGGTTGTTTTGTAATAAAAAACTGGTTATGATTTTTTGATTATCTAATTTCGGAAGAAAAAAGATGAGATTTGCTTTTAATTTTCTTTAGAAAAAACTGAGACCAACTAGTAATTACTTTAACATTTTTTATCTTTCTCGTTGTTAACCATTTAGATTGTAAATCATATAATTAAGTAAAATTTAATTTTTTTATGTTATTAAAGGATTGTCCTAATTAATTAAAATTAAACGCATTCGATGCGCGAAGGTAAATAAAACATCATTAAATCCAATATAGAACAATTTTAATGTGTTGTACATTACTTTTTCAAATATGAATCTGAATTAAACACCTCTCCTTTACCATTTTGATGTTGTGCAAAATTAAATCCCGGATGAATACAATAAGAGCCTACTTCTCCTTTTTTATTCATTGCTAAATACCCTATTTGAAAATCTTGATATTTTTGCTTTTTTACAATTCTCATAACAGCTTCTTTACAAGCTTCTTGAGGAGTTCGACCTTGCCTCATCAATTCAACCACCAAAAAAGAACCTAAAGATTTAAGAACTGCCTCACCCATCCCAGTAGCAGTTGCGGCACCAACTTCATTGTCAACGAAAAGTCCAGCACCAATAATTGGAGAATCCCCCACTCTCCCATGCATTTTATAGGCAAGCCCACTAGTAGTGCAAGCACCTGATAGGTTACCGCTTTTATCTAGTGCCAACATACCAATTGTATCATGATTTTCAATATTTATTATTGGATCATACTTTTTTTCCTTGAGCCATTTCTTCCAATCGTTAATTGAATTTTCTGTCAATAAATCTTCTTTTTCAAATCCTTCTGATAGAGCAAACTGCAAAGCCCCTTCCCCCGCTAAAATAACATGAGGTGTTTTGTCCATTACTTTTCTTGCAACGGAAATTGGATGTTTTATATTTTGTAAAAAACAAACCGATCCACAATTTCCGCTTTCATCCATTATACAGGAATCTAATGTAACCTTACCATCACGGTCAGGTCTGCCTCCATACCCAACGGACATATCTTCAGGATCTGCTTCTGGAACACGAACCCCTTTTTCTACAGCATCTATTGCTCTTCCACCTTGATCAATAATATTCCACGCTATCTCAGTAGCTTTTATATTTGGCTTCCAAGTGGCAATTACTGTGGGTGTGAATTTTTCATTATCAGTATTTGATGATTGATTTTCTTTGGCACTACAGGAAGCACTCATAGCGAGAGACATTGAACCTAAAGCCGAGCGCGATAAAAATTTTCTTCTTGAAAACATAGATTAGATTTTATTTTATGCCAATATAATTAAAGAAAATCACCATTTTAAAACAACTGCTTATTTTATTTTTTTAAAAGAACCTTAAGTCATAAGTAAGAATTAGATTACAAATAATATTTTTGTAAAAAAAACTATGCAATTAGTATCCTATATATTTTTTAGAATGATGGTCTATCTATTTTCGATTACACCATTTTGGTTAGTATATCGTTTATCGGATGGACTACGATTTCTCTTTTTAAAGGTTATAAAATATCGGTACAAAGTGGTAAAAGAAAATTTAGAACATTCATTTCCCCAAAAAAGCGAAACTGAAATTAATTCGTTGATTGAAAAATCATATCGAAATCTTTGTGATATTTTGCTCGAGGGCATCAAAGGAATGTCGATGAGTGACAACGAAATTTTAAAACGATATAAATTTGTCAATCAAGAGGTTGCGAATAAATATTATGACAAAGGACAGAATGTGATCGGCATGGCAAGTCATTACGGCAATTGGGAGTGGGCGGTTCAAGCTATCAGTTTACAATTAAAATGTATAACAGTTGGTGTCGTTGCTCGAATCAAAAATAAATACCTCGATAGTTATGTTCAAAAATATAGAACGCATGAAAATGTAATGGTACTTTATCCTGACCAGGCAAATAAAGTCATTTCCAATTGGGACAAAAGACCGGCCCTATTTGTTTACATTGCTGATCAAAGTCCCTCCAAAAGTTCAGCAGAAAAAGCAGATTGGGTAAATTTTTTAAATCAGAAAACAGCCTGCCTTTGGGGTGGAGATCGTATGGCTAGACGCATGGATTTCCCTGTAGTCAACATGGCAATTAATCGGGTTAAACGAGGTTATTATGAAGTCCGATTAGAAACCATAACCGATACTCCAAGAAATGTTGTTGAAGGTGATATTACAACAGCTTATATGAATAAATTAGAGCAACAAATATTAAAAAAACCACAAGATTGGCTTTGGTCACATAAACGATGGAAATTAACTCGATAATCTATATATTTAATGACAACCAATTGACAACCAGTATTTTATATTAAAAAACTAATCATGAGAGATAATATATGGGATTACTTCCTTCAAATATCAATACCTGTTACAATTATAGTAGTAACAATAATTATTGCCTTTATTTTTCAAAAATTATATAGGAATTTTATCAAAAATTCCTCTGGTATTATGAAAAACGATCCAACTAATTACAAATTTGTAGGACATGCAATGAGTGCTGTAATTTATCTTGTAGGATTTGGATGGGCCATCTATGAAGTTCCTCAAATGAGACAAGTAGCCAACTCATTGTTAGCAGGTGCAGGGATCCTAGCTGTTGCAGCAGGTTTTGCTTCTCAGCATGCTTTAAGTAATATTATAAGTGGACTATTTATCATTATTTTCAAACCATTTAGAGTCAATGACCGACTTTTAATCCGAGAAACAATGCAGGGATTCGTGGAAGATATTACCCTAAGACATACGGTTATCCGAGACTTTGCAAACAGACGGATTATTATTCCTAATACGGTAATTAGTGATGAAATTATTATCAATTTTGATTTTAGTGATGACAAAATTGTACGACCGATCGAGTTTAATGTCGCGATGAATTCGGATATCGATTTAATTCGAGAAATCATACAAGAAGAAATTTCAAAGCATCCCCTCTCTCTAGATAATAGAACTTCAGAAGATATTCAACAAGGAAAACCTAAAGTACCTGTCAAAGTTATTGGTTTCAATAATATTGGAATAGTTATTAAAACTTGGACTTGGGCCGTTAATGCTAGTAAAGCATATGAGTTATCTTGTGATGTTATGGAGAGTATCAAAAAGAAATTTGATGAAAAAGATGTAAAAATGGCTCTTATCAATAAAAACTTCACTTATTTGAAGCAAATAGAAAATGAATAAGCCATGCCTCTAAAATCTATTTAATTATTAGAGAAATTGCGGTTAAATAAATGAAACTTTCAATTAAACACACTAAAAATCTTTTCAAAGATCTTATTCCAAATAAAAATGCTCTTATATTTGTTAAATAAATCGATAAAAAAACCGTTATTAACTTTATTCATCCCATCCTATTTAAAATAACAAATTTTCAAATTTCAAAAATATTTAACATGAAAAAAATTATTGGACTATTTCTTTTCGTATTTTTAGTTGCAGGTCTTCAAAATATATACGCTCAAAAGGAACTTAAAGAAGGAAATATTACTATTGGAATTACTGATTTACAAGTTGATGATCCATCTGTTGCGCCACAACTTCAAATGATCAAAACTGCAACAATGAATATTTCATTTACCAAAGATCAATCCTTAATTACAGGAAATGTAATGGGAGGAATGATGAAAATGCAGATTTTATTAAATTCAGACCCTAAAGATATGTTGATGTTGATAGATGCAATGGGGCAAAAGATGATGACAGTGTTAAATGCGAATGACTTTACTGAGATGGAGCAGAAAGCAAAACAAGCGCAAGAAAATGCCAAAGATGATGAATTTGATTATGATGTAACTTATGATAAAAAAGATAAGAAAAACATTTCAGGTTACGATTGCTACAAAGCTAATATTATGATTAATAACAAAGAAGCTAAAGAAAATAATATCAAAGTTGCTTTGTACGTAACTGACGCAATTAAATATCCTGAATCAATGATGGAAAGTATGAAGTCATCAGGTGTTCCTGAGTTAAAATTAAAAGAAATGCCTCTTGAAGTTACTATCTCAGGCGGAGAAAAAGGAAAAGGTGGCTCTATCACTTTTGCAGCAACCAAAATTGAGAATTCAGTAGATAAAGGTATTTTCAAATTAAATACTGAAGGCTACGAAAAAATGGAAATGGACGATCTTCAAAAAATGGGAGGAGGAATGTAATTTAGTTCTCATATCAATAAAAGAATCCTGCTTTCGGAGAAATCTGAAAGCAGGATTCTTTTTCAAGGAGACTTACGATTGCTGTTTTGAAAACAATACCTAGAAACAGGTTTTATTATTAAAATAATCTATTCTGCACCAACTATTCCATTGTTTCTTTCCGTTTAATAGAGTAGAAAAACATTCATTTTTTGGATAAAATATTGTAATTTTGCGCACTTATGAAAATAAAGTTAATTTTTCCCATTTTATTGGCAGTCGGATTTATATTTTTCAGTTCATGTAAAAGTGATTTTGAAAAACTACGAGCAGGAGGAGATGTAGACCTAATCTACAAAAAAGCCTTTGAATATTATGAAGATGAAGAATTCCTGAAAGCTCAAAATCTTTTTGAGCTCATCATTAATAATTTAAGAGGAAAAGTGGAGGCAGAGAAAGTATATTTCTATTATTCCTATACTCACTTTTATTTGAACAGATTTGTATTAGCTTCATATTACTTTAAGAATTTTACAACTACTTTCCCAAATAGTACGTATAGAGAAGAAGCTGAATTTATGATTGGGTATTCTAACTACAACCTTTCACCGAGTTATCGTTTGGATCAAACTTATTCCGCTAAGGCAATTGAACAATTTCAATTGTTTGTCAATACCTATCCAACTAGCGAAAGAGTTGCTGAATGTAACAAGCTGATTGATATAATGCGAAGGAAAATGGAAAAAAAGGCATTTGCCGAAGGTGAATTGTATTATGACCTGAGACAATATCAAGCTGCCACATCTTCGTTTAAAAACTTATTAAAGGATTATCCAGAGTCTCCAGATGCAGAGCGAGTAAGGTTTTTGATATTAAAAGGGAATTATCTTTTAGCTCAAAATAGTGTTTTTATAAAACAAACTGAGCGGTATAACGATACATTAGAATACTACAAAAAATTTATTAAAAAATATTCATCTAGTAAATACAGAAAAGAGGCGGATTCGATTTTCAATAACACTACTAAAAAATTAAAACAATTAGAAAATGACAGATATCAAATCCAAAGTTCAAGGTCTTGAAGCTAATATTCAAGCACGTTCAATCAAAGATTTTATTGGGGAGGCTGACAATATTTATGAAGCGCTAAATGTAATTAGCAAACGAGCTTCTCGAGTAGCAGTTGATCTTAAATTAGAATTGACCAGCAAGTTGGACGAATTTGCAGTTAATTCTGATACAATCGAAGAGATTCATGAGAATAAAGAACAAATCGAGATTTCTAAATTCTATGAGCGGTTACCCAACCCGGTTTTAATCGCTGCTGATGAATTTGCAAATGGAGAAGTTTCTTACCGTTATAAAGAAGGTGGTGAGAAAAAAGACTTTTAATTACCAAATTAAAAGTAAATCCTAAATGAAAAATGATGAATTTCCTACGTTAGGTCATTCATCATTTTTTGTTTGAGGTATATTAAATATTATGGTCGGAAAAAAAATCATTCTTGGTATTTCAGGAAGTATTGCAGCTTATAAAGCAGCATTTCTAACAAGATTGCTAGTTCAATCTGGAGCTGAAGTTCAAATTCTAATGACTGAATCAGCTACCCAATTTATAACTCCTCTTACCCTTTCAACTCTTTCTAAAAGACCAGTTCACACAAAAGTTAGTTCAGAAGAAAGTTGGAATAATCATGTCGAGCTTGGCCTTTGGGCAGATGCGATGATTATCGCACCTACGACTGCTACTACCTTAGCAAAATTGGCTAATGGAATAGCCGACAATGTAATTGTTGCCACTTATCTTTCTGCTCGATGCCCAGTCTTTTTTGCGCCAGCCATGGATTTGGATATGTGGTTACATCCTTCAACCAAAAGCAATGTTCAAAAATTACAATCATACGGGAATCAATTAATTGATGTAGCTCATGGGGAATTGGCGAGTGGATTGGTTGGAAATGGACGAATGGCTGAACCAGAATTTATCGTTGATACACTGAAGAAATATTTTTCCAAAAAAGAAAATTTAGTTGGAAAAATAGCTCTCATTACTGCTGGACCAACTTTTGAACCAATCGATCCAGTTAGATTTATTGGAAATAGATCTAGTGGGAAAATGGGTATTGCCTTAGCTAAGGAATTAGCAGAAAGAGGTGCTAAGGTTAAATTAATTCTTGGTCCGTCTGCTCTAAAAGTAAAACACCCCAATATAGACACCATAAGAGTAACGAATGCACAATCAATGTATGAAGCAGCTCAAAACCATTTTGAAAAAAGCCATATTTCTATCTTAGCAGCTGCGGTAGCTGATTACCGACCAATCAATGTTGCAGATCAAAAAATAAAGAAAAAAGAAAAAAGACTCACAATTGAGTTAGAAAAAACCATGGATATTGCCGCAACACTTGGCAAACAAAAACGAGACAACCAATTACTTATCGGCTTTGCTTTGGAAACCAACAACGAAATAGAAAATGCAAAAGGCAAATTAATGCGGAAAAACCTCGACTTTATTGTTTTAAACTCGTTAAAAGACCAGGGCGCTGGTTTTGCTGTTGATACTAACAAAATTACTATTCTTAGGAAGGACAATAAGATCAAGGAATTTGAGTTAAAATCTAAGACAAAAGTTGCTATTGATATTGTGAATGAGATTGTCTTAATGATCGAATAAAAGTACTACTCTTAGGCGATGTTAACTTTTACAAAGTAATGTCAACTCTACTATAACAAAATTATTAAAATGAAAAAATTTCTCCTTTTACCTTTTATCATTTTTTTGAGTCAATTTGTAAATGCTCAAGAATTACTTTTTGATGTAAAAGTAAATACCCCTAAAATACAAAATGTAGATCCTAAAGTTTTCAAAGATATGGAAACTAATATCCAAGAATTTTTGAATAATCGTAAATGGACAGAAGATGTTTACGAACAAGAGGAAAGAATCAAATGTCAAATACAATTGACCATTACTGAAGAAGTTTCTCAAACTTCCTTCAGAGCAGATCTAGCTATTCAATCAACCCGCCCTATTTATGGAAGTAGCGAAGAAACTCCACTTTTAAATCATGTTGATAAAGATATAGTTTTTAATTATGAACCTTTCCAGCCAATTATATTTAGCAAAAATTTATTCCAAGATAACTTAAGTGCATTACTAGGGTACTATGTCAATTTAATTTTGGGAATGGATTATGATTCATTTTCACCGCTTGGTGGTGATCCATATTTTAGAACTGCACAAGAGATCATTCAAAGTGTCCCTCAAAATGCAGCATCTGCTTTCCCAGGTTGGAGACAAATCGATGGGAACAGAAATAGATACTGGATTATTGAAAACCTGACAAGTCCTAGAATTAGAGACTACCGAATGTCAATGTATAAATATCACAGAGAAGGTCTAGATAATATGCACTTAGATTCCAACACTGCAAGAGCTAAGATAATGGAAGCTATAACCACTATGAAAGATGTTAATCGAAACTATCCATCTTCCATGATCATGCAAATGTTTGCCAATAGTAAAAGAGATGAACTAATTGAGATTTTCAAAAAAGGAACTAAACCAGAAAAAGATAACTTCCACAAAATAATGGTTCGAATAGATGCTTCCAATGCTAATGAATATAGACGAATCGGAAAATAACTTTTCTTTAATGGTGAATGATTAACTTTAATCAGTTAATCATTCACCTTTACCTTTCTTCTCAATGCTTCGCAAACTACTTCGCTACCTTCAACCATACCGCCGCAATGTCATCCTCAATATTATTTGTAACGTCTTCATGGCTTTATTTACTATCGTAAGTATTCCAGCAATCATTCCTTTTTTACAAATACTTTTTGATATTGAAGCACCTGTTATACAAAAGCCAGATTTATATTGGAGCGCTGTAAGTATTATTGAATATTCTAAATATTGGTTCAGTAATTTAATGCATACAGAAAGCAAAGAAATAGCACTAGCCTACATTTGCATTTTTATCGTTCTACTTTTTTTATTGAAAAATGTTTTTCGATATCTTTCATTATTTTTTATGGCTCCTGTCCGAAATGGAATTGTGCGGGATGTTCGCCAGCAACTATTTAATAAAATGATGGCCTTGCCTCTCTCCTATTTTTCAGAAGAAAAAAAAGGAGACTTGATGTCTAGAATTACGACTGATGTGATGGAAATCGAATGGAGTATTTTAAATGTTTTAGAAGCTTTTTTTCGAGAACCTTTGATCATGTTTGGATGCTTAGGATTAATGATTTACTTGAGTCCTGCATTGACTATGTTCGTTTTTGTTCTCATTATCTTTACTGCTATCATTATCGGAGGAATTGGAAAAACTCTAAAAAAGAAATCTTCTACCGTTCAAGAAAAATTGGGTAGCTTAGTTTCAATTGTGGAAGAAGGGCTTTCAGGATTACGTATTATTAAAGGATTTAATGCCGAAAAATATCAAGAAGAGAAGTTTCAAAAGGAAAATAATGATTACAAAAGAACTTTAACCCATCTACTTTGGAGAAGAGATTTGTCATCACCATTAACTGAGTTTTTAGGAATTGCAGTTGTCTCTATTTTATTATGGTACGGATCAAGACAAGTATTTAGTGGAGAATTAGGAGCAGAAAGTTTCTTCGCCTTTTTAATGGCATTTTACTACGTTATCGATCCTGCCAAATCCTTCTCAAAAGCATACTATAATTTCCAAAAAGGAGCTGCCGCAGTTGATCGAGTTGATCATATTTTAAATGCAGAAGAGACAATCAAAGAGAAAAAAAATGCCTTATCAATTAAGAAATTCAATCACTCTATTGAGTATCGAGATGTAAATTTCTTTTATCGGAAAGATGAAAAAAAGATATTAAATAATATTAATTTAATAATCCCTAAAGGAAAAATTATTGCGCTAGTTGGAGCTTCAGGTGCAGGGAAAAGTACTTTAGCTGATTTGCTTCCAAGATTTTACGACGTTAGTTCAGGGGAAGTTATTATTGATGGGAGAAATATAAAAGAATTAAAAATAAAAGATCTTAGACATCTTATGGGAATTGTATCTCAAGAAGCTATTCTATTCAATGATACGATATACAACAATATAGTTTTTGGATTAAAAAACATCTCCAAAGAACAAGTTATCGAAGCTACAAAAATTGCTAATGCTCACGATTTTATTTTAAATACTGAAAATGGATATGAAACAAATATTGGTGACCGAGGCAATAAACTAAGCGGTGGACAACGCCAAAGAATCACCATTGCAAGAGCAGTATTGAAGAATCCTCCTATTCTCATTTTAGATGAAGCCACTTCTGCTCTTGACTCTGAATCCGAAAAACTAGTACAACAATCTTTAACACAATTAATGAAAAATCGAACTTCGATTGTCATTGCTCACAGGCTTTCAACTATCCAACATGCCGACGAAATCATCGTAATGCAAGATGGAACCATTATTGAAAGAGGTCGCCATGAGATTCTTTTAGGGCAAAAAGGTGCTTATCAAAAACTAGTCGAATTACAAACATTTTAATGTAATCCTCACTTCATCACAAACTAACAAATTGATAATTTATTTAATATTTTGTATTAAATAGTCACATCTCCCTTTTTTATCCCATCTATCCTTTAAAGTTGGTATATGCTTTGCTTTGTATTAAAGCAAAACCAAGTATAATAACATCTTTTATTTATGAAAACCATCTACCTTCGAAAAAAGGCTATTAAAAAGCACTTGCTTTTAGTAGCAATGATTTGTTTTTTAAGTCTTGCAGAAAGTACTTCGACGCTTGTGTATGGTTATGAAAACATTGGTGATCCTGTTTCTTCAATTATAGGTATTTCCAATCATCAAAAAAAACAATACAAAAAAGATGCTACTAGATTAGCCTTACGCCAATTGGTCGATGGGACTAATTTCGAAATGTTGGATGCCAAAGTTCCAAAAAATATAGTTGAGTCTATTTATTCAAGTCTGATCGCTATTCATATTAGTGAACTACCAGAAGCAAAGGTGGTAACCTCAAAACATAAATTACACACTTTCCCCACTCCTACTGTAGATAGGTTAGTTGTAATCTATAAAAAAAATGCGAAATGGGCTACACCACTTAGATTAGGAGATGATATAACAGATAATGATAAGATCAACGAATTAAGTAAAAAATTTAAATTGAAAATAGACCGCCACGTGGAATGGGATGAAGATCATTTTTCATTCAACATGCGTGCAGAAGAATCATTGAATATTGCTCCTTTAGCGAAAGATCTATCAACTATTGAAAGTATAACACTTGTTGATTTGATGGAACCAAATGGTGACGGAAATGATATTGAAATAAAAAAATTAGCTAGCGGTTGGGAAATTAATTATATCATTAAATTTGATAGATGTATCTCAGGTTGTAAAAAAAGGCACACCTGGAGTTTTGAGGTAATTAATGACAAGGTAAGTTTCAAAGGAGAAAGTGGCGACGAATTACCAAAATGGATGAGGTGATTTTATAGGCATTTACTAATATGATTTTTAAAAGAAAAAATCTTTAAGGCCTGTAACCTATGTTTTGAAAATACGTTTTAAAAATACATCTTCCTAATTAACTTTAGGATGAGTGTTTGTTCATAGTTTTTGTTTTTTGTTTTATCCCCTCGAAATATCGAGGGGATTTTTTTATTTAAAAAACTAACTTGAACATAGTGCTTTTGGCACTCAATTTGCAACTACCATAATAGAATTAGCAATCAACATTTACTTCCTTAAAGATTTAAAAACCAATATTTCACCCTCTAATATTTTGGCTATTTTCTTAAAAGTAAACTATAAATAACAATGCTTTTACAAAAATACTAAAATGAATTATTCCCCCTTTTAAATTGATAATGATTATTTTTCATGAATATAAATATCGTTGAAAAATAATAAATTGGAAAATATTCCAACCTCAATCTTAATAGATTTATACAAAGATTGGACAGGATCAAATGTTGCCAATTATTAATTTTACTACTATATGCTATTTCCTCTTCGATCTCAAAAAAGAAAATAATTTCCTTCGGGAATTTTAAAGATAAGTGTTTGTTCATAGTGTTTGTTTTTTGTTTTGTCCCTGTCAATGCTAATTGACAGGGTCTTTTTTTTCTAATAATTTAACCTTTAATTATCCCTTCTTACAAAGTGAAAAGGTCAAAAAACTGCATCGCAATTTTTCAACCTTTCGAAATTTTCCAAAAAAAATAAAAGTTTTTTTATCTAGTAGCGGTCACGTCACCTTTGTAGACTTCGATACGACCGTCAAGAAATTCAATTTCTGCAAAATAAATAAATACATTTCCTGTATTCTTTTTGTTGTTAATTTCTCCATCCCAACCTAGTGCCTCATCATTTGCTTGAAAATTAGCATTAGAGAAAACTACTGCTCCCCAACGATCAAATATCTGAAGTCTCTTAATTTTCACAACGTCATTTCCACAATAAATAGTGAAGGTATCATTGTTACCATCACTATTTGGAGAAAATGCATTTGGAACAAAAACATCTCTTGGCTTTTCTACCTGAATTGTCACTTGTGCCTCCACAGAACATCCCTCAGTAGTTGTAACCGTCAAAAAATATGTAGTAGTTTGTGTTGGCAAAATGATTGGCTCCATACAATCTAAGCATGAAAGAGATTCATCATACCCCCAAGAAAATGTAGCGTTGGTGCTATTCGTCATTACTTGAAATCTATATTCATCTCCCAATTGAACAGCTATTGGTTCTAATATTTCAACAAGAATTGGAGACTCAGTTTCGATGTAAACTTCCTCAGAAGTTGAACATCCATATTCATCCGTTACCTCAACATAATATAAGCCTTCGGAAAGGTTTTTTACTTCTTCAGAACTTGCAATAGTTTCATTATCTGCGTTCTTCCAAATATAAGAATATAATAGACTTGGGTCGTGCATGGTAACTTTTGCAGATCCCCCTATATCCGTACAGTTGATATTAGATGATTCTAATATCTCAATCTGTGGAGCCTCAATGTGTGGAATATTGATTTCGAGTGCAGCTGAGCAACCATACACATCTGATACGATAACAGAATAGTTACCAGCGGAAAGATTATTAAGTGTGTTCGTGTTTGTAATGTTATTGTCCCAATTAAAAGTGTAAGGACCAAATCCTCCTATCGCTTGAATTTCGATCAAACCATTAGAGTTTTCGCAACTCTCTGGTTGAATTTCGATCAATTCAAGCAGTAATCCACCAATAGTAATTTCAATTTCATTAGAAGTGGCCGTAAGTGATCCTAGACAAGAGTTAGTCGCTATTACAGTGCAACTAATTGTTTTTCCAGTTGTAAAAATAGTGTTGAAAGTGTTTGTATTATTTCCTGTTATTGTCCCATTTACCAACCATTGATATTGCGGGTTGGAGCCTAAATTTTCGCCCATAGCAATAAAATTTACTGAGCTACCTGAACAAATTGAAGTGGCATCAGAGGTAATTGTTATAATTGGACTTTCTGGAGTAGTAACTTCCATCTGAACTGGTGTACTAATAATTAAGTTTGAAGTTACGCACGTTTCAGAGGTCATAGCCTGGCACGTGACTGTTTGTCCATCAATTAAGTTGTTTGTTGTAAAGAGCGTATTTAATAGACCTGTCGATACTCCATCGATGAACCATTCGTATTGAGCGGAAGCACCGAGATTATTTCCAATTGCTGTGAAAGTAACTGTTTCACCCAAACAGATATTAGTTTGATCTGCTTGAACATTTAATTGTGGTGTAAGTGGCAAGGTTACATCAATTGAAATTGAATTAGATATGGCAAGTGAGGTACTCGCACAAATATCGCTACTTGTAACTAGGCATGTTACTGTTTGTGAATTAGTAAGATCTGAAGTAATAAAAGTTGGATTATTTGTACCTACATTTAATCCATCGATCATCCATTGATAAGTGGGACTAACTCCTACTTGATTTGTATTTGTTGTAAATGTTATGATTTCCCCAGCACATATATAAGTAAAGTCAGAAAAAATAGAGACTGTAGGCATAGTTGAACCATTGACAGTAAAAGTAAGTGAGTTTGATATAACTTGATCGTCATTATTACAAAAATCAGCGTAGCTCAAATGACAATTTAATATATCTCCATCATTCAAAGTATTGATGGAAAAAATGGTGTCAGTAGCACCAGGAATGTTCTGATTATTTAATGCCCATTGGTAAGAGACATTTGTTAATCCTTGAATATCGGTAACCAAGACTTTGGCAGTGATAGATTCAGTAGAGCAAATAGTAGTATTTGCAGTAGAAATAGTAAGTGCAGGTGAACTTGTTAAAGGGTTGATAATAATTACCTCCAATGGTGGAGTTGAAACCATTTGTGATGAACAGTTTTCAGAGAAAGTAACTTCACAATTTACCCAATCTCCACTATTAAAAATAGCAGTAAAGTTTGTATCAGTAGCATTAGGAATAGGGTTCCCATTGACTACCCATTGGTAATGAACAGAAGAAGTTGTTGCGCCAATGTTAGCTGTAAAGGTGATTAGATCATTTTCACATGGTTCGTCATTTGATATGCTGACAATAATAGATGGGATGATTGGCGAACCAGAAGTTGTAAGGAAATTCATGATATTATGAATCAACTCAGGCGAGTAATCGAGTCGAATCCAATCTTGATCAGAAGTAGTGACCAACTTTCCATGCGATGTATTAGGTGAGCAAAAAGTAAAACCATAGTGGTTACCGTCTTTTTCTAGAAAAGGAATAATATTATCTCCACCTTCTCCATAGGAACCGTACCAAAAATGATCAATCGAAGTCACAGGCGAAGCTCCCACTGCTAATTCTCCAAAGATATTCATTGGATTTAAATTTCCACTTAATTCTCCAACCCAACTAAATGTCCCTCCTAATTGACTAACTACATATTCGAATGCTTCGCTACCAGGTTGTGTAGTTTGGTACTCTGCTTGAATATAAGCGTTACCACCTTGAGCCACAAATTGGTGAAGTACGTCTTGGCGAGCTCCTGTCAATTGAATTAAACCGTTAGATAGAATTAAAACATCAAAACCAGATAAATTATTTACATCGTCCAAAGATGTCTGAGAAAGGATAGTAGCCGAGTGACCAGAGGCGATGGCAGTATTTTGCCATTTTAAATCCATTTGTTGAAATGGGTGATGGGAAGTACTTTCAATAATAGCAATGTTTGCAGAGAATGCAAAATGGGATAGGAATATAAATACGAAAGTAAGGTTAGCTACTGGGTTTGTAGAAATATTCATGGACATTGGGACTTTTATCTGGGGAAGATTTTTGGAAAAAGTTGTACTTAAACTAGCGGGAGAAAAATAAGGAATTAATAAAAAATGAAGGTTAAAAAAAATTTGTTTGGTGTTAAAAAATTGTAAGATCGATTCGTTGACTCAAATATAGGGGAAGAAGTAGATGGAAGTCAAGCAATTCAGTTGAAATGCAATGCGGTGAAAAGAAGTTTTGTAACTTATCAATTAAACATATTATAAGAATACCAATATTTGATATTTTAACACTTACTGGGCCTAAAAAGCCAATAAAGTTATGTATTAATGAAAATATTTCTCACCACTATATTTTTTTGTGACAAAAAATAATTGCGTTTCTATACTATTTAAGTACATTTTTTTTTGAAAAAAAACTAGAACTTCATTTTATATGCAAAAAAAAATTAATACGCTCTTTAAAACAAAAAATGTGACATCATTGATTTTCCCTGAAATAAAATACTTTAACATTAAAAATAAAGATCACTAGTTTTTATTCAAAAAATCAAAACCCAATAAAAGTATAATTGTTACCTTGGTGTGGTAACGCATTAAATTCTAATCACCCAATTTATAATAAAGCATATAATATGGCTAGAAAAAAGTTAGCAAACCTTCGTGAAGATTACTCCAAAAAAGAATTGGATATTTCTGATGTTTTAGATAATCCACTTAAGCAATTCGAAACTTGGATCAAGGAAGCGCTCCAAAGTAAAGTACCTGAACCAAATGCAATGACCCTTTCAACAGTCAGTCCTGATGGTATTCCCTCAGCTCGAATCGTTTTGTTAAAAAAATTGAGCGAAAAAGGTTTTACTTTTTTCACCAACTATAACAGCCAGAAAGGTAAAGAAATGGCAAAAAACAAAAACGTCTCTTTGACTTTTGTTTGGTTAGAATTAGAAAGACAAGTACGGATTGAAGGTGTAGTCAAAAAAGTCAGTAAAAAAGCTTCTAAAAAATATTTCCAAAGCCGCCCTAAGAAAAGTCAAATGGGAGCTTGGGTTTCTTCACAAAGTAAAGTGATCAAAAACCGAGAAGTTCTTGAAAAAAGTATGAAAGATTTAGAAGAAAGATTTAAAGATGAAGAAGTCCTCCCTTGCCCTCCTAATTGGGGAGGTTATTTGGTACAGCCTGTTTTAATTGAATTTTGGCAAGGACGAAGAAGTCGATTGCATGATCGGATTAGATATAAGCTAACAAAGAAAGGGAAATGGAAAAAAGAAAGATTAGCTCCTTAATTTAGTTATTTCCTCTTCAACGGCTAGCTGATAGATCACTCATTAATAAAAATTGACCCCTCAGATTATTGCCAATATTAAAAATAAAAAAAGTCCAAGAGAAATTAATACTCTTGGACTTTCTTATTGTATGGTGAACAATTTATGACAACTATAATTGATTGACTAGCAATATTTATCGAAAGCCATTTTCAAATTAGCAGCAATCATTTCAGCAGGCCGTCCTTCGATATGATGACGCTCTAGCATATGAACTACTTTTCCATCTTGAAATAATGCAATTGCAGGAGAAGAAGGAGGATATGGTAATAAATATTCTCTTATTTTCTCCGTTGCCTCCCTATCTACTCCAGCAAAAACTGTAGCTGATTGAGTAGGTTTCTTGTCACTTTCCATAGCTAACTTCGCACCTGGGCGAGCCATAGCTGCAGCACATCCGCAAACTGAATTGACTACGACTAATGCGGTACCTTCCATATTTTTCATAAATTCATCAACAGCTTCAACCGTCTGTAAACCTTGAAAACCGTGGTCAGTCAAATCTTTGTGCATTGGAGCTACTAAATCTGGTGGATACATATTATTCTATTTTATTGGTTAAAATTTTTTACTAAGATAATTCGTCCTTGATATTATTTTTTTGATTTTTAAATTGATAAACAAAAATAGTGCTTTTTTACGATTTATTGTGATAATCTAATTATGAAAATCGTTCAAGTAATTTCCAAAACAATTTCAAACTCCTTTTGGTTGTAAAAATAGTATTCTTTTAATCTTCACGCATCCTTTTTTCAAATTCCAATGTATATAAATAAGGTGTTTGAAAATCAGTGAATATTTTGAGTCATATATCTAATTAGATTTTTACTTTTACATTTCTTTTACTATTTGTTAAAAAATAAGATAACCCTATGAAAAAAGTCAATCTTCTTTCTACATTAATTTTAAGCAGTTTATTTTTAATTCAGATGAGCCAATCATCTTGTACTAATGATAAAGTTCAAGATCCAATCATATCTGATCCATTCTGTGATACACTTCAAGTTACTTATGATCTTCAAATCAAACCAATTATAGATGCATCGTGTGCATTTACAGGTTGCCATGTTCAAGGGTTTGCTTGGGGAAACTATACATCATTTGATGGACTAGTTCCTTATTTAAATGATTCAAAATTTAAAAAAGAGGTGATCAATAAAATGGAAATGCCGCCTCAAGGATTTTCACTTTCGGTAACTGAGTTCGAATTAGTTGAATGTTGGGTTACTAAAAATTACCCTGAAAATTAGTTTAATAAAATAAATGCGACATGGCAGCGTCTTACGTTAAACGTCCAACCTCTTTATAAAACTTCTACAATTACCAAAATAATATTCCATCAATGAAAAATCAATTACAGGTTATTTTATGCGTATTTCTTATTTCCTCTTTTTTCCAGATAAATGCACAAGATCTTGTTTTTCAAACTTTTAAAGATACTCGAATCATCAACTCTCACTCAGTAGAAACAGTACCTAACCGAAAATTAGATTTTCGCATCGGTCATCGTTTTGGAAACCTTAAAGGAGGATGGCAAACCTTGTATGGTTTGGAAAGTGCGGCTGATGTATTATTTGGATTTGAATATGGCGTTTCTAACGAGCTGACCGTCGGAGTAAGCCGAACTAAAGGAGCAGGTGAATTAAGCGCTTTAGTTAGCCCTTCTATCAAATATAGAATCCTCCATCAAAAAACGGACAATTCAATGCCTTTATCTTTGACTTTGATGGGAGTTTCGACCATCTCTACCATGACAAGTGCAGAGGGAGATGTGTTAACCAATTTTGACAAATTTGCTCATAGAGTTTCATATACGGCTCAAGTTTTGATTGCTCGAAAATTTTCTCAACGGTTCACTTTGCAAGTGATGCCAGGCTACACCCATCGGAACAAAGTAGATTTTGATGATGAGAATGGAATTTTTTCAGTAGGTGCTGCAACTCGAATTCAAATCAATAAAATTTTTGGAATTATTGCGGATGCTACCTTCTTATTAACAGATCGACCGGAAGGATTTTATGCTCCTATGGGTATTGGTCTAGAGATTGATACGGGTGGTCATGTTTTCCAAGTTAACTTCACTAATGCAACGGGGATTATTGAAAATGATTATATCCCTTACACGACAAGCAATTGGGGTAATAATGAATTTCGATTAGGGTTTACAATTTCTAGAATTTTTAATCTCTAGTCTCTAACTTTCATTCGAAATTTTATGAAAAAATGAAAAGAATATTTTATGAAAAAATTATTTTTAATATCCACTTTGATTGTAGCTACTACTATCTTAACTAGTTTTTTACCGTCAGAAAAATCACTCAATGAAATAAAAAAAGAAGATCCAGTATCTGATATTCTAAAAAAATTAGGCGATGCTCCAATACTGCATCAAGCCAAGATGTTCAAAGGAGCCTCTGCTGAGATTGGTAAAGACTTAGCTCTTTATGGGATTGCAAAAAAACCAAAGGGAGGCAGTACTAAAAAACAAAGCAAGCATTTCGTTTGTACTTCTTGTCATAATACGGTTAAAGAAGATCCAGACCTTCGGGTTTCTGATCCTCAAGCAAGATTGAATTATGCTAAAGAAAAAGGGATTCCATTTTTGCAGGGAACTTCACTTTATGGAATTGTTAATCGGACCTCATTCTATAATGGTGATTATGATAAAAAATATGGTAAACTAGTCGAACCTGCTAGGAATAATATTCGAGAAGCTATTCAACTTTGTGCGGTCGAATGTGCACAAGGTCGGAAACTAAAAAACTGGGAAGTAGAATCTGTTCTAGCCTGGCTATGGACAATGGAATTGAAAATGGAAGATCTCAATTTATCGGAAGCTGATTATAAAACAGTTAATGCTGCTCTTAACAAAAATGGGGATAAAAAGGCTGCCATCAAACTCATAAAATCATATTACCTGCAAGGTTCTCCAGCTACATTTATTACTCCACCAGATGATCGAAAAGCTGGGTACAATTTAAAAGGTAACCCTGCAAATGGAAAATTGATCTATGAATTAAGTTGTCAACATTGTCACAAAGATAAACGGTACTCCTATTTCGACCTAGATGATGAGAAGTTAACTTTTCAACATTTGAATAAGCATATTTCAAAGTATACCCGCTATTCGATTTATCAAGTTGCTCGATACGGGACTCCTCCAATGAATGGTAAGAAAGCATACATGCCACAGTATACTCAAGAAAAAATGAGTGATCAAATGATGGAAGATTTAAGAAGTTATATTGAACAACGAGCAAAATGATTCAACAAAAAGTAAAAAGAAAACCCCTAGGAGATAGAATCTTCTAGGGGTTTTCTTTGATTGAAAGAATACTATTTGATACTATTTTTTAAAAGCCTTTGTGACAATATCAGCTTGTTGTTTCTCGTGAACCTTCTTGAACCCTGTTGCTGGAGAAGCTGTTGCTCTTCTTGAAATATTATCCAACTCAATATTTTTATACTTAGCTAAAAATTTAGTTTGAATATATCGCCATGCTCCCATATTTTCAGATTCCTCCTGTACCCATTTAAATTCAGCATTTTTATATTGTTTAATAATCTTAGCCAATTGATCCGTTGGTAATGGATATAATTGTTCCAATCTAACAATGGCAACATCCTCTCGTTTGTCTGCCATTTTTTTCTCCATCAAATCGTAATAGATTTTTCCGGTACATATTAAAACACGTTTTACTTTTTTAGCATTTTTAGTATTTACCTCTGGATCATTAATGACTTCTTGAAAACCATTTCCAGTTTCAAATTCTGATAAATCAGAAACTGCTGCTGGATGACGCAATAAAGATTTTGGCGACATGATAATTAATGGCTTTCGGAATGGTCGAGCCAATTGTCTACGCATTGCATGGAAAATATTCGCTGGTGTGGAGATATTTGCAACAGTAATATTTGCTTCAGCACACATTTGTAAAAAACGTTCTAATCTTGCACTAGAGTGCTCTGGACCTTGACCTTCGTAACCGTGAGGTAATAGCATAACCAAACCACTCATTCGTTGCCATTTACTTTCTGCTGCCGAGATATATTGATCGACAATTGTTTGGGCGCCATTATAAAAGTCTCCGAACTGTGCCTCCCAAATTACTAAATCATCTGGTGTGGCTAATGAATATCCATATTCAAAGCCAAGTACTCCAAACTCAGAAAGGAAAGAATTATAAATTCTAAATTTCCCTTGCTTTTTTGCCATTCCATCCAATCGGTTATACTCCTTAAAAACTTTGGTATCATTAAAAATGGCATGTCGATGAGAGAATGTTCCCCGCTTCACATCTTGTCCACTCATTCTTACATTTCTATTTTCTAATAAAATAGATCCGTAAGCCATCAATTCAGCCATTGCCCAATCCAATTTATTTGCATCGAGTAATTTCTGTTTCCCTTTTATCAATCGATTAATTTTTGACAATTGATTGAAATCTTCAGGAATAGTCATCAAGTGTTTGATGATTTTATTCACTTTATTTTTCGCAATCCCAGTTGCTGGTGATTTTTGAAAATCCTTCAACTTGGTTGTCCTTGTTAATTTTTTCCAAGCCAACTCAGGTTGTTGATAATCATAAGGCAATGATTTTTGCTTTACACTATCTAGCCGTTTCTGGAGGTCTGCCCAAAAACTTTTTTCCATTTTTTCAGCTATCGCTTTTTCAATATCGCCTCTATCTGCTAAAATTTGAGAGTAAATACCCCTAGGATCTTTGTGGTTTTTGATGAAATTGATATACATCTCAGGCTGGGTAAACTGTGGATCATCACCTTCATTATGCCCGTGCTTACGATAACAAACCATATCAATAAAAACATCATTATTAAATTTCTGGCGATATTCAGTGGCTAATTCTGCTGCAAAAATTACTGCCTCAGGGTCATCTCCATTTACATGAAAAACAGGAGCCTGAACCAAACTTGCCACACCTGTACTGTAGGTAGAAGATCGAGCATCATCAAAATCAGTTGTAAACCCAATTTGATTATTAATTACAAAATGAATTGTTCCCCCAGTATAATAACCATCCAATTGGCTCATTTGAACCGTTTCATAAACGATTCCTTGACCTGCAATAGCAGCATCACCATGAATCAAAATCGGAAGAATTTTATCGTAATTACTTTTATATAAAATATCTGCTTTGGCCCTTGCAAATCCTTCAACCACAGTATTAACTGATTCCAGGTGTGATGGATTTGGAGCTAATTTCAAATGCACTTTCCTTCCTGATGGAGTTTTAACTTGAGAAGAATAGCCTAAATGATATTTTACATCTCCATCCCCAAAACTTAAATCAGGAACTGCTGTCCCCTCGAATTCATTAAAAATATGTTCGTAGGTTTTTCCCATAATATTTGCCAAAACATTCAATCGCCCACGATGAGCCATTCCGATCACTACTTCTTCAACATTATGAATAGGATTCTCTTTTGTTCCTTTACCAAATTGCCCCTCAGCATTTGCAGCTGCATTAATAATTGCATCTAATGCCGCTATAGTCGATTCACCACCTTCTAACGAAAACCTTTTTTGACCTACATATTTAGTGTGTAGAAACTTTTCAAACCCAACCGCATCGCTCAATTTTTGAAGAATCCGTTTCTTTTTATCAACACTTAACCCAAAATTACTTGTTTCTCGATTTTCAATTTTATCACGCAACCACATTCTTTTCTCTCGATTCTCAATATAGGTGTATTCATAGCCAATATTACCACAATAAATTTCTTTTAATTTATCAATGATTTGTTCCAAAGTTGCATTTCTAAGTCCTATCTCCTCCCCCGCAACAAACGTTTTATTCAAATCACTTTCAGCTAGGTTATAATCAGCCAAATCTAAATTGGGGCTTCGATCTTTACGAGTTCGAATAGGATTAGTAGTAGACTTTAGATGACCTCGACTTCGAAAACCATGAATAATGGATTGTACTCCAAATTCTTTTTCGTTGATTGATGCAGAGCCAGCAGTTGCTGTGGAACCATTGCTATTACCATTTGATTTTGCAGCAAACTCAAAACCTTCAAAGAAAGATCTCCAACCATCTTCGATAGATGAGGGGTCTTCTTGAAATTTTTTGTACATCGATTCAATAAAATTCGGATGTGCGTTAAACACGTAGGAATAATCGTTCATTTTAAATATGGTATTTTTCTATTTATTTACGGTAGGATCGTAAATGTGTTTTGATTTTTATAAATGATCTTATTGTGATCCTAAAAAATTTCAGCAAATATCGTTCAAAATATTTAAATAAGTACTGATTTTGGCGTCGTTTTAAAGCTTTTTTATAAAGATTTAATAATAAAAAAACTAAAAATAAAATGTGGATAAAAGTTTCCTTTTATGAATAAAAGCTATAAATTTGCACTCCATTTGAGAAAATGGGATAATAAGATCTTAATTTTTTAGAAAATATATACATAATGGCACATCACAAGTCAGCAAAGAAAAGAATTCGTCAAGACGCTAAAAAGCGTATTCAGAATCGTTACTACAAAAAATCAGCTAGAACGAATATTAAGAATTTAAGAGAAATGGAAGATAAAGTTGAGGCAGAAAAATTATTGCCTAAAGTTATCAGTATGATTGATAGATTAGCTAAGAAAAATACTTGGCACAAAAATAAAGCCTCTAACCTTAAAGGTAAATTAACAAAATTTGTTAATGGCTTATAGTCTTTGCCTTTAGGCAAATCTTTTTTGTAAAAAAAAGTGTATTCCTCCTAGAGGGATACACTTTTTTTATGGAAACGTGTGATGACTTCTTCAATTCCCTTCAGATATATCTCCAACCGAATTCGTGATCTAACCTAATTCAAAATATTTAATTGTTAAATGAATTTTCCTTGTCCAATAATTCTAATTTAGGTTTTCTTACCTTTGCTTTTTTTTGAAAAAACAATAAATGAGCCAACACAATTTAACCGATACTATTGTAGCATTAGCCACTCCCGCAGGCGTTGGTGCCATTGGCGTTATTCGTCTCTCAGGTACAGAAGCGATTGAAATTGTCGATAAAGTTTTTCACGGAAAAACATTAGCTGATCAAGCTACCCATACCATTCATTTGGGAACCATCAGAGAAGAAGGTCACATTGTTGATGAAGTGCTAGTTTCTATTTTTAAAACACCAAAATCCTATACAAAGGAAAATGTTGCTGAAATTAGTTGCCATGGTTCTAATTATATTATCCAAAAATTAATTCAAGTTTTTATAAAAAATGGGGCTAGGATGGCAAATCCTGGTGAGTTCACCTTACGTGCTTTTTTAAATGGACAAATGGATTTATCTCAAGCGGAAGCGGTAGCAGATTTGATTGCATCAAGTTCAGAAAGTTCTCATGCCATTGCGATGCAACAAATGCGAGGTGGTTTTTCAGAAGAGATAAAAAAACTACGACAAGAACTTTTGAACTTTGCGAGTTTGATCGAATTAGAGTTAGATTTTTCGGAAGAAGATGTGGAGTTTGCGAATCGAGATGAATTGAAAATTTTAGTCAAAAAAATACAAAGGTTAATTCATGCTTTGATCGAATCCTTCCGTTTAGGAAATGTGATTAAAAATGGAATCAACACTGTAATCGCAGGTCGCCCAAATGCCGGAAAATCAACTTTACTTAATGCTTTGTTAAATGAGGAAAGAGCCATCGTTTCTGAAATTGCAGGAACGACCAGAGATACTATCGAAGAAATTTTAAATATAAAAGGAGTAGAATTTCGCCTGATCGACACCGCAGGAATTCGGGAAGCACAAGATACTATCGAAGCAGTCGGCGTGGAAAAAACTTTTGAAAAAATTAACCAATCTGCTTTGTTGATTTATGTTTTTGATGTAATCAAAACACAACCAGAAGAAGTAAAAGCTGACTTGGAAAAATTAGTTAAAAATAATATTCACTTCCTCGCCATTGCCAATAAAATGGATTTGAATCCTTACACGAAAGCAGCACACTATACCAATGAGATTTTGACAGAAGACCAATTTGTTCCAGTTTCTGCTATCGCTAAAATGAATATAGAACACCTGAAAGATAAAATTCATAATACAGTAATCACCAATCAGTTAAACCTAGAAAGTACTATTGTAACAAATGCTCGGCATTTTGATGCCTTGCAAAAAGCACATACAAGTTTGACAGATGTATTGCAAAGTATGGAGGATAAAATTACCTCTGATTTTGTGGCAATGGATATTCGACAAGCAATTTATCACCTAGGTTCTATTACTGGTGAAATATCAACTGATGATTTATTAGGAAATATTTTTGCTAATTTTTGTATTGGAAAGTAAGTAGGAAAATAAGAGAAAATTAAAAAATAGAAAAAGCCTTGCAAATGTATTATTTACAAGGCTTTTTCTATTTAAACTCTCTTCTTTCTAGTTTTTTATTAAGTCGTTTCTATCCATTTTTTTGTACCTTATTTGTACCTTTATTCAAATCGAGGAAATCGAGGTACAAAAAGGGGAAATTTTGAAACATAATGAAACATATTGAAACATTACAAATCACTATTGAAAAAAATCAAAACGAGAGATTATATGGCGAGTAGTATCCGAATTAACAAAATTTGTCAGCATTGCGGAAATGAGTTTATAGCTAAAACTACCGTTACAAAATACTGTGGTGACAATTGTGCTAAACGTGCGTATAAGGCAAGGAAGAAAGCAGAGAAAATTGAATTAAATAATCAAGAAACTCAACAAATAATAGAGGATTCTATAATTGAATTACAAACTAAGGA
>JAQXDE010000017.1 GCA_029251525.1 Saprospiraceae bacterium | reverse complement strand
TACAATTACAATGTTATGAGAAATATGGAGGTAAAAATTAAATGTAAGTTCAGCGTGTTTGAACTGGGTGTAAGTGTTGAATAGTGTTTGCCTTTTGCTTTATTTTTTTTTAAATGGTAAGCTTTTTTATTGGCAGTTATTTTTCGCTTGTTTGATAATATAAAATTACATTTTTTATCCTCTCAACACCATACCGCTATTTCGGTATTTTTCATATATTAATAAAACAACCTTTTACAGGATATTATTGACAACAAGAATTTTTAAAAAAAAGCTCTCCAACTTAGTTGAAGAGCTCTATCCCAAATACCGAATATTGAAACAATTAAAACCAATTTAATGTCTCGGAAATCTTACATATACAAGATTTACATTTAGTTTGTGTGCGTGTGTTAGAAATCGAAGGAAAAAATTTAGAGGACTTTTATATTTGCTTAAAATATTTGTCAAAAAAGAGTCTGAAAGTAAGTGTTTGTTTCTTGCCTTGGTTAAAAAGTGTAAGGGGATTATTGTGAATTATTTTCAAATTCTCAAAACGGCTAAATCATTACGTTTGCTATTATTAAAGTTACATTTTTTTCCTCTTTTTACCATACCACCATTTCGGTATTTTTTATATATCGTTAAAACAACATTTCATGAAACCCTTGTAGGTACATGAGCTTCAAAAAAAGCTCTCCAACTTAGTTGAAGAGCTTTATCCCAAATACCGAATATTGAAACAATTAAAACCAATTTAATATTTTGAAAACCCTGAAATACAAGGTTCATAATTATAATGTCAAAATAAATTTAGGGAAAAAAAAGTGTAAGATCAGCGTGTTTGCCTTTTATATGAATGTTGCACAGTGTTTGCTTTTTGCTTTATTTTTTAAGGTGGTGGGCTTTCTTATTAGCAAATAATCTTTTTTAATATTATGATTTAAAATTACATTTTTTATTTTCTCTCCACCATCCCATTATTCCAGTATTATTCATATTTATAATAAATCAATATCAAACTTCTTTTTTTTAAAGAACCTAAAAACCTTATTCCTGAGCTGTAGAATAACTAATTTCATAAAACAATTTAATAGACTGAAGATTCACACTTAACCGGAAAGAGTATATATATTTAAGGAAAATAAGGATGAGCACACTGATAAAAATGCCAAGTGGTAGAGGATAAAATATTTACCTTTATTTAAAGGTCAGAGTTTTCTGTAATTTCTGTTTTGGTCATTTCTATAAAAGTCATTACTAAAAACAATACTATCATAGCATTAAATAACATATTCTTTTTTTACTTACAATTTAAATAAAATACCCACCCCATGAAATACCTAAAAAATGGTATTTATCATTTTAGAGAAATAAAATTTCATTTTATTGAAGTTTCACAGGATTCAATTTCATGCTATTGAAGTGATTAAAACCATCCTTCTTCCCTATATATTTTAATAGACAGATTGATCTGTTAGAATTTGATAGGCAGATATAAAAATTAAAAAAAAAAAAACATATTCCAATTAATATACGTCACACTACTTTAAAAAATACTGGGAGACGGTTCTGGATGAAAACTAATACCTTTTTATTTTAATAAAGGTGCTCCTCTCAGGCATTATGCTGAGAGGAGCCATCCCAAAAACCAATTGTTAAAGGACATCTTTCGAGTTTTGACCAGTACTAATTTAGCCTCGTAAAATACTGACTATTAATAATTTAGGTCAAAATCGGTTTATTTTCTATACTTTTTAGAGCGATCGAATTCGCCATTTTTTCTTAAAATTTGATAAGCTACCGTGATCTCATGAGATCCTGAACTATATTGTTGGAAATCGCCCATAAAAGCATCATAGCTGTAATAAAATTGAAGATTCTTATATTTAGTTCCAACTAAGAATGCAACTGCTCCACCATCTCCCATTCGGTAAGTCAAACCACTAATTAATTTTTCATTTAAGAAGCCTGCTTTTACATTCAAGTCCATTGAAAATGGAGCGTTTCTCACTTTTTTCACTAAAATAGAAGGCTCGATAGTTACTTTTTTCTTATCAATTGTAAATCTGTGACCTGCGTTGAATAAATAATAGTTGAAAAGTCCCCCAGTAGATTCACCTGAGATATCATCTAACTTATTTTTGATTAAGTTAGGCATAGACATTCCGAAGAAAGTACCTTCTGGCAATTCTAAATATGCTCCAAAAGAAGCATCAAAAGTCCTAATTCCATCTACACCATCTTCGATAATTTGATCTCCAGCATCGTATAAAGGATCATTGAGAACTGAATTATCTAATCTAGTTCGATTGAATTCAGTTGACATACCGAAACCTAATTTTGTTTCATTAATGTCATAACGAAAAGCGTAAGATAACTGCATTCTGTATCGAGTGAATGAAGCGATCTTCTCAGTAAAAATTAGAGCTCCGAGTCCAAGACTTTTGCCTATTGGTCCATTGTAACTTAAAGAATAAGATTCAGGAGCACCTGTGAATCCAGACCATTGGTTTCGAACATTCATAAATAACTTATGATTGTCTTGGTCGAATCCAGCTGTCGCAGGGTTAATTAATAGTTTATTTACTTGGTAGTGACTGAAAATTGCTTCGTATTGAGCATTTAAATCATTAATTAAAAATGAGAAGCAAGCTATTAAGAATAATAATTTTTTCATGTTTGACAAGTTTATTATTGTTTTAGCATGTTGAGCATTTTTTTTCAAAACTGCTCAACATACTTAATTTGTTTGTGGGAGTTATAATTTATTTTTTATAAATCTTTTTTTATAAAAAACATTTAATCAATTTAAAATTACCGTACAATTGAGAGTGACCCTTTAGAAGTTCGAAATGCTCCATTGGTATCTAAGTAATTAAGTACATAGAAGTAACCACCTTGAGGAAGTATTTCATCTCGTTTTCCAAGCCCAATAAATGAATTATCGTAATCATTATTCTCGTAAACTTCTTGTCCCCACCGGTTAAAGATGATTACTCTAACTGTAGTTGTTTCAAGGCAGTTAACATAAAAATTATCATTTAATCCATCGTTATTTGGAGTGATAACCGCTCTTGCCTCGAAGCAGCCTGTATCATAATCTAAATTGAATCTTTGAATCTCAGAAGTACAACCATTATCATCAATTACCAACAAGACATGCTCGATTCCTCCCTGTAAACCTTCAATAAAAGAATCTGTGGTTATGGTTTGATCCCATTGGTAAGTGAATGGGGCCGTTCCACCAAGAACGATAGCTTCTGCTCTTCCTGGGGAAACAGTAACTGAAACTTGAATAGGTGTAGGTTCTGAAATGATATAAGATTCAATTGTCGTTACACCGTAAAAATCTGTTGCTGTAATCTCGTAAGTTCCTGGTGCAAGATTGTCAAGAGAAGATCCATCAATTCCAGTTTCAGAATAGCTTGTATAATCCCAATCATAGGTGTATGGCTCTGTTCCTCCTGTCGCTACTACTGAAAGCATTCCATCTGTTTCACCAAAACATGAGACTGTTAATTCAGATATAAGATTTACGTTCAATGTTATTTGACATTCAAATAATTCTGCTTCTACAGTTGTGGTACAACCGTTTCCATCGGTAACTAAGGCAGTATAGATTCCTCCTATTAAGCCAGTAATTGTTGGAGTATTTCCAACATTTACTCCATCTTGATTAGTCCAATCATAACTGTAACCTGTAGTTCCTCCAATTACCACAATTGATATTTCTCCTCCATCACAATCTGCAGGTGAAGGCTGAACAGTAAGTGTTGATGTTACTTCTAATGGATTGGTAGGTTGTCCAATGGTAAACAAATTTAACAAGGAAAGAATAGTTCCAGCTCCATCAGTTACCACTACACCATATTGACCAGCAGGCTGATTTTCAAGTGTTGAGCTATTACCACCAATTACAGTTCCATTTGAATCTGTCCAAACATATGTATAAGGTGTCAATCCTCCAAATACATCCAAGTCGATTGATCCGTTTTCTTCATCAAAACATGCAACATTTGTAATTAAGATTTCATAAGAGAGTAATTTCACAATTTCAAATTCTTCTGTAACGAAAGTACATCCGTTTACATCAGTAATTGTCAATTGGTAAAACCCAGAACAAACAGAACCTAAATCTTGACTGATATCGCCATTACTCCATAAGTAACTATAACCTCCATTCCCTCCTTGAACATCCATTATATTTACTCCACCATCGCATCCAGAAATAGTTTCATTAATAATTGATGCTCCCGCGATCGTAATTGGATCTGGCTCACCAACTGTGTATATAGTACTTGAAACAAATAATCCTTGTGCATCAGTAATTTGTATTACATAATCACTTGGACTTAGTCCACCAAAACATACTGTAGTAGCTGTACTTATCTGTGGATTGAAATTATTGATTGTAACTGTGTATGGAGCATTACCTCCTACAATATCAATACAAATTACACCGTCCGTATTCGAGAAACAAGAAACATCTGTAATATCAACATTTCCTACTTGAGGTGAAGATGGTTCAATTATATATTCTGGGGAAACAAAAGTACATCCTTTAGAATCCGTAACTGTAACATTATAAGACCCTTCACACAAGTCAACTAAATCCTGACTTTGTTGAGGAATACTCCATTGGTAAGTATATGGTCCTGTTCCTCCGTTAGGAGTAATATTAATAGACCCATCACAAATATCTGATTCATCAAAAATAATTACATTGGTAATAGTTACTGGTGTAGGTTCTATAATTATATAAGTTTCTGTTATTGTAGTCATTGCTAGATCGGTGACTTCCACCGTATAAGTTCCTGCTGTTAAGCCAAAGACATCCTTTGTTATTGCAAAAGGGCCATTAACTGAACTCCAAACATAAGTGTATCCTGGTGTTCCTCCTGATATAGTAATTTCAACAGATCCATCATTCCCATCATGACAGGTTACATGTGTTAGTAATTCAGATTGGATAGCTAGTGTATTTGTGACTGCTGCACCTCCTATTGTTGTACAACCTGAAACAATATCTGTTACTGTTACATTATAGATATCTGCAGTTAAACCATTGATATCTTCCGTAGTGGCTCCATTACTCCATAAAAAACTATAATTTCCAATTGGAGAGACTGTTAAGTTAATTGCACCATCATTTCCTATAGGTGATTCATGCTGTACAGCAAAGTCTAATCCAAATAAAGCAGGTTGCGTAACTGAATATACTTCTGAGAATGTACATCCAATTGCATCTTGAATTATTGCAGAGTAATTTCCTGCACATAAATTAGATAGAGATGTTCCTGTTTCACCGTTACTCCAAATTACTGTGTATCCAGGAGTTCCTCCTGATATATTCAAACTAATTGATCCATCGCACTCACCAAAACATGAAGTTCCATCAATAGTAGGAATTGACGTAATTGAAGATGGTTCTCCAACTGTAATTCCCGCTCCAACTTTCACACATCCGTTCCCATCAGTTACTGTTGGAGTATAAGTTCCTGCAGGTAAACTATTTAAAGTTTGTCCTACTGACCCGTTACTCCAAGCAACCGAATAACTAGAAGTTCCACCAGAAATACTCAAACTAATAGAACCATCACTTCCTGCATTACATGAAGTATTAGTGACAGAACCACTCATTGTAATTTCAGAAGGTTCTGTCAAAACGATGGCGTTTCCAGTAGCTGTACATCCTGTATTTGTATCTGTAATAACTGGAGTGTAAGAACCAGCTGCTAGATCACTAATTACTAAATCAGTCATACCTCCTGGTTGCCAAACTACTGAATATGATCCAGATCCACCAAAACCAGAGATCTCAATAGATCCTGTGTTCTCTCCAAAACAAATTAAATCAGTAGTGCTAACAATATTTACTAGTACGTTAGCTCCATTTCCTATAGAAAAAGATGTTGATCCTGTACATCCATCATCATCAGTCGCTGTTACAGAGTAAACTCCTGGAGCTAAACCTGAAACTGTTGGACCTGTTGGTAAACTATTTGACCAAGTATAGATATAATTACCTACTCCACCAGATCCACTTGCTGTAGCAGATCCATCATTTTGACCAGCACAATTTTCGTCTGTTGAAGTAACAGTGACGGTAAGTGGATTACAAGAATTTGGGACCTCAAAACTTTCAACCCCTGTGCATCCGTTTGTATCTGTAATTGTAACAGTATAGATACCAATTGGTAACCCTGTAAGATCTTCGATAATTGAGCCATTTGACCATACGTAAGTATAATTCGGCGTTCCACCACTTGGCATCAAATCAATTTCTCCATCACTATTCCCTACACCTGATACTTCAGTAATATTTGCAGTAGCAGTAACTGGAGTAGGATCAGCAACTGTAATTGTTTTCTCGGCTGTATCACCTTTACAATCTGTAACTGTAACAGTATAATCGCCAGCTACTAAATCTGAAATATCTTGTGATGAAGAAGTAGTTGACCAAATATATGTGTATTCTTCTACACCACCAGAAACTATAACATTAATCGCTCCGTCAGTATCTCCAACACAAGTTGGGCTGGTTACTGTTTCTATAATTGTAAGTGGTAAAATATTTTCGACTGCAACATTACATGAGTTCCCTAAAAAGGCAATTGTATTTAAATTATTTGAAATTTCTACTGTAAAAGGTGGGATAGCAGCAGGAATAGGACCCATCTCCAAGTCACCATTTGTACCTGTAGCACCAGTTACATCATAGCATATTTGATATAATGATGTTCCAGGATTCAAACTAACTCCTTGACCAGAGTTATCAAACCATAACAATTTTACTGCATCAGCATTAGCATCATACACTAAATTATTCCCTACTGATAATCCTAATGGATTTCCATTTCCAAATGCAATTGATTCAAAAGTCAAAACTGTATTATCCCAAAGCATCCCATATTGAGCACTAAGGATATCTTCAAATCCATCCACTACTCTTACATCCACACATATATTTTCTCCAGGATTTGCTTTTTCACAACAATCCCATTCTAAATTTAATCCACCATTAAAAACTTCAATTACCTCAACTGACCCAGATACCCCTGTAAAATCTGCTAATCCATTTATATCAGCTACTTCAATTGTTCCCCCAAAATTAATTTGTGAGATTTCACTTGTTGCACCAATGATGTCATAACATATTTGGTAAATAGGAGTTTGATCCGTCAAAGTTACTCCTGAACCATTATCCCATGAGAGAGACAAAACACCGTTACTAGAGTTTGTAGATCCAAAGTTTCCGATTGCAGGTGGGTTAGGGTTTAGTAAACCTAATGGATTTCCTGATCCAATTGGAGATAATGGCTGACCTGAACCATCTAAAATAGTTGCAAATGAAATAATTGCAGGATCCCAGGTTACATCATATTGAAAACTAATTACTTGATCAAAGTTGGCTACTTTAATGGGAACACATACTTGAGTTCCTGATTCTCCAGTAACATCCTCAGCGATAAAAGTAATACCAGTTTGTTGTCCTGTTCCATTTCCAGTAACCATTACTGATCCTGAATTTACTGCATGAGGAACTAATTGACTATTTCTAATTACTTCAATATTCCCAGTAAAGTCCACATCTGTGGAAGTTTGACCTGCTCCGATAATATCATAAAATATTTCAAAAATGATATCTCCATCACAAGCAGTTACTCCTGAGGAATTACTCCACGAAACAAATAAATTCCCGTTAGAAGCTTGAGATGTTCCAAAACTTCCAACCGCAGGTGGAGAAGGATTTGTTAAACCTGTCAAATTTAAATTCCCTATTGACGTAAAAGAGATTATTGATGGATCCCAATTAATGGTAAATCCAAATCCTTCTACATTTTCAAAATTATCAACTGAAACTTTTACACTTCCTGATGTACCAGTGTCTCCTGACTCATTAGATGCAGTAAAGGTTACATCACCAGCTCCAGCACATCCTGTTCCATTTACGTTGAATGTTCCATTATTTGCTATAACCATTCCGTTGGCTACAGATAATTCATTAAAGTTAGAATCAACAGCCAAAATTGCTCCTCTAAAATCTATTGGAGAAGATTGACCAGCTTGACCAACTACCAAAAATTCTATAGTGAGGAGTTTTTCTCCATCCGCTAAAGTATTTGCTGTAGGGTTGATAAAATCTGGATCTAAGTATTGAGTTACAAAGAAATTAGTAATAGATGCTGGTCCAAATGCACTTGGATAAGAATAACATACCGAAGGGTTTCCGGCTATGTTGCACATGATATTACCATAAGTAGTAATTTCTTGAAATTGCAAAACTTGATCGTTCCATTCCATTTCGAATTGGAAACCAATCATGTCTATAAAGTTTTCGACTGTAACGTCAATAAAAATAGTTTCGCCTGGATCGGCGCTTGATGAAGATGGTGATACATTATAAACTACTTGTGCAGTAGTTGAAAATGTAATTAACCATCCTAAGAATAGTAGTGTTATTATTTTTTTCATGTCCTAATGGGATGTAGATGTTAAAAAATCTAAGTAAAAATCTAGAATTTAAGCAATATTAATCAGTTGCTTATTTAACAAAAATCATTTTTTCTAACAATTGGTTACTGTTCGTTTGTATATAATAAATATATTCTCCTGTGGAAGGGAATATAGTAGAAGCGATTTTCTTTTGATGATAACCGCTATTCATTTTTTCTGTTTCTCTGTAAATTTCTTTTCCAGTTAAATCCGTAATTATCAAAGTTGCCTTTGTCGTTTCTTGTAGATCGAATCCTATTGTTGTAAAGTCCGTAAATGGATTTGGATAATTTATCAATGATTGAATATTTGATTTATCTATTTGTTTTGTTCCTACGATATCTTCATATATAACTACTCCCTCTATCTCGGTAACAGGTAATGGATTTAGGCCATTATCAACTAATTCAGTTGAAGCAGGACTTGTGGCAAATTTAAGTGGAATAGTATCCCCTACAATTCCAGTAGCTTGCATCCGTAGGGTATATATTACCGTTCCATCAGGTACCGAAACTCCTAGCAATGAATCATCATCCCACAAAACAGGTAGCTTTCCTAAATCTAAATTTGCTGCAATATTTCCAAACTGTGATATATCTAAATCAGGTAGGTTAAAGTTTGTAACTTCTAATAAATACAGTTTTGCTGGATCCCATTGAATGGTAAATTGCATACCGACAATAGAATTAAATGCAGAAACAGTTACATCAATATCAAATTCTTCGCTTTCATCGACTGTGATTGATGGAAAAGCAATTATGGGATTTTGCGCTTGAAGCGATAACCCAGTAGTGTAGACTAGGAGAATAGTTAATAGGTTTTTATACATTTTTAAACAATTGGTTGATTACAAAATCTTATTTTATGATATATGAAGCTAGTAACACAGGTTGTCCTAAACCTTTGCTTCCGAGTTTGTTTGATTCATAAAAAAGACCCAATGGGAAAAAATCGGAGTGAAGAATAGATGTTTTTTTTTACATCTGGGAGGATAGCGCACTCGTTTTAATCATGGGAAAATAATTCGTTGTGTTTCTTTTTTGCAAGATTCAATAAAGAATCTTTTTATGTTATGTTCTGATATAAATATTTTGATTTTAAGGAACCAAAATAACTTTGCACAAACATCTCTTTTTCATACTACAAAAAGGAAGCAAAGCATTTTATTTTTATTAAATTGAAACTGCAAAAAACTAAACCACTAAGCTAATTTGGATTTTTTCTTTTTAGATTTTTTTGGAGTGGAGGAAAAGTTGACTATTAGTAGTAAACTATTTACCAAAAAAGTAATATCTGTAAAAAGAAGTCTGAAGTGTATGGGTTTTAATAAAACCTGCAGTTCATGGGATTTCTAAAATTTGGTTCCAGAATTTTACTCTGGTTCTTTTACCTAATCTTTATTAGATAGTTTTTATGTTGTTCATGTTTTACAAAGCAAAGATATACTAAGCTAAAGATATTTTTCTACCCTAAAAATGGTATTTTTACTTCGTATTTTTTTATTATATGTGTCACCTAAATATCTAATATGCCTAATTAACAGTAAGTTATAATAAAACTTTAACAAAAAAAGCCGTCACAAAAGGCATAAATATTAATTTGACATTTTTTTTTAATATTTAATTCTCTTTTAAAACATTACTTAAAGTTAAACCACTTTCACCTTTCCCACAAATTCATTTTCAAAATTTCATCAAAAAACTTATGATTTTAAATCATACTTTTGTTTTTTTAAAATATTAAAATTATTTATGAGCATCCATTTGGAAAGGGGACAACTACTAATTCATCAAGGTAGAATTGGAATGGCAAAGAAGGAATTGCGGCTTGAATTGAACCAAAATCCAAGTAATGCTTACGCCATGGGATTACTCGGATTTTGCTATTCAACCCAAAAAGATCATAAAAATGCTATTCAGCTCATTGAGTCAGCTGTAGGACTAGAACCTAACAATTCATATCTCTTTTACCTTCTAGCTAAAATCTATTTGCTCGCCAATAGATTCCAGGATTCTATAGCTGCGGCTGATAATGGATTATTATTAAATCCAAATGGTGCAGAGTTCTTTTTAATAAAAGGATCAATCTCACTCAATTTAGACCATTGGGAAGATTCTTTAAAATATGCAGAAATGGGTCTGGAAGCAGATCCTGAGCATCTCGAATTAATTAATTTGCGTGCTCGTTCACTCATTCAACTTAACAGAAGAAAAGAAGCTGAAGCCACCATTGATTATGCCTTACACAAGTCTCCAGAAGACCCTTTAGCTCATACTAATAAAGGCTGGATTGCAATTGAAAATAATAATTATAACGAGGGTGTAACTCATTTTAAAGAAGCACTCCGACTAGCTCCAACTTTTAGTTTTGCAAAGACAGGACTTAAAGAGGCCATAAAAGGAAAAAATATTGTCTATCGACAAATTCTTAAATTTTTCTTGTGGACAAATAAGATGAATGACAAAGGTCGATGGCAGTTAGTCATTGGAGCCTATATTGTATATATTAGCTCTATAAAATTAGCCGAAAACTATCCTGCTTTAGCCCCTTTCTTTTATCCATTTATCATGTTTTATATCATGTTTGCATTTTCATCATGGATTGCACAACCACTTTCTAATTTATTTTTAAGACTTCATCCTTTAGGAAAATTAGCATTATCTGAGGATGAGAAGATTGCATCAAACATTGTTGGTACCTTTTTAGGTATCGGAATTACTCTCTTCTTTGTTTTTTTTATCACAAATAGTTTCCTTTGGATCGCACTTGGCATCTGGTTTATTATAATGTTGGTTCCTGTAGGTGGAATCTTTATGATGGAAAAAAGTAGTAGACCTCGCAAATATTTAACCATATATGGAGTGGTTATTGGATTCTCAGGTTTAGCATTTATTGGCCTTGATCTACTCGTTAATATTCAAGTTATGCCTTTGATTTATGCATTTATCTTAGGTATTTTTTTCTACGGTTGGGTAGCAAATTATTTAGTCATGAAAGCTGCAAAGGAATATTAGACTCAGCATAAATGAAGATTACAACAAGGTTCTTGGTCAAAATATAAAAAATAAAGTCAACATCAATAACTTGAAATTGGCGAAAATAAATGCTAAATCTTACCTAATCAAATTAAGAGATATAGTATTTTAACAATATCACATCTCGTGAGATTAAAAACCCACAAAAGAATATTTATCATCAGTTTAGCTAGTTTACTCGAATTGGGATTACGAAATCAGGAAATCCAAGTAGCAAACGAATATCTATCATTTGCCGTGACAAAATTTAATAAAACGCATAACCTAATTGAAGGGCGCTAGAATTCCTAAAACGAAAAATTAAAATTGAGGAATTCAGCTTAAGTAAGATATTCCAAAAGATAACTAATGTATTTCGACGAAAAAACAACGAACAGGAATTATAAAAGTCTGAATTAGGTGGTTTCGACTAAAAAAAATATTTACCCATTTAGAAGGTGATAAAATTTCAGTTCTGAGCAGACTTAACAAAGGAGGTAAGTCTGATATTATTTTACATTTAGTAGAGTACATTGATAAAAAAGGTACTCTACTTAAAACCCAATCAAACCTTTAAATGTTACCTTCTTAAAAATTGGTAAATCGTTCAAAAGAATTTTCTATTTTGAAGTATTAACCATTTACAATTAACCGTTAATCATTTTTTTAATGTATGACTTACTCATCGTTGGCGCCGGACCTATTGGCATAACTTGTGCAATCGAAGCACAAAAAGCAGGACTCAATTATGTGGTAATTGAGAAAGGAGTTCTAGTCAATTCTTTATACAATTTCCCCACCAATATGACCTTTTTCTCCACCTCCAAAAAACTAGAAATCGGAGGTATTCCTTTCATTTCTCACAATGAAAAACCAACCAGGAGAGAAGCATTAGAATATTTCAGGAGAGTCAATGAAGATTGGAATTTAAATATTAAATTCTACGAAAAAGTATCCACCATCAAAAAGTTAGACAATAAAATATTTGATGTAAATACCTCTAAAAAAACTTACAAATGTAAATCAGTTATTGTAGTTACCGGTTTTTATGACTTGCCAAAAACTATTGATGTATCTGGAGGTAATTTACCAAAAGTAAAACATTATTATGATGATTGGCATCCTTATATTGGACAAAAAGTAGCTGTCGTTGGTGCAGCAAACTCCGCTTGTGATGTTGCTCTAGAATTGTATCACAAAGGTGCAGAAGTAACTATGGTCATACGAAAAGAATCCATAAGCCCACGAGTTAAGTACTGGATCAAACCTAACATCGAAAATCGAATCAAGGAAGGTTCCATTCCAGCTTTTTTCCAAAGCAATATCACACAAATTAAAGAAGGTGAAATCACTATACAAACTCCGGAAAAATACATCACCATTGAAAATGATTTTGTCCTAGCAATGACTGGATATTTACCAGACTATGATTTTTTCCAAAAAATAGGAATAAGATGTCATAATGATGAATATCAAACTCCTATTCATAATGAGACAACCTTAGAGACTAATATTCCTAATCTATACATTGCTGGAGTTATCAAAGCAGGAAAATACACCAGCAAGTATTTTATTGAAAATACCAGAGAACACGCTGCAATGATTCTAAAAAACATATTGGAACAACGCAAACAAGATGATAGTTGAAGCCTATATCTATTCTGGATATTACCTAGCACCTTGTTTCCACTAAGTCCAATTTCTTTATTTATAAATCTCGAAAGTTCAAGTAGCCTGAGACTCCTATTTTTTCCCTAACTTTGTTTTTTTATTCTCAAAAAATTAGCGGTGAAGCACTTACTTCCTATTTCAATTATTATTGTCTTCTTGTTCAGTATCCTCCCTACTGGTTGTGTAGATGATTCCACCTATCAAGATATTACTTTCAAAAACTCAGTTGATACACTTTACCGTAGAGGCCTCAAACAATTTAACAAAGATCTTGATAGCATCTGTACAATGCAAAAAGACAGTTTAATTTTAAGTAGCATGGATTCCATCAAAAATATTCGTTTAATGGAAATTGAAAAATTGATCCGTAAATGAAAAAACTAACAATACACATTTTCAGTTTGATTTTATTATTCCTCACTATAGGTTGCGAAAAAAAGAAAATACAAACACCAGAGGAAAGAATAAAAAAAATAGAAATAGCAGTTGCTGAAAGATATGCAGCTCGCCGATTTGATCGTATGAAAATATGCAAAGAAAACGCCATTGTAATAGCTGAGCAGAGAGTAGATTCTTTTCTAATTGCACAAGCAAAATTAATCTCAATCGATACAACGAATAGACCAATCAAACCAATCAAACCTGACCTACCTGAAATCACACCACCTAAAGATTCTACTGATATAAAACCATTATTTGAAGAAATTCCAGATACAATCCAATAACCTTTACACTAGTTTTTTTATTTAAAAAAAATAAAATTTTTAATCAATCTCTCTATCATTTTTAATCATCTGTTAAATTTCCGTTAAACCCTTTTTTCTTCTAGCTAATCTATTGCGTTTTTTCCAAAAAAATCACCATTTTTGAGGGCTATTAAAAAACAAACTCAAACCTGAGTTCGTCAATAGCAATTTGTAAAACTTCATTATCAGACAATCTCATTATTTGAATTTGTCTGAGTACTAAAACATGTACAAAGAATGCATACTTCCGTTGACATCGAAGCACTAAATCAACAAATTTATATTGAAAGTGCTTTTGTAGAAAAATTGAATATCGAAACTTCTAAAGTCATTGTTGGCCAAGACCACATGATAGAGCGATTATTGTTAGGATTATTAACCAAAGGACATATTCTATTAGAGGGTTTGCCTGGGCTAGCAAAAACTTTAGCCATCAAAACTTTAGCATCAGCAATTGATGCTGACTTTAGTCGAATTCAATTTACACCTGATCTTTTGCCTGCCGACATCATTGGTACAATGATTTACAATCCAAATAAAAATGAATTCAATGTACGTAAAGGACCAGTCTTCGCCAATTTCGTTTTAGCAGATGAAATCAATCGTGCACCTGCAAAAGTCCAAAGTGCTTTGCTAGAAGCAATGCAAGAAAGACAAGTAACAATAGGTAACGACACTTTTATGCTGGAGGAACCATTCCTCGTTTTAGCTACACAGAATCCAATTGATCAGGAAGGAACTTATCCATTACCAGAAGCACAAGTCGATCGGTTTATGTTAAAAGTATTGGTGGACTATCCAAAAAAAGAGGAAGAAAGAGAAATAATTCGACGTAATTTGCAAGCAGGTGGTTTTCCAAAGGTCGAAAAAGTTGTTTCTATTGAAACTATTTTGAAAGCACGGGAGGCAGTCAAGAAAGTCTACATGGATGAAAAAATAGAACAGTATATTTTAGATATAGTTTTTGCTACTCGAACGCCAGAGGATTATGGTTTGGCAAAATTAAAACCACTTATCAACTTTGGAGGTTCGCCACGTGCAAGTATTAATATTGCCCTTGCTGCTAAAGCTCATGCATTTTTACAACGAAGAGGTTTTGTAATTCCAGAAGACGTGCGAAGTATTTGCCATGATGTATTACGTCATAGAATAGGATTAACTTATGAGGCAGAGGCGGAAAACATATCGCAAGTTCATATTATTAATGATATTTTAAATTCGGTAGAAGTTCCATAGTCTTAGCATCCATCGCTTTTTAAAACCAGTAAACGGAGTTTCTTAAAGACAATGGAATAAAATAAATACCGTTTCCAATACTAATTAAGAAAGAAATCTATTCTAAAAAGATGAAAACTAGGTTGAGTGTCGATAATGTTAAATTGAAAGAAGTCTAAATTTCGTTAATGACAACAACTAATTAAAAATTTGATATCCAAAGAGTTGTGGTGTGTAAAGCATAGGGCAGGCTCATTATTAAGATTGGATTGCAATCCCTATCGATGAAATCGAATATCAAAATAGAAAAACTTATTGTGAATCTATTACCAAAATAAAGGCAAGAAAAATAGATAATAATCTTCCATTCTAACAAAAATTAAATGTCAAAACTTCAAGCAATTTTCTTGATCCTCCTCTCTCCTATTTTTTGTTTAGCACAAAAAGTAGAAGCAAAGGATTATGTCAAAGCATTGTTTGAGAGCCAAACAGAAATACAATGGATTAAACACTATAAAGGTAGAATTGATGACTTGAATGATGTAGCCATAACATTAGGATTTGATGGAGATAATTGCAAAGGTAGGTTAACTTATTTACGTAGCCATATAAGTTTTAACTTAGATGGATACATTAAGAGTGGACGTATATTTCTTCAAGAGTTCGATCAAAAAAATGAAATATCTGGAGTTTTATTGGGGGAAATAGAAGGAAAAGTCATCAATGGTAGCTGGAAAAATTTCGATGGCTCACGAGGTGGAAACTTATTTTTAACTGAAACTAATAAGGTTGTAACATTTCCTTCTTATTGTGGCGACAACAAATGGATTAGACAATACCAAGGTCTAATTGCTAATAATAAGTGGGAGATTCTTTTGCAAAAAGAAAGTAGCGATCAACTTACCGGCTTAATTTATAACAAAAATGAAAATTTATCATACTCGATCAAAGGTAAATTGGAAGCTAACCATAATTTCATCATTAAAGCAAAGAATCAAAGAGGCCAAATTGTTGAAACTTTTGTCGGGTACCTTGAAAAAGACCAGCTCACAATTGGAAAAAATAAATCAAATAAAATCACCTTACAACCCTTTGATGGTCTGACAGTAGGATGCATTGAATACGCAGATTATGCTACGGGATACGATATTACTTTTCCAAAAACTACTAACGCAGCATTCAACAAACAGATGGATGGAGAAACCAATGCTTGGATCAAAGCTTGCCGAAAACATATGCTGAGCGTTAAAAAGCAAAATAACTCTGTAAATCCAAAAATGCGAGCTACTGAACGAGGTTTTGCATGGGGAGAAATTGAGTACTTATCTAAAAGTGCAATAAGTGGTTTTATGACTTTCAGTAATACTTGGACACCAGGACAGAAACTGATCTCTTTCAATTTTGATTTCGAAAATGATCGAATGATATACTTAGAAGATGTTTTTAAAAATAAAAAAGACTACCAAAAGTACATTAAGAACTATATCAAAAAAGAAATAAAAAATCATAATTTATACTCTGATACAGATTTTAAAAAGTGGGTTAAAAAAAATGATTTCTCTTATTTTACAATTAGAAAAGATGGAATCTGTTTTAGTACAAAAAATAGTCAGTTGTATGGACGTCAAAGTGTAACTATTCCTTATCGACAATTACAACCATTTTTAAAAAAGAGCTTCATTGCAATGATTAAAGAGTAATCCAAAAAACTCACAAAAAACAAAATATGAAAAATATAATTATGCTTATTTGCGTAAATTTGCTTTTGCTTTCAGATATTTCCTCACAAAAAGAGCCTAAAGCAACTGAAGTTTGGATCCCAGAAGCAAGAGTTGTGACACCCGCTAAAAATAATACACCTCCATCAGATGCGATAGTTTTATTCGATGGAAAAAACCTAGAGGAATGGTCTTCAATGGGTGATGCAAAGGCAGAATGGGAAATAGCAGATAATTGTATGACTGTTTTAAAAGGAAAAGGGAATATCAAAACTAAAAGAGATTTTGGAGATATTCAATTGCACATTGAATGGAGGTCCCCAGCAATCGTCAAAGAGGATGGTCAAGATAGAGGAAACAGTGGCGTTTTTTTCCAGCAAAGATACGAGGTTCAAATACTTGATAATTACAATAACAAAACTTATTCAAACGGTCAAGCTGGTTCTGTTTACAAACAACATATTCCATTGGTAAATGCTTGCAAAAAACCAGGAGAATGGCAAACATATGACATCATTTTTATGGCTCCAAAATTTAACAAAGATAACATCAAAATAAGGTCTGGCTCTTTAACTGTCCTTCACAATGGAGTCCTGGTACAGAACCATGTCGAGGTAAAAGGAACAACTGAAAATGTCGGCCAACCCAAAAACATAGCACATGGAAAGGCACCAATCATGTTACAAGATCATAGTAATCCGGTAAGTTATCGAAATATTTGGGTGCGTGAGCTTTAAATTTATTTTTTTTAGCATCAAAAAATAATCTTAAATCCATAATAAAATGGATACAACAGAACTATTAAAAAAAGTACGAAAGATTGAAATCAAGACTAAAGGCTTGAGTAAACAAATCTTTTCAGGCGAGTATCATAGTGCTTTCAAGGGACGAGGTATGTCTTTCAGCGAAGTGCGAGATTATCAATATGGTGATGATGTTCGAAACATCGATTGGAATGTAACTGCAAGAACAGGCTCTCCACATGTCAAAGTATTTGAGGAAGAGAGAGAGTTAACTGTGATGCTACTAATTGATGTAAGTAAATCTTCTTTCTTTGGCTCAGTCAAACAAACTAAAAATGAAATCAATGCAGAGATTGCAGCGGTGCTTGCATTTTCTGCTTTGAATAATAATGATAAAGTAGGTGTGCTGTTTTTTTCAAATAAAATTGAAAAATATCTACCACCAAAAAAAGGAAAACAACACGTCCTTAGAATTATTCGAGAATTAATTAACCTCGAACCTGAAAATAATGGAACCAATATTGGGATGGCGTTGGAGTACTTGAATAATTTAATTAAAAAAAGATGTATCTGTTTCGTCTTGTCTGATTTCTTGACAAAAGATTATGAAGCACCTCTGAAAATTGCAAAGAGACGACATGATGTAGTTGGAATTCATATCATTGATCCAAGGGAAGAAGCTATACCTAACGTTGGATTAATAAGAGCTGTCGATTCTGAAACAGGCGATACACGCTGGATTGATTCAAATAGCAAATCTGTAAGAGAAAATTATTCTAATTGGTTCAACTCACATATGAGTTATTTTAAAAATACTTTTTTAAAAACAGGAGCAGACTCGGTTACAATCCGAACAAATGAGTCCTACGTCAATAAATTATTAGAATTTTTTAAACGAAGATCAAAATAATGGTTAACGGTTCAATAGTATGAGAATATTTTATTTTTCACTTTTCATTTTCTTGGTAGAATTTAGTTCAGCTCAAGTTGCATTTTCAGTTGAGGTATTGAATGATTCAATGCAAATTGGTGACGTAAATTTTTACCGATTTAAATTAACTCATCCAGAAAACATCACTATCCGATCTATCGATATAAAACCTCTTCAAACAGATCCACTTACGACTACACGATTTTATCAAGATACATCATTTACCAATAATCCTCAAAAAATGGCTCAACTAGAAGAGTATTTTATTCAGCAAGGATTTAGTCGAGAGGTGATGGAAGTTCAAGAGTATGGAAACTGGAGTGATCCTGATGAATCAATGATGTTAATAGGGAGTGAGGCCAATTGGATAAGCCAAAAAAATGGAAATCAAATTTTAAAAGAAAATGACATTCAATTTACTTTTTGGGAAGAAGGTATTCATAAAATACTTCCACCTAAAATTGAATACGAACAAAATGGATCCTTAAGAACTATTTCTTCGAATGAAATTGAAATCCGCGTTGGATCACCGCTGGCTCAAGAATCTACTCCAATTGATTCAATGACCGTCGAACCCATTAAAAACGTTCGAGAAGAACCTATAGACTTCATTCAAGATATTTTGATTCCAGCGTGCTTATTTATTCTTGGTTTTCTGGTTATCGGAGGTATCATTTACTTTTTTGTCAAAAGAAGAAAAAATGACCCAAAAGTGGAAATTCCAAAACCGACGGAATTTATTCCAGCCAATGTGATCGCATCAAACCAATTAGAAGAATTGAAAGAAAAACAACTTTGGCAAAATGGAGATATCAAAAGTTACCAAAGTGAATTGACACATATCATTCGAACTTATTTGGAAAATCGTTATAAAATAAATGCCTTAGAAAATACCACGAATCAAATTGGTTTGAACCTAAAAAAACTAAACTTAAATGAATCATTGCGAGTAGACGTTCAAAATATTTTACAAGTTGCCGATTTAGTGAAATTTGCAAAAGCTGAACCGGCCGTTAATATTCATGAACAATTTATGATGAAGGCAATTGAATTTGTGAGGTTAACTAAGAAAAGTGATGCAAAAATACAAGAAGAAAAAGAGGCACTAGAGGCAGAGTATCAAAAATTACTGGAAACATTAAAAAGTTCAGAAAAAAATAAAATCTCAAAAAATAATAACAATAGTAAATGAGTGTTCCTTTTATAGAAAACTATAATTTTCTAGCTCCATACTGGCTTTTAGGATTAACTCTGCTTCCAATCATGGCTGCTTGGTATTTATCCCAAAGAGAGAAAAGGTATGTCAATTTAAATTTGCCAAGTTTAGAAGCTTTTGAAAAAAGTAGCCTACGTGGTAGATTAAGGGTTTTATTACCAATATTGCGAGCGTTGACAGTCGTTACTTTATTTATTGCAATGGCTCGTCCACAATTAACTTTGCAGGAGGAAGAAATTACAGCCGATGGCGTTGACATCATGATGGTGATGGATTTATCAAGTAGTATGTTAGCACAGGATTTTACACCCGACCGATTAGAAGTGAGTAAAGATGTCGCTGCTGATTTTATTGATAAAAGAAAATATGATCGAATTGGTCTTGCCGTTTTTTCTGGAGAAGCATTTACTCAATGTCCACTGACAACCGACCATCGAATCCTCAAAGAATTTTTAGATGGATTACAATGTGGAATTTTGCAGGATGGTACTGCTATAGGAATGGGACTTTCTACTGCAGTCAATAGACTTAAAGACAGTGAGGCTAAAAGTAAAATTGTGATCCTTTTGACGGACGGTGATAATAATGCTGGATATATCAAACCAATAACAGCAGGAGAAATTGCAAGAGAACTAGATGTGAAAGTTTATACTATCGGAATCGGATCAAAAGGAGCAGCTAGAACTCCGATCCGTAGAAGAAGTAATGGTGATTATGTGTATGGTATGTCTCAAGTCAATTTTGATGAAGACCTTTTGCGTGAATTATCAAAAATGACTGGAGGTCAATATTTTCGAGCGGTCTCAAAAGAAGGATTAGAGGAAATCTATCAAATTATCGATCAATTGGAAAAAACCAAAATTGATGTCACCACAATTAAAAGATATAGCGAAGAATTTTATCTTTTCGCATTGTTGGGAATAATATTTTTAGTGTTGGAAGTCTTGTTGCGTTATACAATTTTCCGGACTATACCTTAAAACAAAACAGGTAATTAGGTTAATCACCTATCTCCTAAAAAAAAGCATATGTTTCGCTACGAGCACTTCGAAAATTTATTGACCTTAGGAGTAATCCCTATCATAATTGCTGCATTTCTATGGATGTGGTATGCTCGTAAACGAGCAATGGCAAGATTTGCAGATTTGAGCTTGATGGGACAATTAGCTCCTCAAACGAGCAAATATAAACACCTCATCAAACTTGTAATTATTTTGCTAGGGTTAATCGCTTTGGTCATCGGTTATGCTAATCCACAATGGGGAGCAAAACGTGAAAAAGCAAAACGAAAGAGTGTTGATGTGTTTATCGCCTTGGATATTTCAGAAAGTATGCTGGCAACAGATATCTCTCCCAATCGATTAGAGCGAGCTAAACGTTTTGCTCAACAACTAGTCGAAGAGCTTAAAGGCGAACGTATTGGTAACATTATCTTTGCTGGTAATGCTTATTTGCAAATGCCATTAACCACAGATTATGCTGCTGCTCAACTTTTTTTACGTAGCTCTAACACCAATATGGCTCCCACTCAAGGTACTGCTATCAGCGAAGCAATAGATTTGGCTGAACAATCTTTTGCACAAAACAACAAACAGCATAAAGCACTCATTATTATTTCTGATGGAGAAAATCATGATGACGAGGCAATCACTCGAGCAAGAGAAGCCTACGAAAATGGTTTGATGATTTTTACGGTTGGTGTCGGAACACAGCAAGGTGGATTAATTCCAACCCAAGCACAAGGTTTTCCAGATTACAAAAAAGATAAAGATGGAAAAACCATTAGGACAACAATAAATGAACAAATGCTTTCTGATTTAGCTTCTGCTGGAGCAGGTGCCTATTTTAACATTTCAGATGGAGATCAAGTTATCACTGCTATACAATCAGGGATTGAAAAAATTGAAAAACAGGAATTTGAAACTCGTTCCTTTACTAAGTATGCGAGTTATTTTCAGTGGTTCATTGGCCTAGCTCTATTTTTTATTTTATCCGAATTTTTTATTTCTTATCGAAAAAATAAATATTTAAAAGGGAAAGATTTTTTCAATTAGATATGAGTGATGTAAATTATCATCTTCAGCGTTCTTCTCAATTTTACGAATTAGATCGATTTGAAAATTGCTACCAAGAAGCCACTGAAGTATTAAAATATGATGCAGAAAATGAAGAGGCATTCTTCCTTATTATTCTTGCCCTTTTACATCAAAAAAAATATGACAAAGCAGAACAAATTGGAAATACCGCTATTGGGACAAATCCTGGTTCTGATCGACTTTTTTATGCAATGGGGATCTTAAACAATCGAAAAGACAATTTTGGAAAAGCAAAAAATTATTTAGAGGCTGCTATTCGAATAGCACCAACAAAAAGCAAATACTTCGTACAATTGGCAAAATCACACTTGTATTTTAACCAGGTTAAACAAGCGCAAGCATTACTCCATCATAGTCTAAAACTTGATCCCAATAGCGAATCTGCTTTACAGCTCAAAAGTTTATTAGAGCAACAAACAGGCGACAGTCAAGAAGCGCAATTTTTAGCGGATAAAGCATTAAAATTATCTCCCGAAAATGCTCATACACATTTAATAAAGGCAACGTTGAATTGGAAAAACAAAAACTTCGAAGCAGCAGAATCACATTTGGAAACTGCCGTTCAACTCCAACCTCAAAATCAAGACATATTGGCATTATGGTTAGAATCTCGAACTCGGAACCTCTCAAAATGGAAAATTCCAATAAATTTATTGGCAGGAAATAGTCAGGGATTAATTCGTACAAGCTTAACCTCTGGAGTACTAACCTTCCTTATAAATGTATTGTTATCAAATCAAGTGGATTTTGGACCAGTTATATGGATAGGAATTATTTTGGTTTTAACTCCGAGCATAATATTTTGGTTTATCCGTCCATTTTTAAAATTTAGTTTTTTGAATAAAAAATTTAGTTGGGCAATTTTTGAAGTAGCAAACCAATCTTTGCCAATTGAATTTTTAGCTTGTCTAAATATAATTTCTTCTCTCATTTATTGGATTTCAGGAAATGGATTATTTTTTGGAATCTCTTTTTTAAGTACTTTGATTGGTACAGGATTGGCAGCTTCAAAAAATACAGACTCTTATTTCCCCATTTTTAAAAATCCAAACCGAACTAGTGGAGTTTACTTTATTATTACCGTCCTATCAGCGTTAGTTTTATTCTTTTTAAATAAATGGGGAAAATAAAGTATATTTTTTAATAATTTTTAACGTTAAATATATTGCTTAGAAAATTACAATTTCCGAAATTTGTATTTGCCTTATTATCCTCATTTTTTATTATTTTTATTCTATGAAAAAAATCATATTTTTTTTAATCCTAAGTTTCATTTCACAATTGACGTTTTCACAAACAACACATAAATTGTTGCGTGAAGGAAACAAGGCTTACAAAGAAGATAATTTCACCAAAGCTGCTGAAGACTATTACAAAGCTTTAGCTAAAGATCCCTCAAACATTAAAGGGAAGTTCAATTTGGGTAATGCTACTTATAAAAATGAAAGTTTTGATGAAGCCATTAAACACTTCTCAGCTAGTGCAGAATTAGCCAAAAATCAGCAGACAAAAGCTGATGCATATTACAACTTAGGTAATTCTCTTTTCAAAAAAGCACAAGCAGCAAAAGGAGAAGGTTTGGAGAAAAGTGTGGAGGCATATAAAAATTCATTGCGACTTAATCCAGACGATAAAGACACAAAGAAAAATCTCGCGCTTACTCAACGGTTGATTCAAATGCAACAAGAAGAACAAAAGCAACAGCAGCAGCAACAAGATGAAAATCAAGAAGAACAGAATGAAGAGAAACAAGAGCAGCAAGAACAAGAACAACAAAAGGAAGAACAGAATGAAGAGAAACAAGAGCAGCAACAAGAGGGAAAACAACAGCCTCAAGATCAACCTAAAGACTTAAGTAAAGAGGAAGCATTAGAACTTTTGAAAATCATGGATGACGAGGAAAAGAAAGTTCAAGAAAAAATGAGAAAGGCTAAAGGAAATGGAAAAAAACCAGATAAGGATTGGTAAAGTTAAATTCGGATTAATTGAAATTTTAAAAAAATAAGAAATGAAAAAATTATTCAATCTAAGTTGTTTTATTTTACTCCTTACTTTTCAATTAAGTGGAAAAATCATCGAAACCGAACCTATATTTTCTATTGAGGTAAGTAATACAGAAGTGCTCTTAGGTAATTATATTGAAGTTAGGTTTACTTTAAAAAATGCAAACGGACAAAAGTTTGAAGCTCCAAATTTTAGAGACTTTGACATTGTTAGTGGCCCAAATCAGTCGAGTAGTTTTAGTATGATGAATGGTGAAACCACACAAAGTATTTCCTTTGCATATTTTTTGCAACCAAAAAACATTGGTAACTTCTATTTAGAGCCTGCATTCATTGAAGCTGATGGAGAAACGTTGGAAACACAACCAATTGAAATTATAGTCTTAGAAAATCCAGATGGAATAATAGAAAAACCACAACAAAAAACGCCTAATCAAATGGAATTATTTAATTCCCCATCTCATGATCTTTTTGACTTTCCTATGAATTTGGATATATTTCCCGAGCTTCGAGTGTTTCCAAAAATTGAGATTACACCTAAATCAAAAGAAAAGAAAAAAAATAAATCAAAGAAAAAAGGAAAAGTTTATAAAATCTAAGCCTCGGCTTTTATAGTTTACCCCCACAAGGCAACTTAAAGTTATCTTGTGGTCTCTTAGCTTTCAGCATTATTTTCCAAAATATAATTATGAATATTTTTTTTCGAAACAATACGCTTACACTTCAAAAAATTAATTCTACTTCTGTTTCAAAATTTAGAAAAACCAAACCTAAAATTTTATTTACCTTCTTTTGCTTTTTTTTTGCTTTTTTTAATTTAGCTCAAAGTCAAATTACTTTTACTGCTCAAGCTGATACTAGGAGAATTGTTGAAAATCAATATTTCTCCATTACTTTTAAAATGACAAATGGAACTTGGACGGAATTCACCCCTCCAACATGGCGGGGTTTCAATCAAGTTGGCAATCCTTCCCAAAGACAGTCGTCTACTATCATCAATGGAAAAGGAACCTCTTCTTTCTCAGTCGTTTATAACTTAAAGGCAAATAAAAGTGGTAAATATAAGATTGGTTCAGCTACTGCAAAAATCAATGGAAAAATCTTAAAAACTAAACCATTTTCTATTGAGGTAGTAAAAAAGAAAAATCTACCTCCTGGAACAGCTGCAGCGGGAGAAGAGTTTTTTGTTCGAGTTGAGCCTAGTACTACCATTGCTCGAATTGGCCAACAAATTACTGTCGATTATAAATTATATACCAAAGTAAATATTGAGAGTTATGATATGGGCGCAGATCCAAATTATAATGGATTTTTTGCTCAAGATATTAGACGATTTAGTTATCGAACTATGCAAGAAGAAATTAATGGAGAAATGTATGCTACCAAAGTATTCAAACGGGTAGCTTTATTTCCACAACAAGCAGGGTTGTTAACGATTGAACCAATGAATATCCGATTAGGGAAATCAGAACCTAGTCAAAGAAGAAGCTTTTTTTTTAACGAAGTTAAATATTTCCCTTACCAAGTAGATTCTCTTGACATCAGTGTCATACCATTTCCTTCTGATAGTATTCCACCTAACTTTAGTGGAGCAGTGGGAACTTACATCATGAAAGCTTCAGTCAACAATCGAAAACTAACAACGGATGATGCAATGGTAATCACAATGTCGATTGAAGGTAATGGTGACTTGAAAAGAATTATTTCTCCAACAATGGATTTAGGTGAAAATTTTGAAGTGTATGATCCAAGAATATTAGAAGAAACTACTTTTGAAAAAGGAGGCGAAATTTATGGAAGAAAAATTTTAGAATATCAAGCATTGCCATTAGAGCCTGGTAACTTTTCTGTACAACCTCGCTTTACTTATTACGATACAGATAGTTTAGACTTCATTACCCTTGGGGTAAATCCTCTTGATGTAAATGTCAAAAAAGGTAGAAGAAAACGAACGACCCATATTACTGACAATGGGGCTATTAAACTTGAACTTCTGCCTATCAAAACCCAAACATCCTTTTCCAAAAGAGGAGAATTCTTTTTTGGATCTCCATTGTTTTGGATTTTAATCTTATTACCTTTTCTATTTTTAGGAGGTGCATTAATTTATAGACAAAAATTAATTCGGGAGGAATCAATTGATTTCGAACTATTAAAAATGCAACGTGCACGTAAAGTGGCGGTGCAAAAACTATCTCAAGCCGAACAGTTCATGAATAACAAAAATTCTAAAGGATTTTATGACGAAGTATCGAGAGCTTATTTTGGGTATGTTTGTGATAAATTAAAAATTACAGTTGCAGAGTTATCCAAAGCTAATATTCATGATAAATTACAGTCATTAGACGTTTCTCAACAACACATTGACAGTTTTATCAAGATTATCAAAACTTGTGAAATGGCACTTTTTGCAGGAATGGACAATTCATCAGCAATGCAAGAAACTTACATTAGTGCCAAAGGAGTAATTGTAAAAATCGAAGAAGAATTAAATTAATATTTTTTCACTAAGTAGGTTATAAGTTTTATTTTAAAGAGGGCCGAAAGATTAAACTAAGAAAACCATACATTCAACCTTCATTCATAATCTTATATCAAGTTTTAAATTAAATAATCTAAATCATATTCAACTTTTGTTTAAGTTAATTAATTAATCTCAGTAATTTATACCAAATCATCCTTATCAAATAATTTGGATGAATCCTTTTTGAAAAATATATTTCTTTTTTCCTTAAATATAAACCCAGCTGCAACTCCAAAAACGAACCCTCCAATATGAGCCCACCATGCTGTACCTCCTTGTGAAGCTTGGCCCATCTCTGAAAAGCCGCTGAATAATTGCATTCCAATCCACATTCCTAAAAAAATAAATGCTGATAATTTAACCGATCTAAAGAAGACTAAAACTACAACTTTCACTTGTGACTTTGGAAACATTACAAGGTAGGCTCCTAATACTGCCGAAATAGCTCCACTTGCTCCAACAGTGGGAATTGAACCAGAACACATATTAATCATGTTCTCTGCACATTTTATCCCTTGAGCATTGCCACAAGGATAACAACAACCCATTTGCTCAGTACCTGCTCCCAGGTAAATATGAGCTATAGTGGCCGCAATTCCTCCTAAAATATAAAAAATAACAAATTTAAAACTCCCAACTGTAGCTTCTATATTATCTGCAAAAACCCAAAGAAAGAGCATATTTCCAATTATATGCATTGGTCCTCCATGCATAAACATACTTGTCAATATTGTATGATAATTTCGACCATTCAAGATATCATCTGGAATCGATCCATATTCACATATCAATAAATTGGGATCTTGCATTTGTAAAATATAAGCGATCATATTTAGAGCAATAAATCCGTAAGAAAATAATGGGAAATACCCTCCTTTAACTTGATCATCACCGATTGGAAAAAACATAATTTAATTATTTTATTCGAAGTGAAAATTAGAATTTTTTTTCAGAAATTTACACCATCATTTTGACAAAAAGTGATATTTAATCTCAAGTCTTTTTCCTACTTTTGAGTGATTAACCTGAAATCACATTTAAATTATAAACAGAGTGCTAACACGAACTTTATTATTCCTCAATAGTTGCTTACTTCTTTTATCTTTCGGCAGGTCTTCTTTTATTTTCCAACAAGATATCAACATAAACCAAAACTTTGCAAAGACCTCCTTGTCAACAGTGAGTCCAGATAATTTTTGCAATGGAACTTTAGGGGAAAATATTTTTAATGATGGTGATTTTGGATCAGGTCCTGCAAATATTTTACCAAGTGACATGAATGGCTATGCACCCAGCTACACTTATCAAGCTAATCCTCCTCCTAATGATGGTTCTTATACTATCACTAACAATACTACAACTTGGGGAAGTTTTGCTGCTACAGCGTGGATCAACATTGGAGATAATAGTACCGATCCTGAAGGTTACATGATGGTTATCAATGCGAGTTTTGATCCAGGTATCTTTTATGAAAAAACAGTCGATAATCTTTGTGAAAATACATTTTATCAATTTTCTGCAGATGTTATTAGTCTATTGAATCTCAATAGCAATGAGATTAAACCTAACCTAGATTTTTTGATTGATGGCGTAGTTCAATATTCTACTGGACAAATCCCAAATAATACAGAGTGGAACAACTATGGCTTCACATTTACCTCAGATCCAGGAACTACTTCTTTAACTTTATCAATTCGAAATAATGCTCCAGGTGGTTTAGGGAATGATTTGGCAATTGACAATATTGAATTTCGTGCCTGCGGCCCAGAAATTGATGCAAGTGCAACGAATCCTTTTTTTTGTGCTGGCCAACCTAAAACAATTAATGCCTCTGTTTTCGGAACACAATATCCGACCCCCTATTTCCAATGGCAAATCAGTTCAGACAATGGAGTAAATTGGAATGATTTAATAGGAGAAAATGACAACTCTCTTTTTATCAATAATCCAAGTGAAGGAGATTTGTATCGGACTTTAGTTGCAAATTCAATTAGCACTATTGCCAACTCAAAATGTCGAGTAATTTCAAATATTGTTGAAATGATAGAATCACCTTATGAATTTATACAATATGATACTCTATGCCAAGGGTTAGAAATACAGGTTGGTAATTCAATTTATAATTCAACTGGAATGTATGTCGATAGTTTAATTGCATCGAACGATTGCGATAGTGTAGTAATTACCTTTTTGGAAATAGCTCCTGATTTGGGAATCACAGCAGATTTGGAAATTATTCCTCCTAGATGCCCAGGAGAAAATAATGGTTCTATTATTATATCAAATATTCAAAACGGTTCTGGCACCTACTATTTATCCATCAACGGAGACCCAACTACAACAAATCTAACCATTGAAAATCTATCGCAAGGAAGTTATGCTATAAACATCACAGATAGCTATCATTGTGAAACTACCCTAAATGCAGTAATTGTTGACCCAGTGGCTGTTCAAATTGATTTAGGTGAAGATGTCACAATAAAATTAGGAGAATCACATGATATTCAAGTGCTATCAAATCTAACAATTGAGTCATTTATTTGGTTGGAAACTGACGGATTAAATTGCCCTATAGATTGCCTTAATCCGAACCTTAGCCCTCTCGAAACCACTACATATACCTTGATTGCGCGGGATGAAAATGATTGCACCACAATAGATTCTGTTACCATTTTTGTGGACAAATCACGAAATGTGTTTATTCCAAATGCTTTCTCTCCAAATGGAGATGGATTTAATGATTACTTTACAATTTATGGGGGGATCGATGTGGAAGAAATCGTTAATTTTCAAGTTTACAATCGATGGGGCGATGTTGTTTTTTCCAAGAAAAATTTTCAGCCAAATGATAATTTAATCGGTTGGGACGGATTCTTTAATGGTAAAAATGTAAACAATGGAGTTTATATTTTCTCAGTAGAAATTCTTTTTAAGGATGGGTTAAAAGAAATGTATTCAGGAGATGTGACTATAACAGAATAAATTTGAAGATCTTGTTCAAATAAAAATCCTTTGCCGAAATGAATCGACAAAGGATGAAAATTTAACTCGGATGTTATAAGATAGTTCTTATTAAATAGTTCTCGTCAGTTTATTTTTTTCGATAAAAACGATTCTATAAATATTTAACTCAATAACTGTAGCAAGTTAAGTATCGGGTATTATTCAGCTATTTAAAAATCTATTCACTAAATTCAATATATGGACCTTTCCCTCTTTCAAATTATTTCTAACTTCATTTGTTTGGCCCAAGTACAAACACCACCTCCGGGCAGTAAGAATCTTTGAAAAGATCGAATACTTTAAAACTCAAATTTTACTCTCTAAACCCAAATAATTCTTAGAGTTTTAATTCAAATGCTTTTAACAGTTTTGCATCAAAATATTAAATAGTATTTTCTCCCTAGTTTACAACTCTCGACCGAAATCTTACTAAAATAAATTATATTTTAGTATTTTTCATGTGCTATAGATCTATTGAACTGGCAATTATTAAGTTTGCTTTATATTCTTTGTTGTTTTACCAATAAAGACTAGTAAAAAAGGAAATTGGTTGGGTAAAAGTTTGATTTTAATATTCTATTAACTTTCTACTTTGAAAAATGATATAAGAGACAGTCAATTAAACCTCCTTTTTCATAACCTTCTTTTAAACTCTTAATCGATTTTTTTCTTTCTAATAAACACCCAAAAACAAACACTCATCAATCGCCTCATCATAGAATTGAGTTTCTGAAAATTCATTAATAAACCTTAAATAATAGCTATTATATCTTTCTGGTAAAATCGGAATTAAATTATCATAGGGATGATACTCTGTTTCTGGATCTACATAATATTCATTTAAATCACATTTCGCCAACATAAAACAAGCACGTGCTGCTAGTTCCTTATTTTTAGCTAAATCCAAAGCCTTCTCATAATATTTTCTAGCTTGATTCATTTTCTTATTCTCGATATTCCCTAACTCCGATTCGTTTATCAAATAGCGATTATCCTTATTAACGTACCCCCAGTTTCCTCCACTACGAAAAAGATCAGTCACATACCATGAATCTCCATAATAAGTCATGTTGTAGTATGCATTCCCCAATTGATAAAAAGAGGATGCACCACTTTCCAAATGTGCACGACCTTGATACTCCAACCTTAATAACTCTTCTATAATTCCTACACGATCATACATTGTTGTATCAGTCATTGGGCAATGAACACAATCAATTATATGTTCATGAAATGGATTAAACTTTGGCTCCTGATCTCGAAAATTCCGAGGGATTTTCCGAAAGGTTTCAGCGGCAGCCTCAATTTTTCCATTATTAAAAAATAGGATTCCTTTCAATAAGAGTAAATCATTCTTAATCGTTGATAAACCATCTTTCTTGACTAGAACTTCCTCCAAATTGCTTTTATTTTCTTTTTCACAAATCCTCAGAAGATCTTCAATCATTGACATATCAGGATTCATCTTTAAGGCATCCAAAGTGTGGTGCAATCGGAAAGCTTTTCCTTTCTCACCAGATTTAATATATAAGTCTACTAATTTGTCGTTGATATAATTTGGGAAATCTTTATAATTCCAATAATTTGAATTATTACGAATAATATTTCCGATTTCATTTTCATCCTTAGTCGATATTGGATAATTATATTGAGCAATTTTCAATGCTAATTGTGCGACCTCTAATTGATTCACCATCACTTCATTTTCACTTCCCATTGAATTCCTAAGCCTAGTAAAAATCTGATCAGCCCCTGCATAATCACCACCCAAAAAAGTCAAATAGCCTTCAGCAATTCGCCATAAATCCAAATTAATTACTTTCTTTTCTTTTACGCATTTGGTTACAAACTCTGTAGTTTGTTTCAAATATTTTTCTGATTTTTTTCGAGGTATTTTAAAATATCTTTTGTTACGTTTTTTATTATTATTGAAATCCTTTCCTAAAAAATCTTTCTCTAATTTGACGATTTCTTTAACTAATAATAATTCTAAATTTTCATTCTTTGGATCGTATTCATAAATTTTTTCCATCTCAAAAATCACTCGACTATCATCATGATTGGCTCGAATCGTGTATAACATAGCCCGTTCTTCATCACTTTTACATTTCAAAACTAACTGATCCCATTCTTCATTGCTTTTTATGGAGAAACTTTGATAAGCAGACTGTCTTTTACTTAAACAATTCGCAAATATCAAGGAGTACAAGTATGCTGCCTCTACCCTTTCCCCGATCCTCAATAAAGCTCCCGCTTTGTGTCCCATAATCCAGTAATCCAACAAACTAGGATTAGCATGAACCTTTGGCATTAACTCATTAATTAAGTTTAAAACTTCATTGTATGCCTTGGAATAATGAGCTAATCGAATAACTTGATAAGCATATCTCAAGCGTACATAATGAGATTCTGTTTCAACAAAAGCATGTTTACCTCGAACGATCATTTTCTGCATCTCTACCACATCTCGTTCAGGTGCACTCCACCCCACACCTACAGTCACATGCCTTTCACATTGTTTAGCGTATATCAGATACTCCATAACTTCACTACATTTTTCATCTCGTAGATGATGAGCAAAATTATTATTCCTTAACCGTCTAGGTAATCTTGCTTTTTTATTATTAGAAGCATTCCGAAGTTGTTTTATGTCATTTACCGTTGCTTTATAAATGACATTTCGAATATCTTTTATTTGATATAAGTTACAAAATCGTTCATTCCATTCCTGCAAATTTTCATCTTGTTGAATATATTCTAATGAGTCAGGTGACTTATACAAATCATTAAACTTTAAGAAATATGGCGCAAAGGTTGCATTATTGTCTACAATATTAGGATTCAAAAATGTGTAACCTTCGAAAGTCAAATGATATGGACCACAACCCTTGGAAATTTGGAAAGGGAGGATTAACAAAAAGAAGAATAGTGAGTATCGAATATTATTTAAATATATCAATAATTTTTTCAAGGTTTCCATAAGGGTAATGTTTGATCGTTGTCGTATCTAAATGATAAAAACTAAGCGTAAGGTTTGCGTTTTCAATTTTAGATTTTAAAAGTTCAGAAGATATTTTTAACGTTTCTAAAGGAACTGTTTCGAGTCGAATAATATCTCCTTCGTAAAGATATTTTCCGTGAAGATAAGTACTTTCTACTATCTCAAAATGGCGTTCATCAGTTTGTAAAAAAAACGTATCATCATCCATGTCTTCTACCCTCAGATTATTGATTAACTTTATCATTCCTCCACTTCGATATAAAACACCCCAAGAAAAAATTGGCAATGCCACATCTAATTCCAATGGGTAATTTTCAAAATTAAAAAAGTATTGTTTGGCAACATTTAAATCGAGAATAGAATTTTTAGTTTTATAGTCTTTAACATCATCGACATTATAAAACATCAACATTCCTCGATCAACAGGAGGGACTCCTGTACGTTTAAAATATTTGATTTGATGCAATCGAATCGTCACACTTAACTGAATATTTTTTTTTTGAATTTCTCTCTTAAGAAAACGTAATAATCGAAAATACTTTTCCCTTGTTGTTTCTGACCAATCGCAATCTATTTGAATTTCTTTCATCTCTTTTTTTATAGAAAAAATTTTCTCTAAAATATTTTTACCCAGTAATTCCATTTTCTCCAATGGGTAATTTTTCAAACTCCGATTAGTGATAAAAATTGTAGGAATAATTTCGATATTTCTCAGGTCAGCTGAATCTATAAGTACTTCAGCTACTGGCAAAGGCTCTTTTATTTTTCCATTCCAATCTATATCAAAAAATTTGACGTAGAGTTTTTTTACAGAAAGCTTTTGAAGGTAATCTTTTTCAGACTGAGTGAGAGAAAAGTTAGTTTGCCAATGGTAGAATGCAGGGGTAATTTCATTTTTACTAGACGTGCAGGAAGTGATATAAAAAAACAGAAGAATGATTTTTATCCCAAAACATAGAAGATATTTATTTTTTTGTAAAACCATTATTATTCTAAAATTTTATAAAGGGATGAATTCCTGGACTTATCCAGTTTTCAATATTTATGGCTTTTATTGTTTTGAAACTTTTAGTTGAGATATAAACTTATTTTTTCTTGCTTTGAAAAAATTGAAAAAATTGATTCACACTTTCTTTTAAATCATAACGTTTAACTAATTGTAATTTGAGCCGATTATTTTTATTCTTTTATCCTTTGACTTAAAGTAGTTTATGAAATAGCGATAAATAAAAGGTTAGTTTAGAGAACCTCAACTGTAACTCTTACCAAGATCATCTTCAAATCGAAATTGATCTATTTCATATAAAAGAATTATATTTTACTTCCGAATATTCTTTTAGATTAAAATATTCTATCCTTAAAGACTTTAATCGAAATTTTTCTCCTTTTACTCAAATTTATTGACAAAAAAGTAAGTAACATTATAGTAATGAGTGCTATTATTATGAAATGCTTGCTCTGAAAATTCGAACAATAATTAAGATTGCGAAATAAAAATTAATACTATTTAAAACAACAAAGCAGATCATTTATCGTAAAAAAAATTGTTGAATGCCACTTACTATCTAAGACTATCTTTTCACTTTTATCATTTTCATTCATCAATTATATTTTAAACCAATCCCTCCCGAAGCAAATCATGCAAATGAATCACACCAAGATATTTTTCCTCATCCACTACAATTAACTGAGTGATACTTTTTGATCGCATCACCTCAAGTGCTTTAACCGCCATTTCATTTGGATCAATCGTTTGAGGATTCTTGGACATGATATCTTTTGCTTTAAGATGTTCCACTTCATTTTTGCTCAGCAACATTCGACGTAAATCTCCATCAGTAATGATCCCTTTTACATCTTCACTTTCATCAACTACAACTGCTACACCTAATCGTTTGGAAGTCATTTCAATAATTGTATTTCTAATATTTTCATTTTCCAAAACAAAAGGTTTGTTATTCTGAGGATAGATATCATTCACTCGTAAATACAATTGTTTTCCTAATGCACCACCAGGATGATATTGTGCAAAATCATTTGCTGTAAATCCGCGCAATGCTAGAAGCGAAGTTGCTACTGCATCTCCCATTGCCATTTGTGAAGCTGTGCTTGCAGTGGGTGCTAAATTATTTGGATCCGCTTCTAGTTCGCAAGGAGTGTGCAAAATATAATCTACTTTTTTTGCCAAAAAAGAATCAACATTACTCACCATTCCAATCATCAAACTCCCTAATTTTTTCACCAAAGGAACAAGGACTTTTATTTCTGAAGTTTCTCCACTTTTGGAAATACATAACACAATATCATCCGTTTGAACTATTCCTAAATCTCCATGAATCGCATCTGCAGCATGCATAAAGACAGCAGGTGTTCCTGTTGAATTAAAAGTTGCAACCATCTTCTTAGCAATAATAGCACTCTTCCCAATTCCAGTGACAATTAATCTACCTTTTGATTCAAATATCGCTTCTACACACTTGCAAAAAATTTGACCTACACTTGCTTCTAATGCATTGATTGCTGCTGCCTCAATTCGGATTGTTTTCAATGCAGTAGATGATATTATTTCTTTTTTATTCATATGATTATTTGGGTGACAAATACCTTTTTTAATTAAACAAAGCCTATTGTCTGAGAGTTTAAATTTTATTACTTTTGACGACTTTTAGAAAAACATGAGAAAATTCCCCCATAAACTGAAATAATCTTTCGAAATAAAATAGATTTTTACCATCCTCTAAGATAATTGCAGGTACTATAATTTATGTAATAAAGAAAGCGTTAAATCTCCGAATTAGACAATTTTTTTTCTTATATTTACTAATACTACTTAAATGAATTTTAAGGACATCTATAACAAATGTAATTAGGTTTTTTCAGAACTCACTATTCCATTTTTGTTTATGTTCTTTCATATTTCAAAATACTCAGTATAAGTTTCCTATGGAATGGTTCAAAAGTCATATTGTTACTTTTGGTTGCTTCTGATTGTCGTACTTTTATATTGAAACGATTTAATTTTCCAAACAAACTCCTCTTTTCAAAATAAAATATAGAGAAAACAAACAACTAAAAAATGTTCAATCTGTCCAAGGAATTTTCCAGAACCAAAATACATTTTAATAAATCATAAAAAGAAACAATGTTACAATCAGAAATGATAGCAACAAACGAAAACCTACACGAAGCACTCCAACATTTCTTTGGCTTTGATAAATTTAAAGGAAACCAAGAAGCAATTATAAAGAGCATTCTAAGCTCCAATGATACTTTCGTAATAATGCCCACGGGTGGCGGAAAATCACTTTGCTATCAACTTCCAGCAATGATGATGGAAGGAACTGCCTTGATTATATCCCCTTTAATAGCTTTGATGAAAAATCAAGTAGATTCTATCCGAAGTTATAGTTCGAATGATGACGTAGCTCACTTCCTCAACTCTTCCTTGACTAAGGTTCAAATGAAAAAAGTAAAAGGTGACATCAGATCTGGTATTACTAAAATTCTTTTCGTTGCACCCGAAACTTTAACTAAAGAAGAGAATATTGAATTTTTCAAAAACACAAAAATCTCTTTCGTAGGTGTTGATGAGGCACATTGTATTTCAGAATGGGGGCATGATTTCCGACCTGAATACAGACGAATTAAAGAGATTTTAAAATTAATTGGTAATAATATTCCTGTAATTGCTTTAACAGCAACTGCCACTCCAAAGGTTCAACTAGATATAGTTAAGAACTTAAACATGTCCGGGGAAAACAGTTTTGTTTCTTCCTTTAACCGAGATAATCTTTATTATGAAGTACGTCCAAAAGGAAAAAAGGAAAACACGATTAAAAATATTATTCAGGTCATCAAAACAATGCCTGGAGAATCAGGAATCATCTATGTTCAAAGTAGAAAATCGACTGAAGAAATTGCTAAAGTTTTGAATGTCAATGACATTAAAGCTGCACCATATCATGCTGGATTGGATGCAAAAACTCGTTCAAGGACTCAGGATGATTTCTTAATGGAAGAAAAAGATGTGATTGTTGCTACTATTGCATTTGGGATGGGTATAGACAAACCAGACGTTCGATTTGTTATTCATTACGATATTCCAAAAAGTATAGAAAATTACTATCAGGAAACGGGAAGGGCAGGTCGTGATGGATTGGATGGAAGATGCATAGCCTATTATAATTATAAAGATATTCAACGGCTAGAAAAATTCTTAAGAGACAAGCCAGTTGCAGAGCGTGAGATGACAGCTCAATTGATGCAAGAAATTATGGCTTATGCAGAAACTACAGCTTGTCGTCGTAAATTTTTATTGCATTATTTTGGGGAGCAATACGATGATGGAGAATGTAATAAAATGTGTGATAACTGTCGTCATCCAAAAGAAAAAATTGAGGTTCAAACTGAAATGCAGCAGGGCTTGGCTGCAGTAGGTAGTTTGAATGAAAATTATGGTATAAAACAGTTGATTGAATTTATCATGGGTAAAAACACCAAAGACATGATTGATTTCAAACATGATCAATTACCATTATTTGGTGCCGGAAATGAAAAGGATGAAAATTTTTGGAGTTCTGTGTTCAGACAAGGATTATTAAATAATTTAGTTTATAAAGACATTGAAAACTACGGGTTATTTAGATTAACTGAATCCGGGAAAGCTTTTATAAAAAGTCCCAAACCTATTCAAATTACTCTAAATCATAATTATGATAAAGTGACTCAAGAATTTGATGCAGCTGTAGCTTCCTCCGGTAAGTCTGCAGTTCTAGATAAAGTCTTGATGAATATGTTGAAAGACTTACGTAGAAGTATTGCCAAACAAAAAAATGTACCTCCTTTTGTTGTATTCCAAGATCCCTCATTAGAGGATATGGCTACACAATATCCTATTTCTATGGCGGACATGGCACACATTTCTGGAGTAAGCTCTGGAAAAGCAAGTCGCTACGGCAAGCCTTTCGTAGAAATGATTAGTCAGTATGTTGAAGAAAATGAAATTGAAAGACCAACTGATATAGTAGTCAAACAAGTTGCAAACAAATCAAGAGTCAAAGTAAATATTATTCAAAGTATTGATCGAAAAATTCCTTTGGGAGATATTGCTTCCTCAAATGATTTAAGCATGGAAGATTTATTGGAAGAACTAGATGCAATTGTTGTTTCAGGAACTAAGATAAATATTGATTATTACCTAGAAGACAATGTCGATGAATATTCAAGAGAAGATATTTATGAATACTTTATGGAAGCTGACACAGATAGCCCTGAGGATGCATTCAAAGAATTACAAGAAGATGATGTTACGATGGAGGAAATTCAATTAATGCGAATTAAATTCCTTTCCGAAATGGCTAATTAAGATTTTGAATTATCATTAATTCATAATATTTTATTAAAATGAAAAAAATCTTAATTCTTAACGGTCCTAATTTAAATCTTTTGGGGAAACGACAACCCGAAATTTATGGGAGTCAATCATTCGAAGAATACTTCGAAACATTGGAGAGTCAATTTGAAAATCAAAATTTACAACTTTATTATTTCCAAAGTAATCACGAAGGAACTTTACTTGACAAACTACATGAAGTAGGGTTTTCTTGGGATGGGATTATATTCAATGCTGGTGGTTACACACACACTTCAATTGCATTAGCTGATGCTGTTTCTGCTATTCCAACGGATGTGGTAGAGGTTCACATTTCAAATATTTATGAACGAGAAGAATTTCGACGCCATTCTTTTTTAAAGAATGTTTGTGTAGAAAGTATAGTTGGAATAGGGTTAAAAGGATATGAGGAGGCTATCAAATTTCTAATGAATAGAAAGTAGATAGTAACCTGCACACAGGTCTTCAATTATCAATTATCTACTTGATCAGAGCATTAATTTGACCTGCAATCCGATCATTAATGTTAACGTTAGAGTTTTTGATATTACTCTCTGCTTTTGATGATTTTGGTAATGAAAAAACAAAAATAGCTCCTTTCCCAAATTCCGATTCTACCCATATTCGTCCCCCTATGTTATCAATAATTTTTTTACAAATAGAAAGACCTAAACCAGTACCCTCATATTCTGATGCACTATTGAGTCTATGAAATGCACCAAAAACAAAATCCTTATTTTTTTTCTTGATTCCTATGCCATTATCCTCGATAAAAATAATGTACTCTAATTCTTTCTCTTTACAACTAATTTTGACAAAAGGATTAACTTCTTTCTTTCTAAATTTAATTGCGTTCCCAATTAAGTTCTGAAATAGTTGCAAAACCTCATGTGATCTTCCATTTATAATGGGAAGATCTTCAACAATTATAGTAGACTCATTTTCTTCAATCAATCCACCAAGATTCTTTTTCACCACATTAACCAATTCATTTAAATCAATTTCATCCTCTAGCTCCAATTTTAATCCTAACCTAGCGTGAAACAAAAGATCATCAATCAACAATTGCATATTTTGAGCACTGCTAGTAATAAAACTAAGGTAATCCAACACCTTATCGTTATTACCTGGTTTTCTTATTTCTTTGTTTATCAGTTGGGCAAAAGAATTAATAGTACGAATTGGTGCTTTCAAATCATGAGATACTCTTGATACAAATAATTCAAGCTCTTCATTTTGCTTTGCTAAACTTCTGTAAGAATTACGTAATTCGGAAGAGCTAATATCCATAGCTCGCTCTATTAATCTCCTATCTCGTTCATAATGCTCATAGGATTGATTTATCATTTGTAAAAATTTGAATAAATCATCAGACAACACAGTATCCTGGTTAAACGAACGTTTAACTTGACGAGAAAGTAACTTACTTGGAAATTGTTCTAGTTTTTTCATATTTCTGTCATAGTTGTAATTGTCATAGTTTGATTGTGTAATTCACTTTTTGATAATTTATTAAATGGCGCAATCTCACCATATGAATAAAACCCTGTAATTAAAGTTTTTTTCCCAAATTGGTCTCGAATTACCTCTATTTCCTCATCAATGTTTTGGCCTAAAACTATCCTTCTACCTACACAACTGATCAATATTGCAAGTTCTGGCTCCTGTTCATTATTATCACTTAAACAATAATCTGCTGCTTTTTCAGCCCCGTCTATTAAACGATCAGAGTTATGTTTCATCAATTGAGCAATTGTACCCTGGGGCATACTACCAGCAAAAGTCATACTTCTTGTTTCCTCGCAAATAGATAGGATCGTTCTAACTAATGGTTCCTTCGTTCCCTCTGGTTTAATTGATAGAGGAAAAAATAAAGCAGAACTTGGCAATTCTTCAGCTGCCTCTCCTAAATACTTTTTATATAGTTCTAATGCATTTTGATTATCTAACTCATATAAAACATTACCCTTTGATTTGGTAATCATTCTTTCCGGGCCAAAAGCATCCCATCCTCCTCTAGAGCCAAATCCAACTTTAAGTCGCCCTCCATAAAAACCTATCGCAACTATATTACCTTCCGATGGATAATTATTTAAACCTACTAATGTCTGATTAAAATCATACTCATCTCCAGCTAAACCTCCTGTTGTTACAACATTCTTGGCTTTAAATTGATTCAATCCACTTACTAATTCACTTCCATTTATAAGTTGACCATCGGCGACAATAAAAACATGGTTTAATTCTTTTTGGCAAAGAGTAGAGACAATTTGAGTGGCAGCCTCAAAACTACTATTAAAGTCTCTAATATTTACTTCGCAAGTTTTCAATTTAGTATGCTCAAATTCTATTGCTGTGGCAACAATGGAATTCTCTACAAATCCTGAATTAACGATCTCTCCAGCAGTTGAGCTAAGAATAATACTAGCATTTGGATATTTATTTTTTAGATCATCATAGACATGGTTCTGACTGACTAGTTCTCGTTTTCCGAAAACGAGAACTAGTTGAGGTTTTTTAACCCTTCCTTTTTGGAAAATATTCTCCCAGCCGGAATGGTTCGAAAAAATTTCTTGTACAATATTCATTTATTCTAATTTTAATAATAAAATTAAAAGGCGTTAAATGTATATCTCAGAATAATGAAATAAATATTTTAAGTTGTGTTAGTTACCATGATGAAATACAAAAAGAGTGCTAACTTTTAATCTTCTCGTTTTTAAGCAACCCTTCAAGGATAATCATGAAGGGTTTTTCCTTCAAAACAAAAAAATACGATCCAAATACAACTTCTTGTATCCAAATAGTATTTAAAATTTTGATTTTCAAGTAAAAAAATAATGGAAACTAAAAGAACTAAATCTAGGAAAGGAAATTAATTTTAACAATTCTCAATAAATTTAGGTTAAATTCAATCTTTATTTTAGTGACTTTTAGTCCTACCTCCATCCACGACTAAATTAGTTCCAGTTATATATGAAGCCGCAGGTGAGGCCAAAAAAGAAATCGCCATTCCTAACTCACTTGGTTCTGCAAATCTTTGAAGTGGAACTGACTGTTTCATTTTTTCAAACATTTGTTCCTCCGAAATATTATTTTTCTCAGCACTAATTTTTAGAATTTCAGATAATCGTTCCGTATCGGTAAAACCAGGCAATACATTATTTACAGTTATCCCAAACTTGCCTAATTCGTTAGCAAGAGTTTTTGCCCAATTTGCAACTGCTGCTCGAGTGGTATTACTCACACCTAGTCCATCTAGCGGTTCTTTAACTGAAGTTGATATTATATTAATGATTCTACCGTAACCTGATCTTTTCATTCCATTGACGAATGACTTGACGAGCAAATGGTTACAAATTAAATGATTTTTAAAAGCCCCTAGAAAATCATTTAATCCAGCCTCTAACATCCCACCTGGTTCAGGGCCTCCTGTATTGTTTACAAGAATATGTATATCTTTTTTTAATGCTATTGCATGCGCTCGCTTTTTAAGATTTTCAATATCTTTAAAATCAACTACTAAAAAATCATGATATTGACCAAGTGAATTGTCTAGCTCATGAAGGATGTCAATCATCTTATCAGCACTTCGAGAAACAAGGGTAATGTTTGCTCCTAATTTGGCCAATTCAATAGCTGTAGCTTTTCCTATTCCTTTACTACTTCCTCCCACAAAAGCATTTTTTCCTTTTAAGTTAATATCCATTTATCTTTTATCTTTCTCAAAAAATTAATTTTAGTTAAATTTAGCAAAATTTACAAATTTATAAAATCAAACAAAATGGCAATACGTAAACCTTTTAACCTAAATGGCTGGATAGATGAGCACCGGCACCTACTTAAACCACCAATTGGCAACAAACAAATCTATCTTGAAAATGATGATTATATCGTTATGATTGTTGGTGGCCCCAATGGCCGAAAAGATTACCACTATGAAGATGGAGAAGAATTATTTTATCAAATTGAAGGCGATATTACGTTGAAAATTATTCACGAAGATGGAATTCCGGAAGATATCGAAATCAAAGAAGGTGAAATGTTTTTGTTACCACCTCGAATTCCTCATTCGCCTCAGCGCCCTGCTAATACTATAGGTTTAGTAATCGAGCGATATCGAAGAGATGGTGAGAAGGATAAATTAATGTGGTTTTGCGAGAGTTGTAATAATAAATTACATGAAGCCACTTTTGAAATGAGTGATATCGTGAATCAATTACCTCCTGTAATGAATCATTTTATGAATTCAAAAGAACTTCGAACTTGTAATAATTGTGGGACGGAAATGGAGAAAGTTTAATTGGGGTTATCAACCAAAATAAATGCAAGGAAAAAAAATATATTTCGCATCAGATTTTCATTTAGGGATAGATGCAAAATTGACAAGTCAAGAACGAGAAAAAAAAATAGTCCGTTGGTTAAATTTCATCCAACATGATGCATACGAAATCTACTTAGTAGGGGATGTTTTTGATTTCTGGTTTGAATATCGAAATGTTGTACCAAAAGGGTATGTTCGACTTTTCGGAAAATTAGCAGAACTTCGTGATAAAGGAATACCTATTTTCTTTTTTACTGGAAATCATGATATGTGGATGTTTAAATATTTTGAAACAGAATTTGATATTCCTATTTTTAGAAAACCTATCGTCAAAAAGTGGAATGGGAAAAAATTCTTTATAGGACACGGTGATGGCTTAGGACCTGGTGATTATAGCTATAAATTTCTCAAAAAAGTTTTTGCTAATCCAATTTGTCAGTTTTTATTTGGTTCGATTCATCCTACTTGGGGAATGGGTTTAGCTAATTATTGGTCACAAAAAAGTCGAGCACTCAATCCTGCTGATTTAAAATTCCTCAGAAAAGAAAAAGAATGGCTTTTACAATTTTGCAATGAGAAAATTAAAACTTTAGACATTGATTATTTCATCTTTGGGCATAGACACTTACCTATTGATTACACGCTAAAAAATGGTACAAGTCGTTATATAAATATCGGTGAATGGATGCATGCTTGTTCTTATGGAGTTTTTGATGGCAATGATATGACAATACATTTCTTCGAAAATGGAGAGGGGTTCACACATAAAATATAAGTTAAAATATGAAAATCAGAAAACGAAAATCAAATAAAGACTTAAGGAGCTTGGTGAAACTAGATAAAGTTGACTTTTCACCTTTATGTTCACTCTCAACTATTCGATATTCAATTCTTTTCATATTTTTCTCATTCATACTTTTTCCCTACTGCTCGGCAAAGAAACATTTCTCCTACATAGATACCTCAACCTATGAATTAATCAAAAAGATCGATATTCAAGCCAAATGGATCTCTACTGATAAATTGAAACAACTGTATATTATCACAATCGAAAACGAAGTCATTAAATACAGTCCAGAAGGAAACGAGTTATTTCGCTTTTCAAATAATACTCTTGGAGATTTAACTCACATTGACATCACCAACCCATTCAGTATTTTACTTTATTATCCAGACTTTTTGACGATATACACCTTAGATCGAACTTTAAATAAAACAGGAGAATTTAATTTTCTAGATTTAAATTTGACTAATGTAGAGACAGTTGGAATGTCAAATGACAATAATGTATGGCTTTACGATTTTGTTTTTTACAAAATAAAAAAAGTAAATCATAATGGAGAAATACTCCGGGAAAGCATCATAAATTTAAGTAACGAATTTGAAAACCCTTTGCAACCCAACTTTATTTTAGAACGGGAGAATTGGTTGTACGTAAATGATCCAAATTTAGGAATTCTAGTTTTTGATATTTATGCTCAGTACCAAAAAACAATTGACATTAAAAATCTGACATATTTTCAGATAATTGACAACCAGTTAATTTATAAGGAGAAAGAACAATTAAAATCTTTTCATCTGAAGTCTCTTTCTACCCAAAGCATCGACATTCCCAAAGGTGTTACACTAGGAAATCAAATTGCAATACAGAAAAATAAGTTATTTGTAAGAAAGAAGGATAGAGTGGAAGTATTTAATTTTTAACCTTTTATTTCAACTGGAAGTATGCAGTTAGCAAACAAAATACTAACTGCATACCCCTAGTGAATAATGCTATACAGTCATGATATCTTTTTCTTTTGCAGCTACAAGATTATTAATTTTATCACCATATCCATTTACAGTCTTTTGCACATCCTCTTCTTGGCGTTTACCTGCATCCTCTGGAAACCCATCTTTCACTTCCTTTTTGATAACTTCTAAAATCTTATGACGTGAATTTCGCACACTTACTTTAGCATCCTCACCCAGAGCTTTCGCCTGTTTCACAAAATCTTTTCTTCTCTCCTCAGTCAAAGGTGGAATATTGATAATGATCATTTCTCCATTATTTTGGGGTGTTAACCCTAAGTTAGCTTCAAAAATTGCTTTTTCAATCGCGCCCATGATAGATTTTTCCCAAGGTTGAATTGTTAAAGTTTTTCCATCAGATGCTCCCACATTGGCCACCTGGGTTAAAGCAGTAGGTGATCCATAATAATCTACCTTGAGTCCTTTTAACATTCCTGGAGAAGCCTTACCAGTTCTAATTTTTGATAACTCAGAGGTTAAATGATTTACAGCATGATCCATACTTTCTTTTGCTAATTCTAGGCCCATTTCTATTGAGTCTGACATAATAGTATTTTATTATTTTAATGTTGATACTGAAATAAACCCTATTCTAAAAGTCGATTTAATATGATAATCAAAATTTCTGCTAAAGTCATTTTTGGTTATCATATTAGATTAAACTTCAGGATTAATTTTAGAAAAAAAAATTAAAGCGGTCAAATAAAATGTTTTTTCTTAAATAAAACAAGAATATGCCTGATCTAATTTTTTCAAAAAAATTGAATAACCTAAAAAAAAGTTATTACTTAAACATTGACTAACAATATTTTAAATGAACCTCAATTTTCAGATTAGAAAATTAAGGTTTATTTTAGTTGATTTTTCTATCTTAAAATCTTGAAATCTTTACCCTTAAAAATGATAAGCCACTACCCCCTTATTTACCTCTATTTCTTTATTGAACTCCATCATCTTAATAATATCCTCTGCACTCAATTTTCCTCGTTCAAGTAATTCTTGATTATTGATGTAAATATAATCTCTAAGTGACCCCAAATTGTAGGGTCGAGTCGCTATTAATTTTAGTCGATCCTTAGTCTCACGATATGCTACCAATGAATCTTGTTGCTCTTTAATTGGCTCCCATTTTTTTTTCTTAGCTATTTTATAGCCATCACTTTCATAAAGTGAACTCCTAGAGGCTTTTAACGCAACAATTTTTTTACAGACTTTTTTCTTGAAGGGGCCTATTTTTAGTCGCCTACATTTTCGTTGATTACTAGAAATATAATTAATTATTGATTCAAAAGAATCTTCATCTGAAAGAATAGCAAAATCAATTGAATGATTGACTTTGGAATGCATCTCTCCCATTAAGTAACAGATATGATAATTAAGAGTAAGATGTTCATTATTTTTAACAGGAATCCATTTGACAGATTTTCCTAATTTTTGAAGATTTCTAACTAAAGAAAATGGTATAAAATGATCAGAGGTGTTAATTAAAATAAAAATCTTATCGCATATGCGCTCCAATTTCTTGAACTTGACTTTCTGAATATTTTCAAAGTCTGTAAATATGTACCTTTTAAGTGGAGTGTTCATAGGTGGTTTGAAAAATAAAATAAACAGTCTCAGTGATTATAAAGTGAAACCCCATTAAATTTAATTAAGACTAAAAAATAATTTTTTTGTTTTAATTATATTTTTTAACTGGTCTTGCATTTATGATACTGATGATTAAAAATATAAAAAAAAATACATTTATTTTATTTTCAATATTTAAAATACACAAAACCAATAAAAAAGTTTATTGCTATAAATAAAATGAGAACCAACCATGATTGAAATTACAACATGGAATAATCAATTTTATACTGGAAAGTATAATTATGGGAAGTAACGATAGTAACAAAAATATTTCTTCTAAAGTAAACATCAGTATTTAAGGAGACAGTTTTCCTTTTAGGGCTTAAATGGTCTATTATTATTCCTTTCCCTTTCACTAGATTAAGGTGTTAAAAATAATTATAATTCATTGTATCCTCTTCAACTTTTTTTATTTTCAATCAGATACCTGATTAAACCTGCTGACACTTCCCAGATTTGCTTTTCGATTTACTCGAGCCAAAATTACACCGATCATTGATCCTACATCTACAATCACCAAAAAAATTAATGCCCATTTCTAATGTCTTAAACGAAAAAATCCCAAATCTTCATTTGAAAAATTTGGGATCATATTTTTGTTCAAAAAATTTATTTTATCATTTCAAATCTAGTGTAAGCTTGTAGTGCTTTTGGTATTTTTATACCTTCCGCGGTTTGATTATTTTCAAGTAAAGCTGCCATAATTCTAGCTAACGCCAGTGCGCTTCCGTTTAGGGAATGAGCTAAATGAGATTTTCCATTTTCATCTTTAAATCTCAACTTCAATCGATTAGTTTGGAACGTCTCAAAATTAGATACAGAACTCACTTCTAACCATCTCTTCTGGGCTGCAGAATAAACTTCAAAGTCAAATGTCAAAGCGGAAGTAAATCCTAAATCACCACCACAAAGTCGTAAAATTCGATATGGCAACTCTAACTTCTCCAACAATCCTTCTACATGTTTTATCATGTCTTTTAATGCATCATAAGATTTATCTGGGTGCTCAATTCTTACAATTTCAACTTTATCAAACTGATGTACTCGATTTAGCCCCCTAACATGCGCTCCATAAGAGCCTGCCTCTCTTCTAAAGCATGGGGTATATCCCGTCAATTTTATTGGAAAATCTTTTTCTGAAACAATCATATCCCTATACATATTAGTTATAGGTACCTCCGCTGTCGGAATTAAATATAAATCATCTTTTGTTGCATGATACATTTGCCCTTCCTTATCAGGTAATTGTCCTGTTCCTCTTGCACTCGCTTCGTTGACCAGATGAGGTGGAATAATCTCTTCATAACCTGCTACGTCTGCCTCGTCTAAAAAAAAATTGATTAAAGCTCGTTGCAGTTTAGCACCTTTTCCTCGATAAAGTGGAAAACCAGCTCCTGTGATTTTAACGCCTAGCTCCATATCAAACAAATCGTATTTTTTTGCCAATTCCCAATGTGGTAAAGCTTCTTGGTCCATTTCAGGTAACTCATTTCCCCAAACTTTATAAACCTCATTATCTGTTTCTAATTTTCCTGCTGGAACAGAAGAGTGAGGAATATTTGGGATATTCAACAACTCAGTTTCCATTTGGTCTTGAGCTTCGTTTAATTTTTGACTCAAATTCTTTTGAAGTGTCTTGAGTTCAGTAACCTGATTTTTCAAAACATCAGCTTCTTCTTTTTTACCTTGTTTGAATAAATTACCAATTTCTTTAGAAATTCGATTCGATTCTGCCAAGGAATTATCCAATTCGGTTTGGGAACTTCTGCGAATTTCATCAATCGCAATTACCTTTTCAACAATCGCCAAATCCTCATCGGCAAAATTTCTAATCTTAAGACCATTAATCACTTGGCCTTTGTTTTCTTTAATAAAATTAATCTGTAACATTTACTGTTTTTATATATTTTTGATGAAAAAGAAAAATTAAATTAAAAAGAGATACGAAAATTGGAAAAAGAAAGTTCTAAATAAGAAACTATTTATATTATTTTTAGAAAAAAACGTATCAATTATCACAAAACCACCGTACATTGTTGAAAACTTTTTAATCTTTTTGCAAAGATAGTATTTGAATTTAAAAATAAAATGTATTTTTGCGCTATAGAAAAAATGCATACCTAAAGGTTTATTATTTTTAGTTTTACTTTTTATCGAAACACCTTTTTAGTAGACCGACCACTCATCTATCTTAAATTACCTCTTCAAAAGTTGAAAAATCGTTTTAGATAGTAAAAAGTGTTTTTTAGATCGTTGCACCAAATTATTCCCGCTATACAAGTCTGTATTTTTACCATCATAAAAGTTTGATCTTGTCTGAGCTATTTCACCACTACAATTATATTAACCATTTTTTATCAAATTTATATTAAAATCTAGGTTCCAAAAAATCTACCTATGAAGTACGACATACTGCAATTAAATGACATGCTAGTTCCAGAGCTGAAAGATCTTGCAAAAGAAAAAGGAATTAAAACTCTCAATAAGCTAAATAAACAAGAATTAATTTATAAGATTCTCGATGAGCAAGCAGTTAGCGAAAATGATGATTCTCCCTCCAACTCTTCTAAGAATTCCTCACAAAATAATTCAGAAATGTTAAACAACGAAGAAGAAAAAACTAAGAAACGTCCTCGTAAAAAAGTTAGTATAGAAGATAAGAGTGTTCCACCTCCAATTTTTCAAGAATCTGAAATTGAGAGAGAAGTAAAAGAATCTGAAATTGAAAATGATCAAGAGGTTGAATCATCTGACAAAATTGATATTCGAGAAGAAGTAAAAGAAACTGTTGATGTTGCTGAGCAAAAAACTCCTCTAGAAAGAGATAATAGAAGAGATGATCATAGAAATGACCGCAGAGATAATCTAAGAAATGATCGAAATGATAAACGAGGAAACGACCGAGCTAAAAATCCTGTCTTCAATATTGAATTAGATGGTATTATTGAGGGAGAAGGCATCCTTGAAATGATGCCTGATGGATATGGATTCCTTCGATCTGCTGATTATAATTATTTAACTTCCCCTGATGATATATATGTCTCTCCGTCCCAAATCAAATTGTTTGGTTTGCGTACTGGTGATACTGTCTGTGGAGCAATTCGACCTCCAAAAGAAGGTGAAAAATATTTCGCATTACTTCGAGTTTCTCGAATTAATGGTTTAGATCCAATGGATATAAGGAATCGTGTTCCATTTGACTATTTAACTCCACTTTTCCCTAAAGAAAAATTCACCTTAATTGATCCTACATCTGGCGGAAAAGATTACGGTAATCGAATGATCGATCTTTTTACTCCCATTGGAAAAGGACAACGTGGATTAATCGTGGCGCAACCTAAAACAGGTAAAACATTTTTACTAAAAGATGTTGCAAATGCAATTGCATCAAACCACCCTGAATGTTATATCATTGTCCTTTTGATTGATGAACGACCTGAGGAGGTGACTGATATGAAGCGAAATGTAAAAGCTGAAGTAGTTGCCTCTACATTTGATGAACCTGCTGACAATCATGTAAGAGTAGCTAATATCGTTTTGGAAAAAGCGAAACGGTTGGTAGAATCTGGTCATGATGTAGTTGTTTTATTAGATTCAATTACTCGTTTGGCTCGGGCTTATAATACTGTTGCTCCTGCAAGTGGAAAAGTTCTCTCAGGTGGTGTGGAAGCAAATGCACTTCACAAACCTAAAAAATTCTTCGGAGCTGCTCGTAATATCGAACATGGTGGATCTATGACAATCATCGCAACTGCTTTAGTAGATACTGGGTCTAAAATGGATTTAGTCATATTTGAAGAGTTCAAAGGTACTGGTAATATGGAATTACAACTAGATAGAGGCCTGGCTAATAAACGAATGTATCCTGCAATTGACTTAACTAAATCAAGTACTCGTCGGGAAGATCTATTAATGGATAGAGACTCTTTACAACGAATGTTTGTTCTGAGAAAACACTTATCTGACATGAAACCAGAGGAAGCAATGGATTTCTTGAGAAAGAATATGATGCATACCCGAAGTAACGACGAATTTCTAGCGTCAATGAATGGATAATTAACAAACAAAAGGTGTTAATAAACCGAGCAAAATAATTGTCAATTACAAAAAATAAATCTACCTTTGCCCCCGCTTAACTCGAAAGCGGTAATTTTATAGGTAAAAAAATAAATTTAATTATGCCAAAAAGAACATTTCAGCCTTCTAGAAGAAAACGTGCTAATAAACATGGTTTCAGATCAAGAATGGCTAGTAAAAACGGAAAAAAAGTATTGGCACGTCGTCGAGCAAAAGGTCGGTTAAAATTGACTGTTTCTGACGAAAACTCTGCTAAATAACTATAATGAATAGTCAATATTGAAAAATAAATGATTGCTATTCTATGTAATCATTTATTTTTCACTATTCATTGTAATATGTTTACTTTTCAAAAAGGAGAAAAACTTAAGAGCCGAAAAACTATCGGCAAACTATTCACCGAAGGCAAATCCTTCATCTCATATCCTATTAGATTTGTTTGGGTAAAAATGGAATCACCACTAAGTGAATTTCCAATTCAAATGGCGTTAACTGTTCCCAAACGTTCATTTCCTAAAGCTGTAAATCGCAATCGCTTAAGACGAAGAATTAGGGAGTCCTATCGTTTAAATAAACATTCCATCTATACAAAATTGAGTTCATCATCGGGTCAATATGGTATCATGCTAATTTATATAGCAAGAGAAACATTGGATTTTCACCAAATAGAAGAAGGTATAAAAAAAGGACTGCGCAAATTACCACACCGATTATAATTATTAGATTATTCATTAATTGAAAATAAATAATTCAATAATCTCTCAGCCAACCGCTTTTTTCTTAATTTCGTTTTTTTACTGAAACAAAACTAAATTTATGAGAGCATTATTTTTACTAATTTCTCTTTTTGTTATTGCATTCCTGCCCGCTAAAGCTCAAAAGATATTACAAATGGAAAAAAGAGGAAAAGTTAAAACTAAAAAACATTTTTTAGGCGACGAATTAACTTTTCAATTAAATGGCAATTCTGATTGGTATACTGATGTAATAATTGATATAAAAGTTGAAGATGAAATTATCGTTTTCTCGGAACGATTCGTAAAAGTTGGAGACATAAGAACCATCAAATCCTATAAAAATGCTCATTTTGCAAAACAAACTAAAACAGGTTTGTATTCATTTGGTGCAGCTTGGTTACTTTTTTCATTAGGAGGTACAATTGCTGGACAACCATTAAATGATTTGACTTGGAAGGTTCCTGTTGTCTCAATTGGCCTTGGTTTTCTGATAAAAAAAATTTTCTATACTCGAAAATATAAAATTGGAAAAAGAAGAAGACTTCGAGCATTAGATATAAGCTTTAATAAAGACATGCAACTTGGATACTAATCTTGAATCTGATTGTGAACGGTTGATACCTAATACTTAATTCAGTTAGCAAATTATTAACCGTTCATTGTTAACAATTAATTTCGGTTATTGTGTTTTTTACGAGCAATGTTTCTACTGGCTTTCTTCTGCTTGTTTTTAATTATCAGTTTTTCTTTTCGAGTTATCAGGCCATCGGCCGCAACTTTTCTTTTAATTCGTTGAATATTGAGTTGTTGTTTTTGCAATTGACAACTCTCGCCTTTTGTCAACTCTCCACTTTCAATCCCTTGTTTAATTCGCTTTTGTTGTTTGACTTGGGTTTTCCCTACTTTCCTTTGTGTAACTTGAGCTTGAGATGTATAATTCATTCCGATTATGAACATTACAATAATTACTAATTTGATTTTCATAATTTAAGATTTTAAAAGTTGAGAAATTTTAATTCTAATAAATCCAATTGAGGAATTTGTAATCTTTGACTTTTAGATTTTTACCGAGTTTAAATGGAAATATTTTCTTAAGATTTTTTAACTTATTTAACTTTATTCTCACCAATTCCATTCAAAAATTTAGCTTTGTATAGTTTTACAAAATAAATTAAGTCATGGAAAAAATCGAACACATAGGCATCGCTGTTAAGAACCTTGAAAACGGAAATAATATTTATAAGAAACTATTAGGTAAGGCTCATTACAAAATTGAAGAGGTTAAGTCTGAGAATGTAAAAACTTCTTTTTTTCATGTCGGAGCAAATAAAATAGAATTGCTTGAAGCAACCTCTCCTGATAGTCCAATTGCAAAATTTATTGAAAAACGAGGAGAAGGAATACATCATATTGCCTTCGCAGTCAAAGACATTCAACAAGAGATGCAACGACTTGAGAACGAGGGTTTTACTCTCCTAAACAAAGTCCCCAAAAAAGGTGCTGATAATAAATTAGTTTGCTTTGTCCACCCTAAAACTGCTAATGGTGTCCTTATTGAACTCTGCCAGGAAATAAAAACATAAAAAACCTATCATTCTTATTTCATGGCTAAAAATTATACAAATGGAGTTAGAATTCTACCATTATCTTATTATAATTATAGGTTCAGCCATAGCTGGATTTATTAATACTTTAGCGGGAAATGGCTCAGCCATTACTTTGACCATCCTTACAGAAATATTACAACTTCCAGGAAATATGGCAAATGCCACTAATCGAGTTGGTATAGTTTTTCAATCTAGCGCCAGTACTTATGCTTTTCATAATAATGGAAAATTAGATTTAAAAAGAAATTGGCAACCTATCCTTTTTATTTCAATTGGGGCAATTATGGGAATTCTTTTAGCAATTTGGGTAAGTAATGAACAATTCAAACAAGTATTCCGATTTATGATGGTCTTTATGTTATTTGCTATTTTAATAAAACCAAAACGCTGGCTCCAAAAAACTGATACTGATAAAAAAATGAATCCATGGATTGGCATTCCGCTTTTTCTGACACTAGGATTTTATGGGGGATTTATTCAAATGGGTATGGGAGTAATGTTTTTAATCATCATGGTTTTAGTAGCAAAAAATAACATCATCGATGCCAATGTATTGAAATCATTCATAGTTGCTCTTTACACCATCGCAGCCGTTGCTATTTTTCACTGGCAAGGATTAATTGATTGGAAAATTGGGGGGTTAATGGCAATTGGGCAAACTGCAGGGGGTTGGTGGACTGCACAATTCGCCTCAAAATATCCGTCTGCTGATATTTGGGCTTATCGAGTTTTAATTGTCGTGGTCATCGGAGCAATCTTAAATATGTTTAGTTTTTTTGCAATTATTGAACATTTATTTTGATTTTGCCATTCTCTACCTTATTTATAATCTTATTTTCTGAACTTTAAATAAATGAAAATAAAACCTTATTCAAGTCAATTAATTTGTGCCTTGTGACTAATCCTATTAGATTCTTAATAAACAAAATAAGATTTTGACTGTTTGGTATATATGTATTAAATAGGATTTTGGTAGTTAGTACTTGAGGGAAAGCAGAAGTTGATAATATTTGGATTAATTTTTGAACGTAAAAATGAGAATCTTGCCAAAAAATTTAATACCCAAATACTGTTAATTTTTATTTAATAAAGTATTCCTACTTGAATTTTCAAAAATTTTGGACCATTTTACATTAATACTTTTAAATCCAGCGGTATGAAAAAAATTGTACTTTTTACTTTATTATTTTTCATTTCTTTTGTTGCTTCAGCTCAATTGGCTGATAATTCATCATCTGAAACATCTTCATTTCGTTCTTTCAAGCGGGCTTTAAGAGTTTTTCCTAACCCTGCAACCGAATATTTTCAACTAGCTGATAAAAATGACTTAGTTGATCAAATCAACATTTATAATATTGTTGGAAAAAAGATGAAAACATTTAAGGTGGTAGATGACAAGAAATATTACCTCAATCAATTTCCCAAAGGAATGTACTTGGTACAATTGGTTAGTTCTAAAAATAAAGTAATTTCCACACAAAGATTAAATGTTAAAAAACCATAATTTTTGCTCAAATAAAAAAAGCGGCTTCTTTTCAGATAAAAGAAGCCGCTTTTTTTGTTTATAATATTCCCAACTTAGAGTAAGTTATTGGATGCAATTAAGTTAGAAAATTTGCTCTATTTAAAAAACATTAAATCTAAATATCTAGGTCATCTTATTGTATAAATGATAAATACAATGACATTTAAGATAGAGCGAAATAGCTTTCTGATTTTGATGCTATGGCAAAAACAAAAAGAAACCACTAATAATTAAGTTAAAAGTTTCCTGTTATCATTATATATTATTAAATAAAATTTTCTGTCAATGCGAGCGAATAAAGTAATAACCAACCAACGTTATATAATCATGAAAATAAAATTCTTGTCACTATGATCAAACAACCACTATATAAAGACCTGCCGCCACTGCCGCACCTAAAATTGGCCCTATAGCTGGGATCCAAGCATAGCCCCAATCACTTTCTCCTCTTTTTCCTATGGGTAAAATTCCGTGCATAAATCTTGGTACTATATCTCGCACAGGATTAATTGCATATCCTGTAGTTCCTCCCAAACTCATCCCAATGGCCATTACGAATAATGAAATCGGCAGCGCTCCTACTGAGCCTAAACCCATAATTGCGTTAGCACCATCCGCCATTTCAAAAGTAGGGTTGGTAATAAAAAAAACACCTATCAACAGAACAAATGTTCCAATTACTTCACTCATTAAATTAGTAATTGGGTTTCTGATCTCTGCACTAGTAGCAAACGTACCTAATTTACCCCCATCATCATCTGTTGCTAAATAATGATCACGATACATCATCAAAACCAAAATAGAACCCAAGGCTGCACCAATCGATTGTGCTAAAATGTATCCTCCGACTTGAGTCCAAGCAAATTTTCCCGCAATTGCTAACCCTATAGTAACAGCAGGGTTTAGGTGTGCACCACTGTAAGGACCAGCTACTACTACTCCAACATAAACTGCTAATCCCCAGGCCAAATTAACAAGTAAATAACCCCCATTATTACCTTTGGTTTTATCTAAAGTAATATTGGCCACTACACCATTTCCAATTAAAATAAGAAGCATCGTACCGATGATTTCTGCAGAGAAGGGACTCATTTCTTTTCGTTTTGTTAAAAAAATAAAAATTCGAGGGAAATATATAGAAAAAAAAGCTTAATCCAAGATTTTATAAAAAATAAAAACACTCCCTTTTTAATAATAAAAGCCATTAAAGAAAATAAATATCGCCAACTAACTTTTCAAGACAAAACAAACTTTATAATTAATGAGAAAATATTGTTGCTATTTTTCTTGAAATAAAAGCGTGATACATATTAGCCCCTTTCCTTAACGAATCTTATTCCATCGTCAAATTATCATAGACAATCACACTCTTCCAAAGATCCTTATAGTCTTCGATAAACCTAAGGTGAACTGAATCTATTTGATAAGTATCTTGATCTTCCTTATTTTTAAAATGACATATCAACGCAAAGTCATAACTATTATCCACAACTTCTCTTGGAGTTTTTGCAGGTGGTCCAAAATAACTTTTATAAATGGAAGAAACCTTAACTAACTCTCCCAGACCATTTTTGGCAAAGTTGGTTTTTTGCTCATCTGTTACATTTTCATTCATCCAAAAAAAGACGGTGTGAATAAACCCTGTTTCATCTGAAGGTAGAATTGTTGCTGCATTTTCTAAGGCAACGATCTTTTCTTTTAGTTCATTTTCTAAAGAAGTATCAACTTGATTACAACTAAAAAAAAATAGTAGACATAGAAATAAAAGGTTTTTCATTTTTTAATTTTTTAATTTTAATCGAATTAATAACTTAATTAAGGATTTGATTATATTAATTACACAACATTCTGAGCTTCTTCTCTTTTAATTATTTTAGTTTCTTTCAGAAAATTATTTTTAATTAGTATTCTGAAAAATTTTACACTCAAAAATACAAAATCAATCTAGTTTTTAAGCTAAAAAAATACCCTTTTCATTTTTTCGATTATTTTTACTTTCTAAAACACATAACGTTATACACCTCAATTCATTTTCAATAAAAAAAACATACATTTCCGTATTTCCTTTTATGTATAATGTTTATCTTTCTTTTTTGAAAACACATAAAAAAAAGAAAATAAAATATGACCGATTCAACCAAATTCATTTTTAAAAAAGTACTTTTAATTCTTTTGTTTTGTTGTTTTACAAAATTAGTCTTTTCCCAAAATTTAAAATCTCCTAATGAATTTTTAACTCACAAAATTGGTGAAGAATTTACACCTCATCACATGCTTGTCGATTACTTTAAACATGTAGCTGAAAATAGTGATCAAATAATTCTAACACAATATGGATTGACAAACGAAGATCGACCTATGCTTTTGGCTTTCATTTCCACAAAAGAAAATTTAGCGAAGCTAGAGGAAATTAGAAATGATAATTTAATACGAGCAGGCGTAAAAGAAGGAACACCTAAAAATAATATTGCCATTGTTTGGTTAAGTTATTCGGTGCATGGAAATGAAGCGGCTGGATCAGAAAGTTCAATGCCGGTATTACACAATCTGGTTGGTGGAAAAAATTTACAAGCCCAAAATTGGTTAAAGAATACTGTAGTTATCATAGACCCAAGTGTCAATCCAGATGGGTATTCTCGTTATACACATTGGGTGAGAAGAGTGAGTAATACTAAAATGACTTCCAACATGGATTCATGGGAACACAATGAACCTCACCCTGGTGGTCGAATGAATCACTATATGTTTGACTTGAATCGAGATTGGGCATGGCAGACGCAAGTGGAGTCTCAACAACGAATGGCGGTTTATAATAATTGGTTACCTCAGGTACATGCTGACCTTCATGAAATGTTCAAAGATGATCCATATTATTTTGCACCAGCTGCCCAACCTTATCATCAATATTTGACGAAATGGCAATCTGATTTTCAACATAGCATTGGAAAAAATCATGCAAGGTATTTTGATCAAAATGGTTGGTTATACTATACCAAAGAAATTTTCGATTTATTTTATCCAAGTTATGGGGATACCTACCCGATGTTCAATGGAGCTATTGGCATGACTTATGAGCAAGGTGGAAGTGGTTCTGCTAGCCGAAAAGTAGATATGAATAACGGTGAAACCGTTTCACTTAAAGATAGAGTCAATCATCATTTTACTACATCTCTTTCTACAATTGAAATGTCTTCAAAAAATGCAAGTGAATTGTTAGAAAAATATGTGAGTTACTTTAAATCGCATTCCACTAACCCAATAGGCAAGTACAAAAGTTTTGTCATTCGACATGATAATGCAGAAGGAAAAAAAGAAGCATTGCTAGATTTGTTAGATAAAAATAAAATTAACTATGGTTTAACAAATGCGACTTCTTCCTACTCAGGTTATAATTATGAGACAGGCAAAACCACTTCTTTTAAAGTTAACAATGATGACATTATCATCAATGCTTACCAACCTAAATCAGTTTTGGTTCAGGTACTTTTTGAGCCTCAATCATATTTGGTGGATTCGTTGACTTATGATATAACCGCTTGGTCGTTAGCTCATGCTTATGGATTGAAAGCATATGCTACAGAAACAAAAATCTCTGTAGATTTAAAATACGTTTCTCCTGAAAATAAATTTGACCCGAGCAAAAACGCCTATGGATATTTAGCCAAATGGCAATCATTAAAAGATGCAAAATTTATTGGTCAACTCATGGATCAAGGAGTGACTGCCCGAACTGCCAAAGAAAAATTCACCATCGAAGGAAAAGAATACCCTGCTGGAACTTTAATTATTACTCGTGGAGATAATAGAAAATTAGAAGATAATTTTGAAAAAACTATTATAGAAACTGTTGCAAAATTAAACTACGAAAACTTGACTGCTGTCTCTACTGGTTTTGCAGATAGCGGCGCTGACCTTGGTTCAGAAAGTTTGATTTTATTAAAAAAACCTAAAGTGGCGGTCCTAGCTGGGGACAAAACCTCGCCATATTCATTTGGTCAAATTTGGCATTTTTTCGAAACAGATTTAGACTATCCATTGACAACGGTACCGGTCAAAAATTTTCAATATTTGAATTTAGAAAATTACTCTTTAATTATTTTACCTGAAGGTTGGTACAGCTTAAGTGATGGGACTTTAGATAAATTAAAAACTTGGATTCGTTCAGGTGGACGAGTCATTGCCGTTGGAAGTGGGGTTTCTAAACTTGAAGGCAAACCTGGATTTAACCTAAAAAAATATGCAGAAGAAGGTGATAAAAATGAAGCCAATCGTGTTTACGAAAAAGAAACTTTAGCAAGTCGATTGGAACCTCATTCCCATCGAAGAAGAAACTCTATCAAAAATAATATGCCTGGTGCCATCTTTAAATTGAACTGGGATAATACACATCCACTTGGTTTCGGAATGTCTGATTATTATTTTTCTTTAAAAACTAGTTCTCGTCATTTCCAATACTTGAAGAATACTTCGAATGTGGGTTATATTGGGAAAGACCCGTTGGTTCTTGGTTTCGCAGGTTCGAAGACAAAAAAGAATCAAGAGGAAACTACCGTTTTTGCGGTACAAAGAATGGGTCGTGGAAATGTGACGTACATGGTGGACAACCCATTGTTTAGAGCTTTTTGGTATCAAGGGAAAATGGTATTTGCAAATGCAATTTTCTTAAATCAATAACTAACGACAAAAAAATAATCATTTCACATGAAAGCACAACCTTTTCATTTAGCATTTCCAGTTACGAGTTTAGAGAAGACTCGTGAATTTTATGAAGGATTACTTGGCTGCGAGGTTGGTCGAACATCCGAACGATGGATTGATTTTAATTTTTGGGGAAATCAAATGTCTGCTCATTTGACGGAAGAGCCAATTGTTGAACCTGCTGCAAATCCTGTTGATGGCAAACAAGTTCCAATTAAACATTTTGGAGCAATTCTCGAAATGAATGAATGGAAAGAACTCGCTGAAAAATTAAAAACGAATGGCATCGAATTTATTATTGAACCTTATGTTCGATTTGAAGGTGAACCAGGAGAGCAAGCTACCATGTTTTTTTTGGATCCAAGCGGAAATGCTTTAGAGTTTAAATCGTTTCAGAATTTTGACCAAATCTTTGCAAGTTGATATTTTTAAGAAAAAAGAAACTTTAAAAGTCAATCAAGTCTGTTCCTCTACAAATAAGAACAAAAAAAGCTGCATCTCATGATGCAGCTGAAGCTTAAACATTAGCTGTACAATACAAATTGGAGCCTGACTGTACAGCTGCAAAAGCACGTTATCAATTATAGCTCTATATTTTATCGTCTAAGAAGTAACACTAAAAACGTGGTTATTATTTCATTATATACGTCAAATTTAGCGTTTTCTAAAAAAAATTATCCTTTCGCATATTTATAAATACCCCAGATTCTGACATCTCATATTTAATTAAATGAATCCTACAACATCCTGAACATTACAACAATATCAAAATATACATTCCCTAAACTGCTAATTATTTTAACATAAAATTTTATGTCAAGCTTCTTGTACTAAACTATTCCTATTATTTTTTTGAGTAAAACTTCTATGCCTTTGGTGCCAAAGTTTACTTAAAGTTCATTAGCCTGATCTAAATTTATCGCCTCACTCAGGATAGTAATTTACTCATTTTGGAAAACTATTTTTTTTACTTGAAAACCACCCATTTTGTAAATTGACTCAGAAAGTCAAACTACGGTAACTTAAATGAAAATCGAATTAGGTTTGTACCAAATAAGCAACAAAAGGTAGAACTTAAATAGAAACATTTTTTCTTTTATAGTTTTATTTTCTAAACCTATATATTTTGCGATAGAAGAAGAAGAAGAAGAAGAAGAAGAAGAAGAAGAAGAAGAAGAAGAAGAAGAAGAAGAAGAAGAAGAAGAAGAAGAAGAAGAACGTAA
>JAQXDE010000006.1 GCA_029251525.1 Saprospiraceae bacterium | reverse complement strand
TTTAAAACCCCAAAATTAAATATTAGAAAAATGGTGATTATTAGTTTCATTTTTTTTCTTTTTAGTTGCACCGAACGGTCTCGTGTATGCGCCGTGCCGACCGAATGGGAGGGATGGACGTATATGCATTGTTACATTCAGTTTTTATTTTTACAGATTTTTTTATAAAACGATGCATATGTTTCTCCTTTGATATTGGTGTAATTTACGCCAAGTTCTAAAGCTTTTTTATAAAATGTACAAGCCTTTTCTGTCTTGCCTAATTTTAAATTTAGATTCCCTAACCCCCAAAAAGCCTCTTTTGATTGGTCGTTAATTCTTATTGCTTTCTCGAAGTTAATTTGTGCTTCTGCAAAGCTGAGTTGCATAGTATTTATTTGACCAAGATTCACAAATGGTAATTCGTTATTTTGATTATTAGCTGTAGCTTTTTTTAAAGCATCAATTGCTTCATTATAATTTTTCATCATCATCAGGGCACTTCCTTTATTATTGAAAGCCATTGCATTTAGTTCTTTATTTGTAGTTTTTTCATCTATTACGATTTGTGCGTGCCGAATAGATTTTTCGAATTGATTAGTGTGTAAAAGTCCCCAAGAATAATTGACATGACCATATAAATTTAACGAATCTAATTTTATTGCTTCTTTACAGTCTTGCATTCCTAAATCAAAATTCCCCAAACAATTATAAGCTCTTCCTCTATTTGAAAAATATTCAGATATATTTTCTTTAATCTGAATTGCAGACTTAAAATCTTTTAATGCTTCTGTGCAATCTCCAATACTCAATCTTGCAACTCCTCTCATGTTATAGGCTTTGTCATTATTTGGATTTAGTTCAATTTCTTTAGTGTTTTTTTCTATTTCATAATTGTTGCTGTAATACTTAACTGATTCTCCGCAACCAAAGCAAAGCAATATTAACAATGTATTTACAAGATTTTTGATTTTCATTTTTTTAATTGAATGTAACGCTTGGCTACACGACGTAGCTGGCGGCGCGTTGGGTTCATGGGTTGGCAATACTGCCAGCTATGGCCGTTGTAGCTGTTGTTAGCAGCCGTTCATTCTATTTTTACCTTAAAGAGTAAGTTGTATATATATGAAGTTAGGCAAAAATCTGTAAAACATACGACTAAAGGAATACAAAGCATTGTCCCACCGGAGATATATCCCGCTGTAGTATAACCATAATAAAAGAGAGATATGTGAAGACCTATCCAGATTGTAGCTAAAGTTGAAGTAAATTTCATTTGTTTTGAACGTGGAGGTAATTGTGGTTTATTCATCACCTTACTCAACAAATTATTATAGATGTAATCAAAAGGATTATTCGGAAGAAAAATTGCTAAAAATGTAATAACCATCAGAATAGTAAGTATTGTAATGTTGGCAGTTGCAACACCTACAAATAATAATATAGTTGATAATATAAATGAAATTCTGTTTCCAAAGGCCAACTCTGAGATTTGCTCATCAGAATATCCGCAATATCCTTGGCATTTAATTCTATGGATTCGGGATGATGATAGATTTTTATTTCCCATGATTCTGTTTTTAAAAATGAACTATTATTATTTTAATTTAAGCTGCGGATAATTGCAATATGGATTATTTTAATAAAAGTTTTCCTGTAAATAGATGTTGATCCCATTTTGGCAAAGGGTGAAATGCAGATGCCTGAACATCTCTGAACAATTTCTCCAGTATGTTCTGTCTGTAAAAACTTTGTCCACCAATGGCTTCCATAGCTTCAGTTACTACCTGCTTTGTAGCTTCTGCAACATTGGTTTTAAAAGTCAGCATATCTAAAGTGGTTGATTCGCTTGGTTTGAAATCAAAATCATTCGTCAGTTGATACATTGATTTCCATTGGGATTGGGCACTTAAGAGCGAATTATTCAACTTCCCAATCATATAAGGCATGTGGTTCGTGTTGCGCTGATATTTTTTACCTTTCTCAATAGCTATTTCCATAGCCTTTTCTGCAATACCAACATAAGCAGCCATTATTAAAGGTAATGCAACTGTTAACACAACATGCCAAACTGGGTGAAACTCATTTTTTGGTCGTTCAAGAACTATGGCTGAATCAGGGATAAAGACATCGTTGAATATAATCGTTTGAGAGCCAGTAGCTCGCATTCCCATGACATTCCAATCGTCGGCAACAGATATTCCGTCGGCACTCATAGGTGCTGAAAAATGGTTGACTTGCCATTCATTAGATGTATTTAAATAAGTAGCACTTGTAACAACAATATCTCCCGCCACAGATTGACTGGCAAAATGTTTTTTTCCAGATAGTAAGTAACCGCCTTCTATCTTTTTTAATTCTCCATTGGATCCCAGCCAATCCCTAGCTCCCGTGCTAATTAATATCAACTCATTCTTAGCTACATTCTGCAACATTAATGCTCCTGCATTTTTATGTTTATATTTCCACGATGTAGCTGCAATTAAATGTTGATGCATAGAAAAAGCCAATGCAGTAGAGCTACAGTAATGCGCCATGATTCTAATTACATTACACATTTCAATATGAGACAATCCTCCTCCTCCAAATTCTAAAGGAATAGCTGCAGAGAAGAATTTATGCTTTTTTAATTCTTCATAATTATTAAAAGGGAATGTTCCTTCTTTGTCATAATTTCTTGCGCGTTGCTCGAAGTTCTTTCCTAATTCATGGATTAATTCTATCCAATTAGTTGTTGAATGTGTTGTTGCATCCATTTTTGATCGTTTTTAATCTAAAGAATTCCTAGGGGCTTGCCCCGGGGTAGTTCATTTTTATGATATTACAAAGGTATATCAGCCAAGCGGGTAGTACTTTGCTCAGAAGTTTAAAAACTAGGATAAGAAGTTCAAACGGGCTTATTTAGGCATTATCCCGATGATTTACGGAATTCACGGGGGCTAGCATTGAATTTTGTTTTAAAAGCCCGACTGAAATGGGAGACATCTTCAAAGCCGCTATCAAAAGCTATTTGTGATATACTTGAGATGCCATTTATCAATAAATTACCAGCGTGAGCTAATCGTTTAGAAAGTATCCACTTGCCAGGTGTCATATTGTAATGATTAAAAAAATCTCGTTTAAAAGTAGATAAGCTTCGATGGCTCAATTTTGCAAAATCCTCTAATTTCAAATTAAAACAGAAATTAGTTTCCATAATATGGGTAAGTGAGGGCTTGTTATTCTCCCTGATATAACATAAGTAGGCGACTAATAATTGGTTACCACTTGTATAGAATAGATTTAATAAGAGTTCTTTAAGTTTAAGTTTTATGATAGAATCATGAGGTTGTATATCACTTCTAAAGTAATTCAACATGGATTGGAAGAATCCATCTAAGAAATCATCTTTTATTAATGTTGTAGCTGTAAATTGATGAATGTCATTGTCTTTAACCCTTGCCACTTTTTTATTGCTCCCAAGCATAGATTCCCGAAGCAGGTCATCGGGTAGAAAGAACCCAAGCATACAAAAGTCTTCTTCAAGATATTGTCTGATAATAGCTGCTCCCTTTTTTACGTATAGTGTTTCTCCAGCTTCTAATTTCCATTCTCCATGAATAGTCTTCCACGTCTTCCTTCCACTAAGTACATGAATTATATAGTCGTATTGTGTAAAAATATCTACATGCTCATTTTCAAGAGGACATGTATATTCAACACAAATCAAATCATTTATTAAAAATTTATTGAAATACAAACTATCTTTTATGACATCGTACAAGTTTTGCATTTGTTTTTATTTAAATATCATTTGCACTTAGGAATATTTTACCCTAAGGCGTGCAACAGACATCTTACACAGAGTTAAATAGACATGGGTTACACTTTGATGATTAAATATAATACTTTTCTTTTAGAGCAGCCCTAGCTGTGGAGCGTAGCGGAACAGCTAGGGCTGCTGCGATTTTTATTTGTCTCCTCTTCGTCTTCCATTCATATCCTTATCAGAGTCTAATAAATGATACCGTCCTTTTTGGACTTGTTCTCCTTCCTTGAAATAACCTAAAGAATAATTACGGTAAAAGACTTGCCAAATCCGGTTCCCTAATTTTTTTATTCCGATATATTTACCAATTAAACATCGACTAATATTTACCCACTCATAAGCTCCCCATCTGATGGCTCCACTGGAGGTTACTTTTTTAACAACGAAGTCTGGATCATATTCGATTGGAAGTATTTTGTCTTTCCATTCTTTATCAGAAAATTGATGAACTTTTGCAGGAGTTTTCATGTCTAAATGTTCATGAGGTCTTTCCTGATTATACTCTTTTGCAAAAGCATTCATACGTCTATTTTGGCTTCTTAAATTAAGAGCAGGAGGTTTGCAACAACGAGCTTTTAAATCTTTGTGCATTCGCTCATGACGGCCATTTTGGTCAGGTCTTCCTGGATCAGAAAAAACAGGTTGCACGCCATGATCCAAAAGCCAGTAAGATAAATAACCATACCCAGAAGGGCTTTGAATAGAAGCAAAAGGGCTCCCGTTATCCGTATGGAAGTATTTGGGCATTCCATATTGCTTAAAGACTTTTTTAAGGACGAGCATGACATTTTTAGTGTTCTCGTTATATTGACCTTGGATGTCAAAAATAAATCGAGAACGAGAATCGCAAATCGTTAATGGGAAACACCTTTTTTTATTGCCGAGTAAAAAGCTTCCTTTATAATCGGCGGACCAAATTTCATTAGGCCACTGAGGATCAAAAACAGGATAGGAGGGTTTGACATTTCGTCTTTTCTTTTTTGGAGTAACTAAACCTTCTCGAATTAAAATATTGTGAATAGTAGTTACACTGGGAACAAGCTGATGAATGAATTTTTCAAGGACTTTAATTCTGATTTTTTTAGCTCCCCAATTTTTTTTTAGTCCGCCAATATTTGACTTCTTTAATGATGTCTTTGGATGTCGAATCAGGACTATTATGAGGCCGACGAGATTGTTCATCTAAATTATGAATACCATCTTCTTTGTAACGTTCAATAATTTTATAACCAGTTTTTCTGCTAATTGAATAAGCTTTACAAAGGCTATTAAAATAAAATTGACCACTTTCCCATTCTCTAATAAAAGCGATTTTTTGATACATAGGTGAATTATTTTTCCAAGGCAGAGTAGTTTATTCTACAATTTATGCCTTTTTAAAAGTGTTACCTATGTCTCTTGAACTCTGTAAACTATGTCTGTTGTTCGTACCTAATGGCTGCTAACGTCTCCGCATACCCGTCGTTGCCAGCTTTTGCTGGCAATGAACGGGTATGCATTGTTCTCAGCAGTACTTATTTTAATTCAACTATTTTAATAACTTCCGTACTAATTGGAATTTTAATTTGCGGATCTAAATCATAATTTACAGAATCTATTTGTAATATTATCTCCATTTTGTTTCCATCGATTTTATAGTTTATTGATTTCATATTCTCACCAGCATGATATCCAGTTTCATAATGAACTACTTTGGTAAAAGTATCATTATCATCATATTTTGCCGTCCAAAATGATATCCAGTCTCCTCCTTCTTCTCCTCCTTGAGTCAAACCAATAAAATATTTTTGTTCATTAACTGATATTGCTTCCAGTATTTTTGCAAAAGAATATTTGACAAAGAGAGTTGGCTTGAATCTTCCTTTGTAAGAAAGAGTTGAATCTGAATTCAATTTCCATTTCGTAAAAATTTCAGATTCTGCATCTCCATCATTAAAAAAAGGTATAATTCTAATTGAATCATTTAACTTAAATACTCCTCTTAATTTTTCATCATATCGTGCAGGGAACATTGTTGGAAATTGATAATTCCATTTGTCTGTCGTTCCAATCAATTTACTGAAATCCTTAATTATAGTATCTGATACATAAAACGATTTTACCATTTCTGATTCGGTATATGCACTTTTTAATGGCTGAATTTCTATTTTGGAAATTGGTTTTTTAATTTCTTCTTTTGGTTCCTCAACAATTTCTTTTTCAAATTCTTGAATTTCTTTTTTACTAGAATTTTCAACTTGTTTTGGCTGATTACAAGATGTAAGAATAATTATTAATAATACTAATTGGTAAACTATTTTCATTTTTTCTTTATTGCTGAGAACGGTTGGCATAAATGGCGTGGCGGCGTTTAGCCGACATGAACATTTTATGCATTGTTACATGGCGTATTCATTTTTTCTTCCAAATTGATTTGACTAATTGCCAAATTGATTTGTTCTTTGTTCCTGTGTTTTCTATATTCGATTCATCCATATTTTTTCTTTTGTTTTCACTTCTCACTTTTTCTTCGATTTTCTTTCCATGAATGTATTTATCAATCCAAATTCGTGCTTGTTCTTTAATTACTTCTTCGATATTTTCTAAGTCTGCTCCGTCAAAGTAATAATTTTCTCCTATTTCTTCTAAATCACCCCAACCATGATAAAGAAGATAAAATGGCATCAATCTATTATCCATATCCGCATTCAGACAAATTACATAGAGTTTGCTTAGATTCTTTCTTATTTCGTAATCATTTAGTATTTGTTCGAGATGATAATGGGCATTTGCAATTATTGAGTAGTCTCCGTATTTCTCATTCAGATTTAGTTCTTTTAATGCTCCTGTGATATAAGGTTTGATTTCTTCTCTATCAACTGGTTTTGAAAAAGAAGCAACAATTAAAATATTTTCCGACTCTTTTCCATTTCTAATCAATTCAATTGCCCAATCGATTGCAGGGTTATAATCGAAGTATTGGATTCCATTATGCCATTGAAGTATTTCAGTATATTTTTCGTGGTCTATCAATAGTTTTCTTTTTTCATTTATGCCATGTAACGTCCCCGTATATGCGACGTGCCGACCGAATGGGAGGGATGGACGTATATACTTTGTTAGGCAAAGCTTTTTTTTAAAAATTACAACCGTCTTTTATCCATAAATGCAAAAACTTT
>JAQXDE010000052.1 GCA_029251525.1 Saprospiraceae bacterium | reverse complement strand
ACTGGTGAAATATCAACTGATGATTTATTAGGAAATATTTTTGCTAATTTTTGTATTGGAAAGTAAGTAGGAAAATAAGCGATTATTAAAAAAATAGGAAAGCCTTGTAAATGTAATATTTATAAGGCTTTCTCTATTTAAACACTCTTCTTTCTAGTTTTTTATTAAGTTGTTTCTATCCGTTTTTTTGTACCTTATTTGTACCTTTATTCAGGCCGAGGAAATCGAGGTACAAAAAGGGGATATTTTGAAACATAATGAAACATATTGAAACATTACAAATCACTATTGAAAAAAATCAAAACGAGAGATTATATGGCGAGTAGTATCAGAATTAACAAAATTTGTCAGCATTGCGGAAATGAGTTTATAGCTAAAACTACCGTTACAAAATACTGTGGTGACAATTGTGCTAAACGTGCATATAAGGCAAGGAAAAAAGCAGAGAAAATTGAATTAAATAATCAAGAAACTCAACAAATAATAGAGGATTCTATAATTGAATTACAAACTAAGGACTTCTTGAGTGTTGCGGAAGTTTGTCAATTATTTAAAGTGAGTCGAACCACCATCTGGAGATTAATGAAAGAAGGAAAGGTAAATGCTGCTAGAATCGGAAGAAAGAAATTTATTACCCGTGCTTCAATAAATGCCTTATTTAAACCTCCAATTGAAATAAAACCTAAACCTGTTGAAACAGAAGAACTACAAATCGAAACATGTTGGAACATTGGAGAAGTGGAGAGATTATTTAATCTCAATAGTAAAACCCTTTACGATGCCATTCTTCGATTTGACGTTCCCAAAATACAACAAGGGAAATTTGTCTATGTCCCAAAGGAAAATATCATTTCCATATTTGGACAACCTAAATAATCAAATATGAAAGCTGTAAAAGTCACACTCAGAGAAAAGAAAATCAGTAAAGGAAGACGAAGTCTTTACTTGGACTTCTACCCTGCTGTAAGAAATCCTTATACTGGAAAAGAAACCCGAAGAGAATTTTTAGGATTGTATATTTATGAAAAGACTAAATCTCCTTTCGAAACTCAACATAATAAACAAACTAAAGCATTAGCAGAAAGTATCCGTAACGATCGTTTCCTAGAAATCCAAAACGGGAAGTATGGATTCCAAAATGAAGCTAAAAGAAAGACCTCTTTTCTAGACTTCTTTAAAATGTTGGCAGATAAAAAATATACCTCAGAGGGCAATTATGGAAATTGGTTAGGAGCTTATCGTTATCTATGCAGATACTTTGAAAATGGATTGACTATGGGTGAACTATCAGAGGAAACAATTGAAGAGTTCAGAGATCATATGTTAAGACTTGACCTTGCCCAAAACACTAAACATACCTACTACAATAAGGTAAAAGCTGCAATACGAGAAGCACACAAAAAAGGATTTCTTCCTGAAAACTATTGTTTGAAAGTAGATAATATCAAAGCAGCCGAAACCAAAAGAGAATTTTTGACACTAGATGAATTAAAAATTTTAGCCAAAACAGAATGTGACAATCCATTACTAAAAAGAGCTTTTCTATTTAGTGCGTTAACTGGTTTACGGTTTTCAGATATTCATAACTTAAAATGGGAAGTTCACTCGCCCCCAAACAATCTTCTGAGGGTCTAATCTATACATTAGCACAAAGAGGGACAGATAATAATATTTTTTCACCCCCACATCTACCAAATTTAGTTGTGAATGGTAACGGTACTGATGTAAGCGACCCGAAAAAACTACATGGTAAAGCTAAACGAAAACTAATATCCCAATCATTAAGTAGATACCTTGTAGATGCTGCAAAAGAAGCTGGCAATTATGAGCAAGCCAAACAATATTGGAACGCATGGCATTGCCAATCTAACCTTATCAAATCAAATGGAAGAACCTTTGGCAATTACTGTAAAACTAGATTTTGTTTAGTTTGTCAAGCCAATAGAAAAGCCACCTTAATAAAAAAATATCTTCCTACTCTAAGCCAATGGGAAGACCCTCATTTGGTAACACTTACCATAAAAACAGTATCAGCAAGTAAGCTAAATAAATGGAAAGAGGAAGGAATGATTAGAGGTTTTAAACTCATTAGAGATAAATATAGGCAACGACACAAACGAGGAAAAAGCATAAAGTTAATGGGTGTAAAATCTTTAGAGTGTAATTATAATCCAGTCAAAAAAACTTATAATCCACATTATCATATTATTGTTCCCAATAGAGAAACAGCACTCATTTTAAAAAAGGAATGGCAATTATATTGGACTAAAGAACATACTTATCATGGAGCGCAACACATCCGAAAAGTAGGAAATATGGAACGGGACTTAATCGAAATTATTAAGTATGGAAGTAAGATTTTTACAGAACCTGACATGGTTAAAAAAGGCAAAAGTAAAATTCCACCTAAAATATATGCAGCCGCTTTGCATAATATTTTTGTAGCAATGAAAGGACATAGAATATTTGATAAGTTCGGCTTTGAATTAGAAAAACCCAAATTACCACCAAAAGCAGAACAGCAAACTTTAGTTAACTACGAACAGATTTTTTATGACTCTATGGTGAAGGATTGGGTGAATTATGATACTGGTGAAGTACTAACAGGATATGTTCCTAAACCTGAATTAGAATATTTGTTAAGGAATCGAATTGATAAAGAATTGCAATAATTAATTCTATCTAGGAATCGAAATTATTATTTCATGATTTCCATTCTCATAAGTATAACTAATCTCTAACCCTGACTGCTCGCAAATTCGTTTCACAATCGAAAGTCCTAATCCCAAACTTTCCTCCACCTCCGAATCTCTTTTAAATCTTTTGAAAAGAGATTCCATAGGCACTTTAGGAGAAATTCCTGAATTACTAATTGAGAACTCTTTTTCCTTAACTTCTACTTTGATAAATCCATCTTCAACATTATGACGAATCGCATTTTGCATCAAATTAGCCACTAAAATTTCAGCCAATGTTTCACTCATTTCTACCTCAAATTTTCCATCATATTTTTTCTCTATTTTAATTTCTTGAATAGAAATCAAATCTTTAAAATTTTTCAAAACCTCTTCTGCTACTTTTTCAAAATCAACTTTCATTGTATCAGAAAATCGTTGATGTTCAATTTTTGATAACAAAATTAAGGAGCTATTAATTTTGGATAAACGATTGGTGTTTTGCAAAACAATAGCTAAAGACTCTATTTCCTTTTCACCAATTCGAGGAGATTGTAACAATATTTCTACGTGCCCTTTGATGACCGCTAGAGGCGTTTGTAATTCATGTGACGCATTTTGGGTAAACTGTTTATTGGCTCGATAATTCTTTCTCACCCTATCAATTAACTCCACTAAATATTCATTCAAGTCATTAAGAATAGGAAATGGTGATTCTTCAAAATTTACTTTTTTAGGTTCATCCACATCAAACTCTTCCAACGTTTCCAGTATCTGATACAGTTGTTTTCTGATAAATTGAATTCTTCGATAAGTAATTATTCTAAATCCAATAGCGAGAATTAAGGCAGGAACAACAGCAACTATAATTGCCTTCAAATAATATTCAGAAGAAAAAAAATAACCTATCAAAATTGTTGCAGTAGAGAATGCCAACAAATTAGGAATAATATATAATAACTTGAGTTTTTTCAATTGGCTTGGAATTTATAGCCGATGCCATACACCGTTTTTAGAAAATCTCCGCAACCATTCTCCGCTAATTTTTTCCTCAAATTTTTCACATGTGCATAGATAAAATCAAAAGAAACCGCATCATCCATATAATCACCCCAAAGGTGTTCGGCAATACTATCTTTAGTCACCACTCGGTTTTTATTTCTAGCCAAGTAGAGTAAAATATTATATTCCTTTTTTGTCAATTGCAGTACTTTTTCGGAAGCAGTTACTTTCCGTTGATCCATATTGATAGACAAATTTTTAAAATTTAATTCCTTACTAAATTGATTGGTCTTCCTCCTCATGATAGCTTTTACTCTAGCATTCAGTTCAGAAAGATTAAATGGCTTGGTTAAATAATCATCTGCTCCCGTATCTAAACCATTGATACGGTCATCAACTGTATCTCTTGCCGACACGATAAGAATTCCCATTTGAGTATTATCTGCACGAAGCGTATCTACCAATTTTAATCCATCTCCATCAGGAAGATTCAAATCAATAATTGCACAGTCGTATTCATAATTATTAATTTTCTTGTACCCATCTTTAAAGTTGTTGGCAAACTCACAGAGGTAGCCTTCACGCTTAAAATACCGCATGATTAAATCCAACAAATCTTGTTCGTCTTCGACGATGAGTAATTTCATTTTTGTAAAAAATATTTATGAAGTGATTCGCTAAGATAATTAAGTATTGATAAAAAAATAGCTTTCAGAAACTTCAAATTTCTAAAAGCTATATTGATTTTTTTAGCTTACTTCGGGGAAATACCGAAGGAAAATATCAAAGTTGCTATCTCCCTAAAACAGATAAAAAAATTATTCTGTTAGCTTAATTTTTCTAATCATCAGTAGAACCATCTACCAATTCATCTAAATTAATATCTCCTGATGATGTGTCCAAATCTAAATCGTCGTCATCTTCGTCTTCATCAAAGAAATTATCTTTTGTTTTTGCTGCAGTTACAGTTGTGCCTCCTGTTCTTTTTATAACTTTTGAAAAGGAGGTTGGTGCATTTGTTTTTTTCTTTTTAAATTCAATCGGTTTGGAATTTAGAGCCATTCCATTTTTAGCCAAAACAGATTTTGTGGTAGTTGGTACAGCCATCAATCTCCGCTTGTCAATCAATTGTCCTGAAATCACACAAATACCATAACGCTTATTTTGAATCCGAATCAACGCATTTTCCAAATCTCGAATATGCTTTTGTTGTCGTCCCATCATAGCATTTAACATATCAATATCTTGTGAATTTGAAGAGTCATCCATCCAATCACCATCATTCCCACTTACCTCCGAAATATTTTCAATTCTATCTTTTAATAAATTAAGTTGTTGCATCGAACTATTGAGTTTTTGTTCAATGTGATTTTTAAATTCTGTCAGTTCGTTATCTGAATAGCGATTGATACTACTTGAATTATCTTGCATTTTTATTTTTTAAAAATTTAAAAAATGATTTCTTTCAGTTTTAAAAATAAGCTCAAGTACACCTCCAATTCTGAATTAAATTTGAAGAAATGAACAAGTTTTAATTTTAGTTCAAAAAAAATGTCGGATGGAATTTAGCATCATCCGACATGAGTGGTTTTTCAAAACTGAAAAGAACCGTGATTTTTATTTGGCTGAAGTACGGTTCTAAAAAACTTCAATTCTTGATTTATGAATACAAGTTTAAGATGAAATTCTGAAGTAAATCTGAATTTAATTTTTTGGAGAAATTGATTTTAATATCGTCCACCATTTTTTCCAAAAAGGAATTTTGGGTGTTGTTTTTTCTTCAAAAAGCATTTCTTTTTCCTCTACATGATTTGGGGCAAAAAATGGAGAATGCTCATCCATTTCCTCAAAACCTCCTCCATAAAGATTTATATCAAACCGCTTTATGATTGGCATAGACAAAAGATTTATTGAATAAAAAAATAAATTAACAAAACAAATATGGTTGATAATTTTGAAGGAATTCTGAATAATTGAGTGGAGGGAAATATATTTTTTTTACAAAACTTTACTGTCACACTCTTTTTTACCCGCTTCATTTTCGATTACCATTTCATCCTTTTGGTCTTTCTTTAAATCCTTTCGAGGATTTTTTTTATAGCTTCCTACAAATAATAAAAATGAAAATCCTAGAATTAGCACTAGCCAAATGGGTAGATGGAAATGATTTTTTTGTAAGTCCATTTTTTCCGATTTTATTTTTAAAATAAGTTGACAGAGTGCTTAAATATAATCACACACCTTAAAACCCCCATCAACTCCTAGAAACATTATTCGAAGCTAAATAAAACACTACTTAACATTATAAATTATTCTTTAACAGGCTTCCCATTTTCATCCACAACAATTTCATAGCTATCATCTTCCGTTTCAAAAATCAAGAAGTAAAGTATCTTATCGGGAGATTCTACTTTAATGATACTTTCGTACGAATCGACTTCATATTTTGAATCGACGTAGGCTGTGATTTTTTCAGGAATACTTTCCTCCTCGATTACAGTTGAGGTTTCTAACCATTTTCCTTCTGAATCAAAAAGGGCTTCTCGTTCAATTTCTCCTTCCAAAAAATAAGCTGTAAACATTTCCTCATTATCTTCCCAACTGATACTTTCCGCATTAGGAAACATTACCTTAAATGTCTTCATAACTGATTCTGGAACATTTGAAAAAGAATTAGCAGTTGAAGTTTGCAGAGCTAAGAACATCATTAGCATCATGCAACAAAGAGTTTTTTTCATTTTATTGATTAAATGATTTTTAGGTGAAAAAATTAAATTTTAAAAACCAAAATTATCTGAAGATTTTGAAGAAATTCTGAAGAAAACTGCCTTTAGAAAAATATTGTTTTGAATTAATATTCCTTCAAATTTTCTTCAGAATTGTAATTCAATTTTACGCTTTCCTTTTTATGATTTATTGAGATACCCTAGCTAGGGCATCTTCTTTTTTTAACTATACAGAAGTATTAAATTTTATGGCTGTCAAAAAAAAAGTTGTTCACTTGAAAAAAGTGAACACATTATCCATCAAATCAAAACCAAAAACAGTTTATGATTTGAAAAGAAAATACCAACAACTTCCTCTAAATTATCTTTTTGGAATTGAAGATGAAATAGATTTCCAATGTCCAATTTTGGATGATTATTTGGAAAAATTAGAAGTGGTTCAAAAGAAATTAGAAAAAATTAGAAGAGGTAAAAATATTGATACCGCACAAGTCGATGCTTTAGCGGCATTGTTTCAATTAGCTGATTTGGAAAAAGGAATTGATGAAATCACTAGAATGAATTTTGAAAAAATGAGAGATTATGCCAAGGCTTGGAAAGAACTTGCCATTCTAGCAATCAACGAAACTAAGAATCCTGAATTATTTTTAAAAGTTTAAAACTGACTCCTAGTAATTCAGAATTTCTTCAGATTTACACAGCAAATTAGAGTATTAAATCATTTCTAAAACCAAAAAATACCGTCATGGTACGTCAATCCAATCCTAGAAAGGAGCAACAAAAAAATCAAACTGAATCAAATGAGATTCCTTTAAGATCCAAAAGAAAAGAAAAAAAAGGCAAATATCGACATCAAAATAATTGGCTAGAAGACGAAGATTTTGATGAGGATTTTGATTCAGAATTAGACTTGTATGGAGAAGAGGAGGAAGAAGATTTTATTTTTGATGATGAATTAGATGTTGATTTTGAGAATGAATATAAGGAAGATTCCAAAGAGGAAGAAAATGAAACGGAGGAGTATGATGATGACGATGATGATTACTGATATTGTAAAATATATTAATAAAAAAGGATGCCCAAAAGGCATCCTTTTTTATTTTTCACCAACCTAATAAATATCCAAAAATCAATGGTGCAACAATCGTTGCATCTGACTCAATTACAAAAGTCGGCGTGTCCACATCTATTTTTTCCCAAGTAATTTTTTCATTAGGAACTGCTCCTGAATACGAACCATAACTGGTCGTCGAATCTGAAATTTGACAAAAGTAAGACCAGAACGGAGTATCTTCAAAACCCATATCTTGACGTAACATTGGCACAACACAAATTGGAAAGTCACCTGCAATTCCTCCTCCGATTTGGAAAAAACCAACGCCTTTGTCTCCCGCATTTTCTCGATACCAATCTGCTAAGAACATCATATATTCTATCCCAGATTTGACCGTAGAAGGTTTGTATTTTTTCATCATACAATGTGACGCAAACATATTTCCAGTTGTAGAATCTTCCCACCCTGGAACAATGATTGGAATGTTTTTTTCGCAAGCTGCGACCATCCAAGAATCTTTTGGATTAATTTGCATATAGTCATCGAGCGAACCGCTGCGAATAATTTGATATAAATATTCATGTGGAAAAAATCGTTTGCGTTCCTTCTTAGCTTTTGACCAAACATCTATTAATTGATTTTCAATTCTACGCATTGCCTCTTCTTCGGGGATGCAAGTATCAGTCACTCTATTATAATGTTGGTCGAGTAATGCTTTTTCATCCGCCGCATTTAAGTCTCGATAATTTGGAATTCGTTTATAATGGTCATGTGCAACGAGATTAAAAATATCTTCTTCCAAATTCGCGCCCGTGCAAGTGATGATATGAACTTTATCTTTACGAATCATCTCTGCCAAAGAAATTCCTAACTCTGCGGTACTCATTGCACCTGCCATCGTAATCATCATTTTATGACCTTTCTTGAGTTGATCTTCGTAACCTTTTGCAGCATCCACAAGACTTGCTGCGTTAAAATGGCGATAGTGTTTTTTTAGAAATGAAGTGATTGGCTTTTTCATTAATTTATTTTTTTAGGATTATCCTTAATCTTGAGTTAAACAAAATTTATAACTCAACATTTTATAATATAATTTAGCGGCTAAAAAATCAGGAGCTTTGTTTTCTGGATTGGGAGCGAGTTCGACAATATCGAATCCCACTACATTTTTTTCTTGGAAGACTTTTTTCAAAAACTCAATCATTGGATACCAAGTCATTCCGCCAGGTTCGGGCGTTCCCGTGGAAGGCATAATGCTTGGGTCGAATACATCTAAATCTAAAGTGATGTAAACATTTTCAGTCATTTGATTGACTGCTTTTTCCATCCAATTTTTCTTACCATGAATATTTTGGGCGAAGTAGCATTTCCTTTTTTTCAAATATTGTCTTTCGGATTTGTCCATGCTACGAATGCCTACTTGAATCAAATTGGTATTTTGCGAAGCATCAAAAACTGCACAAGCATGGTTGTAAGGAGAACCATCGTATTCAGGTCGCAAATCAGTATGAGCATCTAATTGAAGTACGGTAAGATTTTCAAAATGCTCATAATATGCTTTGATTAATCCAATGCTAACAGAATGTTCGCCACCAAAAAATGTATTGAATTTGCCTTTTTGCAACAATGCTTTTGCATGATTGTAAGTTGCGTCAAACATTGCTTCAGGACTGCTTTTTTCCAAAACTGGATTTCCTATAACAATACCTTTACGGAACACTTCGCTTCCCGTTTCGATGTCGTAAATTTCCATGTTTTCGGCGGCTTCAAGGAATGCATCGAAGCCTTTGTCTGCTCCTTTTCCCCAAGTGCTTGTTCCATCGTAAGGGATGGAAGTGAGGGTTATTTTTGCCGTTTCAAGATTAGCGTATTCTTCTGGAATTCCTGCGAATGTTTTGTTGTTGTTCAAAATTCAATTTTTTTAATCAAAATTTAATAGCCTAAAATTCTCAACATATCTTCGGGCTTTTGCTCTTCTCGATAAACTTGTGAAACAAAATTTCCCGTTTTATCTCTATCAATCACAACTAATTTTGGCGAAGGAATCAAACAATGTTTGATGCCTCCATAACCGCTAATCGCATCTTGATATGCACCTGTATGAAAGAAGCCGAGATACAAAGGTTCTTTATCATCATTGTCATGCTTGGGCAGATGTATCTGCTGATTTAGTTCATCAGAATTGTAATAATCAGAATGGTCACAACTGATTCCTCCGATGTTGACTCGTTGATATTCTTTATCCCATTTATTGATAGGCAATAAAATAAATTTTTCTAAAACACTCCAAGCATCAGGAATCGTATTCATCAAACTGTTATTTATGATGTACCAATTTTCAGCATCATTTTGTTTTTTATGTTCCAAAACTTCAAAGATAACTGCACCACTTTCGCCTACCGTATATTTTCCAAATTCTGTAAAAATATCAGGTTCTTGAATCCCTTCATCTTCGCAAGTCTCTTTGATGTTTCTGACGATTTCGTTGACGATATATTTATAGTCATAATCAAATCCTAAAGTATTTTTTATGGGAAAACCACCGCCTAAATTTAAAGAACGTAATTCAGGACAAAGTTTTTTTAGCTCCACATACATTTTCAATCCTTTCTGAAATTCACCCCAATAATAAAAATTATCCTTGATTCCTGAGTCCACAAAAAAGTGTAACATTTTGAGTTCAAGATTCTTGTTTTTTGAAATATGATTTTCAAAAAAATCTAAAATTTGAGATGGTTGAATGCCAAGACGTGAAGTATAATAATCAGATTTTGGTTGAAGATCAGTTGCCATTCGGATGCCTATTTTGAGTTTTCTATCCAAGGCTGCGAAACGCTTTAATTCTCGCATACTATCCAAAATGGTAATACTATTTTTAAAACCTAAATCATTGATTTTCAGTATTTTATGAATGTAATCTTCTGTTTTATATCCATTATGAACTAAAACTGTGGAGGTCGTAATTTTGCCTTGTTCGTATAATTTTAGAATCAAATCAATGTCAAAACTAGAAGATGTTTCGAGGTGAACATCATGTTTGACCGCTTCAGAAATGACATGTTGGAAATGGCAACACTTCGTGCAATAGCAATAATAATAGTCGCCTTTATAGCTATTGGAGCGCATGGCTCTTTTGAATAAATTCTTCGCCTTTTTGATTTGATCGCCAATCTTAGGCAAGTAGGAAAGTTTAAAAGGTGTGCCGTATTCTTCAATTAAATACTGTAACGATACGCCATGAAAATAAAGATAACCATCTTTGATATCGAAGCCTTCTTGTGGGAAATAATAGGTTTGTTCTATTAAATCAGAATAGGTATTTTTCATTTATTGCTGACCTTTTCTTTATTTTTTCGGTTTAAAAAAGGTGCAATAATGGGAAGGAAATCTGAAGAAAATTTGAATTTCAAATCAAAAAAAAGAATACTTCAATCTAAATTAGTTTTTATTCCCATTTCTTCAAAATTCCTACAGATTTCCCCCTTTACCTTGTCCCAGTTTTTAAACTAAAAAATCATCCGAACTACATGACAATTCTAAAAACCCTTCGAATGGCAAAAATCATTCAGCCTGATGAATTCGAGGCACATCGGCATTGGTATCCCAAAGCCTTAAATGCAACTATTCACCCCATGATTAATTTTTTCCTCAATTTAGAACAGGAAAGAATCATCTCTCGTTATTGCCATTTGCACCCAACGGTGCATAGAGATAAATTGCGAGAGATTCTCAACTACAAATGTAAATACTTTGTTTGGGGTGGAGCAGATTTGCTCAATGTAACCTCCGCAGGTGGCAAACGACAAATGGTCGTTATCGAAAATAACTCTTGCCCTTCTGGTCAAAAATCTATGCCTTTGCTAGATGATAATCAAGAGCAAGGAAGTTATCGTTTGATGATTGAACGGACTTTTAAACCTTACCTCAAAAACCTTCGACATAAAATAAAAGGAGGGCTAGCGGTATTGTATGATAAAAATCCAATGGAAGTTTCGGGCTATGCCGAAGTGATTTCGGATGTCATGCAAGAGCCTGTTCACTATGTCCCGTTTTATAAAGATGATACTGACCCACCCGTTGAATTTCGGGATGGCGTCATGTATGTTCGGGTTAACGAGGGGGAGTTTGTTCCGATTCGGGCGGCGTTCCGGTACGTCACTCAGAAGCCTTGGAACCGATTGCCCCTTCACTCGAAGACTCGAATTCTGAATCCTACGATTGCTTGCTTAGCTGGAGGTCGTAACAAAATGGTCGCTGCTAAAGCTTACGATATTTTTAATACAGAACTCCAACCTGCTGGTTTGAAAATCAATACACCTGAAACAATTTGGGATGTCAGCAAAAATGAAATTCCACTATGGGTTAAAAAAATGGGAGGTCATGCCGTGATAAAAGTTCCGTATAGCAATGCAGGCCAAGGCGTTTTTACGATTGTAAACGAAGAGGAATTAGAGAAATTTATGGCAATGGATTTTGATTATGATTTATTCATAGTGCAGAGTTTGATTGGAAATTACAATTGGACTAGTACGACTGCGACAGGTAAACTCTACCACGTCGGAACTGTTCCGAATCATAAAAATCACAGCTTCGTTGCGGATATTCGGATGATGGTCAGTTCTACCGGAAAAGGGATTCGACCATTGGTCACCTATGCTCGTCGAGCAGAAAAACCTTTGGTAGATAATATCGAAAGTGGAACAGATAGTTGGTCAATGCTTGGGACAAATCTCTCTTTCAAAAATCCTGATGGCACTTGGGGAAGTGATACCAACCGATTGGTTTTGATGGACAGACGAGATTTTAATAAACTTGGAATTGGTTTAGATGACTTAATTGAAGCCTTTATTCAAACGGTACTTTCAATGGTGGCGATTGATAAAATGGCAAAAACTTTAGTCAATAAAAATGGAAAATTCCGCATGAAATTATTCAAAAGTTTGAATGATGATATTGGTTTGATTAATGAAATAAAACTCGACTGATGCAAACATTTAAAGTGTTGGTTTTGACTGACCACACAAATCATAGTGCAGAAAACTCTATGTACGCCATGCTCCAAAGTATGATAAGACATCCCGGGCCTTCTCAAGTTGATATTGCCACTAGAGCCAATGAGTCGAATGATTTTTTCTTTAAAAACTTTATGGATAAAAAATTATCAGTTTGTAAAGTAGATGTATATTTTGCTTTTTCACCCGAAGGAAAATCATTTCAAAAAATGGTACGGAAAGAAAGTCTTCATAATTATGATGTAGTTTGGCTGCGAATACCCCCTCCTCTTCCAAAACCATTTTTGATTTTTTTAAAACATAAATTTCCTCAAATCATTTTTATCAATGACCCTGATGGAATTTATGAAACTGGAAGCAAAGAGTTTGTATTAAACTTCCCTGAAGTTTGTCCTCCAATGAAACTTTGTCAATCAGTAGAAGACATTTTAGCATTTGGCAATCAGTTTCCGATTGTACTAAAACCACTTCGAGAATATGGTGGAAAAGGTATTGTCAAAATTGATGGAGAAAAAGTTTGGGAAGGGAAAACAGAAACAAGTTTGAGTGATTTTTTATTAAAAATTAAAAACTCGAATATTGAATACTTGGCAGTAAAGTTTTTAAAAAATGTTTCACAAGGTGATAAACGCATTGTGGTAGTCAATGGAAAAATCATTGGTTCATCCTTACGACTGCCTGCCAAAGATTCTTGGCTTTGCAATGTGGCGATGGGAGGAAATTCAGTTTCCGCAGAAGTCGACGATGATGAAATTAAAATCGTTGAACGAATTAATCCGATGCTATCGAAGTTAGGAATTGTGATGTACGGAGTCGATACATTGGTGGATGACGATGGAAAAAGAGTACTTTCGGAAATCAATATAACAAGTATCGGAGGTGTTATACAAATGGAAAGACAACAAGGTGCATCACTTGTGAAAAGAACGACTAACCGAATATGTGATTTTATCAAGAAAAAAATAAAAGAAAAAAATGCTATTTCAAATTGAAGAGAATGCAACGTTTATTAAAGAATTAAACGTTGAAGATGTTCCAAAAGGAACGATTGCGAGATTCTGGTTAAGATTAGTTATGGATGGAATTGGTGTCCCAGTTCACATACCAGTCATGGTTGCAAGAGGCAAAAGAGATGGAAAAGTTTTGGGATTAACTGCTGCGGTACATGGAAATGAATTGAATGGAATTCCAGTCATTCAACGGCTTTTTAAAGAACTTAATTTAGATGAATTGAAGGGAACTATCGTTGGTGTTCCTGTAATAAATATGCCTTCGTTGCATCGAAAGAAAAGAAGATTTATTGATGGAACTGACCTCAATCATATTATGCCTGGGAAACCGAACGGGACAGTCAGCCAAATCTATGCATGGAGAGTGGTGAACCGATTGGTCAAAGAATTTGATTATTTGATTGACTTACATACTGCAAGCAATGGACGTATTAACTCTTACTATATCCGAGCTGATATGGATGATGCAACTGTGCGTAAAATGGCATTATTACAAAACGCTCAAATCATTGTTCACAATCCACCAAGTGATGGAACGCTTCGAGGTACTGCCGATGAAATGGGAATCAAAGCCATCACGCTTGAAGTTGGTAATCCGAATACTTTTCAGAAGGGTTTGATTCGAGATGGATTGACGGGCATTTATAATGTGCTTGGACATTTCGATATGCAAGATTGTGAATATGACGAACCTGATGAGGAGACCATTATTTGTAAAAATTCATATTGGATTTATACCGATACGGGAGGGATTATGACTGTTCATCCAAAGGTTGTACAGTTGGTGAAAAAGGGTGAATTAATTGCTACGATGCGAAATATTTTTGGGGATGTGGTGAAAGAATATTTTGCACCTGAAGATGGTGTGGTGATTGGGAAAAGTGTGAGTCCGATTAATCAGACGGGTGGGCGGATTTTACATTTGGGGATTTTGAAGTAATTTAGGTTGAAATTTCCTTCCTAACAAATCACTTTCTACTTTCCTGACAAATCATTTATAAAATGAGTTAAAAAGGAAAAAATGTACCTCATTTGTACCTTTA
>JAQXDE010000044.1 GCA_029251525.1 Saprospiraceae bacterium | reverse complement strand
AAGCATTCAAAAAGTTTCTGACTCCAATCGGAAACTAGACATTATCAATAATTGGCGTAGCCAAACTGAATGCTAGTTACTACCGCAGAGCATTAGTACCAGCGAGGACTAAAATGTTTTTTGGAAAAGGAAAATTAATTAAAAATAAAATGATAAAACTTACCGCATAATTATACCACTTGCTATTTTTCCTGTATGTTTAAAAATTGCAAAATAAATAATTTTTAAAAACATAAAATATGAAAGCACTACTCTATATATTACTATTCTTACCACTACACATTATAGCACAAGAGAAAGTACCAATCAGTTCAGAAAAATTCTGGGAACAATTAGAAGTACATTGTGGGAATGCCTACCAAGGTGTAATTACAGCAGGTGCAGTCGAGGGAGATAGTTTTACAGGAAAAAAATTAGTGATGCATGTACGTTCTTGTGATACTAACGAGATTAGAATTCCTTTTTTTGTTGGTGAGGACAAATCGCGTACTTGGGTTTTAAAGATGAATGATGAGAAAATAATTAGTCTTAAGCACGATCATCGTCATAAGGATGGTACAGAAGAAGATTTAACCCAATATGGTGGCATAAGTTCTAATCATGGTTTAGCAAATCTTCAGATGTTTCCTGCAGATGCACATACTTCAGCAATATTGCCTCCAGCGTCTACTAACATTTGGTGGTTTACAATAGATGAAACAAGGCTCACGTACAATCTTCGTCGTCTAGGAACTGATCGCTTATTCACCGTTCGTTTTGATTTAACTAAAACCATTGCAACTCCAACTGCTCCTTGGGGAACGAAAGATTAATTGCTAGTGTCCCGCTGGCTTTTAGTTTTACATCAAGAAATAACAAAAGGCACAAACGTTGATGACACTGCTTTGAAGTAGTGCTAAGTATTCAAAAAATCTCTGACTTCCATTGGTAACAAAAAAAAATATCAACCATTGGCAGAGGCAACGTGAATACTAGATAACACTACAGAGCGTTAGCACCAGTAAGAATAGGCGAAATTTAGGCTGAAATAGCTACGAATAAGAACTTATGCCACTTTAGAAAGTAGATATAGTTACATCAATTTATTATCAAAAATTTGAAAATGACCCAAAAAAATAATGCATCCTCTTTGTACCTTTTTGTCTCGATCGGTTTATTTATATTTTGTGGAACTAGCTGTGCCTACAAATACAAATCTATTGATCCTCTAAATTTGGAATACTCGAACGCACCAAAAAAATTGGATAGTTCTAATGTTGAAATCACATATCAGTATAATATTCTTAAAAAAAGTAAAAATCGAAAATATGCTAAAATGGAAAAATTGGAAGGGGTCAGTCTGATAGCCATTTTAATAGATAACCCCGGCGTTGACACTTTATACTTCTCGGAAGATATTCTTATTTATTCTGAAAATGAATTATTGAATCCATTAGACTTGCGGGATGCGAATATGCTTTTGGCTCAACCACATCCAAGAGAGGGTGAAACTTTAGACGATCAGAGTTTTTTGGGCGAGTTCGTCTTCAATTTTATTCCAAATATTGTCAATACGATCAAATTGAAAAAGGCAAATTTGAGATTTTGGAATGAAATGGATGAGAATTATTTGGTAGACAGTATTATACTTCCTGGAGCAACTGTGAGTGGAGTAGTGGCTCTTCCTGTATTATTGAATGAGCCGTTGACTTTTTATTTGAAAAAATAGACTTTATATCGTTTTAGAGTTTGAATGGTTCCTACTCAGTCCATCGCTTTTAGCTTAATTCTTACCCGCTGCGCAATATAAACTCCGCTAGTACTTAGGCTCTACGATATTACTAGGCATTCAACCATCCTCTGGTTTCATCAGTCAACCAAATAAATACAATAATTGACAAAGTCAAGATGAATACCAGACCTTACGGTGGGAAGAGTGACTGCCGCGAGGAAGGTTGGCCTGCCTATACAAACGGAGAAATCTAATAATTTTCCTAATTTGTGTTAAAACAATCACAAGCTATGAAACGTCGATCATTTTTTAAAAAAACTACAACAGCTTTAGGGCTTGGCCTTGCAACGAGTTCTTTTGCAACAACAACAACTGATCAGCAAGTAAAGCCACCTGTTAAGGTATGTGCTACCATAGATCAGGAAAAAGTATTCTTTTATGCTGAGGTAATTAGGGAGTCGATAAAAGTAGTTCATATTACCGATACGCATTTGTATAGAGATGATGAAAGAGGCATTCCTTACCGAGCGTTTAGTCGACGGATGGCAGGTGCTTATAACCAAACTACTCATTTTCAATCACGATTAGCAACGAATCCAGAGGAGGCCTTTGGACAAGCGCTTGAATTTGCAAAAGAAGTAAATGCTGATGTGATTACATTGGTTGGTGATATTTTTAGTTTTCCGTCTGAAGCTGCAATCGAGTGGGTTCAGTTGAAATTGAAGGAAACCGGTATTCCATACATATATACAGCAGGGAATCATGATTGGCATTATGAGGGAATGGAAGGTACGTTAGAATCTTTACGAGATACTTGGATTGAAAAACGATTATTACCCTTGTATCAAGGCAATCACCCTTTGATGGCTGCTTACGACATCAAGGGAATTAGATTTTTGGCTATTGATAATTCTACGTATCAAATTAATGAGGAGCAGTTAGTCTTTTTTACTGAACAAGTAGCTAGTGGAATGCCATTGGTTTTATTGGTTCATATTCCAATGTATGCTCCTGGGAGAAATATTTTATTTGGTTGTGGAAATCCTAATTGGGGGTCAGCTACAGATCGCAATTTTGAATTAGAAAGACGTCCTAAATGGCCAGAGGGTGGACATACTCAGACAACCCTTAATTTTCATAAGAAAGTTTTTACTGCTCCAAATCTATTAGGCATTTTTGCAGGACACGTCCATCAAAACTCTATTGAAATGATTAAAGGGCGGCCTCAAATAATTGCTGATGATAATGCTAGTGGAGGTTATCTGGATATTACTTTTTTACCATTGGATGATCAGGATAAAGAGCTGATTTTTTAATTGTTTACGGTTCGAGGTACCTGAAGATCTAAAGCTCGAATATTATCATCACCATTTTACACGATGGTTCATCTTCTTTGAAGTAGTGCGAAGTATTTTAAAAAGATAGGCTTTTACTTGGTCGGTTCAAGGGCGATTTTATGTTGTGGATTACTTCAAAGAGGTTGTTTTAGTAAATTAGTTGGATTTAATAAAATAATAACCCAACCAAATACTTAATGGCATCAGTCTATACAAGTGAAGATTTCAAATGAATTTAAAATAAGTTTTAAAAGTTGAACATAATGAAAATATTGAAAGTTTTATCCTTGGTCTTATTGCTTAGTCAGAATATGAATGGACAATGTCCCTTTGATCCGACCATTAGTGGAGACCTTATTTTATGTCCTAATGGTGCAGGGACTTTATCTACACAAACCTATGATAGCTATCAATGGTACAAGAGGGCATTCCAAGATCCAGATCTTTCGATCATTCCTGGAGATACTTCACAAACAATTTCAATAAGCAACCCTACTGATGCACTATATTATTTTGCAGTAGAGACCACCTTGAATGGTTGTACAGAAATCTCTCCAGAAGTATTAGTTGATGGGTTACTTTTTTTACCGGTAACAGTAATCTCAACGGGTGATTTTATTATCGGAAGTAATGGAGGATCAGAGGTTTGTATTGGTGATACCATGTTCTTTACTTTAGGTTTACCTTATAATAAAAATATTACTTGGTATAAGAATGGAAGTCCAATTCCAGGGGAGACATCGCCTACTCTTGCCGTAACCACAGTTGGGTCATATACTGTTACAGGAGCACCAGAGACTTGCCCGGATTATTTACAACCATTAGGACTTAATTTAGATGTCTCATTTGTTGAATGTACAACGAATACAGATGAAACGTTAAAAGGGGAAGATGATATTTTAATCTATCCTAATCCTGCGACGGATCAAATTTCAATCCAGCACAAAGGTGAGGAAATAATCGATGTTAATTTTTTCAATAATTTGGGTCAATTAATACATCAAGAAACTATTTCAGTCAATAATAAAATAATCAATGTTGCTAAGTTTGGTAAAGGGATATATTTTATTGAAATTAATAGAGGAACAAGAAAAGTACTGCGAAAGCTTTTAATTAATTAAGGAGTAATCGCGCATTATAATTAAAATTAGTGTGGCGTTAACAGCTTTTGCTGTTAACGCCACACTAATTTTAGTTCATTCTAGAAAAGGTAGTTAAAGATTTATAAAGTTAAGGTTACATCTCCAGAGAAAACTAGCTGTTTGCCATTATAAGATTGAATGGTGATTAAGTAGACATATACTCCAGCGTTTGCAAGTTGACCATTTTTCATTCCATTCCAAAATTGAGTATTGCCAGGCTCTTTGTCCAATTCTTCATAAATTAATCCTCCCCATCTATCAAATATTCTAATTCCCTTAACGGAAGAAATCAAATCTTCTGGAAAATAAAAGAATTCGAACTTATCATTAGCGCCGTCACCGTTTGGACTAAAGGCGTTGGGGATATAAATCTTTTCCCGAATATCGTCTTCATCTAATGGTTCAAAAAGTTCAAAACCGGCAATGGTAGAACAGTCATTAGCATCAGTAGCTGTGACTGAAAAAGTACCAGACCCCAAATCAGAAAGTAAAGATTCGATAGATCCATTATCCCAATCAAATTCATAAGGGGATGTTCCTCCATTTGGAAATACTTCTATTATTCCTCCTTCGCTTAGGGTTGGTTGAAGAACGAAATCATTCAGAAAAAATGGATCTGGCTGAGCGATCGTTGTTGAAAAAATTTCAGAACAACCATTGGTATTGGTAGCTGTTACTGAATAATTTCCTGAGCCAAGATTTATAAGAGATGATTCTTCACTTCCATTACTCCAAATAAAGTCAAGAGGTTCATTGGGATTATTCAAAATTACCTCGATGGAACCAGTGGTCTCATTAAAACAAAGCGGTGCAGTATTCAATAATTCTATTGAAATTTCATCCGGTTCAAAAAGACTGGAAGAAAAGCTACCAAAACAACCATTGGCATCGGTAACAGTAACCGAATAGTTCCCTACACTAAGATCTGTGATTTCTGAATCAATACTTCCAGTATTCCATTCAAACTCAAAAGGAGAATTCTGGCTATCGACGATGGTCTGAATAGATCCTGAACTTTCACCCGCACAATTTGGATCAGTAGTAATTAATTCTAACTCAAGAACTTCTATATCAGAGTTTTCTATGGTCACTGCCTCAGATATACCACATAGACTATTGGCATAAATTGCTCTTACTTGATATTCACCTATTTCTATTGGATCTATGGTGAATGAACTACCAGTTGCTCCAGGAATTGCTATACCTTCCAAATACCATTGATACTGAATAGCGGTGTCGGGATCAACTGTAAGTGTAATACCGCTCACACAATCTCCTGACTGATCAACTAAGAAATCTGTATTGGCTGAATTATCACATTCATTACCAGCAAAATCTCCTGAAAGCTCAACATTATCCACATATGAATAGGCTTGTCCATCACAATTGAAGGCTAAAAGTACAGCACCATAATTAGCGTTTGCTGTGAATGTACTACTTAAAGATTCCCATTGATCAAGGTTACTTGATCCAGTAAAGGAGGCCAATGCTGTCCATTGGAAGTTGGGGGAACAATTTAGTAACCAATCATACTCATATTCCGCGGGCCCACTAGGAATCCCACTACAACTACTTCTACCAAATAAAACATATTCAGCATCTGTTGAGAATTGTGTAAAGCCCACAGCATCAAAACTAAATGTATATGATTCACCTGCCACTAATGAACAATCGGATAGACATCTAATTATTCCTTCGTCTCCTCCCATTCCAAAACACCCCTCACCAGAGGGTATTGGGAGAGGCACGGCGGGGAAAATCGCACCGCCTAAAAAACCGCAAGTATTTGCACCTTGTGGAGTACCTGCTGGTTTCCATTCTGTAATTAAATTTAAGTAACCTCCAAAACCTTCTGGGCAATCAGAAAATGATTCGAAATCTTCCATAATTACTCCTACCGATGGGGGCGTGCATAGGCAATCTGAATCAAGGATATCGATAGCACCATCTCCATCGTCATCAATTCCATTATCACAAATCTCTTGCGCTAAGGTTACATTAGTAATGGATAGAAAAATAAATATGTGGATAAATTTCATAATATTTCTGTTCTTGATTGATTTGTTTAGTTTTGTCAGCTCTCGAAAAAAAGAAAGATGTACCTACATAAATTATGCATCTACTATTAAAAAGGTTGCCTGGCTCATTTACTTTTATAATTAATTATAAATCAAAATAGTCTGTTTAAATGATAATTGGAATGTTAAATTCTAGGATAATTCATCATTGAAATAGAACAAAAGTAATTGTACCATTAATGAGAGTTAATTTTTTAATTTGCTTGTTGATAATGATGAAACATATTATTTTATATTTAAAAAATCCAATTGGTCCTCATGCTTGGAATAGTCTAATCTAGATACCCCTTTTATATTTTTTATTACCTTTAATTTGAGTTACTATTGAACCCTTTAATGAACAGTCAGTACAACAAACTACCTCATTATATGAAAATAATATTCCGAAGTCCTAGTTTAATAATATTGCTACTCTTTGTTTTTTCGGGTTGCAGTAAACAATGGTATACTAATGTAGAGAGTACTAAAGTTCGGGAACAGTCTCTGGGAGACTTTCCTTATCATCCGTTGGTTTATCATCTTGATCTTTCCATTCTCGCTTATCAATTATATGGACAATCGCTCGTCTGGCCATTTGATCCTTACTATGAAGAAGCAAATACTAAAAGAAAAAATCGTTCAAAGTTGATGCGAAAAGTTCACGATTGGGCTATTCTTAAAGGTGAAGAGCAAGTAGAATCAGGAACGGTAATAAGTGGTTACCGAGGGCCAGGGGTACTAAATGGCTTTGAGGATAATCCTAGGCATGACCCAATTTTATATCGATACGATCGGATTTATCCATGGAGTTTCAACCTTACCAACCCATTAAATTCATGGATCGAATACCTTGTCCCAAAAGAAATTACAGCTCCTATAAAAGACGTTTACGTATGTTATCGTAAAGTTGGTCAACCTGTAGATTCTGTTGCTATTGAGAAAATTATAACGAAACCTATTCCACAAGATATAAATGACCGAGATATACTGATAGCATTTGAAGGAGGAACCGGTGACAAAGGAATAAAAGGACAATCTGCTTCTCAAAGCTTGATGGGGTTTGTATTAATGAGATACTACCCTAACAGTTCTAAATACGATGTTCATATCGCTTTTCGAGGAAGTAGGAGTGGTTCAGGAGGAAGGGCAGCTAGGCAGGCTTTTAGAGATAATAAAGCTAAAGGCAATCCTGATTGGATAACTGATTTAGGATACGATCTTATTGGTTCAGAAGATGGGGTAGGAGCAATCACTACTTCCGGATCAGTGAGCAGGGGAATGGCTACTTGTATGCTATCGATTAGTCCTACGTTATTTGAAGGATTGAGGATGATTGCAAAAATCTCAGGCGGGACAAGTCCTGAACGTATATTTGTTACTGGTCATAGTTTAGGTGGCGGATTAGCACAAATCTTTGCAAGTGCTGTTTTTTTGGGAGATCAATATGCGCCTGAATATATGTCAGCTTCATTGCGAAAATGGCCTTGGAAGGAAATGAAGTTAATTACTTTTGGTGCACCAAGAGTTGGTAGTGATGACTGGGCTAAAAAGTTGACTGTCGAATATCTTTCCTCTGAATTCTTTTCCTCAAGAATCAATCCTTACGATAAGAAGGCTTTAGTACCATCAGACTTAACTATTTTACCTCGCTTGATAGATCCTAATGCTCCTTCAGGTTTTCGGACATTGATTCCCTCAGATCCAATAACTACTGAAAAGATACCCGGTGGAAAGCATGTGGGAAAAACGATTTATGTTAGTAAGCCAAGATTTACTGATCCACTTATTCCAAATGTGAAGGCACATGAACCAGCTAATATTAGAAAACAATTATTTCTAGGATTGAATGACCCGCGAATTCCTACTACTTCATGGCGAACAAGGAAAATGACTGATCTAAATATTTATCGAGACAAATCAAAGAAAGGTACTTTGAAGGAATATCACAAGCTCGCTTCCTCAATTGAAAAATACTATCGAGACAATAAAATCTATTTTGACTCGATAAGTTTCAGATCAGATTTTAATCTCTTCCTAGAGATAAGTCAATCAAAATAATTATTCGATACCTTATTTTATGACGCTAATTTTTAAATAATTTTTGGAATTTTTATGTAAAAATTATTGATTTTATACTTTTATTAGAATTGATCCTTTACTGTAAAATTAAAAGAAGCGAGTAAAAAACTCCCTCTCTTCTTGGAATCTACCAGATTGTCAAATAATAGCATTTGAACTCCTTTTGCTTAATTATTACTCGTGAATCTCCCTTTTCACGTTTAGACGTGAATCTTATTTTATTTAAGTTATCTATTATTGAGCTTTCAACTAGAAGGACTTTTAGTAGGTACTAACTAATCATTCCAACAAAAAAATCTATCCTCTAAATCCTAATCAATATAATTTTTTAATAGTGAGTAAATCAAATTACTCCCATCAAAACTGCAAATTATTAAGCTTATTAATTTATTTTAAAACTTAAATATCTGATGATAAAATATCTTTACTTATTACTCTTGGCGACTTCTATTTTATTAACATCAAGTTCAACAATTGAAGGACCCGGTAACTATTTTTGTGCCAATGCGACCAATGCTCCAGGAGATGGAACTTGTATGAACTGTCATGTTGAAGGAAATTTATTTGAAGGAGATATTCAAATTGGAATTGAGGGCGACCCTATCTTTATCGAGCCTAGTACTACCTATGATATGTATGTAACGATAAACAATACTTCAGAGAATGCTATGAGTACAGGTTTTCAAATAATTGCGTTAGAACAAGATGGAAATACTAATTCTAATGTCGGGACGTGGATAGCTGGTACTGAGAATGAAATATTTGATACTGGAAATCCTTTGAATACCACTTCCTGCAATAATAGTGGAAGAATCTATATCGAAAATATATTACCTCAGAGTTTGGTGAATAATTCTAAAACTTGGAATTTCCAATGGACTTCTCCGGAACAAGCTTCAGGTACAATAAATTTTTACGCGGGTGGTCTTTTGACTAATGGTTCTGGCCTAGAGGGGGATAGTTATTTTTCTAATGATATTATTGATATTCCTTTTTCTAGTCCTGTTTCCAGTTCCTCTCCTGCTCAATCTCTAGTTGTCGAAACTTATCCGAATCCAGTAGTAAGTAAACTAAATATTAAGAGCGAATTAGAGGTGAAATATGAACTAACAGATCAACTTGGAAGACTAATTATGACAGGTAAAATTATTGGAGCAGTGGAAACTTTACACATGGGGCATATGGAAAAAGGTGTTTATATTTTAACCTTAACGAATCCAAGTGGGGAAACAATTTCCAAGAAGATATTAAAATTATAAGTTCAAAATTTAGCAGTTTATCAGAATAGACCAAGGCATAGTCTTGTTTCTTACAAGGCTATACCTCTCAGTAGTGAATGATAAAGTAAGTGGTACAATAGTTAGTACAGCCACAATTAATGTAAGGTTCTGCTGTAGCAGTGGTATCGTCAGCGATGATCATGTCAGCAGGAGACAACGGTAAACCAGGCGGCAGATATAGTATGTAGATTGGGTGATTTATTAAATTTTTAGACTTGGGAAAAGTATATTCATCGATACTTACTTTCAATACAAAAAGTGCTATGTGTTGATTATCAATTAGTTAGGTGTATAAAGGTACAAATGAGGTACATTTTTTCCTTTTTAACTCATTTTATAAATGATTTGTCAGGAAAGTAGAAAGTGATTTGTTAGGAAGGAAATTTCAACCTAAATTACTTCAAAATCCCC
>JAQXDE010000022.1 GCA_029251525.1 Saprospiraceae bacterium | reverse complement strand
ACAAGGTCCTCTCCTATCGAAAAAAAAAGTCACTGTTTTTTAATTTATTTTCAGCTAGTATATAAATACGAATCTTCTTTATCAAAAAGTGATACGGCTTTTCATTTTTAGTTTTACTACGAATAAAAAGTTTTTGCATTTATGGATAAAAGATGGTTGTAATTTTTAAAAAAAAGCTTTGCCTAACAAAGTATATACGTCCACCCCCCATTCGGTCGGCACGGCGTATATACAGGAAAGTTATACTCAATAAAACTATGAAGTACTTAAAAATACATATTTCTATATTCATTACAGGACTGACAATTCTTTTGGTCGGGTGTGGCAACTCTAAAAATAAGCCTGGTTCCGAAGATTGTGAATACGTGAATTTAATGGAGGAATATCGTATAGACAAAATCGCCATGATAAATGATACTAGCGACAGGGTTCGATTTGTAAACACGGTGAGACCTGAGTTAACACGTGAACTAAATCGAAATCAAATAAAAGCAGACATCCCTGAATTTAATGATAATATTATGCAGGATACAAGTCAGATTTATATTATTACAGTTGACATAATTACAAGTGGTTCTTGTACTCCCGAAATCATAACAGGTATTGAACTTAAAAACGGAGTATAACAATGTGTATAATGCATAGCACCCTCGGGATGCTACTCCAACATACACGTAACGTTAGAGAAAATTAATGAAAGCACTAATTACGGGGATATCAGGACTCTTAGGAAGTAGGGTAGCCAGAGACGCTTACGAGGCTGGATATGAGATTGTAGGGGTTAGTCGAAATATTTCAAATCTAAAATTTGAATTTCCAGTAAAAACTAAAATTCAAGACTTAACTGATGACACATTAAGAGATGATTTGCTTGCGGGAATTGATATTGTAATTCATTGTGCAGCAGACACTCACATGGGCTCTTTCCATAATCCCAATCAAAATCTATTAAATACTAAATCAGTAAAAAACCTTATTGATTCTTCAATTAAATTTAACGTTAAAAGGTTTATTCTAGTTAGTTCTGCTAACACTTGTATTCCAGGAGTTAAAAATAGACCGGGGACCGAAGAAAATAAATTGGAAGTATCTTCTGCTAACTTAAACTATATCAATTCAAAAATAAAAGCCGAACGAATTGTTCTATCAGCATTCCAGAATAATAAATTAGACGTAATTATTATAAATCCAACATTTATTCTTAATCCATTGATTGATAATCAAAGTTCAAACAAACTGCTTGATTATTGTCTTAGAAATTCAATCTTATTTTATCCTAGAGGTGGTAAAAACGTTGTAGACGCAAGAGACGTTTCAAAAGCAATAATTGCTACAATAAATAACGGAGAAGTTGGAGGAAATTACATTTTATCAAATAAGAATTACACATATAAAGAATTCTTTAAACTTGTCTTAAAGGAGCAAAAACGAAGAGCAATTTTAATTCCTTTACCTGCTTCACTCTTACTCTTATTTGGCGGAATATTAACTATGATTGAATACGTTACTAGAACGCCAATCAATTTTAATTTAAATTCTGCAAAACTCTTGAATTCGAATCACTACTATGATTATTCCAAGGCCGCAAAACATCTTAAATTTAAACCGAGAGATATTCATGATACAATAAAGACTAAACTTGATAATGCTGAACTATGAGTTATAACATCAAATCTGTCAACACTGCCCATGACAATAAACGTTTCCATGACTTACCGCGCTTAATTTATAAAGAAGACCCTAATTGGATTCCAAACCTAAAACAGGATGTTGAATATGTTTTTGACAAAAAGAAAAACAAGTATTTTTCTCATGGCACTTGTAAAAGGTGGGTTCTTGAGAATGAAAAAAAAATAGTGATTGGCAGAATAGCGGCATTTATAAATGAAAAAAAAGCTTACACCTTCAATCAACCGACTGGAGGCATGGGATTCTTTGAATGCATCAACAACAGAGATGCCAGTAACATTCTGTTTGATACAGCTAAAGACTGGCTTTCAAAAAAAGGAATGGAAGCAGCAGATGGACCAATAAATTTTGGAGAAAACAATAAATTTTGGGGATTGATAATTGATAATTTTACTTTTCCAACTTACCAAGGTCAAAACTATAATCCTTCATACTATGTGGATCTATTTGAAGGTTATGGATTCAAGGTGTATTACAACCAAATCATCAATTACCGAAAAGTAAAAGAACCTATATCAGAAAAATTTGTCAAAAAAGCTAAAGCTATTATAGCTAACAGTAATTATCGAATCGAAACTATAAAAAAAAATGATTTGAGCAAATATGCTGAGGACTTTAGAGTTGTGTACAACGAAGCTTGGGGAACACACGAGAATTTTAAGAAAATGAGCTACGATTTAGCACAATCGTTATTTAAAAAAATGAAACTCATTATAGACGAAGATCTAATTTGCTTCGTTTATTTTAAAAATTCCCCGGTAGCCTTTTGTTTAGGCATTCCTGACATCAATCCAATTATAAAAAAAATTAAAGGCAACTTAAATCTAATTGGAAAAGTGAAGTTTCTGTTCTTAAAGAAATTCACTAAACTGAGTCGTGTAAACGGTATAGCAATTGGTGTTCACCCACAACATCAGAAAAAAGGAATAGAAGGGGCAATATTCATTGATCTGGCAGAAAGAATACAGTCTAGAAGAAAGTATGAAGATGTGGTTGTTACGTGGGTTGGTGATTTTAACCCCAAAATGCAGTATATATTTGAAAGCATTGGCTTTTACCCTATTGCTAAAATGGCTACATATCGACTACTTTTTGATCCAAATGCAAAATTTGAGAGAAGTCCAATTATTGAATAACATTTCTCTAACAAAACCTAAACTGCATTAAAACGCAGTTTAGCCAAACCGTTGCACACAATCAAAAAGAAAAAAATCAGGGACTTAAAATAATTCGCTGATAAAAAAGGGAACTTCATCTTTTAAGCGGCAAATAAAAAACAGACTTTTTTAGCTTTTAAGATTCTGGTTTATGGCGAGTAAAATGGAATAGAGTTTTAAAATACTTCGCGGACAAAAAAGAAAATCCATCTTTTAGTCAGAAAAAATGCGCCTTGAAAAAAGAAACAAAATCTGTTCACTATAATTTATTAATGAACCAAAACCAATATTTAATTTTCAAAATATGACAAATACAGGATGGGATAAGTTTTTATTTGGAATTGCAGTATTAGCTCTAATGAGCGGGATATATTTGATATTTCAAAAAAATTATTTACCAGGGATTAATTGTATATGTGCTGTTTTTGTTCTCAACTATTTACGAAACAAATATAAAGTGAAAGATAAAAATAGTAACTAAGATATTGCAATGTTCTATTTTCAAACGGACAATAAGCAAAAAGAGTTTTAAAATAATTCAGCTGATAAAAAAGAAACATTATCTTTCACTCGGTAAATTCGAAATAACTTAAAAAAAGACTGTGTGCAACAATGTATATACGTCCATCCCTCCAACATATGCAACTTAGAAACAGAATATTAGTAATTGGAATTATTGTTACCTTTTTTACGTGCAAGACAGAGACTGAACAAACTAAATCTTTCCCTTCCAGCGAAGTAGTGTCGAAGCAAATGGACTCTATAATGGGAGAGAGTGATCTTCCAGGATTAGTTGCAATAGCTATAAATAAAGATGGTGAAAGAATAGAATACACCTTTGGAAATGCAATTTGGAACGAAGTTACACCAATTAAAACCAATAATATTTATAGAATTGCCTCAATGACAAAGTTGGTCACAAGTTTAGCGGCACTTCAATTGGTAGAAAAAGATTCACTTGGGTTAGATGAGGACCTTTCATCTCTAATGCCTGAAATGACATCAATTCCAATTTTAACGGATGAAAAAGAACTTATTGATGGAGAAAACCTGATTACGCTCAGGCAACTATTGACGCATACCTCAGGTTTTGGTTATTTTTTTACTGATTCATTGTTAGCCACCCATGATGCAAGTAATTGGAATTATGAAGACTTGCCCAGAAGGTTTGAAGCTAATACCCAATTCTTATATGGAACAAGCACAAATTGGGTAGGTAAATTAGTCGAAAAAATATCTGGATTAAGTTTAGAAGAATATTTTCGTAAAAATATTACGGGCCCGCTGAACATGAATCGTACCTGGTTTAATGTACCCGATTCTCTACACAATAAGATCATCACATGTGGCAGAAGAGGCGACGATGGATCAGAATCACTAACAGAAATACCTGATGCCTACCCGAAAAGTAAGACTCAAAATTATGATGGAGGTGGCGGACTATTTTCTTCACCTGAGGATTATATAAAATTGTTAGCGTGTTTGTTAAATGAAGGAACTTATCCAGATGGGCAATTACTTCAAAAAAAGACTATTAATCAAATATTCAAGGAACAGCTCGAAGGTGTTTCCATGGATATAAAAGAAAATTATTATCAACAAGGTCTTTGTTGTAATTTCGAAGGATTAATTAAGCCTACTTCCAATTGGGGTTTAGCGGGACTTATTGATACAGAAATGACCTCATACGGCAGGAAAGAGGGAACACTACTCTGGGGAGGAGTTTATAACACCTATTGGTATATTGATCGAAAATCAGGAATTGCCGCAAGTATCTTTACCCAATATTTACCTTTTAATCACTCAGCAACAACATCGGTGTTTGATAAATTTTCGGAAATGATTTATAAAAATTATAACTGAACAGAAAACGGCATACAACAATTTATTATAGTGCATACACTTATTGAAGAAAGAAAAAAGATTTGGTGAATTAAACAGATCAATTCAAGGGGTATCCCAAAAAATGCTTACTCAACAATTGCGGGAACTTGAAAAGGATGGCATTGTGCATAGAGAAATATATAAAGAAATCCCACCTAAGGTTGAGTATAGTCTGACAGATTTTGGGAAGACATTGGAACCTATTGTTAATCAACTATGGTCATTTGGAGAAGAAGTAATTGAAAATAAAACGAAAGCCTAACACTATGTAAAAAGCATTAAAACGCATTTTACACTAAACGTTACATCCAACCAAAAATCTAAAATGGAAAAGCTTATAAAAACCAAGAAATACAGAAAATTAGAATAACCCTGAAAAGAAGAATTAATTTGAACAATTATTTTACTGATTAATTATCTTTTTTAAAATTTAAACCCAATGATAAAATCTTACATCAAAGTTCTAGTTTTACTTTTCCTGCCCAGTATAACGCTTGCTCAAATATTCCAATGCGATGGTACTTCTCTTCCAGAGTTTTATTCGATTTATGGAGGTAGTGACCAATTTACTGAACATACTAACGATGCTATCAATACCTTTATTGAAGCGGAAGACGCGGTTGCCACAGGAAATTATGCCACCGCCCAAAGTCTTATTAACGACCTATTTTCTACTTACCCTAGGGGTAGTAATATTTGGTGGAATGTATTCAACGACCCGAATGGAGCGAATTTGGGAACACCCCATGCCTACTATGGCGTGCGCATGTTAGAGGATATTATAAATTATCATCTCAATCCGAATAACAATCCCGAAGTAAAAACCGCTAATATGAAAGTCGTGTTGGTTGGTTGCTCAGAAGGAATTCAACCCACCACAGATGTGGAATTACAAAATGGAACAGGTCAATTTGTTACTAATGAATTGGATAGCACTTTACTGGAAGACAATTACTGTTTAGTGGATCAGTCATTAGACCTGTTTTTAAAGTATATTTCCGCAATAACAAATGGAGAATTGAATGTCAACGTGGAATATATTGAATTACCAAATTTGTGTATGGATGTAAACGTGACTACTTCTCCTAATGTAGCTTCAGGTAGTATTGGTCCAATCTGGGATGCCCTAGATGATAATGTAAAAAACGAGACTGATTGGTTTTGGATGATTTACCCTTCGCATGTGCCAGAGTTTCCTGATTTTGATGATGATGCATTTATTACAGGAGGTATGGGGAGTGATTCTAAAGGCGGACCTGTTTTTATCATTGACGATAAGTGGCTAGTAAGAAAACCTGCCCACCTTGGTAGTGGTTTGTATAATGATATTGAGCGTCGAATTTATTTACCTCAATGGTTGCAACATGAATTCTTCCATCACTTATACCGCATATATCCTGAATTAAGTCTCGAAATAAATGGTCATGACTGGTTTAATCTGTCGTTTTGGCCTGATGATTTCGATGGGCAATTTGAAGCAGACTTTTATGCAGAATCACTACATAAACGTTTGCAAATAGCTTGTGTACCATTGTCTAATAAATTGGTAACAAGAATTGATACAAATCAATTGCAATTGTATTCCAACTTCATCATGAACGAACTACTTGGAGAATATTCACTCGATAATATCGGAAATCCGTGGCATGAAGGTGAGATTTTGGAAGATAATGGGACGTATTTTTGGCGAAATAATGCTAACATACAATGGCAGATTACCCCCAATTTTGCAGAAGGAACTCTTGAAACAGGCCCCGATTGTCCTTATCCTGGTCAAAATTTTAAATTAGAACTTTATCGTACACCCGACGAAGACCTTATACCTGGTATATCAGGGCTAGTTTTTCAGGGTGACTTTTACCGAAAGCGATTTAATTTGCTTCGTGAAATTGCACCTTTTGAAATTACATTAGACAGCTACGTTAGCGAGTGCGAAGGAACAATCTCAGACGAAGGAACCATCGTAAAAGAAGATGGACAGTTTTACTGGGAAAAAAATACTGGTGAAATGTGGTCACTAACGCTCGATACAGACAATGAAGCTTTTCTACTTGGTGTGGATAGCCCCACTCCTGATTCCTCCTTTAAATTAGTAATATTGGAGGACTTATGTGGACTGAATGTATACGGATTTTACTATCAAAATAACTATTATTGGCGTCCCAAAAGCAACCTTGATAATCCTTCTCCAATTCTAGTAAATCCTGTTTCTGATTTAGAACTTCCTGAAAACTTTAATTCCCAATCCATCGATGTATCCATGGTATTTTCGGATATAGATGCAGAACCCTTATTTTTGTACGTAACCAGTAGTGAACCAACCCTATTGGCTGCTAATATTTATGGCGATGAACTCGAATTTTCAGGCGGCACTCTTGGCTTTTATTCTATATGCTTGACTGCAATAGATAGAAATGGTGGCATTTCATCCAATTCTTTCGTCGTGAAGGTTGGCGATCCTGTTTCTACCATTGATCAATCGCTATCCGATTTAAATATTTACCCAAACCCTGTAGAGGATTTATTGTATATCCGTAATGCTACTTCCACTTTGGACATAACTATTTATAACACTAGTTCATCTTTTAAAGAATCGTACAGAAACCTAGAAAATTCAGTTTCCATTGATTTAAGTGATCTACCATTAGGGGTTTATTTTATGAGAATTGAAAATCCAACAACCGGTGCTTTCTCAGTCAATAAAGTCATTCGCCTTTAAAGTTTTAAATATGCTATAAAAGGTAGGTTGGAACAATGTATATGACATGACGTTCATGCTCTCTATGCGGTCGCACGCCGCATATACGCGACCGTTCTGCACAACTAAGAGGCGAAAATCATGCAAAGAAATTGATACTCCGTCTTTTAATCAAAAAAATAAAAAGTTTTTCGTAAGTTTATATTCTTTACTTTTTCAACAAAAATTAGAAAGTTTAAAAGCAAAAAATCTTGCCTTTAAACATTAAATAACAATACATTTACAAAAGCTAAAACTAAAATAAAAATACGATTTGACGCTCGATCAAAACAAG
>JAQXDE010000048.1 GCA_029251525.1 Saprospiraceae bacterium | reverse complement strand
TCTGTGTGGTATAAACTTAACTTTCTAATCCATCAATGCCATCTTTCTCGTTAAGCGGCTGCAAATATACAAGCTTTATTTTAACTTCCAAATCTTTTTTGAAAAAATTGAAACTTTTTTTTTAAAATAAAATAAAACTCTCGCCTTACAAGCTATTTTTTTGATTTCCTTCAGTTTCCCCAAGATAAATAGCGTCCTTCCTAGTCATAAACTTCACAAAAACCAAGTCCTCTCATTTTGATTAATGCCTTTCCACTATGCCCTCCTTTTTGACAAAGATAAAGACAGGTTTAGGTTTATCTATTTTTGAGATTTCGATAACGAAGTTTGCATCATTCCAATCTAAATTTTTTGCATTACCAATCGTACCCTTTTGGTATTCTGAAGGTGTAAGAACATCAATTAGAGCATGATTAGCTTTCTACTTCATTTTTTTCTTAAACTCAATTTTAGATATGGTTTCAAAAGTTCCGTTACCTGTTTGTCTACCACCAGAATAATTTTGGCAAGATGACATTTATAAAACCAAGAATAACATACCAGCCATATTTTTTATGAATATTTTACTTTTACAATCTGAACAAAAAAATCCTCAGCCAACTTAATAGTCAACTGAGGATTAAAAATTTATTTAAAAACTTGATTTCTCAAGTTGATTATAATTTACCGCCTTTGTGCTCATCTTGCCACTTATTTAACTCGTCCCATTTCCCCTCTGAGGCCAACCCAGCTTGTGTTGGCCAAGTAGTCGGATCGTGCATTTTATACCGATTTCCTGCTGCAAGTAAGATCTCTTTAATTGAGTCAGGTGAAGCAGCAGCTACTGCTGCCCAAGTTTTTAAACCACCTTCTTTCATCAATGATTCAATTTTTGGACCAACGCCTTCAATTTTTTTCAAATCATCACCTGCAGATTCATCAGCCGCTGGAGTGGAAGTGTCTTCAACCACTGGTTCAATAACTTCATTAACAACTGGTTCCGTAACAGGAGCTTCTTCAGCCACTGCCTCAGGAGTTGCCTCATCCTTCTTCAATGGTGGAGGAGTAAAGTTTACAGTATCTCCAGCTAATTGTTGTTTTAGAGCATCAAATCCAGCCAATTCTCCCAACGTAGTTCTTTCAACTTTTGATTGTTGCTTTTGAATTGCATTGGTTGTTTCCTTACGTATTTGTTGTTTCTCTTGACGTACAGACTCATCAGCTTCTCTTCTGATATCTTCTAAGTAACGTAAGTGAGAAACTAAAATCCGTTTATCATCACGGTTGAACTCAATTACTTTTACAGTTAATGTTTCATCAACATTAGCCAATTTCCCGTCATCTTTTCTTACATGCTTGATTGGAGCAAAAGCTTCTAAACCATAAGGTAATTGAACGATAGCACCTCTGTCATCTCTTCTTACAACAGTAGCTTCATGATAAGAACCTATTGGAAATACATTTTCGAATGTATCCCATGGATTTTCCTCAATTTGCTTATGCCCAAGAGAAAGTTTACGATGATCCTTATCGATCTCTAAAATAACTACTTCAATATCATTTCCAATTTTCGTGAATTCAGAAGGATGAGAAAATCGTTTTGTCCATGACAAATCAGAAATATGCACCATTCCTCCAATTCCTTCCTCTAGCTCCACAAATACACCGTACGGAGTCAAGTTTTTCACTTTACCTGTATGACGGCTTTCCTTGGGAAATTGTTTTTCGATTACGCTCCAAGGATCATCAGTTAATTGCTTAACAGATAATGACATCTTACGATCTTCACGATCGATAGTCACAACTTTTGCTTCATACTCTTGACCTAATTTGAAGAAATCTCTAGCATTAACTGGTTGATTACTCCAAGTCACCTCAGATACGTGTATTAAACCTTCAACACCTGGTTGAATTTCAAGGAATGCACCATAATCTTCGATATTAACAATTTTACCTTTTACAGAAGAACCTTCAGCAACCGTAGCATCCAATACCTCCCACGGATGTGGTTGTAATTGTTTCAAACCTAATGAAATACGTTTTTTGTTTTCATCAAAATCTAATACTACAACATTGATTTTTTGGTTCAATGCTAAGATTTCGCTTGGGTGTGAAATACGTCCCCATGAAATATCTGTGATATACAATAAACCATCTACACCTCCTAAGTCCAAGAATGCCCCAAAGTCTGTGATGTTTTTCACTAACCCCTCTAGAACTTGTCCTTTTTCCAAGCTTCCAATGATTGCATCTCTTTGTTCAGCTAGATCACTTTCGATCAACGCTTTGTGAGAAACTACTGCATTTTTAATAACTTCATTGATTTTAACTACTTTAAACTCCATTGTTTTACCAACGTAAGCATCATAATCAATGATAGGTTTAATATCAATTTGAGAACCCGGCAAGAATGTTTCCAATCCACCAGCATCTACAATCAATCCACCTTTAGTCTTACTAACAACGTTACCTTTTATAATAGTACCGTTCTTATAAGAATCAACAATACTTTCCCAAGCTCGTAATAATTTAGCTTTTCTTCGAGAAAGAATTAATTGGCCTCTTGCATCTTCTTGTTGTTCAACATATACCTCAACCATATCTCCAATTGCCAAATCTGGCATATCGCGAAATTCAGACAGAGATAACAAACCATCAGATTTGTAGTTAATGTCTAATACTACATCACCACTATTAATAGATGACACTTTTCCTTTTACGATTTCATTTTCTAAAACCGAAGTTAAGGTTGCTTCGTATTCTGCAAGATATTTTACTTTTTCTTCTTTAGTATATGGAGACGCGAGTCCGTTTCCTAGTTCCCAATCGAAGTCATCGTGTGGAGTACTGAATTGGTCTGCTTTCTTTTCCACCAACTCTTCTAATGCGATTTTGTCAACGCTGGTATCTTCTGTAGTTTCTACCGTTACGTCTTTAACTTCCTCTTCTGAAGTTTCTTTTAGATTCTTGTCATCTGACATATTTGAATCTTAATTTTGTAATACCTATTGTTTTCTGATTTGTTATAAATCCCTGAAAATCAACGGTATGTGGTTAATAATTTATTTTAGCGGCACAAAGGTAGTAAAAATTCCAATTAAACAAAAGAGATAAATGTTTTTCACACTTTACTTTGAAAGGAAAGTTCTGCTTAAATTCATTCTCTAAATTCATTTTGTCCTGCGTAATCTATTTTCTCAAAAAAATTGATAAAAATTACTTTGCCGATTACATAAGCGACCTCTCGAGATATATTCTATCAATAATGGTAATAGAATCCTATATCAATCGTTACTCCCAAAAGGTTTTTTTACAAACAATTTACCAGTATCCAACTTTTTTAAGCTCACTACTTTCAAATTACATTTTTAATCCTAATAATCTTGATTGTGTTGAGCAGGAGTCTTCCATCCTTCCTTGACAAGAGATTATCAATAAACTTGAGATTCATGAGTTAGCAAGATCACTCATTATTAGTTTTTTCTTTGCAAAAGAAAACAACATTCTCTTTAAATGTAAAAACCCTTGTAATCAAATGACTACAAAGGCTTTCATCTTACTCCAGATTAAAATAATTCTATAATTATAGCTTTATATTTTTTAATTATATTTCTTGATTTTTAAAAATATAGAACAATTTTCTGGTTAACTTTTTAATCTCCTCTTTTATCCGAATGGCGGTGGATCACTTTTAATCCCTAATCCAAATGGAGGTGGATCACTTGCTCCTCCCTTGATACTTGCTAATCCTTTTTTATTGATCACTTGTGTCGCATTTAATTTACCTGCGAAGTTTTTAATTGTATTATTCATATTCTTATTTTTGGGTGATTAAAAATTAAACATATTTATTTGAAATACAATGTAAATATAGATTGGTACATGAAGTTCCTTAGGTAGATAGGTTGCGACTTGTAGAAGAATGGTTACATTAAACTAAAAAAAAACATAAAAACTTGATTTACAAGTATTTACGAAATATAAAAAATATACTTATTCAGTGAAATCGATGTCACCAACACCCATATTTCAATGAGCTGGTACTATTTGAAAAGCTAGATGTAACCTAACCACCAATACAACGCAACCTATTTACCAGTGATTTTTTTTTGAAGCCTAAGATTTTGCAGATATATGAAGTAGAAAATGAAGAGTTAATTTTAATATCTCAAAAAAAAGCAAAAAAAGGTTTAATCATTTTGAACAAAAAAATTAGCGATCTCTCAAATCATGAGATGGTGAGACACTAAAATATTGTTTATAAGCTTTTCCAAAATAACTCGGATCTGCAAAACCTACTAAAAAAGTTACTTCAGAAACTGATTTCCCAGATTCTTGCAAAAGCTTTCGTGCTTTTTTCAATCTAAATTCATTAATCATTTTGCTTGCACTACTCCCTGTAATACTTTTTATTTTTCGAAATAATTGAACTCGACTTAAAAAAAGCGCTTCAGCCATTTTCTCAACAGAGAAATTCTCATCTTTATAATTTTCATCAATCACATTAAGCACTTTTTTCATAAAAGGGTCGACAGTTTCAACTTGCTCTATTTGCTTATCGTTTATATTTTCTGAAGTAGAAACACTCTTCCATAAATTTTGTGCACGTTGCTGTTGCTTTAGTATAGTTTTCAACTGTCTTTTTAGAGTATCAATCTGAAATGGCTTATTCATCCAAGCTACTGCTCCGGAGTCGAATGCTTCTTTTTGGTTTGCATCACTATTATTTGCAGTCAAAATCATTACTGGAATATGTGCAGTCAATTCATTTTCAGCAACTTGCTTGCACAACCATCCTCCATTGTAATCTGGTAAAGTCCAATCTGATATAATAATCTCAGGAATTCTGTTGATAGCTATATTCAAACCTGTAGTAGTTGAATTAGCGATTTCCACAGCATAATCACTGGAAAGTGCAGATCTTAAAAATTCTAATAACTCAGGCTCATCCTCTACAACTAAAATTAAAGTTTTCTCAGAATTTTCATCTACAGAACTTGATGACAAACCTTCATACTTAGGTGAAATACTCATCTGAGCTTCATCCAACATTTCGATTGGAATATTAACCATAAATATCGCTCCTTTCCCTAATTCAGATTGAAGCACAATCTCTCCATTCATCATTTCGACCAATTCTTTAACCAAAGCCAATCCTATACCTGTTCCTCCTTTTAATTTTCCTTGAGTTCCTTGGACATATCTTTCGAAAAGTTCTTTTTGTTCATCTAGAGCAATCCCTGGACCTTGATCTCTAACAATTAATGACAAGGAGTATTGATTATCCTTTTTCTCAAAATCACCATTCAAAGTTACCCCTTGCCCTGGTTCACAAAACTTGATTGCATTACCTATAAGGTTAGAAAGAATTTTGTCCAACTTATCATAATCTAATAGGAATTGTCCTTTAGGCATTTTCATTTCCTGATTATAGATAACTCCTTTCTCAATAGCTTGCTGTTCATATCGTTCTCCTAAGGATTTAAAAATAAATTCTAATTGTCCTACTTGTGGATTTAATCTTAAAGCTTTAGCTTCTACTTTGTTCCAATCTAAAATCTGATTAAAAAGCTCCATTAGTCGTTTCCCATTTCTTCTTGCCAGTTGAATATCTGATTTGGTAACAGAATCAATTACATTGTTTTCTGCTCTTTCCAATGGAGCTAGCATCAACGCTAAAGGAGTCCGAATATCATGAGTAATAGAGGAAAAAAGTCGATCTCGACTTTCAGCTACTTGCCTGTCTAAATCTAATTGAAGGGCAAGTTGCTTTCTTTTATTTTTATTCCAGTAAACAAAAAATGAAAGAATTCCTATTCCAAAAAGTGCACCCAAGGAGATCATTATTAATCGTGTTTGGGATATGATTTTTTCTTGTTCCAATAGTTGGATCTGGTCCTCTTTCTTTTCGGTTTCATATTTCGTTTGCCACTCTTGAATCTTATCATTACGACGATCTTCTTGAATATTCATATAATAAATTCGAGTTTTTACTACCCACTCCTGCCCTTCTTCAAATCTGCCTGCTAACATTAATGCCTCCGTATATTCTTCTCCAAAAGTCACCATAGTAGCATCCAAGTTATCTTTTTCAAAGATTGGTCTTAATTTTTCAAGGTATCTCAAACAATCATCTATCTTGCCCATACTACAAAGGTTCGAAGCGTAATCAGTATGAACCCGAGATTGAAAAGTTTTTGGAAAAAGATGTATACTATCTAAAACTTGAGAAAAATAATTATTGGCTAATCCATACTGGCCTGAACTATTATGGATATAGGCTTTATTGTAGTAGAAAGAATACTTATCTACATCTGAAATATCAACATGATCCAACAAAGAATCCGCAACATTTAAATATCTGGCTGCAATTTCTGAATCCCCCATAAAAGATTTCATGAGCCCCATATTCTTATTAATAGTGAATGACATTTTGGTATCTCCTAATTCTCTACTAATTCCCAGAGCCTCATTATAAAACTCTTCCGCCTTTTCCATATCTGTTTGTATGTAATGGAAATGTCCCAACCGATAATACCATTCCATCAAAGTCCAATGAGGAGAATCCTGTGATAAAGATTCAGCCACCTTTTTCATTTGATCTAAAATCTGAACACTTACATCTCCCTTTCCATATTTTTGGAACTCAGAGACGAAACTAGATTGTCTGTTAAAAAGCCAAAACATAGCTGAATCTTGGCCAATTATTCTTAATGCATCAACATAAGCTTGATCCAATGCTTGGTACGCCAGAGGTAGTTCTTCTTTTGAAATATCGGAAAACCAATCAATCCATTTATTCAACTTTTTATCATCTGAAACTTTCTCAATCACCAATAAAATAGAATCCGTGCGCAAAGTTGCCTGAGCAGAAAAATGATTAGCCACGAAGATTATTAAAAAAAGTGAGAATAAAAATTTCATAAGTGCCCTCTTGATTACGCTTTATTTTACAATATATTTTAAAAGAAAAAAGATAGGTAATTCATTAAACGTACGTAAATAAATTACAAAATAATGACTATATGTATCCAATGTAGTAAAATAGGATACATTTGATATAAATACTTAGATATAAATATAAAATATTTTACATATAATAAAATATTTATTTACTTTTTATTTAGCTTGACCCTTACCTGCCTAACCTTTTATGTATACTTTCGAAAAAAAATATGGAGTACCCTTCGATCAATCCACATTTTTTTTATCTAAACTTAATTCCGTTACCAAAAAAAATCCTAAATGTAGCTTCATTTTTTTTGTCAAAAATTGTTTAGATTTTCTTTGGTAACGTTATAATTCACAAGCTTTTAAATAAACCCAATGCGGTTTTACTCTAATAAAAGAAACTCAGTCTATTGTATAAACCACTACCTAATTAATCACAGATAAACTGAAACTTATTTCGGACAAGTGAATTAGATCGTAATTTCAAAAAAGGAAAGGTTATTAGTAAAGTATTATATCTTTTTGATTGGAAAGGTAATTTGCTTTAAAAGCATGAATATTCAAATGACTATTTTAAAACACAACAGGATATTAGAAATTACCACAGAAAATTTCTCAGCTATTATTTCGGAAAATAACTTTTATGATTCCTTCATAATTTAAAAAGAATAAAAAAAGGGCGTAACAAATGCGCCACGCCCTCCTAACTTTTTGAGTTAATTCTTTTAAAAATTAAAATTTAATCGCCCTGAAATAATTGTTCCATTGAATCCGAATTGATTCACTTCCCAAGGATATTTAAATCGTCCTCCTAGGTCAGTTACAAAATCAGATCCTGGTTCGATAACATCAGGATATACATTTAATAAGTTATTGACAACTAAATTGAAATTAATATTATCTGAAATATCATATCCTAAAATCAAATCAGTAATTACTTTCCCACTAAACGTTTGATCCAAACTTACATCTGAAGCATGCTGCCAAGTAACCTCTCCAAAGTAAGTATTATTCAATGTTGCATTAAATTTCCCTACATCCAATCCAATTCCAAATAAAGATTTAAAATTAGGTCGAGCAGAGGTAACTCTTGACTGTTCTTTTCGATTAAAAATATCAACACCTTGTTCTCCAATTACACCTGGTGCAGTAATTTCTCCCTCGATTTTTGTTTTATTCGCATTCAATGAAAGGATAAAATTCATTGAGGCCTTTTCACCAATGGAAACATTTTGATAATCTGCCACTAAATCAAATCCTTGTGTACGTGTATCTAAAGCATTTACAAAAAACTTGATGCTTGTAACACTATTGTCAATTAAAACTTGTTCGATTGGGTTTGTATTCATATCATCTCCATCAAATCCAACTTCACCAGTAAACAATACTCGATTGTCAACACTTACATTATAATAATCAGCAGATAAAGAAAACCCTTCTGCTAATTTGTAAGTAAAACCTGCAGTAAAGTTTAAGGATGTTTCAGCATCCAATTTAGGAACACCTAAGCCTTCAATGACAGAACTTACGTTATTAAAAGTTCCTTGGTTAGAAATAGTACCACCTGAAACTAATGTTTGAACATTACTCAAATATACTTGATGCAGAGAAGGGGCTCTAAACCCTGTACTTACAGATGCTCGGATTGCTCCTTTTCGATCTCCCAACAATTGCCTTGCATTTACTTTCCAAGAAAGATTACTCCCAAAGTCTGAATAATTTTCGAAACGAACAGCTCCTCCAATCAAAAATGTTTCTGTTGCATCGTAATCCGCTCCTAAATAAACTCCTACATTATTTCTATTTTCTTTCAATTCATTACTTGGTTGCAATCCAGGAAAAGATTGTGCACCACCATCAACATATGATTCCTCTTGACCAGCAGTAACTTCAAAAGTTTCTTGTCTTACCTCAGAACCAAATGAAAGTGTCAATTTATCAAAGACCTTTGATACATCAATATTTCCTAAAATATTTCCAAATGCATAAGCTCCTGCATCAAACTCAGTTGGACTGTTAGGCAACAAAGCAGGGTTAATTGTATTTCCTATTGTATAAGCAACATCGTTTGAACCAGTTGTCAAACTAATATCTGTATTCCAGCCATTGAAATTATATTTATTTCCAATAGTGAACGTTATATCATTTATTGCAGTTTCAAAGGTAGGTTGAAAACCATTGTAAGCTTCACCAGCTGGCGTTAATAATCCAGCATCATCTGTAATCCAATATGGTGCTCGATAAAGTGCGAATGATGTTCCATTCCGACGAGTATACCCTCCAAATGCATAAAACTCCCCGGCATCGTCAGCATACTTTGTTCCAAAATTTGCGAAAACAGAAATTTTATCATAATCAGGTTGACCTACAGTCATTCCCAAATCTGGATTATCTTGAATCCAAGGATCAGTTCCATTTAATATAGCATCGTCACCAAATATAACTCCGAATAATCCATCACCACCGGGTTCCCCTGCTCGGTTAGTTTTATCTTGATGGTAATAATTTCCAGTCAAACTTAAAAATCCATTTTTCCCAACCTTAAATCCTTTATTGATCGACGCATCATAAGTTAGTCCATCTCCTTCAGTTGTAATTCCTGAACCTATGGATGCACTTAGATCTGTTCTCTCCTTTAATACAATATTTATTACACCAGCCACTGCATCAGAACCATACTGAGCAGCCGCTCCATCTCTAAGAACTTCGATTCTTTCTATAGCTGAGGTTGGGATACTTTTCATATCAACTCCAACTTCTCCTTTTCCAGGTGTATCATTTACATAAACAAGCGCACTTTGATTTTTTCTTTTTCCATTTACCAAAACTAAAGTTCTTGATGGCCCTAAATTTCTTAACTCAGATGGATCAAAATGAGCCGTTGCATCCGAAATAGTTTGATTAGAAGAGTTATAGGAAGGAACTCTGTAGTTAATCATTTGGTCGATTGATGTCTGGCCACTTTTTGCAAGTTCAGCTGCATTAATGTTATCAATTGGAACCGGTGATTCAAGAATAGTTCTTGGTTTTCCTCTTGTTCCGACCACTACAATCTCATCAAAACTCAACCCTGGATTCAACATTACATTAATAGGTCCAGCTGATGTAACTTCCACTTTTTGGGGAGCATATCCAGTAGAACTAATTTCCAATACAACCGGTAAAGACTTTACGGTAAATGAGAAATTTCCATCAAGATCCGTAACTGTTCCATTAGCTGTTCCAGCCTCAAGGATTGTTGCACCAATTAGTGCTTCATTCGTTTTAGAATTTTTAATTGTTCCAGAAATTGATTGTGCCTTAATGGTAGTCAAAGCAACAAATAAAGCGATAAATAGTGTTAATGATTTTTTCATATTAAAAATTTTCGTTAAAAAATAAAATTATTAAATGATAGTTCACAAGGCTAATAATATTTCCATTATTGAAAAAAGGGTTGTTGAGAAATTCATTCTACAACAACCCTTTTTTATTTATAACTTGAAATCTACTCTTCTATAGAAAAAAGCCCCAACAAAACCCATTGGTTCAGAATCATTAAAATCATCTTGACCAGTCCAAACATCAAATTGAACAAATGCATAAGTTTTAATGACAAGAATAACGTTCAAATTTTTAAATAATTTATAACTTGAGTCTAAAGCCTTTGTAATTCAATTTGTATCTGTTGCTACTTCATACAACGTACCGGCCTCCATTTGATTTATTCCAGACGTTTACCCATTCATTGGAGGTATTGTAATTGACCTTCACTATAAAGCTTGATAATACAATTCATCTTTAAACTTGAGTGTATTCTCAAGTATACTAAATTTCAGCTTATTACTCTGACAAGGTCTAACTCCAGGTTTATATAAAATGGCATAAGTATTTTAAAAACGAGAGCTAATGATTCTTTACCACCTAACCTTTACCTGTGTATTTCCCATATTTTTTTCTCTATTTTAATATAACTCATTTAATTTATTCTAAAGATAGAATATTTATCCACATAAAATTTTTATTAAAAAAGAAATAGCTTGTTTTTTCACAATTAATCTTGTTTAATCATCTTTTATCGCTCAATATTGAATACAGCATTTCATATTTAGTTTAATGTGACTGACACTTGGAAATGGAATTTAGTATTTCTAAAAAAATTCCTTTACTTATTAGATTAAGTATCCCATTTTTAAAACTGAACCTTCTTCTCCTCTATAACTTCTACCCCACTTATTAATCGCACATAATACTCACCTCGTGGCATATTGAAAACTTTGAAGGTAAAGCTGAATTTATGCAAACCCTTTGTTTTTTTCTTATTTTTAAAAAAAGCATGTTTTAGTTCACCATCCAAGGTATATAATCCAAAAGTCATAATCTTATCTTTCCCTGTTTTAAACTGCCATCTTCCTTTAATGATTGAGGGAGCTTCCCGATATGCAGGCTCTCCAGGACGGCTTGTTGTTTTATGAACAACTACATACTCAGGGCGAGCTTTGCCCAACAAGTCTGCAACATAATTTGCAAGCTTTGCATGGTCAATATTTTCTAATCGTTTTTCGTTAGTAATTGCCCAAACAGCATATTGGGACGCAGCGTTCTTATATAACTTTTCCTCCGCCAAATACCGTGCAATTTTCAATAAATGTCCTGAAGCCAAAAAGCTCATATTAAATCCACTTCCCAGAGTTGGTGTGCCGTTTGGTGCTTGAATACAAGCTGCGTATATTTTTATAACCCGTCTTTTATTGCCTTCAATCGCTAATATATTATCTTCTATTATCATTAAATCTTGCTGAGTTGAATCATTAGAATTAAAAATTAATCCAGCAGTAATTTCAATATTGATTTTCTTTTTGCGGAAGTTTTTAATTTTTAGTTTTAGGCATTTCCCAGTATGTCCTCCTTCACTTTCCGCATATATTTCTATATAGCCTTTTTTAACAGCTTCAGTTAATTCAATATTCTTCGCATGAAGTACAGAAACAAAAAAAAGGCAAAATAAACTTAGGGTGATTGATTTTCTCATTAAAATATTTTTTTGAAAACTAATTGATAGATTTTAAAACGAGAATAGTCTAGTTTTATTTTTTCCAAAAAAACTATCAAATGAATAATATTTTCCTTTGTTATTTTTTAAACTATTACTTCCATATAACTTCACAAGTAAATTTCACTCTTCAATAATTGCAAATCCTTCCAAAAAAAAACTACTTTTAGTTATGTTCTTTTCAAAAACTAAATTAAAAAATGAGTGAAAACCGTCCATGGCTGAAAAACTACCCTAACGGAGTACCTGCCAATATCAATCCTAATGAATATCAAAATCTAGTGGAAATGTTTGAACAAACTTTCGATAAATATCGAAAGTTACCCGCATTTCAATGCATGGACAAAAGTATAACTTTTGACCAATTGGATAAAATGTCAAAACAATTTGGAGCATACCTGTTATCGAGAGGTTTAGAACCGGGAGATAAAATTGCTTTGATGATGCCAAACCTTTTGCAATACCCAATTGCTTTGTTTGGAGCACTTCGAGCAGGTCTTGTTATTGTGAATACTAATCCACTTTACACACCTCGCGAAATGAAACATCAATTTTCAGATTCAGGTGCAAAGGCAATTATTATTGCGGAAAATTTTGCAGCCAATTTAGAAAAAATTATTCATGATACTCCGATCAAAACAATTATCATAACAAGTATTGGAGAGATGCTAGGTGCAGTAAAAGGTACTTTAACTAACTTTATTGTTAGAACTGTCAAAGGTATGGTTCCAAAGTATAACCTTGCCAATACAGTCACTTTTAAAGAGGCATTAGCACAAGGAAAAAAATTCACATTACCAGACTTAGTTGGAAAACCAGAGGATGTAATTGTATTACAATACACAGGAGGAACAACAGGTGTTTCTAAAGGTGCAATGCTGACAAATCGAAATTTAATATCCAATATGTTACAGTTTCGAGCGATGATCAGTCCATACTTAATAGAAAAAGAAGAAGTCGCTTTATCACCTTTACCGATGTATCATATTTTTGCCTTTTCAGTCAATGCATTGGCGTTAATGAGTATTGGAAGTAGAACCATACTGATTACAAATGCACGTGATATCGGTTCCATCCTCAAAGAATTTAAAAATAATAAAATAACTATCCTGACTGGTGTCAATACACTATTTAATGCGATGCTAAATCACAAAGATTTCGCATCTCTTGATTTTAGTTCATTGAAAGCAACTGCAGGTGGAGGTATGGCTGTTCAAAAAGTAGTTGCTGAAAAATGGAAAGAAGTTACTGGTTGTAACTTATCAGAAGGCTATGGTTTGACAGAATCATCACCTGTAGCTACAGTTAATCCGATTAATGATAAAGGACAAATTGGAACAATTGGAATGCCTGTTCCATCTACGGATATGAGAATTGCCAATGAGGAAGACCAATCACTCGCCGTAGGTGAAGTTGGAGAAATTCAAATCAAAGGTCCGCAAATCATGAAAGGATACTATAATCGTCCTGAAGAAACCCGTAAAACTATTTCATCTGATGGTTGGTTAAGGACTGGCGATATTGGTTTGATGAAACCAGATGGGTTTTTCAAAATTGTTGATCGTAAAAAAGATATGATTTTAGTTTCAGGCTTTAATGTTTATCCAAACGAAATTGAAAATGTATTAGCCATGCATCCAAAGATTTTAGAAGTTGCAGCTATTGGCGTTCCAGATGAAAAATCAACAGAAGCAGTCAAAGTTTTTATTGTGAAAAAAGATACATCATTGAACGAAAAAGAAGTGCGAGAATATTGCACAGAACAATTTACAGGTTATAAAAAACCAAAACATATTGTCTTTCGAGATGAACTTCCAAAGACGAATGTTGGCAAGATATTAAGACGTGCTTTGCGTGACGAAAAAACGTAAAATTATTGTTACATGACTTATGATTTTATTAAAAAACCTCATTTGAAATAATTCAAATGAGATTTTTTTTTACTTTCGCATAAGATCCAAATACTATGTTTTCAAACTAAAAAGAAAAAAATGAAATTTACACCTTTTAAATTAACTGCTCTCTTATTTCTTCTTCTTTCATTTTTTCAAAATTCATTTTCTCAAGTTATAATTGAGAAAGAAGAAGAAAAAGTTCGATCTAATAGCGGTCGTTTTTATGTTTATTGGGGATGGAATCGCGGTTATTTTTCCGACTCTGATATCAATTTCAAAGGAGACACTTATGATTTTACTTTGTTCGATGTGGTCGCAAAAGATCGACAATCAAAATTCTCATTAGAAACTTATTTTAAACCCTCCAGTCTAACCGTTCCACAAACCAATTTTGGAGTAGGTTATTATTTTCGAGATAAATGGATTTTCACAATTTCAATGGATCATATGAAATATGTGGTTCAAACAGCTCAAGAGGTGAAAATTGATGGTTACATTAGAGAAATGCATGATATATACGATGGAGAATATTCCAATGAAAATATAGTGATTCAACCTTCTTTTCTACAAATGGAACATACCGATGGTTTAAATTATTTCAACTTCGGAATCAGTCGAGCAGACAATCTTCTCCAAAAATGTAAATGGGCGAGAAATAAAATTGAACTACAAATAGTCGAAGGTTTTGAAACTGGATTATTGATCCCAAGGTCAGATATTACTTTGCTTAGGCAGGATGATATCAATACTTATCATTTTGCAGGTTGGGGAGCTTCCTTAAAAACAGGTTTACATCTTACTCTATTCAAACATTATTTTTTACATGGAGAAATCAAAGGTGGGTACATTAATCTTTTCGACATCTTAACTTCCTCAGTCGGAAACAATAAAGCAACTCAGGATTTTTTCTTTATTCAAACGACAATTCAATTTGGCGGGATTTTTTATTTTAGGTGAAAAAATTAAACTAAAAAAGACTTTCAATCTTAGTCTAACTTGAAAGTCTTTTTTAGTTTATCCTGACATTGAATATTTATTTTATTTTCGATTTAACCACCAACCTAACCATACACCAACTAATCCCCATTGCGCAATCGTATCTACCAAATATCCTGTACTATCTGTCTCCATCCACACTTGGTGTAAGTACGGTATCGTCAAATAACCAATCGTTCCAATGGCCAAAGATGTAAAGACACTTGTCATAAAATCATTCTCTCGAAATTTCATTAATACCCAAACAAGTAAAAAAGCAGAAAACAAATCAAGTAAAAACCCTCTTATCATACTCATTCCCATGGTCATCTCAAAAGATTTGTGATAAGACAGAGTTGCCCATGGTTTTCCTATCATTGATTCAATTAATTCCTCTTCTTCTTCCATTGTTGCGCCATCAGGAACAGCTGGGACCATATAATGTCCATCTTCCAAATCAAGTTGAACTAAAGCCTCCATAATTTGATCTTGTTTTGGGGTATATTCCATTTCCGCTCGATGAAATTGTAAAACATTCCATGATACAAATTGCCATAAAAAAAGGATTAAACCTGCCACCAAAGTACCAACTAATTGTTTGTTCATAATATTGATTTTTAAAATTTAAAAATTTTGTTTTGCTTCGTTGATATGGAGAGAAAACTAGATAAGAATAATTGTTGAAACTAATTTAAGATATTTTTTAACGAATAAGAAAGCTTACCATGCTACAGGCATGATTATTTTTTTTAATTGTTGCCTTTTTCAAACAATTTATTATTTAAAAATACTATTTAATTTCATCTGTTTTAAATAACCACAAAAAGGAAAATGGAGTTTAAGTTTTTTTTCAAAAAGGACTAACAGATAACAAAAGTCAAAACCTTGTAAAACTAGGCCATAAAGATTAACAAAAAGGCATTATGCGCTTTGTTATTAAAAATCTTTTCTGACAAAAAAAACTATTCTAAAATTAAAGAGGATTTTCCCCTCATTTGGTCTAGCGAATGATGCGTTAAGATTAAAACTCTCTACATAGGGTACTAAATAAAGCCCTCCACCATAAGAAAAATGAACATCATCTGAACCTTTCACCTTGGATCCAAACTCTTCCAGCATCAAATAATCCGTAGACCCCATATCCCAAGGGTAAAACTTTTTTCAATATAGTACCAAAATGAAATCACAAACCTGTATTAACAAACACTGTAGATTCTCCTCTTTACCGATTTATTCCTAAACCCTCTTAAATTTGATTGCTGTCCAAGATAACTATTATAAAAAAATGGAGTTTGACCCTAAGCTTTTTCACACCCTGTTCGAATACATAGAATGATAGAAATTTTTACCCCTGCAGAAAAATAAAATAATGCTTCTATAGAGACCCTTCCTCCAAAAATTGAATTATTTTAGGTATTAAAAAAAGAAAAATTCTACACCTTTAATCGTACTCCTCTAGTCGGAAATGCAACATCATCCCTTAAATTTAAATTAAAATCAACTTCAGGTTCAACTAATATAGACTCCCCAAATCCAGATAGCCTCTCATTATCATAAATCGAAATATCAAGTTTATTCCTAAAGCAAATTTCAACCTTTTGAAACTCATATTTTCCAAATATCTTTATTTGAGATTTCTTCCAAATAATCTTCAAGCGCTTTTACTTTTCTAAAGCATGCATCTCCTCTATCGTCCCATTCGTCATCTCAAAGAACAAAAACTGATTGCTCAGCAGAAGATGCTAGACCAAGAATATCTTACACCTTCTTGATATTTTTTTCGATTGGAAGTTTTACTTATTCCCTTTTGTAATAAAATATCTCCTAAAAAAGGAACAGTAGGTTTTCCATCTTGCTTAGTTATAACTTTCTGAACATTGGAGAAAAGAGGTGAATTGGGTTTTACATTATTAAATTTACTCAACGAAAAGACATGTTGATTTTCTTAATTAATAAGTTCCAAGGAGAATTATAGAAAGGTAAAGGCATTTTAGTTTTATATAAAAAATAGGGTAAAGAATTTCTTGATATACTCGTTTTTTTAAAATAATTAAATATTGATTAGTAAAAGTCTATTTTAGATATTATCGAGCTAATTATAGACAAATGAATTGCTATTTTGTTCCAAATAAAAAAGTCCTTTTGAATTACTTCAAAAGGACTCTCCAACTTTATTTTTTGGTCAGTTCATTATTTATTATTTTTTAACAAATCACGAATTTCTGCTAAAAGATCTTCTTGTGAAGGGCCAGCCGGTGCTGGAGGAACAGGTGGTGTTTTTACTTTATTATAAGACTTTACTATTATGAATAAAATAAATCCTACTGTGATTAAATTAACAATTGAGTTAATCCAATTACCATAAGCTACCACAGCACTTCCTCCCTCCTTAGCTGCAGCGACAGTCAAATAATCATTACCATCCATCGCTAAAAACATATTTGAGAAATCTGTACCTCCTGAAAAATATCCAACTATTGGCATCATAATATCACTTACAAATCCATTGACAACTAGGCCAACAGCCCCTCCTAAAATTACGGCAATAGCTAAGTCGATGACGTTCCCCGTCATAATAAAATCTTTAAATTCTTTTAACATGATTTTAGTGTTTTGTATGTTTTTTAAAAAATTAAGTCCTTTTGCCGTAAAATAGGACATAAAAATTTAATTGTATTACTTTTTCAAAAAAAAGCCACTTAGGATTTCACTCCCAAATGGCTTTAGTATATACTTTATAAAAACTTAGAATTAAGCGACACCTTCCTCTTCTCTGATTTTATTCAAAGCAGAACCAGCTCTAACCCAATCAATTTGAGCTTGATTGTATGTGTGTGCAACCTCAAACGAGTCTTCTGTACCGTCAGCATGACTCAACACAACAGTTAAGTTTTTACCTGGAGTGAAACTATCGAAACCTTTGATGGCAACTTTATCATCTTGTCTAACTAAATTATAAGAATCTTTGTCAACAAAAGTCAATGCTAACATTCCTTGCTTCTTCAAGTTCGTTTCATGGATACGTGCAAATGATTTTACAATCACCGCATGAACTCCTAAGAATCTTGGCTCCATCGCAGCATGCTCACGTGAAGAACCTTCTCCTAAGTTTTCCTCTCCAAATACAACAGAACCAATACCATTATCTCTGTAGTAAAGACCTAAATCTGGAACTGCGCCATATTCCCCGGTTTCTGCATTCAAAACATTATTAGCGGAGTCATTGAAAGCATTGATTGCTCCAATATAACAGTTGTTAGAAATATTCTCTAAATGCCCACGGAATTTCAACCAAGGTCCAGCCATAGAAATATGATCTGTTGTACATTTCCCCTTCGCTTTAATTAAGATTCTCATTCCCTCCAGTTGCTTTGAAGTAATCGGTACGAAAGGGGTCAACAATTGAATACGATTAGACTTTGCATTCACTTTAACCTTTACATTTTTAGCACTTCGAGGTGGTTTGATATACCCCATGTCTTCAACATCGAACCCATTAGGAGGTAATTCAACACCTACAGGTGGATCTAATTTCACTTCTTTTCCATCTGCATTCGTTAATGTATCTGTCAATGGATTAAACCTTAAATCACCAGCAATTGCCATTGCTGTTACTATCTCTGGAGAAGCAACAAATCCATGCGTATTAGGATTTCCATCATTACGCTTTGCAAAGTTTCTGTTGAATGAAGTGATGATTGAGTTCTTTCGATTTGGATCATCTGTATGTCTTGCCCATTGTCCGATACATGGCCCACATGCATTGGCTAAAACAACTCCACCCATTTTTTCAAATGTATCTAAAATACCATCTCGTTCAACAGTATACCTAATCATCTCTGATCCTGGGGTAATTGTAAATTCAGCCTTAGCTGTTAATTTTTTATCGACTGCTTGTTGAGCCAAAGAGGCAGCTCTATCCAAATCTTCGTAAGAAGAGTTAGTACAAGAACCAATCAAACCTACTTCCAATTTCGCAGGGTACCCATTATTCTCAACTGCTTTAGCAAATTTAGAAATTGGGTAAGCTAAATCTGGTGTATAAGGACCATTAATATGCGGTTCTAATTTTGACAAGTTAATTGTGATAACTTGATCGAAATAATTTTTAGGATCTTTATATACTTCAGGATCACCTGTCAAATCTTTCTTCACTCTATTTGCCATCCTTGCAATAGCTGCTCGATTGGTTGCTCGAAGGTATCTGTCCATTGATTTATCATAACCAAAATTAGAGGTTGTTGCTCCAATCTCAGCACCCATATTACAAATTGTACCTTTTCCTGTACAAGATAAATTTTTAGCTCCTGAACCGAAGTACTCTACGATATAACCAGTTCCACCTTTTGCTCCGATAATACCTGCTACTTTAAGAATAACATCTTTTGATGAAGTCCAACCGTTTAATTTTCCAGTTAACTTAACACCGATAATTTTTGGCATTTTTAATTCCCAAGCCATCCCAGCCATAACATCTACTGCGTCTGCTCCACCAACTCCAATTGCTACCATTCCCAGTCCACCTGCATTCACTGTATGTGAATCAGTTCCAATCATCATTCCTCCAGGGAAAGCATAATTTTCTAAAACTGTTTGGTGAATAATTCCAGCACCTGGTTTCCAAAATCCAATTCCATACTTCTTAGAAACTGTTTGAAGGAAATTATATACTTCTGAATTCACATCTACTGCAGTTTCCATATCTTTTTCAGAACCATCTTTCGCTTGAATCAAATGGTCACAATGTACAGTCGATGGAACGGCAGTTTTCTCTTTTCCAGCCATCATAAATTGTAGCAAAGCCATCTGAGCTGTCGCATCTTGCATTGCTACTCTATCTGGTTGAAACATTACATAGTCTTCTCCTCGAGTATATTCTTTAAGTGGAGATTCTGCATGAAGGTGTGAGTAAAGGATTTTTTCTGTAAGGCTCATCGGGCGATTGAGCACTTTTCTAGCTGATGCTACTTTTTCTGAGAAACTCTCATAGTGAGCTTTCAACATATCCTTGTCAAATACTTTATTTGCCATGGTAGGTCATATTTTTAGTGGTGATTTAATCGAATTTCAAATAGGCTGCAAATTTAGTTTTTTCCACGAAAAAATTAGCGAAAATTGAAAAAAGGGGGCTTTTTTAAGCAAAAAAAGTTTTTTCCCTAGAAATATAACGGATCAAAGGACAATTAGTTGGGTGAAATTGGTTGGTATTTTGATCAGTAGGCGAATAGTAGATCAATATTGAGTGTACCAATTATATTAATTTATACATTAATTAAAATAGACCAATCAAGCATTTAAGATTATTACATCCTTAAATACCATATCTTAATACAAATGTTGGAGACAATTGACACTTATAAATAATGATAACAAAAAATTTAATTTTAATATTCAGTTTTGGACAAAGATGACAACTTCAGATTTATTCTTACATTAATTGGAGTGGAAAAAATGAAAAATATAAACTTTAGCAAAATCGCCATTATGTAATTTCCATTCCTTGCTCGAGGATTATATTTATAATAAACAAAATTAGTCCTATCCGATTAATATTTTTTAAAACTTTCATCATCCAAATTATATATGCGTTAATGACTCACTATTTAAAAATCAAAGCCTTTATACTTTTCCAAAAAAAAATGTAAATATGGTTTGCAATTAATATTTAAAATTATTCTTTTGCACAATGCTTCTTAAAATCGCACAAAACAAATCAAAACCAGCCCATAGATATTATCTATTTAGTGATCACATTATTCGATAAAATTTATGAAATTTTTAGAGTTATATTTGCGAAAAGATAAAATTAATCACCTAATAGAAAACATCTAGTAATTATGAGTAAATCTAATGGTAATGATGCAAGCAAATGCCCATTCATGGGTGGAGCTGTAAACCAAAGTGCAGGCGGCGGAACAAGAAACCACGACTGGTGGCCTAACCAGCTAAAATTAAATATCCTTCGTCAAAATTCTGCCTTATCTAATCCAATGGATAAAGAGTTCAATTATGCAGAAGAGTTCAAATCTTTAGATCTAGCAAAAGTCAAAAAAGAACTTTATGACTTGATGACAGATTCGCAAGATTGGTGGCCAGCTGATTATGGTCATTATGGCCCATTTTTTATTCGTATGGCTTGGCATAGTGCAGGAACTTACCGAATCCAAGATGGACGAGGTGGTGGAGGAACTGGAATGCAGCGATTTGCCCCATTGAACAGTTGGCCTGATAATGGAAATTTGGACAAAGCACGATTATTACTTTGGCCAATCAAACAAAAATATGGAAGCAAAATTTCATGGGCAGATTTGATGATTCTCGCAGGAAACTGTGCAATCGAATCTATGGGATTGCCAACTTATGGTTTTGCAGGAGGACGTGAAGATATATGGGAACCTGAAGAGGATGTTTATTGGGGATCTGAAAATGAATGGATGGGCGATGATAAGAGATATGCAGCGTCAACTAAAAAAGAAAGGATTTTAGAAAATCCATTAGGTGCTGTTCACATGGGGTTAATCTATGTAAATCCAGAAGGCCCTGGAGGAAAACCTGACCCAAAAGCTTCGGCGCACGATATAAGAGAAACTTTTGGTCGAATGGCAATGAACGATGAAGAAACTGTAGCATTAGTTGCAGGTGGTCACACGTTTGGAAAAGCGCATGGTGCTGCTGACCCTGATAAATATGTTGGCCGTGAACCTGCGGGTGCAAGTATCGAAGAGCAAAGTACAGGTTGGAAAAATAGTTTTGGGACTGGTGTTTTAGATGATGCCATCACAAGTGGAATTGAAGGTGCTTGGACACCTAACCCAACTCAATGGGATCATGATTATTTTGATGTATTGTTAAACTATGATTGGAAATTAACCAAAAGTCCAGCAGGCGCACACCAATGGACACCTACCAAAGCATCAAATGCAAGACAAGCTCCCAAAGCTGGAGATGCATCGAAAACTCAAGCATTAATGATGACTACCGCAGATATGGCACTCAAAATGGATCCAGCATATTTAAAAATTTCAAAAAGCTTTCATAAAAGCCCAAAGAAATTTGAAAAAGCATTTGCGAAAGCTTGGTTCAAATTGACGCACAGAGACATGGGACCTAAAGCTCGTTATATTGGTTCAGAAGTTCCAACTGAAGATTTAATTTGGCAAGATCCTATTCCAGCAGTCAATCACAAATTGGTTAACCGAACCGATGTTTCAAAGCTTAAACGAACGATTTTGGATTCAGGATTAACTGTCTCTCAATTAGTTTCTACTGCTTGGGCATCAGCCTCAACTTTCCGTGGCTCAGATATGCGCGGTGGTGCAAATGGTGGAAGAGTTCAATTGAATCCTCAAAAAAATTGGGAGGTTAATAACCCAAAACAATTAGCTAAAGTTTTAAAAAAACTGAAGGGGATTCAAAAAGAATTTAATGCAAATCAATCTAGTGGAAAAATAATTTCATTGGCTGACCTTATTGTTTTGGCAGGATGCGCTGGAGTTGAGCAAGCTGCAAAACTAGGTGGAACTAGAACTTCAGTCCCTTTTACTCCAGGACGTATGGATGCAACTGCAAGACAAACTGATACAGAATCTTTCAATGCACTTGAGCCATTGGCGGATGGTTTCCGAAATTATTCAAGAAGGCATGACCATGCTTCTACGGAAGAAATGTTGGTGGACAAATCTCAACTTTTGAAATTGACTGCTCCTGAGATGACAGTTTTGGTTGGAGGAATGCGAGTGCTGGAGACGAACTTTGATGGATCACAACATGGTGTTTTCACTTCTCGTCCTGGCGCATTGACTAATGATTACTTTGTCAACTTACTTGACATGGGAACAACTTGGAAAGAGGTGACAAAATCTCAAGGAGTTTTTGAAGGGAAAGATCGAAAAACTGGCGACCTAAAGTGGGTTGGAACTAGAGTAGATTTAATCTTTGGTTCTAACACTGAACTTCGAGCAATTGCTGAAGTTTATGCATGTAATGACAGTAAGAAAAAATTCGTCAATGACTTCGTGGCAGCATGGAGTAAAGTGATGAATTTGGATCGATTTGATTTACGCTAAAATCTGTTTTGCTTAGTCATTTCATATTGCTAAACAAAGATTAAAAATATAAAGGTGGTCTTTTACCAGACCACCTTTTATTTTTATTACAGTTCACTTTGAAAAAAAGAGCTAAGGTTCTAATCGCTCAATCAATCTCCCTGAAATCCTAAGAAAATCCATTTGCGTAATCAATCCAATTAATTCCTTTCCTTTTATCACAGGAAGGCAACCAATTTTTGCTTCGCGCATTTTTTTCATTGCCTCCAAAATAGTAGCGTCGGAAGAAATGGTTGGAGGATTTTTCATCATAATATCTTTGACCGTTCCTGTACCTTTTTCATGCAGTCGATTCCCTCTGACGAGATGTCGCAAAATCATCTTGGAACTGACCAAACCAATTAAGTCACCTTTGGTATTCTCTACAGGTGTAAAACTAATTTCTCTCCAATCCATCATCTCTGCCACAAGTTCCACAATGTCATCTTTTTGAACGGTGAATAAATCAGTTTGCATAAATTCCTCCACCTTGATTTTCGAAGGTCGATATTCTTTAAGGTCTGTTAATTCTGGCATTTTCCATTTGTGCCCCGGAAGGCCTTTATTTTGATTTTCAATAATTGATGCAGTTAAGACACTTAATGCTTCGTCTCGACTAGTTTCTTCTTTCAGTTTGGTAAATGCACGTAACTGCCATCTTGCACCATTCATGTGAGCCTTAGCTCTACCTTCAATAACGTTCATGTATCTGTCAATATCTTTTTGAACCACTTTCATTTTTTTCAAACCTGCTCGCGCGATTGGAATTAATTCTTTACTTACTAATTCACATACACCAATTTTTTTATCTTTGAACCAGGTGAAGTTAGAATCAATTCCAAAACGTGCCGCTTTTCCAAAATTATCTCGAACATCTGACCACGAAATATGCTCCGTCACATCATCAACTTTATCAGCCATCCCCATCATCGCACCTAACCAAAATGCTGCATTGGCTACTTCATCCAATACCGTAGGACCCGCTGGTATTACTCGATTCTCAATTCGCAAATGTGGTTTACCATTTGGAGAAATTCCGTAACAAGGGCGATTCCAACGATAAACTGTCGAGTTATGAACTTGTAATGCTCGCAACTTTGGAGCAATATTTTTTGAAATTTTTTCAAATGCATCTTCCTCCACATCGCTACTAATCAATACTCTAAATCGGGCAATATCCTCTCGGTGTATATTCAGTACAGAATCTTTCAACCAACCATTTCCAAAACTTACTCGAGGATATCGTTCGCGCATATGATCATGTGTTGTCCGAGTATCAATAGCTTGTTGGAACATTGCAATTCTACTTTCATGCCACAATCTTCGACCAAATACAATTGGAGAATTGGCAGCCATGGCTAAAATGGGAGCTGCTAATGCTTGAGAAATATTATACATTTTAACAAAATCTTTCGGTTCAATCTGAAGATGAACTTGAAAACTCGTATTGACTGCCTCTAACAACGGTGAGTCGTGTCGAACCAGTAATTCATCAATTCCTGTCAATCGCAACTCAAAATCTTTACCAATCAATTGTTGCTTCATGGCTTCCATGAGTGCAAAATATCTTTTTTGAGGTGTTAAATTATGAAAACCTAAATCGTCCTTATTTAAAGTAGGTAATATTCCTGTGAGAATAATATCAGCGCCCATTTTATTTACCACCTTTCTGATATTAGATAAATTTTTGGAATTTTCTTTTTCTAAAAGACTCAAACATTTTCCCTTAAATTCACGTGGCATTAAATTAGTTTCTAAATTAAACCGAGCAAGTTCAGTTTCAACCCAATCCCATTTCTTCATTTTTTTCAATGCCTCTACTGCAATACATGCAGGTTTTAAAGTTTTATTATGTACCATGCACATTTCTTGCTCTGCACCTATGCGAGTAATTCCTGTTTCGAACCAATCGTTTTCGAGCATATATTCCATTGCTCGTACATCATTTAAAAGTAAACGCACAAAGTTTTGCATTTGTGAATCGTCTTGAAGTAAGGATACTTTTTGTTCTCCCATCGTGATTAGTTAATTTTATTTTTTAAGTAATATTCTCATGGTTTTAAGTTTTAGATTTATACCACGCTAGATTTATGATCTAAAATCTTTACTGCTTAATTGAGTATTAAAGATTTAACACTCTGATATATTTGCACAAATTGTATTTTTGTACGTTTAGGTAATAAAGTTGTTAAAAATAATTGACATGAAAAAAATAATCTGGCTTGTTCTTCCATTTCTTTTTGTTTTTTCTAATTGCAAAAAGGATGAAAACATCTTATTCGAGATGGAATACTTCTATGATTTTACCATTACTGCAGGTTTAAATCCATTTTCAGGAACTCATATTTTTGAAGTAACCGATATTCCTTCTCTATCAAATGCACTTTTTATTCAAAATGGAAAAACAGCTGAAGAGATTAACGCTATCAACCCTGGTACTGCAGTTTTAAAAGGAATTTTCTCCAACCCTGAAAACGGTTATATCCAAGAAGTCTCAGTAAAAATATTTTCGAAAGAAGAACCAACAATTGAGCGAGAAGTCTTTTACCGAGATCAAATTTCGTTTAACTCATCTGGAGATTTGGGGTTAATTGGTACCTTAGTAAATGCAAAAGATTATTTGGAAAAAGATGATTTTGGAATTCGAATAGAATTGAGGTTAAGAGATATTTCGCCTGAGACGATAGAAATGAGATTGGATTTCAACTTCTTTGTAAAATAACTTTTGTTAGAAAAAAATAAAAAGACAACCACTTGTAATTGAGCTTACAAATGGTTGTCTTTTTTCTAGCACTTTTATTAAAAAAAACATTTTAAAACTTACATTTAATTAAACCTTTTCCAAAAATAGGTATTTTATTAAATGAACAGGGCTTACTTTTTATGGACTTATTTTCCCCATGAAAAATCCTTAATTTCGCTCCATTGTTTTTATTACTTTTTTCTTCAAAACTTCTTCACTTTTATGGCTACCAAAAAAGCTGTTCCAATTATTGAGAAACCCAAAGTCTCCAAGCGACTAGATGGCATTTACATCAAGGGTGCTCGAGGTAATAATTTAAAAAATGTGGAATTAATGATTCCACGTGATAAGTTAGTTGTTGTTACTGGGGTTTCTGGTTCTGGGAAATCCTCCATCACCATGGACACCTTATATGCAGAAGGTCAGCGACGATATGTCGAAAGCTTGTCAAGTTACGCCAGACAGTTTTTAATGCGAATGAAAAAACCAGAGGTGGATTACATCAAAGGAATTTGTCCCGCTATTGCTATTTCACAAAAAGTAAGTACACGGAATTCTCGATCTACCGTTGGTTCATTAACAGAAATTTTTGACTACCTGAGATTACTATATGCTCGAATTGGAAAAACCATTTCACCAATCAGTGGTAAAGAAGTTAGAAAACATGAAGTGCAAGACGTAGTGGATTTTATCCAAAGTAATCCAGAAAGTGAAAAAGTGCAACTTTTCATCCCTCTACAACAAAAATATAAAGATAGAACTCTCCACAAAGAACTTTCTTTTTTATTACAAAAAGGTTTTACCCGATTATATTTTGACAAAGAACTCAAACGAATCGAAGATATTCTAGAAGATAAGAAAGTAAAACTCAATAAGACAGTTGATTTTTTTGCCAAAAAGGATGTTAGAATTTTAATCGATAGATTTGCCATTAGATCAAATGAAGATATCGAACATATTCAGAGAATTGGAGATTCTGTTCAAACCGCTTTTGCTGAAAGTGAAGGAGAATGTATTGTTGATGTAATTGGAAAAAAGAAAAAAGAATTTAATAATCGTTTCGAATTAGATGGAATGATTTTCTTAGAACCAACGCATCAATTATTTAACTCTAACAATCCTTATGGCGCCTGCCCAAAATGTGAAGGTTTTGGAAAAACAATGGGTGTAGATGTAAATAAAGTTATTCCCAATCCGTCTCTTTCTGTTTTTGATGGAGCTGTGGCTTGTTGGAAAGGAGAAAAATTAGGAAGATGGTTAGACTTGTTTTTAAGTGCTGCTCACAAATTTAATTTTCCTGTTCATCGTCCTTGGCAAGACTTAACGAAGGAACAAATGAAATTAGTTTGGGATGGAAATGAATACTTCAATGGCATCCATGCTTTCTTTAAGGAGCTAGAAGAGAAAACTTATAAAATCCAAAACCGAGTCATGCTTGCCCGATACCGAGGGAAAACAACTTGCCACAATTGTAATGGGGGTAGATTGCGTCCCGAAGCTACTTATGTTAAAATTGGAGGTATCTCGATTCCAGATTTAACCGATATCCCTCTCGATGAGTTATTAGTTTTTTTCCAAAAAATAAAACTCAATACCAATGACGCAAAAATCGCCAAACGACTTTTAGTTGAAGTTGAAAATCGATTACAATTTATGCTCGATGTTGGATTAGGATATTTGACCTTAAGTAGAAACTCTGCCACGCTAAGTGGCGGGGAAACGCAACGAATTAATTTGACTCGAACCCTAGGAAGTAATTTGACAAGTTCGCTTTATATTTTGGATGAACCGAGTATTGGCTTACACCCAAGAGATACAGGTCGCTTGGTCAAAGTGTTGAAATCGCTTCGAGACTTAGGAAATACCGTGGTCGTGGTAGAGCATGAAGAAGACATTATTAAAAACTGTGACTACTTAATTGATATGGGCCCAGAAGCTGGGATTCATGGCGGTGAAGTTGTTTTCGCAGGTGATTATGAAGATATTTTCACATTGGCCAAAGACAGTTTAACTACTGCATATATTAGTGGTCGGATGGAAATTGCAGTTCCAAAAATTCGCAGAAAGTTCACTGATTCCATCGAAATAAAGGGTGCGCGAGAAAATAATTTACAAAATGTAGATGCGAAATTTCCACTCAATACCTTGATCGTCGTGAGTGGTGTTTCAGGTTCTGGAAAAACAACCTTAGTCAAACAAATTTTATATCCTGCATTAAAAAGACATTTAGGGGAATCTCATCCGATTGCCCCCGGCATGCATGACGAGTTAACTGGAAGTTTGAAAAGAATTACTCAAATCGAAATGGTAAACCAAAATCCAATTGGCAAATCCTCCCGTTCCAATCCTGTTACTTATGTCAAAGCTTACGACACAATCCGAGCCCTAATGTCCAACCAACAGTTATCAAAAATTCGAGGTTACCTTCCAAAGCATTTCTCTTTTAACGTAGACGCAGGTCGATGCGAAACTTGTAGCGGCGATGGTGAGCAAGTTGTAGAAATGCAATTCCTAGCTGATGTTCGGTTGGAATGTGAAGAATGCAAAGGACAACGATTCAAAGCAGAAATATTAGATGTCAGATACAAGGATAAAAATATTTATGAGATTCTAAATTTAAGTATAGAGGAAGCCCTCGATTTCTTTGCAGAGGCAAAAGATGTTGTAAAAAAAATTCGGCCACTTTTTAACGTAGGTTTAGGATATATCAAATTAGGCCAATCTTCCTCTACACTCTCAGGAGGAGAAGCGCAGCGGGTAAAGTTGGCCTCCTTTTTAACAAAAGAAAGGACAACAGAAAAAATTCTATTCATTTTTGATGAACCTACAACTGGTTTGCATTTTCATGATATTCAAAAATTATTGGTCGCCCTTAACGCTTTAGTAGAAAAAGGTCATACTGTTCTTGTTGTAGAACATAATATGGAAATTATCAAATCCGCAGATTGGGTAATTGACCTTGGCCCAGGCGGAGGAAAGGAGGGTGGAAATTTAGTTTTCCAAGGAACGCCAGAAGATTTGGCAAAAGTTAAAGAAAGTTTTACTGGAAAATATCTAAAGGGGAAACTGTAGATTAGAATAAGAAGCCTTTGAAGTATTGATTTTTACTTCAAAGGTTTTTTTCTGTATAAAAAATTATTTGTCCTCAATTTACTCATCATTACCCACTTCCCAGGAAGCTGTATCTGCTTCTCCCTCCAACTTCATCTCCCAATATGAAATGGCCATCAATCCTAGAAATGTTAAAATCCCATTCAACCCAATATTCAAGAAACCCAGCTCAAAACCAATGAATAAATTATTCATTTGTAAAAAATAAGTAATCAACGGAGCTACAACGCAGATCAAAGGAACCATCCAGCCATCTTGGATTTTTGATTTAGAAAACAAACCAAATGTAAACAATCCCAAAAGAGGTCCATAAGTATAACCTGCTGCAGAAAATAAATTATTAATAACCGGTTTATCCGTTAGATAATAGGAAGCAATGATTACCAAAAATAATAAAACTGAAAATCCAATATGAACCAAGAATCTCGTTTTTTTATTTTCATCCTCCGTCTTTTTATTTTTTTCCATATCCAAAAAATCAACACAAAAGGAAGTTGTTAAAGCTGTCAAAGCAGAATCTGCGCTCGAATATGCCGCAGCAATCAATCCTAAAATAAAAACAATTCCTGTTGTAGGAGAGAGATGTTCCAATGCTATCTCAGCAAAAAGTTGATCTGTTCGTTCTGGAATTTCGATACCTACATTCGCGGCATAAATATAGAGCAATGCTCCTAATCCTAAAAACAACATATTTACAAAAACCAAAATCACACTAAACGCAAATACATTTTTTTGAGCATCTTTTAAAGTTCGGCAACTCAAATTCTTTTGCATCATGTCTTGATCCAGTCCAGTCATAACAATAGCAATTAGTGCGCCTGAAATGAATTGTTTAAAAAAATTATTAGAGTCAGTCATAAAGTTTTCGAAGAAAAACATTTGACTATATTCACTTTGTTGAATCGTTCCCACTAGGTCTCCTAAATTCTTGTCTAAAGCATTTCCAATCGCAAAAATTGTCAACACTACCGCTGTTAACATAAAAAAGGTCTGCAATGTATCTGTCCAAACAATCGTCCTAATCCCGCCTTTAAAAGTATAAATCCAAATTAACAAAATCGTTGCTGCAACCACCAACCAAAATGGAATTTCCATATCAAATCCTTCCGTAATTTTAAGAAAAACAATCGCAACCAAAAACAATCGAAGTGATGCTCCTATCACCCTTGATAATAAAAAATAAAATGCGCCTGTTTTATAAGACCATTTTCCAAATCTCTCTTCCAAATATCCATAAATAGAAGTCAAATTCATTTTATAATACAAAGGCAAAAGCACCAACGCAATCACAGCATAACCAACTAAATACCCAAATACCATCTGCATATAAGAAAATGCTTGATTACCACCTTCTGCTCCAACTGCCCCCGGCAAAGAAATAAAAGTTACTCCCGAAAGAGATGCTCCGATCATTCCGAAAGCAACTAAATACCAAGGTGATTTTCGATTGGCAAGAAAAAAGTCTGCATTGTCAGCATCTTTGCTTGTGAAATAAGAAATTGCCATCAATACTAAAAAATATAAAGCTACAACCCCAAATATCAATTCTGGTGTAAGTGATCTCATCATATGTTTTAAAACGTATATGTGTTTATATAAAAGAACGGGAAAGTTATAAAAAAAGTTTGAAGTTACTACAATTACAGGTTTTTTGATTTATTATAAGCAATTACAAAAATAATCAATCTTGCATTTTACTGCCAAAACTTAAATCTCCAGCATCGCCTAAACCCGGAACAATATAAGACTTTGCAGTTAATTCATCATCTTCAGCACCGATCCACAGTTTTACATTTGGATTTAATCGTTGGATATGATTAAGCCCGTAACTCGAAGCAACAGCCGTCATGACATGAACTGTTTTGGGGGTTCCATAGTCTTTTAATGCTTTAATCGCTAGATCCATAGATGCTCCTGTTGCCAACATCGGATCACACAAAATCAAAATACATCCATCTAAATTGGGACAAGAGGTATATTCTATATTTATTTCAAATGTACCATCTTTGTGGTGCATGCGATAAGCTGAAATAAAAGCATTTTCTGCATCATCAAAAATATTTAAAGCACCTTGATGTAAGGGTAACCCTGCTCTTAAGATAGTCCCAAGCACAATTCTTTGGGAAGGAACCTTTACAGATGCAATACCTAAGGGAGTTTCTACTTCAATCTCTTTGTACTTTAAAGTTTTACTGATTTCGTAAGCCAACACTTCTCCTATCCTTTCCATATTTCTACGAAAACGCATACGATCTTTTTGTATGCTTACATCTCGTAGCTCTGCCAAATATTTATTAGCAATCGAGTTTTGCTTACCTAGATTAAATATCATAATTTTTTCAAGTTTCTTTTTCCAAATATAAACAAATTTGATGACTGAGGAATTAACTCTTTTTCGATTCAAAACTTTCATTTTTTTTTTGGAAATTTGATTTTTACTTAAAGTCAATTCCAAGGACTAAAAAAGACAATATGAAAAATTTTATAATTCTTCTTTTATACTTTTCTTTACCTTTTGTTGGTTGCAAAAATAATCCTCCAAAAAAAGAAATCGACGAAAAACCAATCACTAAAAATCAAAGACCGCAAATAAAAAAAGCACCCAAAAATACTCCTTTACCTAGCCTAGAAGAAGGCATTGATTATTGGACAGCTAATAATTGTAAACGTACTATTCCAACATCCACTATTCTTAAAGAATATCAATTTAACGGCTATACTTTCAATTTAAATCCCCAACAAGGCTATGGAAAAGAAACGATGTTTTTGGAAAATGGCTATAAATTAGATGTTACTTCAAAAGGTTGTAATTCTATTGTTAACACTTATTCCTATTTTTTTACCGCTAATGATTTAGATGTTTCAGATGAGATGGCAGTTTCCAAGAAAGTGTTGGAATTGATCGAAATGACTGCCAAAATGAGTAAGGCTGAATTTAATATAAAATCAAGACTAAATCCGCTAAAAGTGATGGTTGAACAAATTGGTCCATTCACCATTGGCAATGAACTTATTTTGAGTGAAAAAAATGGAATGCAAAAATTTAGTATGGAGAGGTTAGAATTTAAAGAAAGTAAAAACAAAGTATTTTTATCTTACTATTTCTCATATAATTTGTAGTTCTCGCTTTGCACTTTGAATAAATTAAAAAATTCATATAATTATTATGTATCCTAAGCTTCTAAAAGGTGCATATAGTCTGGTAAATCAATATTATTTCTTTCCCCTTTTTTATCTCTGTTACTTGTGAGTAATTGTAAAAACTTTCTAACTCTTACTGCTTTCTAATTTCGCATAATTCTGTTCAGATAAGATCTATTTGTACTGCTGCTAATGGAAAATTTATTAGGATACAAAAAACTCCAGTTTATACTTTTAAGGTTTCTCTAACTTCAAGTTAGTAATCAAAAATCAATCGCTATTGAGTAGAACCTGTTCCATATAAATAACTAAACTACTCAAAAAATTCTGCCTGAACTATCTTCTCTCATCCTTCCTATCAAATCAAATTAATACCACCTATTTATTTTTTACATAGAAAACGATTTCGTAAAAGTCATGAATTGGTTTCTAATCAATTATAAACCCAAGCAGAATTTTGGCTTATCAAATAATTAGAGGAAATTAAGAAAGAAAATGATATTATTTGTTCAAAGCTTTTTTATGAAATAGTATTTTATGTTCCATAAAAGAGGATGCCCTGACAATTCCGAAAAATTATCAAGGCATCTTCTTTTCTATTCAATTAAAACCAAAACAACACTTTTGCTCTGTTATAAGTGTCGCTCCGCATGATAACTTGATCTAACTAATGGACCACTTTCCACATAGTCAAAACCTCTTCTTAAACCTTCTTCTTTGTACATCGCAAAAACATCTGGGTGAACAAATTCTGCTACCTCCACGTGCATTTTAGTAGGTTGCAAATATTGTCCAATGGTCAAAACATCACATTTATTTTCTACCAAATCATCCATGATCTTTAGCATCTCATCTTTTGTCTCTCCAAGACCAACCATGACACCTGATTTAGTTCGATACCCCATTTCTTTGGTTCGTTTAATTTGTTCGAGGCTTCGAGCATATTTTGCTTGCGGCCGAATTTTCCGATATAAACTTTCTACCGTTTCCATATTATGTGAAACCACTTCTTGCCCACCTTCAACCATTCTCGCCAAAGCATCCCAAGTTGCTCGAACGTCTGGAATCAAAGTTTCAATAGTTGTCGTTGGAGCTAGTTCTTTGGTCAACCTTACTGTCTGATACCATATTTCAGCACCCCGATCCTTCCGTTCATCTCGATTAACAGAAGTCAGCACAGCATGCTTAACTTGCATTAATTTGATTGCTTCAGCTACCCGCCGAGGTTCGTCTTCATCATACTCAGGTGGACGACCTGTTTTGACTGCACAAAAAGAACAAGATCGGGTACAAGTATTTCCCAATATCATAAAGGTAGCAGTTCCAGCTCCCCAACACTCACCCATATTTGGACAACTCCCACTTTCGCAAATGGTATGCAATTTATATTCATCGACCAATCTTCGAACTCTTTTGAAATCTTCTCCGATGGGCAGTTTTACTCGCAACCAATCTGGCTTCTTTTTGCGAGGTTCCTTCTCATTTTTATCAACTATTGGTAGTTCTATCATCTTCTATTCTTTTTTCTTTGGATTAAACCAAAGTTACGGGCTATGAAAAAGTCGAAACTCTCAAGGAAAATTTCAGATTTTGATTGAGGACTATTTCTTTTTTAACAAAAAATAACCAATTCGGTTTACCATCTTTTTCCTAGATGCAAAGTTACATAAAGATTGATAAAAAATGGACGATTTGGGTTAGCTTGTACCTCGTCAGGTGACAATTGTGGACAGCTTATATTCATAATATTAAACGTTTCTTCATCAATATGTATCAATATTGGGGCTCTTTTATAAAATACATCTGCAGCAACCCCTACTTCAATTGCTTTTACAAATTCATCAAATGCTCCCCAATCAAAATGTACACCTGCTTTGAAATGTATACCAGGTAAAGGTCTTACCTCTCCAATTCCTTTAAAAAATCCACTAGATCCGTAAATCCCACCAAGTGGATTCAAAAAATTACATGGGGTTTTGGGATCATATTTTTCAGGACGAGTAGGAAAATCAGGCTGGTCACTTTGCTTTATATCTAAATAATATGGTTTAAGTAAACCTAATGTTAACCCTGCCTCATAGTTTAAACCAATTGCTACACCTTTACGCTTCGCTTTTTCAGATAAATATTTCTTTTTTCCATATCCAGCTCTGACAACAAATAAATTATTCTGTTTCCCTAAAATAAACGATTGGGGTGAACCTTGGTTTAAGATTTGGTTATCACTATTTTGTCGATAGCCTTTTTGATGTTTTAGCTCTCCTATTTCTACTTGAAAATAAGTTGATTTATAATAAGTGTTAATCTTTGTCCAATTGGCAGCCAATGCAAATCCATAAGTATGTAACCTTGCATCCATTGTGAACTCATTGTTGTAGACAATTCCTTTATTATCTTTCTCATCAAATTGTCGAGTATTTTGAGCAACTAAAAATGATGGAATGGTCAACGCTGAAAATATAAATACGTATATAAATTTCATAGTAATGGTTTTAAAGTATAAATAGGCCTCAAATTAATAGCTTACTAAATCTAACATATTAACTATAACCTTGTTCAGGAATTAAAACAGATCATTGTAAGATAGTATTGTGAATATATAGAAATGTCGTTTAAAATCTATAAAAAATAACGTAAAAATGACAATTTTGGTGCAGTAGATTCAAAAGAAAAAACTTGTTAAGTATATTTTACATTAGTCGTTTTCATTCTTAAAAAAATGAAAGAATATACAATCCAAAGTCCTAGATAGATTATTTTTGCAATACTTTTTCTAGTTGCTATTGGAAGAAATCAAATCTAGATTCAAAATCATTAATCTGTTGCCCTATCAAATGATATCTTATGGGTTAATTTCTCCAAGAGTTGCCTTTTTATTTTATTTTTTGATTTAGTTATTAAAAAGTGGCTATTTACAACACCGGTGTGCAGTTTAATTAAAAAAAGCAAGTATAAAACTACAAATTGCTAACAACCAACCATTTTATCGATTGTATTTAAATACCAAATCCTAAATTTAATAATTTCCACTCCTCTTTAATTGAATTCTCAAATATTACTTGGCAGTAACCTTTTTCAGCCCAACTAAATTATTAAATATACCTTTTTTAAATTTTCAAAAGCGATCTTTGCAATCGCATGAAAAAAATCCTCATTATTCAAACGGCATTCATTGGTGATGTTATTTTAGCAACTCCAATAATCGAAAAATTGCATCAACAATTTCCTGATGCAAAATTGGATTTTTTACTCCGAAAAGGAAACGAAGCACTACTCAAAAATCATCCTTTTCTGCATGAAGTTTTAATTTGGAATAAAAAACAAAACAAAACGAAAAACCTCTTTTCTACGCTTCAAAAGATTAGGCACAACAAATATGATTTCGTCATCAATTGCCAACGATTCTTTAGTACAGGAATCCTAACTGCTTTTTCAAATGGTAAAGAAAAAATTGGTTTTGATAAAAATCCTCTTTCCATTTTTTTCACAAAAAAAATAAAACACAAAATTGCTGATAATCAACAATTTACTCATGAAGTCCACCGAAATCATGATTTGATCAAACACTTAACAGATAATCAACCTGCACTTCCAAAATTATACCCAAGCGAAGCTAATTTTCAAAAAGTAAAAAAAGAAAATAGATACGTTTGCATCGCTCCAACATCGGTTTGGTTTACTAAACAATTACCTGCGGAAAAATGGTTAGAGCTAATTGAAAAATTACCAACTCAGCAAGACATTTTTCTACTCGGCGCACCAAGTGATTTTGATGCTTGTGAAAATATAAAAATCAAAAGTAATCATACAAAAATTCATAATTTAGCAGGTAAATTAAATCTGCTAGAATCAGCAGCGTTGATGCGTGATGCAAAAATGAATTATGTAAATGACTCTGCTCCTTTACATTTGGCGTCTGCGATGAATGCACTTGTAACAGGAGTTTTTTGCTCGACGGTTCCAAGTTTTGGATTTACACCATTGAGTTCTGTTCGAAGGGTTTTGGAGACAAAGGAGAAATTGGATTGTCGACCATGTGGATTACATGGTTTTAAGGCTTGTCCAAAGGGGCATTTTAAGTGTTCAAATATTAAATTTTAGCCACAGAATGACACAGCCTTTTTTATGACTTTACCCAGAAATCTGTGAAAAAAAAGAAGCAAATGAAAAATATTTTTTTCCTCATCTTTTCTATTCTCTTTTCCTCTTGCCAACCAACAGAAGAAAAAAACATCCTCCAACAACTCATCTCCGAAAATAAAAAAGAACTCGGAGCACCTGCTAATAATCCTAAAAAATTCGAATTACAAATTCTCTACACTCAAATTGATAGAAATTACAACAATACTCCTACATTTACAACACATGAATTCAATGTAGACAAAAATCAATATTTCTATCCAGCAAGTACTGTGAAAATGCCTGCCGCTTTTTTCGCTTTAGAAAAACTAAACCGCATAAAAGGTGGATTTTTAAACAAATATATTCCGTTTCGGGTAGATTCTACTAGAGCACCTCAAACTCCTTTTGCGATCGATACAACTGCTCAAATGGGATTACCTACAATGGCTCATATGGTCAAAAAAGTTTTTCTTGTTAGCGACAATGATGCACATAATCGGATGTACGAATTTTTAGGACAAGAATATTTTAATGAAGAACTTCGGAAAAAAAAATTTGAAAATACAAAGATCATTCATCGAATCGGACCAAGTGGTTTTCCATTTGATTATGAAACGAATAAATATACTAACCCATTTATTTTTAGTCCAAGCGGTGGCGATACTATTTCTTATTCTCAGCCTGAAGCCTATGCTACGAATCCCCCTGAGTTACCTCCGATGGAAAAATTAACCAAAGGAAAAGGCTACATAGTTGATGGGGAATTAATTAATGAGCCAAAAGATTTCTCTAGAAAAAATAGATTTAGTATTGAAGACATGAGTGCTATGCTTCAAGCAATAATTTTTCCCGAAGTAACTCCTGAATATCAACAGTTCGACTTGACAAAGGACGATTATCAATTTTTATATAAAGTGATGTCCATGCGTCCAAGAGAAAGTAAATTTCCAAAATACACCAAAGAAGAATATGATTCTTATGTAAAATTTTTTATTTATGGAGATAAAAAAGAAAGGATTCCTGATCACATTCGTACCTTTAACAAAGTAGGTTGGGCCTACGGATATTTGACAGATGTTTCGTACATCGTTGATCTTAAAAAAGAGATTGAGTTCTTTTTGACCGCAACAATTTCAGTCAATAAAAATCAGATTTTTAATGACGATAATTATGAGTACGAAACAATTGGCTTACCGTTTTTGTCTAGATTAGGAAAAGTGGTTTATGACTATGAAGTGCAACGAGAACGAGCGGTAAAACCAGATTTGAGCAAATTTAAAATAGAATATTAAATTTTGTTGCAGTCCAAGTCTATGGCAAAAAAAACAGCTTAATGGCAAAAAAACAACTCGAAAGAAAAGATTACAACAAAGCTTTTTCAAAAGAATTACAAAGGCTTAACCCTGCTCAAAAAGAAGCAGTTGAACAGATCGACGGACCTGTCCTTGTGATCGCTGGTCCAGGTACAGGCAAAACCCATATCCTTACTTCTCGCATTGGAAATATTCTTTTGGAAACTGATACCCAACCTCATAATATTTTGTGTTTGACATTTACTGATGCCGGAGTTTATGCCATGCGAGAGCGGTTGCTAGAGTTGATTGGGCCAGAGGCACATCGAGTGCATGTTTTTACTTTTCATTCTTTTTGCAATAAGATTATCAAAGAACGAATGGAGCTTTTTGGTCGCCATGATTTAGAGCCATTAAGTGATTTGGAGCGAGTGGAAATTATTAGAAAGTTGATTGATAGCTTACCTCAAAATCATCCATTGAAACAAGGGAAACGAGATCGTTATTTTTATGAAAGTCAACTATATGATTTGTTTCAGCGAATGAAATCAGAAGCATGGACAGTTAATTATGTTCATAAAAAAATTGACGAATACCTTGAGGACTTACCTTCTCGAAAAGAATATATTTATCAAAGAAAAACAAAAAACGCAGTCAAAGGAGATTTAAAACAAGCCAAAATTGATGAACAAGTAGAACGTATGGAACGACTTCGATCTGCTTCTGCTTTATTCCCAAATTACAATGCTGCAATGCGTCGAGCACGACGTTATGATTTTGCAGACATGATACTTTGGGTATTACGAGAGTTTGAAAAAAATGAAGCTTTGCTACGAAATTATCAAGAGCAATATTTGTATTTTTTAGTGGATGAATATCAAGATACAAATGGGTCGCAAAATGCGATTTTACATAAACTGATTGAATATTGGGACAACCCAAATGTATTTATCGTCGGTGATGATGACCAATCTATTTTTGAATTTCAAGGAGCGAGGTTGAAAAATTTATTGGATTTCCATGATGACTTCCAAGAGGATTTGACTTTGATTCTATTACAGGATAATTATCGCTCTTCTCAGAAAATTTTGGATAGCTCAAAAGTTTTAATTGATAAAAATGAGCACCGAGCAGTTTCTGTTTTGGAAGGTTTGGAAAAAAACCTAAAAGCAAAAAACAAGGCTTTTGCCAAAACGAAAATACTTCCTCAAATTTCTGCTTACCCAAATCGAGCGCATGAAAATGCTGATATCGTAGCGCAAATTGACCAACTTCAGAAAGATCAATTTCCACTCAACGAAGTAGCAATTATTTTCGCTAAACATAAACAAGGCATAAATATAATTGCATTGTTGGAAAAAAAAGGAATCCCTTATAACACTCGTCGAAGTGTGAATATTTTGGAGCAACCGATGATTCAAAACCTGAGATTATTTCTAAAATTCATTTCATTAGAATTCACAAAACCTTACAGCGGTGAGCATCTCCTTTTTAAAATAATGCATTTTGATTTTCTCAAAATTGAAACACAAGACTTAGCGAAATTGAGTTTTTATGTGGCGAAGCAAGAGAAGAAACCTTTGTGGCAAGATTTGATTGGGAATTCGCAAAAGACTTACCAACTGGACTTGAAAAATACCGCTACAGTTTCAAAGTTTTCAAAATTAACTAATCAATTGATCGGAGATTATGCGAATCTAACGTTGCTGGCTTTGATTGAAAAAATTGTCAATCAAAGTGGTTTGCTTAAACATATTTTGGAACAAGAAGATAAAGAATGGCAGGTACAAGTTCTCGCTACTTTTTTGGATTTTGTAAAAACAGAAACAGATCGGAACCCCAGAATTACATTGCAACGATTATTGGACATTTTGAAAAACATGGACGATAATCGGTTGGCTATTGGTGTAAATAAAAATGTCGTCACTGATGATGGAGTCAACTTGATGACTGCTCATAGTTCGAAAGGATTGGAGTTCCAAAAAGTCTTTATCATAGATGCGATTAAGGATAATTGGGAACCTTCTAATAGCAGTAGTTCTTATCGTTTCCCATTCCCTGACACTTTGACTTTTTCGGGTGAGGAAGATGCTTTAGAATCTAAACGTCGCCTATTTTATGTAGCAATGACAAGAGCTAAGGAACAATTGCATATTTCTTTTTCTCGAAAAGATCAAAAAGGGAAAGCATTACAGCACACGATTTTCATTGACGAAATCGTAGAAAACACACCTATCAAAATTGAGGAAAAAAAACTGGAACGAACAGCACTCTTGGAAGCACAGATTTTAATTTTGCAAGAAACAGAAGTACCTCGAATTCCAGAAACAGACAAAGCAAGAATTGATGAGTTATTGGAAAACTTTACGATGAGTATTTCAAGCTTAAATCAATTTATTCGTTGTCCGTTGAGTTTTTATTATGAAAACATTTTACGCATTCCAACCACTTCATCCGAAGCTGCCACCTATGGAACTGCGATGCATCATGCTTTGCAAAAAGTGTTTGATAAAATGCGTTTTTCTCAATCCAAATCATTTCCGTCGGTCAAATTCTTTATTGAATTTTTCGAAGAAGACATGAAACGGCAACGTGGATATTTTACAAAAAAAGAATTTAAGGCACACCTTGAAATGGGTAAAGAAAACCTGACGAATTATTACAATCATCACATTTCAAATTGGGGTAAAGAAATTAAAACTGAGTTTATTGTGCGAAATATAGAGATGGATGGAGTGCCTTTAACGGGCGTAATTGATCGTTTAGATTTTCATCCTAATAATAAAATTCACATCGTAGATTATAAAACGGGAAGTCATAGTACCTCCAAAATGCGCCCTCCTACTAAATCAAAACCAGAGGGTGGAAATTATTGGCGACAACTCATTTTTTACAAAATATTATTTGAAGAATTTCAAAAAAAGAGTGCGCAATATATTCATTCTGCTGAGGTTTCTTATCTCGATCCGAACAGTCGTGGAGAATTCATAACATCACAGTTACGTTTTCAATCAGAGGATGTAACTATGGTCAAAGGATTAATTAAAAATTCGTATGAGAAGATTATGAAGCATGAATTTTATGAAGGCTGTGGAGAAAAAAATTGTCCTTGGTGTAGTTTTGTAAAACAGAATGTGACGCAGGATTCTTTGCGAGATTTGGAGGTAGAGGAATTAGATGATTAAATAGTTAATCAACCAGAATTTACAATTTGATATTTCAGGGTGATTAATGTTTACTTCCAAATAGCTTTATAATAAAGTAATCGTTTCAATTTATTCCAAAAAATTTCATTTATGATTACCTTTCCTTGTCATATTTTTAAAACTCTTTATTGACTTCCTCTTATTCTTTTAATCCTATTTTTCTCTTGCAAAAAAGATGAAGTCGAAACTCCTACTCCATCAGAATTCTATGGCGAAAAATAAGCGTTGATGATGGTCAAGCATGGACTTATTTTAAAGTTGATGACCAAAACAACCCTATACCTATTGGAATCCAATTTGATGAAAATGCATTGACTAATTCACCTACTGGCTCAATACACGGTGATGAATTTTTAATGCAACTACCTATAGAAATTAGTGTTGCTCCGTTTAATTATGTCACTCTGGATTGGAATGAGCATAGATATTCTCCAATGGAGACCTATGATTTACCTCACTTTGATATTCATTTTTATATGATATCTGAAACTCAGCGTGACCTAACTAGTCCGATAGATACCATTGATTTTTTGCCACCAAATTATTTAGAAACTCCAGAGGGAGTACCTTCAATGGGTACACGCATGATCGACTTAGAATCTCCAAAATTGCTGGTACTGGAATATTTACTCATACCTTTATTTATGTAAAATATGATGCAGAAATCAACTTCTTGGAACCGATGGTAACTACAGAATTATTGGAAAGCAATGAAAATATAGAAAAAGAAATTCGTCACCCTGAGCAGTGGCAGAAAGAAGGATACTACCCTATACTCCATAACGTACTATACTTCAAACACCTATTCTAGCTCGTTAGGAGATTTAGTTTGGCAAAACTAGAAATGTCATAGAAGCACCAAAAATACCTCTCAAATTTTAGCATTTGAAAGGTATTTTAAAAAAAAATTACTGATGTTGAGGTCTTAATAAATCATTCACAATTTTCACCGGATTAAATGTCTCAATATCAACCTCTACAAAAATCGTATTCCAATCAGCCATAGCTCCATTCCACAGTCCAGGTAATTCTTGTGCTTTTAGTTCTCGTCCATCTTTCGATTTCATCGTGACAAAACCTGTTCGTGCATCTCGATAATCAGTTAGATCAAACTTCTCACCATCTACATTTTTAATCCCACAAACTAAATCCACTGGATTGAAGTGCGAACTCTTTTGTAATATATTTCTTTGCTCTTCGTCAGAAGTATCAATCTGAGAACTCTCCACGATTTGTAAAGAATAATTACCATCTGAATTTCTAGACCAAAAAGGACCTCCACCTGGTTCTCCTTCATTTTTTACCATCCCGCAAACTCGAATTGGTCGGTTTAATTTTTGATTTAAAAAATCAATTTTTCTTCGAAAATCCATTTTTGTGAATTCTGAAGTAAATTCATTACACAATTCTTTTTGTAAAAAATTAGAAATCTCATCGATCAATTTTTCTGAAATATTATCTGCTTTTTTCAACTTCTTTGCATAATCAAATAATCGTTTTTGATACTTTAGTAAGACTCCAGCTAGTAATTTTTTATAGCGATATGTAGACACTTTTAAATTATCGGGAACAACATTATCAATATTTTTTATAAAAACAATATCTGCATCAATCGTATTTAAATTTTCTAAAAGCGCTCCGTGACCTGCAGGTCGAAACAAGATACTTCCATCTACATTTCGAAAAGGATGATTCTCTAAGTCTACGGCAATCGTATCGGTGTAGGCTTGCTGTTCAGAAAAATAAGCTTTGAACTCAGATTTATATTCATCAGAAAGTGGTTGTCCTGCAGTTAGAACTTTTTCCCGAAATAAAGCTTTGTGCTCAGGCGAAACAGTAAAGTGAATATCAACTTTTCCGTCTTTGTCTTTGCAATAATTAGCACCTTCCACCAAGTGTTCTTCGAGCGGTGTTCGGGTAACCGTTTTATAATTATGAAATTCTAATAATCCTTTTGGAAGACCTCCATAATTTAATCCAGTAGTAGTTAAAAGGTAGCGCAACACTTGACCATATTCTTTTTGGTAGATCAACTCGTCGATGTTGGTTCCACTTTCTGCGATCACACTTTTTAGTGATCCATAAAATGCAAATTGCTTGATATTTTTAAAAAAAGTAAATACTGATCCAAAAGAAGTATCACCTTCAAAATATTTAATCGCTTCGTCCGAACCATCATACTTTTCCATAAAAGAAAATAACGACTTAAACATTCGACTAGCTGCACCTGACGCTGGCACAAATTTATAAATCTGATGTTTAGACATTTCTGATTCATACATTTTCACATAATCATCAATTTCTTTTTCATCAAATTTCAAAATACCATCTCCAATCGTCGCTACTTTTTTTAGTTCCAAAAATGGAAATCCTTCTTCAAAATTTTTAATTTGTTCTGCCAATTTCGTTTGACTAATTCCTTTTGCTTTAATTTGTTCCAAATCTTTTTCAGAAAACATATCTTTGCTTTTATGTAACCACCGAAAATACTCGGTTGTCTTAAACTTTATAAAATGAATAGGAGGCAATTTAACAAAAATATTTTGATGGGTTTAGGGAGTTCAGTAATTACTCCAATAATTTACAATAACAATACAAATACAGTTATGAAAAAGTATTTAAAACCTAACGCTCTAGTTCCTGGAGATACGATTGGATTAATTACACCAAGTAGTTCAATCACTGAAGAAAAGTTGGAAAAAGCCATCTCAAATATAAAAATGTTAGGACTAAATGTGAAATTAGGGAAACATATCAAAGCAATCAATGGCTATCTTGCAGGAACTGATGAACAACGTTTAGAGGATTTGCACAATATGTTTTTAGATAATGGAGTCAATGGAATTTGGTGTATTAGAGGTGGTTATGGTGTAGGTAGAATCTTAGCCAAAATCAATTATAAATTGATTAAGAAAAATCCAAAAATATTGATTGGTTATAGTGATATTACTGCTTTACTTATAGCAATTCATCAAAAAACTGGACTCATTGGATTCCATGGTCCATTAGCCTCATCTGATTTTACAGATTATTCTGTAAAACATTTAAAAGGAGTCCTGATGAATCCAAAATTACCTTACACTATAGCACATACAATTGATAGCAACAATTCTAAAGATAAAGCTTATCATTCTAAAGTTCTTCGGGCAGGGAAAGCAAAAGGAGAATTGACTGGAGGAAATTTGACTTTACTAGCTGCCTCCGTTGGAACTGATTTTCAGCCTAAATTTAAGAATAAATTAGTTTTCATTGAAGACATAGGAGAACGTCCATATCGGTTAGATCGAATGTTCACCCAACTATTACAAGGTTCTGACTTAGATAAAGCAGCTGGTATTATTCTAGGTGTTTTTGAAGATTGTGAGCCAAAAGTAGGTGATCGTTCTCTTTCATTAATGGGAATGTTTGCAGATCGATTAGGACATTTAAATATCCCTATAATCTATGGCTTATCCTTTGGGCATATTAGAGATCACATGACGTTGCCAGTTGGAATTGAAGCGGAAATGGATACTGCTTTCAGGACAATCAAACTTCTTGAAAAAGGAGTGAAATAATTTTTATTTACAATTTAAGAAACTTAGTGATATTTTATAAATTCCCCTTGAGAAACTACCACCAACCCCCTTAATCCATAATCGATATATTCGATTTACTCAATCATTGCTGTTTTATGTAAAATCGGTAATTGTCCCCCATATGCTTTCGCAATATTTTCCTTGGTAAAGGTAGTCCCAGTATCTCCATAGGCCACTAATCTTTGATTCATCAAAACTACCTTATCGAAATAATCTTCCACTGTCGAAAGATCATGATGAACAACCAAAAGTGTTTTCCCCTCACCAGCCAATCTCTTCAAAATTTGAATAATTTTCTCTTCTGTCAACACATCAACTCCTACGAATGGTTCATCTAAAAAGAAAATATCCGCTTCTTGACAAAGTGCCCTTGCAAGAAAAACTCTTTGCTGCTGTCCACCTGAGAGTTCACCAATTTGTCGATCTCGAAATTCAGTCATTCCCACTTCCTCTAAAGCATCCACAGCCATTAGTTTGTCTGTTTTACTTAATCTTTGATAAATCTTTTTATGTGGATACCTTCCCATCAAAACAATATCGAAAACGGTAGCAGGAAAAGTCCAATCAACATCATTTTTCTGAGGGAGATAAACTACCTCTTTTCGTTGGGTTTCTATTCCTTTTCCATTGATTCTCACAGTACCTGTATTAGTTTCTACTAGTCCTAATATCGCTTTGAACAACGTAGATTTTCCTGCGCCATTTGGTCCAACAACTCCATATGTTTTTCCAGCCTCCATTTCCAAAAAAATATTGGTGAGCACTCTTTTCCTCTCATAAGAAACAGAAAGTCCACTTACAGAAATGATTGATTGCATAGTTCTTTGTTTAAAAATTTACATCATGGCTATATGTACTACCTGTATTATCGTTTACTAAAATAAAAAAATAAAATTCACAAAAACCTTACTTTCTTAATTCTAAAATGTACTGGGGCAAAATATTAAATTCTATTGATTCATGCTTCGATACACAATGAAAAATGCTCCAATAAAAAGCACTCCCAAAATTCCATATAACAACATATTATTTTCACCCTCTACAGTTGTTATAGGTATCGTTGATTCAACCTTTCTAGACAATGCTTTGACAATCACATCAGTGTTATATTTTAGCATAGTTAGATAATTTGGAGCAGCACTATCTTTACTTCCGATGGAATCTGAAAAAAGCGATCCGCCAATTGTAATATCATTCGACTCTGCTAATTGTTGCAGCATTTTTGGATTCACCGTTGTCTCAATAAAAACTGCAGGAACGCCACTTTCTCGAATTACTTTATCCACTTTCGTATAATCTGAAGTTTGTGCTTGTGCATCAGTCGAAGTACCTAAAATTGACTCTAACCGAATCCCATACTTCCTTCCATAATATTGAAATGCATCATGCGATGTAATCAAGATCCTTTGTTGTTCAGGAATTGTTAGGATTTGATCTTGGATATATTGATCCATTTTTTGCAACTTTTCCTGATATACTTTAAAGTTATTTTCATAAAAATCTTTATTTGTAGCATCATATTTCACCATTGCATTTTTAATATTCTCAGCATAGATAATCCCATTAGATGCATTCATCCACGCATGGGGATCAGCAGAATTTGCGTAAGTCAAACTTTTGATAATACTCACTCCTTCAGTTACTTTTACCACATCTGCCTTCGTTCCTGAATTGGTAATCAGTTTTAACAACCAGCCTTCAAAAGTCAAATCATTTTTAAAAATAACATCTGCGTAAGCAACCATAGTTGCATCTCCAGGAGTTGGTTCGTAGGTGTGTGGATCTTTACCAATGGGAACAATTGTAGTCACCTTAAATTTATCACCCACTATATTTTGAGCAATATCCGAAATCATGGAAGCAGTTGCTACTAGTTTTGGTTTTTCCTTTGCACTTACCAACAATGGGTTTACAAATATTGCAACTAGAATTAAAAACTTCTGCATATCTATTACTTTTGCAAAAAAAGATTCAAACAAACTTTACCTGTTATCACAATCTCTTTTGATTTATTCAATAAAATTTTAGCTGAATTATCGTATTCAAACTTTTCTAAAATTTCTACTTTCGAACCAAGCCCCAAGTCCAATTGATCGAGGTATTGCAAAAATGGTGTAGATGACTCTCGCACACCAACTACTGTTCCCTTCTCTCCCACTTTAAATTCATTCAACGGAGTTTGTTGCCGTGTAGCAAAATTTCCCTCTGCATCTGGAATGGGATCTCCATGCGGATCAAATTTCGGGTTCCCCAAAAAGCTATCTAATCGGTCAATCATTTCTTTCGACTGAATATGCTCTAACTCCTCAGCCATTTCATGAACTTCATCCCAAAGAAAATCTAACTTATCCACCAAAAAAACTTCCCACAACCGATGCTTCCTAAGCAACATAGTAGCAATTTGACCTCCTCTCTTAGTCAACTTTACTCCTTTGTGACTCTCGTGAATAGCTAACTTTTTCTTTGCTAATCTTTTGACCATATCCGTTACAGAAGCAGCACTCGTTTGCATCTTTTTGGAAATGGCATTTGTGCTCGCTGAAGGTTTTCCTTTTTCTAAAATGGAAAATATCACCTTTAAATAATTCTCTTCTGTCTTCGAAATCTTCATTTATTATTTTTCTTTCGTCAAAGATAGGAATAAATTTTTAGATTAGCCTAAAAATAAAAAACACCACTATCTAAATAAAACTAGATAATGGTGTTTCTTACTCCTGCTGTCATCAGCTCAAAACTGATACTATAAGCAAGTTATAAATCCCAAAAACTCCTCGGTCGACGATACACAATAAACAAATCACGCACACTCCAAAAGAAGTACCACAACAACAATCCTCCAACAGGAACATAGGCCCAATTCCCAACAAAATTAATCCAAACTGGTAGACTGATCCCAAGCACCAATACAGTTCTCACAAAATTAATTCGTTGAATATATCTATAGGCTAAAAACAAATGTATGGCACTTGCCAACTGCCAAATTCCTAAAATAATTAACATTCCACTAGTCCATATATATTGTCGATTAAAAAACCATAACAATATAAATGCGCCAATTAAAATGCTTTGTCCAAAGACATCTAATTTCATTCTTGTTCTTGAAATCATGACTTTTTTAATGGTTTATTAATTTAATTGCTGCCAAGAATACTTTTCATTTATTTTTTAAACTGTATTTCTTATACTTGCCTTTTTATTTTAGTTAGCCCCTCAATTGTGAACCTTAAATACCAAAAAGTAGTAAACAAAATAGTTTGAGTAATTAAATTAATATGAGGAAAACTTTATCAAATCATTATTTTTGATTTAACCATCCAAATATATATACAATTTACTAAACTTTCAATAAAATTTGAAAGTTTATTTATCCTCTATTCATCTCAACCTTAAAAGTATTTATTTGTTATGTACTTTTGAAACTAAAATCTAAATCAATGAGTAAATTATTGCCTGAGCAAGTCAATGAACTTATCAAAAACCGTCGCTCTATTTTTCCAAAATCATATATCCAAAAAAGCATTCCCAAAAGAATTATTGAACAAGTTTTGGAAAATGCGAATTGGGCTCCTACACACAAATTGACAGAACCGTGGCGGTTTAAAGTATTCAGGGGAGATTTATTGGAACAGTTAGGAAATGAACTCTCAGAAGTATATAAAACAATTACACCTACAGAAAAATTTTCTGAAATCAAATACAAAAAACCGTTGAAGAAAGCTTTGCAAAGTGATACTATAATTGCTATTTGTATGCAACGCGATCCAAAAGAAAGTATTCCTGAATGGGAAGAAATTGCCTCTATTGGTGCTGCAGTACAAAATATGTATTTGACTTGTTCAGCTTATAACATTGGGTGCTATTGGAGTTCACCGGAAGCGATAAAACACTTAAATGGATATTTAAATTTAAAAATAGGAGAAAGGTGTTTAGGGTTTTTATACATGGGTTACCATGAGATGCCCTCAATAAAAGGAATGCGAAGATCGATCGCAGAAAAAATTGAATGGTTCTAATCACGTAGTAATTAATTAAATCAGGATAGTTCATAAAAAACTTGTTCTAAATTATTAGAACAGGTTTTCAAAATTAACTACCCAATAAAAACCTATTTTAAAATAACTTTCGCACTTTGTTAGTGAGTCACCAAAAATACAACCACTACGCTTTTCCACAAACCCACATTCTACATTAAACCTTTTCCATTTATTTCCACTTTTTAAAATATATTTTTTTTCACATAGTCTTTGTTACTTATTTTTACTTGAAAGTATTTATAAAAATAATCAAATGAATTTTGATATTGTTAATTATTCGTCACGTGAATACATGAAAAATATTATTTCATTAAATCAGTTGCTTTCGTCACTTATACATTAACTATAACGCAACCACCAAAAAATATTACAAATGGTAAAATAAATTTTATGACGATAAATTAACTTAACTCAATAGTTTAACGAAAACTTCACTTTTATAACTGAGTTTAAAGATTAACAATTAAAAATACATTACACTTTTGTAAATCATCCTTAACCCCATATACAATAAGGGGCACAAGTAATCGTTAAATCTTCAAGTGAATCTATATTTATTCCTTTACACCCATAAAAAAGACCGATCGTTTAATATATCTTGCAGTAAAATTACGCTAACTCAAAACGAAAAAGGTGTCTTCCAAAAAAAGAACAATTTCCAATTTCTTAATACTATTTTCTCCTTTAAGAGCAAGAAGATTGTTTTTATTTGCATATCTGTGGGCATTAATCTATTCAAAATTTGTTATTTCAGTAACGATGATTTGTTTATTCATGATGAGTATTTTTGAACTCAATTTTGAAAATAAACAACCCCTTCAATTAAACTCGCGACTTCACTCTAACTGGCAAAACTTTATATCTAACAAAGCATATTTAGCGGTTACCGTTTTTTTCTTTTTGATTTTGACAACAGGAATTTATTCCTCCGATACGAGTTACTGGTTAGAGCGATTACGTATAAAACTACCTTTTTTACTATTGCCCTTTGCCTTCGCAAGTATTCCTCAGATGAAAGAAAGAGAATATTTATCCATTCTATATTTTTATTTGATTTTATCCTTTGGAAGTTCCTTATTAGTTGGATTTGACTATTGGCAAGACTATTCAATTATCACCGAAAATTTAGGTAAAGGTCAACCCATCCCGACTCCTGTCAATCATATTCGCTATAGTTTGATGATAGCGCTTTCCATCATTGGAGGAATGATTTTATTTGTACGGAATTTCTATTGGAAATGGACTTGGGAAAAATGGCTGATTTTAGGAATGACAGGATTTTTATTTTTCTTCATCCATGTGCTTTCTGTGAGAAGTGGAATTCTGGTTTTGTATGCCTCTTTCCTATTTTTAAGTTTCCGTTTTGCATTTTCGCAAAAAAATTATTTAATAAGCCTTGCCTCTGTAATTACATTGTTTTTTACTCCTGCCATTGCCTATAATTCAATCGAAGGATTTAAGCAAAAAGTCGATTATACCATTTGGGATTGGCAACAATATTATTATGATTTACCGCTACGAAGTTCAGACGCAAGTCGATTAATATCCTTCAAGGTTGGTTTAGAGATCTGCCAAAAGGAAAAATGGCTAGGCGTCGGCGCAGGTGATTTACGCAAAGAAGTACATAAAATTTATGATGAAAGATTTCCAGAAATTACAGATAAAAAAATGCCTCACAACCAATTCATTTCAGTTTGTGCAGGTATGGGAATAATTGGTTTAGCGGTTTTTATACTCGCTTTTTTCTTTCCTCTCTTTTATAAAAAAATAAAACCAGATGCATTATTTATTACACTACATCTGATTATTTTTGCTTCATTTCTCACAGAAAACACGATTGAAAATTCAGTCGGAGTGGGATTCTATGTTTTCTTTTTACTTCTAGGAATTCATTTTCTAAATACTAAAAACACTAATCCTCTACCCAATTGAACTTAAGATCAAGTCTTCAATTTTTTGGTTATCTGTCTTTCGTAGAACGTGCTTAGAATCATCTAATAGCCATACTTTTTTTAATGAAGGGAAAATAGATTTAGCACGTTTTAGCAATTTTTCTCCCGGAAAAACGAGGTCGTTATCAGCTCCAATTATAGTTAAAGGCTTTGTTATCTTTTTTGCTTCACTTTCTTTAATCATTGGGATAGGTGAAAAATCCATTTCAAAATCGAGAAACACTTTTGAAAGATATTTTATCGCAAATTCATCACGCTCAGTAAATAATGCACTTAAAAATCGCTCAACAAATTTTTGTTTCTTCGTCCACATATATCTTTTTATTGGAATAAAACATTAAAAATTGCTTTTAAAGGATTTCCATTTACTAACCCTGCTGGACATATTAAAAATGCCTCTTTGATTCTAGCCTCATCCTCCACAAGTGTTTTCCAAATAATCAATCCTCCAAATGAGAAGCCAACAATTGTTACCCCTGTCAAATTCATTTTCGCCATAACCTCATTCATCCATTTCCCGTAAGAATTATCCTTCATACTAGGTCGAGTTTCTGAACTTCGATTTGGTTGAGCAATTACATCTACTGCAAATACTTGATGTTTCTGAGCAAGTTTTGGAAAAATTTCTAGACCGATTGGAGCGCATCCATTTGAACCATGCACCAAGACCAAAGGTGGATTATTCTCATTTCCAGTTACAACAATATTAGTTATTCCAAATTCCGTCCCTACCTCTTCAAAACGATAACCTACATTTAGTTCATCTAATTTCTCCTGATATATTTCTAGAATTGCTTTTTTATGCTCGAGTGATTTATACAATGATTTCATATTATTTTATAATTTTAGGTCAAATTTTCTAAAATACGAAATTAGGACAAGTTTACTAATGAGAAATACTAAAGAAAATATACAGGATGCTGCTCGATTACTCTTTAATCAACAAGGCTACTTTAATGTCACAGTAAGAATGATTGCTCAAGAACTTAATATGAGTTCTGGCAATTTGAATTATCATTATAAAACACGAAAAGAACTGCTTAAGAAGTTATACTTCGACATGGTTAAGGTATTTGACAAAAGAGTTGACAATATTCATGAACAGAATCTAACACTACAATTTGTTTCAGATAGTATGTACACAAGTATGAAAAGGATGATCGCTTATAAATTTTTCTGGGCTGATTTGAATGGGGTTTTAAGAGAAGATGAAGATATCAGAATACATTTCCAGAAGGCCTACCAAAGAAGGTTAAAAGGAAGTATGTTTCTTTTTCAAACGCTGATTGATGAAAAGAAAATGCGGCTTCCTCTTTTCGAAAAAGAGTATGATTTTTTGGCAAAAAGGATGATTAATTTTAGTGATGCGTGGCTCAATACTATAGCCATTTATCGCAAAAAAAAAGTAATTGAAAATATTAGCAATCAAAAAGATATTTTATTCGGAATGCTTTTTCCTTACCTCACGAAAAAAGGCCAAGGAGAGTTTAAAAAAGTAGCAGTTCATTTATTTTAGGACAATAATTTCACGCCAATTCCATTTTCTTCTGGGAAAACAACTTCTCCATTTTCTAAAATTTTTACTCCTTCTGCAATGTCTTTTTTAATCAAAAGAATGCTATCCATGTCTATGTAATCTAGTAAAGGAAGTAGTTGTGCCACAGCAGATATTCCAATCGAAGATTCCATCATACAACCTGCCATCACTTGCAGACCTAATTTTCGAGCCTCCTCAATCATTCTTCGAGCAGGTGTCAATCCTCCACATTTCATCAACTTAATATTAATGCCATGAAATCGTCCGACACACTTCTTCACATCACTTTCGCTCACACAACTTTCATCCGCAAAGACTGGTAAAGCACTTTTTTCATAAACATCCTTCATCTCATCAAACTCTCCTCCTCGCAATGGCTGTTCAATAAATTCCACTCCTAGTTTTTTAAGCTCAACAGATTTCTCAATAGCTTCTTTAACAGTCCATCCACAATTCGCATCAATCCGAAAAGGTACATCAGTCGCTGCTCGCAACGCTTTCATTATTTCTAAATCTTCGGGAACACCTAATTTAATTTTATACACAGACCAAGGTTTCGCTCGCATCTTTTCTACCATCTTTTCAGGGGTATCGATTCCGACAGTATAATCTGTGATGGGCAAGTTTTCTAATTTTAGCCCCCATAATTCATAAAGTGGTTTGCCCATTTTTTTTCCGAACAAATCATGAGCTGCAACATCCAATGCACATTGTGCAAAAGAATGATCCTTTAAATATGAATTCATTTCCTCCCAAAATTGTTCCGGTGTATCAAATTCGTAAGCCTCAATAATTGGTTTTAAATTTTCCAAAACTTCCCATATCTCCTCTATTTTAACATCGTAAAATGAATGATCGGAGGCTTCTCCAAAACCACTAAAACCATCTTCTTCTAGTTCTACTACGAGTAATTCACGAACATTATAAGTAACTCTTGATAATTTAAAAGGAGTTTTAGTCTCGAGTTGAAATCGATGGAGATGAAGTTTCATAAAAGTTCTTTTGTAGCTATTCTTTTAATTTTTCCAGAGTCAGTTTCTAAAAATTTTTGAATAAAAAAAACTGCTTTTGGAATAGAGAATTTAGTTAAGTTATTTCTCATAAAATTACTTAATCCCTCGCTTTCTTTTTGAGAAAAAGCTTTTCCTTCTATGATTAGAATTATTCGTTCTCCCAGTAATTCGTCAGATTGACTACTGATGAAAAATCTACGGTCTAAATATTTCTCTAATAATGCTTCTACATTCTCAGGGATTATTTTTATCCCACCTGTGTTGATGATATTATCGAAGCGACCAAGCCATTTGAATTTGGACGGAGTTATGATTTCGACTAAGTCATTGGTGACAACTGTTTCTTCTGCGACGTCGGGAGCATTAATAATTAAGCAACCTCGATCGTCTGTTTTTATTTGAACGTTGGTGAGTGTTTCGAAAAAATTGCTTTGCTCTTTTTTTGAGGACTGTTGAAGCATTCCATTACGTAGAGTTTTTACTGCAATGTGAGTAATCGTTTCTGTCATTCCATAGGTAGCGTAAAAATTGTTGTTTTCTTTTTGGATAAAATTCAACAATGTCTTACCTACTGATCCTCCGCCAATAATTATTTTATTTATTTTTTGGAACTGTTGGTGTTCTTTTTCATTTTGAAAAGAATTTAAAGCTTGAAGTGGAACCATTGCTGCAAAATTTACCTCTTCAAACACTGTATTTTTCAAAGGGTTTCCGGAGGGTTCAACGAGCACTAGATCTAATCCCAAAACGAACGCTCGTACGATCATCATTTTCCCTGCGATGTAATTTGGAGAAAGACATAACAATGCTCTTTCATTTTTTTGAATATTAAAATATTCACCTGTTTTGAGAGCAGAGGCGATCATTTTATTTTTTTGTAAAAATATTGTTTTAGGCGTCCCAGTTGTCCCTGATGTACTAACTTGAATAGCGGATTTCCCGTCAAGCCACTCTCGGATAAACTGGTAAACATCATTTTTCCAAGACAAAATAGATGTCATTTTTTGAAGTTCTCTAACTCCAAATTTCTTTCCATCCAAAATAATATTTTGAAAATCTTGATACATTTTTTAAATATTCAATAATCCTAAATCCCATTTTTTTCTTTGATCAAAATTCAACGTTCCTTCCTTTACGAAAAGTGGCGAAGGGAAATTATTAGTATACAACCCCCCCGTTCCCAAGCCTTGATACATCTCACTTTCCAAGGAAAATGTCCATTGCGCAATTGCGTTTAATCCAATATTACTCTCGAGTGCCGATGTAATCCACCAAGGAATATCGTAACGAGATGCTGCATCAATCCATTCTTGCGAACCTCTAAATCCGCCAACAAAACTAGGCTTTAATATTATATATTGCGGTTGAATAAAAGTAATGAGTTCCTCCTTTTTCTCTTTTTTAAAAATACCAATTAGCTCTTCATCTAAGGCAATCGGTAGTGGTGTTTTGCAACAAAGATCTTCCATTTCTTCGACTTGTCCTTGCCGAATAGGTTGTTCGATGGAATGAATATTTAACTTTGCTAGGGTATTTAATTTTTGTAAAGCATCCTCCCCTGGCTGAAACGCACCATTGGCATCTACTCGAATTTCGATTTCATTCCTGGGAAAACGTTTCCGAATATTTTTCAGCAAAGCAATTTCAGTTTCAAAATCAATAGCTCCAATTTTCATTTTTACGCAATCAAAACCTTGATCTAGTTTATCCTCTATTTGTTGGCACATAAAATCCTTTTCCCCCATCCATACTAAACCATTAATAGGAATTGAGGCTTTACCTTCAGTAAATTCAGATGGGAAAAGTTGAAATTTATTTTCAGCATGAAAACTTCTAAGTGCCATTTCTAATCCAAATTGGATGGAGGGAAATTCTAACAGACCTTCCTCCAACCAATAATCTAGATTAGAAATATTATCACAAACTTCTTTCAATTTTTCTTCATAACCAGGTCGATCATCTGCGCTTAGTCCTTTCAATAAACCACACTCTCCAATTCCCCATTTCCATGTTTTCTCATTTTTTAAAACAATAAACCAACTTTCTTTAATACGTAAAACACCCCGAGACGTCCCACTTGCCTTTTTGAATTCAAGAGTATGTTTCTGAAAATTTGCTTGAAGAAATGAGGTATCCATACTTTATTTTTTCAAAAACTCAAAATACGATTCTAGAATTTTATCGTTTGATTTCCGAGGAGTAAAAACTTCTAATATCTTTGCCCTTTTCCCTTTATTATAAAATTTTAAAAGTGCTTTTTCTAAACTCATGACGCTGTCTGCTTTTTGATAGCTCAGATTATACATTTTAGCAATTGGCTGAGCAGTTCGTTTTTGAGTCACTTCGAAAAACTCATCTAATTCATCACTGGTCGATGGACCAGGAATAATTCTAAAAATACCACCTCCTGAGTTATTGATAATTATAATGCGCAAATTAGAGGGTAAATATGGATTCCACAATCCATTCACATCATAGAAAAAGCTTAAATCTCCGCATATTAAAGTCGTTGGTTTTCCGCTAGCCAAAGCCGCACCAACCGAAGTAGAAGTACTTCCATCAATTCCAGAAGTCCCACGATTAGAGTTGTAAGATAAATCTTTTCGTTGATCAAAGAGTTGAACATATCTTACGCCAGCGCTATTTCCCATCTGAAAATTACTTCCTACTGGAATATTTTTTAAAATAATTTCGTAAGCTTTGAAATCTGAGAATCTTACTTTTTTTAAAAACTGATTGTGCCGTTTTCTAGTGGAACTATTTCGATCATTCCATATCTTTTGAAAATCACTTTTCACCAACGATCCCTCTTTATTTATTTTTTCAAAAAAATATACAGGGTTTGTTTTTATCGTTTTTGTGAGTGACTGATAGGTATCCATTTCTTCGCCCGCTGTATCAAAATGCCAATGTTCTTTTGGTTGTAATCTTCGAAATAGTGCTTTTATTTTTTTTGAAATAATTGCACCTCCAAGAGTAACTAGGATTTCGGGAGCAAATTTCTTTTCTTCTTTTTCCTCAATAGTAGTAATTAACCGGTCTATGCATGGATTAAATTTTTCACTCCAAAGGTTAGCCGTTGTCTCCGTTAAGATTGTAACTGAAGGATCAATATCTAGTTTCTCTAGGACTGCATTCAATGTTTCGTTTCCTTCCATCAATCCACAGAGGATTAATTTCTTTCTTGATCCTTCCCACGTCGTTTTTAATTTTTTGAAAATAGTCTTGGAAAGTATACTTTCAACTTCTATCAACTCTTGAATCTTGGGAATATGTTTAGTCTTTTCCACCAAGTCATACAAAGGTTCTCGCAAGGGAATATTAATGTGAACTGGTCCTTTTTTGGGGAAATGAGCAAGATTAATCGCTTCATTTACTTGTCGATCATTAAACCAAATACCTTCTGTTTTAGGTTTTGCCTCCTGTGTAAGTTCGTAACTTTTTAAAATATAATTCTTAAAGATATCTCTTTGTTGGATCGTTTGCCCTGCTCCTTGATTGATCCATTCGATTGGACGATCTGCAGTCAAAACTACTAATGGAATTCTTTGATAAAATGCTTCGACGATTGCTGGTGCATAATTTAATGCAGCACTTCCTGAAGTACAGGCGATGGCAACTGCTTGCTTAGCTTGTTGTGCCATACCCAGAGCAAAGAATGCTGCTGCCCGTTCGTCAACTATAACATAACATTGTATTTTTGGATGCCGATTAAAGGCGATGGCAAGTGGAGAATTCCTGGAACCTGGAGACAAAACGATTTTTGTGATGCCCTTTTTGGCGCAAATTTCAACTAAAGATGATATGTTGGTTTTGTTGGTTGTCATTATATAAGTATGTAGTAGTTTGTTTTGGCTTATCATATAAAATACAAACTATTGTTTCTTTCCATACACTCAGCTAAAACAGCTCCCCATGCGTTATTTAGACTTCAATTAAATCTAAAATATTAAGTAATGTTTTTGCTTTAAGTTCTGTTTCTTGCCATTCTTTTTTGGCGTCTGAATTAGCTGTAATTCCTCCTCCAACAAATAAGGCTGCAGCATTTTCATATATCTTCATACAGCGCAAATTGACATAAAAATCAACCGAATCATTTTCAACCATCCCCAAATATCCAGCATAATATTCACGATCATATGGTTCCGTTTTATAAATAATATCCAAAGATTTTTCTTTAGGCAAACCACAAACAGCTGGCGTCGGATGTAAATCGCGGATAAACTTAGGCAAATCTGATTTTGTTATTTTGATTTCAAATTTTTGCTTTAAATGAGCCATTACACCAGCTTGTGAAGTATAGGTCTTAGAGCGATTTAATATCTCTAGATTATTATTTTTTATTTTGTCAAAAATGTAATCTACAACCATCCCATGCTCTTCTATTTCTTTCTTCCCCCAAGTTAGATTTTCAACATTTTTATTAGTCAAAATTTTTTGTGTCCCTGCAAGCGCAACTGTTTCTGCTATTCCATTTTTATAGGTCAATAATTTTTCGGGTGACGCACCTAGCCACAATCCAGATCCTGGCAAATTGACCACATAAACCATCGCCCTTGGATATGCTTTTTCAACTTTTCCAAAAAAAGAGATCAAATCAAAATCTTCAGGAAGTATTGTTTTTTTGATCCGACTATAAATAGCTTTTTGAGTATCGTTATTTTTAAAAAAATCTAAATAAGATAATATATGATTTTGATACACTTGAAAATCGACAATATTCACTCTACTTTTAATATTCAAAAATGAAGGAACATCTAATTTAGAAATCGTTGGATCAGGAATTAAATATCCATCATTCAACAACACATTTACATCATCCTTAATCACAAAATGAGGAATGTTTTCCCTTTCAGAAAATGGTGCAAAATGGAAACCTGATTCTTCTATGTTATTCTCTGCTTGTAACGCACTCGTTTGTGCAATAAACCTTGCTATTTGATTTGGCGCCCTAAAGAGTGCAAATGGAATATTTTTTTCTAAATATGTGTTTACCGTTTTCTCCATTAATTTCTTCTTTCAATAATCCGTGTAGTGAATCTCACCAAGCTAACTAATTGATTTTGGTCATTTGTAACTTTTATTTCCCAAACATGAGACGTTTTACCAATATGAATTGGTTTACAAACAGCTGTTACGATAGTTCCCTCCCTTCCACTTTTAATATGACTTGCCCCAATTTCAGTTCCAACAGCAGAATGTGTTCTGGAGTTAATTAACAATACTGAAGCAACACTTCCAACCGTCTCAGCAAGCGAAACAGTGGCACCTCCATGCAATAGCCGCATTGGTTGTACTGTTCGATGATCGACAGGCATAGTTGCTGTGATTTGATCATCTTCAATTTTTGTGAATTTAATACCAAGGTTTTCAACCATTGTATTTTCACTAAATTTATTTAGTTGATCTATGGACGCTTTTGGAAACATCTAAAAATAAGTTTTAGTTAGAAATAAAACAAAAAAGGAATTGACTTTGTTTTCAATTTTCAATAAAAATTGAAAGTTAAAGTTAAGAAGATTTTTCAAAGGGTAAAGTGTACACTTTTAAAAAGATCACATTCTTAAAGAAACCTAAAAAGCAATTAATATTGTACTCTTAGTCAAAGAAAATCATAGTAGATAAAAAAGGGCTGAAGACAATATAAACTCAAAAAAAGAACCGAAACAGCAATTGCCATTTCGGTTTTCCTTTTGGTTAGAGGGTTATTTTCCGCCACCACCCTGGCCACCACCCTGGCCGCCGCCGCCTTGACCAGCCCCACTTTCGCCTTGTTTAACATCATCATTCTTTATAGAACTTCTCCTTGATTTAGCTTTGAAGTCTAGTTTACCAAATTTGTAACTAAAATTAATTCCGAAACTACGGAACGGCAATGCATAATTACTCGTCTGAGAAAAATTATCACCTTCAAGCTCCGTTTTAAAATTCTTCGTTTTGTTAAATGGATCAATCATATTTAGACCTACAGTTCCTCTTTTGCCCCAAAGTTCTTTTTTAAATCCTAAACTATACATAGAAAAAGATGGATTAAATCCCTGTAAAGTTTGTCGAGGTGAATTCCAAAATCCCCACATTTCTGCTTTCCATCCTTTTTTGAAATTAAAAGAAGAACTTACAAATGCATTATAAACAATTGCTTTAGCATTTACCTCTTCTCCATTTAAAACACCTTCACCTGAATAAAGGGAGGCATTAACATTTCCTCGAATTGTCCAAAACTTGATTGTTTTAGAACTAAAAATATTAACTCCTATATTCTCTCTCGTTCCAATATTCGCGAATGAAGTACTTGAAATTACAGCCGTACTATCACTATTCTCCAAAAAACCAGGAGTCAAAATACTCTCAATCGCATCATCGGTATACTTGTAATAAATAGAAGCATATAGAACAGTTCCTTTAACAAACGTATTGTAAGACAAATCAAATTGATGGGTGATTTCTGGTTCCAAAAATGGATTACCCTCAGTCGTATTTCTACGATCACTTACTTCTGGATAAGGATTGACATAAAATAAACTAGGTCGTTGGATCCTTTTATTATAACTTACTTTTATCGAACTAAATCCTTTTAATTTTCTTGACAAAATAACACTCGGTAAAAAGTTATCATAGCTACTACTAAACGACTGAACCTCTCCTGAATCAAAATCACCTTTAATTTGCGTATACTCATATCGAGCACCAGCTGTCAAACTATATTTCTTAGTTAATTCGGCATTAAAAGAAAGGTACCCCGCCATCACATCTTGATCATAATTAAAAATATCTGTTCGATTTTCATTAAAATTATTAGTTAATAAGTTTTTAGAACTGAAGTTACTTTTAATATCTCTAATAACTGTTTTAGCACCAACTTCCATGGTTAGTTTCTTGGAAAACGGGTGTGTATAATCTACCTGAAGGGTATGTTCGATATTTTTCCCATCATTTACATTTTCTTCTAAAATTTGAGAAAAAGCTGAAGAGGCATCTTGATCCAAGTCCGAACTTCTGTCATTAGTATTTTCACTCAACTGATAGGCAAACACCAACTCCTGTCCTTCTTTATCATAAGTTTTTTTATAATCAGTTGTCCAGTCAAATCCACTAAAAAGTGCATCTGCATTCGTTGTCCTCTCATAGGTCTCTTGAAAATCTATTGATGGCAAAATATTATTAGTAATTGTTCCACCTTCGTTATTAGATGTGTAACCATTAAAAGAAATATTGGAATTGATACTACTATACGCATTGATATCATAGTAAGCTCCAAACTTTCCATTGAAACCAAGACGGCTCGTTTTACTATCACCTGATTGAATTAGTTCATTCGTAAATCCATCTACAGTTTGAGAATTACTAAAACTAAGTTCTCCTGTTCGTGGCCAAGAATAATAGGTTGAAGCACTTCCATTCAATCCAACTCTTCCTCTCGATGCACTCAAACTAACAACTGCATTATTTTGTCGAGTTCCAACTGAGGAATTGACAGAACCACTAAATCCTTCGATACTTTTTCTTTTAGTGATGATGTTGATAATTCCTCCACTACCCTCACCATCATACTTTGCAGAGGGAGAGGTAATTACTTCTACCTTTTTAATTTGGTCAGATGGAATTAATTTGAGTGCATCTGCCACACTATTTGCAAAAATTCCAGAAGGTTTTCCATTTATTAAAATTCGAACATTTTGACTACCTCGTAAGGAAACGTTCCCTTCCAAATCAACCGTAAGCAATGGAACCTTTCGCAAGACATCTGAAGCATCACCTCCAGCATTCGTAACATCCTGCTCTGCATTATAGACGATTTTGTCTACCTTGTTTTCGATAAGGGATCTTTCACTAGTTACTTGAACCTCGGCTAAGCTGAGGCTCGATGGGATTAAGTAAATATCCTTCAGGTTGAGGTCTGGTTTTTTTTTGGTAAGTTTTACACTTTTTATTTTTCGAGGAACATAGCCTATAAATGAAACTTCTATTTCATATTCTTTCAAAGCAACGCCTGAAAATTTGAATTTTCCTTTGTCATCCGTTATCACACCATCAAGTTGCTTTCCAAATTCAGAATTGATTAATACAACTGTAGCAAATTCTACTGGCTTATTGGTCAAGGAATCTATTATTTGACCAATAATTCTCCCTTTGATTTGAGCTGATTTATTTCCTCCTCCTCCCCAACCTTGAGAAAATGCAGTAAATGAGAAAAACAAAAAAAGTGGAAGTAAGATTTTTTTCATCTTGATGATTGTTTAGATTAATTGATATATTTCAAATGATTTTTTAAGTTTACCTTGGGTTACACTACTTGGAAACTAAAGACAAGGTAGATTGTTTAACTTCGTAACATTTTTATTTTCTATAAACGACTAAATTTGTTAGATTAACATTTTCCAAAAAAATAAAACTATCAAACAATGAAATATATATTCCTTCTTTTTCTTTTCATTTTTGCTTGCGGCTGTGCCAATGAAAGTCCCAAAACCGTTACAATAAAGAAAGTAAAAAACCAACTTGTAAAGAAAGGCGGTACTTCTAAGCCTTCAAAAAAAGAGTATGATAAAATTCCATTAGACAAAATAAATTTACCTAGTGGTTTTAAAGTGGAAGTATTTGCTGAGGAAGTTGACCGAGCTAGATCATTAGCCTTATCCCCTAACGAAACTCTTTTTGTGGGAACTATGAGTAAAAAAGGTGTGGTTACTGCTATTAAAAATGGAAAACAATATAAATTATCAAAAGGTTGGGAAATGCCAAATGGTGTAGCTTTCAAGGATGGCGATTTATATGTGGCTGAAGTAAGTAAGATACATAAATTTGAAGACATCGAAAATAACTTAGATAATCCGCAAGAAAAAGTGATTTATGATAAATATCCAACAGAATCTCATCATGGTTGGAAATTTATTTCTTTTGGCCCTGATGGAAAATTGTATGTCCCTGTTGGCGCACCTTGCAATATTTGTGATAAAGAAGCTGAGGGGGAAGAAATTTATGCATCAATCACTCGGATAAATTCTGACGGAACAGGATTGGAGGTTGTACAAAAAGGAATTCGAAATACTGTTGGCTTTACTTGGCATCCTGATAACAAAGAATTATGGTTTACTGACAATGGACGAGATTGGTGGGGTGATGACATACCAGGTTGTGAAGTAAATCATGCGCCAAAAGATGGGATGCATTTTGGTTATCCATATTGCCACCAAGGAGATATGCCGGAAGATAGTGATGATATCTCAAAACATACTTGTGTAGGTTATACGGCTCCGGTAAAAGTATTACGAGCTCATGTTGCACCATTGGGAATTGAATTTATTCCTGCGGGCAATTTTCCAGAAAAATATGAAAAGCAACTTTTAGTGGCGGAACATGGTTCTTGGAATCGAACTAAAAAACAGGGTTATCGATTGGCACTTTTGACTTTGGATAAAAATGGAAAAGTGAAAAATTCTACAACTTTTGCAGATGGTTGGTTAGATAAAGGTGGCGATGTTTGGGGGCGACCTGTAGATATGGAATTTATGAAAGATGGATCACTTTTGGTTTCGGATGATATGGCGGATGTTGTTTATCGGATTTTTTATGACGAAGATTAACTGGTTGTGGAAATAGAAAGTCAGGTAATCAGGAATCCAATTTACCTGATTTTCTATTCATATAATATATTAAAATTTACTCTAAGGCTTTTTTCAATAGCTCAAACTTTTCATCATTCTTTTTCAAAAAATAAGAATTTAAAACATCCTTCTTTTCCTTGCTCGTCAGATGAAAAGAAATTGAAGCTCGTTCCATATCATCTTTTGGATAATAAATATATCGAATTACTTCAAATTTATCTCTACCCAAAAGATCAAAAATAAATCCAAGGTTAGTATCTTGCTCGTAATCTTGTAACGTCAAAATTTGTCCCGCAATGCCAAGTGGATTAAGCATGGATTCGATAGCACCTTGATCATCGTTGGGTACAATTTCCTCCACTTTTATCTGTGCAGAAATTTGCAATAAAACAACACCATTTGTATTTTCCAAAATCCAATCTTTAAAAACATGGATAAATCGAGTCGCAGAATTAATGCCATAATTATCTCTAAAGCCTGCATCCATCACTTCAATTCCAGGTTTACTCGGCAAATAAACATTAGGTAAAATGTATGGATAAGTGGCATTCATTCTTAGCCCAGTCACAAAATTCATATCCTGCGCCCCTTGCTTTGCGAATACTCTTCCAAAATCCACTGCATCAATTTCCACCGCATTGGGTCGTGCCACCCCTATGGGTGGAATTGTCATATAAGAAACACCTTGTGAAGAAATAATCATACGCCGACCATCATTTACAATTGAAGGAGTCAAAAAAATCATAGGAATAATTGCTTCCGCTTCAGGTGACTTATAGTCCTTTATTTTTTTCGTAAAAGCATTGTTAGTATTTTCATTGAGTTGTTTCTCAAAGATATAACCTCTATCTTTTCGATAGGTTTTTCCATCAACATTAAACTTTGCCCAAGGTAAAAACAAATCATTTGTAACTATTGTAAAACCGATCGAGTTCAATAAATCCTGAGAAATTATATCAATGTATTTAGAGTCATAAATATTGATATCTTCACCCATTTGCTGCTTCAGAAATAATTCACGTAAATAAGAGGCACCAATCATTCCTCCTGATGCACCTGTAGTCAAAACAGTATGAGAAAATAATCTCCCATCTAGTAAGCTATCACTTTTTTGCAAAACTTGCATTACCCATGCTGCAGCTCGAAGACCTCCTCCACTAACACATACAAGGACCATTTTAGGTTTCTCCTTGTTCGGAAACTTTTTTTTCCAATTTTCCAAAATCTGAATCGTAGCATTTTTATCCTCATTGACATTCTCGACAGCACATACCTTTTGTAAATCTGCATAGGTATATTTAGCCGGTTCCATTTCATAATCTAATCCATAGGCCTTATTTTTATGATTGAAACTTTCAAACTTTGTTAAGAAGTTTATTCCGATCAATAATAAAAAGAAAACGGTTGTTCTCCATCCATCAAACCAATAAGTAATTGCTCCCAATAATGCAATGACAATACTGACCATAATCAATATACTAGCTCCTGCTGGAATTCTAAACATCGGATAATCTATCAAATATCCCATTACAATTAATGCCACTAAACTCATCAATTGAACTACCAAAGCATTTAAATGATTTTGCTTAAAAACACTAAACAATAATTTATAATCATAATGTTGAACCGACCGAACAATCCGTGGCCGAAAAGATTCAGTCAAATACGTATCAACTCGCCAGCGAACAGTTCCTTTTTTAATATTGTGAATCCGATCAATTCTTCGATTAGGTGATATAGTATCAATAAGATTGGGAGGTAATTTTCCTTTCCTCTTTTTAGCGAAATTAAAAATATCTTTGTTTGTAAATTGAAAATATGCCGACGACAAGAACAACATCAAAACAATCCCTAATAAAAAACCAACACAGTTTGTGAAGATTACATTTATTGTCCAATATTCAAAATATCGTTGAAACCAAATTGTGTAGGTAAAATAAAAAACTAAAAAGGTAAGTGGAACGATAAAATTATTGAGAATAAATTTAGTAAATGGCCGTTTCATTGATGCTAAAAATGGAAAGTGGTGAGCATCCAAGAGGTAAGTTGTTAAATTCCAAGTCATAAAAAATCCACCAAATGCCGCTCCTAAAATAAAGAAGCTATTAAAACCAACTTCTCCCATGTACTCTGGAGATAAAAATAAATATTTGACCCCATACAAATCGGCAATAGTTCCTGTCAAAAGTAAAACAACAAAAATCCACATACCTATGAGCAACAAGTTATTCCTTAAATGCAAAAAAAACAATTGCACAGGGAAGGAGTATATTATGTCAGATAGCCATTTTTTCATTAAATAGGATGGAATTTACAAATCCGGTTTTTCACTACAAATCTTAACCAAAGATTAGTTTACAATTATAAATTCACAATTTATACCATGATTAAATTATCTCTATAACTTCATTTTATACTTGTTAAAATAGTAGATACATCGATTTTTGTTTTTTTTCTAAAAACCCCTACCCAAAAGCTTTTTTAAATAGGTATCACAAGCCTATTCTCCATCCAACTTAATTACCCGAATTGTCTCAATTTTAGTATCAGAAACCAATTCCAAAATAAATTTATATCCCTCTAAAAGTATTTCTGCATTTTGTTCGGGAATAGCCTCTGTGGTTGTAACGAGATATCCGGAAAGAGTCTCATATTCTCCTTCAGGAAAATCTAACATCTCATACTTTTCATTTAAATAATCAATTTCTAACCGACCTGAGATAATATATTCTTTGTCTGAAACCTGCGTTTCGATATATTCTTCTTGGTCGTGTTCGTCTTCTATTTCTCCAAAAATTTCTTCCAAAATATCTTCTAAAGTGATTATTCCAGCTACGCCCCCATATTCATCGACTACACAAGCAATGGTTGTACCGGTTTTTATAAATCGATTCATCAAGACTTGTGCCCTCATTGTTTCAGGAACAAACGGAATATTTAAAATTAAGCGTTTGATGTCTTTTGGATTTTTAAGCATCTGTGCATGATGAACATATCCGAGCACATTATCAATATCATCCTCGGTAACAATCAGTCTCGATAATTTAGTTTCTCGAAATAGTTGTTCCAAATCTTCGATATTGTCATTCACATCAACATCTTCAATTTCGGGACGAGGAATCATACATTCTTTAACTTTAACTTCTCGTAGTTGTAGCACGTTGTGAAATAAATCTGTATCTATATCATCGTTCTCTTCAGTAATTGAACTTTGGATAAAATCTCCAAGATCAACTCTGGTCAAAGCATTCTCCACCTGTGAGACCTCTGAATTTAAAAATACTCGTAGGAATAAATTCGACAACCGAATCATTACCCAGGAAGCCAACCAAAGTAACCATTGTAAAAATCGTAAAGGATATGCCAAGAAATATAGGACATCATCTGCGAATAATCGAAAAAGTGTTTTAGGTAAAAATTCTCCAAAAATGAGTACGATAATTGTGATTAAAATGGTCGTAATAAGCAGCAGCATCCCCGCATTTTCGATCCCTAAATATTGCTGGAATAAAGGTTCCAAAACTTTGGATAACATCGTTGTAAAAATAACCAATGCAATATTATTCCCTACTAGCATAGTCCCTAAAAAATCTGCAGGTTTTTCATAGAAATGTGCTAAAATAGCACCACGGCGAGAACCTTTATTTTTCTTTAATTCGATTCTCAACTTATTAGCAGAAACGAAAGCTATCTCAGAGCCTGAAAACAGAGCTGAAAGTAAAAGAAAAAAAAGAATAAGAGTAAATGTCATTAGATAATTTTCGAATCTTAAAAGTCTAAATATAAAGCAAAAAAATCATTTTTGCTGAATCATTCTATTCCTCCAAATCATCAGCCAATCCATCCACTTTAATCCTTCCAGTTATTGCATTGATTTCCCATCGAGTAAAATCCTGATTCGCCTCAAATCCATAGCCATAGATAATTTCTCCTGGGCGAGTAATTTTTACAAACTTCTTAGTGTAAACTTTATTTAATTTTTCATCCCAAATGAGTTCCTCCGTTTCAAGCATTTCCATTTTTTTACTTTCCCAAACAACACTATCTTTTACAATGATCTCATTCTTTTTCTCAAAACGTAACGCATACTTAGCCGTCAATTCACTTTGTATTCGTCCTGACAGATCAAAAAAATCAACTTTAATTCCCTCTGGAAATTCTTGTCTAGGGGTATTCACATCTAAATAACGGAGCATTTTATTGCCCAATACTTTTACTCTGATGATGGCAGAATCGCTGTAAAGCAATTCCACCATTTTCATAGTTTCATACTTAAGCTCATCGGATGTTGCAACATTTTTGATTTCTTCCAAATCATTTTCACAGGAATTAAGCAGAAAAAAGGCAAAGAAAAAAAAAGAATATCGAAAAGCTAACATGCAGTTATCTTTCAAGAAATTTGAAATTAATAATTTTGCCTTTCTCAAAGACATGTTTTCAAGTTTACCAAACCCTTGTTCGATATTAAGCATTCTTTATTCATTTTTATTTTTTTATCAAAAATCACTACTTCACCAAAGTTAAATCACCTTCATATAAAACTACTTCTGCATCAACAAATTCCACTAAAGCATAAAATGCAAAAACACCTGAATCCATTTCTTTTCCCTTAAAAATTCCGTTCCATCCAAGATTGGGATCGTTCAAAGGAATATCTTTAGCCTCAAAAACTAGCGCACCCCATCGATTATAAATACGTAAAATTTGAATATTTGCTGCAGCTGGACCACTATATATGGTAAAGCCATCATTCTGTCCATCGAAGTTTGGAGAAAAAGCATTTGGAATATATATTGGTCGATTTTTTATCACCTCAATTGTTATTTCATCAGTAGCAGTACATCCATTTTCATCTATAATTGTAACAATATAAGTTGTAGTATTAACCGGCATCGCAGTAGGATTTGGACAATCTGTGCATGATAACCCCGTGGATGGTACCCATTCATAAGTTATAGGAATAGATGGAAAGTAAGTAGAATTAATATTTGTGGAAAAACCTAATTCAATTGATTGGTTATCACCCGCATTTACAACCAATTCTGTTGGTTGATTTATTGTTGCTTCTACTTCGTCAGTACAACCTAGTGCATCTTGGATCGTAATAGTATATTCACCAGCTGCAAGATCTATAAATTCAATAGCATCTTGAAATATAGCTCCATCTAAACTATATTGATATGGTGGATTTCCACCAGATCCATTTACCGAAATAATTCCAGTTTCATCTCCAAAACAAATCACATTAATCACATCTATTAAATCAATAAATAATTCATCAGGTTGTGTTATTGTAAAACTTTCAATTGCATCACAATCATTTCCATCCATGACAGTAACAGTATAAGTACCAGGTATTAAATCGGAGATTGTACTTAGCGTTTCATTATTATTCCAAAAGAAGGAAAAACTACCAACGCCACCACTAGGTGTTGCAGAAATTAATCCATCTCCTTCACCATAACAACTAACATTTACTCCATCTAAATCAATCGCAACAGGTAGTGGTTCAGAAACAATAATTTCGAACTGACCAACACATCCATTTGTATCAATTACATCAACAATGTAATTTCCTGCTCCAATGTCCATCTTAGAATTGGAATTTTGAAACCCATTTCCATCATTAAAATCATATTGGTAAGGCGGTAATCCATTTGCAATTGTAATTGCAATAGATCCATCTGCCAAACCAAAACAAGAGGGTGATATACTCCCACCTATTTCTAAAGCTAATTCCAATTCATCAACTTGAATATCCAAACTAGTTTGGCAACCATTAGCATCTTCCAAAATCACATTATACAATCCTATTGGAATATTTGTCAACGTATTATCTGAAGTCCATATTCCATTATTTTGCCATTGATATAAGTATGGTGGAGTTCCACCAAAACTTATTAATTCAATTCCTCCATCTTGTCCTTGATTACAACTTGGCATAGCAATCTGAGGTGTAATATTAAATTCAGGTGGTCCCCCAACAGAATAAGTCAGCACCGTATCACAAGTTGCTTCATTAGTAATCGTAACGGTATAATCATCTATTGCCAAATTTATAATAACAGAAGTTGTGGCATTATTCTCCCAAAGAAAGGTATGAGGTGATGCATTACTTGTTACTCCCAAACTAATCGCTCCATCCTGACTATCAGGACAATCTACATTGTCAATTGTTGACACAACTGCCATAGCGTTTAATGTTTCACAACAAGGTGAAACTAAAATATATTCTAAATCTACCACTATACAACCCAAATCACTTTCTACAGTCAATGAAACTGTTTTTAAGCCAGGAGTAGACCAAGTCACTTCATGTGGCCCAATCCCAGATGCAGTAGCTGGAACCGCATCCACTCCAAAGTTCCATTCCCACCCTACCAAAGCCCCCAACACAAATGAACTATTATCATTAAAAATTATTGACTCACCATAACAAATTTCAGCATCAATATCATCAATCATTACATCTGCATCCGGACCTAAAAATTCCCCCGTGCCGCCAAATTCTATATCAAAACCATTTCCCGTACTCGTAAAGTTATTAACTAGGAGCGCATAACTTTTTCCTTGTTCCATATCAATTGCACTCAAAAAATTATCTTGGGGGTAAGGATTTTGACAGCCGGATCCTTCAAAAATATCTGTCGAAGTTCCATCCAATCCAGTTGGCCCCATGCATGGACTTGGAAAGGAAAAACTACCTGAAGCCATACAACGCAAATCAATTTTTCCAGAGCAATTTCCAATACCATTTGGCAACTCATAAACCACAAAATCTAAATCATCACTTGGAAAAGTGGGAGACAATGTAAATTCTAACGTTCCAGCTGTTTCGCAAGTCCAAGTGAACCAAGTTGAATTTGATTCAGATGTTGAACCTAAACCGCCAAGGCAAGTTCCAGCTGCTTCATCAGGATCACTCCCTGCTCCTGTAACTTGTTGAACTACAAATGAAGACTTATCACAAAGAATTGCTGCAACAGGACAATCTGAACCTGGCTCTATTGGTGCAAAATAATTAGAAACACATAATTGAAAACTCCCCAAACTCCCTCCTGCATCTATAAGGATATAATATTCTTGACCAATCACCATCCCTCCTTCATATAATTGTATCGTATTGTTTTGAATTCCATCATCAGAAGCGCAACCGAATGTATTTATTGTACCATTACAATCTCCTGTATACATTGCTACTTCAGGTTCCCACATTGATCCTCCTAAAACTGGAGATGATGCACCTATAACTGTTATCGTCATATCCGTTGCAACAGCTATAAATTTAAACCAAACATCATTATCAGTATTTGCAAAACAAAAAGGTGGGGTGAAACCAGAATCAGTTGCATCTTCATTAGAATACTCAGCAACATTGGAACACCAATTGACTACATCAGTTATCTCAATTGCCCCTGCACAATCATCATTAGCTGGTTGGGCAAAAATATTTTGATTAGAAATAAAAAAAGTAAATGATACGCAAATAATATAGAAAAAATATTTTTTCATGATTTCCTAGTTAAATACTATTGTAAATATTGTTTTCAAAGCTTAAAGTTCTGCACAAAAATAACGTTTTTTGTGGCATCAAAAGTGTAAACTTTTATAATAAACAAGACTACTCAAAATGACCATTTGTTGGTTTGAAATGGTCATTTTAAGAAAACTTTAAAGCAATGTGTCGGTTCGCCATCTAATTTTTTAAATTTGCCTTCTAATGTTTTGTCACACAAATAATTATATTCGTTTCTAACTTCTTAAAAAACAGCAAATAGAACTAATTTTTTATGAAAAAAAATATCCCTAACGCAATCACTTTAGTTAACCTCTTTTGCGGTTGCTGTGCTTTAGTTTGTGTATTTAATGAGATGTTCGTTCCAGCATTTTGGTTTTTATTTGTTGGAGGATTAGCTGATTATGCAGATGGGTTTGTAGCCAGATCACTTAGTGTTCATTCTGTTTTGGGAAAAGAATTAGATTCTTTGGCAGATATGGTTTCATTTGGTGTAGTGCCGGGAGTAATTTTATACACCTTGATTTCTAATCATCCAATAGCTGAAGATTATGTTTTTGAAAACATCAACCTATTAGCTCTTCCTGCTTTTTCAGTTACACTTTTTTCATGTGTTCGTTTAGCAAAATTTAATTTAGATACTCGTCAAACTGAAGATTTTATTGGATTGAATACCCCTTCAGTTACCATGTTTGTCACAGGGTTAATGTTAATTTATCATTTTGATTCATTTGGAATGGGCGAAATGGTTCATCATCCTTATATTTTATATCCTACAATTCTAATCCTGTCATACCTACTAATAGCAGAGTTACCCATGTTCAGCATGAAATTTAAAGGCATTAAATGGTCGGGCAATAAACGGAGAATTGTATTTATGATTATTGGACTACTCGCTGTTATTTTTTTACGAGAAGTCGCATTTTCTTTAATGATTGGATTGTACATTCTTTTTGCTTTGTTTGAAAATATTTTTTTAGACAAAAACATAAAATGAACTTGATTTTTTGAAAAAACAAACTCACAATAGCAATATTTATAATCAAGTGCTTACATTTGCAAAAAATTAAAAACTCATGAAATACTTCGCAGAAATAGATATCATGCCTCACAAGGAACTATTAGATCCTCAAGGCAAAACAGTTTCTAACAATATGAAAAATTTAGACATCTCAGGTGTTGATGATGTTCGAATTGGGAAACACATTACAATGACTTTTGACGCTGCCAACCAAGAAGAAGCTAATGCAAAAGTGGACACGGCTTGTAAAAAATTATTAGCTAATGTTATTATGGAAAAATATACTTTCTCTATCAAAACGGTTTAAGATTAGTTACCTAGTGAATCAGTTGGGAAACAATACAACTGATTCACTAATTATCCGATTAACTAAATTATGCTTTACCTCGTTCCCACTCCTATCGGCAATCTTGAAGACATTACCCTTCGAGCGCTCCGTGTTCTCAAAGAGGTTGACATTATACTAGCTGAGGACACTCGGACTTCCAAAAAGTTATTGATGCATTATGAAATTGAAACGCCTCTACGTGCGTATCATGCCCATAATGAGCATGCGGTTGTAGAAGACATTATCCGGCAACTCAGTGCTGGTCAAACAATAGCACTTATTACAGATGCAGGAACGCCAGGCATCTCTGATCCTGGATTTTTACTTGCAAGAGAATGCGTTAAATCAAATATTAAGTTAGAATGTTTACCAGGAGCGACAGCTTTTGTACCTGCACTTGTAGCCTCAGGGCTACCTTGCGATAAATTTTTCTTCGAAGGATTTTTACCTCATAAAAAAGGTAGGCAAACTAGGCTACAATTTTTAAGTGAATTACCCTATACTTTTGTGCTATATGAATCACCACATCGACTAGTCAAATGTTTAAATCAATTAATTGAATTTTGTGGAGAGGAGAGAATGGCAAGCGTCTGCCGAGAATTAACTAAAATGTACGAAGAATGCGTTACAAAAACTTTACCTGAATTGATAGAATATTTTGATACAGAAAAAAAGGTAAGAGGTGAAATTGTTATTATTGTTGAGGGAAAAGCTATCGCAAAAAAGAAAAAAAAGGATAAATACAAGTAATTTTCAAACAAGATTCCCCAACACAAAATAATTTCATTGGAAAGAGCTCATTCAAATTTAAAGCAAATATATAATAGGTAGGTTTTCTAGTTTAAAACAAATCTTTTACTCACTACACCTTCTGTTGTCTTTATTTTTACAAAATAAATTCCAGGATTCCAATCCCTAGTGTTTAGCTCAATTTGTGTATCGTTTATATTTTGTTCAAATAAGGTCTGCCCAAAATTATTAAAAACCTCTAAGTATTCTCCGATCAAGTCTGGAATGCTTATCAACACTCTATCAGTTGCAGGATTTGGGAAGAGGTCAATTTCCTGACCTAGTTCAATGCTATTAGTAGCAGTTGGCTCGTTATCTACTTTTGTAAAGACAAGTGTAGAAGGAGTATTTTCTAAATTAATATCTAAAATATTTCCTGTTGAGTCTATCATTTTTACTCCATTGACCGAAACTATGAAATGTGCATCTCCGTCATCGATTCTACCATCGATAATATCTGAATTTATTATATAAACGACTTCTCCTATTTTCCCGAACCCATCGACTGAATTTCCATCAACTCGCGTAATTCCTAAATCCATTTGCTCTTCAGCATATTGATTATTGGGAAGCCAAAAAACTTCATCTGAAGATCCAAAAAATGAATTATCGTTATAGGCTACACTAATCGAATCTTCAAAAACCAAATCACTTGAATAGCCTAAATACAAGGCTAAACCATAAATATTTTCAGCTGGCAAAACTTGATTTCCTATCTTCAAATGCGCCGTAACTTGAATATTTGCTGACAATGTATCCGGATTAATGTAGATTGTATCTTGATCAAAATCAATATGAATCAAAGGTGCACTTGTCTCAGTTGTTGGATTTGGAGCATTCATCGGAGTATAATTCAATGTGATTGCCAAAGCATCATCGTTGTCGATAATTCCATTTCCATCACAATCCAAATGTTTATAGTTTACTCCTTCTATTGTTTCTTGTGCCCAATCTGGAGCTAATTGACCTACCCATTCGATAGTTGCATTTGGACGCTGAATACCAGTTAAACCATTTCCTATTCCTAAATCTAATAAATCATAAAAATTAGCTTCTCCATCTTTATTTGCATCTCCTGGAAATACACAATCTGTTAAATTACAAATATCACTTAAACTGCCTACTATTACATCTGTGCAAAAAGTTTCTTGGCATTCTTGGTCATTCCAAACGGTCATACATACATTATAAACTCCATCAATTGCATAAAAATAATCCACGAAGGCACTTGAATCATTGGAAAAACCTCCGTCTCCAAAATCCCAAGAAACTTCAGTGTAATCACCAATCGACTGATTAAAAAATGTAATTCCTCCTGCTCCTGGAATAGGTCCATCATATACCTCATAAGTAAAATAAGCATCACAGGTTACCACATTTTCATTCGCTTTGAGTTGACTCAAAGTCATCCCTAACAAAAAAATCAGCGCTATTTTTATTTTCAAATACTTCATCTCTTCGGGTGATTTTGGTGTTTATAATTTTTCATGATACAATAATGGTTAAAAAAAGGGATTTTTAAAGTACAGAATATTGATTTTGTACATTCTCTTACATTTTAATTAAAAACACAACTAATTGATAATCAATATTTTATATTTACAAAAAATGCCACTTAGCCATTCCAAATATAAATTTCACTTTTAAAAAAATTATACTCTTAAACTTATGATTAGTCAAAAGCTTTTAATGCTGCTTCAAAATTTTTCAAAATCTGAATTTAGAGGTTTTCACAAATTCCTGGAATCTTCTTTTCATAACGAGAATCAAGACCTCGTAAAATTATTTAAAATAATAGAACCCCAATTACAAAAATCTAAAGTCAGTAACAAAGAAAACTCACAACTTAGAAAGAAAATTATCTGGAAAAAAATAAAAGGAGACAAACCATTTCTAGATGAACAATTGAGACGAATCTGTTCAGACCTTACAAAAAAGGCTTATCAGTTTTTGGCATACAATGAGTTTAAAAAGAATCCAATGGATGAATTGATTTACTTATTACCAACTATCAATACACCAAGCCTCAATAAACATTTTGTAAGATTAACTCGTCAAGCTGATTTCATTCAAAAAAAATCAACTTTAAAAAACGCTAACTATCATTTCTCAAAATTTAATATTGAATATCAAAGGTATAGAAATCAAGAAATCAATACTACCAAATTACCCGATTTTGCAAATTTAGAAAAAGCCGATTATCACCTAGATGCTTTTTATATTTTTAACAAATTAAAAAATTATTGTGATTTTTTAGCTTACCGAAATATAACAGCTACCAATCCAAATATCCATCTCTTCCCTAGTTTTTTGGAAAATTTAAAGAGTAGTCCTTACATTAATGAACCATGTATCAAATCCTATTTTTACATCGTCTCGATGCTACTTCATCCAGAAAATGAGACATTTTTCCAAAATACAAAAAAGGTTTTGGAAAAAAATTATCAATCATTTACCATCCAAGAATTAAATACAATTTATATTTATTTAAAAAACTATTGTATCGATACAAAAATAAATAATGGTAAATCTGAATATTTTCAAGAGCTATTCGACATTTTTAAAACGCTTTTGGAAAAAGAAATCAACTTTGTGGACGGAATGCTTGATCCTCGAGATTATAAAAACATTATTACCGTTGGCCTTCACATCAAGGAATTCGATTGGACAGAAAACTTTATTCAAAATTATACCACACGACTTCCAGATGAAAGTCAAGACAATGATCTCAATTATAATTTGGCCAAAATATATTTCCACAAAGGGGAATATGAAAAAGTTATTGAACAATTGAGAGAAGTAGAATATAAAAATTTATCCTACGCACTTGGAGGAAAATTAATGTTATTAAAAACATATTACGAATTAGATGAATTCGAACCATTAGGTTCTTTGTTAGACAGTTATAGTATCTATCTACGTCGAAATAAGTTAATTTCTAGAAAATTCAAACAACAATATCTCAATGTTCTTCGCTTCACTCGAAAACTATCATCTCTTGCCCCTTACGACAAACCCGGTATCCAAAAACTCAAAACTCAAATCAATAATTGCAAAGCACTTGCTGCAAAAAAATGGCTCCTTGAAAAAGTTGAAGCAATGGAGTAAACCCATCAAACATTAGTTGGACTTTTATAAATCCAAAATCATAACTTGTGAGAAAATCCACTGTTATTAATCAGAGACTATAAAATAATTATACCCTTTAATTTTATAAAACAAATTTTAAATACTTCTCCTCCCATTATTTATCTTTGCACAAAAACTCCATGAAAAAGATAAATCGCAAAGCAACACTCAGCATACTTTTAGGAATATTTATTCTCATGCAATTTTCACAAATTGACAAAACCAACCCACCCATTGATCAAAAATTGGATTTTATCGAAATTACTAAACCCTCCGAGGAAATTGCAACTATGCTCAAAGGTGCTTGCTATGACTGTCATTCTCACCAAGTAAAATATCCTTGGTACACTAACATCGCACCAATATCATGGTGGGTAAAAGGTCACATTGACAATGGAGTTATTGAATTAAACTTTTCAGAATGGGGTAACTATAGAGCAAGTAAGGCAAATCATAAATTAGAAGAGTCTTTTGAAAAAGTAGAAAGAAAAGAAATGCCGCTGACTGCCTATCTAATCTTACACCCCTTAGCAAGATTAACCGAGGAACAGCGAACAGAGCTTGTTAACTTTTTTAAATCTCAAATGACAGACGAGCTATCCTTCTAATCCTTCAAAAATCATTACCTTTAAAAATATAAACAAAACACATCCACCAGCACTTTTTTTAAAACCCTAATCTACTCATTACAAATTCAAAAAACATGTTCTAAGTTGAAATTAAAGAGAGAAAATATATGCGAATAGCGTTGGTGATATTTTATTTTTTTATGGCAACCTTCCATATCCTGTCACAAGATAATCAAGCTAATACTTGGTTGGAAGAGGGACGTGATTTATCTAAAAAAAGAGAATATATTGAAGCCATTAAAATAACCACCAAGGCTGCCAATAGATATAGCTATAATGGACAAAAAACCCAAAGAATTAAAGCGTTGATAAACTTAACAGAAATTCTTTTACTAGCAGACGAGAATTATGAAGCAAAAAAATTAGCTACTTCTATACTCCAGTTAACTTCCAAAGAAGATACTCTCGCAGCAAGTGCATTTCACCTTTTGGGAAGAGTAGAATTCAATGATGCCCATTTCAAAGAGGCCTTGAATTATTTTACGAAAAGTCTTACCATACGGAAAGAAAAATTACCTGAAAATCATCCAGAAATTGCTAAATCCTTACAATCCATAGGAATTACTCAAAGTCAATTAGGCCAAATTGATTTAGCCTTTGAAAATATTAATACTGCGCTCAACATCAACAACATTGCTCTTGGTGAAAATCATCTAGCCACGGCAGAAACTTTAGGGAACCTCGGCACCATTTATTCCATTAAAGGAGAAAATAATCGAGCTACAAAAACAATTCAAAAAGCTATTGATATTTTCAAAAAAGAAAATAATGAAAAACAAAATATCGTAGTTGAGCTTTATTTTCAATTAGGAAATGCTTTTATCAACAAAGACAATTACGATTTAGGACTGATGAATACTCAACGAGGCTTGACAATTCTTGAAGGGCTTAAAGGGACTGAACATCCTTCTCGTGCTCCTTTTTTAAATAATATTGGGAAAATTAAAACCAAAAGTGGAAACTATATGCAAGCGCTGGATTTTTATCATCAAGCGTTGGACTTAGTAGAGTTTCACAAAGGAGCTTTACATCCTGATTTGGCAGAAAGTAATAATAATATTGCTGCAGTTCTTCATGCTCGTGGCGAATTAGACTCAGCATTAGTTTTTTACAAAATTGCTTTAAGAATTAACGAGGACGTATTTGATGAATCACACCCCAAAGTAGCGGAGAGCTGGGGGAATATTGGTGATATTTATTTTGAATTGGAGATGTATGACCAGGCATTAGCTTTTTACAACAATGCTTTTACAAAATATCAAGACACTTATCAATCAGGACATATTGCCTTATCCAAAGTGGAACAACAAATAGGAAAAACTTTTTTAAAAAAAGGAGGTTTAAAAATAGCTTTAAAGCATTTCCAAAATTCACTTAATGCAAATGTACCTTTTCAATATGAAGTTTTTGATATTTTAAAAAACCCTCCAGAAGATAAAGCTTTAGATAAAAACCTTTTCCTCTCTACGCTTACACTAAAAGCACAAACGCAAACCAAACTTTTCTTAACAAATAATAAAATCACTCATCTTAAATTAGCTTATCAAAATTTTTTACTGTGTGATCAATTAATTGATGAAATCAGAAGATCCTTTATTGAATACAATGATCAATTAATTTTTAATAGAATTGCCTCTCAAGTTTATGAAGAAGCTATTTATAACTGTTGGGTTTTAAAAAACCAAACAGAAGAAATAAAATATGTAGAACAAGCATTTTACTTTTCTGAAAAAAGTAAATCAAATGCTTTATTACAATCATTTTCAAATGACAAGGCTTTAGTTTTTGCTGATATACCCGACTCCTTAGTGGTTCAAGAAGTTAGCTTGAAAATTTCAATTTCAGTTATTCAAAAATATTTAACAAATGCTTTGCAAACTAAAGATAGTGTAAAAACAATCCTAGCTCAAGAAAGGTTGCTCGAGGCCAAAGGAACCTATAACCAGTTTGTTTTGCAATTAGAAAATGACTACCCACATTACTATCAACTCAAATACGACAATACTGTTTCCACACTCGAAGAAGTCCAAAATGAATTAAAGGTTGGAACAACCTTAATTGAATTTTTCGCCGGAGAAAAACAATTATTTGTTTTCACTATCAATTCAAATGAGATTCATATTGACCATATTAATAAAAATCAAGACTATGATAATTCCGTTTTTTCTTTTAGAAAATCAATCACCAATATTGAGTATATTACCCATCGTGACTCTATTGAACATGCTTGGAAAACCTATACAAATCATGCACATAATTTTTATAATCTTTTATTAAAGAAACCTTTAAATCATTTTTCAAAAATAGATTTTAAAAAATTAATAATTATCCCTGATGGAATGTTGGGTTACATTCCTTTTGAAATATTGATTAAAGAAAAACCTAATACGGAACAAATAAATTATGCCACACTTAATTATTTATTACATCAATATTCGATTAGTTATGCATTTTCAAGTACCATGCTTGTCCAACAAAAAGGATCTCTTTTGCTAAATAAAAAATTAAACTACGGAGGCTTTGCTCCTGTTTATAGTTCTGGAAAAATTTCAGATACAAGCACCCTTATAAATTACCAATATTTTAAAAAAGGCAAATATATTGACTTACCTGCCTCTCGAAAAGGAGTCGAATATATTGCAAATTTACTGGATGGAAGTGCTTTTGTTGGAGGACAGGCAACTGAATCTGTATTTAAGGATACCTCGGATCATTTTGATATTTTGCATTTAGCTATGCATGGCGTTTATGATGATAAAAATCCATTAAATTCAAATCTTGCTTTCACTCAACTGAAGAACTCTAATGAGGATAACCATTTGACTGCTGCCGAATTATATAATATGGATATGAATACTGAATTGGTCTTTGTAGGAGCATGTAATTCTGGTTTTGGAAAAATAAATAAAGGGGAGGGAATAATGAGTTTGTCTCGAGCATTTGCTTATGCAGGTTGTCCTAGCATTATCATGAGTCTTTGGAGTGTACCTGATGATGAGACTGCAACGATTACCAATATCTTTTTCAAACAATTAAAAAATGGTACAACAAAAGATATCGCTTTACGAAAGGCTAAATTAAAATACTTGACAGATTCTAATGTTCCACCCGATCGACATCATCCACTTTTCTGGGCCGGATTCGTACCCATCGGAGATATGGTTCCGCTTTATTCACCAACGACTTTATCCAAAAATTGGACATTACTTGCATCTCTGGGAATGTTGATGTTGACTCTTTTTTTCGGAAGGTTAAGTTGGAAGAGATTTATCCCCAAAAGAGAAAAATCCATTATTGATTAACTTAAGTTCCACACAAAAATGACCAAAAAATTTACGCAATTCGGTCATTCATGTAATAAGCGTTGTACGAAAATCAATTGTTACATCAAATGAATGAGGGCTTTTAAATAGTCTAAATTTTATTCAGTAAAGCAGTAGCTTCTGCTTTTTTCCAATTAGTGGTATTCTCATTTATTACTAACTGGAGCATAGTTTTAGCTTCTTTTACCTTCCCTTGTTTTAAATAAGCCAAAGCCATAAACCAATGTGCTTTTGGAGCATAAAGAGAAGATGAATTTAATTCTTTACTTTTAGCAAGATGATTTATTGCCTTTTCATAATTAGGAACATCTTCATATAGGTAACTTAGGCCTAAGTAAAAATATTTTTCATCTAATTTTTCAGAACCAATATCCATTGAACTTTCGATAGCTGCAACAGCTACTGAAAATTGTCCATTTCTATAAGCGCTAACTGCATTCTTCCAATTAGAGTCTGTATTGGCATTCTCACCCATAAATGCTTTTGGTGCTACATAAATTTCCATCAATTGTTCATCCGCTAGATTTCTGGCATCTGGGTTTGAGAATATCAACCAAGCCAAAGATAATCCTAATCCTAGAATAAAAACGGCTGCAATGCCTCGAACCAAGCTAATAGATCTTCTTAGAAATAATTTTCGAATTGGAGTCTCTTTGACTACACTTACTTGTTCATTTAACAAGCCTTGCCAACGCATCTTTTGCTTTACATTAAAATCTGCATTGATCGTTATCGCAACTAGAACCTCCTCTGCAAAATCTGCATCGGACCTCTGAAGTTGTTCAAATTCAGAGCGTTCGTTTGCGCTTAACTCCTCACTCAAATATTTTTCGATTAAATCTAATTTTTTCATAATGCAAATGTAATATTTCTTATCAATAGAGCTAAATTTAAAAATTAGTTAAAGTTTGATTTTTAAACTTATTATTACTATTCTCTATTCTTTACCTTAAAAAACAAAAATCCCAAGTACCTTAAAATACTGTTTAATAGTTTGAATTCATTCGGAATATGAATTTTGTATAAGATTATTAGAAAATTGAGGGTAATTGTCTTATTCTATTTCTAAGTTCCGACTACTTAATCTTGATAATAAAAAAGGTGAACCTCTCATTTTTAATTTTTTAAAAACAGCATTAAATTATCTTTATTTTTTTAACAAAAAAAATTATGCAAAAATTACCAATATTCCTAAGCCTTTTTGTCTTTATTGCCTGCAATAGTTCTAACTCTAATAATCTAAATAAGATTTATGAGAAAGAAATTTTACCAAAAGTAGATGTTGCTGCAAATCTTAAATCACTCAATATCTCCTTGCCTAACTTAAATAAACCGTTGGCCAATTATGTTCACTCTGTTCGAGTTGGTAATTTGATTTTTACAGCTGGTAAAGGTTCGACAAATTCGGATGGAAGTTTATACACTGGTAAATTGGGCAATGATTTAACTGTAGAACAAGGTCAAGAAGCAGCGAGACTTGCTGGTATTCGGTTGTTAGCAGTCCTCCAAGCAGAGTTAGGGGATTTAAAAAAAGTGAAGCGAATCGTTAAAGTTTTAGGGACGGTCAACGCCACCCCTAACTTTACAGAACATTCCCAAGTAATTAATGGATTTTCAGATTTAATGGTGGCAGTTTTTGGAGAAAGAGGAAAACATGCAAGATCAGCAGTTGGAACGAGCTCATTACCTAAAAATTTAGCGGTAGAAATTGAGATGATTGTTGAAGTGGAACAATAGAGTATTTCTTCTTGAATTAATTTTGCCCCACCTATATTTATAATGTGTATTTATACTAAATATTAAAAAACAACACCCAATGAGAAAATTAATCATCCTTTTTCATTTGTTCCTTTTTTCAATTTCAATACATTCACAAACTCCAGCAATATCTGAGAAACTAGGTTTAGTGCTTAGCGGTGGTGGAGCAAAAGGTTTGGCGCACATAGGCGTATTAAAAGTATTAGAAGAAGAAGGTATCGAACCTCAATTCATCACGGGAACTAGCATGGGTAGCATTATTGGAGGGCTCTATGCTATTGGTTATACTGCTGCAGATTTGGAAAAAGTAGCGCATAATGTCCCCTGGCTAGAATATTTTGATGATGAGGTCTTGAGAAACGCCCAACCAATTGAAGCTAAAGAGGCAAGTGAACGATATCAATTTTCATTCGCGGTAGCCAATGGAAAAATTCAATTACCAAAAGGATTTATTCAGGGAACTAAAATGTCGATGCTACTGTCACAACTTACCTTACCTGCACATCAAATTGATAATTTTGATGATTTTTTTATTCCTTTCAGGTGTGTTGCAACTAATTTATTAACAGGGGAAGGTTATATTTTTGACAAAGGGTTTTTACCAGATGCAATGGTTTCAAGTGCTTGTATTCCAACAGTCTTTGAGCCAAGAATAGTCGATAATAAAATTTTAATCGACGGTATGTTTGTCCGAAATTTACCTGTTGAAGATTGCATCAATATGGGTGCTACAAAAACCATTGCTATCGATGTAGGTGCTCCTCTTTCAAAATTGGATGAGTTAACTTCATTTGTGGAAGTACTCGGCCAAACTACATCATTTGGAATGGTCAAATCAACTGAAGAACAGCAAAAAAAGGCAGATCTACTCATCATGCCTAAATTAAAAAATATGGGTTCTTTAGATTTCAGTAATATTGATACTTTGATTGCACTTGGGGAAAAAGCAGCTCGAAATATGCTACCACAAATTAGAGCATTGAAAAAAGAATTGAATCTAAAAAATCAGTCCCCAACTAAAATAGCTCGTAATTTCACCATTCCGACTGAATTAAATATCACTTCTATTGATTTTGAAGGAGGAGAAAAATCTGATATTCGAACACTTCGTAGATTAATAAAAATTAAACCACCTAAGATTTTAACTCAAGATGAATTAATTGATAAATTAATTGGAGTTTATGCTAGTGGATTCTTTACCTATGTTGATTATCGACTACTTCCGGAGGATAATGGTTACAAATTAATGGTTCGAACAAAAGAAAGTAGCAATGTATATTTAAAGTTTGGAGGATTTTATGATACTAATGTTAATGCTGCTATTTTAATCAATACCTCATTTAAAAATGTATTATTAAAAGGAGCTAAACTTTCGCTTGATATGCGTATCTCTGAAACACCAGGAGTTTTTCTTGACTATTTAATCCATACTAGCTCCCGACCAAATGTTGGACTTCGAATAGATGGCAAATGGAACTTTTACCCTGGTGAATATTATGAAAATAATAATTTAGCAGATGGATTCATTATGCAGCATGCTAAAGATCAGATTGGCTTGTACTCAGGTATCAGTTCACATTCCTCTATTTGGTTAGGTTGGGGAACTGAGATTTATGTCCAAAAACAAGTTTTCTCAATTGATCAATTTGAATCTGTAAAATTGACTCAAAATTACTTATTTGCAAAATATAAAAGAGACAAATTAAATCGAAAACACTTCCCCACTTCTGGTTATAATATTGGTATAAATGGAAAATATGTCCTCGGTGGAAAATTGCAAAATAGAGTTGAAGAATTCCAAGATCAATCTACTTCAGAGAATTATTATGCTCAATTAGAGTACACACAAATTTTTCACTTAGACAAAAAAACTTCTTTGCATTGGTTTAGCCAAGCAGGTTTTTCTCAATTAAGACAGAATAATTATATCAATCTTTTTTACTTAGGAAATACCATCGCAACTCAAGATCGTTTTGTTGATGTTGTCGGATTTGACTACATGGATCAGTTGGCCAATCAATATGCCTTCTCTGGCTTAAAATTACAGTGGGAGCCATCCTTGGGATATTTCATTTCTTTACTTGCTAGTTATGGTTCCTTTGATTTGCAACCATTTGACCTTGTACAAGAGGGGCAAATTTTCAAAAAATCTGGACAAAAAGAAAATATGGCAGGCGTCGGAATTGAGCTTGGGATGCTAGTTAGGCAATTCGGCCCACTCTCACTAACAACTGAATACGATATTATTAATAATACATTTAATATGAATTTTAAGATGGGATATGCTTTTTAAATAGCTAACTAATAAGGAGGCAGACTTTTACGAATATATATTTAGCATTTGAAGAAATCAAGAAGAACTGATAATCACCTTTCAATTAGTAAAGACGCAACTTCAAAATATGGGGTTTCCATATTAAAAACAAACCACAACCTTCTTACGAAGTACTTTCAACAACCAAGAAATTGACATTTGGTAATCGATAAAAGAACCGATTAACTCTGTCAAATTAGATTTTTTGTAAAATATTCTCAATAATTCATTTCTTTAAATGGATGATCAGGAGTAACAACAGAGTAGGTATTTTTGATTTGATTGGTGCGTAAGTAGTTTGCAATTATTTTAATATTCCTCCATTTGATAGCTACTAAGTTTACTCTGCTGATATTATAGCTACTTAACAAAAGTAATTTCAAACAATAAAACTTTAAAGTAATGAAAACCACATTAAAGCCTAGAGAAAAACTACAGTGATTTTTGAAACTTAAATTCAACTTAATCTATTCCAATGTCCATTTTTATCACTAAAGAAATGATTGAGAATAAGTGCCAATATTAATTATCTATTTGATGATAAAATTTACTAATTACATAGTACCCTAAAACCAATATTACACATCACTTTCATTTTAAAAAAAATTCATATTTTACACGCTCATTTAAAGAACCTAAAAAATATGGATGTAGTCAATTCTCTTTTGATAGAAGTAGAAGCACATGTGACTAATTTTATCACCGAGCATGTTGATAAAAAATTTGCTTACCACAATATACAACACACACTTGATGTGGTTAATTCTACTAAACAGTTAAGTGCTGCCCATAATCTGCATTCCAAAGAGTTAGAACTACTTTTGATTGCTGCCTGGTTCCATGACATTGGCTACGACAAAGGTCCTCTCGGGCATGAAGAACGAAGTTGTAATTACGCAAAAACATTTCTTGAAAAATATGATTTTGAAGAAACTGATATTAAGCTGATCCAAAATTGCATTATGGCAACTAAAATGCCACAAAGTCCAAATACTTTATTTGAAAAAATCTTATGTGATGCAGACATGAGTCATTTAGGGAAAAAAATATATTGGGAAAGATGTGGAAGGATTCGTCAAGAGTTGACATTGACAACGAATACCACTATGTCGGAGCCTGAGTGGATTGATTTTGAAATAAAATTTATTGCCAACCATAAATACCATACTAGTCAAGCTAATCATCTTTTTGAGAAACGAAAAAGAAAACACATTCGACAATTAAAAAAATTAAATGAAAGACTGCATCCAAAAGAGGTTGTTAATGATGAGAAGACTAAGGAAATTGAACGAAAAAAAAGTAAAAAGAAATCAAAATTCAAAAAAGAAGCTAGCAAGAATGTCGAAGAAATCGCTATCCATAATGTCGAAGAAATTAGTCAGTTAAAACTTGGTAGAGGAGTTGAAACCATGTACCGGACTGCATATCGAACTCATGTCAATTTAAGCTCTATTGCAGATAATAAAGCCAATATCATGTTAAGTATTAATGCGATTATTATCTCAATTTCAATTTCCACATTAGTTCCAAGCTTTGAAACTAATGAAAAATTACAAATTCCTACAATCGTTTTACTTGTCGTATGCTTAGGTTCTATCATCTTCGCAACATTATCCACTCGTCCAAAAATTACTGAGGGAACAGTTACTCGGGAAGATATTATCAATAGAAAAAGTAATCTTTTATTTTTTGGGAATTTTTATAACATGAACTTAAAAGATTTTGATTGGGGAATGATGGAAATGATAAAAGACTCTGACTTTTTATATAGCACGATGACTCGTGATCTATATTTTTTGGGAATTGTTTTAGCAAAAAAATATAAATATCTCCGGTATTGTTACAGCATTTTCATGTACGGATTAATTATTTCGGTAATCGTTTTCGCTGTAGCGTTTCTTAAGTAAAATTAATTCAGCTCTCTCTATAGAGAGTTATTTTACCTCAAAAGATGCATATCAAAAGAAAAATGCTATTCTATTACTAGAATAGCTCTTCTATATTTAGAGTAAAGAAAATCTAAGAAAGGGTTCACACTTTAAAATCAACCCACATTTCTCCAAAGAAATCAATATAAATACTTTAATGTTTTTTTTCTAAACTTTCGGATAAAAAACGATTTATAAAATCAGTCAAGGAGCTTCGAGCCAAATTTTAACTATACCTAGATGATAATTTTGGATTATGCCAGATTGTTTTAATTTAACTTAATTGATATGAGCCCTCTCCTACTCGATCTGCAATCCATTCTCCATTTTCACATAGCGGTTCCATTTCTTGTTTAATAAAATCAAATACATCGTCTTTTATTTCATCTGGAAAAAGTAAATGAATATTGGGGCCTGCATCCAAACTGAAGTAAAGAGGTTGATTAGTAGCCTCTCGGTAAACTCTAATTTTCTCAATCATAACCAGAGTATTCGGACGAATCAAAATATATGATGGTTCAGAAGTCATCATGAGAGCATGAAGTGTAAGCGCTTCGTTTTCAGTAATTTCTCCAAAAGTTTTAAGATCACCTTCTTCCAAAGCTTTTAATAACTTTGCAAACCTTTCATTGGCTTGATCATAACGATTTTGAGCAAAAATATTTCCTTCCATCAGACTATGTCCTGCTCGACTACTTACACTTTTTTCTTTTCGATCAGCTATTAAAATGGTATCGTGAAAAGTTTTAAAAACAGGATGTACTCGCTCACCCCAAGGTATCGCAAATAAATTGGAAGAACCATTTGCAACATCGGATTCACCCCAAATTGCCAAATGTGGGTAAACTGATCGACTCGCACTTCCAGATCCTAATCGGGCGATAAATGATGATTTTTGGTAAAAATCATCCGAGTTTTCAAGTGTTCCGAATAGTTCCTTTTCCAAGGAACATAAGCATGCAGCTAGTGCACTCATTGCGGAAGCGGAAGAAGCTATTCCTGTAGAGTGTGGAAATGAATTATAAGAATGAACAGTTAAATGCAACTGAGTCAAAAATGGATAAACATCAGTAATACTTTCTAGGAATTTCAGCATCTTATTTCGAAATGCATCATTTTCCTCTTTTTCAAAAAAAAAATCTAATTTTATATTTTGGCTATCCTCTTCTTTAGGGCTATACTCCAGCACTGTTTCCGTAAAAGCATTGTTGAGCGTAAAACTAATAGATGGATTCCGAGGAAGTTGTCTTCCATATTTACCCCAATATTTGACCAAAGCTAAATTGGAAGGACTGCGCCAAGCTATGCGGCCAGTTGGAATATTTTCTTTATTTAAAATTAATTCTGGGTTGACGTAATCGATCATTTTTGAATGATTTATTTCTTTTTAAAAAGACAAAAGTAATTCAATTTAATGGAAAAAATAAACGCCAAACTTTAACAAGTTTAGCGCCTATTTTAAAAAAAGACTTAAATAACTATTTAATATTTTTTATATGAAATATCAAAGTCATTAATAACAACATCTAAAATAGGATCATCGCCTTCATGGTATCCCTCTTTCAAATCGTAATTAAAAAATTTTCCCATTTGATTCCAATAACCCGCAGTCCAGCCCCCTTTCATATCTTTCATCAAAGTGTAAAAAGGAGTATCCAATTCTTTCTCGATCATTTTTATCAAAATTTTACCTTGGGTTTTAGTCAGATTCTTCAAAGGAGTCTTAAATTCTTTTTTAAGCTGTTTATATTTTCTTTTGACAAACTTTTTCCGTTTTCGTTTATTCATTGTCTCTGTCGATTCCTCTATTTCCCTAAATATTTTAATAGCTTTTTGAGCATAAGGAAAAACCTTGGAAGCATAATATCTATACTTTCGATAAGTGCGATAGTCCTCTCTATTTTTAAACTCTTTAGGTGATGAAATCGAAATATCATCTAAATCTGCCATGATAATCGTGTCCGTTCCTTGAATAACGGCATCGAAAACATAACCATTAATGGTTACTTTTTTCGTATCCTCCACTTCCATCTGAGCTTGCAACCGCAGACTTATCATAAAAAATGAAAATAGTATTAATATAATTCGTACCATATTTTTAATTGAAAATTTAAATTAAGCTATTTTTCAAAAAATACCATCTCTAAAGACTAAAAATAAAACGAATGAAAAATTAGAATGTATTATTTAAATGATCGATTTTAATTAATATTTAACTAGATTTCCTCATCAAAATATAACTAAATAAAAATATTAAATGTGAATAGTTATTCAACTTACCTTATTTAGGTTTTTGATAAAACCAACTAAACTTTTTAAGTAAAGCCATTTATTCTTGGTAAAGTTAAAATGAAGTAATATTAACAAGATGAAAAATAATTTAAAGATGACGTATCTCTGCCTATAAAAAAGAGGCACTTCAGAAATTAATCCAAATTGCCTCTATTCATTATTAAAAAATATTAACCCTTTGCTCATAGCTTAAAAGCAGCCATAAGACCATCTAAAAGTATGGATAACTATATTCTCTGCATCAATTAAAAATAATTTTAATCAACTGTTATTATCTAGATTACTTGATGAATCCCATTCTATTTACCGAAGCAAAATTATATTAAAATTTATTTTTGAATTTCGTATTTCGTTTTGAATTTCTCGTATAAAACTTTCTGTTTAGTATTCAAACTGACTTCTCTTCCTTGGATAAAGGCCGTTTCAACGTGATTCGTTCGCATATCTAACGCATCTCCTGAACTGATAAAAAGCGTAGCATCCTTTCCTACTTCAAGAGATCCTACAGATTTGTCAACACCTAAAATTTTAGCTGTGTTTAAAGTTAATCCTGAAACTGCATCTTCCTTGTCTAATCCAAATCCAACTGCATGACCAGCTTGGAAAGGAAGATTTCGAGACTGAGCTACTTCATTCATTTGGAAGCACCAAAGTACTCCCGCTTCTTGCAACATTCGGGGAGTTTTAAATGGTTGGTCAATATCTGAGTCTTCATGATCTGGCAGATCATGTACTTTTGACAACATAACAGGAACATTGTGTTTTCTCAAAAAATCACCAACCATCCAAGATTCACCTCCACCTACGATAACTGGTATAATATTGAATTTTTTAAATAATAAAACCGCCTCCATAATTGATTTGGCAGCATTAGTTTTTACGTATAACTTTTTGCTTCCATCAAACAATCCTCGCATTGCTTCAAATTTCAAATTTTCAGAAGATAATTTTTTATTCTTTGTGTATGCATGTGCTTCTGTAAAGTAGTCCTCCACCTCTTGCAATTGTTTTCCATAATTTTTATTCTTACTGATAGTTCGAGTTCTCCAACTCCAACTTACCATCGAAGGATATGACAAATAAATTCCATCATCCATTTTGTAAGCTGCATCTTCCCAGTTCCATGCATCCAATTGAACAACACTTGATTGGCCATCAATTCTTCCTCCTCCTGGGACTATTTGAGCCATCAACATTCCATTAGAACGAAGGGTTGGAATTACTTTTGAATCAGTATTATATGCTACTATTGAACGAATATGTGGATTCAAATATCCAATTTCATTATCATCTCGAGTTGCTCGAACTGCTGAAACTTCATTTAATCCAAGTGCAGTATTTGCTGCGATAAATCCCGGGTAAGCATGTTTACCATTAGCTTCAATTACTTTTGTAAAAGAATTTCGATCAATTCGAATTCCTGTTGCATCTTCTACCGCTAGTAATTTTCCATTTTCGAAAGTGATTAAACTATTCCCAATCACTTTTCCATTTCCTAAATGTGCTATTGCCCCAAGGATGGCAATTTTTCCTTTTTGTGGTGAAGCTGGTGCTGGTTGAGCAGTCATACTCCAAGCAAGGCACATGATTAAAATTATATTAAATACTTTCATTTTGACATATTTGATTTTTAGAAAAAAACTCTAAAAGACTTTTAACTTAAATAATGATTACTAATCAATCATTTCATCTTCAGAATCATCACAATGATAGTGTCTAGATTTCTTTCCTCTCACAGGACGAGTTTTTCCACCACTTTTTTTATTGGTTAGCATTTTTTGTATTAATCGATTTCTTTCTGATGCGATTTCTTTTCGAATTTCCAAATCTAATTTTCTATCAAAAAGTTTTAATCCATCAACAAAAGTCATTTCTGCTCTTGCATAAACTGAAAGTGGATTATCATTCCATAAAACTAAATCCGCATCTTTTCCTTCTTTGATACTTCCAACCTTATGGTCTATGTGTAATAATTTTGCAGGATTCAACGTAACAAATTTCCAAGCATCCTCTTCCGAAACTCCTCCGTACATTACTGCTTTGGCAGCCTCTTGATTTAATCGTCGAGCCATTTCTGCATCATCAGAATTGATTGCAGTCGTCACACCTTGTTCATGCATCAAGGCTGCATTGTAAGGTATTGCATCAACCACCTCATATTTGTATGCCCACCAATCGGAAAACGTAGAACCACCTGCACCATGCTTAGCCATTTTATCAGCTACCTTATATCCTTCCAAAATATGAGTAAAAGTATTCACTTTAAAATCCATTTCATCCGCTACATGCATCAGCATATTAATTTCAGATTGAACGTAGGAATGACAAGAGATATATCTTTCCCCATCCAAAATTTCAACTACAGTTTCCAAGTCCAAATCTCTTCGAAAACCTGCTTCCTTTTGTTGGTTGGCAATTTTATATTCTTTGGCGCGAGTAAAATAATCTCGATAAACTTGTTCCACTCCCATTCGGGTATCCGGAAATCTATTATTTGTACTTGAACGAGACTTCTTTACATTTTCTCCCAAAGCAAATTTTATAAAACCTGGTGCACCTTCAAATTTCATCTCTTCTGGAGAAAAACCCCACCGCAATTTAATAATCGCAGATTGACCTCCAATTGGATTACACGAACCATGCAACAATTGCGAAGTGGTCACCCCACCAGCCAATTGACGATAAATATCAATGTCTTCAGAATCTACTACATCAGCAATACTTACTTCCGCTGTACTCACTTCTGTGCATTCATTAACACCTCGTGAGATGGCAATATGTGAATGCTCATCAATCACCCCACAAGTCAAATGCATTCCAGTTCCATCAATTCGAATACCTATATCTTTGTTGATATTTTTTCCAATCTCAGCTACTTTTCCATTTCGAACTAAGACATCTGTATTTTCTAAAATTCCATCTTTCTCATTTGTCCACACTGTGGCATTTTTAATCAAGTAATTATTTTCCTTTGGTCGTTCCTTGTAACCATGAGCCATAAATGGATAAATTATATCACCCAATTTATTCTTAGATAAAACTTTACTTTTCTTACCTTTCCCCTGTCCTGTCTTTTTCTCTATTTTTTTATCCTTACCTTTTTTCTCAGGAGTACCCTCATATTTGGCAGACCAGGGAGTCCAGCTTCCATCGATCAAAGTTCCATTTCCCGACCATTCTTCTTCTCCAATTGTTCCTGACAATCGAAATAAGTTTGATTCTTTTTTTGTTGGAGAAAAAGTAAGTGTAATTAAGTCATTAGATACTTTAGAATTGACAGCAATTGTAGTAGAATCATTTTCTTCTACTTTCATTCTGTTATTAGCATCTACCATTAATTTAAAGGTTTGATCACCCACTTTTAAACTATAGTTCCCTTCCAAATCAGTTTCATTTAATTTTTTTAAAACAAAAACTTTTCCTTTCACCCAGTTATGGTGAATTTTTGATTTCTCGTTAAAAACATTTTCTGATGTGATAATAAAGTTGGCTAATGTTCCTGATTTCAAACTCCCAATTTGGTTGGACATTCCCATCATTTTGGCAGGCGTATGTGTCATTGCTTTTAAAGCAGCTTCTTCAGACAAACCATGCTTAATTGCTCTTTTTACGTTTCTCAAAAAATCAGATTTCTTATCTAACCCTGCTGTAGTCAAAGTAAATTCGATTCCAGCTTTATCAATTCTTGATAAATTCGTAGGAGCTAATTCCCAATGTTTTAATTGGGCTAGGGAAACTAACATTGCATCGTACGGATCTTCAACGTCAAACGCATCTGGAAATTTCACAGGTAGAATCATCGAACAACCAGTTGCTTTCAATTCATTTAATCGTTGATATTCATCTCCGTTCCCTTTTAGAATATAAGTTTTTCCAAACTCTCTACCCAACTTATTGGCACGTAATCCCTCTAATTTTTCACGAATATCAAAAACTACCGGCAAGGAATTAATTTCATTCCACGCCTCCAATGAGATGTTAAGTTCTTCATTTTTGCCTCCATGTTTATACCAATTGGCATCTATGTAAGTTTGACGTAACAATGCTATTCCGCCCATTAAAGAACCAGGATAACTTTGAGGAGATGTTCCCTTTTTGAAGGAAAGCATGTGAGCAGTTTTTTCTTTCAAAATCATTTGATGCTCTGTATCTTCACCGAGAACTACTAAGGTTGCAGTTCCACGACTGATGCCATCCTCTTGATGCGTCATAACTGTTCCAAATCCTGCACCTCGATATCCTCTAGCAGTTTTTTCATCTGTTGTGAAGTTTTCATGTGCACGAAACTCAGGCTTCAATGCTTGGTTCCAACCGTAAGCTCCTTCTTTATTAGAATTAAATTGTTGAGTTCTACGAAAATTCCTATCAACTCTTTTGGCCTCAGGCAATCCATAACTTGAATACAAATCTATAAATGATGGATATATAAATTTTCCTTTTAAATCGACAACCACAGCACCAGCAGGAATTAGGACTTTTTGCCCAATCATTTGAACTTGACCATCCTTGATAATCATCGTTGCATTTTCTAATTTTTCATTATAGGACTTAAAAATGGTAGCATTGGTAAAAGCATAAAATCCTTCTCGTTCATCATAAACACCATTGCGTTGAAAGGTAACTTGCGCTAGAAGGTTTTGACCTAATAAGGTCAAAACTAACATCAAGGATAATAATTTGACTTGTCTCATTCTTATAGTTGGGTTTTAATTAAACATCAGGGAAAGCGATCTAAAATTAGAAAATATTTTTGATTTTTCATCATTAATAAAAAGGCTGTTAACACTTTATGCGTTGACAGCCTTTAATCAATATTTAATAGAACAATTTATATCTAACCTTGTACATAGATTATAAACTTCTCCTCAAAAAATTCTCCCTCAAAAAAATCCCAAACAGAGTATTTTTCTACATAATGTCCTTTGCCCAAAGTCTTAATTTCTTTTTTCAAATCACCTCCTTTCAATGCAAAAATTCCATTTGGCATAAAATGGTGATGATCTTTTTTATAAAGTCGCTGAGTCCACATCATTAATTTATCTAAAGAGGCAACTGCACGAGTAACTACAAAATCAAATCTTTGACCTTTCATTTCTTCAGCACGGGCTTGTTTGGCAACTATATTCTTTAAGCCAAGAGCTTCTGCTACTCCCTGAACTACAGTTATTTTTTTACGAATACCATCAATGAGGGTAAAGTTGGATTCAGGAAAAAGTATGGCTAATGGAATTCCTGGAAATCCACCCCCCGTTCCCAAGTCTAAAATATCTGCTTCTGGTTCAAATCTCATTACTTTCGCAATGGCTAAAGAGTGAAGCACATGTTTTTCATAAATATTTTCAATGTCTTTTCGAGAAATGACATTGATCTTAGCATTCCACTCTGCATAGAGTTCGCCTAATTGAGATAACTGGGCAATTTGTTGATCGGTGAGATCAGGAAAGTAGTCTAGAAATTCTTCCATTTTTTTGAAATATTATTTTTGCAAAAAAACGGAATTTTTAGGAGAGTTTTTTAATTAGGAAAGAAAACAATTATTATCTCCAAATATACTCTCAATATTTTACGACTAAATAAATCCATTGTTAATTTATAAAGTATCAACTGAGCCTAACAATCTGGGATAAAGATCCTTTCCTCATTAAAAATAAAGGTAGAGTTGGATAACAAGAAAAGCTTTTTTGATATTCCACTTACCTAATTAGAAAAATCTACAACCTCTAATTTAACCATTTAGTTTTCTCTGATAGGAGATTTTTGCGGAACAATTACAACACCTTCTGCTGAATATAATTCAGCATCATTCGTTGATTTTTCATCTACATTAAAAACTGGCATTTTAGCAACTCCTAAAAATGTAAAAACAATAACGAAAAAAATAGTCTACGGTTCTTTAACCAAGATAATAGTGTTACCACATTTCTTCTGAAATCATCTAGCTACATCTGCCGATGCCTCTAGTTACTCCAAAAATAATACTGCCAAAACAAATTCAGCTGAAATAGTGATAAAATAATTCCAAAGAAGATATCTTAATCCGAATAAAAAAAGGGTAGCATTTTCATGCTACCCTTTTTTTATTTTATCAAAATATTAAAGTATTACCCACGTTTTCTGGCTCTTGCACGACCTGACATATCTAGGAATGCTTGTGCTCCTGGTTTTTTTAACAAGGTGTACAAAATTTCTTTGGCCCTAAATAATTGAGCTTTAACAGTACCTAAAGGAATTTCCAACTCTCTTGCAATTTCCTCGTAACTTAATTCTTCGAAGTATCTCAATTCGATCATCAAGCGATACTTGGGGGTTAATTTTCCCATTACTTTTCGCATCAAAGAAACCTTTTGAGTTCGAATATAAATTTCTTCTGGATCTAATGTATTTGATTTTAAGTTAGATGAAAAGTCATGTGCTCCACCTTTTTCGATTGGATCATCAATTGATAGAAGATGTAATCTTTTCTTTCTGATATGGTCGATACAATTATTAATAGCAATTTTGAATAACCAGGTGCTAAATGCATACCGTGGTGCATAACTTGGTAATTTCCTAAAAGCTTTTCCAAATGCCTCCAAAGTTAAATCATCAGCATCATCTCGATTGTTAATCATTTTTAACATCATGTGAAAGATAGAATTACGATAGCGAGTCATCAAAAGAGTATAGGCTTTTTCTTCACCATCAATTGCTCTTAAAACTAATTCATAATCAGCTTTTGCTTTTGGGGATAAGTTGTTTGTCGTAGTTATTGTTTTTACTTCCATTGTATTGTGTTTCTAAAAAATAAAATAGGTGTGAATGTAAAATAATACAGAATGTACATGGAATCCAGTACTGGAATCCATAGAAGTAGTCTTTTTTCTTGAAACCTTTTGAGAATTGGTGCGTAATAATAAACAAGCACTATATAACGTACTACAAAAAGCGTACCTAAAAATATTATATTAAAATTTAATGCGAATAATATAATCCCTGTCACATAAAAAAAGAAATGACTCGCCGATAAAAGCCCCAACAAAATTTGATATTTTAATTGATAACTAGTAGCTGTGGATAGGTGTCTGTTTTTTTGATGATAATAATCTCGCCATGTTATTTTCGGTTCAGAATAAACAAACGACTCTCTTTCTAACATTACATCTACATTATCTCCATTTGCAACTTCATTAATAAATAAGTCATCATCTCCTGATGCAATATGACTATGTTTTTCAAATCCACTAGATTTAGTAAATAATCCCTTTTCGTATGCAAGATTGCGTCCAACGCCCATATATGGGAGCTTTGCGAGTGCAAATGAAAAATATTGAATCGCTGTATAGACAGTTTCGAAACGAATAAAACGATTTAATAAAGTTGGATAATTTGCATATGGACCATAGCCCAATACGATTTTTGTAGTTTCAGTAATCCTACTTTGCATGCAAAACAACCACTCTGAACTATTAGGACAACAATCTGCATCCGTTAGCAACAAGGTTGCATACTTTGATGATTCAATCCCGATTTTTAACGGAAACTTTTTTCCTACCATTCCAATAGGTTTGGAGTCGAGATTAATTATGCACAAGTTAAAATATATTTTTTTATATTTTAATAAAACATCATATGTAGTGTCGTTTGAATTATCGTTGACCACTATCACTTCGAAGGAACGGTAGTTTTGGTTTAGAATACGGGGAAGGTTTTTTTCTAAATTATTAGCCTCGTTACGTGCACAGATGACAATTGAGATTGGTTTCTCATTTCTAACCTCCCCTTGAATGCTTTTAAATGTAGATTTATAATTAGCCAATTTTGAAAAAAGGAAACACCAATAGAATATTTGAACGATAAATGAACAGATGAATATGGTAAATAATAGATTGATAAGTAATAAATGCGGATTGATAAAGATCGAATAATCAAGAATTTGGGATAAACTAAAATGCATTGGGTATCATTTTATTTTTATTTCAACAAGGAATTAATTTGATACATAATACTTTTACGTAATTCTATTTTTGATTTTAAATTTTCTTCAGGTAGTCGAAACAACCTCCAGCCACTCAAAGTACTTTTTGCAAAATCCTTATACCACCATGAGAAAAATCCAGTTAGTATTACACTACCAATGTACATCCAAATAAACAATTCTTTTGTGAAAAACTGTTTAAATATCCAAATTTGCAACCAATAGAATATCAAGTAAGTAAAAATGCCTGATAAAATTTTAACTGCCGAAGTATAAGCTGCATGTAACTTTAATTTTCTGTTAATCAAAGCAGGAGTATAGTTGGCCAAAAAATTATTTGCAATTCCATATACAAATATTGGATAACTAATAACCATAAGAAGCGTTCGCATCCACCAATTTATTTTTGCATTAGATTTTTGTGTTTTTATAAAAATACAATCACTAGTTTTATTTTTTTGCAAAAATGAAAAATATTGTTTGACTTTTGATGTGAATTTCTTTACTTCCTCTTGATTCTCTTTTTGAAAATCTTGCCAATTGGAAATCATTATTTTAGTGCGATCAAAAACAAGGTCAAATGAAAGAGGATCCTCCGTTTGGACTATTTCTTCTAGTTGCCTCACTAACATATCTTCCTCATCGTCATGTGTATGGATTGTTAATCTCTCTGCTTGTTTTTGCATCGCAGCAGTTAAATCTGTCACAGCTTGGAATTTATCTTTTCGATATATTGCCTCAAAGTCAATTACCTTAATTGGCTCTCCAACATTTCTAAATATTGGAGTTCGAAAATTTCTTTGATCTTGATAATTCAATCCGACTATCAATATTTCCAATCCCAATTTAAATCCATTTTTATCTTCTGTACTCAAGGCAATTCGAGCAGAGCCAGTTTTGAATTGTCTAATCCTCCTAGGAATATCACTTCCTCCCTCAGCCGCAATGTACAAACAACCTCCTTTTGCTAAAAATTCCTCTGCAAATCGAAAGGCTTTATCATTATCTAACTTCACTCCATCAACCCCTACATCTTGTCTCCGTTCCACCTTGATCCCAAAAGTACTTCCCAAGAAAGCTCCTAAAACAGGGATGTCAAATAGACCTGCATTCGCTAAAAAATGAACAAAGCGATTAACAGGTACGGCGGCCATGAAAGGATCATATAAAGTATTTGGATGATTGGTAACAAGAATGGTAGGATGCTTTAGGCGAAACGCCTTTTTATTTCTAGTCAAAATTTTTGAATAAAAGATTCGACTTGTCACCGTTGCCAACGACCACACAAATGCATAACTTAAAAATTTATATGGATTCAATATTGTTGTTTTTAAATTAGTTTTTAAGATCGGAAATTTAATAAAAATTGCTTCACTTCTCTATCAAAACTCTCTCCTTCCTCAAAATGAAATTTTACTTGAACTGGTAATGCAAAAATTGGTAATTTATTTTTCTGCAAAAAAGGATGATGTAATTGTAGACGCATTGCATCTTTTTCAGTGGTCAAAATTATTTTCTTTTTTGACTCCATATTATCAAAAGTTGTCTTCAAAAATGAAATATCAAATTTACTAAAATATCTGTGGTCTTCGTATTCCAATGTTTTCACAGAATTAACTTGAGATTCTAAATAGTTTACCAAATAATCTGTCCGAGCAATTGCACAAATTAATAACACATCAAGATTAGGATCTAACTTAGAACGGTATTTATGATTTAAAATATAATATGGTTCTCTATATGTATAGTACGAAAAGAAGATCTTTTGATGGGGAAGAGGTTTTATTTTTTTAACAAAATACTCTTTTTCCTTCTCTGATATTTCAGGTGGACATTTTGAAACAATCAAAACATCTGCTCGCTTATAAGCAGATCGCCATTCTCGCAACCTTCCTGAAGGCAACAAATAATCATCCGTAAACGGAAAATTAAACTCTGTCAACAAAATATTTAACCCAGGCTGAATTGCTCTATGTTGGAAAGCATCATCGAGTAAAACAATTTGAGTACTTGGACTTTCTGATAAAATTTTAGGAACTGCGAAAATTCGATTTTCTGCAACTGCCACGTGAACATCCGGAAATTTTCGTTTGAATTGCAAAGGCTCATCTCCAACTGTTTCAGCATTATTTTGTATTTCTACCTTTAAGTAACCTTTGGTTTTCCGTTTATAGCCTCGACTAAGTGTTGAAACATTTAAGTATGGTCGGAGCAACTGTATAAGATACTCAATATGTGGTGTTTTGCCTGCACCTCCAACGGAAAGATTCCCTACAGATATAATTGGAAGATCGAAAGCAATTCCTTTAAGCAATCCTTTTTTGTAAAAAAAATCAATTATACTTAAACCTGCTCCATAAAGCAATGAAAGTGGTAATAGTAATATTTTTATGAGTTTATTTCGAAACATTCAATTTTAAATTATTGAGTTTATTATTTTTCAGAAAAGGCAAAAGAACAAAAGTAATTGAATTTCTTTTTTATTTTTACAAAAAACCAATAATACATCATCCTTTTTTATTCCTAAAACTAAACATTATGAAAGCATTAATTTTTGCCGCTGGACTTGGTACTCGACTCCGACCATTAACTGATAATCGACCAAAAGCATTAGTTGAAATTAATGGAACAACTTTATTAGAAATTGTAATTCAACGTTTGAAAGCCGCAGGTGTAACCGATCTGATTGTCAATGTTCACCACCATGCCCAAATGATTATTGATTTTTTACAGAGTAAAAATAACTTTGAAATTAATATTTCTATTTCAGATGAGCGAGAAAAATTACTCGATACTGGTGGTGGTTTATTAAAAATGGCTAATTTCTTTTCTGACGGAAACCCATTCTTCGTACACAATGTAGATATTCTTTCTAATATCGATTTAAAAAAAATGTACGATACTCATATTAAATCTAATGCTGTGGCAAGTCTGTCAACTCGACATAGAGCAACTTCTCGCTACCTTTTATTCAATAAAAAAAATAAATTGTTCGGTTGGATGAATATTAAAACGGGTAAAATGATTTTATGCAAAAAGAGGAAGGGAAAATTAAATTTAAGAGCATTTAGTGGTATCCATATAATTAGTCCTGATATATTTGATGCAATGCCTGACAATAAAAATGCATTTTCGATTATTGACGTTTATTTGGCAGCTGCGGCTTATCAAAAAATAGTTGAGTATCCTCATGATACAGATATATGGATGGATGTGGGGAAAATTGAAAATATTGATCAAGCGAAAAAAGTTCTTAAGGAAATACTTGTCACAGAATAGCTTTTACTCAATTCCGATTTATTCGTGATCATTTTCAAAAATCACCTCTTTAAGATTCCACACCCAATCGAGCATTCCAAACACCTCATCTTATCACAATATTCATTTTTTAGCTGTAATAAAGCCTGAGTTTCATAGGCTGACTTAGGTATTATTCCAAGTTCTTCCCATTTTGTAATTATATTGTTTTTCTCTGCAGGGACTTCTTCTATTAATTGAAATGCCCTATTCATATAACCTTCATCACTTTTCCTATTTCCATATAAAAAAAGAAAAGGAGTTATGGTATTTATGATAAAAAGATGAATCGCATTTTTACCTAATGATTTTTTTCGTTTCACAGACTTTTTATCAAAAACATAATGAACTTGCCAATAATTCGAGAGTTTCAATTCAAACATATTTTGAATTTCTCTGACATTTTTCGCAGCCAACACCTTACTAAACAAATGATTAGATTGAAAAATTAATTGAGCAAATTGAGCAATTCGAATAGTAGGAAAATTGGCAGGACGCATTCTTAAAAAACGCCAACTAGTTTTTTCCATCGGAGTTAATTGATATTTCTTTTGCAAAAATTGATACTCATCTTTTAGGCGATTGGGGTATTCATCTCCAAAGTCATCATCTAGCAATCCTGACTGTCCAAAGAGCAATGCTTCTATTTGAAAAAGATCGTTTTTATGCTTTGCCAGAATACTTAAAGGTAAAGTTCTTGCAAGCCGTTCGAAAGGTTCTGCATTTACTTTTATACCAAAATTTTTCGCTATAGCTTGATAAAAAGCAGATTCCCAATTATTAGTATTCCCTTTAAGCAAATCCTCTATAGTTATAGTTTTACATTCGATCCTTTCTACCAATAAACGATCTAACCAAAGTACTTTAGTCATATTCCCAACTTCATAAAAATGATGTTGACATGGGATCCAATATTCATTTTGCAAAAATTCCTGATAAACCTTTGAAAGCTTGGAGGAGATTCGTTTTTTTAATTCAAGACAAGGAATTTTAGAACCATTTTTACGACTTATTTTCTCATCTTCATCGAGCACAACGTGTAAAATCACATTATCATAAGCAGGATTAGATTGATGGTTATGTGCTGTCCAATCTGATGAATTTAGATGCATTTCCACATTTCCAGCCCAAAGTGTTTTTCCAATTTCTATACGTGCATTAATGAAATCAGGGCCAGAATGGTGATTATGTTCACCTATCATTTGAATTCTAATTGGCTGTCCATCGGTGGTTCGAAGGTTAGAGTAATCGTACCTTTGCAGCCTCCAAACATAATGAAGCAAGTCTTCTTTCATAATATGCAAGTTGTTCTTTTTTAACTAAACTTACACAATTATAACGAAATGTAAATATATTGTTATTAATCAACTATCCTAATCCATAGATATTGTTTTTACTTAACTAATAATCAAAAAATATTTGCTTATTGACATTTTACATTAAATAGCAAAACATTATACACCTTCGTTTATTTTAACTTGATTTTTTTTATTGCACGTAAATTTTCTTTTATCGAAAAACTAGATGAAATAATTTCCTTCTAATAATTCCGATCGGCTAAAACTGTAGTACCATTCCAATTTCCTCTATTTAAGATCAATGAACCAAATCAAGCCATGCTTCGAAGTCTGCTATAAAAAACATAATTAATCCAAGTATCAGTTAGACCTATTTTTAGCCTGATTTTTTGAAGTGTATAATTTTGAGAAGTTGCCCCACTTATATTTTCAACCACATCATATAAAAGTCGATAAGTAGTATTTTGAAAACTCCACCGATCACCAGCATCTGCTAAATATTACAAACAAATTAGATCCTAGCAGTTTGAACTAGGCACTCCATCATCCAATCCTGTGGACATTGAAAACTGATGTCTGAAAGTAATTAAATCTTCTTTGCTCGAAGGTTGACTCATCCACCCTACTCCTAAATAATTTGACATTTTATCATCCAAATCAAGCAATCCTTCCTCTTGTGCGACTCTTTCTAAATACCTAGTCAATGTTTTTTGCAACAGTCACCCAATACATACTAAACACTATACTGCCCGAAGTCCTTATAATATTCCTAAAAGCAATTTTCCCATCTTTTAAAATGATAAATACTTTAGTATTTTTCACTGCTAAAAATGTAGAAAGAGAATCTAAATCATCGGTACAAGAACCAGTATTAGTTCGAGTCGTGGTTTCCCATTCATTTCCTAGGAGTGATGGGGAGTAATAGTTTTGAGCAGTTAGAATAAATGGGAATAAAAATATCAGGAATAAAAGTGTAAACCCTTTCGTAAAAAAAAATAACTTTATACTTAGACGGTTTACATGTTAAGCTGTTTAACTTTTAGAATGATTAGATTCGTTATCTTTTAATTGCGATCAAAAGTTAGCAGCTATTTTCTTTGGAATATTTTAAAAGTGTAATTGTGTTTGTTTTTTTCATCTGCTTCGTAGGCTTCTTCGCTAAGTAGTTTCCATTCGTCCATATTTATCTCCGGAAAAATGATATCACCTTCCACTTCCAATTCTACTTCAGTCAAATACAACTTATTAGTATATTTCATTCCTAATTCATAAATCTGTGCACCTCCGATTATGAATACCTCTTCCTCTCCATTCTCTTCTGCAATTTTTAAGGCTTCTTCCAATGAATCCAAAACATAACAATTAGAAACAATGTAAAACGGATTTCGTGTCAAAATCATATTTGTCCTTTTTGGTAAACATTTACCAATGGATTCATAGCAATTTCGTCCCATAATGATATGATGATTCAAAGTCATTTTTTTGAAATATTTTAAATCTGCAGGCAAGTACCATGGTATATCATTATCTTTTCCAATAACATTATTTTTTGCTGTTGCGACAATTGTTGAAACGATCATTTTTTTAGAGATAAATTTAGGCTAATAAATAATATTAATTTCTAATTCCAAGCTTTAGTTTTTTTCAGTTGATTCACTTTTTGAGGCTCCTTTTTTCATAGAGCTTAATTTGGGAACCTTTCCCAGTTCTCCAAGTGTCACTATTCTCTCAGTACTTTCAGAGTCTTTCAAATGACCTCGAGTCTTGTTTGCGAAGGCATTCAGATTCTTTTGATTTTCTTTGTCCATACCAATCCATGTTCCATTCCCATTTTCAAATGGTGAAGTTGGAATTGTAAAGTAAATATTTTTTTCCTTAGATTCCTGATAAACATATCTCCAAACTGGAATATAATGATGTTCACCTAATGTAACTTTATTAGTTTCTTTACATTTTTCCAAAGTAATTTCGAAAATAAATCCGCCTTCTGTATTTGGTGTAGTTTGGCCTGAAATAAAGTTACCTAGTGAATAAGCAACCAATGCATTTTTATAGGTAGAATCTTTTTGAAGAATCTCCAGCTCCCGAATTGGTTGTACAACATGAGGGTGCATCCCAATAATTAAATCCGCTCCCCAATTGAATATTTTCTTTGCTAATTTTCGTTGTTTCTCATTTTCAACATATTTATATTCTTTACCCCAATGGGTAATTACTATAATAGCATCTGGTTCAAGTTGGTGCGCTAATTTCATATCTGTTTCGATCAATTTTTCATCGATGTAATTGACGATAACTGGAGGTCTTGTTTTGATTCCATTTGTTCCATAAGTGTAATTGAGGAAGGCAATTTTAAAACCATTTTTATATACAATCAAAGGATAATACAAATCTCTATCTTCCTGATTTTTGAAAGTTCCTGTTTGATAAAACCCGTAATCTTTGACGGTTGAAATTGTATTAATTACCCCTTTCTTACCCGCATCATTTGAATGATTATTAGCTGTGACCAGCATATCAAATCCTGCCAACCGAAGAGCTTTTGCCAATTCATTGGGAGATCGAAATTGAGGATATCCTCGATAAGGTGGCTGACCAGGAAGAGTTACCTCAAGATTAGCAATAGCCAGATCTGATTTTTCAATAATTGGTTTCACATATTGAAAACAAGGTTCATAATTATATGATTCATTTTTGGTGATTTCTGCTGATTCGATTTGGGGATCATGCCCCATTATATCACCTACAAATAGTAAATTGATTTTTGAAATACTATCAGATTCAATTTGTGCGGAAGTATTTTTTTCAAAAAAAAGCAGTAGAAGGGGAAATAAAAAAACACAAGGATTTAAGATGAAAAAATTCATTTGCGGAGGATTATTATTTTTTTATAAAACTGGAATCTATCTTCAATCAATCGATAAAGACTTATGGATTAATTTTAATTAAATCAGAATCTAACATCCTATTTTCCCAAAACTTCTTTGTTGGAGAAATTTCTCCAGTTAAATATTTTTCAATCATCAGACTCGCGATAGGCGCTGCATACCTAGTACCCCAAACACCATGTTCCACGTATACTGCAATAGCTATTGTTGGATTATCTTTTGGCGCAAAAGCAAAGAAAACGGAATGATCCGCTCCTAGCGGATTTTGTGAAGTACCAGTTTTTCCACATACAGCTATACCAGGTATAGCTGCATTGGTTGCAGTTCCATTGATAGTAACTTTTTCCATTCCGTCAATTATTGGTAGAAAGTGCTTTTCATTTACTCTAACTTTTTTAGGATCCATTTTTTCGAAAAGCATATCTCTGTTCTTTTCCCTGTATCCCTTAATCAAATGTGGTTTGTGATACCAACCTTTATTAGCGATGATTGCAGCGAGATTAGCCATCTGCAATGTAGTTAGTTCAATTTCTCCTTGCCCAATTCCAATCGAAGTAATCGTCGGTGACCTCCAACTTCCCTTCTCTCGAGGATACATATTGTCATACGTTTTTGAAGTAGGAATATTTCCTCTTCCCTCATTCGGATAGTCTATCCCTAGTGATTGACCTAAACCAAAATCTGCCCAATAACTTGCCAATGTATCCAAGCCTGCATATGGATTAGTATATCCAAATTTATCCACAGTATTTCTTAACAAATTAAAAAAATATGTATTGCAGGAGTGTTGAATCGCTGTTGCTATATCTGGAACCGGCCCGCTATGGTGGCATCTTTGATGTCGTCCATTATTATTAAAAAAACCAGGACAATTTATATATCGATTAGGAGTTGTGACTCCCATTTCCATAGCCGCTAATCCCATAACTGTTTTAAATATAGAACCTGGAGGATATTTTGCTTGGACTGCTCGATCAAAAAAAGGTTTTAATGTATCGGATTGCAATTGTTCGAATGCCTCACCTCTTTTTCGATTGATGGTCAAAATATTTGGATCATATGTAGGCATACTTGTCATTGTCAAAATCTCTCCGGTTCGAGGTTCAATTGCAACGATACTTCCCGTTTTGTTGACCATTAGTTGCTCTGCATATGCTTGAAGCTCTATATCAATAGAAGAGATTAAATTTTTCCCGGAGATTGCTGGTAAATTATCCCTTCCACCCCTGTAAGAACCTACTTCTCTGCCTCTATTATCTTTCAAAATTAGCTCTCGCCCTTTTTCTCCTCTAAGACTTTCTTCGTATTGAAACTCTAAACCGCTAACTCCAATATAATCTCCACTTTTATATTTGCCCTCCGACTTATCAATTTGAAATGAATTTACCTCACTTATGTAACCCAACAAATGTGCTGCATTAGGATAAGGATAGGATCTTACATTTCTTACTTGAACAAAAAAACCAGGGTACTCAAAAAGATGCTCTTGAAACTGAGCAAATGTTTCTGTAGATATTTTTTTTAGAAAGGTGGTTGGCTGTCTCTTATCGTATCTATTACTTTTCCAATTTTTATTAGTCTTTTTTATAAAATCTTTTTTCGTGATATTGAGCAATTCACAAAATTCGAGTGTATCCATTTTGGGATCGATCTGATTATAGGTAAACATCAAATCGAACATTGCATTATTGTTGACTAACAATTTATCATTGCGATCAAAAATTAATCCCCTTGAGGGATATAAAATATTAGTTCCAAAAGTAGCAGCTTCAGCATTCTCACTTGAACTTTTATCCCAAACTTGAATATAAAATGCTTTCCCTAACAATACAATTGCGGAAAGGAAAAATATGAATTGAATAACTCTCTGCCTATATAATAAAGTATCCTTCATTGAAAACTAAACACTTATTACTTAAAATTTAATCTCTTGGATTGAAAATCTTCAAATACAATAATATTATAACGTAAGAAACTACAAAGCTTGATATGGTTCTTAAGATGATTTCTACCCAGTATATATGGGTGAAAATACTTATTGTAAAATAGAATAAAAGATGGAAAAACATTAATAAACTCGAATATATCAGAAACCAGACAAATCCATAGTTTTTTATATTTGGACTATGTGTGATATTATAGCCTCCTCTAGGAGTTAATACTTTTAAACATAAAGGGCGAATAAATGCCAGAAAAACTGAAGCACTTGCATGAACACCGTAAGATATGTAAAAAACATCGACGGTCAAACCAATCAAAAATCCTAGAAAAATTAAAAGAGGATCAGGTATACGAATAGGTAATAATAGGATAAACAATGGATAGATCATTACATGTACATAATTGAAATCACCCCAACCAACAGTCATTTGTCTAAAAACCAAGACTTGAAGAAATACCAAGAATATGAATCGTAATGAGTGTGTGAGTGTCGTATTATTCATCTTCTTTTCCCTCCTCTATTTCTTTAAATTCATCTCTAAATAAATTATTAACAATATATACATACTGGGTTGTACTTAGATCATTAAATAATTCAACTGTAATTAAATGAAAGTTACCACCTTGGGGATCCTCTTGTATTTCTTTAACTTTCCCAATTGGAAGTCCTCCTGGAAAATAAGATGAGGCACCACTTGTTTGGATAATATCGTCAATTTTTGGATTTAAATGTTTGGGTATATACCTCAGTTCCATCAATCTTGGATTCCCTATACTTGTCCAAACCATTGTCCCGAAGGCATTTAACCTCGAAATTTTCGCACTGATCTTTGAATCTCTGTGCAAGATGGACATTACTTGAGAGTACCGATTATTAGACCTAATCACAATACCTACAATTCCTCTACTATCAAATACTCCCATTCGATTATCAATTCCATCGACTATTCCTCTATCTACCGTAAGAAAATTGTTGGGTAGATTAATGGTGTTACTTACCACTTTTGCAGAAGTGTATGTGTACCGCTGTTCGAAATCTTCAGTCCTATATTTTGATGAATCTTGGTTTATGGTTTTCAAAAACTTAGCCTCATCTTGCTGCTGTTTTAATTCTGCAATAACTCCTGACAAACTATCGTTTACTGCTGACAAATTCCAATATTGAGTAATTTCTCTCCAACCATGAGTCATACTATCTGACATGATGCTCTTAGAATTATGGTAAATTTCTTTTTGGTTTTTATTAAAAGATACAACCATTGAAAGACATATGACTTCCAAAATTAAAAAAACCAAAACCCCACCACTTCTCGTAAATATTGCAAATATTTGTCTCATGCCAAAATAGGTAAGAAGTGATGAATGATAACTATGGGTAATGGATTTCACGAGTAGACCCCATAGCTCATCACACTTTGTTAAACGCTTTTTCTATCTATTAAAAAAGAAAACCGATCTGAATTCTTCAAGGCAATTCCGGTTCCTCTCACTACTGCTCTTAATGGATCTTCAGCCACATGAACTGGAAGTTTTGTTTTTTGCTCAATCCTTTTATCTAAACCCCGTAACAATGCTCCTCCGCCAGTTAAGTGTAAACCAGTTTTGTAAATATCCGATGCTAACTCAGGAGGTGTAGTTTCCAATGCTCGTAAAACTGCATCTTCAATCTTACTAATTGACTTATCTAAAGCGTGAGCAATTTCTGTGTAAGCTACATGAATTTGTTTTGGAATACCTGTCATCAAGTCTCTACCATTCACAGCATAATCTTCAGGTGGCATATCTAATTCATGTAATGCAGAACCAACGTGAATTTTAATTTGCTCAGCAGTTCTTTCTCCAATAAGGATATTGTGCTGCCGCTTCATGTAGTTCATTATATCATTAGTAAATTCATCTCCAGCAATTCGAATAGATTGATCACAAACAATCCCAGACAATGCAATAACCGCAATTTCTGTAGTCCCACCTCCAATATCAATAATCATATTACCAATTGGCTCCTCCACATCTAAACCTATTCCAAGTGCAGCTGCCATAGGCTCATGAATTAAGTAAGTTTCCTTTGAATCAACATGATCTGCAGAGTCAAATACGGCTCTCTTTTCTACTTCTGTAATTCCAGATGGAATACAAATAACCATTTTTAAATGAGTAAAAAACTTTCGTCGATTTCCAGCCATATTAATCATTCCCTCAATCATACTCTCCGCAGCTTGAAAATCTGCGATCACCCCATCTTTCAATGGTCTAATTGTTTTTATATTATCATGTGTTTTTTCATGCATCTGCATCGCCTTTCTTCCTACCGCAATCGTTTCACCTGTTGCTCTATTTAAAGCAACAATTGAAGGTTCATCTATCACTATAGTTCCATCTTGGATTATCAGCGTATTCGCTGTCCCCAAGTCTATTGCCAGTTCTTGGGTGAAAAAATTAAATAATTTCATTTATAATTTCTCTATTTTTTAGTCTGTTTTTTTTTAACAAAAAACTTTTACAACGGTTAAAAACTCTTTCGAAAATCAGCGTAAAGATAGCAAAATATTCGAAGTTCTCACATCATATTTGAGGTAGGAATTAGTAAAAATCATTCAACTAAGTTATACCCCAACTACTACTTCCCACATCTTTTCTTCGTTTAAATATTTTTGAGAAAGACTCATTAGTTCCTCTGATGTAATCGACTGAACACGTTCAACCATATTTTTAAAAAAGTCTTTTGGCAAATTTTCAGTCCTTGATATTTTTACTAATTCAGCCACATTAAATGCACCATCCAGATTCGTTAAAAAGAATCCCATCAAATAGTTTTGAACCATTTTCAATTCTTCTTTTCTGATTGGCTCATTTTTCAATTTATCAAACTCTTGATAAATACTATCCAAAGTCGGCCTAACAAATTCATTACCCACCTCAGTTCCAACATAAAAATACCCATCAAAATGCATAGGATCTAAAGCCGAAAAAATATTATACGTAAACCCTTTTTCCTCCCGAATACTTGACATCAATCTTGATCCAAAATATCCACCAAGTATCGTATTTAAAATATAGAAATCATTATAATCCTCGTGATGCCGATTAAATAATTTACATCCTAACCGTATTGCAGTTTGCAGAGTATTAGGCAAATGTATTTTTACTTTTTTTGCATCAGGAAAAGCTTCTATGACTTTACTTTTAATAACCTCCTTTTTTACTAGAGTTTTCCCAATATATTCATTGAGTAAATTGATCACATTCGTATTTGTTTTCCCACTAATTATAATCCTACAATTTCCTGCGTGAAAATTCCGGTCAAAATGATGTAATAATTCTCCTCGCGATAAATCATTATAAGTTTCTGCCTGACTGTTATAACCATAGGGATGTGCTGAGGAAAAAATATTTTCAGTAACCGCTCTATATGCCACAACATCATTCTTAGTCAAATCAACCTGCAGGCGTTGTTTATTATTTTTCTTAAAAATTTCTAATTCATCTTCTGGAAAGGCTGGTTCTAGTAGAATCTCAGACAATACACCTAATAACTTTTCAAAGTGCTTTGTTAGGCTATACAAAACTACGTTGGATGTATCCAAATTGACGGGTACATTCATCGTTCCCCCATAAAAATCTATCATTTCATGAATTTCCGATCCTTTCCTTTTTTTTGTCCCCTCTCTCAACAAAGCAGAAGTAGTTCTAGCCACTAATTTCTGATGTTCAAATGGCCTACCTGCATTAAAAATAATTTCCATCTTCAATATCTCTTGAGTCCCCATACTTATCTCATAAACGGGAATTCCGTTATCCAACTTATATTCTTGAAAATTTGGAATATGAATATTAGATATATTTTTAATCTCAGGTTGAATCGATCTATCTAGCATCCTCTATTTTTATTAAAAAAGTATTCAAAAAAATTTCACAAATTTACTCTTTTTTTTATCATAAAATGATTTACTTTCCTCATATATTCCACATCAATTTAGCGTATTTTTTATCTTGACAAATTCACACCTAATATTCCCCAAAAAATAGCAATCAACCTTATTAAATCCATAAATAATAGACATTCTGTGAATAAGGATTATTTCGATTTACAGAAGTCTTTGCATGAATCAATCATAAAAAAGTTATTAACATAATGTTGATGATTTATTGGAAAAATATGGTTTCTAAGCCTTATTTTTGCAAATTGAAATTAATTTTCGAACAAAAATTGTTCATCCTTAAAATTGAAAAAAAATAGAACCACTATGAAGTTCAGCGTATCCTCATCTGATTTACTAAAGCATCTCCAAGTAGCGAGTGGAGCCATTGGATCCAATCCTGTCTTACCCATACTCGAAGACTTTTTATTTACCATTGAAGGTAGAAATCTGACCATTTCAGCAACTGATCTGGAGACAAGCATTGTTACTACTGTTGATGTGAATTCTGACGGAAATGGTCGAGTAGCTGTCCCTGCAAGAATACTGTTAGATACATTAAAAGAGTTACCAGGACAACCTGTCACATTCAATATCAATGAAGAAAACTACGGCATCGAGATTACGTCTGCATATGGAAAATATAAATTAGCAGGTGAGAATGGAGATGAATTTCCGAACATTCCTCAAGCAGAAGAAGTAGATACCGTAACTTTGAATTCAAGTTTATTGGGGAAAGCAATTTCAAAAACTTTGTTCGCAACAAGTAATGATGATTTGCGACCTGCGATGACTGGAGTTTATTTGCAAGTGGATTTTAATAAATTAACTTTCGTAGCAACTGATGCACACAAGTTGGTAAAATATACTTTCTCAAATGTCAACAGTCAAGTGTCGACTTCTTTTATCATTCCTAAAAAAGCGTTGAATCTTCTAAAAGGTTCTTTGCCAAATGATGAGGATTTAAAGTTGTCATTTAACAACGCTAATGCCTTTTTTAGTGCTGGAAACATCCACTTAGTTTGTCGATTGATTGATGCACGTTACCCAGATTATAATGCAGTAATTCCAACAGATAATCCAAATACCTTATCTGTTCCAAGAAGTGATTTTCAAAATTCACTTAAACGTATTGCTATTTACGCAAATAAAACAACGAATCAAGTTATTTTAAATATCACAGAAAGTAGCTTAACTGTTTCTGCTCAAGACTTAGATTTCTCTAATGAGGCAACAGAGCAGTTACCATGTTCATATAATGGTGACCCTTTAACGATCGGTTTTAATGCAAAATTCTTAATAGAAATGTTAAATGTTTTAGATACCGAAGAAATTAAAATGGAACTTTCCACTTCGACTCGAGCTGGAATTCTTCACCCAACTGAAAAAGAAGAAGGGGAAGACATTTTGATGCTTGTAATGCCGGTGATGTTAAGTAACTAATAAAGAGTGATGAGCGATAAGTGATGATGAAAAATTATTATCACTTATCACTCATAGCTCATCACTTCCATCCATGAATCGAGAATTCTCCCTCAATATTATTTTTCTCATTTCTATTAATCTTCTGATTAAACCATTCTTTATATTTGGTATCGATCGTACTGTCCAAAATGTGGTCGGAACAGAAACTTATGGGATCTATTTTACACTTTTAAGTTTGACTTATCTTTTTGGAATCATCAATGATTTTGGAATTCAAAATTTTAATAATCGCTCGATTTCTCAAAATCCGAATTTACTGCAACAATACTTTCCAAATATTTTAGTAATAAAAACTTTGTTGGGTGGTGCATATTTGGTTTTCATTTTTTTGATGGCTTGGGTTTGGAAATATGATTTTGATGTTTGTCATATTTTATTTTTCCTTTCTTTAAATATGATTTTGGCGCAATTCATTTATTATTTTCGAAGCAATATTTCAGGATTGGGAATGTATCGAGTTGATAGTGTGATTTCGGCTTTGGATAAATTACTAATGATTTTTATTTGTGGAGCTTTGCTTTGGTTGCCAACTTTTGAAGGGGAATTTCAAATCGAATGGTTCGTCTATGCACAGACTGTTTCGTTTTTTCTCACCGCACTCATTGCTTTTTTTATTGTAAAAAATAAAATACCGAAACCATCTTATAACATTGACCTTACATTGATTAAAAATATTCTGAAAAAAAGTGCGCCCTATGCTTTGGTCATTTTTCTTATGTCCATTTATACTCGAATAGATGCTGTGATGATCGAGCGGCTTTTGGAAAATGGAGAAGAGGAGTCTGGAATTTATGGCGCAGGTTATCGATTATTGGATGCGAGTAATATGATTGGATTTTTGTTTGCAGGTTTACTGCTGCCAATGTTTGCGAAAATGTTGAAAGAAAAAATATCCATTTTGCCTTTAGTTAAAATGAGTGCATTGATGATTTGGTCAGGCTCAATTACGTTGAGTTTCGCTACTTATTTTTTCCAAAATGAAATTGTAGAATTATTATACCTCGAAGCTACACCTTATTGGGGTGAAGTTTTGGGGATTTTGATGTTAAGTTTTATAGCGGTGAGTGGAACTTATATTTTTGGAACTTTGCTGACTGCCAACGGGAGTTTGAAAAAAATGAATTATATTTTAATTGTCGCTGTTATTCTAAATATTGTTTTCAATTTTATGCTAATTCCAAAATATGGTGCTTTAGGGGCAGCTTGGACAACTTTAGTAACTCAGTTCTTTTCTATGTTTGCTCAGGTAGTTTTGGTAAAAAAAGAATTTGGTTGGAAAACTAACCTTAGGGAAACCTTACGAATTTTAATTTTTTGTATTTGTATTGTTATAATTACCTACGGTTGCTATAATTATTTAGGAATAAATTGGATAATTCGATTTGGACTAAGTTTATCTGCAGGAATCGGTCTAGCATTTTTACTTGGATTAGTGAATTTAAAATTTGCTTTTGATTTTTTGAAAAATAAATTCTAACCTCCTAGTAAAACACCCTCCTCTTTCCTCGCTTTAAGAATAAAAGAGATCGCGATGGAAAAACCCAATTTAATTTTGAAACCTAAGTTTTGAATATTAAGCTCTGATAAAATAATGACTGAAACTTAAGCAAAATTCAATCTTAAAATGGAGAAAAGCGTTCCAATTAATCTTGGGTTTAGTGCCATTTAATTAGAATGTATTTACATGTTATTCAACATCATGCTAGTCGGATAATTAGAATTGTCGGAAATGATACAACATAAGCAGGTTATTATTTGTCTTTTTTAGTAGGGATCTAAGTCTAGATGAGTAATTTTATGTTTTTAACATTGTATTATATAGTTTTGCCCAAACCTCCTCAAACTAAGTTAGCATCAATCGGAACAGAGAAAAAAGGGTTTGATTTTATGCCCTGTTATTTTTTAATAGAAAAACAACCGTTCAACACTTTCACTAAAAAGAAATTTATTATCACTAGTAATTTTACCAACCTAGATTTAATTTACAATAACAATAATTTAACACCAATCTCCAATCATTCTACTTTCAGATTTGGTAACTTTAGTTCCGTTTTAATTTTTAACTAAATGTAATTATTATGAAAAAAATAAGCTTTCTATCTATTTTTGCATTCCTCCTTGGATTCAATGCCTCCGCTCAAGCTCCCAATCAACAATTAGCAAGTAACGATTATGCAAAGGCTTTCGCTAACTTAATGAACACCAAAAATAAAATAGAGAAAACACAAGGTTCTCCATATGTGTTTGATGAATGGGAAAGTGGAATTGTCGTTTTCAGAGGAGAAGAAGGAGGAGAATTCAAAAATATAAAAATTGATTTGATGAATAATCAATTAGAAGTATTGTACATGAATACAGAAAAAGTTTTGCCTGCTAAAGATTTTAAAATGGTTAAACTTAATCGCCCAGATTTAAATGCAAATACTTTTTTCCAAAAAGCCTCTGACTTCAAATATGGAGGAAAACCTTTAGAAGGCTTTGCTCAAGTAACTCCAGTTGGAGACAATTTCAAAATCGTAACCATACATTCCGTTCGTGTAATTCAGTCAAGTATGAATGCCAAAATCGTTGGGGCAAATCATAAAAAAAGATTGGCTAGAGATAAAAAAACTTTCTTTCTAAAAAAAGGAAAATTATATCGAATCAAAAAGAAGAAAAACGTTTATAAAATCTTAACTAAGAAACAAAAGAAATTAAAAGCATATATTTCTGATCATGATTTAGGAGTGAAAAAAGAAGCTGACTTGATTAAGATTCTTAAATATTACGAATCAATGTAATTTTGATTTTTTTGTAAAAAACCGCAAAAGGGAAACTCTCTTTTGCGGTTTTTTGTTTTAAGTAGTTGGACAAAAGAAAGCGGATAGTTCTAAGGATAAGATTTTTTAAATAGTTTTTCTTAAAAAATCATTGCATAGTCTGCACTACGGAATTATTTTTTAGGAGAAAATATTGGAAATAGATATTCTTAGAAAATTCGTTTTATATTGTCTAACTACTTAAGATTTTCCTTCTACATAATCTCTCAAGTATTCGAAGTATTTTCCTAAATCTCCATTTTGAGTAACGCTGGCTCTTTCAATTACCCCGTCTTCCTTTTGTTCCAATAATTCTTGAAAAATATGTTCGATAAATTGTTCCCCAAATGCTTGCGAAGCATCTCGTGGTAATTCATTTGGCAAATTATCAATCGTCATCATGTCAATTACACTTGCTTGATGTGGAACTGCCTCTGCCTCTGCAATTGGATCATATCCAAAAATTGGATTCGCAATAGTCGATGCTCGAAGAGTTGAAGGTATCGAAGCAACTGGCGCAATATCACAAGTCACATCAGCGATAACTTTGATTCGAAAATCGCTCTTCTTCATTTCTTCCTTAGTAAAAAAAGCAGGTGCCTTGTTATCCCAATAAATTCCATTTATCATTAAATCACTTGCTTGTATATAAGGTGTAAAAATGGACTCGTAGTTTTGAGGGTTTTGGAAAAAATCTTGAAGATTGAAAATCTCTCCATCCTTATGAGCTGCATAATCGACACAATCTAGTTGAGTAAAAACAGCATGTTGAAATTCGTTTTCCAAAAAATCTTCTGGTGATACATTCTCGATATCCATATCCTTCAAAACTTGTGCGGCACCATTAGCTACTCTTCCTTTACCTGTCACTACAATTTTCATTGGTGGCAAATCCAATCCTTTATAAATAGTTTTCGCTTCAGAATAATCATGGCAATCTTTCATTCTCTTCAAATTAAATTCACCGGTCCGATTTCCATAAGTCATCACACCATTGTGCGCTCCAACCATTCCTGCAAATTTTCCAAAAGCAATAAGTCGTTGACCTCGTTCATTGGTTAAAACCTCATAATCGAGTAATCGAATATTTTTTTTCAATATTGCCAAAAGTAAATCCCGATTGTACGATTGTTTCTTTATCGTATGGGAAAAGAAAAAATAGGTTTTATTTGAAATTAATTTCCCTATCGGTACTTCTTTAACTCCCATCAAAACGTCACAATCTGATAGGTCTTCTTGAAGAGATATACCGGCTTCGTGATACGATTCATCATCAAAACATCGATTTGTAGATGGTTGAACGACAACTTGTATTTTTCCTGGCTCATTTATAAATAAACATTGCTCAGGCGTTAAGGGAACTCTCGAATCTGGTGGTACTTTTTCTTCTCTAATTACTCCAATCTTCATATGTCACAATTTATTTTAATTAAATTAACTAAAAACGTGGAAATAAATTTATATTTTTATTTTTGAATGTCACTTACTCATTTTTTTTAACTTTTCACCTCGAAATTTTAAAATTTTCACCAGAAAAAGATCCGTGACAGTAAAAGTGAACATTGGCACAAGAATTGCCATTTCTTTAATCAAACGAAATTTTTAAAATTCAATAAACGAAATCCTAAGTGCTTCCCTATTATCTTCCCTAGATAAAAACTGAATATTCGTATACTTTACCTAAACCTTTTGATGGCTTTCATCGCCGAAGTACACCAAATTTAGACAAAATCATGCAAATCTTGACATTCTGTTTTATTGTTATTCTCCTTTCCATATTTATTAGCATCTCAAATAGTAAACCAAAATTAAATCTCAAACAAATTGAAATTTTATCGGCAAAACATTTTTACCATATTTTTTACTTAAATGATCTTGGTAATATTTTATTGATTGATTTTGACATACTATCTGAAAAGGTAAAAACAGTAAAAGTAACAAAAAATGGGGAGTTCATAAAAGTAGAAGATGTTTCAGAATTTGCAAAAAATAGCATTTATGAATTGGATTTAAACTCCTTATGTAGAGGAAATTATACGATTGAATTAATAACCAATAACCAACAATCAATTACAAATGAATTAAAAATAAATTAGTTTCAGTTAGTTTTTAAGTTAAAATTATCGTGACTTTTCTGAATTCCTATATTTTTACGGTAAATAAAACCATAAAGAAGGAAAATAGGTAGAGGTAGCTGCACTTACATGAGAAAATCATTGAAAAAAAAACGGCTCATCCATTTCTGAATAAGCCGTTTTCCTTTTCTTATAATAATTCAGGATTATCCTCCAAAATCATCGAATGCTACATTTTCTTCAGGAATTCCCCAATCATCTGCCATTTTAATAACAGATTGATTCATCATTGGAGGTCCGCAGAAGTATAATTCTAATTCTTCTGGCTCTGGGTGTTTGCTCAAAAACTCATCGATTACAACATTGTGAACATAGCCTTTAAATCCATCACCCTCTGGGTCATCCAAATCTTTTTTCAGTACCCATTTATCTTCTGGTAGTGGACCATCCAAAGCAACCGCAAATTTAAAGTTAGGAAATGCCTTTTCTATTTCTCTAAATTCCTCAACATAGAATAACTCTTGCCGTGTTCTACCACCATAGAAGAAAGTTACTTTTCGACCTGTTTTCAGGGTATGAAACAAGTGATACAAGTGAGAACGCATCGGCGCCATTCCTGCACCTCCACCAACATACAACATTTCTGCTTTTGTGGGCTTGATAAAAAACTCACCATATGGTCCAGAAATGGTTACTTTATCACCTGGCTTACAACCAAAGACATAAGAAGAACAAATGCCTGGGTTAACTGGTAGATACCCTTCCCATTTACGTTTTCCTGCACTATCTACACCCCATTTGAGTGGAGGCGTCGCAATACGAATTGTTAATGATACTATATCTCCTTCCGCAGGGTGGTTTGACATAGAATAAGCCCTAAAAACTTCCTCATCATTTTTCATATTCAAGTCCCACATCTTAAAATTATCCCAATCCTTTTGAAATTTGTCTGGAGTATCATGATATTTTGGATGTGCTGTAATATCCATTGACTTGAATGGCACCTCTATTTCAGGAACATCTACTTGTATATAACCACCTGCCTCAAAATCAAGATTCTCTCCCTCCGGAAGTTTTACAATAAACTCCTTAATAAAAGTTGCCACATTGTAGTTGGAGACAACTTCACACTCCCATTTTTTAATTCCAAAAATTTCTTCTGGAATTCTAATCTCCATATCCTCCCTAACCTTTACTTGACACGCAATTCGCATATTTTCTGCTACCTCCTTCCTAGACAAGTGATTTAATTCTGTAGGCAAAACATCTCCACCTCCGCTGTCAATATGACATTCGCACATCGCACAAGTTCCACCTCCACCACACGCTGATGGGAGGAAAATATTCTCACCTGAAAGAACAGTCAATAAAGACGAACCAGGTTGCACCAAAAGTGGGTTCTCTGTATCACCATTTACGACAATGGAGACATTTCCTTGAGGTACTAATTTCTTTCTTGCTTGAATTAACATCATTGATAACAATAATATCACGATAACAAATACCATCCATGCAAAAGCCAATGTTGTAATACTAAATAAAAGCATATTACCTATTTGTGTTTATCAAAAAAATTACTTTTTACGCCAATCGAAAATCAAAACACTACTAATCTTCGTAGTTCTCATCTTTGATTTTAAATTAACAACGAACTTTTCTATAAAACAGTTAATGAACTAATTAATTAATTTCCTACAGAATAAACGGTTGGATCGATTCCCATCAAACTCATAAATGCCATTCCCATCAATCCAGTTAAAATAAACGCCATTCCTAATCCACGCAATGCCGGTGGAACATTTGAATATCTTAATTTTTCTCGAATTGCAGCTAAAGCAATAATTGCTAAAAACCATCCAAACCCTCCTCCTAAACCAAACGCTACTGATTCTGAAAGGTTGTATTCTCGTGAAACCATGAATAATGAACCTCCTAAAATCGCACAGTTTACTGTAATCAATGGAAGGAATATACCCAATGAATTATATAATGAAGGAGAAACTTTTTCTATCACCATCTCTACTAATTGTACCATTGAAGCAATTACTGCAATGAACAAAATAAAACGTAAAAAGGTTAAGTCTGTTCCAAAAATTCCAGTTTCACCTAATAAATATTCATTGATCACCCAGTTGATTGGCATAGTTACCGCCAATACAAAGATTACTGCTAATCCTAAACCAAAGGCTGTTTTAACAGTTTTTGAAACGGCAAGGAAAGAGCACATTCCAAGGAAATAGGCCAAGACCATATTTTCAATAAATGCTGATTTTATAAAAACATTAAAAAATTCCATATTGAATTTTATTTATTTTTTTGAAAATAGAAACGAAAACTGCTTAGGAAATATCAACCAATTTAGGATTTCTACTTCTCTGCCACCAGATGAAGATCCCAATGATAAACATTGCTGCAGCTGGTAAAACCATTAAATTGTTATTAGCATACCAACTAAAGTAACTTCCAAACCCACTTTCTGCTGCAGTATTGATCCAGTAAGTAGTGGTGGCATTATTTGCTCCAATGATAAATACCTCAGCTGGGCTTCCTACGAATAATGTCCCTTTTCCAAATAACTCTCTGAAAAAAGCAACAATCAACAAGATCAATCCATAACCTAGTCCATTTCCAATTCCATCTAGGAAAGATTTCCATGGTCTGTTCGCCATAGCAAAAGCTTCCAAACGTCCCATTACGATACAATTAGTAATGATCAATCCGATGAATACAGATAGTTGTTTATACACTTCAAAGCTAAATGCTTTCAATACCAATTCTACCACAGTTACCAAAGTTGCAATGATTACCAATTGGACAATCATACGAACTTGTGTCGGAATATTATTTCGAAGTAATGAAGTTGCCAAACTTGAGAAAGCACAAACAAAAACTACTGCGATAGAAATCACGAACGAAGGAAATACCTGCGTTGTAACAGCCAATGCAGAACAAATCCCCAATACTTGAATTGTAACTGGATTATTGTCCATCAATGGATCAGTAATTAATTGCTTTTCTTTTTTTCCGAAAGGAAAGCTAGGCTCTTTAACTTCTACTATATTTGAAGTTGCTGACTCTGCCATATCTTAATTATTTTGTTTTTTTTATTTCTTCAAAAAAATTTGTGCTTTAACTTGACCACAAATTTTCCTCAATTTTTATAAAAGAAACGAATTATTTAAAAGTTTTTAAGAATTGAAAATGCGATTGCAAGATTTCAATTTCTATTATTTCATATTTTTAGCTGCATCCAAAACTGGCTTATAATTAGCCAATCCTTCCACAAACATATCAGTTACACCATCACCTGTGATCGTTGCCCCCGATATTGAATCTACCTCGTGAGTTTTATCCTTTGCACCACCTTTCCGAACGATAATAGATTTATACTCTCCAGCATCATTGTAGATTTTTCTACCTTCAAATTGTGATTTAAAAGCAGGACTATCTTTAATCTCTGCTCCCAATCCAGGCGTTTCTCCTTTATGGTCAAAGCTTACACCAACGATAGTATTGAGATCGCTTTTCAAAGCAACTGTTCCCCATATTTTATCCCAGAGTCCTTTTCCATAAACGGTAACTACGTAAAACTTTTCTCCTCCTTTTTCGTAAACCCAAACTGGAAAGGCTCGTTCCTTAACCGCTAGCTTATTGTTCTTATCTCGATTTTTTTCTAAATCGATAGCAACCATATCTTGAATAGGATTTCCCTCGTAATCAAAGACATATCCTTTTACTTTAGCGAACTCAGATTCTACTTGTGCGTTATCCCAATTTTTTGGATCTTCTCCAATTTGAGATTTAACAGCTGCCAAAACTCCTTTTTTATTAAAAATAGCTTCGTTGGCATCTGCTAATGGTTTCGTTGCTTCTCGCAATCCAGTTAACCCTACGGCAACTATGGTAGTCATTACGAAAACAAACATTAAGACTTGATTTGTACTATGCACGTTTTAATCTTTTTGTCATGTTAGATTCTAACACGTAGTGATCAATAAGAGGAGCGAAAACATTCATGAATAAAATCGCCAACATCCATCCTTCTGGATAGGCTGGGTTCATTACTCGAATAATTAATCCAACTGCTCCAATAAAAAATCCATATATCCATTTTCCTCTGTTTGTAGAAGCTGCGGTTACTGGATCTGTAGCCATAAATGCCATAGAGAAAAAGAAACTTCCCATGTAGAAATGGTAGTACCACGGAATTTGTAAATAAGATAAACTTGGGTCTTCATAACCTGCAGTAAATCCATTCATCAACATTCCAGTTAATGCACATCCGATAATCATTCCGACCATTACTCTCCAACTGGCTACTTTCATCGCAACTAATGCTGCGGCACCAACTATAATAAATGGTTTACAACTTTCACCAATTGAGCCTGGTAGTCCTCCCCACCACATTTGTGTTGGCGTATATACTTCAGCTACTGCTGCCCATCCTCCAGTTTTTGCTAAACCAAGTGGTGTTGCTCCTGTAAAACTATCAGCTACAGCAACACCGCCTTCACCAAATGTTCTCCAACCGAATGCACTAAATAGATTATCAAAAACACCATGCGACCACCAATGGTAGTAGGAAACTTGTTGTTTCACACCTTCGGCAAGTTGCGCTGCATCAAATTCTAATCCTGATACCCAAACCTCTTTTCCACTAATCATGGTATCTCCTGCCATTTCCGTAGGATAAGCAAAGAAGATAAATGCTCTTGATAATAAGGCTACATTAAAGATGTTCATTCCTGTTCCACCGAATGCTTCTTTTCCAATAATTACTGCAAATGCAACTGCCAACGCTAACCAAATCAATGGCACATCTGGCGGCATAATCAATGGAATCAATGCTCCTGAAACTAAAAATCCTTCTTCAATGGCATGTCCTTTTTTAGCTGCATACCAAAACTCGATACCCAAACCAACTAAATGTGCAACCACGAAAATCGGAATGAGTTGAATCAAACCATAAGTGATTTTCAAATGAAAAGCATCTAGAAAATCTGGATACATTCCAAGTGCAGCGAAGTGCTGGTGTCCAATATTTAATGAACCAAAAGCATAACACAATTGCAAAACTAAAACCACATGCACCATCAATCTTTTCAAATCCATACCATCTTTGATATGAACACCACCTTTAGTTACAGTATCTGGCGCATAGGCAAAAGTGAAGAATCCATCAAACAATGTGTGTAAAAATGGAGACGACTTTTTGTCTGGTTCAATTTTCTTTAAAAATTTTAATAAACTCATGTTATTAATTTATTTTAATTTAACTAACTGGTAATCAGGTAGTTAATATTTATTATTGATCGCGCATAGCGTCCAATCCTTGTTTTAAAATACTTTGCAATGGTTGCTTTGAAGTACAAGCAAATTCACACAATGCTACATCTTCTTCTGCTAATTCCAACAGACCTAAACCTTCCATTCTTTCGAAATCATTTGTGATGATCGCTTTCATCAAATGTTGTGGATAAATATCCATAGGTAGGACGCTTTCATACTGTCCAGTTACAACAAATGCTCGCTTCTCACCATGTGTATTAGTATTCGCTTGAAATTTCAAATCTGGATATAAACCATTTGGAAAAGTTCCTGAAATAGTTGGACGTGGAGCTAAAGGCAACAACCAACCAAACATTTCATATTGATCTCCTTCTTCTAAAACCGTTACTTGATCATCGTAATATCCAAGGTAACCTTCCGTTGAAGTTTGTTTTCCAGAAAGCACATCTCCAGATACAAATCGGATTGATTTTCCTTCTTCCAAAGGTTTCAAATTACCTTTTACTAAACCTTCGATACTTGCACCGAGGTAAGTTTTTACATACTGAGGCGTTTCTACCTCTGCACCAGTAATAGCGACCATTCGAGAAGCATCAAATTTTCCTTCTGTAAATAACTTACCAATCGTGATGACATCTTGAACACCTGCTACCCAAACTTTTGAGTTAGAGGTAATTGGAGCAGTATGGTGAATTTGAACGCCTACATTTCCAACAGGGTGTTTCCCATGAAACCAATTCTTATTTACACCTTCTACTTGAGTAAAAGCATGATGTGGCGCTTCGCTACCTTTTGCGTTTAAACCCAAATGAACAGGAGCAAACTTCCCCAAAACTTCTAAACCTTTTTGAAAGGCAGCTTCATTGCCATCTATTACATAATTTAAATCTGGAGCCAATGGCGCAGAATCAAATGTAGAAACAAAAATATTGCGAGGAGTATCAATTGGATCAGCTACTAAACTAAAAGGTCTTTGTCTTAGGAAAGACCATGCGCCGCTGCTCATCAAGAAATTCACTAAATCTTCTCGACTACAATCTTCCAAGTTCGGCACATCAAAAGTTCGATAACTCATTTCTTTATCTGCCAAAATCACTACTTCAGCAATCGAACGTTTTGCACCTCGATTGATCGCAACGACTTCTCCACTAACTGGAGCAACATATTGAATTTCTGGTCTTTTCTTATCAAAGAAGATAGAATCCCCAGCTTTTACTTCATCACCAACAGACACTATTACTTTAGGTATAGGTGACATGCCTATAAAATTAGTTGGTTGGATTGCAAAAGTAGTTACACCTGCGCCGTCGTTAGTTGATTTTGTAGCTTCACCTTCTAACAAGATATCATGTCCTTTCTTCAAAAATGTAACCGGACCATCAACATAATTAGGTGCACTTGCACCAAACAATTCGTTGAATCTTGGAAAGATCGAATAATTCGTGCCTGTCTTATCTGCACCAATTTCTTTTGCTTCGATTTTTAAAAGGTTGTCCGATACCATAATAATAGCGCCAAGAATAATAAATACTGCAATAGCAGCTAGCGCTGTTAATAGGTAATTTGTTCCTCCACCAGAAGATTGTGCCGAAGCTACGGAGGTAAAATTTAAGAAGAGAAAAAGGAGAAAAAACCGATTGATTTTGCTTCTCAAAATTCAAATATTTAATGGTAAAAAATAAGTTTGAAAATACAATAAACGTTAATAGAATTAACGCTTTATGAAATATTCCGCAAAGATATAAACCTTTTGAAATTTTTAAATAAGTAAGGATGTGTTTATGGTAAGGAAAAGCTATTTAGATGTTTTCTAAATAAATGCATACTTACATCTGAATCCCCTTTCCCATAAGTCAAAGTTGATTAAGAGTTATACTATAGATTGCTAATTTTGTTTAGTATTATAAACACCAACCACTTGACCTTCAGATCCTTGACTCTTTTTAAAAAAATAGAAGAAAAAATTGGCTTAAGAATAGAAATTATAATTAACTCTAAAACTTCATTTACTAGAGATAACCTTTGGCTTAGAATACTAATAAAGCAACATTCCACCACCAATCGTTAAATATAAATACAGAGAATTATTACGTTGAAGATCTTTTCTAGAAAATGCAAATTGAGGTTCATTACTATCATATTCTCCTAGTGGCAAATCAAATCCAAAATCAAAGGCATAACTTAATGTGAACTTATCTTTCAAAACTGTTCTAAATCCTGAAGATACGGCAAGTCCCAGAAAATTTAATTCTGGTCTATCATAGATAAGGTTATAGGCAGCTTTTTCTACTCTTTCGAATTTTTCCTTAGTGTCTGCATATTTTATTGGTGTAGCAGTAGATCGAGAATAATTAACTTTATATCCAAAAAAGAAACCAAGTGGAGATAACGATCTTGATTTTCTTTTGCTCGTTTTATACAGACCTATCCCTACACTTTGAGTACTAATTCGATATTTTAAAGAAGGTTGTTCAGCGAAACGAAGCAATGCACTTTGCCTGCTTGAAAATTGCTGATATCCAACTTCAAAAAAAATGTACCTGTAACGATTATAAACCCGCGGATTCTTTCTTTTTAACTTTGGATTACTTTTTATTATTTCCTCCATTACCCCATTCACATAATCACTAACTGGATCATTATACAAAACAAATCCACTTCTCAATAAATCGTCAACAACATAGGTACTTTCGAGATAGAATTTATTCCCATTATTATCTCGATCAAGTTTTTCATAGTTATCCTTGACGATACTTTAATTATATTTTTCTTGGGAAGGCATCGTATAATCCTTTGGAAGTTCTCCTTCATTATAAAGTCGATCATACTGTGAATTTTGTCCAAACTCAATCGCCTCATCCCTTTTGAGAAGGCCTACCGAAGTCAACATCAGTACCTAAATAAGCAATGCTAAAAAATGTTCTCTCATTATTTTTTAGAAGGTGAATAAAATCGGATTCAGCATGCATCCCCATCAATTGTTTAAAGTAAAGAACTCCAAAAAACTCAATGAATTCGCCAAACCCGAATAGCATTATTCGACAATGATAATTTAAATAGGAACTTTAAATTGAAAACAATTGCCCTAAATGATTTAAAATATCAGATGTATTCTTAAGAAAATAACCTTTGGGGAAACTGAAGACTAACTCCCATCATTAAATCAAACTTCTTAGATATCAGATATTTTAGATTATTTCTGATCTCAGAATCTACTAGTGGGGTAGCAATTTCATAATGCACCCTCGTAAAATTAGTCAAAAAAACAAACCAGCAACTTCGACCTAACCATTGCTAAAATGAAATAAGTAGATAAATAAAAGCAATAGCAAAAATTTCTTCATATCTTAAGTTTTATCGTTGTAATTTTAAAGTGATGATGATACCATTTTATAACAATTAGATTACAAAATAAAAAAGACCTTATTTTTATTAAGTAATCTTTTAGCTTCTATTTTCTTAAATTCAGTTCCTGATTGCTAAAAAAAAAATGAAAAAAAGATGCCTTGAATGCACCGACGAATTCATTGGACGAGCGGATAAAAAATTCTGTTGTGATAGTTGCCGTAGTTCCTATAATAACAAACTCAATAGTGATACCACTAACTTCGTACGAAATATCAATAATATCCTTCGAAAAAATCGACGCATCCTTGCAGAGCTAAATCCGAATGGAAAATCCAAAACTCATAAAGATAAATTATTAGAAAAAGGATTTAAGTTCAGCTACTTCACTAATATTTATAAAACTAAAGCTGGAAAGATTTATTACTTTTGTTACGACCATGGATATTTGCCGTTGGATAATGGTTGGATGGCATTAGTGGTCAAAAAGAGTTATGTAGAGTAATACTTTTAGCAACAAAAAAAGTGATGAGTGATGAATTTTACAAACAAGACTCATCACTCATGGTTCATCACTTACTTGAAAGGGTAATAAACGGACAAATAATTTCCTCTAAAGAAATCCCTCCATGCTGAAAAGTATTCTTATAGTATTTGTGGAAATGATTATAATTGTTGGGATATAGAAAGAAGGCATCTTCCTTCGCAAAAATAAAAGTAGAACTCATATTTGGTCGAGGTAACTTTGCATCTTTTGGATCTCGGACTTCCAAAACATCTCGTTTATCATATTGTAAATTACGCCCCACCTTGTATCTTAAGTTTGTGGTAGTTTCTCGATCCCCTACAACTTTTGAAGCAGTATTTACTCTAATGGTTCCGTGATCAGTTGTTACTAAAAGTTGGCAGCCTCTCTCGGCTGCAGTTTGCAATGCATCCCAAAGTAATGAATTTTCAAACCAAGATCGAGTTAATGAACGATAAGCTTTTTCGTCGCCTGCTAATTCTTTGAGCACCTCCATTTCAGTTCTTGCATGTGACAACATATCAATAAAATTGTAAACGATTACTGTCAAATCTTTATTCATATAGTTCAAAATATTGTCTTGAACTTGCTTAGCTTTACTAACATTAGTCACTTTTACATAATCTACCCTAATAGGTCTGTGAACAATACGTTTGACTTGCTCATTAAGCAAATCATGTTCACGCATATTTTTTCCACCTTGCTCATTATCATTCAACCACCAATCAGGATAATGCTTTTGAATTTCAGATGGCATCATTCCTGCAAAAATAGAATTCCGAGAATACTGTGTTGAAGTTGGCAAAATACTATAAAAATAATCTTCCTCTTCTACTCTAAAATATTCTGTGAATAATGGTTCTAAAATCTTCCATTGATCGAAACGTAAATTATCGAGCAATAACATGATCGTAGGTTTATCATCTTTTAACTTTGGAAAAACTTTAGTTCTCATCAAATTATGAGACATGATCGGAGTATTATCATCTGGATTACCAATCCAGTTCACATATTTTCTTTCTATAAACCTAGAGAACTCAGCATTCGCCTCGGTCTTTTGCATGGCAAGAATTTCTCCCATTTGAGTCGAAGTCGAAGCATCTAATTTGAGCTCCCAGTTTATAATTTTTTTATAAACATCCACCCACTCTACCACATCCAAACCACTATTGATGTCCATTGAAATTTGACGAAACTCTCGTTGATAATCTGAATTAGTTTTCTCGCTAACTAAATCCTTACTATCGATAATTTTTTTCAAAGTCAATAAAATCTGATTTGGATTAACAGGCTTGATCAGGTAATCTGTAATTTGAGAACCCAGCGCCTCTTCCATCACATTTTCTGCCTCATTCTTTGTAATCATAACCACAGGAAGATGTGGATTTGACTCCTTGATTTTTGCTAAAGTTTCTAGTCCAGTTAAACCGGGCATACTTTCATCCAAAAATACGACATCAATATTTTTAGTAGTTTCACACTCTTCTAGGGCATCATAACCATTACTAACTGCAATCACATCATAATCTCTCTTTTCTAGAAACATAATTTGTGGTTTCAATAAATCAATTTCGTCATCTGCCCAAAGGATTTTAATTTTTTCCATAAGATAATATATTGGTTTTAGCCCCGAGGTTCAGGACATGTTTTATACATAAAATGTTAGAGTGTAGATATAGTATTTTATTTAAAATGATTTTATTAACAAAAACCCTAAACTTATTTTTTTTACAAAAAAACAAAAAAAACCGCATGTATAACTAAAAATGAAATTTTATCAACATTAAATTAATTTTAATACATATCTCTTTTTTCGTTTTGTTACCTTTAATGCAGTGTAATCAGTTTTAAACTAAAAATAAGATGCAACCCTTTTCATGGGTAATCCATCTAGTTATTACTTTTATCAAAGAAAGAAGATTATTTAAAACGGGAATAAATCTGATTTGAATAATTAAAACGTTTAGGATTCATTAGATATTTTTGCAAAAAAAAAAAATCTTAGATTTTAGACATTTTGTTTATTCAATCTTTGAAACAATGTTGTTCGTTTTCTCAAAAAGGGAAAATTCAATAGCAATTTAGAAATTATGAATAAGAAAAAAATATTTAACGATCCCGTTTACGGTTTTACTAGTATTCCCCATGGTATAATATTCGACTTGATTGAGCACCCTTATTATCAACGATTAAGACGGATCTCACAATTAGGGCTTTCTCATTATGTTTATCCTGGAGCTTTGCACACTCGATTTCATCATGCTCTTGGAGCAATGCATCTGATGACTCATGCAATAGAAACCTTAAAATCAAAAGATGTAGATATTTCTAAAAAGGAAGCTCGCGCGGCCTTAATCGCAATTTTATTACATGATATAGGACATGCCCCGTTCTCTCACGCCTTGGAAAATACATTAGTAAAAGTTCATCATGAAGAATTATCTGAACTTTTTATGCAAAAACTCAATGAAGAGTTTAAGGGTAAACTTGATACCGCTATTCAGATTTTCCAAAATAAATATCCAAAGAAGTTTTTGCATCAATTAGTTAGTAGTCAACTTGACATGGATCGGATGGATTACCTCAACCGAGATAGTTTTTTTACAGGTGTCTCAGAAGGAGTTATAGGATCTGATCGTCTTATTAAAATGTTGACTGTAAAAAATAATGAACTTGTTGTAGAAGAAAAAGGCATCTACTCCGTTGAAAAATTTTTGATCGCTCGTCGATTGATGTATTGGCAAGTTTACTTGCATAAAACAGTTTTAGCTGCAGAACAAATGCTAATTCGAACACTGAAGAGAGCAAAGGAACTAGCTCAACAAGGAGTTGAATTGGAAGCATCAGAAGGTTTGAAGTTTTTTCTTTACGAAAATATAACAATTAAAGATTTCAAAAAAAATCGAAATATTTTACTGGAAAAATATGCTTCTTTGGATGATGTAGATATATTATCTGCTTTAAAAAGCTGGAGTAATCACAATGATTTTGTATTATCATATTTATCAAAAAGAATCATCGAAAGAAATTTATTAAAAATAAAAATGCAAAACAAGCCATTTAAAAAGGAATATGTGAAAGATCTTCGTCAAATAATCGCAACCAACTTAAAAAAAGACCGTTCAGAAACTAAGGATTATCTAGTTTTTGATGGAAAAGAATCAAATAGTGCTTACACAACTAACAAAGATGAGATTAAAATTCTCTATAAAGATGGAAAGGTAGTTCCAATGTCTGATGCCTCAGATCATGGTGTTCAGCCGAAAATAATTACTAAACATTATATTTGCTATCCAAAATATTAAAAAGTATGATTACAATGGTATTATAATTTTTTTTATATGTTATGATGAACTTACTTCCCTATAATTTTATTAATAACTTTTTATTAAACCAATAATTATTAAAATATGAAAAGATTGAACCTCATTTTATCTGTATATTTTATGCTTTGTGGATTTGTTGTCTTAGCACAACCAAGTTCTGAAATGCCACCAAATGGCGAAGCTGGAAAGTGCTACGCAAAATGTTTAATTGCTGATCAATACGAAACTGTAGCAGAGAAAGTTGAAACTAAAGCTGCAGGTGTTAGAACTGAAGTAATCCCTGCTACCTTTGAAACAGTTACTGAGCAAGTAATTGTTAAAGCTGCTGCTTCAAGGATGATAGCAACGCCTGCAGAATATGAAACTGTAACTGAACAAGTAATGGTTACTCCAGAAAAAACCAAACTAGTGGCTGTACCTGCAGTGTACGAAACTTATAAAGAAACTGTAGAATCAAAAGCTGCTTCTACAAGGCTGGAAGTAATTCCTGCTACTTACGAAACAGTTACTGAACAAGTTGAAGTTACTCCCGCAAAAACAAAATTAATTGCAGTTCCTGCTGAATATGGTAAAGAAACTGAAAAAGTAGTTTCTAAAGCAGCTTCTACTCGTATTGAAGTAATACCTGCTTCTTACGAAAACATAACGGAACAATATGAAGTGGAATCTGTTTCCTCTCGAATTGAAACTATATCTCCTACGTTCGTAACAGAAACTGAGCGGATCGAAACTCGTCCTGCTTCAACTAAGTGGATAAAAAAAAGAGCGGATCGAAACTGCCTTTCTGCTGACCCTAATGATTGCCAAGTATGGTGCTTGGTAGAAGTTCCTGCCGAATACAAAACTGTATCCAGACAAGTAAATAAGGGTTGTGTTGGTGGTGATGGAACTCCTAACTCTAACTGCACCAAAGAAGTGCCTATTCCTGCAAAATTTGCATCAAGAATTTCTAGGGTTATGAAAACTCCTCCTTCAGAAAAAGTAGTTGAGATTCCTGCTGAATACACATCTGTAACAAAAACTGTGTTGAAAACTCCTGCTACCACTCGTGAAGAAATTATTCCTGCTGTTTTCAAAACTATAACTCGAAAAGTTGTGAAAACCCCCGCTACTACTCGAAGTATTGAAATTCCTGCAGAGTATGCTACTATTACTAAAACAAGATTAAAAACTCCTGCTACTACAAAAGAGGTAAAGACTCCTGCTGTTTTTAAAACAGTGAGTAGAAGAGTTGTTAAAACTCCTGCACAAACAAAATCTATTGAAATTCCTGCAGAGTATGCTACAGTTTCTAAAAAAGTTGTAAAATCTGCAGCTCAAACTAGAACTATTGAAATTCCTGCGGAGTATGCTTCAGTTAAAAAAAGAAACCTAGTAAAACAAGGTGGATTCACAGAATGGAGAGAAGTTGTTTGTATGAGTAATATCACAACTGAAATGGTTCGATCTGTTCAAAATGCATTAAATTCAAGTGGATATGACCCTGGACCAATCGATAACGTTTTAGGTGCAAAAACTAAAGCTGCTTTAATGAAGTACCAAAGAGACAATAACTTACCTGTTGGTCAAATGGACTTTGAAACTTTAAAATCTTTGGGTGTTAATTTCTAAAAATAAATAATCTTTAATTAAAATGAGCCCCACTTTTAATCAAAAGTGAGGCTCATTCTAATTAAATTTTAATTTTACTACTTACTAAGTGACTACTGAAGTATTATTAACTATCCTAATAAATTCCTCAGTCAAATTTTTACTTTTCATCTGCTCCCTAAATTCTTCCATCGTCGAAGAATAGATTAGGTCTCCCTTGTGGATAATTGCTAAATCATCACACAATAAATCAACTTCACTCATGATGTGCGAAGAAAAAATAACAGTCTTTCCATCATCTTTACAGTTCCGAATTAAATTAACAATGTTTTCGGCAGTAATCACATCCAAACCTGATGTTGGCTCATCAAAGATTACAACATCAGGATCATGAATCATAGTCCGAGCTATCGAAACTTTTTGCCTCATTCCGGTTGACAGTTGACCTATTCTTTTTTTTGCGAAATCGTGCATACCCAATAAACTATACAATTCATTCTTTCTTCGTTCATATACATCCTTTTTTACACCATACAGATCAGCAAAATATTTAGTTAATTCATTTGGTGTCAATCTTTGATACAAGCCAGTCGAACCTGTCAAAAAACCAATTGATGATCGAACTTTTACTCCTTCCTGCACCACATCGTATCCATTTATTTTTATTGTTCCACCGGTAGGTTTCAAAATAGTTGCCATCATTCTTAAGGTGGTTGTTTTCCCTGCTCCATTAGGTCCAAGCAAAGAATAAATTCGACCTGGTTGACAATTAAAACTAATATTATTAACTGCGGTAATCGTTCTAGCATCAGTACCAATTTCTTTACGTTGCTGTCTAGAAAGAGAAAATGATTTTGATAAATTTTCTACTTGTATCATTTTGATTGATTTTTCTTAATTATTGCATTTCAAAGATAGGACTCTAATCTTTTTATCCAAATAAACTCTTATTTCGAGTGGATACTTTTTAATAATCATTAAAACTATTAATATGTTCAACTTTGACACAACTTACTGGTTATCAAATTATTATGCCTAATTAGTAATCATTTCTCATTTTCAATAATTTATTGATAATTAATGTTTAGTTAAAAATTAGATTAAAAAAATTAGGAACATTACCTTTGCCCAGATAAAATAAAAGTTTACTCTATTTTTAGAGATTTGATTACATATTTTTTTTACAAAATTTTTAAAATGAAATTAATACAAAAAATCACCTTTTTAGCCCTTGCTTTTATGCTACTTTTGGCTTCAGCTAATCCCCTCACGGCACAAAGCAAATATGGTCATATGAACTATGGCAATCTATTAGAACAAGTTCCAGAACTTAAAAGTGGAAATACTCAGCTAGAAACTTACAGAAATCAATTAGTTAATAAAGGTCAAGATCGAGTAAAAAAATGGGAAACAGAATTGAAAGAATTCCAAGCTAAAGCTCAAGCTGGTGAATTAACAGGCCTACAGGTTAAACAAGCAGAATCAAAATTAGGAAAGGAAAAACAAGCCATCACAGCATTGGAGCAAGAAGTAAAGGATAAGGTAACTAAGAAAAGAGAAGAAATTCTTATTCCTATTTTAGATAAAGTAAATGACGCTATAAAAGTAATAGGAAAAGAAAATGGTTATTCTATGATTTTTGATTCTAGCCTTTATAATTTCATTCTCTCAGCTGAAGATTCAGATGATGTGACTGAACTAGTTAAAAAGAAATTAGGATTGTAATTAATAAAATAATGACAAGTACTCTATACATTAGAAGAGCGATGTTGAATATTCAGCATCGCTTTTCTTATGTTGAACTAGTATTTTGGGAAAGGGGATTAAAAAAAAACTAATCTTTACAGACCATACAGGTCGTAAATCATATTTCATCAATTCTAATTTTTCAAATTCTCTATCTTTCATGAGTTAATAACTTTTTTATGCCAAATAAGAAAACGACCTTATTCCCTCTTTATCTGATAATCTCCTTTATAAATTTATGGGCTGGCCATACAAACAATAATACTCTTATCTTTTTTTCAAAACCATTATTAATGCCGGTTTTGGCACTCTGGTTTTATTTCCAAACGAGGGAAAAAAATTCCTCTTTTCGTCAATTAATTTTATTTGCATTATTTTTTAGTTGGGGAGGAGATACACTCTTGATGTTTGTAGAATCAAAGGGAGAACATTTTTTCTTATTTGGATTGTTGAGTTTTCTTTTGACTCATATTTTGTACATTTCGGTCTTTTTTAAATCGGTTTCCTTAAAAAATGGTTTTATATGGAAAAATAAATGGATTGTAATCCCTTTTTTAGTTTTCTTTTTAGGATTTCAAAATTACTTACTTCCTGATGTGGAAAAAACAATGCAAATACCTATTTCAATTTATAGCAGCGTAATTATTCTGATGGTTATAGCTGCATTAAACTGGAAAGATTATATAAATAAGCAGGCCTTTAAATTTGTTTTTTGGGGAGCTTTACTTTTTATGTTTTCAGATTCTATTATTGCATTAAATAAATTTAAGTCAGCGATTCCTCAAGCCCATATCTGGATAATGAGTTTATACTTATTGGGTCAATATTTGATAGTCCGTGGAAATATAGAAATGATGCAAAAGTAAAATAAAATAGTCAAACTAAGAATAGATTATAGGATGTCAATACTTTACAAAATAAAAAAACTAGGCATTTGTATTACTAACATTACAAGCTAGCTTATGACCCAACCACGCCATAGGAAAATAAGCTCCGACCAAATCTAATACATTAAACCAAAGTGGTCCACCAACCATCACAACCATCGTTATTCCTCCCAATAAAAAGAATCCTCCTACCAATAAAGCAAAGTTAAACTTATTAGATTCTACAAACTTTGCAACAATAAAAGCTCCGACCAATGTTCCCAAAGCATGTCCTAAAAATGGAAATATAAAATTCTTTGGTTTAAGCAATAATATTCCTTCAAGTAAACCTTTTGGAGTTGTCATTTCTACTCCCTCTGGTGGAGGAATAATACTGGGTCCAATTCCAATTAATTTCATATTGATAAATCCACCCACTAGTATACCGACAATAATAACAATGATATTTCTCACTATTGAATTCATGTTTCAATTATTTTACACATAAATATATTAATTTAAAAATATTATACCCTTTATTTTCAAATCTATAAATTGAATATTTAAGTATTTTGTCCTATTATTGAACGTCAAAAATTAATTAATCTTTAATTTAGAGTGTAACCAAATCAATAGAGGTTACACCTTACCTTTTTCAGACTATCGTACTTCACGAAAATAAAAAGTCTCATTTTTATTTTTTCCTCTTTATTACCAATCATAATATTAATTTGGAAGGTAGCCTAGGTTCATCTCATTATCTGATAGATTTTGCTCTACTAACTTAAAGACAGCCATTGTGTAAACTAATTAAATATAATGTCAATGGTTTTTGGGGACTATGATTTGATCCAACTCGAGGTATTATTTCCACCTCTGATGAATGCCCCATTGAGGAAATTTAAAAAAATACTCTATTACTTTTGACTATGCTACTAAAATCTTTTACAGATTATCTCGACGAGGTTAATTCTTCCTATTCTGATTTGGAAAGTTTAGAAACGGTTAATGAAAAACTTGTTATCAATATCAACTATCTTAACAACATGATGAGGTAGGCACAATTCCTACACCTCTTTTCAGTAGAAATATAAGAGGTGATCACTCTAGCTTGGGTTGGTGCATTTTTTCGAAGATTACGATTCCTTATAATGCCATACCTGGAAAAAAGAGTCAGGAATTAGAAAAGTGGAAAATTGTTAAGTTTATCAGCTGTCTTTAATTTAAAGACAGCTGATCTATAGGTATAGAGAAACTATCACCTCTTACTGTATACGAACCATTTTCCTCGTTAATCTTCCAAATTTTGTTTGTAATTGATAATAAAAAACACCTGTACCATCGAAATCATATTTATCAATGGCTAACGTCTGCAACCCCTCCTCAAAATTTCGTTGTATACTTGTCAATACTTTTCCTGAAAGGTCAAATATTTTTAACTCTATGTAACTGGCAACGGGTAAATAAAAATTAATCTCGGTAGAATTACTGAATGGATTAGGTTGGTTTTGATATAATTTATACTGGCTTTCCACCACTCGTGTTGAAAAATTCTCAATCTCACTTTTAAAGTGTAAATCAATATTTAAAATTTCATTTTCTACAGAATATGCTTCCACTTTTGTTATCCTAGAATTGATAAAAATTAAATCACTCAATTTCCCATCTCGATTAGCTCGAAAAGTAAAATTCAAAAGTGCCTGATTTTTCTCTAAACCAAAACCACCATTAAAACTAACAGTCACAGCTCCTCGTTCATCAAATACTGCATAATTACTTAAGGAAAAGTCTTCAGTTCCTTCTGATTTTAAATCAACAAATTCTAATACCCCTGAATCATAATTGAAAGTAAATTGATAGCCTTCTAATACTTCTTCTTCCTTTGACTTTAAATGAATCTCAATCTCCTCTCCAACTTTTACATCCTGATCATTTACATTAAACAACAATGTCCTTGCATATTCATCTCGTGTATCAACACCAGAATTCAAATTTGGATTTGCATTATTATTTACGTCCCCTATTTTCAAAGCCATGTAATTCATTTGCAATGTATCAGCATTTGTTGAAAACATGTATACATTGTTAGGCAAGACGGTAGAAAAAGGATCACTTGGGTCATCGAAAGTAAAATCCTCTTCCAGGAATAACCAAGAAGGACTATTAGGAAAATCAGGAACTAGTCCTAATATTACTTGTCGAATGTGGACTAAGTCAATTGTAGTAATCTCCTTTGAACGATTAACATCTGCTGCAATTATTTTAAATGGGGTATCTAAAGTATCTAACTGCAAAATATGTTTTTGAATCAAAGCCATATCAAAAGTGGTTACTCCATTTGCTGGATTATCACTCCTACTGAGTGTTATAGTATGTTCTTGACAATTTAATACATCCATTTCATACTCCCCTAAAGGAGAAGTCGTAGCCATACTATCATTTTCTAACAATACATCTACAAGTTGGATATTTTCTCCAAACTGATTTGTCACAACACCTGCTATTCCACTTGCTAAATTAGGATCACAAATATCATTATGAGGCATCGCTTCAAATACATTCGTCTGCATCAATGATATATTTGTATTTCGCATGATTATATCATGAAGTGTTGTATTTCTTATTTCAACAATTTCAGCGACAGACAAACTGGTATCATTCTCAAAATAAAAACGGTCTCCATCTCTCAAAACTGAAAATTGAAATTCCATGATTTCCATAATTGTTTCACCAAACAATGCATCTGTCATATGCTCCTCAGCCAACATACCTACCCAAGGGTCAATATTATTGATATCTCCATACAATTGCTCCAAAGAATAAGCAATCAACGTATCTGAATTTATTTCTGAAAAACTATTGTATGCAGTCAATCCAAAATCCGCTCGAATAGTGTTAAAATCCGGTAAGCCTCTTTCTCTTCCCCTATTAATATTTATTGATGCCAAATCTAATCCACCTGCACCAGGAGGTCCAAATAAAAAATTACGAACATCATTAATTACCTTACAATCAAAATCTTGACTAACCTGTGTTCCCATTCCTTTAAACAACGGATCAATTCCTCCACCTAAAAAAAGTATTGATTGAGGATTAAAAAACGCTTCTTGTAATTCTAAATGGCCTCCAGCTATTTCATTTCCGTCATTATCAATTCTAATAATAGCACTGTTCAATAGAGTGTGTCCCATTCTAAAAGCTGCTCCCGAAAAGACGTTTAAAATTCTAGGGTCAACAGTCTCATCGTAAGCTAGATAAGGAGCAAGTTGAACTCCCATCGAGGGTAACCATTCAGAATAGACGACATTTTGAATTAATCCACCTACCATTTTTCGAGCATGCTGATATAGTTCTTCGTCCGTCCAATTTGGATTATCTATCATTAAGGTATCACAAAGTCGATTGTGTTCACGAACAAATAGAGTATGAAAAGCAATCAGTAAAGGATTTTCATTTGCCCTAGAATCACCTGCTACAAAATGATAATTAGATGTTTGTACCGCGTCATCCATCAATGGAGAGTCATAGTCTACAGGCGTTGCAAAATTCCCAGTAAATGTATTCCAAGGCAATAAATTATAATTGGATATTTTCATTTTTCCATCTGAAAAAGTTCGAATCCATGTTGCTCTATCAATATCAGAACCATAAACATTAGAAGCATCAATCCATCCAGTAATTTCATTTCCATGTTGACGAGGATTTGACGGATCGGTTCCAGTGCCAGTCATTTTTTTGGAGCGACGCATAAAGATTAATGCAGTTCCTTGTCCAAATGGATCAAACCAAGGATCACCACTAGGGACTTGAACAAAAGCATTTTCACTCCCATCTCCCGTCAAGGAAATATCATGATCGATAAATTGACCGAAAGCCCAAACGAAGTCACTTAAATTCAATGGATCATTGAGCAAGGAGTCTTGCGCAAAAAGTGAATTAGAAATTGTCCTTGGATTAGGTCTTGATGCACCCGCTGGTGTTTCAACTCCATCCGAATAAGCTACTGTAGTGAATCTCTTTAGTTGTGTATGAGCAGCTCCCCAATCTAAATTTTGAAGATTATTCGCTGAGCCATCAATCGTCCGATTGTCTTGAGAAAAAGTAAATATTTGACTAAATGTAAGTCCAACTATTAAAAGTATAATCTTCTCCATCCGTGGTGAATATTCATGATTAAAAAATACAAATATCGATAGTCTACATTATTAATTTAATGATAAAAACCTGTAAAATAAAACTTGTTTCGAATAATGATATTTGATTTGACGGAAATTGGGAGAGATATAGAACTGTAAATATAACCAAAAATGACTTGCGAAGTTTAATCTAGAAACTTTTTTTGGTCTTAAAACTCACTACTTACATTGTGAATTTAGAAAATAAATCAAAAATCTTATTAACAGCAAGTTAAACTTTCAAAAAATAACATATTATTTTAACATATTTGTACTATTTGTTTACCTCTTTAAAAACAAAAACCATCTACCCTAGGCAGGAACCACAATCAATTGATTTTCATTACTTTACACATGGTGTTTTTTAAAAATTTCCGCAAAAAAAGATGAATTCTATATACTTTTCGTTGTTTTTAAATCTTAAAAAACCATTTATCCTCATTTTTAATTAGGCACAAAATCTGCTACTTTTCTAAAAAGAAATCGTCTAAGTGTAAAGAGATCTAAAATATTGATTTTTTTTACTGAAAATAAATATCTTTTGAAAAATTCTTATAACAGTTGCTTATGAAAAATCTACTCAGAATCTTCGGAATATTAACATTAATATTATTCAATGCAAGTTCAACCTTTGCTCAAGAGGAAGAAATCGTTTTTGAAGAAACAAAGGAGACGACAAAATTTCAAAGAAGTTATTTCCCTACTCGAGAAGCAGGCTGGTGGACAATCGGCATTAATGGTGGTTGGGCGTATCAATCGAGTGATGTTCCTACTACTTACCAAGGATATGGATTTGGAATGACACTTGCAAAAAATTTATATTACCAACCTGGATCCCCAATTTCATTCGATGCAAGAGGTCGATGGTTATTTTCACAAAGCATTGGCCTAGATACAAAACGGTCAACAGGACTGGAAAATAACGATGCCTTAAATGGTTCTCGTGAGATAGTTCAAGGCTTGGATTATACATCGCCGAGTGGCCCAGGCTATATTTTTCATAATAATAAAACAGATCAGTTTGAACTTGGATTGGAAGGTGTTTTAACTGCAAATCGATTGCGGGAGAATACTGGTATCATTGCTTCGCTCTACGGTGGAATTAACTTGGATTGGTATGATGTCAAATTAGATCAATCGAATAATGGAGGAATTTATGATTACTCAGGTATTGATCACATAAACGACAGCAAATCAAGTATCAAAAATATTTTGCAAAATAATATTCGAGATGATGTCTATGAAACTAATGCACATGGATTCGAGGACGGAATAGGCAAAATTAGCGTTATGCCCTCTCTTGGAGTCGAATTAGGTTACCAATTTACACCTAAATTTTCTATGCATGCTGGTCATAAATTCACTTTCCCATTAAGTGATGATTTAGATGGAGAATTATGGAATAATGATAATAACTTAACTGGAACTAATGATCTTCATCACTATACCAATTTAAGTATGCGGTGGATTGTTGATCCCGGAACTAACACTATGGATCCACCAATTATCAATATAATTTATCCAGGAATAAATCCTTACGTTTCAAATATTCCATCTGGAAGAGTTGATGCAAAGATTAAGAATGTCAAAAATAAAAATGACGTTCGATGTTATGTGAATGGAAATCCTTCAAGTTTTAGTTTTAGCAAAGGAAGGTTCCGAACGGATTTCCCATTGGAATATGGAAATAATGAAGTCTTAATTACTGCTTCCAACCAAGCGGGTTCTGACGAAGAAACAGTTATCATTTATCATGGTGATGGTGGTTCTAATCCGCCTGTGGTTAATTATGCGCCACAAGTAAATATTACAAATCCTCGAAGCGAAAGATATGCATCTGAGAATCAAGATTTTACCATTCAAGCTAACATCAAATATGTAAATGGTAAAAATGATATCGAGTACCGAGTGAACGGAAGAAATGATTATAGCTTTAATTATGATAGTCGAAAAGATCAATTTTCTTCGACCATTAGATTGAAGGAAGGACGAAACGAAATCGAAATAATTGGGAAAAATCAAATTGGAAGTGATCGTGATAACGTAATTATTTTTTATGAGAAAAGGGTGGATCTTCCAATAGTTAATATCACTTCACCTGATCGATCTCCTTTCAAAACTGATTTACGAAACGTATCTGTTCAAGCAAATTTGGTGAATGTTACCAGCAAGAGTGATGTAAGATTATATTTCAATGGACAAGAAAGAATTTTATTTAATTATGATTCACGTACTGGTAGATTTAATGTTGACTTAAACTTAGTTGATGGCAAAAACGAAGTTATCGTAAAAGGTTATAATCAATCTGGTAAGGCTCAAGATGAAGTAACAATTATTTACAGAGACAATACTCCTACACAGCAACCACCAAGAGTGAATATTACTCAACCAAGTCAGAATTATTCTGAAATGAATGATGATAGAGCTACGATAACCGCAGTTTTGGAAAATGTTACCACTAAAAATGATGTACGTTTTCACATCAATGGAAGTCAACAGAGTTCATTTAGCTATGACTCTCGAACTGGAAGATTTAGTGGTTCTGCAAATTTGAGAGAAGGGCAAAATATTATCAGAGTAAAAGGATACAATCAAATTGGAGACGCTCAAGATGAAGTGACTATCGTTTACAAGCGAACAAATACGCCAACAATGAATCCTCCTGTGGTAACGATCACAAGCGTAAGTTCGGGTACATCAAATCCGATGGATCCAAATGCTCAATTGTGTCGAACAACAATCGTTGCTACGATTTTAAATGTAGTGAGAAAGAGCGATATCATTTTTAGAATTAATGGAAATAAGCGAACGGACTTCACTTATAATTCAAATTCAAAAGTGTTTCAGAGTACGGTGACTTTGGATAATGGAAATAATTTGATCAGCATCAAAGCATTTAATGATGTAGGTGATGATGAAGATACAGCGAATAAAAATTGTGAAGTCTCTTCTTCAAATCCACCTGAAGTGATTATCAATAAACCAACAAACAATAGTACAACTTCGTCTGCAACGACAAACCTAAATGCACGAGTAAAAAAGGTACAAAAGAAAAGTGATATTAGCATAAGAGTAAATGGTAGTTTTATAACCAATTTTTCTTTTAGCCCAGTTTCAGGAGTTGTGACTGCAAGTATTAATCTGAATAATGGAAATAATACAATTTCTGTTTTTGGAAAAAATAATGACGGAACAGATGAAGCAAGTGTCAAAGTTCGATACAATGCTCCGAACAATCCGCCAACGGTTGACATCACGAAGCCTGCAAACAATGCAACTACAGATACAAAAACTGCGGTAGTTAAAGCCAAAGTTTTAAATGTGAATAGTAAAAACGATATCCGTTTTACGTTTAACGGAAGTAACACTAGTAATTTTTCTTACAGTACTTTTTCGAAAATTTTGACTGCCAATGTTAATTTGAAAGAAGGAACAAATACAATTGTAATAAAAGCTACTACTACTGATGGTTCTGATTCGGAAACGGTAAGAGTGAAATATGTTGTGGATAAAAACCCACCAACTGTGGATGTCACACAACCGACTAATAATTCAACCACTGATTCAAAAATGGCAACGGTCAAAGCTAAAATTTTAAACGTGAATAGTAAAAACGATATCCGTTTTACTTTTAACGGAAGTAATGCTAGTAATTTCTCTTACAGTACTTATTCAAAAATTTTGACGGCTAATATTACTTTGAAAGAAGGAACAAATACAATTGTAATAAAAGCTACTACTGCTGACGGGGCTGATTCTAAAACGGTAAGAGTGAAATATAATGCGCCTAAAGTTTTACCAACGGTGAAAATTAGTTCGCCTAAAAACAACTCTACAACTCTACAAGAAATATTTACAATAAAAGCTGAGATTAAAAATGTAAGCAGTAAAAATGATGTAACTTTTTTGTTCAATGGACAACGAGTAAAGAACTTCAAATTGCAAAGAACTCAATTTTCAGGGCAAGTAAAATTAAAGGAAGGAAAGAATACAATTAAAATAACTGGGCAAAATAGAGATGGAAGTGATAGTGACCAAGCAAGTGTTACATTTAAAAATAAAGTTATAGTAATTGCGAAGCCAACGATAAAATTTACTAATCCTAAACGGCCCGGAGGAAAAGCTAAATCTCAAAAAGTAACCACCAAGGCAATTGTCTCTAACGTTAAGAAGAAAGATCAGATCAAAGTGACTTTTAACGGAAATAATATTGATTTCAATTTTGATGTACAAAAAACACAAGTTTCAATTCCTGTTAATTTAAAAAGAGGAAGTAATAAATTTGTGATTATGGCGACAAATACAAACGGAACTACTTCAGCTGAGACAAATTTAAAGTATAGTCCAAGAGTTGCTCAAGAAAGCAAACCTGTAATTACACTTACTTCAATTTCAACGCCTACTGCAAATCCTTTTAATCCAAATGTTTCTGGAAGTACAATTATTGGTAATGTCAAAAACGCCTCGAAAAAGGATCAAATTACGATTACGCACAACGGAAACAAGGTAACTGATTTTACTTTTAATTCTCGAACGGGTGTATTTCAGTTATCGATTAGTTTGGCGAATGAAGCATCAAATAAAGTGAAATTTTCTGCAACGAATAGTAGTGGGACGGCTACAAAAGAACATACTTACTAAAATGTAAATGAATTATTTCAAGAAGCCTTGGTGGAATAAATTTCACCAAGGTTTTTGTTTTCCTTTAATCCATGAGACGGTTCAAAATATTCTCATGGATTTTACTTTTGAAATGAATGAATAAATAATATAACCCTGCTTGATTTACGGTCTAAATAAAATCATAACTTTTATTTTTATCATTTTTGAAAATAGACTTAATACATCTTTACTTAATTAAATTCCAAAAAAAATCGTTCCGTTTACTACTTGATTAATTTTAAATGTCCGATTGAACCATTGCAATTTTCAACTTTTAAAGAATAGGCTCCTGCTACCAATTGTTCCTTTACCTCTAAATAAATTCTAGAATTTCCATTCTGGGAACCTTGAATTCTGAAGATTGTCCATAAAATCAATTCTAAATCTTGCGTGGTTTCTAAAAGAATATTGTTTACTTTTTTGTTACTCAATAAAATAATAAAAGTCATTCTTTGACTAAAACAATTTATATTATTTTTACAAAAAATATACAACATGAAATTACTTTATATTCCAGCTTCTATTTTAGAGTTTATAAAAGATTTACAAAATAATAATAACCGAGAATGGTTTAATGAACATAAGCCTCGCTACCAGCAAGAAATAGAACTCTTCAAATCTTTTGCACGAACATTAAATGACGAAATGAGTAAAATTGATAATATTGAGCGATATAAAACTCATCGTATCTATCGTGACACTCGTTTCTCAAAGGATAAAACGCCATACAAAAATCATCTTTCAGGTAGTCTAGTTCGAGCGACTGCAAAATTAAGAGGCGGATATTATTTCCATATCGAACCTGGTAATTCATTTGTGGCTGGAGGTTTTTGGGCACCCAATTCACCTGATCTTAAAAGAATTCGAGAAGAAATTGCTATGGATGACAAACCTCTGCGAAGGATTATTAAGTCAGCAAGTTTCAAAAAAATGTTTGGACAATTAGAAGGAACAACTTTAAAAACAGCACCACGTGGTTTTGAAAAAGATCATCCCGCAGTCGATTTATTGAGACACAAACAATTCGTAGTTTACCGAAAATTTACGAACAAAGAAATTGGAGATCCAAAATTCATCAATGAAATAGTAATAACTTACAAAGCAATGCAACCCTTTTTTAATTATATGAGTGAAGTTCTTACGACTGATTCAAATGGTGTTTCCCTTATAGATTGATAATTCTTTTTCAAAAAAATTAAAGGAAATACAAAAGGGGAATGGCTTACCAAAATCTGATGTCACGTTTAAAAAACTTAGGATCTTGAATTATACTTAAAAATACAATTACTACCTTGTTTTGCTACCTAATCTAAACACTTTAAAAAAATTGAATATTAAACACATCGATTTTTTTAAAATGATTTAGTGAAAGAAAAAATTATAGGGAGGAGGAGGAAGAAGACTAAATGAGTGGTTCAAAACTTAGTTCAAAATTTATTTTTTCTTAGAATATAAAACTGATTAAGCATATTCGACGTGGTTTTTCCAACCACTTTTCTTTCTCATAGTATATCGAATGAAGTGCCTACTACCATATGTGCACTTCATCTTTTTATAGAAACAAATGACTATTCTCTATTTTACATCCCTTGTTAGGAAGTTGCTACTTCTTGTTCTAAGAGGTTGGAATCATCCGAAATATTTTCACCTGCATCTCCATTCCATCTCCAATCCAACAAAGTGATTCCAGCATTAAACAAATAGAATAAATATTTAACCACATTTGCTAGATTCGCTTGCATTACATTTTTTACCAAATTAACAATATTATAAATCACCCAACTAAACCAAGTTTCCTCATATTTAAATGCATTACAAACATTTCCTCCAACAGATAATCCAAAAATCACAGAAACTAAAATCAAAAAGATTGGATCTGTAATTCCACCAAAAAGATAGGCTCCCATATAAACTAGAGCAAACCCCAATAACATTCCTGCAGCAAGAATCAAATAATAATAAATATCTCTTTTACGAATTCGCTCGCCACTCTTCCATCTTGAATATGCATAAGTTTGGATAAAAAAAGTTATTGGATAAGTGATGATCGCTGAGTGGTTTCCAAAGAGATAATCAATAGCACCAGAAGTAACTGTGGTAAAAATACCAATAAAATTCCCCCAATTATTCTGTTTACCAACCAAACGAGTGGCCAAAACGGAAAATATAGCTCCTACCATTGAGAGTATTCCCAAAGGAAAAGCACCTTGTTGCATATAGCTAACAATTTCGCTCATTGGTATTCCAAATTGAATTCCAGCATCGATATAGATCGTTCCATGAAAATTTCTCCAAGTGCAGATTCCAAAGATTAGTAATGCTGCAAATATATCAAGATACTTTGATTGAACTAAATTCCTAACAATCGCTCGATTAGTTTTCTCCAAAATATATATTTTTAAGTTACTTAGTTGTCTTCTCTTACAAATTGAAGGGCTAGATTCTATTTTCAAAACATTAGACGAGCAAATTTACCAAAGGGAAACATTTTTATCTTTATTTTTGCAAGCAAATGAAAGACAATAATACCAATAATAATAAATACTCCATTAATCGATATCCAAAAACAAGGAACCAATCTTTACAAGCATGGAGTGCCGCTGATGAATATCTTTTGACGGAATTCGATTCGCTAAATTTGGAGAACCCCTCAATGGCAATCATCAACGATCGCTTTGGGTTTTTAAGCTGTCACTTGCATACATTTTCACCAACGATTATATTGAACTATAAAAGCCAAGAGAAGGCAATTATTCAAAATATTGAATCCAATGATTTGAACTTTAGCAAACTAAATTTTATTTCTCCTTTACAATCTTTGCCTAATAAAATTGATGTTTCTATTATTAAAATACCAAAATCAATGGATTTGTTCAAAATGCAATTATTTCAACTCTCCAAATCATTAAATAAAGACTCCATTGTTTTGGCTTCATTTATGACTAAATATTTTTCACCACAAATGCTATCCATAGCTAATGATTTTTTTGAAGAAGTAAAACAAAGTAAAGCTTGGAAAAAAGCTAGAGTGTTACTTTTGAAAAATAAAAAACAAGAAAAGGAAATTCTTATTTTAAACTCCATCAAATTTCAAGACCTCAATTTTCAACAATATTATGGTGTTTTTTCTGCAAAAATTATTGATTACGCAAGCCAGTTTTTCATTCAACATCTTAAAATAAAAAATAGTGATCAACGGGTTTTAGATTTAGCTTCTGGCAACGGTGTCTTATCCAAAGCTATTCAATTACGAAACCCAAATTGTGAAATCCATTTGATGGATGATTCCTTTTTGGCAGTTGAATCTTCAAAATTAAATTTGAATGGGGAGAATGTAACTTATCATTTTAATGATTCGATGGAACTTTTTAAGGATGACTATTTTGATTTAGTCATCTCAAATCCACCCTTTCATTTTGAGCATGAAACAAATATTGAAGTAGCTATTCGATTATTTCATGACGTAAAAAGATGTTTAAAAAGCGAGGGAAGATTTGAATTAGTAGCGAGTCAGCATTTGAACTTCAAAACTCACCTGATAAAAATTTTCAAAAACGTACTCATAATCTCAGAAAACAATAAATTCATTATTTATCAATGTTTTTAATCGTTGTCAAAGCAACTAATTTTATTTAATTTTGCGTTGCTATTAATCAGTCTAACGAAATAAAATGTACCATTTTTTATGTCGAAAAATATCTCCCTTTTCAAATCATATCTTGATACAGACACACCTGCTTACAAGGGTGGAAAGTCAAAAGATGAAATCAATTTCGATGGTCCTATATACAAGTTATCATCTAATGAAAACCCAATTGGTGCCTCGCCAAAAGCCATTGCTGCCATGCAGGCAAAAATAAATAATTTGTTTGAATACCCCGACAATACAGATCTTCGGTTGCGAGAAGCTTTGAGTACTTTTTATGAAAACAAATTAACTCCTGATCAGTTTGTCACAGCCAATAGTGGTGTAGGAATTATTGAACTAATAGTTCATGCCTTTTTGGGAGAAGGACTAGAATGTATTGCTTGTAATCCTGCTTTTTTGCCATATATTTCTTTCCCAACAAAAGTAGGAGCAATAATTCGAGATGTACCTTTATTAGGTAAAGATTACAATATAGACATTGATGGAATCATTGAAAATATAAATAATAATACACGTGTAATTTGGCTTTGCAGTCCAAATAATCCAACTGGAACCTATTTGCCGAAAAAGGATATTGATAAATTACTGACAAAGGTTCCCGAACATGTAGTAGTTATCTTAGATGAAGTCTATTTTCAATTTGCAACAGCAGATGATTATACAACTTCTTTACCCTATGTTTTAAAAGGTAAAAATGTTATTGGTGTAAATAGCTTTTCTAAAGCATATGGATTAGCAGGTTTAAGGATTGGCTACGCTTACTCGACTCCAAAAATTGGTCGATACTTAAGTAAGTTACAACGACCATTTTATATTAATACTTTGGCAACAGAAGCAGCTATTGCAGCCCTTACTGATAATGAATTTCTTGATCTTACAGTTCGAGCAATCAATCAAGGAAAAGCATATTTATATCCTGAATTGGAAAAATTAGGGGTTATCTATTGGAAAAGCCAAGCCAATTTTTTTACGATAAAACCAGCTATGAATCCTCAATTATTTGAAGAAAAAATGCAAAGCTATGGAATAATGGTTCGTCCAGTAGGAAACTTCGGCGCACCGGGATGTGTAAGAATCACAATTGGTAAGCAAGAAGCAAATGAAGCTGTAATCCATGCAATGAAGAATATTTTGTAAAGATTTGGTTAAAAACGTTAACGTACTAAAACTTTGTTTATAACTCCAAAAACCGTAATTTTAATAACAAAAATTTTTTTTTATGAAAAAAAATATACTCCTATTTATTTTTGCAATTGTGAGCAGTAGTTTAATCGCACAAATTACTGTTACTAATGCTACTTTTCCAGCACCTGGAGATACGCTGCGTACGGTTATTGATGCAGAACCTAATATTAATTTACAAGATCCGGGGGAAGACTTAACATGGAATTTTTCTTTTTTAGATGGACCTGTTTTTGAGAATATTATTTTAGATCCTGACCAAGGAGCTAATTTTGCTACCTTTCCCAATGCAACATTTATGACCGGGCAAACACCACTTGCTGAAAGATATTTTCAAACTACAACTACAACTTACACTTCTTTAGGTTATAGCGGCCAAGATCCAATTGGATTAGGTTTAGATGTGGCTTTTATGAATACTCCTCCTTTAGTTGAACGAATTTCACCACTCAATTATGACGATGATAATAATTCATCTTCATTTGTTTCGGTTCCATTCGCATGGAGTGATTTACCTGCAATGTTTACAGATAGTTTACCATTGCCGACGACTCCCGATTCAATTGCAATTGAAGTTACTACCACTCGAACTGAGACAGTAGATGCTTGGGGAAAAGTGATTTTACCAGTTGGAACTTATGATGTACTTAGGGTTCGAAGGTTAGATATAACGGAAACAAGTGTGCAAGCATTAGTTCCTACCCTCCCTGGATTTCCTGCAATCTGGGTAGATGTAACTGGTTTTTTAGGAGGAATTAGCCCTCTTCTAGGTGGAGATACAACCTTGACTTATCGTTATTATAATGATGAATCAAAAGAACCAATTGCAATTATTACGGCAGATCCAATTACCGATGCCCCAACTAATGCTCAATACAAATCAACTGACCCGAACACAGTAGGTATTATCAAATTATATGATCAGAAACCAAACATTTATGCATACCCGAATCCCGCAATTGATCAGGTGAGGTTTGATGTTATAAATATTCCAAATGGAAAATATGATTTAAATATTTATAATATTTTGGGAGTAAAAGTTTGGAGTAATAATTATGACTTTAACAACTCTGTAGATACTATTCAACTAGATATAAATAACTTTAAAAAAGGAACTTACTTATATAGTTTAGTAAATGAAAAAGGTAAAACTTTGGCCACCAGACGCTTGGTAATATTGAGGCCATAAGGCAAAAAAATCACGAGATGTCTTGGTATAAAATCACCAACTGTCTCTTTATTTGCATATTCAGGTACAACTCCTGTCGTATTTTTGGATATCTCCCTAAATGAACACCAATACACGATTATGACGCAACAGTAACTTGTATCGTAACCTTAACTGTGACAAATGATTGTCGAACAAAAACATTTTAAACTGTAATTGTATTGACAAAAGCTTCTAATAAAATTGATGCATTAAAAGAATTTTTTATTAATTCCAACCCCAAATGATGGGCAATTTACCGTTGTATTCAAAGGAAAGCCAAAAAATGATCTTCACAATAATTTAATTATTACTGGACAAAGTATTCATAAGTAAGAGGTAGGTTTTACCTCAGGTCAATTGACTAAAACTTTCAGTTTGAAAATTACCAGGTGGAACTTATATCATTTAGCTAAAATCCGATCAACAAGTCATTCATAAAAAAGTAGTGATCAAATAATCACTTTCTTTTGGTAAATAGACGAAGCCCAAGTTTTCAAGAGAAAGGCTTGGGCTTCGTTTATTGAGAAAGGTTTCGACCTAAAATAGTAGGAAAAAATCCATAAAAATGGATCCAGCATTGTTGATTTATCAGAACTATTTTATCATATTGATAAATGATCGCATAAACCAATTGGAATCTGCTTTGATTAAATTATCAAGAATTGAATCCGCTTTATTTGAAAATAACTTAATATCTTTTACCACTTTACAGAACTCATCTGAATCATTGCAAATTCCATCTACTGCTGAAATTTCATCTAATATTTTTATAACCGGTTCGAGTTCTCTCTTTTTTCTTTGAATTACAATTTTTTTAACAACCTCCCACATTTCCTTTTCAGCTACAAAAAATTCTTTTCTTTCTCCGGATTTCAACTTTTTATAAACTAAGCCCCAATCAATTAATTGACGAATATTCATATTAGTATTTCCCATTGAAATATTTAACTTTTCTTTGATCTCCATAGCGCAAAGCGGCTCAGGAGAGATGAGCAATAAGGCGTGAATTTGTGCCATAGTTCGATTGATCCCCCAATTAGAACCTAGCGTTCCCCATGATTGAATAAATTTATCCTTACCGTCTTGTAATTCCATTTTTTAATAAATATGAAGTTTATGCCAATATAAATTTGTAAGAAAAAAAGTATTTATTTTACTTTCAAGAGCTTCTGATAGATAATTGTCTAAATAAATAAATCAAATTTAGAGTAAGATTGTTTAGGTTTAAAAAAAAAAAAAAGTGACTTTTTTGAATAAATGATATCGAACAAAGAATAACTAATCTCCAAGTGATGTAAAGATGTATTTTTCAGTTCACTTGGACTTTACTTATTTTCATCAACCGCCAACCATAGCCCTCATAATTTCAGCACACATGATAGCTCCATAAGTTCCTATCGCATATCCCAAAACTGCCAACAAAGCTCCAACTGGAGCTAACGAAGGACTAAATGCTGATGCTACCACTGGGGCTGAAGCAGCTCCTCCGACATTGGCTTGACTTCCAACTGCAACGAAAAAAAATGGTGCTCGAATCAATTTTGCAACTAAAATTAACAGTGTAACGTGTACTAACATCCAAATAATTCCAATTCCAAATAGCCCTAGATTTGCCCATACCTTGCCCAAATTCATATGCATTCCGATAGTAGCAACTAAAATATAAATAAAAATTGATCCCCATCTTGATGCACCGACTCCCTCTAATTTTCGAGCAGGGGTAAATGATAAAAGTAAACCTACCGTTGTCGAAATTACAATCAACCAAAAGAATCCTGACATCACAGAACTTAATCCATTTTCAACAAGACTTCCTGGTGAGAAAATCTTACTACCATCTTCATTTGCACCAATAACAACCTTTGATACTTCATTCATATCTCCAAAAAATGGCGCGATTAAATCTGCTCCCCAATGTGAAATTCCAACTGCTCCAAATGCTATTGCTAACATGACAAATAAAGTCGTAGTTGTTGGCATTTGAGCAATACTTGCACTATATGCTGCTACTCTCTCTTTCAAATCATCAATAGCTGAGGTATCTGCTTTCAACCATGCATCCACTCGTTCAGTAATATTTGCTCCATATAAAAGGAATCCCATCCAAATATTTGCAACAACAATATCGACAACAAGCATTATAGCAAATACTTCATTAGGTACTTCGTAAATGATTTTCATCGCGTTCTGGTTTGCTCCACCTCCAATCCAACTTCCCGCAACTGTTGAAAGTCCATTTGCAATTTCCATTGAGTTTTCACCTAAAATACTTGGGAATAAATTGATGGCTACAAAGAGTGCAATAGGTCCACCGATGACAATACCAAGAGTTGCTGTCAAAAACATCACAATTGCTTTCCATCCCAAATTCATAATTGCTTTGAAATCAATACTTACACAAAGCAAAACCAGACTGGCAGGCAATAAATATCTCGATGCTACAAAGTACAATTGAGAATGTCGAGTGTATTTTCCAATGACATCATCCTCTACCCCATTTTTTTCTAAAAGCAATTTTATATCATCAAAAGAACCTGAATTAAAAACAGCTTGAACACTTTCAAAACTTGCTTTCATCTTTTCAGGAACGAATAGCGTCAGATCTTTTACATACTCCAACAAAGAATTGTCAAACCAATCTGAGGCAATCAATCCAAGAGGATAATATAAAATAGCGGGAATAAAATAACATAATAATAAGGCAGGTACGAATCTGTAGAATTTTTTCCATCCTTCTGATTCTAAACTATGCGTGTAAAAAATGAATGCTAAAACTGCAAGGAGAATTCCCAGAACTACAGCATCATTAGTAAAAATTGGTTCCATAATATTCGTTTCGTTTTTTTTCAAAAAACTGGTTAGGCGATAAAGATATAAATAAATTAAAAAACCCATCATATGAAATCATACAATGGGCTTTATTTTTATAAAAAAAGGATATTGTCTACCTCACTTTTATCAATCGTTTTGTCTTTTGACCATAATCAGTTTGGATACGATAATAGTAGCTTCCTGATGGTAAATCATTTCCTTCCATTCTGATTTGATGGGTTCCTTCATTGAATTTTTGATTGGTTAAAACTTTTAATTCACTTCCAATGACATCAAACAAACTAATTTTCACCCAACCAGATTTTACTGTGAATTCAATATTAGTTGATTGATCAAATGGATTTGGATATGCATTCAACTCCAGTTCTCCTTCTTTTAAAATATCATAAGCACTTACGGAATCGCAATTTTCTAAAATTGGTAAATGTTGGAAATCATCATACAATAAATCTTTCACCACTTGCTCTTCCACCTCAAACCAATCCATCAAAACACTGCCATAAACTGATCTAAAATCAAATTGCATCGGTACTCCTTCTTGATTATCTACGTCTGGTGAAATCTCAGGATTATCTCCCAATACTGCAGGATTTACGCATGAACCAAAAAGCATCATCGGCCCAGCCGTTCCATGATCTGTCCCCAAACTATCGTTCGAACGAATTCGTCTTCCGAACTCTGAATAAGCCATTCCAACCACTCGTTCATCTAAACCTAGCTGTTCCAAATCATCTTGAAATGCACAAATTGATTTTGATAAACTACTTAATAATTCCGCATGATCTCCAGTTGTTGGATCAGAACCGTCAACTTGCAATGCATGTGTATCAAATCCTCCAAGGTTGACAACATATACTTTTGTTTTTAACCCACCTGCAATTAATTTTGCAACAATTTTTAATTTGCTTGCAAGGCTATCATCATCTTCATATTTGGTCGAAAGATTTGCTCCATTGTCATTCGCTGTTTGAATAACATCATTATATGCATTCGTTTGCACGATACTATCAATCAAAAATTCAACTTGATCTCCGAAACATGAATCAGGTAAAGTTCCATTTATAGGAGTTGCCAAAGCTGATAAATTATCAGGGTCAACTAACGCCATACTAAAATTTCCTCCAGAGCCTTCGCAAGTTTGAGTGACTTGAGAGCCAATAGTAATTGCAAATGGATCTGGATTCTCTGCATTCGGGTATCCAGTTGGAAAACCTGCATACATCGATTCAAAATATCTCCCTAACCAACCGGAATTTAAATATTCATCAGCTGCTGAACCAGAGGACCAAATATCCCTCGAACGAAAATGTGAACGGTTTTGATTGGGATAACCAGCACTTTGAATGATGTTTAATTTTCCATTATCAAAAACATTTTTAAGGTCACTCATTGAAGGATGAAATCCCAATGTGTCAGTCAAATCCAGAATAGTATTTTCAGGTACAATTACATTTTGACGCACTTGAGAAAGATTAGCATATTGGTCTTTTGGAATCAACATATTCAATCCATCGTTCCCTCCATCTAATTGGATTAAAACCAATACTTTATCTGAGTCCGTGTTTAACATATTAAACATCGGGCTATTTAAAGCGGATACATTTACTCCTCCTAACAAAACAGGAACAGATGCCGCAGAACTTCTTTTTATAAATGTCCTTCTTTTCATAAGAACTAAGTTTTAAGATTTTTTGAAATAAAATTTGAAATAAAAAAAGGTGCACGTATTCTTACATGAGATAAAACTCAGGCATTTTTAGCATCGTTTTAACCAACCCTTTGAGCTTATTATTTATAGTTGGTTCTAAACTAGTATTCCCAGTACTATAATCTAAATATTCATTTTGCCACTCAGGATTTGTAATTCCATGAGAAGCTTTTAATGAATCTACTTGCTCTTGAGCTAAAGGTTGAGCATAAAGAATACTTGCGATTTCATTAATTAAATCATCGGGATCTGCTGGGTTGTCAAGTGATGCTGTAAAGGCGAGTACATTAAGTTTTACTTGAAATCCGGATACATTATATCCTTCGGACAAGGTATCAGAAAAATTCATTCGCACAGGAAGTGTAACTGCGTTTATCCAAATTTTATAATATTGAGGAGTTTGATAATAAGCTTTCCACCCTGCTACATTTGGGTGAGAATACATGACCATTTCGAGCGGAGCTATGGCTCTAAACAACCTTCTTAAAATATTATATTCTTGTAAGATATCTGGGTTGAGTTCTAATTCAAATGTATTGACCATTTTGAATAAATAATCAATCGGATGGGTAATCATACAGCCTCGAATAGATAGATCATAAAAATGCTCACTCGATAAAAGTGCCTTGATCGTTGGTTGTAAATCATAACTATCAGCAATTAACATTTGTGCCATTGGTTCAATAATATTGGTTTCAACCTCACTATTAATATCAAAATGAACAAACCACCTATATAGTTTTCTAGAAATAAATCGAGCAACTTCATCTTGTTGAAAAATTATATCAATGACAGTTTTGTACTCATCTTCTCCTGCATCAGTAATGATAATATCATTGAAACGATTTGATAATTGTTTGTCACCAGTATCATGTCGATTAGGCCTAAAATCTGATTGTACTTGCGTCAAATCATCAGCATCAAAATGTTTCCAACCTGTGAGTGCACGAGCTATCTGAACTACATCATCCTCTGTATAATTAGTGTAGTCACCTGGCCCAGCGGCATCTCCCTTTCCGATAGTAAAAAGTTCTAACAATTCTCTTGAATAATTTTCATTGGGAGCATTTTTTGAATTTTGTGTACCATTCAAATATTGTAACATTGAGGGATCTACGGTGATCAACTCTACTAATTCTCTAAAGTTTCCTAAAGCATTTTCTCTCAACAAATTAATGTATTTATGCTGAAATCTTGCATCGTTAGTATTGGATACTACAAAATGATTATGCCAAAATAGCAACATTTTTTCCCGAATGTTCATGCCTGATTCTCGAATAATTTTGAAAGACCAAGCTTCTAAAGATCTTTTTCTAGCATTATTCAAGCCTGAGATTTGATTGTTCGTTGGTTCATCAACCCAAGATTCACCATTGGCGATATTTGGATCATTTTCGAAATTATAATAAATCGGATCAGCTGGAAGTGATTGATTCTCAAATAACTTACTTATAGTTGCATTCAAACCATCTGATGTTGCTTGGTTGATTTGAGCATAAGTTGGGCCGAAGGTAGTTCGACGCAGTAGATGAGCAGCTTGTTCAAATCCCCACGTTCCTGTATAGGTATCAAAAGTGTTCGTCACAGTTGTTACTGAGGTAGTTAATTCGGATGCAGATTTTTTCTGTTTTCCCATTAATAATGCGAGTGAAACTCTTCGATTCATATGCATTGATTTTTGATTTTGAAAAAATAAAAGCGCGATTTGAGCTACGTACTTTAAATGATAATTTACTTTAGTTTTGGTATTTACAATTTGGTATAGCTCAAAGATCGCAGGTTTGACTCAAAAAAAAATAAATAGTTTAATCTAATTTTGGTTAAAAATATCATTTTGTATTTTATTTGATTCACTTTGGAAAAAATCTAAATAGCTACAAAACATTTAAGCATTTTGCAAATTCAATTCCAAAACGCTTTCCAAATTATTTTTTCAATGAAAAAACCTAATCAATTTCACCAATTAATCTCAAACCTTCAATCGTCAAATCCATATTTACTTCTTCAAAGTCGTTTTCTAATTCAGACAAAATTTTCGATAAACCTCCTGTTGCTACAGCTATGTATTGCTCTCCAACCTCTGATCGTATGCTTGCCAATTGATGTCTTACTAAACCAACATAACCGATCAAGATTCCTGCTTGAATTGCTGTAACTGTATTTTTACCGATAGTTGATTTTGGTATTTCGAGGGGCACCTCTGGAAGTTGTGCTGTATTTCCAAAAAGTGATTGAATAGCAGTTTCCAAACCTGGGACAATGTTCACCCCTTTTAAATGACCTTCCTTCGATACAACTGTAAATGTTAATGCCGTTCCAAAATCTACAATAATGCAATCTTTCATAAATAGTTGATTAGCAGCAATTGCATTAGCTACCAAGTCAGTTCCGATCTCATCAGGTCGTTCTATTTGTAATTTTAATTTTGGAAAAATAGTAGCGTTTACTATAACAGGCGGTTTCCTGAAAAGACCCAATAGTATCTCTTCAAATACATCGCGAAGAATCGGAACCACACTACTCAAAACACATTTTTTAATTTGACTGGCATCAATATTTTCTTCCAAAAAGTCATTCAAGATTTTCACCTTATAAAAAAGTGGTGACTCATCAGGTAAAGTTGGTAATCGAAAAATATGTTTCCAATCTTCACCATTATGAAGCGCGAGCACAATATTTGAATTTCCAATATCAACTACTAAAATCATATTATAAATGAATAGTTATATAAAATAAATTTATTCCTCCTCCCCTTCTTCGACCAATTCTAATTCAATCAATTTTTTTTCTAAATCTGTTGAAATAATCCTAGCTCTTACCTTTTGTCCCATCTTCAAAATACTTCCAGTTCGTGTACCAATTGCTTTCAATCGTCCAGTTCCTAACTCATACGATTCTGAGAAATTTTCAAAACCAATCAGCCCCTCTGCATTACTGTGATCAATTTGAACAAAAATTCCACGGTCGATCATTCCAGAAATATGGGCATCGAAAACTTCACCAATATGTTTACTCGTGTATTCTACTTGCTTATATTTTACAGACTCTCTTTCAGCCTCTGCTGCCTTTTTTTCTTGACCAGAGATATGTCGACATTTTGCTTCTAACTCACCTTTATCTGTTCGATATGTTTCTCCTAGATTTTGTTCTAACAACCTATGTGCTAACACATCAGAATATCTTCGAATTGGAGAAGTAAAATGTGAATAATTTTCAAATGCCAATCCATAATGCCCAATATTATCAGAAGTATAGATTGCTTTTGCCATCGAACGAATCGCAATAGGTTGCAACATTCGAAGCGCTTCATTTTCTTGCGCCGCTATGTCAAGTGCAAGGAAACTTTCCGCAATTTGTTGAGGTGTTTGCATTTCCATTTTGAAACCTAATTCTAACGCAAACCTAGCAAAATCGGCAATTTTATCAGGATCTGGCTCATCGTGAACTCGATAAACGAAAGGAATTTCGCCACCTCCAGCTTTGCTTTTCTTGACAATATAAGTGGCTACCTCTTTGTTTGCCAACAACATAAATTCTTCAATCAATTTATGTGCATCTTTTCGTACCTTAACGAAAACATCAGTCGGTACTCCATTTTCATCCAACTTAAATTTCACCTCAGGAGATTCAAAACTGATTGCGCCATTTTTGAATTTTTTCTTCTGAAGTTTTTTAGCTAAATTATTTAAGTCTAATAATTCCTCAGCATATTCGCCCTTCCCTTTTTCCAAAACTTCTTGCGCTTCTTCATAGGTAAATCTTCGGTCAGAATGAATCAATGTTTTTCCAAACCAACGCTCCTCAATTCTTCCTTTTGCACTAAAAGTAAAAACTGCGCTAAAAGTACATTTATCTTCATTTGGTCGAAGTGAACACAATTCATTTGAAATTTTTTCAGGCAACATTGGCAACACTCGATCCACCAAATAAACCGAGGTACTTCGCTTCAATGCTTCTTTATCCAAAGCAGTTTCAGGTCGAACGTAATGAGTTACATCAGCGATGTGAACGCCAATCTCTTTTCGTCCATCTTCTAAAATCCGATATGATAATGCATCATCAAAATCCTTTGCAGTGTCTGGATCAATTGTAAAAGTTGTGATATCTCGCATATCTCTTCGTCGAGCAACATCCGCTTCTGACAATTCATCCGTCAATGCTTCTGACTCCCTTTTCACAGCCTCTGAAAATTCTAATTCAAATCCTTTGTTAATCAGAATTGACTTCATTGCTATTTCACTTCCCCCTTCCTCTCCGAGCACACTTGTCACAATTCCAACAGACCTGAAGTTAAAACTCTCACCCCATTTAGTTACCTTAACCACGACCACATCTTCATCTTTCGCATCTCTCAAATCATTTAGCCCAACTTGAATCTCCAGATCTTCATATTGATACATGCTTGGTGTAAGCAATGCATAGTCTTCATAAATCCGAATGACCCCCAAGAAATGCTCTGTCGCTCGATTTAAAATTTTCACAATTTCACCTTCTGGCTTCCTACGACCTCGGGGCTTGTGCACAGATACTTGAACTTGATCGCCTTGCATCACTCCATTGGTATGTCTTTGTGCAACATAAACATCGTCTTCTAAGTCGTCTACGACAATATATGCAGCGCCACTTCGAGTAACATCTGCTTTACCAATATGTAATTTCCTACGTGATTTTATTTTACCACTTGAGGTATCTGCAAATCTGTCAAGGCGAAATCTACCTGGTTCAATCTCATATAATTTCCCCTCCTTCGACAATTTCAACATAGCATCGTTGACTGCATCAGGACTGTTCCCCAAATTTAATTTTTTGATTAATTGTTTTGCAGTGAGTCGTTTTTTAGGATTGGTTTTTAGGAATTTAAATATTTGATGTTTTAGTTCGGCAGCTGAGGGCTTTTGACCCATTTTTATTTTTTTGAGTTTTTTCTTTTTCTTCATAGTATTTTTTGTAATAAAAAATCCGTCTTGTTAAGCAATGATAGTGAATGCTTTATTTAAGTTAAATTTGAAATTTTCCCATCTTGGGTCAATTCTAGGATAGAATCGAGACTTGTAGCAGGGTCATAAGCGAGATCATCATTTGCAGAAACCACTCCAACTACACTCGCAATCGTCCAATCCTTTTTAATAGTGGTTACAGTTCTTAATAACGCATCTCCCTTTACTTGAGTTCCCGCAACCATCTTTTTTTCTATTAAATTTCCTTTTTTATCAAAAGTAACAATGAAATATTGATAGTTCATCAAACCTGCTTTCCAAAAAATAATCGCATAAAAGTCTTTAGTCCGTGGAATTCGAAAGCATGGAATGTACTCTGTAAATTCATCAATAGAGTCATCAATTGGAACAATGAATTCCTCAATCATTTGCTTTGATAAAGGTTTATTCTCTTTACTAAAAATTGATTGGGTATCCTCCGTTAAATCAATTGGCAACTCTGCTTCTGGAAATGCTTGTATAAAATCCTGAAATGTTATTTTCGCTATCCTGTTCATAAATAAATTTAAATTCAATTAAAATACAAAGTTAACCCAACTACATTAATACTCATTAGAAATTAAGAATATTTCTCAAACCTATTTTATTGATTTCCCCATATAAATCTATTCTTTTTACTCTAATTTTGATTAATTCTAAATAAACCAATCCTGCCCCTCTAGGATGAACAACTGTTGGGAAAATCCCTTTAAATAAATAGTTTTGTTGAAGTATGGAAAAAATCGTGTTTTTTAGCAATTAATCAACACGATTCAAGTTAAAACGAAGAAATATTTGACCCTTTATTAACTTTGGGCAAAACCATTAAAAAAAATCTTTATATGAGTTGGTTAACCAATTTTTTATTTTCCTCAATCGGGCGAAAACTTACAATGAGCTTAACTGGAATATTTTTGATTCTATTTTTAACTGTTCATTTGTTAGGCAATCTACAATTACTTGCTGGCGATGGTGGTGAAAAGTTTAATCTTTACGCTGATTTCATGGGACAGAATCCTTTGATACAATTTATTTCCATCGGAAATTTCTTTTTTATTTTTCTTCATGCAGTGCTTGGAATATTGCTATACTTTCAAAATAAAGCAGCCTCGGGTGGTGGAACTTCGCGCTATGCTGTTAAAAGTACGAAAACGACTACCTATTCAAGTCGAAATATGGCTTGGTTCGGAACGGTTATTTTAGTTTTTATTTTGATTCATCTTTTCCAATTTTGGTTCAAGATGAAAATGACAAGCATTCCTGAGTTGGTTACTTACGATGGAGTTGAAGTTAAAAATTTATACACCTTAGTGGCTGCTACCTTCAGTAATATTCCGTTTGTAATATTTTATGTGGTATCAATGATAGTCATCGGTCTGCACTTGAGTCATGGATTTCAAAGTGCATTTCAGACGCTAGGTTTGAATCATAAAAAATATACACCCATTATCAATGGTTTAGGAACTGCCTATTCAATTTTGATTCCTTTGGGGTTTGCCATAATTCCAATCGTATTTTATTTGACCAAAGCGTAAGCTGGTTTTTTAAAGAATCAAACAAAATTTTCATTTTAAAATTTTATCCAAAAAAATTATGGAACTTAAATCAAATATACCCGAGGGTAAAATCGCAACTAAGTGGGAAAATTATCGAGGAAAGATGAATCTCGTTGCGCCCAATAATAAACGAAGACTCGAAATTATCGTTGTAGGAACTGGATTGGCAGGTGCCTCGGCTGCAGCAACATTTGGAGAGTTGGGTTATAAAGTGAAATGTTTCACGTTTCATGATAGTCCTCGTCGGGCGCACAGTATTGCTGCCCAGGGTGGAATCAATGCTGCAAAAAACTATCAAAATGATGGTGACTCTGTTTATCGACTATTTTATGATACAGTCAAAGGTGGTGACTACCGAAGTCGTGAGGCGAACGTTCACCGCTTAGCTGAGGTAAGCAGGAACATTATCGATCAGTGTGTGGCACAAGGTGTTCCTTTTGCGAGGGAATACGGTGGACTTCTAGCAAACCGATCTTTCGGTGGAGTTCAAGTATCGAGAACCTTCTATGCAAGAGGTCAAACGGGACAACAGCTTCTATTAGGTGCTTACCAAGCATTGTCTCGACAAATCTCTTTGGGAAATGTAGAAATGTATAACCGACATGAGATGTTGGATTTGGTGAAAATAGATGGAAAAGCACGGGGAATTATTGCTCGAAATATGTTGACTGGAAAGTCGGAAAGATTCCCTGCTCATTGTGTTGTTTTAGCAACAGGTGGCTATGGAAACGTTTTTTACCTTTCTACCAATGCAATGGGGTCGAATGTAACTGCTGCCTGGCGTGCAGTTAAAAAAGGTGCCTTAATGGCTAATCCTTGTTACACTCAAATCCACCCAACTTGTATTCCTGTTTCTGGTGAGTATCAATCAAAATTGACTTTAATGTCAGAATCATTAAGAAACGATGGCCGAGTATGGGTCCCAAACAAAGTGGAAGATGCTGAAGCTATTCAGCGTGGTGAGAAAACTGCTTTGGATATAGAAGAATCAGATAGAGATTACTATTTGGAGAGACGCTACCCTGCTTTCGGAAATTTAGTACCACGTGATGTTGCTTCGCGTGCTGCAAAAGTAGCTTGTGATGAAGGAAAGGGTGTTAGTAAAACTGGTCTTGCAGTGTATCTAGATTTTGCCGCAGCTATCCAGCGATACGGGAAATCAGCCGCCATTTCTCAAGGAATCAAGAATCCTAATGATGATAAAATCATAGAATTAGGCGAGGCAGTTGTCAAGGAAAAATATGGTAATCTTTTCCAGATGTATGAAAAGATTACAGCAGAAAATCCATATAAGATGCCAATGAAAATTTACCCTGCAGTCCATTATACGATGGGCGGAGTTTGGGTTGATTATAATTTGGAGACTAATGTTCCAGGATTATTTTGTTTGGGAGAAGCAAATTTCTCAGATCACGGAGCAAACCGATTAGGAGCTTCGGCATTGATGCAAGGATTGGCTGATGGTTATTTTGTTATACCATATACTGTTGGACCATTCTTATCAAAAGAAATTCGAACACCTCAAATCGATGCAAATAGTCCTGAATTTTTGGCTGCTGAAAAAGAGACGAATGAAAAATTAGAACGCCTGATTAAAATCCAAGGAAACCAATCTGTGGAAAGTTTCCACCGTCGTTTAGGAAAAATCATGTGGGAATACTGTGGTATGGCTCGAGATGCAGAAGGCTTGAAAAAAGGTCGTCAAATGATTCGAGACTTGAGAGCTGAATTTTACAATGATGTTTTTGTTCCTGGTGAAGTAAATGAATTCAATCCTGAATTAGAAAAAGCTAGCAGAGTAGCTGACTTTCTAGAATTAGGAGAAGTCATGATGTTAGACGCTTTAGATCGAGACGAAAGCTGTGGTGGACATTTCAGGTCAGAGTATGCTTCTGAAGAAGGTGAAGCAAAGCGTAACGATGAAGATTATGCTTACGTCGCGGCTTGGGAATGGGATGAAATCGAGCCGAAAGTTCACAAAGAACATTTAGAATTTAAAGACATTGAATTAAAAACTCGATCTTACAAATAGTAACGAGTGGTCAACTTTAGACAATTAATACTCTTGTGACGTATTTTTATTTCTATTAAAAAACTAACGAATTAGATCTTTTAAACAAATACAATTCGTTCTAAAATAAATTCGATATGAAAATTCATTTAAAAGTTTGGAGACAAAGGAATGGAGAATCAAAAGGTTACCTAGAGGATCATCAAGTAGAAGCAGATGAACATATGTCATTTTTAGAAATGATGGATGTTTTAAATGAAGACTTGGTATCTAAAAAAGAAACACCCGTTGCTTTCGAACATGATTGTCGTGAAGGAATTTGTGGGTCATGTAATATGGTCATCAATGGTCAGCCTCATGGCCCTGATTCAGGAACCACTACTTGCCAGTTACACATGCGATCATTCAAAGATGGTGATACTGTAGTTGTTGAACCTTGGCGAGCAGTTGCATTTCCCGTTATCAAAGACTTGATTGTAGATCGTTCTTCTTTTGATCGAATCATTCAAGCGGGTGGGTATATCTCTGTAAATACTGGTCAAGCCCAAGATGGGAATGCCATTCCAATTGAAAAAGGTAGATCAGCTTTCGCAATGGATGCAGCAGAGTGCATAGGGTGTGGAGCATGCGTCGCTGCTTGCCCTAATGCTAGCGCGATGTTATTTACCTCTGCAAAAGTTGCACACTTAGGTACGATGCCTCAAGGAGAGGTGGAGCAATCTACCCGTGTACAATCAATGGTAAAACAAATGGATTTGGAAGGTTTCGGCATGTGCTCCAATACCGGAGCTTGTGAAGCGGAATGCCCAAAGGGGATTTCAATTACGAATATTGCATTGATGAATCGACAATATGCTGGGTCGGTTTTGGGCTCTGAAAAGAGTGTTTAATTTTTCAAAATAAAAAAATAATAAAGGCGCATCAAATTAATCTTTGATGCGCCTTTTATTTACACGTTTTGTAAATTAACAGAATAAGGACAATATTATTCTTCCAAAAAAAACATGGATTATACTTTATTCAATTTTATTATTTACCTCTTTCAGAATAGGTAAATAAAAAAGACTCCCCTCTCATTACTTGAACTCAATTGCAATTTCACCAATTAAATGGTAAGAAATAAAGTTCATTAATCGCTCCAATATTTCTACAGCCGTCTAATTAGGTTCCTCTATCCTTATTAAAATTATAAATTATTGACCTGCAAGAACTGCTAAAAATAGCTTCATATTTTCTTGTTCTACAAGTCTAGAAATATCTCGTATAAAATCAAGAACACATCACCAAGACCTTCCTCAGTAGTAGTTGCTATATAATTAAAAATGAGTAGTGTGGTGAATAAAATATATTTTAGAAAAGTGTAAAAGATATATCTAAGGAGTAGAACGTATTTATTAGACAGAAACCATTCATACCCATTCATTTTGAAATTCAAAAACAATTGAAAATTTTCTAAAACACTAATATATTTTTTTAAAAAGTATAATAGGTCAGTTGGTGCATTTCTATTATACCAAATTCTGCACAAGATTAATATTCTAAGTATTTTATAAAATAAGTTCGCATAAAATCATTACTCATATTAAACATATGAATATAATCCCCGCAAAAAAGAGCCATTCTAAACTAGTAGAATGGCTCTTCTTATCTTATTCTACTGAATTCTTTACTTCAAAAACTCTAGGCTTTTATTGACAAATGAACTTAATTCAGCTCCTTGTAACATCCCTTGATTTAACCTCGCTAAATCATATAAATGTGTTACGAAGTCTTCCTTCTTTTCTTCACTTCGCATTTTCAACAACTTTTCTGCAACTAAAGGATGATTTGAATTCACTACCACATTATAACTATCAGGGAACCCTTCCATTCCACCACCTTGCAATGATTGCATCTCTTTCATTCTTCTCATGAATTCAGGCCTAGTAATTTGAACTGGTAAATCATCCGGTGACAATGCTTTCATTGTAATTGTTGCACCTGCCTGGCTTACTTTTGATTCAAATAAAGTTTTTACTTTCTCTTGTTCTTTTTCGTTTAAAACAGATTCAGTCACTTCATCTTTTTGCACCAAATTATCAGCAGTATCAGAATCTACTCGAACGAAAGTAACATCTCCTAATTTTGATTCCATGTGCTGCATAAAGTGATTATCAATGACATTGTCAAATTGTAATACAGAATATCCTTTATTTTTTGCAGCCTCTATATAGGTATCCGAACCTGCAGGATTATTAGTGTAAACCATCACTAATTTATTATGCTTATCTGTCTGCGTGTCTTTGATCTTCTCTTTGAATTCTTCAATTGTAGAAAGATTACCATCCACATCTTTCAATAAAACAAATTTCTTTGCTTTATCATGAAATTTTTCTTCAGACAACATTCCATATTTTACGAATACTCCTAAGTCATTCCATTTTGATTCGAAGTCTTCTCTTTTCTTCTTAAAAAGGCTTGCCAATTTATCAGCTACTTTTTTAGTGATATAGCCAGTAATTTTTTTAACATTTGCATCACTTTGCAAATAACTTCTAGAGACATTCAAAGGAATGTCTGGTGAATCAATCACCCCATGCAATAAAGTCAAAAACTCAGGTACAATTTCTTTTACTTCATCGGTTACATAGACTTGATTAGAGTATAATTGAATTTTATTTTTCTGAACTTCAATTGAATTCCCCAATTTTGGAAAATATAAAATTCCAGTTAAGTTAAATGGAAAATCAATATCCAAATGAATCCAGAACATAGGAGGAGTCGAATAAGGATATAATTCATTATAGAATTTTTTATAATCCTCCTCTTTTAATTTATTTGCTTTTTTCTTCCAAATTGGATTTGGATTATTGATAATATTATCAATTTCTGTTTTAATTTCTGTTTGATCATCCCCTTCTCCTTCAAAAGAGGTCTCAGTTTTGGTTCCAAATTTAATCTCTACTGGTAAAAATTTACAGTACTTTGTCAAAAGACCTTCAATTCGTCCCTCATCTAAAAACTCTGTCGCATCATCGCTGACGTGTAAAATGATATCTGTTCCCCTAGTTTTTCGATCATTTGAATCAATTGTATATTCAGTATCGCCTATACATGTCCAAGTCGTTCCTTTTTTATTTTTTTTGTAAGAACGAGTTTTTACCTCCACTTTATCTGCTACCATAAAAGCAGAATAAAATCCTAATCCGAAATGTCCAATAATTGAACTTTCATTTTTGTACTTTTCCAGAAATTCTGTTGCACTCGAAAATGCTACTTGATTCAAATACTTCATCACCTCAGCTTCCGTCATCCCGATACCTTTATCAGCTATCGTAATCGTCTTATTTTCTTTGTCTACTGACACTTCGATAGTTATATCGCCAATTTCACCTTTAACTTCTCCCTTAGACGCCAATGTTTTTAATTTAGAAGTTGCATCGACTGCGTTAGAAACTAATTCCCTTAAAAATATTTCTTGATCAGAATAGAGGAATTGTTTGATGATGGGAAATATATTTTCCGTTTCTACTGAAATATTACCTTTTTGCATGGTTTGTTTTTTATTAAAAAAAAAAAATCAAAATCTGAATTTTGGAGTTATAACTCCAGATTTTTAAAAAATTTTGATCCTAGATTGAAATTTATTAATTATTTTAAACAAATTTTGAGAAAAAAACAATGTTTAAAATATACAATTACCACCAGTCCAAACGATGTGCCATCACCTTAAAACTGCCAATATGACGTAGAAACAAGACAGTTTTACCCTTGCAAACATTAACCTTTTACAAAAAGGCCAAAAGTGCAGTTTAATCGCATTAAATTATTAAAAAAACAACTATGTGATTTTTTCCCGTGTCACAATTTTGATATTCGAAAAATTAAATTGGTATGTGTTGGCTTCAAAATTGCAAAAGAAGAAATTGTAACTTATAAATTACTCTTTTAAAAAGTTGAGGAGAAAGTTACAAGGATGATAAATTCTAAAATTCTATTATGGATTAAAGAATTGTAGACCCTTTTTGAAAAGAGACTTATTGGTAGGTATATAGAAATAAGAGAGATAATTTTTTAGCTAATATTTTTCAAATTAAATTAAAAAATAATTCGTTAAAAAAACTTGATTGGCACAGTTGTTGAAAATAAATATATGTCTTTGGGAAACTAAATAATCGAAATATTATCACTTAGCTATGTGAATTCAATTTAACTGTTTCCAAATTCCTCCCATAAGTTTATGAAAAAAAATACGCAAACAATCAGTTTTTACTGATTTAAGCTTAAAGAATTAAAGTCAGCAATGACTTTATAAAGGGTGAGTGAGACCGATTTATTGGGGGGTAATATCGGTCTCATTACTCACTCCTTTTATAAAAAAATAGTTCCCAGAAGAGGGAATTTTAAAGATAAAGATTTTGCTAAATTTCCTCCCAGATACCCCCGTATTAGAAAGAACACTTAATAACACTATTTGAACACAGGAAAATTAAGCAAAGATCTTTGAGGTCAGAAGTGACCTTAAATTAAGTGAGTGGAACCAGCTTATTGGGGGGTAAGGTCGGTTCTTAACTCACTTTTTTTTTGCCTACTCGCAAAGCTTAGGCTCTGTAACCAATAGAATTTTATAATCCAAAGAAATAGAGCGTCCAAGTTTTACTTGAAACGCTCTTTTCATTTTTACTTTAAATGGTCTCCACAAATATTTCTTAATTTCGTCCCTCTACATCAACCTCAATTCTCTTATCTTGATTTGCTAATTGCCACGCAGTATGAAAAACTAATTTTCCAATAATTGCCATTTTTTCAAAATTAATTTTTTCAATCGTATCTGAAGTCCGGTGATAATCTGCGTGAGTTCCATTAAAATAAAAGATTGCTGGAATTCCTTTCTCTGCAAAATTATAATGGTCTGATCGATAGTAATACCTATTTGGATCATCATCCTCATTATAAGTATAATCCAACACTAAATTGGTGTACTTCTTATTAACATTTTCATTTATGTCATGAAGTTCTGTACTCAACCTATCTGAGCCAATTACATAGACGTAATTTGGAGTATCTTTATATTTTTTATCTACTCGTCCTACCATATCCACATTCACATTGGCAACAGTATTAGCAATTGGGAAAATTGGATGCTCAGCATAAAATTGAGAACCCAATAGTCCTTTTTCTTCCCCTGTAACCAACATACACAATATACTCCTCCTCGGACCTTGCCCTTGTTTCTTTGCTCCAACCAATGCTCTTGTTACTTCCAAAACTGTACTCGTTCCTGACCCATTATCATCTGCTCCATTATATACATCTTCTCCTCTTTTTCCTAAGTGATCATAATGTGCAGTAACTATTACTACTTCATCTTTCAAATTGGGGTCGCTTCCTTCTATAAATCCCAAAACATTATTTCCAACTAAAGTTTTAATATTTTTAGTTTGAATAATTTTTATATCAGTTGAAATTTTAACACTTCTTGATTTTCCTTTTTTCTTTATTTTATTTCTAGCCTTTATAACCTTTCTAGCTTGATTGCCCATGATTGCTTTTGCAATATTAGTGGAGATGTAGGCACTATTTGCATAAATTGTCAAAGGATCAGTCTGCTCGCCTAGTGTCATTTTTGCACCTACTAAAAACCTTCGGTTCTCGCTAATTTCCTTTTGTAAATTATTCTCGATAAATAAAACCATCTTCACTCCTTTTTCATGAGCCTTTTTTAATTTCATTTTCCAATTTGTGGTCCATTCAGATGGAGCTGTATTTCCCGTGACTCGAGAATTTCCCTTTTTATCCATAGGTTCTCCTTTATAAATCATAATAGTTTTACCCTTCATATTCTTTTTTCCATAATCACTATAATTTGCATCGTCGATACCATACCCAAGAAATACTACTTCATCAATTTGTAACATTGGTATTTTTCCATTTCGAGAAGGAAAAGATAAAAAATCCCATAGGTGCCTGAATTTTTCTCCGTTAACTTCTATACTTGCTTCTTCCCATTTAGTCCAAGTAAACATTACATTTTGATAATAAGAGTCATCATCACCAATTTTTGGCAAATCTAATAACTTAAAGTAACTAGCAATATATTGCGCAGCTTTTCGATTCCCCTCTGTTCCAGTTTCTCTTCCTTCATATTCGTCGGAAGCAAGAACTGTTAGGTGAGCTCGTAAATTATCTGCAGTAATTGTTGCTGCAAGGCTAGAAGGAATATCATCAATAGCCTCTAAAGAAGCTTGTCCTAAAAGTTGAATAGCTGAAAAAAGAAAAATGAATGCGACCCAAATATTTTTCATAAAAGATATTATTAGTTAATTTTAGAAAAATGATTTAAAAAATGTGTACCACAAAATTAATATTTCTTGTTAAAAAATAGAAGTTCACTTTGAAACGCTTTCTTTAATTCTATTTAATTTTATAAAAAGTAATATTTTAATAATGACTTTGAACCACATTTAATTTTGCTTGAGTTGATTGCAAAAAAATACCACTAAATCTCGAAGAAATTTAGTGGTATAAAAAAATAGCTATTATTGTTATAATTTTACTATTTCGATGTTTTGAATCGTAGCTTCAAACCAATTTAATGGTTTTTGGTTTTTATCTCCTGTTCGAGTATCGCATTTAAAAAAGAGATAAAAAATTTGCAAATCATCACCCATATTTTTTTTTAATTTCTCAATCCTTTTTTCGCCTTCTACTATTTTATTAAAAACATATTGCATCCTCCAACTATAGAAAGCTTCATCATGATGCTCAATAATCTTTAACACAACTTCGTCCTCAATAAATTGCTTAGCAAAGTTCAATGCTAATATACTATGGTGCCTAGACCAATCTCTTGGTCTTTTGGTATCTTCTAGATATTTAAATGTGTCATGTAAAAAGGCAATCAATCGAAGTTGCTGACGCGTGTGGAGATTAATATTTAGTTGGTCGATATTTTTGAGTACTTCCGCAATATGATAAATAATTTTACCTTCTGGATGACCATACCGAGGTTGTCCCCAGAACAAGCCTTTCATAAAATCAGGATGGTTAATCAATTTATGTTCAATATCTGTCTCGGGTTTTAGTTGCCCTTCGATAGCATTCATTTGAAGAATATGCTTCTCCATAGCGGTGATGGTTTTTCTTTAATAAAGGTTATTATTAAACCAATAAGTGTTATCCTTAAAATAAGTTAATTGATATACGGAGTTTAGATTGTAGTTGTTGTATTTGATTAATACTAATTTGGAAAGATCATTGGTTTTCACATCCTTGTTAATTTCCTGTTAAAGCAATTTAGTATATCAACAAACATAAGGCAATACCGTTATTTTTACAATTATTCTTTTGAAAAATTTACTTTTTTATTTACAAAAAACGTCAATCATTATGAAAAATTTATTTTCGCTTGTTTTCGCTGGAATCATTGGTGGTATGATAACACTCATGGGCGTTTACTTTCTTACTACTTCTCCAATAAAAAATGCTTCAGATATTGAAAAATATGCTCAACCTGTTTCCAATAATTTAAATCTTAAACCAGGATCGGTTGCTACTGTATTTGATTTCGCTGATGCTGCCGAAAAAGCAACTCCTTCTGTTGTTCATATAACAGCAACTAGTGGCAGAAATCAACAGAACAACTCTGGGAATCCACTTGATTTTCTTTTCGGTAATCCTGGAGAGGGAGGTCCTCGTGGAGGAACTGGATCTGGAGTTATTTATAGTTCAGATGGATACATTATAACAAATAACCATGTGATTGAAGATGCTGACAATATTGAAGTTACTCTGTCTAACAATCGAACATATAAAGCAAAGGTCATTGGTACTGAAGCCCAAGCAGATCTAGCAGTTTTAAAAATTGATGCTCGACAATTGCCTGTTTTGAAAAAAGCAGATTCAGATCGAGCTAGAATTGGTGAGTGGGTTCTAGCTGTTGGCAATCCTTTCGATTTAAATTCAACTGTGACTGCTGGAATCATCAGCGCAAAGGGAAGAGACATTGGAATTATTCGAGGCAATTCTATTGAATCATTTATTCAAACTGATGCTGCTGTTAATCCTGGAAACAGTGGTGGTGCACTTATTGATGCCCAGGGGCGATTACTCGGAATCAATACTGCTATTGCTACCCAGACTGGAAGTTACTCAGGATACTCATTTGCCATTCCAGTAAATTTCATGGAGAAAATTGCGCAAGATATTATTGAATTTGGTTCGTATCAAAGAGGCCTTTTAGGTGTCTATATCCGAAATCTAAATAATGAATTAGCCGATGAGTTAGGGTTAAACATTACCCAAGGTGTTGTCGTCACAAATACAGTTGAAAGTGGTGCTGCAGAATATGCAGGCATCAAAAAAGATGATGTAATCATCAAAGTTAATGGAATAACAGTTAATTCTTCTCCAAAACTACAAGAACTTGTAGGTACTAAGCGACAGGGAGAAAAAGTTAATATTACAATTAATAGAGGTGGGAAAATTAAACAAATTCCTGTAACTCTCAAGAAAGGTTAACTAAAATTTGGGCTACGATTTTATTTTTTTTTAGCCTAAAAACATTATACTGAATGTTTTATAAAATAACATTTTTATTAATATTTAAGATTTTATTAACACTTTTATTGAAACATTTTTTTATTAAAATTGGTTATTATAATATTAATTGTTAATAATCCAAATAATATATTTATAAAAACTTGTTTAAAGTTGGTTTTTCGTTTTGTTTTGATGCGTCTGTCCTGTTCTTCAGGACGGACGTTTTTTTAGGCCCTCACTCATGAAATATTATTATCATTAATACATAAAAACAATATTTTCATAGCTTTAAAATATTATTTATTTTGATGCTATGAATCCAGTACTACAATCTCTAGACGATGCCATTTGTTTGTTTTACCCACGACTTTGTTTGGCTTGTGGGAAACAACATTTACCTTCTAAACAAATACTTTGTACAACTTGCGAATTTCTTTTACCCCGAACTGATTTTCATTTATTTAAAGAAAATGATTTCACCAGAAAATTTTGGGGCCGTGTTGATATTCAAACGGGTACCTCATTATTTCATTTTTTAAAAGAAAGTAAAACACAAAATCTGATTCATAATTTAAAATACAGAGGAAAAAAAGAAGTTGGTGTTATTCTTGGGAAAATGCTTGGGAAAACGCTAATTAAATCTGAACTATATCAAAACATTGATTTAATCGTTCCGATTCCTTTGCACTTCAAAAAGGAAATCAAAAGAGGATTTAACCAAAGTGATGTCTTTGCCCAAGGACTTTCAGAGACGATGAAAATTCCTTGGGCAAAAGATGCGCTCGAAAGAAAAATCTTCACAGAAACTCAAACTCAAAAATCACGGATCGAACGCTTCCAAAATGTCATTAAAGCATTTAAGGTTAAACGCCTTGAATTATTAAGAAATAAACATATTCTTTTAGTTGATGATGTTTTAACCACAGGTGCTACCCTTGAAGCTGGAGCTATAAAGATATTAAAGGTAAGAGGAACAAAGGTAAGTCTAGCAACCATTGCTTTTGCTAAAAGTGATTGAAGCAGCATTCGTAAGTCGTCAAAAAACACCTAATTGAATACTGCTACCTAATAATTTAACTTTCTAAGATTTGTGCCGCGTGGTCCTTCGATTTTACTTTTGTGATTACTTGCTCTATCATTCCCTTTTCATCTATCACAAAGGTTGTTCGGTGTAATCCATCATATTCTTTTCCCATAAATTTTTTCGGCCCCCAAACGTTGAAGGCTTTAGTCACTTCTAAACTTTCATCAGCTAATAGAGGAAATGGAAAATCAAATTTTTTGATGAAATTTTGATGTTTTTTTTGAGTATCAGGACTGACACCTAGCAACTCAAATCCTTTTTCTTGAAGCATCGAATAATTGTCCCGCAAGTTACATGCTTCAACAGTACAAGTTGGCGTATTGTCTTTTGGATAAAAAAAGAGAATTAACTTTTTTCCTTTAAAATCATTAAGTAACACCTTCTCTCCATTCTCATTTAGTCCTGAAAAACTTGGCGCTTTATCTCCTGGCTTTAGATGTGTCATAATTTTAGGGTATTCTATTTGTTTAAAAAATCTTTTCATGAAACAAGATGAAATGATAATTGTTTTACAAAATCATCTTGTAAATTCTCTCTCATAAATTTTCTCATTTCCTCGGTCATCCGTTACCTCAATTCGAAGTAAATGTTTTCCCTTTTGAATACTACCATCAAACCGATGAATCAACAAATCATTTTTTCCATCATAATCCATTAATATCCATTTACCATCGACGGTAACTTTATAAGTGAAAGGCTCAATATTCCGAGCTGTTTCGAAATTCTCTTTTACTTTAAAGGTCATTCTTGATGCACCTCGCATATTTGATTTAAAACTAATGGGTTCAATGGAAGGAGATTTAGTATCGATCATAATGCAATAGTTACCAAAGTCTCTAACTTTAGTAGTAAGTTTTCCATCTTTCCACTTTCCTCCACAATTCTGAGGTGATCTAGATTTACCACAATAGGCAATAAATGCCTTTTCTCGCATATTTTCAGGTATTCCAGATGGTTTTATTCCTATATCAAAATACCTATGAGCAGGAGTTTTGTAATCATGAATTTGATGTACTGTAGAAAAAACACCTTCAGATTCATCAATTGAAGTATTATATTTTAAATATAAATTTTCATACAATGTTCCTTTTTTTAGAAAAAGAGACAGTGAGCCAGTTTCTATTTGATTGTCTTCATCATAAGGTAAAATGTAATTAAAGACCTTAGAAGGTAAATTTTTAATCTCTCCCCTTTTTATCCAAAATTTCAAGGTAGATCGATTCCCAGCAATGTCTTTAATCACCATTTCTATTTTACTCGCTTTACCCATGCTCAAAGGAATTATTCCAGCATCGGATTGGATTCCATAAATAGAAAGTTCATTCCCAGGCAATTCATAGCAACGATTGAAGTAACTTTTTTTCACAACTTGCTCTTCATAATCTAAATGAGCATTAATATATCTTGTCTCATTAAAGGAGAAAGTTTCCATTTTAAAATCATAAATAGGTTGGCCGTCTTGAAACATTTCCAAGGAATAAATTCCATTCCAATTCGATGCACCATTTTGATTATCATAAGTCTTTAATGCTAATCCAACACGCCATGCTCCAATGGTCAACGTATCTTTACGGACAAAATACTTCTTTCCGTTTTTCAATAAATCAATAGTCTTAGTTTTTTGAGTTTCTCGTTTATCATTAAGATTATAAATTTTTAATTGATGTATACGAGGAGGAATATTATCAGTGACATTGATTCCAAAAAGTAATGGATTAATTGGTTTCTCTGTTTTGGTGTCTCGAATTTCAAAATGTAAATGCGGCCCATATGAACGTCCTGACATTCCTAATTTTCCGATCTTATTTCCTTTTTTAAAACTAAATTGATTTGGCTTTGGAAAAAGTTCGACGGCAAAAGTTTCTTTTTGTTTTTGTTTTTGTTTCACATATTCTTCAACTGATTTGTCAAACTCATGCATGTGTGCATAAACTGTGGTATAACCATTTGGATGATCAATGTACAATACTTTCCCATAGCCACCTGATTGCATTTTAATGCGAGAAACATAACCATCGGCAGCGGAATAAAGTGCTTGTCCAATTTTTCCATCCTTTGCTTTGATATCAATTCCTGCGTGTAAATGATTCGGACGCAACTCACCAAATGTTCCTGACAAACGAATCGTTCCACTCACAGGGGAGCGAAAATAACCTTGTGGATATTTCTTGTTGGATTCGAATGTACTGAACGAAAGGAAGAAGATCGTTGCAATAATCAGTAAAAATAATAAACGCATTTTATAGTTTGTTTTAGAAACAAAAGTAGGAAAAGAAAATTAAATAGGAACAATTAGCAAGTCATCTGCATACAAAAATGTTAAGCATATTTAAGAACATTTGTATTATGCTACAATAAATAATCACTCCAATTCCCTTTATTAGTTTTCTCGATTTTGTTTCTTTTTATGTAATCTAAAAAATCTGTTCGGTCAATAAATTCTCCACCTAAACTTTCTAAATGTTTTGTCTGTTGTTGACAATCAATCAACCAAAAACCTAAATTTTCTAATTTTTGAACTAAAAAAATAAAACCAAACTTTGATGCATTTGATACAGTGGAAAACATGGATTCACCAAAAAAAATTTTCCCCAAAGAAATTCCATACAATCCACCTACCAATTTTTCACCTTGCCAAACTTCCACAGAATGAGCAAATCCCATTCTATTTAATTCCGTGTATGAATCAATCATTTCATCGGTAATCCAAGTTCCTCCACCTTGTCCTTTTCTATATTGTTGCTGGCAAGCTGTCATTACCTTCTCAAATTGTGTGTCAAAGGTTACGGTAAATTTTTTTTGATTAAAATAAGGTCGCATACTTTTAGACACCTTCAATCTTTGGGGATATAATATAAACCTAGGATCAGGTGACCACCACAAAATTGGATCCTCAGGATTGAACCACGGAAATAACCCCATATTGTAGGCTAGTAAAAGTCGATTGGGAGTCAAATCCCCTCCGACTGCTAATATTCCATCTTCATTCGCAAGTTCAGCGGGAGGAAAGGAAAGTTCTTCTGTTAACCAAAATACTGGCATTTATTGTTACAACTTTTTTAAATGACAAATTTATAAAGTCTTGGGAATTTTTTCAACTTTATGCTAATTCCTAATCAAGCTAACTTTAAAAAATACTAAAAGTTTTACAATTAATTTTACTTACAGATTCAGCTCACTCCGTATAATTTAAAAAATACTATTTTTGTCAAAAAAAATATGAATTGGACTCCTCACATTAATGGTTTCAAAGCTTACCTTTTGCTTGAGCGTTCGCTAAGTGAGAATAGCATTGAAGCATATTCATGTGATGTCGAAAAATTAGAACGATTTTTAATTAATCATAAATATGAACTCTCTCCCTCTGAGGTGAAATTTAAGGAATTGGAAGCCTTTATTTTCACATTAAGTGATTTAGGTTTAGGGGCAACATCTCAGGCAAGAATCATTTCTGGAATTAAGACTTTTTATAAATACTTATTATTAGAGGATATTATCAAAGAAGATCCCACCGAACTTTTGGAAGCACCAAAAATTTCACGGAAAATACCTGAAGTACTTTCTTATGATGAGATCACAGCTATTATTTCAGCCATTGATTTAAGTCATCCACAAGGACATCGAAATCGGGCAATGCTGGAAACACTTTATGCTTGTGGACTTCGAGTAAGTGAATTGGTAAATTTAAAATTGTCAAATTTATATCCTGATATTGGTTTTATCAAGGTGATAGGAAAAAACAATAAAGAGAGAATCGTTCCGATTGGTGAAGAAGCATTGCAACAGATTTACTTTTATGTCAATAATTATCGAAATCAATTGTCGATGGTTCATCCCGAACATGAGAATATCGTATTTTTAAATCGTCGAGGAAAACGTCTTACTCGTGTGATGATTTTTATGATTATTAAAAAAGCAGTTAAAAAAGCTGGAATTACTAAAAAAGTAAGCCCTCATACATTTAGACATTCTTTTGCTACGCATTTAGTGGAAGGTGGTGCAGATTTAAAAGCGGTACAAGATATGTTGGGTCATGAAAGTATTACTACAACAGAAATTTATACACACTTGGACACAGAATACTTGAAAGAAACGATTATTCTATTTCATCCTAGAAACAAACGTTAATAGTTAAATTCAAATTTCTACTACTTTAAGAATTAATTAACGACTCATATATACACATATATAGGCAATTCCAGTTAATTTTGCGAGACTTCTGAACAATAGATCTTTATGCAAAAATATAATTCTCTTTCTTTTATCATTTTGATCATCCTTTTGACTTTGGTTAGCTGTGCTAACCAGGGTACTTTAACAGGTGGAAAAAAAGATACAATCCCACCAATAATTGATAATTCAAATTCTACTCCTAATTATAAAACCAATTTTAAAAAGCAAACGATCAAATTAACTTTTAATGAATGGTTGCAACTGAAAGATGTTTTTAAACAAGTAGTTGTTTCACCTCCATTACAAAAAAAATTTGACGTCTCACTAAAAAAGAAAACCGTTCGATTTGAGTTTGATGAGGAAGAAGTGTTACGTAAGAATGCCACTTACACAATTAATTTTGGAACGGCCGTACAGGACTTGACAGAACGAAATCCTGTAAAAGATTTACGCTTTGTTTTTTCGACAGGTGATTTTATTGATTCATTGGAAGTCACAGGACAAGTTGTTGAAGCTTTTGATAAAAAGCCACTAAAGGATGTTTTAGTAATGTTGTACGATAATTTGGCAGATACAGTAGTGCGAAAAGAGAAACCTTTTTATTTTGCTAAAACAGATGAAGGAGGAAATTTTTCTATCAAAAATGTTCGTTCAGATACATTCAAAGTATTTGCCTTAATTGATGGAAATGCAAATTATTTATTTGATAATCAAAGTGAAAAAATTGGCTTTTTAAAAGAACCAATTGTTGTGACCGACTCGACCAAAGTAGACTTGACTTTACAAATGTTTCAAGAAGAATTTAAATTACAATTACAAGGAGAAGATAAAAAAAAGTATGGTCGTATCGCTTTTGGTTTTAATCGAAAGCCACATGAGGGGGAATACAAACTTACTTTTGAAGACGTTGGACAGAAAACTTATATTCAAACAGTAAAAGATTCACTTTTATTTTGGTACGATGTCCCGAATGATTCTAGTTGGAATGTCTTTATTGCAAGAGATACATTTTCTCCCGATACAATCAAAATTCCAAAATTATCACGAACCACTTTTTTTCAGAAATATAAATTAAACCCAGCTAAAAAAATCACACCAGGCTCTAAATTAGAAGTTAGATCAAATAAAAATTCTTCAATTTCATTCAATCATCCTTTGAAAAATATTGATACTAGTTTTGTGGCAATTTTAGTAGATACAGTTTCCCAAAGAGTTGTTCCGACAATAAAAATTGATTCAACAGACAATAGAAAATTACTTATACAATATCCTTTTAAAGAGAAAATACCTTATCTTCTTAAATTACTACCAGGTGCCCTTACAGATATTTTTGGTATGCAAAATGATACACTTACTCAAACATTAGAAGTAAAAACAGCAACTAACTTTGGAGATATGACATTGACCGTTGTGGACATGCAACCTGGTAAAAACTATGTAATTGAATTGTTAGATAAATCAAATACATTAGTAGAAATCATTCCTATGAATGGTAATTCTATTTTCAAAAAAACCTTTAAATCAATTGCAACTGGAAAATATTCAGTTCGAATGATTCAAGATACAAATGGAAATGGACGATGGGATACTGGAAATTATGATAACCTTTCACAACCTGAACCGTTATTTGCTAGAGAACTAGAAGAGTTACGTGCAGGTTGGGAATTAGATGCAACCGTTTCTGCTGATGAAAAAGCAAAATCTAAAAAAGGAAATCAATCAACCTCACCGCCAGCTTCGGATAGACCTAAACCGCAACGAGGAGAAAAGAATTAATTCTCAGTAAAAAAAAAAATATGATTTTAAGATCAGAAAAACTAGTCAAAATTTACGGCAGCCGAAAAGTGGTTAAAGAGGTTTCCATTGAAGTTCATCAAGGAGAAATAGTAGGATTGCTCGGTCCAAATGGTGCTGGAAAAACGACCACTTTTTATATGACAGTTGGATTTATTCAACCTAATTCTGGAAATGTTTTTTTGGCTGATGAAAACATCACCCAACTTCCGATGTATAAAAGAGCGCAAAAAGGAATCGGATATCTACCGCAGGAACCTTCTGTTTTTAGAAAACTAAGTGTAGAAGATAACCTAAAAGCTGTTTTGGAGATGACTAAATTATCCAAAAATGAACAGAAGGAAAAACTAGAAAATTTAATTGATGAATTTTCTTTGCACAAAGTTCGAAAAAACTCAGGAGATTCCCTTTCAGGTGGAGAACGTCGTCGGACTGAAATTGCTAGAGCATTAGCAACTAGTCCAAAATTCATTTTACTGGATGAACCTTTTGCTGGAATTGATCCAATTGCGGTCGAAGATATCCAAAATATAGTTGAAAAATTAAAGAATAAAAATATCGGAATTTTGATTACCGATCATAATGTACAAGAAACACTTTCGATAACTGATCGAGCTTACTTAATGTTTGAAGGAAATATTTTGAAAGCGGGAACTGCAGAAGAATTAGCTGCCGATGAGATGGTTCGTAAGGTTTACCTTGGAAAGAATTTTGAACTCAGAAAAAAAGTGGTTGACAAATCAGATTGATTATTCGAAAATTATTTCCTCTTTCTTGTAATATAAACTCCAAATAAAATCATTACCATTCCTAGGAAGTGATAAATTGTTACTTTTTCACCATCCAAAAATCCAAATCCAATAGCTACAATTGGAATTAAAAAAGCTACTGTTGAAGCAAAAAGAGCACTAGACATCTGAATTAATTTAAAAAAAAGAACCGACGCAGCAACTGTCCCAACTAATGATAAAAATACAATGGCTCCCAATGACATCAATGCATCAGGGTGTGTTTGAAGAATAGTTATGAAATCAGAAAAAAGTAAATATAAAATACCAACAGGCGCAACTAAACAATAAGCTGCTGCACTTAAATTTACCGCGGAAACATTTTTAAAATATTTCTGAATAGTATTTCCACTCAAAGCATAACAGTAAGTTGCTAAAATTAAGAATAACGCATACCACTCATTTTTATCTCCGATCGAAACAACTTCCTCCAATCGAGGCGTAAAGTAAGATGGTCCAATAATCAAAAGTGATGCTCCTAAAAACCCTAGAATAACTCCTAGTAATTTATTCCTAGTCAAAACCAATCCATAAAAAAGCACTCCTTGAATCAAAACAAAAATAGGTGTCATCGAATTCAAAACACCTGCAACAGAACTACTCACTTGTGTTTGAGCTAATGAAAAAAGTAGCGCTGGAATTGCACTTCCTGCAAAGCCAACAATCAATAATGGTTGTATTTGAGTCCAGTCTATTTTTTTAAAATTAATTATAAGGACGGGCAAAAAAGCAAGCCCAGCGATTCCTATCCTCAAACTTGCCACTTGCATTGGAGAAAATGCCAATAACCCTTTTTTTATCAAAATAAAAGATGCTCCCCAAGTGATGGAAAGAAGAATTAGTATAGCCCAACCAATAGTATATGATCGAGGTTTTTGTGTTTTTTCTGACAATAGAATTTAATTTTATATCCAGCTATAACTACTTTACGCAAGAATAAGTTTTAAGTATCTCCGAAAAAAAAGCGGAGACTTAAAGTCTCCGCCACCTATTTTTTAGAAATAAACTCTTTTGATTTAGTACTTTTCATCTCTGATACCATTGATTTGAATGACTGGTATAAACACAATTGTCGCAAAGAACTCACATTATTTTTCATCCTTGATTTCCTTTGATTCTGTCAACTCTTCGCCACTTTCTGTTTTCTGACCAAGGTATTGTGGCAAATCCATTCCTGCCATATTAAACAAATCACTCATTGGAGGAACTGATTTATATAAACCAGAAACGAATTTAGAAGTAGCATTTCCTTCGCCTTCACTTCCGCTACCGTTCTCCCAAACAGTAACTTTATCGATTTTGATATTCTTAATTGCCTCTACTTGAGTTTTTACTAAGTCCTCTAGTTTATCTGCAATAATCATCAAAACTGCATCCTTAGAATTGCCATTAGTCGCTTTTACGATTTCTCCAAATCCTTGTGCTTGGCGATTCAAAATTTCTAACATACCCTTAGCTTCTGCTTCTTTCTCCATAAATATTGCATCGGCATTACCTCTAGCTATTCTTCGTATTCTTTCCGCCTCTCCTTCTGCATCAATCTCTTTTTTACGTTTTGCTATTTCAGCTTGAACGATTTCGTTTGCTTGTGCGGTTGCCATTTCTTTAGCAGCACGCGCTTGTTCTGCTTCTTTCTCTGCAAGGTAAGCTTCCTCTAATGCCTTAGCAGCTTGAATTTTCTCGGATGAAGTTGCGAGTTTCAAATATTCAGCTTCTCGCTGCCGACGTTCAGCATTCGATTCTGAAATCCTGATAGCAGCTAAATTGGCTCCTTCAATTGCTTTTGCTTCTGCTTCCGACTCCCCTACTTGTGCTAATGCATCTGCATTCGAAACTTGAACCCTTTGGTCTTGGCGGGCATTTGCTTCCCCAATCGAACCATCTCTATTTTTCTCAGCAACGCTCATCCTTGCATCGTTGATTGCTTTGGCTGCAGCTTCTTTCCCAAGTGCTTCAATATAACCAGATTCGTCTTGTATATCTGTAACATTTACGTTAATTAATTGAAGTCCAATTTTTCTCAACTCTGCCCCAACATTAGAGGCTACATTAGTTAAAAATTTATCTCTATCAGAATTAATCTCCTCAATATCCATAGTTGCAACTACCAAACGTAATTGACCTAAAATAATATCTTTTGCTATGTCTCGAACCTGCATTGTTTCTTTTCCCAATAAACGTTCGGCAGCATTTTGCATGATTCCCTCCTCTGTAGAGATACCAACAGTAAATCGAGAAGGTACATCAATACGAATATTTTGTTTACTCAAGGCACTTTTTAAGTCAACATCAATTGAAATTGGAGATAAATCTAAATATTCATACTCTTGAATTACTGGCCAAACAAATGTGGCTCCCCCAGCTATACATTTCGAAGATCCTTGCCCCGTCTTACCTGATATGACCAAGATTCTATCTGAAGGACATCTCTTGTATCTAGAAATTAAAAATAAACCCATTAGAAAAATTAAGCCTACAAAAGCGGCAACTAAAATTAATACGGAACTCATAAGTTGTAATTTTTAAGGTTTTAAATAAGAGGTTTTGTTTTTTGTACTCAACTACTTTTATCATTTGAAAAATAGGAAGATCACAGTATCGAAAATATAGTATCGGTAGCTTATTATTAATAAGCTTATAATTTATCACCTTCCAAAAAGATATCAACAGATTCGACAAGTAATAAATTCTCGTCCACGATTTCTACAACTCTAATCGTTGCACCAGTGGACAAAGTTTTTCCTTCCGTAATTGCATCCATTTCTTTCATAGTTCCTTGAATATTGATATGTATTTTCCCCACCGCTCTTTTCCCTGCTGGAATAGTTAGATATACTTCTCCTGTTTGAAATAGCGCATCATTCAAATCTACATTTCCTGATTCCCCTAATTTTGAAAATAAATACATCATATAACCTACTATCACCATTGCTAAAAAACCAGATGCACTTCCACACATAACTGCCATCGTAGTTCCCAAACCAGCATTCAAAGTCAGTAAGCCAGTCCATCCAAAGAAGGTAAAAAAAGCAATAATACTTCGAACTGAAAATAAAGTGAAACTTGGATCTAGGTTGTAGCCCCCATTAGTATCGGAATCGGTACTCACGTCAAAATCGGTCTCTCCCTCAAAATCTAAACCAATCAAACTCAAAACGAACTGAATAACAAATAGGACACTAAATATGATGGAGATCCCCCAAAACATTTGTTGCGTTCCATTCAACGAACTCCACCAGTCTCCAAATACGAGTAGATACATTTTTCTATTTTTTTTTGATTAGTTGACTTTTAAGTTTTATGGAAGAATTTCTCTATAGTAACTCACAGGTAACCTTTCTCTATAAAACTAGCTTTATTGTAAATAAAAATCATGATATCTCGACAAATCTCTTTCATTTCTCGGCAAACGTAATGACTAACTTTGGTTGATTGAAAAATTTACTTCAAAAAAGAAGGTATATTTAACAATTCTTCCCTTTTACGAGAGGAAATTTCGATTTATGTTTCCGCAAGCTGCCCCTCCCTGGTTTGATAAATTTTCTGATCAAGTGTAAATTAACTAAATAAGATTTATGAATTCAGAAAAAATAATCTCTGTTGATAGTGATTCAAAATACCTTAGTCATTATAATGAGATGAAATATTTCACATTTCAAAAACAAGATTGTATAAAAACTTTCCAATTCACATCAAATAATATCTTTATTATTAACAAAGGTAAAACCATCTGCCATGTTCAAGGCTATCTTTTCGATTTTTTGTCCAGATAATAACTCTTGAAGAAGTTTAAATTTCTCAGGTTTAGTAAAGTGATTCCTTTAATTTTAACATATTCAATCACCTTAATTAATCTGTTCTAGTTGGTTTCAGCAATAAATAAATGGTGCCAATTGAAAACTTCTACCGCATTTTCATCACAGGCTGTGGAAAAAATAACTTCAAAATAAAAATCAAGTAATTCAATTTCCCTTTCCAAAGGCATCCTAATATCCAGAAACACTAAATCAAATTCTTTTTCAAAATTAGTTTTTTGGTTCCACTTACTAAATTAGCCTATCCAAACTATCTCCAATCCTTCAAAAATATTCCTCACACAAATATTGGAGCAAGCTACGACTTAGAACTTCATCATCACCAATAATACATTTGATTTTATATTAAATGTTTATTCGTATAATTTGGTTTTCCTACCTTCTAAAGTATTTTTAAAAATCCCGTTAAAACATTGAATATCAACCCCTTATTAAAATAAAATCAGGATAATATTTTTTCAAAAATCCAATTCAAATTACTACAATAAGATTAATTGCTATTTTTACAATTAAAAAATAAAATCATGAAACTCAATCGAAAAGATTTTTTCAAAGGTGCTGCTCTCGGAATCATTTCATTACCTTTTGCATTGAGAGGCTGTACCAATGAAAACATAGCTCAAAATTCATCAACAACTTCTGTCTCTGGAAAAAAATATAAATGGAAAATGGTCACAACATGGCCTCCCAACTTTCCGGTTTTAGGAGAAGGTTGCGAACTCTTCGCCAAGTGGGTCAATGAGATGTCAGGGGGTCGAATGGTAATTAAAGTTTATGGTGGTGGCGAGTTGGTTCCTCCTTTGGAAATCTTTAATGCTGTGAGTAGTGGCGCTGCTGAAATTGGCCATGGGTCTGCTTATTATTGGGCAGGAATTGCCTCCTCTGCACAATTTTTCGCGTCAGTTCCATTTGGAATGAATGCTCAACAAATGAATTCTTGGCTAATTAGTGGAGGTGGGTTGGAATTATGGGAGGAGTTGTACGATAAATTTAATTTAATCCCTGTACCCGCAGGAAATTCGGGCGTACAAATGGGTGGATGGTTCAATAAAGAGATTAATTCAGTAGCTGATCTAGAAGGTCTAAAAATGAGGATGCCGGGACTTGGTGGAAAAGTTTTAGCTAAGGCTGGTGGAAATCCAATTTTAATCGCTGGAGGTGAATTATATACAAGTTTAGAGCGTGGAGTAATTGATGCAACAGAATGGATTGGGCCCTATCATGATTATATAATGGGCTTTCATCAGATTGCTAAATATTATTATTCTCCTGGATGGCATGAGGCAGGAACAGTCCTTGAAATGTTTTTTAACAAAGAAAAATTCAATGAATTACCTATTGATTTACAAGCTATTTTAAGAACAGCTGCTTTCCGACTAAACATGTGGATGCTTTCCGAGTTGGAAGCAAAAAATACCTCTTATCTAAAAAAAATATTGGAAGAGTCAGATGCAGAATTGCGAGTATTCCCACAAGAGGTTTTGGATGAATTAAAAAAATATACTGACGAAGTCTTGGTTGAGGTAACTGCTGCAGATCCTTTTGCAAAAAGGGTTTATGAATCTTACAATAAATTTAGATCAGATGCGACAGAATGGTCAAAGTTAACGGAGAAAGTTTTTTATAATAAAATTCAAATTTAAGAATCAGCTATGAATCGATATAAAAAAAGGTATTCTTACCTTTTATGTTTTTATCAGCGATAGCGTTATTTAACTATTCATTTTTATTAAAAAAAGAAAAACCACCTTGGATAACATCAGTATAGAAAACTGGGAAGGAAAATCTGATAGTGCTTTTCGAAAAGAGCAATTCCGTTTTGAACGAGTCCGTAATGCATATGAGGCGAAAAAAAATTATATCAAAACCCTTTTGATATCAAAAGGATTCAACTCTTTCGATTACAACCTATTTTTACGAGCTTTAAAAAAAGAAGAACTTTTAGAAGTTTGGATAAAAAAAGAAAAAGACCTCACCTATCAATTATTAACAACTTATGACTTTTGTAAAAATTCTGGACAGCTAGGTCCAAAACGAATGGAAGGTGATGGACAAATCCCAGAGGGATTTTATCATATTAGTCACTTTAACCCTAAGAGTAATTTTTTACTTTCACTAAAATTAAATTACCCAAATGACTCTGACAAAATATTAAGTGACCCTATTAATCCAGGGAGTAATATTTACGTACATGGCGGCTGCCAAACTAAGGGTTGTATTCCACTTACAAATGATAAAATACAAGAATTATATTTGCTTGCAATGGAAGCAAAAAAAGAAGGCGAAAAAATTCCGATTCATATCTTTCCAACTAAAAAATTTAGAGAAAACTTAAATAAAGATTCTGAACACTTTCCTTTTTGGGAAAATCTAAAAACAGTTTTCGATGATTTTGAAGAAAATAGAAAATTATCTTTCATCGCAGTGGAATCTGATGGTAGATATAAAATTAAAGTTAGAGACTAAACTTAATACTCAAATCAAAAACACCAACTTCGGAAACATGATAACTAAAAATAAAAACACTAACTGAATAATCACAAATGGAATTATCCCTTTATATAAATGTGCGGTTGTAATCTCGGGGGGTGCAACTCCTTTCAAATAAAATAATGAAAATCCAAACGGTGGCGACAAAAATGAAGTCTGCAAGTTCAACGCCAACAAGATTCCAATCCAAATCAAATTCATATCATAGATTTCAAAAATAGGTGCTACCACAGGAACGATAATAAAAATAATCTCAATAAAGTCAATAAAAAAGCCCGCCACAAAAACTACTAGCATCACTATAAATAAGAACATATTGGGTGATAAATCCGATTCTTGAATTAGGTTTATCAAATAAGTATCTCCACCTAATTCTCTGAAAACAAAAGTAAAAGTCGTAGCCCCTAGTAAAATGATGAAAACCATAGTTGTCAAATGCGTGGTCTCTCGCATCACTTCATTCAGTATTTTTAAATTAAATTTCCTCTGAGAAACAGTCAAAATTGTTGCCCCCATAGCACCAATTGCTGCTGCTTCTGTTGGTGTCGCAAATCCAAACAAAATAGAACCTAACACCGCAACAATTAAAAAAAATGGTAGCAAAAATGCCTTAATTATTCTTCCATAAAAACCTTCCCTCTTAAATTCTGCAATTTCTACTTCAGGAATACTAGGTGCTTTTTGAGGATTAAAATGGGCAAAAATTGCAATATAAATAACATAGCAAAGCACCAACAAGAACCCAGGCAATAACGCTGCTTTAAATAAATCTCCTACTGTCACGCCCAACATATCACCCAACAAAACTAAAACAACGGATGGTGGTATGATTTGTCCTAATGTTCCCGATGCAGCAATCGTTCCTGTTGATAACTCTGGCGAGTAACCTCTATTCAACATTGTTGGTAAACTAATCAATCCCATCGTTATTACCGTCGCTCCAACAATGCCAGTTGAGGCAGCTAACAATGCACCTACAACTACAACCGAAATAGCTAATCCACCTTTCATTTTTCCGAAAAGCATAGCCATTGTTTCGAGTAAACTTTCCGCAAGTCCAGATTTCTCCAACATAATACCCATAAAAACGAAGAGGGGAACTGCTAACAACACTACATTTGTCATTGTCCCCATGATCCTAGATGGCAACATTGAAAAGTCTGATGGATCTAAAAAACATAAGGCATAAATAGTTGAAATCCCTCCTAAAGTAAATGCCACCGGGAATCCATAAAGTATCAGTAAAAAGATGCTAATGAAAAGTATAATTGCTAAATATTCCATTTCTGTTTTTCGTTTTATTGAGGTTTAATTTTCTCTCACAACTTTATATTTTAAAGTTAAAAGAGAACTTGCTACCATCGCTAAAGCTTGTAATAACAGTAAACATGCACCAATCGTAATAGCAAACTTCACCACAAATCGATACGGCAATCCATTTGGATTTGGTGAACTTTCCAATATCTTAAATGATCCTAAAGCATAATCATACGAAACCCAAATAATCAAACAACACCAAGGAATCAAAAACAACAATGCACCTGTAAGATTGACCAAAGCTTTATCTTTTTCCGAAAAATCAGCATAAAACAAGTCTACTCGTACATGCTTATCATATTTTAAAGTATACCCTGCTGCTAACAAAAATATCATCGCAAATAAATGCCATTCCAATTCAGGTAACCAAACTGGTTCGCTATCAAATAACATTCTCCCTAGGACTCTACCACATACAAGTATCACTAAAACACCCACTAACCAAGAAGTAGTTTTCCCAATGTTTTCATTAACTGTGTCAACGAAATTGATAAAATTTTGAAGATGGTTTTTCATAAAATATAGAAGTTGTTTCTTACAGTTTGTAAAAAACGACAAAAAATCAATGAATCAAAATCTGATTTTTTATTTTACTTTTTTGATCCTCGGAAATATTTAACTGAAGTTTTTATCGACTGATTAGAAATATCAATCAAGCGGTAAGCGATACTGTGGTGATCTACTTTAAAGTCTAAGGAACTTTGATCTAACTGATAAAAGGTGGAAGGTGTGATTTGAACTAAAATATTATCTCTCTGAATAGATTTTTCAACATGAAAATGGCCACAAAAAATATTAACAAACCCTCGATAACCAAAAAGAACTTCTTGAATCTCTGAAATATTTTGTAATGCGTATTTAGTATCCATAAATTTGACATCAGCTTTTACCGGCGGATGATGTGTAAAAATCACAAAATTATCATTACCATTTTTTAGTTGTCGATCTAACCATTTGAGTTGATTCTCAGAATGAAATCCTCTTGAAGAATCTAAAAAAAGACAAGTAGCTTTGCCTAATTTCTTAGCAAAATATAATTCATTTTTCGTAACCAAATGTTGCAGTCCAAAAATCTCCGACATTAACATAGTATCATCGTGATTTCCACCTATCACATCATAAGAAATTCTGGTCAAATCCAATTGTTCTCTAATCCATTCGTAAATTTCCACATCTCCAATATCATAGCACAAATCACCCGAAATCACCAAATGGTCAACTTTAGCCTGACGAGCAGCCCGCAAAATTCTTTGAAAGTTTCTACGAACATCGATATTAAAAGGATACTCATTTTCCTTATCAATATGTAAGTCGGTGATTTGAATTATTTTCATCTAAATAAAAAATCAATTTTATATCTAAATAACGGTTTTTTTTCTTTTAAATCGAATTTCGTTCCATTTTCTTATTTCAAAGAAATTTAATACGAAAAATAAAAGAATTATTAATAAATAAAATATGAATACTCATTTTGTAAACTTTCCTTTTTCCCTTCCGTTAACCATTTAATTGATTATTTTTGCGAAAAAAATACCTACTATAAAAAACTAGAATATGAGTATTGTTGAAATGAAAGTCCCTGTTATTGGGGAATCTGTAAACGAAGTAACGCTTTCTCAATGGTTGAAAGGTAATGGAGATTATGTGAAACTGGATGAGCCAATTTGTGAATTTGAATCAGATAAAGCAACTTTAGAGTTTCCTGCGGAAGCTGCCGGGAAATTAATTTATGTAGCTTCCGAGGATGACGATTTAGAAATAGGGGCGTTGGTTGCCAAAATCGATACAAGTGTTGCTGCTCCCGTGGATTCGTCACCTCCCGCGACTACTACTCCTGCGAAAGAAGTAAAGAAGGAGGATCCAGTTCCTGCCTCCGTAACTTATGCCTCAGGACATCCATCTCCTGCTGCTGACAAAATTTTAAAAGAAAATGGTGTAACCATAAATCAAGTGAATGGATCGGGCGTAGATGGCAGAATAACAAAAGAAGATGCTCAAAAAGTAGTTGCCGCTAAAACTAGCGCACTCGCAACTATTGTAAAAACTGAATCTCCTTCTCCAACTCCAACTGCTAACTTTAGTCGAGAAACTTCTCGTAAAAAAATGAGCAGAATGCGGAGAACAATTGCATCACGACTGGTTTCCGCTAAAAATAATACCGCTATGCTAACTACTTTTAATGAAGTAGATTTGACAGAGGTAATGAAATTGAGAAAAAAATATCAAGAACGGTTTGTTGAAAAATACGGAATTAAACTAGGTTTTATGTCTTTATTTTCAAAAGCTTGTGCAAAGGTTTTGATGGAAATGCCAGACGTAAATGCCCAAATTGATACTGATACAAATGAAATTATTTATCATGATTTTGCGGATATTTCAATCGCGATTTCTACACCAACAGGACTAGTTGTACCTCCTGTGAAAAATGTAGAATCTTTGAAATTTCATGAAATCGAATCAGCTATTAAAGAATTGGCAAAAAAAGCAAGGGACGGTAGTTTGACTTTAGATGAAATGAAAGGTGGAACTTTTGCAATTACAAATGGAGGTATTTTTGGTTCAATGATGAGTACTCCAATTTTAAATGAACCACAATCTGCTATCCTTGGAATGCACACTATCCAACAACGACCAATGGCAGTCGATGGAGAAGTTAAAATTCGTCCAATGATGTATTTAGCACTTTCTTACGATCATAGAGTTATTGATGGAAGTACCTCAGTTACATTTTTAGTGAAAGTAAAAAATCTATTAGAAGACCCTGTTACACTCCTAATGGATCTATAAAAATTATCATTACTTAAAAAAGAGCCGATTTTCAAGTAGATGAAAGTCGGCTCTTTTTGTAAAAAAACCATAAAACATTGACAAATACCATCTAAAAGTCATTTTATTTACATATTATTAATATTTTAATGTTTTTTAACAAAAAATAGGCCTTAAGATATTTTATATGTATATTTTTACTTAACAATATAACTTTGATTAACTAAGAGTTCAAGGGCGTATAACTCTTTTTTCCAATCTTTAAAATACCGCTTTCGGTATATTGTTAATCGACTAGAATAATCATATATTTGATTAATTAAATTTAACAGGTTTGCATCCCTCCGTTTTCAAGCATTTTTAAATATAAAAAACTAAATCAAGCTCATGCTTTTTACCAAAAACGACTGATACTTTCTTTTAATTCCCGTGAACAATGAATAAACTTATACTTGGAATAATTATACTGATACTAGGGATTTCTTCTTGTCGGAGCGACAAGGTAGAGCTCGCTACCCAGAATGATATTCTACTTGAAAATGCGATAAAGAAGTTTTCTCTAAGTGGAGAACTCGATCATTTTATACTTCCCAAAAGTAACGACTACAATTCAATTCCTACCTCACCTGAAAACCCAATCACTCCTGTAAAAGTAGCATTAGGTAAATTCCTCTTTTTTGAAACTGGACTTGGACTTGCACCCATGCAAGATATTGGTAAAGGAACCTACTCATGCGGTAGTTGTCATATTCCTTCTGCTGGTTTTAAATCAGGTCGAATACAAGGAATTGGTGAAGGTGGTGTTGGTTTTGGAGTAAATGGAGAGTCTCGAATGATGAGTGAGTTATATACGCCTGAACTAATAGATGCACAAGGTGCAAGACCATTAAGTATGCTAAATGCAGCTTATGTGACCAATGCTTTATGGAATGGACAATTCGGAGGTGGGGGTGTCAACGAAGGAACAGAAGCTGTATGGAAGGAAGAAAATGGAACTATTTCTAATTACCTAGGTTATGGAGGCTTAGAAACTCAAAACATTGAAAGTTTACATTTGCATCGAATGGTGGTCAATAAAGATTTAATTACAGATTTAGGGTATTTACCCTATTTCGAATCTGCATTTAGTGATTTTCCAGAAGAAGAAAGATATTCTGATATAACTGCAAGTTTTGCCATTGCAGCTTATTTAAGGACTTTGATAACCAACAAAGCACCATTCCAGGATTACTTAAAGGGAAATCGAGATGCCCTAACAGAACAAGAAAAACGGGGTGCTATGCTTTTCTTTGGTGATGCAAAATGTGCAACTTGCCACAGTAGCCCCTCACTAAATTCAATGACATTTTATTCCGTTGGTGTAAAAGATTTATATCAATGTGGAACAGATGTTTTTAATACATCTATTGATGATTCTCGAAATTTAGGTCGTGGAGGATTTACGGGAAACCCAGAGGACATGCACAAGTTTAAAGTTCCTCAATTGTATAACTTAAAAGATACTCCTTTCTATTTTCATGGAAGCAGTAAGACGACTTTAAAAGAAGTGGTTGAATATTTTAATAATGCGGTTCCCGAAAATGTGAATGTTCCAGCAAGTCAAATTCCTCCAATTTTTTCACCACTTGGAATGAGTGAAAGTGATATTGATGACCTAGTGACATTTTTGGAAAATGGATTATACGATCCCGATTTGGAAAGATATGCACCAGCTTATATTCTCTCTGGAAATTGTTTTCCAAATAATGATTCTCAATCAAGAATTGATTTGGGATGTGATTAGACATGAGTTTTTACTCAAAAAGAATTGGACATGGAATTAAATTCATGTCCAATTTTTTATTTTTATTGAATATGATCTGATGGTTTTGCATCTGAAATGATCAGTGGGATTTTATTTTTTACCTCCCTCTGTTTTACCTTTTCTAATTCTGAAAAAGGTCTGTTAAAAACTCTTCGAGATTCTTCATCTCGCAATTCTGAATAAGCTGCTTTTAGTTCACTGTAAACTCCAATGTAAATCTCGTAAGAAGTTGAGCAATCATTTTCAAGTGAAATGATTGCATTCTCAGGACTTTCAGGCATTAGTATTGAACTAGTTGGATTGGAAATAAATAACTTCGCCCATTCTCTAAAATTAGTAACTAGAGCATACTCATTTTCAATCAACAAATCATTTTTCGCATTCACTAAAACATTTAAAACATTCCTTTCATTAACTTCATATGGCTCAGAAGATGTCACTTCCCATCTCGGAAGTTAAACTAATATTCCTTTATCCTCTACAATTTGAATGGTCACCAAAAAGAAGATTAATAATAGGAATGCAATGTCTGCCATTGAACCTGAGTTGATACTGTTTTCGCTTTTACGTCGTTTCTTTTCTAACATGATTAAAAGTTTTTTGATGAAAAATGTAGTAGTAAGTTTCGACGACGTCTTAAATAAAAGATGTGGACTACCCTCTTTTTGGTGGGTTTTATCGAAAAAATGATGTGCCTTTTTTTATTAAACTTAAATTAAAAATAATCTCGAATACTGACGTAAGTCAAAAAACAGAGCAAATAATGAAGAAAAATCCATTTAAAAAATACTCCGATAAATTTTCCGAATTCAACTTTTGGGAAAAGATAAAAAACTATGCGATTCAAGCTGGTCAAAAAACAGTTTATACCGCACTCCTTTTATATTACGCCTTCAAACGATCAGATACTCCTGCTTGGGCAAAACGAGTAGTTTTGGGTGCATTAGGATATTTCCTTTCACCAATTGACGGTATTCCAGATTTGACGCCATTTCTAGGTTATACAGATGACCTGGGAGTTTTGAGTTTTGGGCTAGTTTTGATCGCTGGATATATCAATGATGAAGTTCGGGAAAATGCACGTGAGCAAATGACAAAGTGGTTTGGCGACATTAACGAAGAAGAGTTAAATGAAGTGGATGATTCACTTTAACATAGGGCGGCTCTTTGCAGATCTGATAAATAAGGCAGCGGAAAGTCTTAAAATCAATAATAGCCCGTGGCAAAAATTACGAATACGCTTTCAACGCCTCTTTCGTATAATCCGACAAGACTAATCTCCCACTTGTTTCTGCTCTTGTTTCCAATAACTCATCCCAATGAGAACAATTTTCCCAAAAAACCTTTTTTAACATACTTTGAGCTTCTGGATTTGTCGATAAAAGATAATCCCCCATTTTCATTACACCTTCATCAAGTGCTTCAACATCCTCAAAAACATCCGTGTACAAACCTTTCGCCTTCGCCCACTCTGCTGATTGAAAAGAATTTGCATCGATCGTAATTTGGCTCATCGCCGAAATTCCAATTTTTCGCTCCACCGCTGGCCCAACTACAAATGGTCCAATTCCAACATTCAACTCACTTAGTTTTATCGATGAAAATTTGGTCGCCAAACAATAATCTACTGCCGAAGCCAAGCCAACGCCACCTCCCACAGCTTTTCCTTGAACACGTCCAATAATTAACTTTGGACACTTACGACATGCATTAATTACATTAGCAAAACCCATAAAGAATTTTTTACCCGTTGGAAAATCATTGATAGAAATAAGTTCATCAAAACTTGCACCTGCACAAAAAGTTCGGTCTCCTCCGCTTTTCAAAATAATGATTTGCACCTCAGGATCTTCGCCTGCTGCGATGATAGTTTTTTCCAACTCTTTTAATAAGTGACTCGGAAGTGAATTATGTTTTGGATGGAAAAAAGTGATTTGTGCTAATCCTTTTTTTAAAGTTTCTATTTTAATATAGCCGTCTTGCATTTTTTTATTTTTTCAAATGAAATACAAAACTAGCAGGATTAATTTTAATGAGAAATAATTTGAAGATGAAATTACAAATTATGCCATTTTAAAATAACCATTAAATTTCATATAATTAGTAGACATTTTATAACGTATTTATATTGAAACTTCAATCAATTAAAATCCATTCCTAATCCTAAAATCTACTTTTAATAAAATTTATTTTGAGAGACACCATAATTCTAAATTGAAAAATAATTAAACAAATACCCTTATTATCTATCAAATATAATAACAAGAAAATAAATTATCCTTTGCCCGATTGTACCACAAGGGAGACTTCAAAACCTATTTCAGTTTTAAACGTTTCCATAAGCGGAAAGATTATTTACCATACTATTTCAGATTCATTTATTGCAGCCCAATCTTATTCTGCGAAAGGTCGAGTAAACGTCTTGTGTAATAATTAGTATAGCAGCTTTTTTTATAAAAACAATTTTTCCTGAGAATTAATTTTTATGAAAACTTCAAAAGAAGTAAAATATATGATAGGTTTATATAAAAAATCTAACGAAATTTGTTCTACTTTAGAACTAGTATTTGATACTGTAGGATTTCGTAGATTTCGGACGAAACCAAAAAATAATTTTTATTAAAAAAATATAATGAAAGAAAAGCACGAGGAAATCAAAGAATACTATGGTAAGGAGTTATCAAAAAGCGAGGATCTAAAAACTAATGCATGCTGCACAATGGAAGAACCTGCGCAGCACATCAAAGTAGCATTGAGTAATATCCATGATGAAGTCATGATGAAATATTACGGTTGCGGCTTAGCAATTCCTTCAAAATTAGAAGGCTTAAGAATCCTTGATTTAGGATCAGGAAGTGGAAGAGATTGCTATATATTATCACAACTCGTCGGTCATTCGGGAGAAGTGATTGGTGTAGATATGACTGACGAACAATTGGATGTTGCCAATCGATATATTGATTATCATACGGAAAAATTTGGCTATAAAACCTCCAATGTCAAATTCCTTAAAGGAAATATTGAAAAATTAGAAGAGTTGGATTTGGCCGAAAACAGTTTTGACTTAATCATTTCAAATTGCGTTATTAACCTTGCAACAGATAAAGAAAAAGTTTTAGCGGATGTTTACAAACTACTAAAGCCTGGAGGTGAAATGTACTTTAGCGATGTCTACAGTGATCGTCGAATCAGTGAAAAATTGCAGGCGGATCCTGTGCTTTGGGGAGAGTGTTTGAGTGGTGCTTTGTACTGGAATGACTTTCTGAGAACGTCTCGAAAAGTTGGTTTTACAGACCCTAGGAGTGTAAAGAATAATCCTATTACAATAGAAAATAAAGAAGTTGAAGAAAAATGTGGAAACATTCGATTTTTCTCTGTGACTTATCGATTATGGAAGATTAATGGCCTTGAAGACGAATGTGAGGACTACGGTCAAGCCGTTACCTATAAAGGGACTATTAAAAATAATGTGAATAGTTTTGACTTAGACGATCATCATAATTTTCCAAAAGGTAAAATAATAACTGTTTGTGGTAACACTTTTTTAATGTTACAAGCTACTCGATATGCTGATCATTTTAATTTTCATGGAACTTGGGATACACATTATGGAGTCTTTGAAGGTTGCGGTGGAGCAATGCCTTTTAGCTCAGAGGAAGGAAGCGATGCAGCAAGTTGTTGCTAATAAATAATTTATAAAAATATGGAAGCACAATCTCATTAGAGGTTGTGCTTTTTGTTTTTTAGGAAAAAAAAATGATTTAAACTATCTTACACCGTTCTTTAAATTTTAAGTTTTGACAAAATCTATTTTCGGAAAATAATGAATAAAATCGTTTTCTTCATTTTTCTAACATTGTGTTGTTTACCCTTATTTTTGCACTTAGATGTTGCACCATTGCACTTGTGGGACGAGTCTCGTCAAGCAGTAAACGCACTTGAAATGTTAGAAAATGGAAATTGGTTGGTTACTCATTACCAAGGTGAACCTGATCTATGGAATACAAAACCACCTTTGTTAATTTGGCTCCAAGTTTTATGTTTCAAAATATTTGGCGTGGGAGTTTTAGGTGTTCGACTACCTTCAGCTTTGGCTGGATTAGCCACAACTTTATTACTTTTCTTTTTCTGTAAAAATTATTTAAAAAACCAACTTTTAGGTTTTTGCTCCGCACTAGTTTTACTGACCACTCAAGGTTTTATTTCTAATCACGTAACTCGTACAGGTGACTATGATTCATTACTTACCCTCTGGACTACTCTAACCGTTTTTCTCTTTTTCGCATGGATAAATTCTACCCATCCTAGACAAAAAAAAAAATTAATCTATGCTTCAGCATTGAGTATAACAGCAGCAGTCATGACTAAAAGTATCATGGGTTTTGTTTTACTCCCTCCCCTCCTTTTATTTTTAATTTGGAAAAAACAAATACGAGTACTTTTTACTTCTCCACATTTTTATGGAGCTATTTCTATTTTTTTGACTATTGTTTTAGGTTATTATTTTTTGAGAGAAAATCAAAACCCTGGATACTTAGAAGCAGTTTTAGAAAATGATATCCGTGGACGATATTTTGAAACACAAGAAGGAAATAATAGATCTACCTTTTTTCATATGAGAAAAATTTATGAAGAGCGATTTGTCCCTTGGTTATATTTTTTACCGCTTGGCTTTCTAGCTACTTTTTTTGCAAAACAGACAACTAAAGAATTTGTAAGACTATTGTTTTTTAGTGGAGCATTTTTTCTTTTAGTCATCTCATTTTCTCAGACAAATTTAATTTGGTATGATGTACCACTTTTACCATTGTTTGCAGTTGTTGTTGGTTTAGGAATTGAACAAATAATTCGAATCGCTTTTGATTATTTTTCAAAAGAAAAAAATTCGTTTCGTTTCTCCAAATTCATTTTAGCAGGGGTAATTGGTTTAGCGATTTTCGGAAATCCATATTTTAAACGCATAAGCGATAGTTACACTTTTAATAAATTATGGCTGACTCCTGAACGAGAATTATTTGAAGGATTTATGCATAGGTCTATTCCGTTAGAATATAATATTTTGCATTGGGATATCAATGGGCAAGTTGTTTTTTTACAAAAATTATATCGACGGAAAGGATTTGATATTAAGGTTAGAGAAATCAATCAATTACAAAATGACGATAGTTTTAAATTTGTAGAGTCAACAATGGATTTTGAGATCGGAGAAAAAGTAATGATGTGTGAGTCCAATGTGAAAGGTGAGATCAACAAAAGGTATGACTATGAGCAAATCAATAATTGGAGCGAATGTCAATTGATAAAAATCATTTCGAAGAAATAAACTCCTACAATTCCCCCATCAAGTTCAAAATAGGAATGACATAAAGAATCAACAAAACCAAAAAGCTCAAGTGGGAATTAAAATCCAACTTTATTTTTTTTCAAAAAGTTAACGGCCAAATCAAACCCTTTCAAAAGTGGAATCAGCGCAGTTGAAATCCCTGAAAACATATATATATAACTTTCATAAAACTATAGTCTCTACCAACCGCTGTTAATAAAATAATGAACGCCAAAAACCAATATTTAAAATCGAAAATATCCAATCCGAATTTTCTTTCAGTGACTTAAAACCTCTTTCCGAAAATAATTTCCATCACTTTTTTAAGCCTTTAAAAAAAAACAATTAAAAATAGAGAAAAAGGAAGCAATGCCAAAGTCAACGCAGCTCTACCCACATTTAACATTATCGAACACCTGATTGCCACCTACCTGCTGGCCAATTATCAAAATAAATAAAATACAAACGACCATATAATTGCGACCAAACAGAAGTACGATGTAATAGATTATTAAAGTCCCTAACAAAATCAAAAACGCATCGTCAGAAGCTTGGGTATGAATCGCATTAATTCTATGGTTGAACACCAATATCGAAAAAAGAAACTGTGTGCAAAAGCAATTTTAATTAAAGAAAAGGAGGGGATATACTTTATCAAAGCTTCCATGAGCGCTAAAACAAAATTTTTTTACTTTAAAAATGGTATTTTTTTGATAGAGAATGCTAAAGTGGTAGACAAGCAAATTGCGATTCAATTAAAAAGAAATTTATTGATTTTTAACTAAGAATCATATCTGTATATAGAAACAGTAGAATATTTAATTATGAAAGTAACTTCTTAAATGAAGATAGCTATTTAAACTATGGCAGATTGCTGAAAAGTCAAAATAGAATAGGCATTATTTTTATCAACATTTTTTAAAGTACCTAAATAAAGTCAATTATTTTTTATTTGGTTTTGAAGAGAGTGATTCATTTATGTCTCAATTTTTTTCAAGAGACTATATATGAATTAGAGGAGACCAATCAAGTTTAGTTTTTAGAAATTGATCGCTTATAAAGTGAGTTAATGGAACTTGATAAGGTAATTCTTTATTTAAGTGAAAAGGAGGATAATGAAGATATACGGAAAATTGTAAATATATTATTGAAAAAAGATATTGCTAGAGGAAATTTAAAAGTGGCAGAGGAAGATTATCAACTTGAACTTAGTAAAATTCGCTATCGCAAAGGGGTAGAATTAATTAAAATGATTTACGAAAAAATCTTAGGATTAGATCACCATTTTACGTCCTAGCAAACGTATCAAAATGTAATTTTACTCTCTAACCCTCACTCACTTCCTGAATTTAAAAAAGCTCAAGAAGTGCTCAAAAAACAAAAGGGGAAAAAGAAAGCAGTAGTTATTCCTTCACTTTTAGAAACCAATCCATATATTTCGTTGAAATATACTTTGGTGGCCTCTTTATTTGGTAATGGGAGAAAGAAAAATAGAGAAAAAGAATTGAATCAAGTTTCTTGTATTTTAGATTTTACGATAAGAATGAATGCTGATTTGAATAATATTCATTATCAAACAGAATTTTTAAAAGAAAATAATAGAGTATTAAAAGCAAAGTTTATCGAACTCCTTAAAGATTATACTAAAGTCATTGGACACAAAATAAATCTCAAAGAATGTCAAAAAGAAGATGATTGGGAGACGATGTATGAAAAACTAAATAAGTTTTTGATAAAAATGAAAACAGTTGCAAAATCGCCAGATAAAGGCCAAGATATTTATCAAAAATATGTCAATTTGGTTTTTTAATTGATCGCTTATTACAGGTTATGGATAGATATAGTGCATTCATTTCTTCGGGTGAAAAGTACTATCAAAAGTTTCAAACTATATTGAATAACTATTCAAATTAAGATATTTGTCAAAGTTAATTGCCTCATCAATTTATAAACTTTAAAAAAAGATATAAAAATGTCAATATTTAGGTTTAATGAAGCCTAAATTAAGCTCCAAATTACAGGGTTCTAAACTAAAAGACCTGATGTTTGGTGTATAAGATTAAACTAGGCTATATAGATTCTAAATCCTCTTGTGATACATGGAAATATCGGAAGGAGATTTTTTTTAATTAAAAAAAGATAGAGGGACTACTTAAGAGGGATCTGATTCATGATTAATTGGCGAATTATTTGTTATATTAAGCCTTTTAATGTCTCAAGTTTTAATAAAAAAATAGATTCATTAAATTTTTTTGTATCATTTTAATATATATTGTCCTTATGAACTACCGAAATTCCATCACTTTTATTTTAACAATAGCAATTCTCTTTATTTTTTCGAGTTGTCAAAAGTCTAAATCTCCAATTCCAGCAAAAGGGAAGAATGGAAAAGCAACTCCAATGTTTAAAAAGTTAACCTCAAAAGAAAGTGGGATTGACTTTATTAATCAAATTAATGAAGATGAAACCTATAATCACATTCTTCTAGATGCAGTTTTTAATGGAGGAGGTATAGCAGTTATTGATATAAATAATGATGGATTGCAGGATTTATATTTTGCAGGAAATATGGTTGAGGATAAATTGTACTTGAATAAAGGCAATATGAAGTTTGAGGATATCACTCAAAAATCAGGAATCAAAAAAGGAACTTGGTCAACAGGTGTAACTGTCGCTGATGTGAACAATGATGGATACCTCGATTTCTATGTGGGAAAATTTATCATAGCAGATCCAAGTAAAAGACGGAATCATCTTTATATAAATAATGGTGATTTAACCTTTTCTGAAAAAGCAGCTGAATATGGTATTGATGATAATGGACATTGTACTGCAGTTAACTTTTTTGACTATGACAAAGATGGTAATATGGATTTATATGTAGGGAATGAACCCTTTGTAAGTCGTCATGCTAAATATGGAAATGAGGCTCAAGCTGACAAGTCAAAATATACAGATCGGTTGTTTCGAAATGAAGGAAATGGGAAATTCACTGATGTAAGTAACCAGGCAGGAATTTCTAATTATAATTACACTTTGAGTGCAACAGTTAGTGATTTGAATAATGATGGATGGCCAGATATTTATATTGCTTCTGATTATGAGGAGCCAGATATTTATTACCAAAATAATGGTGATGGAACATTTACAAATGTGATTAATAAAGCAATGAGACACATCAGTAACTTTACTATGGGAGTAGATTTGGCTGACTTTAATAATGATGGTTGGATTGATTTATACTCTGCAGATATGGCTCCTGCCGATAATTATCGAACAAAGGCAAATATGAGTGGAATGAATCCTGAAAAGTTTTGGGGATTAGCCAATAATGGGTTCCACTACCAATATATGTTTAACAATCTTCAGTTGAATAATGGAAATGGAGTTTTTAGTGAAATTGCTCAAATGGCGGGGGTAGCACAAACTGATTGGAGCTGGGCAACGCTTTTTGCAGATTATGATAATGATGGAGACAAAGATCTTTATGTTTCTAATGGACAACCGAAAGACACTAGAAATAAAGATTACATCCATGATCGTAAGGTATTGATGGATTCTTTGGCGAATATTGCTAGAGCGAAAGGCGAAAAATCAAAGATTAGTTCTCTAAAGTTGATAGAGTTAGCCCCTTCTGTGAAATTACAAAACTATATGTTTGTAAATAATGATGATCTAAGTTTTACAAACAAGGCTGAGGAATGGGGAGTAGGCGATTTGAGTTGGACACAAGGAGCAATTTATGCTGATTTGGACAATGATGGTGATATGGATTTGGTAACTAGTAATATTGATGATGCTTCATTTATTTATGAAAATAGAGCGACGCAAATTAATGGGAATAGTTATTTTAAATTGAAACTTGAGGGAGATCATGGAGCGAATCGATTGTCCTACGGAGCCAAAGCGTGGATTTACTATGGAGATAAAATGCAATTATTAGAAGTATCTCCAAATAGAGGATACATGTCTACTAATGACCCAGTTTTACATTTCGGATTAGGAAAAGTAACTACCATTGATCGGTTAAAAGTTGAGTGGTTAGATGGCAGACAATTAGAAATGAAAGATATTAAAGTCAATCAAAAATTGACTTTAAAACAATCCGATGGAAGCAAAGGAGCGAGTAATCAAAACATAGCAAAACCTACACTTTTCAAAGATGTAACTTTAAATACTGGCATTGATTATGTACATCAAGAAAACAAACACGATGATTACGCTTCAGAGGTATTGATACCTCATAGGATGTCTCACCTTGGGCCATGTAGCGCAACTGCCGATGTGAATGGAGACGGTTTGGATGATGTATATTTAGGAGGTGCAGCGGGGCAAGCTGGAGTACTCTTTTTGCAGGGAGTCAATAATCAATTTTCTAAAAATAAATCTCAAACATGGGCAAAGGATAAAAAATCAGAAGATGTAAATGCCTTGTTTTTTGATGCAGATGGAGATAAGGATTTTGATCTTTATGTAGTAAGTGGAGGAAATGAATTTAAAGAAGGAAATGCTGCTTTGCAAGATCGAATTTATATAAATGATGGGAAAGGAAATTTCACTAAAGGGAAACTTCCTAGTATGAAAATTAGTGGAGGAGTAGCTAAAGCAGGTGATATTGATAGCGATGGAGATTTGGATCTTTTTGTAGGTGGCCGTCAAGTTTCAAATAAATATGGTCACCAAGCTAAGAGTTATATATTAATCAATGAACAAGGTCGATTTACAGATAAAACAAAAGAACTGGCTCCAGAATTAGTGAAACCAGGAATGGTAACCGATGCACATTGGATGGATATCGATCAAGATAAAGATGAAGATCTAATTGTAGTAGGAGAATGGATGCCTATTTCTATTTATCAAAATAATGGTGGAAAATTAGAGAATGTAACAGCCGAAAAAGAATTGGAAAATACAGGAGGTTGGTGGAATAGAATTGTTGCTGCTGATATGGATGGCGATGGCGATCAGGATTTGATTGCTGGTAATTTAGGATTAAACTTAAAATTCAAAGCTTCACCTGAACGACCTTTTTCAGTAAAAGTTAAAGACTTTGATGGCAATGGAAGTAATGATATTTATTTAGCTTATTATGATCAAGATGGATCATTGTGCCCTGTACGGGGAAGACAATGTTCTTCACAACAGATGCCATTTATTAAGGAGAAATTCAAAACCTATAATGAATTTGCCAAAGCTTCTTTTGATGAAGTTTTAGGTGATTTGGCAGAAGGAGCTATTGAGCATGAGGTGAAAATGTTTGAGTCAGTTTATATTGAAAATCTAGGAGGAGGGGAATTTGAAATACATAAACTTCCGATGGCTGCACAAACTGCACCTGTTTTTGGAATTCTTCCTCGTGACTGGAATGGAGATGGTCACATGGATATTCTTTTGGCAGGGAATTATTATGAACGAGAAATAGAAACTACTCGTTCGGATGCAGGAATTGGAACGATGTTGTTGGGAGATGGAAAAGGTGGTTTTAACCCTATTTCTCCTTCTGAAAACGGAATCATAGCATACTTAGATGTACGATCATTAGCTACAGTTGAAAATAGTCAAAAGCAACCTTTAGTACTTATTCTAAATAATAACTTTGGGATGCAAGTCTATGAAGCTAGGCTAAGATAATTTGATTTTTTCTGGAATCAATTTCAAACCAAGTTCAAAGTTTGGCTACTGTCTGATGATAGAACTTAGGATGGTAACATTATCAACAATCAGTATACTTTGGAGACTGTCCTTTAGCAATAATTAGTTGAGATAACACGAGATGATTGTCATTTGAAGAGCCATTGTTTACAATTGCTAATGTCAGCATTAGTCCTGCTGAGATAGTAAAAACAATAAACATTGATAATTTAAAAAAGGGAAAATCATTTAATATTATATGTAAAGCTAAGCTAGATTTTAAGCTTTAAGTACTATCATTAGAAAACCCATTTACAAAAAATCTCTTCGGAAATTTAGCAGTGTTAAAGTATCCACTAATTTTTAAATCGATTTAACCTAATTTAGTTCTAATTAACTTAACTATCTAGGTCAAATCGCTTTGAAACTCTCCCAAATTTATTTTCAATATTTCAACATATATAATCAAACCCCAAACTGTTCCAGATGATGTGCCCAATGTTTCCGATTTAATAATTGAAATTCATATTTCGTCAACCAACCAAACACCGTATTCTTCACCGTCCCTTTTGGATTCTCTTTAAACCAAATTTCCAATGCTTCATAAGCTTTCCAAAAAGCATCTTTTGCTTCTTCTAAATTTCCAAAACGTAAATCTTCCACTTCTCCTTTTTTCAAAGCTGGATGGTCAAACTCTTTTAGCATAGAACGATAATCCCATAGAGAATCCTGTGTCTTTTCCATATATTTTTCAGGTGTTGTGATTTCCGTTTCGATATTACCTAGTGCCATTTGAGTGAAAAATTCCATATGCTCGACTAAATGCTGTGCAGTCATTTTCCCCCATTTAGGCTGAGTACTTTCTGCCAGCGCATTTAATTTTCCTTGTAAATAGGACTTTGTGATTGTTGGAAACGGAGATTTTTTTTGCACCAAAGTTAGAATAGTAGCCATCGCAACCAATTCACCATCTTGATCAAAAATTTCTTCATACCATTTGACCACACCTGATGGATGTTCTTTTCCACGGCTGTCTCGTTCTACTTTTTCCTTGCACGTCAAACGTACTTGAATCGTATCATCATGATAAATGGGACGAATAAATCGACAATTATCTAAACCATAATTTGCACCAACTGGACCTTTAGCAGGATGAACAAAAAGTCCTGCCGCTGCTGCCAACAAAAAATAGCCATGCGCCGCTCGTTTTTCAAAAATAGTTCCATCCAAAGAAGTGATATCTGTATGAGCATAAAAAACATCCCAAGTCAAGTTAGCGAAATTCTGAATATCCGAGTTAGTAATTGTTCGTTTGTGAGTAAGTAATGACATTCCAGGTTCAATCTCTTCGAAATAATACTTAAAAGGATGTTGAGGTGTTTCTGTTACTTTTGCATTGGGTTGATAAATACCTGTAATTGCGGAAAGTGTCGTTGGTGTTCCTTGCACCGCACATCTTTGAAGATAGTGGTTGATACCTCGCATCCCACCCATTTCTTCTCCACCTCCTGCTCGTCCTGGCCCACCGTGAACTAAAGTTGGAAGAGGAGAACCATGGCCTGTACTTTGTTTGGCATTCTCTCGATTGAGTACTAAAATTCGACCATGATGGCTTGCCGCACCTACTACAAATTCCCTCGCCTCTGCATCATCAAAAGTTGCAATGGATGCACATAACGAACCTTTGCCCATTTGAGCTAATTCAACTGCTTGCTCAATTCCCTTATACGGCATAATTGTACTTACTGGTCCGAATGCCTCAATCTCATGAACACCTAAATTTTTATATGGATTTTTTTCTAATAATAAAATTGGAGAAAGGAATGCTCCTTTATCGTAGTCTGCATCAATTAAATCTATCTTATCTAAACTACCATAAACAATCTCTGCCGTTTGAGCTAATTCTTTCACTCTTTCACGAACCTCTATCACTTGATCCCTGCTTGCCAGTGCGCCCATGCGAACACCATCAGCAGTCGGATTTCCAATTCCTATTCTTCCTAATTGTTTTCCTAAGGCAATCTTCACATCTTCGACTAAATATTCGGGAACAATAATTCTTCTAATCGCAGTACATTTTTGACCACATTTAGAAGTCATTTCTTTTCGAACTTCTTTAATAAATAAATCAAACTCTGGAGTATCAGGCGTTGCTTTTTCTCCGAGAACTGAACAGTTCAAACTATCTGCTTCCATATTAAATGGAACTGATTCCGAAATAATTCTTGGATGTGCTTTCAACATTTGACCTGTACTGGCCGAACCTGTAAACGTCACTACGTCTTGCGAATCTACCCTATCCAAAATTGTCCGAGCTGAACCGCAAATCAATTGTAATGCTCCTTCTGGTAAGATTCCAGAATCGATAATTTCTCGAACAACTGCCTCCGTTAAAAATGAAGTAGCTGTAGCTGGTTTTACTACTGCAGGAACTCCTGCCATCCAATTCGTCGCACACTTTTCGAGCATACCCCATACTGGAAAATTATACGCATTGATATGAATCGCTACCCCTCGCTTAGGAACCATGATGTGTTGCGCCGCAAAACTTCCTCCTCTCGAAATATCTACAAAATCACCATCGACGTGAAAAGTTTGATTCGCAAAATTTTTTCGCAAAGATGCGTTAGAAAATAAATTTCCGAAACCACCTTCGATATCCACCCAACTATCTGCTCTTGTTGCTCCAGTTTTATAACTCACCTCGTAAAACTGCTCTTTTCTTTTAGTTAAATAAAGTGCGAGTTTTTTAAGCATATTACCACGTTCTTGAAAAGTCATTTTTCGCAAAGGTGCTCCCCCCTTTCTTCGACCATACTCGAGTATTTCTCCAAAATCCAATCCTTTTGTAGTTGACATAGCTACGATTTCACCAGTAACTGAATTGTAAAGTGGAGAGCCTTCCCCTTCGCCTTGAATCCATGAACCGAGGGCGTAATTTTTGAGTTTCTTCATTTATAATAGTTTTAATATTATTCTAAAAGCCACAAGTGGGTTTCTTCTATTTTAATCATTCTATACTTTCTTTTCTAAGAAAACTAATCATCAAAGCTATTTTTTTTAAATTGGCTACACTAAAGTTATCTTGAGTTTGATGATAGAACCCATTATAAAACAAAAAAAATTATCTTGATAGTAATAATTATTTGAGGTCTTTGATAACTCTAGAAAAAGATCTTATTTCGTCAACAATTTAATTTCCTTTTGAACAAAAGGTTACCAAAATAGAGTTTATTTTAAATACCAACATTCTCAATTACCGCTGCATACCCCTGACCTACTCCTACACACATCGTCACCAATGCATATTTCTTCCCTGTCAAACTTAACTCTAACGCAGCCGAATAACAAATTCTTGCACCAGTTACTCCAAGCGGATGGCCAATTGCAATCGCTCCTCCATTTGGATTAATTCGCACGTCGTCATCAGCCAACCCCCATTCTCTAATACACGCCAGGCTTTGTGAAGCAAATGCCTCATTCAATTCTATCACATCCATATCCTCCATTTTAAGACCTGCTTTCACTAGTGCTTTATTAGATGCAGTTACTGGGCCAATTCCCATAATTCTTGGTTCGACTCCAACCACTGCTGAGCTTACAATTTTTGCTAAAGGCTTTAAATTATATTTTCTCACCGCATTTTCAGAAGCGATAATCGTTGCTGCTGCACCATCGTTTAAGCCTGACGCATTACCCGCCGTAACAGTACCTCCATTTTCTGCTTTACGAAATGCCGGGCGTAATTTTGCCAAAGCTTCCATCGTCGTAGTCGCTCGAATAAATTCATCTTCCTCAAAAATAACAGGATCTTTTTTTCTTTGCGGAATTAAGACTCGGGTAATCTCCTTTGCCAATCTTCCGCTCGCTTGCGCTGCTGCTGCTTTCATTTGCGAGCGATAAGCAAAAGCATCTTGGTCGACTCGACTGATATTATATTTTTCCACAAGATTCTCGGCGGTCGCACCCATTCCGTCCGTACCATACATTTCATTCATTTTTTTATTGACAAAACGCCACCCAAAACTACTATCATGCATTTGTGCATCTCGACCAAATGCTTTGGAAACTTTAGAAATCACCCACGGTCCACGTGTCATATGCTCGACTCCACCTGCTATGAAAATATCTCCATCGCCAGCTTTGATTGCTCGGTTGGAATGAATAATAGCTGAGAGCCCTGAGGAACATAAACGGTTGACGGTTTCACCTGGAACACTCCATGGAAGTCCTGCAAGCAATAGACACATTCGAGCAACATTTCGATTATCTTCCCCTGCTTGATTGGCACAACCAAATATAACATCGTCGTATGCATCCTTTGGAATATTTGAATTTTTTTCAACGAGTGCTCTGATGACAAGTGCACCTAAATCGTCTGTTCTAATTGGTGCAAGTGTTCCTGTAAATTTTCCTATTGGTGTTCTGATGCCGTCGATGATGTATGCTTCTTTCAATTTAATTATGAATTTTAATTACGTGAATTATGAATATTTTTTGGTGAAATAAAACTAAATTTTTTTTCTTTTTTTTAGGTATACTTGACTAGACAAACTTATTTTTTAAATAAATAAATTTTTACTTTGTATCGTCTTTTAGAAACTCTGCTAAATCATTTTCTGAATCATAAAAGATGGGATACACTTAATAAGACTACTCCGCTAAACTTTAAATATATGTTTATTTTTAAGGTACAAATCTAAAGATGATTTTTCCATTGTACTTTTACATTAAAGGAATAAAGAAATTCATGAAAGACTTTTTCTTTTCTTTCTTCGACAAAATTAATTGGGTAAGGTTAATCATGTTTTAGATTTTTCCTAAAGAACCAAAAATCACTTTTCTTATATAACATTTTTACTACTCCTATAAACTGTTCCTCTAAAATAATAATAAATTTCGCCTGCCTCATTCATCACATTGACATCAAAGTCAGCGGTCTTGTGAGTAACATTTAATGGTGTTGCTTCGGCAATTAAAACATCTCCTTCTTTAGCCGACTTGGCATAACTCATACTTCCATTGATTGAAACCGCAAGACGTCCAAATGAATTCGATGCAAAAGCAAATGCGCTATCCGCAAATGTAAACGCCATGCCTCCGTGTAGAATTCCATAACCATTGAGCATTTCTTTTTTGACCGTCATTTTTATTTTACAATGTCCTTGCTCAATGAGAATTGGTTCAATACCCATCCATTGACTGCAATAATCTTTTAACATCATTTTCTGGAAGATTGCTTCGGCGAGTTTGTTTTGTTTTGACATCTGGAAAATTGTAAAATTAAAATTATTATTTCAATTTTTGTTTTGATTATTTCAAGCACTTAAAATAATCAAAAGGTTCAAGACAATCTTCACATTGAAATAATGCTTTGCAAGCAGTCGAGCCAAATTGACTGACCATTTTTGTATTTGTAGAACCGCAGTTTGTACATTTTACAATTCGTTTTCCATCAATTAACGCATGCTTATCAGATGTCTCGTCAAGTGGTGCGGCAATACCATATTTTTCTAATTCGGCCCTACCTTTTTTTGTAATCCAATCAGTTGTCCAAGCTGGAGATAATATTAATTTTACGGTCGTATCATAGCCTGCTTCATCTAATTTTAATTTGATATCAGTAGCTATCGTGTCCATTGCTGGGCAGCCTGAATAGGTTGGAGTTATTTTTATTAAGACTGATTTTCCATTTACTTCAACATCTCTTACAACGCCCATGTCCATGATTGAGAGTACAGGGATTTCGGGGTCGGTGACTTCACGGAGGAGATCTTGGATGTTTTTATTCTGGGTGGAATTCATTTATTAATTTTTTTTTTAAAAAATGATCTAGAATTTCCTTCTGAAAAATCGCAAAGCTAATTTTTCGGGGTAGCTAATGTAAACCCTCTCTTGTTATTTATATTATGCAATTACCATTGCATATTGGGGTAGGCTCTTTGCATATATTGTAATTCTGCTAAAATAAAACCCATTTGTTCGGTATGAATACCTGTTTTTCCATTAGTCTGCCTAGATGAGCTTTGCGGAATTTCTAAAGTTGATTCAAAAAAAACTTCTTTAACTTTTTCATCAAAAACTTCTTTTATCATTTTCAAATCTGCCCCAACCCCCAACTCCTTCATCTCTTTCTCAATCGAAGTTTCTCGAAATAATTCACTCACGAATGGAAAAAAATGATTCATTGCTGATTGCATTTTTATTTTACTTTCCATTGTTCCATCGCCTAATCGTTTCACCCAAGAAGATGAAAATCGTAAATGATAGCGACATTCTTTGATAGATTTTGCAGCAATCGCTGCAATCATTTCATCATTACTTTCCATCAATTGCTCAAGCAAAGGCAAGTGAAATGCATCAAACAAAAACTGCCGACCAATCACATGTGCAAAATCCTCATTAGGTTGTTCTACTAAAATCACATTTCTATAATCTCGATCAAATCTTAAAAATGCAATAGAATCCTCTGTTACATCCCCACCTTTTATTTCGGCAGCATATTGAAAATAACTTCTTACCTGACCAAACAAATCCAATGAAATATTAGTCAATGCAATATCAGTCTCTAAACTAGGTCCATGCCCACACAACTCTGACAACCGATGTCCAAGAACCATCGAATTATCTCCCAACATTAAAAGGTATTCGTATAATTTATCTTTCACGTTTAATTTTTTTTGAGAAAAAATAACAAAAATTAAGAATTTCTTAATTGGCATTAACTACACAACACCAACAATTAACCAGCAACTACATGTGTTTTAACTCAATTGGTAATTCATAGAACGTTGGATGTCGGTAGGCCTTATCTTTGGCAGGTTCAAAAAGTTCTCCTTGATTTTCAGGATTAGAAGCTGTAATATTTTTTGATTCGACTACCCAAATACTGACTCCTTCTTCTCTTCGCGTGTAAACATCACGTGCATTTTCCATTGCCATCACTGAATCGGTTGCATGAAGGCTTCCGACGTGACGATGCTCCAAGCCATTTTTACTCCTTATAAAAACTTCCCAAATAGGGAATTCTAGATTTGACATATTTTTTATTTTTAAATTCTTAGTTTCTTATAAAGTATTTTTTGATTTATAATCCACCAAGCATTAAATAGCTTGTTTTAATCCTTCCCTTTGGGCTTGTTTTTCGGAATGAGCCAAGGCTGCATCGCGAACCCACTCGCCATTATTCCAAGCATCATTTCTTGCTTTCAATCTCTCCTTGTTGCAGGGACCATTTCCTTTTACAACCCGCCAGAACTCACTCCAATTTATTTCTCCAAAATCATGATGCCCCCGTTCTTCGTTCCATTTTAAATCAGGATCAGGAATTGTCAGTCCAGCAACTTTTGCTTGTTCAACTGCGATATCAATGAACTGTTGACGCAATTCATCATTCGTTTTTCTTTTGATTTTCCATTTGACAGACTGTTCCGTATTTGGTGATTCCTCATCACGAGGACCGAACATCATCAAGCTTGGCCACCACCATCTATTGAGTGCATCTTGCGCCATTGCTTTCTGAACGGCTGTACCTTTACATAGAGTTAAAATCATTTCAAAACCTTGACGCTGGTGAAAACTTTCTTCTTTACAGATTCGAACCATTGCACGAGCATAAGGCCCAAATGATGTTCGAGTTAACATTACTTGATTAATTATAGCTGCACCATCTACCAGCCAACCAATAGTCCCTATATCTGCCCAAGTCATTGTTGGATAATTAAAAATACTAGAATACTTTGCTTTACCTGTGTGGAGCTGGTGAAACATTTCATCCCGACTAACTCCTAATGTTTCGGCAGCGGAATAAAGGTATAGTCCATGTCCTGCCTCGTCCTGAACCTTTGCTAAGAGACCAACCTTTCTTCGGAGTGTTGGAGTTCGAGAAATCCAATTTCCTTCGGGCAACATTCCTACGATTTCAGAATGAGCATGTTGGGAAATTTGTCGAATGTGTGTTTTCCGATATTTTTCAGGCATCCAATCTTTAGGTTCAATTTTCTGACCTGCATCAATTCTGTCTTGGAATTTTTTTTCTAAATCTTCAATATTCATGATACTTTGATTTTATGGAAAATTTATTTCTTACTATTTAACATTGTATTTCTAGCGACTTGCGACTTTCAGAACCTACTTTTTAATTCAAGAAAAAATAAGCAAAATTATCAGTTATAAAAAGTATTTCTCCGTGCTAAATACTCACCAACACCATAAGAAAATTTCAACTTAGAGAAAATTCAAATAATAGCTATTCGTAAATAAAAGTAAGGACATCATTCGAAAAAAAATCAATAATACCCAATCAGTCGGCGGAGATTTAACTATCGAAATCAACAACAACCTTATCACTAGTTGGAATTGATTGACAAGTTAAAATATAGCCTTGCTCAATTTCCTCTTCCTCAAGTCCATAATTTACTAAAACTTCTACATTTCCTTCAATCAATTTTGCTCGACAAGTACAACACACTCCGCCTTTACAAGCAAATGGAAGATCAGCCGCATTCTTTAATGCTGCATCTAATATATTGTCTGAGCCTTGTTCAATCTTAAAGTTCATACTTTTCCCTCCTTCCAAAATAGTGATATCTGCCACTTTTCCTTTAAAAGTTTGCGCTACTTTTTTCTTTGTTTCTATATTACTTCCAGTCGTGTTGAATAATTCAAAATGAATTTTTTCTTTGCCTACATTATTTTTCAACAAGAAATCGCGAATCATCAAAATCATCGGTTCTGGACCACAGGAAAAATATTCATCAATTTGGTTGGTATCACAAATAGTTTTAAAAATCATTTCCATTTTTTCTTCACTTAATCTTCCTTTCAATAAAGGAACACTTCTATGCTCTCTGGTTAAAAAGTAAAAAACCTCAAAACGGCTCATGAATTGGTTTTTCAATGCTTCCAATTCTTCCTTAAGGATTATAGAAACAACCTTTGGGTTGATATAAAATAATTTGAACGTTGCTTTTGGTTCTTCAAGAAGATGAGTTTTGATAATCGAAAAAATTGGAGTGATTCCACTACCTGCAGCAAAAGCAACATAATTTTTTTGATTGGTTTTATCAATTTCAGCATAAAAATTTCCGTTAGGAGGCATTACCTCAAGCTCATCGCCTACTTTTAAAACCTCATTAGCAAAAGTGGAGAATTTTCCATCTTCAATTTTTTTGATCCCAACTTTCCATTCACCATCTAAAGGACTAGAGCACAATGAATAAGATCTTCGGATTTCTTTACCATCAATTTTAGTTTGCAAAGTCAAATATTGTCCTTGTTTAAAGGAAAATTGTTCGTACAAATCCAATGGGATATCGAAAGAAATAATTGAACAATCTATAGTAGACTTTTCAATTCCTGATACTTTTAATTTGTAAAACTTATTGCTCATTATACTTATAACTTTTTAACGACCCAAATGTTGTATAAAACTAACAATTGATAGTTTTAATTGCAAAAAAAATGATGCTTTTTTTAAGCAAATTATTTTTTTCTAAATTTTGGTAATTTATTTATAGGTCGTTTTAAAACCGAATCACCTACTGTGTATTTATAATAATGGTGAATTTGATGAGATTGTAAAGTTAAGATAAGTAGGCTTTTAAGTTCTGTTATTGCTTTCGTTTGTTGATTCCCATTAAAAACCTGAATACCATTTTCATCTATAAATTTTTGAAATCCAGCATCCACTCTACCTATTTGAGTTGAATCCGTCAACGGGTTCTCATTTGGTATAATACTTAAATTAGGGATTAATTGTTCGGACATCTCGAAAAACTCATCTTCAAAATTTATTAAACCCAAAGCGGTCAAAATGGATTCGATAAAATTTTTATATCTTTTTATATCTTTTTCTTGAGCTCTTTCAGGATAAACTATTGAATACCAATCTCCACTTTTAAATTTATTCCTCAGCTTCTTTTCATGTTTTGGTTTAATAATTTTATTTTCAAATATTCTCCCGCTTTCTCTTCCCAAATTTATTCTTACTGAAAAATCGCTCTCATTTATTATTACATAATTTTTCTGGTTAAGAAATTGAAACCGAATCATTTCTGCCAATGGTTCTGCTACACCAAAGTCTTCAAACATATGATCCTCGGAAATAACTTCTGTAGTTTCAAATGAATCTTTAGATGGATTCTCTTTTGCTTTTGCAAACTCTGCTGATATTACTACTGGAAGATTATGCTTAACATTAATATCCAATCCCTTTTGAATGATTTTTTTTGGATTTTCATTTAAAGAATCAATTGTAAAATTCACTTTCGGTCTAGTTGGTTTAGATGCTGATTCTTTGACTATACTCTTAATTAATATTAATTCTGAACTAAATGTTTCAATAAGCTGAACCCTTAAATCGGAACCTACCTCAAGCTTTGAATTACTATTTTTAAGATCGGACGGAAACTTAGGATTCAATAGTTCTTCTGTATCTTTTTTGACTTCTCCTAGACTTGAATTGGATCTATAATCAACTCTAGATATTTTTTCTTTTCGCACAGATGAAAAAGAAGATTCTGCTACCTCTTTGGATTTTTTAATATTTGATTTATAATTATCTTCCCATCTCATTTTCGTTGTTAATTCCTCTTCCTTTTCTTTAAATTCTAAAGATGAATTTACAATATCGCTCATTTCAATTTCGATTTTCAAAAAATCAATTAATGCTTGAAGATCAAAAACATCTTTTTCTATTTGAGACAAATTATCTCTACTTATTTGCCTCCATTCTGAATAAAGTTCATCATGATTATTTAACTTAGCATTGGAATACTTAATTGATTTTAGTTTTCTCCCTAGTTCTATTCTAAGCAAAATATCTCCTTTTTCACTTTCTATAATTGCCTTGTAAGAAGGCGAATAAAATTGAACCTCTAAAAATAGTTTTTCATTGTACCTTAATTCTCCACGTGTAATTGCTTGTTTAATTTCTAGTCCTTTATTAAAGTCAATCCTTAAGGATGCTTTGCAATAGTCGACATCCACCTCTGCGAGTTTGAGTATAAATTTTTCGAGGGTCTCTATATCACCATTAAGTTGTGGAGTATATCCATCAACGGGTTGAATATATACGTGAGGCTTACAATCGTTTATTCCAATAGTGTGAGCATATAATGGAATAAACAGAAATAAGCCCATAGCAAGGACGTCATAAAGAGTATATCTCATGTTAATAAAAGTGAATGTTTCCAAAAAATACATTATTATAATTCGGATTGGAATGAGGGAAAAGTAGTTTTAAGGGGAAGAAAAAAACTAAAATTGTTCCTTTTTAATAAACTAAGATAAGTGATTTTCTAATTAAAATCTCAAAAATGATTTTCAGGAAAAATAATTAAGTTTTTCTCAATCCTCCTATCAAATTATCTATTAGTTCTGTTTCTAAAATTAAGGGATTAATATTCTGATTTTTTGAATGCCAAGAGTACAGCCAGCGTAAAGTTGATAAAATAGAAAAAACTGCTATATTAACATTTACTTTCTTTAAATATCCATCCTTAATACATCTCTTGAATACCTTTTTAAATTCCTTTTCATAAAGATTCCTCAGATCTAAAAACTCTTTTATCGCATCTCTCTCCTTCGTTTTTTCCAAATGAACCCATTCATTTGGAATCAAAGAAACCCCATCTGTATTTTCAATGGTAATTCTAATTTGGTCAGCGATGATGCGCTCAATTTGCTGTATTGAGGTGAGAGGCGATGTTGATATTTCTTGAATACCCTTTGTATAACGATAAGCAAGAGGAAGTAAAATCGCCTGAAGTATTTCTTGTTTCGATTTAATATGGTTGTACAAGCTGGCAGATTCCATTTTCATTTCCTGCGCTATATTTCGGACCGATGTTGCAGAGTACCCTTTCTTATGAAAAAGAATTGCTGCTTTCTCCAAAATTTCAGTTCGTCTTGACTTATCTTTTTTTACCATACCACAAATCTAAGTTGGGAATATCGAATATCCAACAAGGGGCTAAGAATTTTATCATTTTCTTTCCTCACTTAATAGCCTCCAAAAAACCTTTGGCTTTAAGTAAGCACTCCTCATATTCCCCCTCGGAATTAGAATCATAAACGATGGCTCCTCCAGTTTGATAAGACAAATATTTTTTATCCTCACTATAAATCATACTACGAATAACAACATTAAAATCAAAATCACCCTCCGGAGAAATGTAACCAACTGCACCTGAATACAAACCTCTTTTCGTTTTTTCAAATTGCTCTATAAACTTCATTGCTCGGACTTTAGGAGCCCCGGTCATTGATCCCATTGGATAAGCATTTTTAATCGCATCAACAAAATGGATCTCCTCTTTCAATTCACCAGAAACAGTAGAAATCATTTGATGAACTTGCTCGAAAGAATGAATTCCAAATAACTCTTCTACCTTTACAGATCCAGCCTTACAACTTTTCCCAAAATCATTCCTAACCAAATCCACAATCATCACATTTTCAGATCTTTCCTTTGGCGATTGGAATAATTGGTTTTTAAGTTGCTCATCTTCCTCGATCGTTCTCCCTCTTTTGATTGTCCCTTTTATTGGTTGGGAAATTATTTTTCGATCTTGCTTCGACATAAATCTTTCTGGACTTTCACAAAGCAAATATCTATTTTTAAATTTGTAAAAAGCTGCAAAAGGAGCTTTCCCTATCTTGTTAAATTTCTCAAATAAAACATATGGATTAACTTCTACATCTTCAACATAAAATTCTTGACAGAAATTCATTTCATAGATATCACCTTTGCCAAGATAATTTTTTATTTGAGCAAACGTTTCCAAATAGTCTTTTTTTGAAATTCGTTTTTGAATATCATCTTTTTCTATTGTTCTATTGTTACAGGAAAAATGATCAAGAATAATTGTTTGATTTATTTTCTCAAAAACTGAAATGGCTTTTTCATATTTTGAATGAATTCGAATTTCTTTTTCAGAAAACTCAATAACTATTTTTGGTTGAAAAAAATGAAGATTGGGTAGTTCAATATTATCGAAGTTTGTCGAATTCAAATCTTCAACTTCATTTTTAAGATCATAAGAAAGAAAACCAAAAAGCCAATCTTTTTTATTTTCATAAAATAATTTTAATAACTCAAAACTTGACCCTTTTCTCTCGTCAGACAAAATTTCATCCTCTACCCCGACTGCAAGAAGTGCTTCGTATTTTGAATAGTTCGAAACGTGTTGATTACTATCCAAATAACATATTCTCTCAAAGGGAACGGCCCAGGCGAATGCTTTTTTCTTAAAAAGAATAATGTCATCAATTGTGAATGTAGTTCTATTTTTGTCAAAAACTATTTCTATCATAAAAAAGGAAAATCAATTTTTAGAAGTTCTTTGATAAGTTTTCTCATAAAAAAGCATTTTTATCCATGAAAATAGCATAAAAATACGTTCAATTGTTTAGATGAAAAAAGCGCTGAAGGATTCTATTCCAGCAGCACTTTTTTATATTTTTGACCAAACGAGGTATTTAACTACCTAGGCTTAATATCTTAATTTCTACCCTTTGATTTTTCTTTTGCATTTTTGCATTTTTAGAAAAAGTAATTTGTTGTGTCTTGCCATATCCCCGATAAGTCAATCGATTGGATGGAATCCCCTTTTGAACCAAAAAGTCTACTACTGCTTTTGCTCTATTAGTAGATAAGGTTTGACAATAATCAGTATCACAAAATCGATTTGTATGCCCTCCAATTTCAACAGATACTTTTGAATTTTTATTTAAAAAATTATATATATCATTTAAAACTGGTCTTGAATCATTTGTAATTTTGAATGAATTTATTTCAAAGTTTAGTTGATTGACACGAATAGTTCCTCCCTCTCCTAGATCGCCTAATACATATTCTATTTCAGATATAACCGAATTGTCAGAGACAGACTCTGCCACAGGTATTTCATAATTAATCGTTACATCATCGGTAGCGTTTCCAGCTAAGTTAGCTACTTTTAAAACAATTTTATTAGCACCTTTTTCTAATCTCAAATTAGCAGTTAATTGTCCAGTTGCAGAATTATATGTAAAAGAACGACTATTCCTATTATTCACTTTTAATAAGATTTTACGCTTTTCTTTTATATTCTTGACATTTGCGATCAATTTATACTTTTTAGACTTCACAGTTTTTGATGAAATAGATGGAGTAGTAATCTCCACAACTGGTTTTTTTTCTAATAATTCATCACATGGAACTGGTTGGATAGCAGAGGCATTATCCAATAAAATATTTCCATTAGGTGGATTAAAAGTTGGAGTCTGGTATCTGGCTTCTAGTACGATATAAGTAACCTTACTTTCAGGCTCAAATTTGAAAACATATTCTTTCCATTCAGAGTGAGTGATTAGTTCCGTTTCTGCCAAAGGAATTGATGTATCACAAAACCCAACACCTCCTTTTATACTTAATTTAATGGGTGTAACAAAATCTACAACTTCTTCTGAACCTCTGATTCCGCTTTTATATATTTTTGAAGTAGAAACATAAATACTAAAAGAATAGCATTTCCCTGGTATTAATGATTTTTTTAGTCTTTGCGCAACTGATTCATGAGAATCATTTTCACGAACAACCATTCCCAAATATGTATCTCCATCAAATGCCTTTTTCGTCACACCAAAATTATTCCTTCCTGATTCGTCATCAATCGGGTGAACATCTGGAGCAGTTTCTAAAGGATAATTAATTTCACCGCAATCATACCAGCCCCTTGGTTGTTGCCCTGGACGTGCAAAATCTTCAAAAGAAGGGTTACTTAATTGAATTGGTTGTCCAGCTTGAGCAAAAATTTCTCCAAATGCAAAAAGTAAAATTGAAAAACAAGCAATAAAAAATCGTTTAGACATATTATATTCTTTAAGTTTTTTTCTTAAAATTTAAACGTACAGATTGCCTGGTTTTGTTGGATAAAAAAGTTATAAAATACGTAAAACTTTCTACTTTTAATAAGTTTAAGTTTTTATTAACAGAAAAACAATTGTGACTGCATAAGGTAAATTGTGAATAACATTAATCAATTCAAAAAAATGGTAACCACAATTCACCAACAACAGTCAATTATTATTTAAATGCATTAAAGCCCGTCACGTCCATTCCTGTAATTAACAAATGAATATCATGGGTGCCTTCGTAGGTTAAGACTGTCTCCAAATTCATCATATGTCGCATAATTGGGTATTCATTTGTAATCCCCATTCCGCCGTGAATTTGCCTAGCTTCTCTTGCTATTTCTAATGCCATATGAACATTATTTCTTTTAGCCATAGAAATTTGAGCTGATGTGGCCTTACCTACATTAGCCAATGTTCCAAGTCTCCAAGCAAGTAATTGTGCTTTGGTAATTTCGGTAATCATCTCCGCTAATTTCTTTTGAGTCAATTGGAATTGACCGATTGGTTTTCCAAATTGAATTCGCTCTTGCGAATATCTCAAAGCTGAATCGTAACAATCCATTGCTGCTCCAATTGCTCCCCAAGCAATTCCATATCTAGCCTTTGACAAACAACTCAACGGCCCTTTCAAACCTTCCACTTCAGGCAAAATATTTGCTTTTGGCACACGCACATCTTCAAAGACAAGTTCTCCTGTAATGGATGCACGAAGACTTAATTTACCATGAATTTCTGGTGCAGAAAATCCTTTCATTCCTTTTTCTACAATAATTCCTTTAATTCGACCTGCCTCATTTTTCGCCCAAACAACAGCGATATCAGCAACAGGAGAGTTAGTAATCCACATTTTTGCTCCATTCAAAATAACATGATCTCCATCATCTCGAATATTAGTAATCATTCCACTTGGATTAGATCCATGATCTGGCTCAGTCAATCCAAAACATCCAATCATTTCTCCACTAGCTAATTTTGGTAGATATTTCATTTTTTGCTCCTCAGAACCAAATCGATAAATCGGATACATCACCAAAGATCCCTGAACAGAAGCCATAGAACGAATACCTGAATCTCCTCTTTCTAATTCTTGCATGATGATACCATAAGCAATCTCGTCCATACCTCCACAGCCATATTTGGCAGGAAGACTTGGTCCAAAAGCTCCAATTTCAGCTAGCCCTTTAAACAAATGTTTTGGACATTCCGCTCGATCAGAATAGCTTTCGATGATTGGGCTTACTTCTTGTTTAACCCATTCACGTACAGCATCTCGTGCAAGCAGGTGATCTTCATTCAATAAATCATCCACATTATAATAATCATGACCTTGAAATCGATCAGTTTTAGAAGATGTTGTTGGATGAGTTGCTTTGCCATTTAAATTTGACATATTCTTATAATTTTTTTGATTAAAATTTATTTCCACAAAAATACATATTCTTACAGAAAGAATGTTTCACATTCTTGTCATAATTTAGAATCATTTTTTGTACGAAGAATCTCTCATTTTGATGTTTTTTTATGAAAAAAAAAATTCTACATTTGATTGTTTAAAATTATGTGCCAATATAAATAGGGGACAAGACAAATAATTTAGGTTTAGCTAAAACTGAAATCAACATCTTAATTAGTCAATTTGAGTTCAAGTTTCAACTTTTCAATCTATGTCTTATCAAAGGATTTGTCTGTGAACAAAAAAAATAAAAAATGAGTCAAATAGCATTAGAAGGTATGCGCTTTTATGCCTACCATGGATTTTATGAAGAGGAACAAATTATTGGAAATAATTATGTCATTGATGTTTATATTGAGACTAATTTTAACGAAGCCGCCGAAAATGATGACCTATATAAAACTATTAATTATGAAACCATTTACTTGATTTGTCAAAAAGAAATGAAAATCAAGACTAAATTATTGGAGACTATAGGAGCGAGAATACTTTATAGTTTAAAGTTTCAATTTGACATCATTCATAAAGTAAAGATTAAAATAACCAAAGAGAATCCAATGCCAGGAGTGAAATTAGATAGCTCCTCTATTCAACTAAATCAAACTTTCCTTGAGCAATGTCCTAGATGTAGTAATCCCTTAATATGCTATAAAGATGAAAATTGTTGGTGTCAAAAAATAAAAATCCACCCTCAAACTCAACTGATAATGGATCAAAAATATGCCGGTTGTCTTTGTAAAAATTGTACTCAATATTACTCAGGATAATACGAATGGAGAGAAAATTTAATTTTTCTATAACACACTTATTAAATATTCATTCGTTTAAGAGATATAAACCGATGTTAGTTTAAAAAATTAAAAAAGCATTCTTTCAAAAAAAAAATATGATGTTTCAAAAAATTGCACTTTTAATTATTTGCTTTCAATTAGTGGCATGCACCGAATTGAAACAAGTTTTAGATTCAGCAACAGCTGCCACAAGTTTGAGTTCTGAACAAGTAGGAAATGGATTAAAAGAAGCTCTTCAAATTGGAATTGGGAAAGGTTCAGACAGCTTGTCTGCACTTGATGGATATTATAGATCTCCTTACAAAATTTTATTACCACCAGAAGCTCAAAAAATAGAAAAGACTCTTCGAGATATTGGTGCAGGTATTCTTGTAGACAATGCTATTGAAAAGATTAATCGAGCCGCTGAAGATGCAGCCAAAGGAGCAAAACCAATTTTTGTATCTGCCATTAGAAAAATGTCTTTTCAAGATGCAATGGGAATTTTGAAAGGTGACAAAAAAGCAGCTACAGACTACCTTAATCGTAATACTTACAATCAGCTATACAAGGAATTTCAACCTGTAATTAATCAATCTCTTAACAAAAAGAAAGCGCTGGATCAATGGACAAAAGTTGTAACCAAGTACAATAAAATTCCCTTCATTGAGAAACAAAACCCAAAGTTAGATGACTACATTACTCATAAAGCTTTAGATGGTTTATTTGCGATGGTAGCAAAAGAAGAGTTGAATATCAGAAATAATATTTCTGCGAGAAGTTCTGATTTATTGAGAAAAGTCTTTGCCCAACAAGATTAACTTTTAAATAGCTATCAAGAATGATGAGTCTTGATGAACAAGACGCATCATTCCTATTGTAATACTTCTTACAATTTCTTTGTTAGCTTTTGTACTAACCTAAATTCGCTAAGAAATGATTTTGCAATTACTCTAATCACCGTATATACAGGAATCGCTAATACCATTCCCACTATCCCGCTCAACTTCGCTCCTACCAATATTACAATAAAAATTTCTAACGGATGTGCTGAAACACTATTTGAAAAAATAAATGGTTGAAGTACAAAATTATCTAGTAATTGCATCGCTGCAAAAGTTATAATTACAATAAAAATTAGTGGTAACATCTCTTCATAAAATGGTAAATCTAAATTAGAAGAAATAGTAATAAGTACTCCAAAAGTAGCTCCTATAACTGGACCTAAATATGGAATGACATTAATCAATGCTGCAAAAAAAGCGATTAATAAAGCATTTTTCATCCCAAAAACAGTTAAAACTAAAGAGACAAAAATGGTTATTGTTGTTACTTGAATTGAAACTCCAACAAAATACCTACGAAGTAATCTACTGGAATCGTCTAGAGCATGAATAACTTCTTTTTCATACTTACTTGGAACAATAGCCTGCAAAGCATCCAAAAATAATCCTTGCTCCTTTAAAAAGAAAAATGCGATAAATAGGATAGACATAAATGCAATCAAAAGATTTCCCATAAAACCAATTAATGTGCTAAATAACTGTGGAATCTGGCCAGGATTAAAAGTTGCGAATATTCTTTTTTGTATTTTTTCAATCGGTGTATCTGTATGCTTTATTTCTGCAGCTTTATCAATTACATCTGATGTTTTTGCCTCGATAATGGGTTCATTAATATTAACTTGGAAGGTAATATTGGTTTTTGTAACCGTATCCCCATTTTGTAAAAGAATGGAGTCAATGGAAACAAAAGTACTAGTTAACTGATTATTTTTTTCACCCCCACTTCCTATTTGACTAGTATCTTTTTTAATATTATCAGGAATTGTCTCCATAGAAATTATAGTAGTATCCTCTGGTACTTCATATTCTGCAAAGATTAACTCACCTTCCATCAATCCTCTTTCCACCAAAACATTATTAAAGCTATTAATTGGTTCTTCCAACGATTCCACCAAACTTTCGTAATCAATTCCTGCTAAATTCTGAGCTTGCTTAATCATTGGTGGGACGAAAACCCAAGCCAATCCTGTTAATAAAAATATAAATGTAACTAGAGTCAATCCTGCACTTCCACTACTTCCTAATTTTAAATATTCCTTATAAAACTCATTGATAGGCTGTCCAACCATTGATAAAACCCATGCGATTAAAACATAAGCAACAATGTCGCTCAAATAATAAAAAACAGCTCCAACTAAACACAATGAAATAGCAATTGCTATATATCTACTCCAATTATTCATACTCAATCCCTAAATGGGAATTTTTCAGTGGTTAAAAATAATTGTTTAATTCCTTTTTTCATAAAATTGCTTCAAGCTCTTTCCAAACATTCTCTGCTAAAATCTTATGTCCTTTTGTAGTTGGGTGAATTCCATCCTGCTGATTCAACTCTGGAATACCTCCTACACCATCCAATAAAAAGGGTACAAGAGTTGCGTTATTATTTTTCGATAAATCAGAAAAAATACTCGCAAATTTTTCGGTGAAATCATTTCCCATATTCGGTGGTGCTAACATTCCTGCCACCATTAATTTTGCCTCCGGAAATTGTATTTTTACTTTATCAAAAATAGATTGTAAATTTTTTGCAGTTTCTTCTGTTTTGATGCCTCGTAATCCATCATTTGCACCAAGTTCTAGAATAAAAACGTCAATCTTATTTTGTTCCAAAATCCAATCAATTCGATCATTTCCACCAGATGAGGTTTCTCCACTTACTCCTGCATTAACAGTTTGATAATCTAAATCTAATGAATCTATTCTCTCTTGAATAACACCCACATAACTTTCAGAAGGATCTTCTAATCCATACCCTGCTGTCAAACTATCGCCAAAAAATAAAATCTGCTTTTTCTTCTTTTGCTTTTTCACAAGAGTATTATTGGTTATTCTTTCTGGCTCTACATTATTTTTTTCACTTGAATTAGGGGTCGTTGTTTCCCCACATCCAATAATACTCAAACTCAAAAATGTAACCATTAAATTTTTATATAAAAATCTCATTTTTTGTTTGTTTTTTTTTGTTAACAAATATACCATTCCCAATTTCTATTTGAAAGGCATTTCTACAGAAGTATTTAAATTTGGGATAAACTATCAATAGTCTATTTTTTTCGATCCGTAGAGAAATTTACTAAATCCTCCAAAGACTCACGAGTTGGGGAAGAGGGGAAGGAATGTAAAATACTAAAAGCATCAGTTCTATACTTTAACATTGCTTTTTCAGCATATTCTAAACCTCCGCTTCCACGAACAAACTCAATTACCTCATTGACCTTTTCAGGAATTTCATTATGCTTTTTTACAATATTGATAATTCGTCTTTTATCAGAACGAGTGGCATTGTTAAGAGCGAAGATAAGTGGAAGTGTCATTTTCTTTTCTTTGATATCTATACCTAGTGGTTTTCCAACATCATCTGTTCCATAATCAAAAAGATCGTCTCTGATTTGAAAAGCAATTCCAATTTTTTCTCCAAACAATCTTATTTTCTCAATCAGTTTGAGGTCCTCTGTAGCAGAAGCTGCACCTGCTGCACATCCAGCGGCGATAAGCGAAGCTGTTTTTTGTCGAATAATTTCAAAATAAATATCTTCTTCAATATCTAACTTTCGAGCTTTTTCACTTTGTAATAATTCTCCTTCTATTAATGCTTTAACTGCATGCGAAACTATTTCCAATAGCTGATATTGTTTATGTTTTAAGGAAATGATCAACGCTTGAGTAAACCAATAATCACCGACCGTAACAGCAACTTTATTTTTCCAAAGTCCATTCACAGAAGCAGAACCTCTGCGCTCATTGGCATCATCCACGACATCATCATGAATTAAGGTAGCTGTATGTAGCAGCTCTACAAAAGTAGCAGCATGATATGTTCCATTATTGATTTCTCCACATAATTGAGCACACAACAAAGTAAACATCGGGCGCAATTGTTTTCCTTTGCGTTCAAAAATATAGTTATTAATTTTTTCTAAAAGAGGTACAGGACTTTCCATAGCATTTTGAAACATTTTTTCAAAAACCCTTAACTCCTCCCTTATTGGTTGCTTGATCGTTTCCAACGATTTTATCATAAGCTTTTTGAATTATCGTTTGCGTTCAATAACATAATCTACCAAATCCTCCAAAGACTTTCTTGCATCTGATGCAGGTAATGATTGTAATATTTCAGAAGCTTCTTGTCTATACTTTTGCATCACTTTTTGGGCATATTCTATTCCTCCACTTGCCTTAACAAAAGCAACAACTTCTTTTAATTTTTCATCATTATTGATGTGATTGATCATTTTTCTTTGCTCTGAATCAGAAGCTTGATTGAGTGCAAATACTAAGGGAAGACTAATTCCTTTTTCTTTTAAATCAATCCCAAGTGGTTTACTTGTTCCATTACTTACAAAATCAAATAACTCATCCCGTATTTGAAAGGCAATCCCTATTTTCTCTCCAAAAAATTTCATTTTTCGGATCACCTCAGTATCCTCAGTCGTCGAAGTTGCTCCTGCCGAACAAGCTGCTGAAATTAAGGAAGCTGTTTTTTTACGAACAATTTCAAGGTAATTTTTTTCATCGAAATCAAATTTTCGTACTCTAGAAATAAAAAGCAACTTACCTTCACTCATTTCTTTGACTGCCTCAGCAACAATCTCTAATAATTCAAATCGTTTATTTTTTAGCGCAATTAAAAATCCTTTTTGCAATAAATAATCACCAACTAAAACTGCTATTTTATTTTTCCAAATCGCATTCAAAGAAAAGAACCCTTGACTCTCATTCGAATCATCCACAACATCATCGTGCACCAATGTTGCCGTGTGCAAAAGTTCCACTAACGATGCGGCATGATAAGATGCATCGTGTATTTCTCCGCAGATTTTAGCGCACAAAAAAACAAACATTGGCCGCACTTGCTTACCCTTTCTCTGAACAATGTAGTAAGTGATTTTGTCCAACAATGGAACATGACTTCGCATATCTTCTCGAAACCGTTGCTCGAAAGTTTTCAACTCTTTTTCAATTGGTCGCTTGATCGTTTTGATGGATCGAACCTGACGGCTAGACTGGACCATATATATGTTGGATTTTTTTATGAAATTATGTGGTTTTTAAATAACCGCAAGATACACGGTATTACTTGATATGTAAAACATCCCAAAAAAATATTAGTTGAGGCAAAAGAAAGTTATTTCTAATGGAGTAATTTAAAAAAATCCAATACTATGTTCAAGCGTATTGGAAATGTAGAGCGAGCATTTACTATGGACTATATTATGTTTTATTAATTCATAGGAAATTTATTTTGCTTGTGACTAGTTTTCTTTTAATAGTTTCTATCTCACTTTAACTTTGATGATTTATAAATTTTATTTAGTATATAATAAACTATTATCGATTTCTATTTATTCTTTTTACTTCTTAAGAATCATTAATATTTTACCAAACGAAAGAAAATTGATTTTTTTGTTTTAAAGTAATAATTTCTCTACTCGTGACACCTTGCTCAATACTTTTGGACATCGAATAATTTATAAAACATCCTTTTCTTCAATTTCCTCATATTTCAATACATAGCGAACACTCAACTTCATAAATTTTACCTATTTCAATATATGTAGACGTAATTTACCTCTTGTCAAAGCTCTTATTTTTAATCTGCCGAAGACCTTTGCTCCAGTCTTTCTCATAAAATGATACACAATAATATGATAATAAATAGCTATTAGTTGAGTCATAGGTAATTTATTGAGGCTGACCAAATAATACTCATTAACCATATTGCAAAAAGCTTAAACCCATGAACAACTTAAATCCACTAGGTTAAAGTAAAATTACAAGATATATTTCTACAGAAATAACATCTTTTTTCTTTTAAGAAGAAGACTTGATTACTTTTAACTTATTTATCAATTGAATAATATTATTATCCAAATAGATTGATTAGACTTCACTAGAAATAAAGCCTTTTAATTATCATTTATGGTTATATATCTAATTTTTCATTTTGGCATTTAAAAAATCATGAGTTCACGAGAAAATTACAAAATACTGTTTAGTCTTATTTATGATATATGACTTTACATTAATACCAAAGTAGAATTTTTTCATATTTAGTCGTCTGAACTAACTGGTATTTTATGCTTTCAAAATATTTATTATGCAATATATTTAAAAGACATAACTTATTGACAGTCAATTAAATACAACAATACAAACTCTCCAAAAAAACTTTAATAACTAATATAGACTCTGGAGAAACCTAAAGCAATAAATAAGGCTTCCTAAGTTCAAAAACTTAATTACCACACTGAGTGTTTTGCTTGATAACTTGATTAATTCAATTAAATATATTCCCCACACAATCTCCCTTTCCATTAGTTTCCGATACTGTCTATAATCTATTTCATAGCATGTCTCACATGGAAAAAGATACTTCAATATCAATACTTAATCCATCAAATAGAGTACCTTTTTATCAATTGATAGAGAGGTTGATTTTGCCATTTTTAATCACTTGTGCTTTAGTAAAAAATCTACATTTTAATATCTTTTTGGAATTTGATATTCACTTCCATTTTTTTAATTCTAAAAAATCAAGCTATTATATTTCCTAATCTTAAAGATCTATTTCACTTTACTGATATTCAATTACTTACACATAATAACTATCTAGTTTCCGATACAGTATATCCCATGTAGTTTTTTTAATAAAAAATTAGCTATCCTAGTTTTTATCTTTAATTTTGGAACATCATTTTAAACCATTAACCCTCAAACTATAAAATGTGCTCGGATTTTTTAGAACCAATCAACTAGCTGTCAACTTATTTTTAGTAATATACGTTCTGATGCTCCGGATCTCAGGCCTTTGTGCAACAGAATTTTGGGAACCTAGTTCTTCGGGCATTTTTAGCCACTTGGTATATAATTACCTAGGAACTCATGGTTGGTTACCTGATTTAATCTCTCTTATTCTAGTTTTATTGCAAGCCATTTTACTAAATGTTTTATCAGCACAGTACAAAGTATCGAAAGAGGTAACAATGTTTCCGGGTTTATTTTATATTTTATTAATGAGTACTCTGCCCAATTTTTTGCACTTATCTCCAGTTTTAATAGGCAACACATTTTTGATTTTAGCTTTATCAAGTTTATTTAACACTTACAAAAAAACGTCCGTATCTGACTCTATTTTTAATGTAGGTTTTTGGATAGGTATTGCCAGTCTTTTTTATTTTTCTAATTTTGTATTTTTATTTTTGGGCATTTTCGGATTGTCCACTCTGCGAAATATACGGATCAATGAAATTTTGATGATTTTTATTGGCATGATGGTTCCTTTATTTTTAACCGGAACTATTTTTTATTTATCCAATGATTTGAATAATTATCTCCAAATTACTTTTTTTACTGAATTTAGTTTTTGGAATTTCGAATGGGAAGAACATTGGAGCAATTATGTTCCTATATTTTTATTTGGAACATTGGTTCTTACTGTTTTCCTCAGTGTAAATATTTATTTCCGAAAGCAAAGCATTCGATCACAAAATAATATTCAGGTCTTATATTATTTCATCATTGTTTCTATATTAACCGTCTTTTTTCAAAGAGGTATTCAATTAGAGCAACTTTTACTACTCGCCATTCCTTTGTCATTAATGCTCCCTTTGAATTTTTTAGCCTTTAGAAAAAAAGAAACAGGTAGTGGCATTCATTTGATTTGGCTAATTGGTATTTTATTTTTGCAATATCGATTGTTATTTATGTAGAAGCTATTACTCACAATAAGTGAAAAAAATCATGATTGTTTTAAAAGATTACCCTCGGAATTTCAATCAAAATCTATACCTTTACTTTTTTATTCAATAACTAAAAAACTTCCCTTAAGAAACACCAAAACTAAATTTACAAATCTACCTCAATATTAGTAGATCATAAAGTTTTATATTTGGGTGTACGGGGTTTTAATATGAAATTTGGAGTAGTTGTTTTTCCAGGATCTAATTGTGATGATGACATGATTCATGTGCTTGGTACAGTAATGCAGCAAGAAGTTGTAAAATTGTGGCACAAAGAAACCGAACTCAGTGGTTTCGGAAAAGGTGATTGTATCGTCCTCCCGGGTGGATTTTCTTATGGTGATTATTTACGAGCAGGTGCGATTGCTCGTTTTTCTCCAATTATGAAATCGGTTATTGAATTTGCTAACAATGGTGGTTACGTTTTGGGAGTTTGTAATGGTTTCCAGGTAGCATGCGAAGCAGGGTTATTGCCAGGAGTCTTGCTAAGAAATAGCAATCAAAAATTTATTTGCAAAAATGTCCATTTAAAAACATTGACTAACAATGCTGCTATAACCTCAAACATCAACTTGGAACAACCACTTTTAGTTCCTATTGCACATGCAGAAGGTAGATATTTAGCTGATGATGATACGCTAAAATCATTAGAGGAAAATGATCAAATCTTATTTAAATATTGCGACAAAAATGGAAATGCATCTGACGAGGCAAATCCAAATGGATCGACTAACAATATCGCAGGTATATGCAATGCAAATAGAAATGTATTTGGAATGATGCCTCATCCTGAAAGAGCTTCTGAGAAAGTATTAGGAAATGACGATGGACGAATTATGTTTGAATCATTAATTGGCTTAATGGTAGATGCTTAAGTAAGAAAAAGTAAATAATGAGATAAAGTCAGTTATTTTAATTTCATCTCATGATTTGTTTTTTTATCTAAAAATATAACAGCAAATTGGTTTTATTTTATAATTTAGTATTATCAATCAGATTTGTCTTAAAACAAACAGACCCTTCTCAAATAAAACATACCTATTATTTCCCATTGATCTTTACTTATTTTTAAAACTTCACCTTGTTATAATAAATTGAATTAAGAACAGTCAGTTAATTAAAATTGGTAACTATTTTGTGCTTTGGGCGCATCAAAACAAAACGAAAATCAACTACTAATTAGAATAGTACCTTTTTTTTTAACTGACTAAATCATAATATAATTAAACTGTTTCGAATTTTTAATTTACCCAAGAAACGAGAGTTACTAAACAACTAAATGTCTTGTTTTTATTCTTCCTTACTTCTGTTCAATTGGACCTGGTAAAATAACCTCTTTTATTTTAGAAAGTAAGTTAAATAGGACATAACAATATCTTCATTATGAAAATTGATAAAGGATAGTAAGTGAGTTTTTATTATTTGAATTGGATAAAGATCCAATTCCAACTTCACATAAGTTTTATAAATGACCTGCAAACACTTAGGTAAAGTACGTTAGGAAGAAATCAGAAATAAGTTTTCGATAAGTTATTTGGAATGAACTCTATTACATTTATTACAAAAATAAGCTTTACTTAACGCGTAAAAATTAATGAGTCAAATACTATTTCTAGCAGAATGACTTTTGATGACGAAGGTTGTTTGCCTTCTAAGTATGTTTTTTTATAAAATCGCTGTACAGAACTTTAACATATTTCAAAATATGTTAAAGTTCTATTTAAGCAAAACGAAAACCAGCTTTCCCCGTTGAAACTTTAATAAAAAAAAGCGGCAAAAATATTTTAAGTTTTTAATAACTAAAATCAATTTACATTAAAAAAGCCATTGTTAGTGATTGGCAGCAGGCACAAAGCTTGCTGCCAATCATTTTTTTTCGTGTATATTCAGATAGCAAAAGACATTTTAGGACGGTATTTTTGCAAAAATGTAAAATAATGATTCGTATTTTTGTAGAATATTCAAAATGCAATTTCAATATTATAGGAACTACTTCAAAATCAGATAAATATTTTTAAATATGCGATTATTATTAGCATTACTCTTTAGCCTCAGTTTTATAATTACTTCGTTCTCTCAAATCCATAACCCCGTAAAATGGAAAATGGAATCGAAGCAGGTGAGTGCCAATGAATTTGACTTAATTTATAAAGCGACCATTGATGAAGGATGGACGGTTTATTCTCAATATTTAGAAAGTGATGATGGACCTGTGGCAACCTCTTTTACTTATGACAAGGGAGCACACTTCGAGTTGGTTGGAAAAAATAAAGAATCTGACAATCGGGTGAAAAAATATGATGAAGTTTTTGAAATGGATCTAGTCAAATTTTTTAACTATGCTGTATTAACGCAACGAGTTAAGATAAATGATTTGTCAAAACCAATTACGGGTTATTTTACTTTTATGACTTGTGATGCTACAAAATGTCTTCCTCCAACAGATATTGATTTTGATTTTACTTTGAAAAGTACAATAAAGTCTTCAGGTGGTGAAAAGAACAAAAAAGAAGAAACTCCTGAACCTAAAAAGGAAGAACCTACTCCAGAAAAAACCCCACAAGAAAAAGGTGATCTGTCTTTTTCATCTGGTTCAAATAATGTTGCTGGTGGAAATAACCAAGATCAAAATACCGCTGAAACAATTGCTCAAAATAAAATAATTGAAATTGCTCCCATTGATGATGCACAAGCTGTCGATGGTTTAAAAAAAACAACTACTTGGGTAGCAAGTTTAGAAAAAATAAATGCTTCAGAATATAATTTAGTTCTCAAAGCAAAAATTCAAGATAAATGGTATTTGTATTCTCAAATCCAAGACAATAAAGATTCAGATGATTATGATGGTCCATATCCAACTGCCTTTAATTATGACCCAGGTGATAATTACGAGCTAGTTGGAAAGACTAATGAATCTGACAATATGAAAAGAGTTCGCGATGCAGTTTTTGAAATGGATGTCAATAAATTTTCTAATGAAGCTACCTTTACACAAAAAATAAAAATCACAGATTTCTCTAAACCAGTTACAGCATATTTCGAATATCAAACTTGTGATGACAAACAATGCATCATGAATACTGATGATATTTATGTTGATGTAAAAAATGGTAAAGCATATATAGGTGCAGCAGCGACTAAAATGATGAATACTCAAACTTTAACTGGAAATAGTGGTAACAATACTAATCCAATTTCAGGCGACACTATTGATCAAACTCGCGCAGCCATTATTGATACCTTTGAAAATCCCGCTGGAGAATGTGGAGGAGAAACGGAATCTGGAAGTGGGTGGCTTTGGACTTTTCTTTTAGGATTTGGTGGAGGATTATTGGCATTGTTGACGCCTTGTGTTTTCCCAATGATTCCATTGACCGTTAGCTTTTTCACCAAAGGAAGTAAAACTCGAGCAGAAGGAATTAAAAATGGATTAATTTATGGTGCGTCCATCATTGTAATTTATGTCGCACTAGGACTGTTAATCACTTTCGCATTCGGCCCTGAAGCATTGAATCGGCTTTCGACACATTGGTTACCTAACCTACTCTTCTTTGTCATTTTCATCATTTTTGCCATTTCATTTTTTGGTTATTTCGAAATTACTTTACCAAGCTCTTGGACGACCAAAACAGATTCGATGGCAGACCAAGGTGGTTTAATTGGAACATTTTTCATGGCAGCAACTTTATCTTTAGTTTCATTTAGTTGTACTGGTCCAATTATAGGATCTGCACTGGTGGAATCTGCTTCTGATCCTATTGGCCCATTTACCGTTATGCTTGGGTTTTCCACAGCATTAGCATTGCCATTTGGCTTATTTGCAGCTTTCCCTGCTTGGCTGAATTCGCTACCTCAATCTGGTGGATGGATGACTAACGTTAAAGTGATTTTAGGATTTCTGGAAGTTGCTTTAGCTTTTAAATTTCTTTCAGTTGCAGATTATACTTTCCACTGGGGAATTTTAAAATATGAGTTATTCTTAGGAATCTGGGTTATCATTGGAATCTGTATGGCTCTTTATATGCTTGGATATATTTTATTCCCTCATGATGCTCCATTGAAAAAAGTAACACCAGTAAGAGGAACACTTGCTACAATATTTTTGGGTATTTCGATTTTCTTAGCAATGGGATTCCAGTATAACGATGTAACTAAGTCTTACAATTCTCCAAGTATTTTAAGTGGATTAGCTCCTCCTTCTATTTATAACTTCTTTTTACCTACGCCAGAAGTTGACCCTGCTATGAAGGAAAGGTTTCCCTCATACACTAAATGTGCAAATAATTTAGATTGTTTTAAGGATTACTACGAAGGCTTGGCTTATGCACAAGAAACGAACAAACCCTTACTAGTCGACTTTACGGGTTATGGATGTGTAAATTGCAGAAAAACGGAAGACAACATTTGGGTCCAAGATCCTGTACGAAATAATATTGATACCAACTTTATTTTGGTTTCATTATACGTTGATTCTCCCGATAAATTAGAAAAAACTTTATTTTCTAAAGCTCAAAATAAAAAAATCAGAAATGTTGGAAATAAATGGGCTGATTTTCAAATTGCCAACTTCAGAAATAATGCTCAACCTCTTTATGTACTAATGGCTCCCAATGAAGAAGTTCTTGCTCGTCCAGTTGGATATTTGGATGGATGGAAAGATTGGGAACAATACAACGATTATTTGAATTGTGGTTTAACAACTTTCAATGGAGTAAAAGATGGAAAACTTGGAATGAAATCTGAATAATTTGTTTTCCATTCTAAAAAAAAATAAACATGCGAAGAGCTATTAACTTCCCTTTGGGATTTTCACAACATAACTATTTCGGTTTTTATTAGCCAAACTTGTTTTAACTAACCAAGGATTATACACCTTCAACATTCGGTAACTGATGTTATATTTTTGAGCAAATGTTCCCCAATTATTAACCGGTTCTTTAACTTCCACTTCATAATAATTATCAATTGGTTTATACAAATCTGCCTCTTCTATATAAAATCCAAAGTCTTGAGGGTTAGTCATTATTTCCTTTAACGCAACTAACCGAAAAACATAGCGAGAAGTTTCTTGATTCAAATTCAGGTCAAAATAACTTTTTCCTTTTTGTGCTTTAATTTCTTTTGATAATCGAGTACCTCCCATATTGTAAGCAGCAGCAGCCAGCAACCAATTTCCAAATCGTTTTTTATTTCCTTTAATATATTTACAAAAAGCAACAGTTGCTTTCTCCAAATGAAATCGCTCATCTACATCACTTCCTATTTCCAAACCATATTGTTTTCCAGTTGCCTTCATAAATTGCCAAAAACCTCTTGCTCCTGCAGGCGAAACAGCATTACTTAGATCACTTTCTGCTACGGATAAATAAATAAAATCTTCAGGCACATCGTATTCCTTTAATATTTTTTTCATTAGAGGAAAATACTTGTTTCCTTTCTTAATATTTAAAAGTGTATTGGAATGCCAATAGGTATTTCTCGAAAGTTCTCGATCTAGCCTCTCTCTCACATCAAAATTATCCATTGGGAACTCTTCTCCTGCAAATAAAAAGTCTTTATTTAAATTAACAGATTTGATCACTTGAGGAAGGTCGTGATGAGTTGTAGTTGTCGAATTATTGCCACTTAATTTTTGGGCAGATGCCGAAGTACCTCCTTTACTAGTGGACGAAGCAAAAACTGCAATAGTTAAAAATGCAGCTAAGATTAATGTATAGGTAACTATTGACTTTTGCATAGTATCAAATTTAATAATCTAGTAAATAAGGGGACTTCAAACCATGCTTAAATAGCGATGATTTAAAAAAAATTAGTTTTGGAAAAGCTTAGCTTGAATTAGCCGGTTATGTATTTTTTTTTAATAATAAAACGTAAACTTAGTATAGTAATGTTGCAGTTAACCCTGAAAAGGTTAGATAAAATATCAAAAAGAGATAGACTCTTACATATAAAAATGAAACCAGCCTATCTCTTTAATTTTGTATTTGGAACTTCTACTTCTTTTTCAAAACTCTAGGTCTTTTAAAAATAGGAACTGTGGAACACGGCTCCCCATACATAATCGCTTGCGCATAAGGTCGCAGTTTTTTAGTCAACATTACATATGCTGCTGCTGGCACAGGTTTATTGCTACAACCTTTAATAATAATTCTCCCTCCTTCATGTTGTGCACCATCAAAATTCATTAAAGCTTTTTCGAATGCAACCTTGTGAAAAGTTTCTTTATTACCTTGAAAAATTTCATTTGCAAATGGCTCTGCATGACCCGCAACTAACATATAAGCCCAAACAGGTATGATTGCATCTGTTGAACAAATCACTAATAAATTAACTCCTTCATATTGAGTCCAATCATGTTCTTTCAGTTCCGCTCGAAAATCTTTTTCCTTAAGAATTAATTCCATATAAAGATAATCCTTCAAATCAAAAACAACTATTTTTTCTTTTGGGAAAAAATCTTCCAAATTGATTGTTATTAATCCACTATTTGCAACTCTATTTATTAATGGTTTGTCTTCCATAATTATTTTATTAATTCTTCAAAAAGGCTCGTATTCTTAGTTCAGGTATTGATAAAAACAATTACATCTATTGATCATTCATGGTTTATAATTGAGAACAAAATTTATCAAAAGTGATCTTATTCTTCCTCCTCTATTAAGATGTTGAGGTTAACTGGAGGTGTTTCAATATCCAATGAAAGAACAGCACTCATTACGTCGGTCACCACATTGGTAATGCCGCTTGGGTGTGCAGGAATAGCATGACTTTGACCAAAAATTGAAATTTCTTCCTCAATAGGTGCAGCTTCTCCGATACTTGTATCTGGCATTTTGAAATCTTTTGGCTTTGGTAAATCTTCTAAGTTTTTCAAACCAAAATAATCCATAAACTTTTCACTAGTTCCATAAAGCAATGGTTTACCTACCGTTTCGGAGCGCCCTACTATCGTAACCAATTCTTTCTCCAAAAGTTTTTGTAGAGCATAATCGCAACTCACTCCACGGATTTTTTCCATTTCAGGTTTTGACACAGGTTGTTTATATGCAATGATTGAAAGTGTTTCCAAAGCAGCACGAGATAATTTCTTTTTCGTAGTCTGCTTTAAGTACATAGCAACTGTGTTAAAATAAGCTCCTTTCGTTAAAAACTGGTAGCCATCTGCAATACCAACTACTTCAAAAGGAAACTGTTCACCTTGATATTTTTTTTCAATTTCTTCGATTGCCTCGCTAATTTCTACTTTCCGAAATTGCATTTCAAATGTGTGTTCCAAGGCATCTCCTATTTCTGCAATAGTAATTGGTTGCTTGGCGGCAAAGATTAAACTTTCGATGTGTTGATTTAAGAATTCCAATATTCCTTTATTTTAATTTTTCGCAAAACTAGCGAAATAAAGTAACATTTGAATATTCTTTCTAAACTGTTTTGATACTTTCCGCTTTGAAAAAATTAGCATATCTTCTTTTAATTTTTTTCAAAAAAACTTTCAAATATTAAATTACAGTTGAGTATTTTTTTTGGAAATAAATATTTAACTACTTCAATTCCCAACATCTTTTATCGACTTCCTTTTGAAAGGGAATGCTTCGCACCAAGCGATGAAAACTATCTTCATTATACCTTGGATTTGCCGAATATTCTTGATCTTGCAAATAAAACTTTGCGTAGCCATTAATTCCATCCAAATTATAAGCTACCTCTGTCAGACAATCACAATATTCTACCCTTTCACGTGGATGCAATTCTTGGTACTTTTTAGTTGCTCTCTTTTTATAGATACCAATTTGATAAGCTGTAGGTCGATTAAAATGAACAATGTGATATTCTGGTTTTTGCGAAGAGTAATTAACCAAAAATTCATCGCCATCTTCAAGAGGCATTCCATTCTCCAAAATAATATCAATACCTAATTCGTAAGCTGTTTGTTTCGAATAGACTTTTCCATTAGCTACAAAATTATACGTTGCTTTATCTGGATCAGAAAGAAAAACCTTAGCATTTGTTTCCTTTCCACTTGCTGCCAAAAGAGCGGCAAGATTAGGCTTCCTTGAACCATCTCCTAATTTCCCTAAAAACGTAACTGCAATAAAAACGAGTAGACCCAAACCCGCTAAAAATCCAACACCTTGTTTTAAATGTTTTTTGTCTATTGCTTTTCTCTTTCGATTGAGTGGTGTATCGGCCTCTTTGTTAATATCAAAACCATAAACAAAGCGATCTTTTTGTCGATTGATTCCGATCTCGCAAAGTTCTTCTTCTATAAAAATGGAATAGGATTTTGTTTCACGCACTTTGAAGTCGACGAGAACGACCTTTGAGTTACAATAAATCATAACATGACCTGTATTCTCTCCATGAAAAAGACCTACGTGGTGCTTTTTACCGGAGGGTGCGAGGTATGTCCAATTGAATTGACTCAAGGTTATTGGCGTTTATAGACATCTTGAAATATAATCTTTAAAGGAGTAAAATGATGTAGTTTATTTTCAAAGATTTTTTTTAATGCCTAATTTGGAAAATGTTTATTTTTTGTCCTTTCTTTAAGATAAGCCTTTTCGCCTAAAAATGATAGTTAAGTCAGATCAATAAATAGTCAAAAAACAAGAATCCGTAATTCCTTTTTTTAAATATGCGAAATAATAAAATATTTAAACTACTGATTACAAGTGAAAAGTACCACTTTTGTAAAAAATATAGATCATTCTCAAGAATATCCCATTCACAAAACTTTAACATAAAATCTAAATGGTAGTATCGTAAAAAGTAACGATTTATTAAGTTTATTTTTTTTCAAAAAAATAGACAATATAGTTAGAATGGTTTAATTTTATCAAATTCTTGTATTTAGGTTTGCTTTAGTTAATTCAAAGAAATAAAACTCAATGACAATTGAAGATAAAAAAGCATTAAGAAAAAAAATAAATGAAGAAATTGTCAAAATCAAAGCAGCAATTATTCCGTTACTCGATGCAACCCAACCAATTAGTCCTGAAAACTCATTAGGACGAGTAAGTAGAATGGATGCTATTAATAATAAAAGTGTGGCGGAAGCAGCTCTCCGATCTGCTAAGGCAAAATTATCCAAACTACAACTCTCTTTAACCAAAGTGGACGATATAAGCTTTGGAAATTGTTCGATGTGTAAAAACCCAATTAGACCAGCTAGATTAATGTATATGCCTGAAAGTACAAAATGTGTGCGATGCGCAGATCGAAGGTAATAACAAATTTAAAATTGGGGACAATTACAATCTCCTGCTTTACAACTTGCGACTGTCAAAATTATAATGGTTAAAAAATACAACCAGATTAATTTTTTTCGTTTTTTCATATTTTTATTTTCAGTAAAAATAGTTTTTTTCACATAAAATTTCCCTTTTGGGGCTAGGGGTTTGAATCAAAAGAAAAATATTTTAGTTGCTCCCTTAAATTGGGGATTGGGTCATGCCACACGGTGTATCCCAATCATTCGATTTTTGCAAAAACAAAATGCATCTGTTTTTTTAGCCTCAGATGGTCGTGCATTTCATTTGTTACAAAAAGAATTCCCTGAACTTCCCATCTTTCAATTACCAGCTTATGACATCCATTATCACACATCAAATATGATGTGGAATATGGCCTGGCAATTTCCAAAAATGATGCGAGCAATTTCAAGGGAGAAAAAGGAAATTTCCAAAATTGTAACAATAGAAAAAATCGATATCATCATTTCAGATAATCGCTTCGGAGTTTTCTCCAAAAAAACTCATAACGTTTTTATTACTCACCAGATCAATTTATCTATTCCCATTTCTTTATTTCAACACGTTGGAAATTGGATTAATCGAAAAATGATTCAACGATTTGATGAGTGCTGGATTCCTGATTTTGAAGAATATCCAAATTTATCAGGCAAGCTTTCACATGGAAAAATCAAATTCAATAAAACTACAGATGAAACACTTATAAAATATATCGGGTCCATTTCTAGAATGAAAAAAATAAAAAATGAAATAAAACGAAAAGTAATTATTATTCTTTCTGGACCAGAACCACAACGAACTTTTTTAGAAGAAAAAATATTAGAGCAAGCATCAGAACTATCTTTCCAGTTTCTTTTAGTCAAAGGTCAAACAGAGAAACAAGAACATTTTTATTTTAAAAAAAATATTGAAGTGATTTCCTTTTTGACCTCTAAAAAACTAAATCAAGCAATTGCGGAAAGTGAGATTATAATTAGCCGATCAGGATATACTACCTTGATGGATTTAGTTTCACTGGAAAAAAAAGCAATATTAATCCCTACTCCAGGACAAACGGAACAAGAATATTTAGCGCATCATTTTCTTGAACAAAAAATATTTTTTTGTACGCCGCAAAAGAATTTCAATCTAAAAAATGCTTTAACAAAAGTCGAGGCATTTAGCGGATTTCAGTCACCTATTTTTGAAAAAACCAATTTCGAAAAACATATAATTGAATTATTAGTAAGATAAATAGGAAAATCACATTTAGTAATGCAATTTCCCTATTAGTTTTTAATTGATCAATTTGATATTAATGATTTACTATCATTTTTTTACTTGCCTTGAATCCATCTCCTTCGACAGTATAAAAATATTGCCCATTTGATAGACCTTTTACATCTAATTCTATCGCTTCTTTCCCAGGAATTAAACTAGTCATTTTCCATCGTTTCATTACTTTTCCATTCATATCTGTAAGGGTCAAATTTAATTGATTGATACCCTCTGAAATTTTTATTTCAATCCGTGCCATTCCAGTTGCAGGATTAGGATAATTTTGCTATAACACTACATTTACATTTGAAATATCTAATTGTTTTTGATCAAGATTTTCTCTTCTCTTAGCTGGAGGAGTTGGTAAAGGTTCCATCCCATAAAATAAATTGAGCTACAACCTTTCCAGGTTTCCTTCCTTTTATTTTTTCGCCCTTCTCTCCTTTCATTTTTTTGTCATGGTGTTTTCCATATTTACCCATTTTGTGATGTCTTTCTTGATGTAGCTCTAGTCCGAACAAACCGACTTTTCTTTTTCCTTTTTCCTTTTTCCTTTTTCCTTTTTCCTTTTTTCACTTTAGGAATATCAACAGATCTGTGTTTTTCTAAAATGGTTCTTTGATCTTCTGTCTATTCTCTATAGTTAAGCTTAAGAGCAACCATTGTAGTTTTAATCAATTCCTCATTTCTCTCCATAAAACCTTTCATCTCAGATTTAAGATTTTTGTTTTTCCGTTCCCCATATATAGCTTTTCTTTTCTCCATTTTCTCCTCTCTAAAAGCATATCGCTCTGCCTCATTCATATTGTTCACTTTTTGTTTAATTGCTTTGTGCTCTTCTTTGGTTGAACGATTAGCTCCATGTTTCGCTTTTCTTTCTGCTCTGTTTTGAGATAGCTCTTCTCGCTTAGCTTGAATAAAGGTTAAGTCTTCTATACTTAATTGTGCGTCAAATTCACCTTGAGTTTTTTGCAAAATAGGAATTACATTTTTTTCAATATAACTGAGCATTTCTTTTTTGAGTATTGGGTTAGGTTGGTATTGTTTATTTTGCCCTCTTTGTGAAAATGCTAGTGATGTAATCACCAACCCTAATATTAATAAAAAAATATTCTTTATTATCTTAATTCTTTTTTGAGTTCTTAATTCAATCTAAGAACGATTTTTTAATTTTTTAAAAAATTGACTTAGGAAAAATCATTGCGCTTTTTTCCTCTTCTTTTTGCCTCTTTTTCCCTTTTGAAATTTCCAACGCATCATAGCCTCCTTGAAAACGCGCTCGAGCTTTTGACGTTGTTCAGGAGTACATTCCGCTTGTAATGCTATATAGTGTTGAACCAATAATTTTTCTCGATTAGCCTCTTTAATTCCGATTTGATCTGCAATCATATATGCTTTTAAAGTATCAGGTAACTCTCTAGAAATCACACCTAACATTTCGTTTTTTAAAGTCCGAATCGCTTTTGATTCTTTTTTCACTTTTTGAAAATGAACTTTTCGAAGTTCCGTAAATTTGACTACTTGATCCTCCAAAAGATTTAATTCTCTTTTCAAAAAATCATTAGGATTTGGTCTTTTCCTTTCGCCGTATTGAGGCCGTAAAAAGAAAAAAACGGATAATAAGATTAAGTTGAGCAAAACGAGTGCTCCAATAATCAATTTTGAATATGAACTATTTGTAATACTCATAATATACTGTCGTTTTAATCGTTCAAACTTAAATAATCCAAATCCTCCTCTTCATTCTCTGCCAACGCATACTCATTAGCAAATTCATCAATACTAGCAGTTTCAGTTATTTTATTAAAAAAACCTAACTCCTTCAAAGCAAAACCATTGATAAAAAGAAGGGCGACTACCATTGCAAACTGCCAAACTGGAAAACGTATGCCTGTCTTTACAGTACCAACTTCTAACTCTTGACCAAGTTTTTCTTGGAGTCTTGTAAAAAGAAACGGGTTAACTTCGACCCTTTTGATTTGGTCGATACTTTCCATTGTCGTTTTGACTTCCTGGTCGATATTTATTTTCTTATTCTTCATTTTACAATTCTTCTTTTAGATGTTGTTGCTAAGGAAAACTTGCGGAATTAAAAAAATCAACAATTATTATTATTGTAAAAATTTCCAAGTGTCTTTTGTAAATTCTTTTTAGCTCGGAACATCAATGATTCGATGGATGACAAACTTGTTTCCATAATTGATGTGATTTCTTGGTAGCTTAATCCTTCTATTTTATGTAAAGTAAAAGCAACTCGTTGTTTCTCGGGTAATTTCTCAATAGCTGCAAAAAGAGTTTTTGAACGTTCTTTATTTTCTAATAAAACCCCTGGATGATTATAATCGAATACTTTAATTCGATCTACGTTTTCATGCATTCCAATAAGTGATTGAAAAAATGATTTTCGTTTTTCTCGCTTCTTTGCTCGAATATGTTCTAGACACTTTGTTGTTGTGATTCTATAAATCCATGTAGATAATTTCGAATCTCCTCTGAATTTATTGATGCTTCGAAAAACTTCCAGGAAAACTTCTTGTACAATATCCTCAGCATCATGCAGACTAGGTACAAAACCTAAACTAGTGTTCAATACTTTTTCTTGAAAAGTATCGACCATATTTTTGAAAGCAACTTCATTGCCTTCTTTCAGTTGTTTTATGATTTGAGTTTCGTCCAAATTACTTTTTATATATTCTTTGGATGATGTGTTTTTTTAAAACTTGTGATCTATTTTTCACTTTGTAACTTTTATCCTTTTGTAAACGACATGAAAAATCGCCCTAGGTGAAGAAAAAATAGTCTTCTCCCTTAATCATTTGTCTCTTATAGAAAAAGTCTAAAATCTCAATTTGCCCCTCAGGTGATGCAACAGAAACAATTATTTGCGGTTTTTCTAGTTGATTTATCTTTTCAAAATGTTGAAGGAGTTTATCGTAAATCATTTTTCCGTTTTTCTTTTCATTATTTGAGAACCAATGGAAATCTATTTTTTGCTCAACTAATTTTTTAGCTAGTTGTTTTCCTTTTTTGCCAGCACCCCAAATTACGAGTGGACGATTTTCATCGTAATCTAATTCTAAAAAATAAGGAAGTTTTAACTCAAAGTAATGTTGATTGGCATAATTTGGATCGGTGCGAGAAGTCCGATTGGAATAGTCTCGCCAATAGTGAATGACATTTTTCGAAGCGACCACTTTTAAATTATGTTTATAAAAACGAAAACACAAATCGTAATCTTCAGGATATTGCTGAATTTCAAATGCACCGCATTTTTCTAAATCATCTTGATAACACATCCACGAAGGAGATGGGATGACACATTCTTTATAAATGTCGTCATAACTTTTATTTTCCAGAATAAGTGAATTTAGCCATCCTTCGTATTTTTTGTAGCCTTCGCCTAGTTTGGTTTCCGAAAAATATTTCACTAAACCTGTGGCAACATGTCCTCGTCCATTTTTTACCAAAAGTGATCTTAGCGAAGCCAATTTATTTTTCTCCATCAAATCATCAGCATCCATTCTAGTGATGAATTCACCTTGACATTTGGAATAGGCTAATCTCAAAGCCGGAATGATTCCTTTTCCTTCATTTTTGAAAACATGAATTTGTTCTGGCAATTTCCTTGAAAACAAACTTAAAATCTCAAAACTACTATCTGTTGAATTATCATCAATTGCGATCAACTCCCAATTAGTTTCAGTTTGATTTTGGATACTTTCTATGCATGCTGATAAAAATTTTCCTGCATTTCGAACAGGCAAAAGGATAGAAATTAAATTACGTTTCACAAAAATGTATTTTTAAAAAATTTTAATTCTAATTCAACGACCATTTCAAAATATAAGTTTGATTCTTTACAAGTGTTAAAAGTAAATTTTATTTCAAAAAAGAAGTTTTCAATACCAAATTTTCTTTGGTTTAAGTAACAAAAAAAGTATCTTTGCACCGATTTTGAGAACCCACTATAATTCAACCAATTTATAATATAATATTATGGCAAATATAGGTGAAGTTAAACAAGTAATTGGACCTGTTGTAGACGTAAGTTTTTCAGCAGAAGGATCTAAGTTACCTGAAATTTTAAGCGCATTAGAAATCACGCGTGCAAACGGTGATATTATCGTACTTGAGGTACAAAAGCACCTTGGTGAAAACTCAGTAAGAACTGTCTCGATGGAAGCGACTGATGGTTTAACAAGAGGTACTAAAGTAACTGATACAGGTGCGCCAATTGCAATGCCAATTGGTGATGCAATTAAAGGTCGATTATTTAATGTTGTAGGTGAGCCTATTGATGGTCTTCCTGCAGTATCTAAAGAAGGTGGTCGTGCAATTCACGCGAAACCTCCTCGATATGAAGATCTTTCAACTTCTAAAGAAGTATTGTACACAGGTATCAAAGTAATTGATTTGATTGAGCCTTACATGAAAGGTGGAAAAATTGGTTTGTTTGGTGGTGCCGGTGTAGGTAAAACAGTATTGATCCAAGAGTTAATTAATAATATTGCAAAAGGATATGATGGTATATCTGTATTTGCAGGTGTAGGTGAACGAACTCGTGAAGGAAATGACTTGATGAGAGAGATGTTGGAAGCGGGGATTATCAACTATGGTGAAAAGTTCATGCACTCTATGGAAGAAGGTGGATGGGATTTAAGTTCTGTAGATGCTAAAGAATTAGAAAAGTCAAAAGCAACATTCGTATTCGGTCAGATGAATGAGCCTCCTGGGGCACGTGCTCGAGTTGCATTGTCAGGATTGACAATTGCTGAGTACTACCGTGATGGTGATATGAATGATCCTCAAGGAGGCAAAGACATCTTGTTCTTTATTGATAACATTTTCCGATTTACTCAAGCGGGTTCTGAGGTGTCAGCACTTCTTGGGCGTATGCCCTCTGCGGTAGGTTACCAACCAACATTGGCAACTGAGATGGGTGTAATGCAGGAGCGAATTACTTCTACAAAAAGAGGATCAATTACTTCTGTACAAGCAGTATATGTACCTGCGGATGATTTAACTGACCCTGCTCCAGCGACAACATTTGCTCACTTGGATGCAACAACAGTATTGTCACGTAAAATTGCTTCTTTAGGTATTTACCCAGCGGTAGATCCGTTGGATTCTACTTCAAGAATCTTGGATCCAGCAATTATTGGAGATGAACATTATAACACTGCAGAAGCTGTTAAACAAATTTTGCAACGGTACAATGAGTTACAAGATATTATCGCAATCCTTGGTATGGAAGAGTTGTCAGACGAAGATAAATTGGCCGTAACAAGAGCTCGTCGTGTACAACGTTTCTTATCTCAGCCATTCCACGTTGCTGAGCAATTTACTGGATTAGAAGGAGTATTGGTTCCTATCGATGAAACAATTCGAGGTTTCAATATGATTTTAAATGGAGAAATGGATGAATATCCAGAAGCAGCATTTAACTTGAAAGGTTCGATTGATGATGTAATCGAAGCTGGTAAGAAAATGATTGCGGAAGCAACTGCTTAATTAGAAAAATTAATAATGAAGAGTGAATAAGTTATTTAATCTTCGTTTCTAAAAATAAATAAGAATGAATATTGTAGTTCTTACACCAGATAAAGAAGTATTTCAAGGCGAGATCAAATCTGTGAAAGTACCAGGTGTTGGTGGTCAATTTCAGATACTTCGAGGTCACGCCCCCCTAGTTTCAGCACTTGATGAAGGAGAAGTGAGTATCGAAAAGACTGATGGTCAAAAAATGACTTTCGGGATAAATCAAGGATTTGTTGAAGTGTTGAGAAATGAAATTTCATTGTTAGTAACAGGCGTGGCTGAATAAAAACTAAGTCATCTTGTAAGCAAAAGGGATGAGCAGCAATGCTTATCCCTTTTCTTTTGGGAATTCAACAAAGGTATGCTTCTCCCCTTCTAACTATTTTTGAAATTACATTCCTATCTCCTCCAGTAAACCCACCCCAAATTGAGCTAAGTATACAATTCCAATAATTGTAACGAATGTTACTAAATGTGGCTTAACTGAATCCTTATAATATTCCTCATCTAATTTTTTAAAAGACGTTCTATTCACAGTAATCACTTTTAAAATCAAAACACCTAACTTTCGAAAAAGGCTAAAAAAGACCTTGAAAAAATTTCCAATAACACCCTCTATTATTACTTGAATAAACACCTCAATAATAAATTTAAAAAATATCATAGTTAATCATTTTATTTATCCTTCCTTGATTCTCCTCATCAATTCCACTTTTTTATTATTGGAAACCATTATTTCTTTTCCATTTTCCAAAACGACTGTGCCTCCTTTCCCTTTAACATATCGTTTCACATATTCCAAATTAATGATGTGCGACCGATGTACCCGACAAAAACCGAAGTTATTCAAAGCCTTTTCATAAAATTTTAAATTTCGACAGATCAAAGCTTTTTTTCCATTGGTAAAATAAAAGCAAGTGAAATTATCTTGCGCTTCGCAAAACAACACATCCGACATTCGGACGACTTCAAATCCCTCCATTAATGGCAAAACTAATTTTCGATTTTGCGCATTGAGCGCTGCCATATTCTCTAATAGAATCTTTGCGTGACTAAGTTGATCTTTTTGAGAGAGGCGTTCAGCAACACCTTCTACTGCTTTTCCAAGTTCTTCAATATCAACTGGTTTTAATAGATAATATGCTGCACTGAGATTAAATGCTTGCACCGCATATTGACTAAAGGCAGTTATAAAAATTATCTCAAAATCGACTTCACCAAATTGTTCAAGCAAATCGAAAGCATTACCATGAGGCATTTCGATATCAAGAAAAACGAGTTTTGGTTGATGTTTTAAAATGGCAGCTTTAGCTTCTTGGATATTGGCACATTCAGCCACAGATGACACTTGGGGGCAATATTTTCCTAAATAGTTGAGTAAAGTTTCTCGACTGTCTTGTTCGTCATCAACAATGATTGAAATTATTTTATTCACTTTGGAATTTTTATTTGCACTAATGTTCCTGAATTTTCTTTTGTCTCATCAGAATCACTCACCTCGATTTCATAATTTTTCTCATAAATTTCATTGATCAGAGCTATACGTTTAGACACATTTTGAAGACCAGTACTTTTATACTTTTTCTGATTAGTTGTCTTGAGTTTTGCTGATTTTTTCCGTCCAATACCGTCATCTCGGATTTCCACCAACAATACATTCCCAATATCACTTATGGAAACTTTCAGGTGTCCTTTTCCTTCTTTATATCGTAAACCATGCCACACCGCATTTTCAATAAATGGTTGAATCAACATTGGTGGAACTTCTAAGTCATAGGTATTTGCTTCTGTATTTTTCTCAAATTGATATTCGAACTTATCTCGAAAGCGGAAGTGTTCTAACTTCAAATATAATTCATTCAATTCCACCTCTTCCTCAAGGGAAATAAAATCTCTCTGCGAATAATCCAACACCTTTCGCATCAGTCGAGAAAATTCTGAAAGGAATTTATTTGCGGCCTTCTCATCATTCTTGGCAATAAAATTATTGACAGAGTTCAATGCATTAAAAATAAAATGTGGATTCATCTGAGTCCGTAAAGATTTGACAAGTAACATCTGATTTGTTTTTCGTTTTTCTTTTACATTTTTATTTAAAAAATAAAAAAAGACCAATGAAACCAAAAGTAATAACCCTAGAAAACCAGAAATAATTTTTTGGGTCTTTAACTGAGAGCCTAATAATTCACTTTCTTTTTCTTCAATATCAAAATCCTTTCGGACTAAATCGATTTGTTGTTGGCCCTTGACGATGTCGATTTGAGTTTTTAATTCATTTTGTAAATCGGTTAAGGCTTCCTCTTTTGCGGAAGTATATTTTTCCAAATCCAAAAGTGCTTCATCGAGTTTTCCTTTTTTACGATTGAGTTCAGCTGATTTCCTATATACATCTGCAATGGAAGCAGCAGCAGTGTTTTTATCGATTATATCTTTGGAAATTCTGATAAACTTCTCCGCTTCGATTAAGTTTTTTTCCTCTTCATAAAGTGAAATAAGTTGAAGATTTTCTCGAATTTGTAAATCACTTGGAACTACTATTTTCTCTTTCAACTCATCTTCCACATAATTATTTCTTGAATTATTCTCTACTTTTTTTTCTTTTACAGAAGAAAAATTATAATTCAACTTTGATGATACTTCAATCTTTTGTTGGTTACTTATATTTAAATTTGATTGAATTTCGTCTTTTGCCATTTCAACCGATTCTACATCTTTAGTTTCTAATTTCTGGTTTTTAGGTAGAGAATTAACTGACTGTTCTAAATTTTCATAGGCATTGGAATAATCATTATTTTGGGTGTAGCCTTGGGAACGTTTTGCTAAAACTCGAGACTGAGCCAAACTATCTAACTCATATTTTGATTCAATAGAATCTAGCTTCTTAAAACTTTGCGCCACATTTCCACGAAGCAATTCCACATCAGCGAGACCTTCTTCACAAAGTTGTTTGAGCGATTCATCCTTAGACATTTTTGTACAGCGTGAGAAATTATCTTCTGCTTTCTGAGCATCTTTCTCCTTTAAATATAATTGCCCAATTCGATAATACAATTTACTTTCAGCTCCGATATTTCTTTTTGATTTTGTCCAAACCCCAATTGCTTGCTGATATCTCTGCAGTGCTAATTTATTCTGATTAATGTCTTCATAAATTTCTCCTAACAAAGTGTAAGCATTAGCTTCAGTTGAATACCCTACACGCCTTTTTTTCTTTTTCTTCTTATTAAAACTCCTTAACACTTGCTCGACTAACTCAATTGCCTCTGCAGGCTTATCCTTTTGAATAGCTCTTGCTTCTTCCAAAATCGCTGTACCAGATTGTATTCGTTTGGACTTAGAATACTTTTCCCTTTGCCCAAAAAGACTTGCAGAAAACCCAATCAAAAACACCAATAAAATGTGAATTTTTAATTTCATATACCTAAATATACAACTCTTTTTTTTATAGTTTTTTGAAAGAAACGCAAAAATAATACGTTTACCAAGTCAAACGACCTACTCACCAAGTGAAGTGTTTAACCTACCAATTATAGATTTTATTTACTATTTTTTTGATAGAAATTTGAAGTATTCAAAAATGGTTTTATAAACTACAAATAAAAAATTATGAAAAATCGAAACCTCTTTGCTATCCTTGCCATAGTATTTTTAGCTTTTAGTTACAATTATTTGGTTACAGAAAAATGGGAATCACAGATCGCTAATTTTATAGATACTGCTCATTTCTCTGCAGCGGCGATGACTCCAGTTTACAAAAAAAATACTATTCAAGTTGCGCTACTTTTAGATACAAGTGGATCCATGAGTGGTTTAATCGAACAAGCTAAATCTCAGCTTTGGCAAATCCTAAATACACTCGCTAATACCGAAAAAGAAAATGAAGAAACGAAATTAGAAATTGCACTTTATCAATATGGAAGTCCAACTTATGGAAAGCGTTCTAACCAGATTCGACAGTTGAGTGGATTCACAACTGATATGGATTTAATTTCAAAAAAATTATTCGCATTAAAAACTTCTGGAGGAGAAGAATATTGTGGTGAAGTGATTACAACTTCTATCAGTGAATTAAATTGGGGAAAAGATGATAGTAATTTTAAGATGATTTATATCGCTGGAAATGAACCATTCACTCAAGGGCCAATTAATTACACACAAGCTTGCCAATTAGCTAAGAAGCAAGACATAACTATCAACACAATATTTTGTGGTTCTTACCAAGAAGGTATTCAAACAATGTGGAAAAAAGGAGCTCAATTAGCTGATGGAGAATACATGAATATTAATCATAATCAAACAACTGTTTACATCGAAACTCCTTATGATAAAAGAATTAATGAATTGAATCAAAAACTAAATGAAACTTATATTCCTTATGGAACAGAAGGCAAAATAAAAAAAGAAAACCAAACGAAACAAGATTTCAATGCCAATTCTTATAGTTCTGCAAATGCTGCATCTAGAGCTTCTTTTAAAAGCTCCAAAAAATATAAAGCTGATAGCTGGGACTTAGTAGATGCTTATGAAAAAGACAAAGAGATCATTAAAAATATTCAAGTTGAATCATTAAGTGATTCTTTGCAAACATTATCTAAAAAGGAATTAGAAGTAAAAATCAAATTAATTAGAGGGCAACGATCGAGTATTCAAAATGAAATTCAAGAATTAAACTCGAAACGATTGATCCACATAGAAAAGAACTCAAAAGAAAGTGTGGAAGAAAATAACTTAAAAAAATCAATTGAAAATTCTGTAAGAAAGCAAGCAAAGAAAAATGGATATAAAGTCAAAAATTAATTTAAAATTTTCTGGTTTGATTAGATACAACGTTTACAGATTAAAAGAAGTTACCCATGTGAATGAATTATAATTTAACTTCTTTCAAAGTTAAATTATAATTCTTCCACCATTGGCAATATAGTGTTGCTTATTCGAAATTTGCAGTACTAATTTTAACATTTTAAATATACTTAGGGTACTACAGGAATAATTTAACTTTACAAAAAAAGCCACATTTTAGTCAAAAAAACTATACTATAACTTTCGAAGAAAAAGCTCAAAAGGTTTTCAAAGAATACAAAACACTAAAAAATAGCATTTTATATGCTTTGAATTCCTATCCTTTTTTTTAATTGGCAAATTGATAAAGTACTTGTTACTTATTAATTAGAATCATCTGAAATAGAAACCGAGACTATTCTTTTACTTTTCCCATCAGTAGAAATCTCGATCTTAAAATCGCTTCCTAAGCTCTTCCCAGTTTCTTTTTTATAAAGGCTTTTATATTTTTCTAAACCAGCTCTCGATTGTTTATCACCATTGATTTTTAACCGATTTTCTTTCATTGAAAATTTAAACCCACCATCGCTATCGACATGTCCATCTTCTTTTAATTGAGCCTCGAAAGCATGAGCCCATTCAGATCTTTCTCCATCAAAATAAATTGAACCAGAAGGAATATTATCTGGATAAACTGCCTCAAACAATCCATTAATATTACCTCCACCAGTAATGGAAATAGTAGAACCTTTATTTATTACAACAGAAGATGTTTCAGTATTTACAGTTTCTCCATCTACCATAATTGTTTTTCCTCTAATAACAACAGGAGATGTTTCATCTTCAGGTTGCAAAATATAAACAGAGTTTCCATTTTTATCTTTTGATTGAGTAACAATATAGGTTCCATCTACTGTTGCTGTATTCATATTTGATAAACCAGCTGCAGTATGAGTTTTTGGAGGAAGAGGAACTTTATCCACTAATTCATCAATATATTTTTCATATTCAGAAAAATCTTCTTCATCAATTTCTTCTCCGTTGATTTTCAGTTTCACAATTTCATCATCTTTGTATTTAACTTCGACAGATTCTCCATTTTTTACATAAGAAAATTTACCATTCCCTTTTTTGCGATATCTATCCTTGTAGGGCGATGGCAGTGGCGGTGGTATAGGGAATGTATCCATTCCATATACGGTTCCAAAATCAAGTGAGGAAGCTTCAAACTTTGTTGAATTTTCATTCGCTTGATTAGCGCCAAATTTAGTTGGACTAAATGAGAATAAAAAAAGAGCTACCAATAAAAAACAAGTTGCTGTGAATTTTTCCATAATGTTAAATTTGTTTTGTGGTTGATTTAAAATACGTTTAACACGATTGAGCAATTGATTTTTACTGTCAGATGAAAATAACATTGCTAAATTTGGAGTAGGTTGGATTTCATCCAAAATAACCAAAGCTTTGACATAAGTAATTGAGCTACCGCAAATTTTTACGGCAATATCATCGCAGCAGTTTTCACGTTCCGTTCGGATATTAGCAGAGATCCACCAAACTGCAGGATGATAGTAAAAAATGATTTCAATAAATGATTGTATTATGTTGAGCAAATAATCATTTCGATAAATGTGGGCGAGTTCGTGAGCCAAAACTGCTTCTACTTCTTGCTGTGTCAATTGGTTCACCGTACCAAGCGGAAATAAAATAATTGGTTTCAAATATCCAATAACCATTGGCGTTTTAGCCAAACCTGATTCGACAAATCGAACCGTTTTTTTCATTGGAAATTTAGCGTGTATTTTTTGAAAAGTAGTTTGCCATTTTGAAGAAAGTGGTTGATGTTGTTGAATTTTTAATTCTTGGATAAAAATCAAACCTCCGAGCAATCGAAATAAAAAGAAAACCATTCCCATCAACCAAAGTGTTACGATCAATGGTAAATGTTCATTAAAGTATTCTATTGACTTTCGGAAAAAGGATTGAACGATAGTCGCATTTTCCAAAACAAATCCACCTTCAGCCATTATTGTAATCGTCGTTCCCAAAGCTGCCCCCTTCACCGCCGAATCATACAAATAAATAAAAGTCGAAAGCGATATTACAAATATCAAAAACAAGGAAAAGAATGCAAATTCATGTCGCACTTTCGATGATTTTTTTTGCAAACCTATCATTGCTATTCCCATCAAAATTGCAACTGCAAATCCTTGCCAAAGTGAGTGAATCATAGTCCATCCAACCGCTTGAATTAATTCTTCGGAAAAAATATTCTGTATCATGCTTTTAAATTTTGAGGTAACTAGGAGGAAGCTAAATTCTATTTTATTTTTTATTCTCAATTTTAGAAATCAACGCTTTAATTTTATCTAACTCATCTTTGGAAGTTTTGTGATTCCCTAAGGCTTGCATCACCATTTTCATCGCAGAACCACGAAATGTTTTATCTACAAATTTTTCTAAAAGTACTTTTTGCATTTCTCCTTCCTTTACTTTTGCAGAATAAATATGAGTTCGACTTTCCTCATTTCGATTCGCCAATCCTTTTTCATGCATCAACTGCATTAATTTTAAAGTTGTAGTATAACCTATTTCTTTCAAATCAGCATTCCGATTTTTATTCAATAACTCATTAACATTTCGAACAGTCGACTCGCCATGTTGCCAAAGGACCTGTAAAATTTCTAATTCCGCCTCAGTAGGTTTGATATTTATTTTTGACATATTAAAATATTTTATTAGTTCTGTATTTTTTATAAAGACTTTAAAGTTGATGAAAAGTTCTTTTTTAAAAAACAATCCTTAAAATTACTATTCTAAAATTTCAAAATGACTTCCGAAGTCGTCACTTCGGAAGTTTTCCTGACAGTAGTAAAAATACGCCTGCTCAATAGCGCACGTTTACTTACTCAATAAAATTACGAATAACTTCGTAGAAGCAAATATCTACGAAGTTATTCGTAATTACAAATTTATCTACGAAAAAAATCGTAGACAAATTAAACTTTAACATTTGACTCTATGAAATAAAGAAAAATAGATACTTCCGCTCTAGGCAAAAATACCTATTTTAGTGGCATTTGGTAGTCTACTATAACCGACCATCACATGTTAATGAAAACGGGTAACCTTCTTTCGAAGATTACCCGTTTTTATTTTTTTTGAAGTAAACTTTTATAATTGCTTCCTTAATCTTGCAACAGGAATATTTAATTGCTCTCGATATTTAGCTACTGTTCTTCGAGCAATATTGTATCCTTTTTCTTGAAGTAAATTTTTTAATTTCTCATCAGAATAAGGTTTACGCTTATGTTCATCTTCGATGATGTCGGTCAAAATCTTTTTCACCTCCAGAGTCGAAACTTCTTCACCTGTGCTTGTTTGAAGAGACTCCGAAAAGAAATCTTTCAATCGTTTTGTCCCGAATTCAGTTTGCACGAACTTACTATTGGCAACTCGAGAAACCGTAGAAATATCTAGCCCCGTAATATCTGCTATATCTTTCAAAATCATTGGTCGCAGTTTTTTCTGATCTCCTGTCAAAAAGAAATCATATTGATATTGCATAATCGAATACATCGTTTTATACATCGTTTGTTGACGTTGACGAATGGCATCAATAAACCATTTAGCTGAATCAATCTTTTGTTTAATAAACATCACAGCCTCTTTTTGTTTTTTGTCTGCTCGTTTTTTTCCAACTCGATTATCTTTATAGGAGCTAAGCATATCTTTATAATGCTCATTTATTCGAAGATCGGGGGCATTTCTTGAATTTAAAGTCAAATCCAATTCTCCTTCTCTGTTGACAATAATAAAATCAGGTACTACATAATGTACCCCTCTTGTACTATTGGTTCGGTAACCACTAGCAGGTTTTGGATTTAGTCTCAAAATTTCATCCACCGCAAACTTCAACTGTTTTTCAGAAATTGTCAAAAACCGTTGTAATTTTTGATAATGTTTTTTTGAAAATTCATTAAAATAATCTTCAATAATCCGAGTGGCCAATCGTAAAGGAGCTTTCTCCTCATGAGTCATATTAGTCTCCGCTTTTTCTCGATGTTGTAATTGCAGCAATAAACATTCTTGTAAATCCCTAGATCCAATCCCTGGTGGATCAAATTTTTGAATTTTTTTCAGAATACAAATAATCTCTTCTTCAGTTGTATTGACGTTTTGCGAAAAAATCAAATCATCAATAATCGCTTCTGGTTCTCTTCGCAAATATCCATCATCATCAATACTTCCAATAATTTGTTTAGCGATTAAAAATTCTCGATCATCTTTCCATTCCAACATTCCTAATTGTTGTTCTAAGTACTCGTGGAAAGTATCTTCTACAGGAATCGGAATAGTTTTATCCTCTTCATCTGCTGAAAAATTATTTGCCTTCAACTTGTAACTAGAAGGATCGTCTTCAAAATATTCCGTTAAATAATCATCCAATTCAAACTCCTCATCTCTCTCAATTTCTTCATCACCTTCTTTAACTTCCTTCTCATCTTCGTCATTCTTTTTGGCCATTTCCAATTGCTCATCTCTATCCTCACCTTCTTCAAGAACAGGATTCGCTTCTAATTCTTCTTTAATTCTTTGCTCCAAAGTTGCCGTCGGAATCTGCAACAACTTCATTAACTGAATTTGTTGAGGAGATAGCTTTTGGAGTAACCGTTGACTTAAATTTTGTCTTAACATAGGGATTACAATGTTTTCTCTAGTGAGTAAATATAGTGTTCGATAAATATGTTATTTAAATGGTTAATATTCTTAATTACGGGTTTTCTTCGTTCACATTAGACCAATTTCAATTTACAAAAGTGACAGAGAAGGAAACTTTGGTTTTGTATAAATGTTTGAATTTGAATTAAATATAACGGAAATCTATTTAATATGTTCGATTCTGGCACGGCTTTTACCAAAAATCTTGCCAATATTTAATATAATCTTTTAAATTATTAAAAAAATAAATATTTATCAGTGTATAATTGAGCTTTCCTAAAATTTATTTCCCCATTCTACTTTGCTCTTTTTTCAAATAGTTTTACCAAATTTGCAGCAATCCTGATAGCTAACTTTATTTTTGTGACAATAATTCTATCTCAAATAATAATAAAAAATGTCTGTAAACAATAATATCTCTGCACTCCGCCAGCAAATGGCTAAAAATAAATTCGATGCCTACATTATTCCTGGAAGCGATCCTCACCAAAGTGAGTATGCTGCCGATCATTGGAAAGCTCGAAAATGGATTTCTGGATTTACAGGTTCGGCTGGAAATGTGGTCGTCACAAACGATCACGCAGGACTGTGGTCAGACTCTCGATATTTTATTCAAGCGGCAAAAGAATTGAAGGGAACGAAGATGAAATTACATAAACTCAAAGTGGCGCACACTTCTGAATTCATTGCTTGGATTTTGGAAAATGTCAAAAGTGGTGGCAAAATTGGTTGCGACGGAATGCTTTTTTCCGTAGGTCAAATCCAACGCATGGAAAAAATATTTAAGGAAAATAATATCAAACTTGATTACTCCAAAGATTTATTGACTGAAGCTTGGGGAAATCGCCCTACTCTTCCAACCAATGAAATATTTGAACACAAAGTAAAATACGCTGGAAAAAGTCGTTCGAAAAAACTCGAAACGATTCGAGCAGAAATGAAATCTCAAAATGCAGATTATCATTTCGTTTCGACGTTGGATGACATTGCTTGGATTTTTAATATTCGTTCGTCGGATGTGGAATGTAATCCTGTGAGTATTGCTTATGCTGTTATTGGTTTGAGATACGCATACCTTTTTATTGATAAAAAGAAAGTGCCGATGAGATTGCGAAAAGAATTCCAACGAGATGGAATCATCCTAAAAAGATATGATGGTATTTTTGATTATTTAAAAAACCTGAATAAATCAAAAAGTATTTTAGTTGATCCTTCGACTACAAATATGAAATTATACAATGCTATTCCTCAAAAACAAGTGATTCATGGCAAGACCATTTCCACACCTTTAAAAGCATTAAAAAACAATACAGAAGTTAAGCACATCAAAAATGCGATGATTAAAGATGGTGTTGCGTTGACTCGCTTATTTATGTGGTTGGAAAAAACTTTGGAAACAGGAACAGTTACCGAAGTTGAGGTTGCCAAAAAATTAAGTGGTTTTCGAGCAGAACAAGGTGAATATCATGGCGAAAGTTTTGATGCAATTGTTGGCTATAAAGGCAATGGAGCGATTGTTCATTATCGCCCTGAAGAAGGAAGTTGTGCAACAATCAAAAATGAAGGGATTCTCCTTTTAGATTCTGGTGGACAATATGAAGATGGAACGACTGATATCACTCGAACAGTTGCCCTTGGAAAACCAACGAAAGAACAAAAACGGAATTTTACTTCTGTTTTAAAAGGTCATATTGGTTTGGCGGAATTGAAATTTCCAAAAGGAACTCGTGGCAATCAAGTTGAAATTTTAGCGAGACAACACTTGTGGCAAGATGGCTTGAACTATGGACATGGCACAGGTCATGGTGTTGGTTTTTTTCTAAATGTGCATGAAGGGCCACAATCTATTGGTTCTGGAATTACAGCCAAAGCTGCAACGGTGCTCGAAGCTGGAATGTTGACTTCGAATGAACCTGGTTTTTATAAAACTGGTGAGTATGGAATTCGAATTGAGAATTTGATTCTAGCGGTAGAAGCAGAGAAGACTGCGTATGGTCAATTTTTGAAATTTGAGTCGGTTACACTATTTCCAATTGATAAAAATTTGATTGATTATCCGATGTTGACGAAGCGTGAAGTGAAGTGGTTGGAGGTTTACCATAAGGAGGTTTATGCGACGTTGAGTCCGTTTTTGAATCGGAAGGAGAAGGCTTGGATGAAGGGGAAGTGTTAATTTATTTTTTAATAAGGATGGTATAAAATTATTAGCTTCTATCGAAGCTGAGAAGAATTGTAAAGATTAACACAGCCTTATTAGCACATTGTCACCATCTCTGCTAATGCCTTTATTTTTGTACCATGCATTAATTATGTGTATGTGTATCATCATATAATCAAAACTAATAAATCTCCACTGAGCGTTTATTCTTAAACACAATAAAAAATGAAACCAATCCATTTATTATTTTTTCCCTCTAAATCTTAAATTCATGCACCGAGCAAAAAAATATTTCACAAAATTCAACCGAAGCCGAAAAAATACCAACCATCGAAACTCCAAAGAAAATAGTCAACAATGGATTCCAACAAATTCTCGATATCACAGAAGTCAATGGAACGATTTTGATCTTTGACAAAAACAATAATACCTATTTACTCCAATAATTTCGAGCAAGCGGAAGAAAGATTTTTACCCGCATTAACATTTAAGATTCTAAGTTTTATTATCGCAATTAGAAACAAAATAGTCGAA
>JAQXDE010000012.1 GCA_029251525.1 Saprospiraceae bacterium | reverse complement strand
GCAGAAAGATTAAAGCCTTCGAATTGTGAAGTCGAAATGAGCTCTCCGCTTGCATCATACACATATGATTTACCATTATAACTTCCATAGTATTTAGCCCTTTCTTCCATAACACAGTCCATTCCTTCATACCAATCGTCACAATTGCCTTCTTTAGAACAGGCACATAAAAACAAAAGACTAACGGCTATCGGTATAATAAATTTATAATTATTCGTGTTTTGCATCATATTAAATTGAAAAGTATTTATTTTATCCGTTTGTAGAGAACGGTTCGTGTACGGTGTCGTAGCAATCCGCAGGGTGCTATACAGTATACACATTGTTCTCTACTTGCCATTATTCCCCAATTTAAAAGTCAAACCTCCTCTGATTATTAATCCCTTATTTAATTGTTCACCAATAGCATATCCAATTGATTTATAACCTGCCTGAAGTGTAATTCCAAAAATATGCTTGTCTTTGATTATATCATAATTTACTGTAGTGATAAACTGACCACCAACCCCTTCTGAAGCTATGAATTCATCATTTTCGTAGAACTCAACTTTAGGTTGACTCCACATTTGTGCTGAGAGGTTTAATGAGAAACTATTAGAAATATTCAAATTCCAAATGTTTGCAGCAAATCGCCATGAATTCGGTAATGCAGCATCTGAATGACTAAAGCTAAACAGCATCAATTTAGAATCTAACTTGAGGTAATTCTGATAAACTAACTCAGGACCATAGGGCGTATATTCAAATCTGAATCTAGGTAAATATTTAAGTCTTTTGCTTAGTTTGATCATACCCACTTTTGAGCTGTGTCTTCCTTTAATGACATAATCATAAAAGACAGATTTGAGGGCGTAAAAATTCATAGGGTCTGTAAAAAGTGCTAAGAGGGAATATGTTCTCATTTTGCTCCTAGTTAGTAGATCAGCCCCATACAAGGTATTTATATTTTGTCTATATCGATTAGGGTCAGAATTCGGACTTGTAACAAAAGCTGTATAGCCAGGCATATCATTGCTTCCATAGAGATAGGCAAGACTATAATTATAACTGAACCTTTCATCCAATAAAATATTTTTCCGCATTAAATCTGTTAAGACAAGATTAGTTTCTGAACCTCCAAGATTAACAGCAGTCTTTTGCTGTTGAGTTATATTTGGTGATTCAATGATTGCGATATAAGAAAAATCATACCCAAAAGGTGGTGGTGGATTGTATACAATATCAAAAATTTTACCACCCGCCTCTAAACCTCGAAAACCATGTCCAAATCTCTCATGACTCATAGTCATGGTGTAGTCTGTAATTAGATAATTGGTTAAAAATAGCTTACTAAACCTGTAGAACGGATTCATAACTTTAGTAAAATTATTTTCAGTTTTACTGATTTTTTTTGGAATGAGCAATGAGTCTACATAATCGAATAAATGGAACCCAGTATTAAAATTTTCTGCTGCGAAATATTGCCCCAGCTGTGGTTCATAGACTAAATTGAATCGTGACTGAGCTTTCCCTACAGTTGAAATAAGGGATAGTGAAAGTATGATTATTACTTTTATTTTCAATGTATTGCTTGTAGAGAACGTTTAGTATATGGCGATTAGGCTAGTAGAAAGCAATAAACTTTCAAGTTTACACTGAGCCAAATCGTTGTATTTTGTTTTTAATTTATTCATTTTTAAAAGCCAATTCAACGATTTGGCGGTGTTTCAAATAACCACAGAACTTTCGTAAACCACCGAACGTCCTATTTGCTATAAACAGTGTTATATGCTGCTTTTTCTTTTTGTATCAATTCACTAATAGCATTCCATAGCGAAATCCTTTTCTGTAATGATTGTTTTGCAACTGCTAAAGTTTCACTCCATTTTTGATCGTCATTGCCACAAAGTTCTGAAATCATTTTAAGGGATAGAGGTCCGTGCTCATCTCCATCTAACTCTATATGCCTTTCAAGATAATATGTCAACTTGCTATATGACTTGTTCTCAGAATCAGCATTTTTGAGTATTTCAATAAACATATCAGGAATTACATCTTCTCGTCCAAATGTAAATGCAGAAGCAATAAGATGTGCCTTATTCGTCTCAATGATTGAAAATGAAAATGTAACAAAATCAGCAACTCTCTTGTCAATATTAATTTCGTTCAATGAATATTCAACGGTATTGTCAGATTCAAGAAGAATTATAAACTTATTAATCTCAGACGTATTTGCTTTTGCTTGTTTCATTGCAGCTAAATACATTTCAAAAAGAAAAAGCAGC
>JAQXDE010000002.1 GCA_029251525.1 Saprospiraceae bacterium | reverse complement strand
TCTTAAATTATGGAAAAGGATATTTACTCGCTGATCTACTCGAAGATGCAAGACAAGCGGAAGTGCTTAATCAATTTTCGGATGCCTTAGGAATGAATTATTTATCAGCAATCGAAAATAGTATCAATCAGTTTAAAACCCTTGCTAACGAAATTGATGAGCCGATTGCAAAGATGATTTTACCACCTTTGTTATTGGATTTTACTAAGCGACTTTCTGAAGCTAGGACGCATACAGAATTTCAATTAGAGTTATCTATCTGGCATCGAGAAAAGAAAAATTATGCTGCGGCATATTTAGTTTACATCGAATCTTTAATTACTTATGTCTGTGAAGTGAGAGAGCTAGATTGGAAAGATTTCAATGATAGAAGGATTGCTAATCAACTTTTAAAAAGTAATTCAAGTTTACGCCCTATCAGGTTATTACACAAACGTCCCAATTTTGTTAGAAATAATATTGCACATAGTCAAAATAATACTCGCGAAGAAGATGAGATAATCATTGACGAATTAGAACATTATCAAACCTCCTTTTCACAGATTTTAAACTCATAAAAATAAATGTTATTAAATATTTCCAACCACCCGTCAAGCAGGTGGACTGACCAGCAAAAGAAAACTGCAGAACAACAATTCGAGACCATCGAAGATTTAGCTTTTCCTAATATTTCACCAGAGGCTACTGCTGGTGATGTGCAAATATTGGCTGGTGAGTTTATAAAAAAAATAAATAAACGATCACCTAAAGCAGTTCACCTCATGGGCGAAATGACTTTTACCTACGCCTTAGTCTCAAAGTTAAAAAAGGCAGGCATTAAATGTATTGCCTCCACTACCAATAGAATTGTAGAAGAGAAGGACGGTAAAAAAATCGTCCAATTTCAATTTGTTCAATATAGAGAATACTAACCTATGCAACTTACCACCCACCAAACCATCATCCTTAACCAACTAAAACAATTCGTCAATTCTACTGACCAAGAAGTATTCATCCTTCGTGGATATGCAGGAACAGGAAAGACTACCTTAGTGGGATTTTTGATTAAATGGCTGGATGAGATACAAAATGATTACACTCCTATTATCTTAGCTTCCACAGGACGAGCCGCTCGTATCTTAAAGCAAAAAACTAAAAGAGAAGCCAAAACTATCCACAGTCATATCTACTCCTTTAGCGTGATAGGGGAGCAAGAGACTAAAAGCAAGGATGCTTGGAAAAGTAAATCTGGACAACTCACCCTCAACTTTGATTTAAAACCTGAGCCAGATGATAATGTCAAAAAAATATATATCGTTGATGAAGCATCTATGCTTTCCTATCAAGAACAACAAAGTGAAAATATCGCTCGGTTTGGAAGTGGAAATGTCTTATCAGATTTTTTGACTTACGCAAAAAACTCTAAAGTTATCTTTGTAGGCGACCCCGCTCAATTGCCACCCCCTGTTGGGATCAATCCTTTTTCTGCGGCACTAGCGCCAAATTATTTGTCCAAGACTTTTAATAAAAATGTATCGGTTGGCTCCTTAACTGAAATTCTTCGACAAAAAGAAGGTGCTCACATTCTTAATCTAGCCACCGATATCCGAGAACATATCAAAACTCGACAACATGAATTTTGGGAAGAAATCATGGGACAATCTGGTCGAGGTATTTTCCATCCCTTTAATCAACAGGTACTCTTTAGGAGATACCTTCCATTGCTCAAAGAAGATATCCAAAAACCAATTATTATCACTCATTCTAATAAGCAGGCATATTATTTGAATCAGAATATCAGAGAGTTACTGGGTGTCAAAAGTTTTTATCATCTAGAGGAGGGAGCTTTATTAATGGTTTCTCAAAACTCTTACGATGTGGATTTGTCGAATGGCGATCAAGTCATTTTACAAAAAGCAAAATTTGTGGAAAAACGAGCTGGCTTTACTTTTTTAGAGGTAGAAGTTAAAAGTGTTCATGATGGACAATTGCATAAAACTTATATGCTTAAAGAATTTTTATTCAAACCTGAAGCTAACTTACATCCCAGCGACTCAAAAAAATTGTTGATCGACTTTGATCAACGAGCTCAACGTGAAGGGGTTAAACGTAACTCCGAGGAGTATAAAAAAATGATGATTCAGGATAAGTTTCTTAATGCTCTTCGGGCTAAGTTTGGGTATGCGATAACTTGTCATAAATCGCAAGGAGGAGAGTGGCCACATGTATTCTTAAATTTATCAGATACCCTCGATCGACTAGATGGTGAAACCCGATTAAGGTGGTTGTACACAGCAGTTACAAGAGCTCAACAATCATTGGACATTAAGCCGGTCTGGCGAAAACCTAAAGGAAATAAAAAGAGGTTCAAAAAGTGAAACGACTTTTTGTGATTAATTTTGATAAAGTTGTATAAACCTTTAGAGAGATACAACTTCTAGAAAAAGGATCAACTAAAGAATTCAAGTTCAATTTTTATTATTTTTAAAATATATCCAATGCATATTGTTTTAAACTCCTTTGGAGCATCTATCCGAAAAGAGAATGGATTGTTTGCTATTTCTACTGCTAGTGGAAAACAAATTATTACCCCTCGAGATGTCAAAACGATTAGTATTAGTAAAGGTGCTAGAATCAGTTCTGACGCCGTGCTACTAGCCATTGAGGCAGAGATTGACATTATGTTTGTGGATGGAATTGGTCAACCCAAAGGGCGAGTATGGAGCATTAAATATGGTTCTATCTCAGACGTTCGCCGCAACCAATTAGAGTTTTTATATTCCTCGCGAGCCATTCCTTGGGTTAAAGAACTAGTCGTTGAAAAATTAAATAATCAAGTTGCCATGCTATTGGGACTTCAACAAGAATGCCCACCAGAAGCAAAAAGTCAATTTTCTAATGCTACCCGAAAGTTGGAAGAATACAAAAAAAAAGTACGCCACCTGGAAGGCGAGGCGGTGGCAGATATTGCCCCTTCACTTCGCGGGTGGGAGGGAGCAGCAGCCAAACGATATTTTCAAGCCATCAATTGGTGCTTACCTCAAAAATATCAATACTCTAAAAGAAGTCAGCACCCTGCTCAAGATTGGTTTAACTCCATGCTCAATTATGGATACGGAATGCTCTATGGAAAAATAGAAGGAGCACTTATCAAAGCAGGAATAGATCCTTACATAGGCATCTTTCATAGAGACGATTATAATCGACCAGCCTTAGTATTTGATGTAATAGAAAAATATCGAATTTGGATTGATTATGTAGTGATCCAATTATGTCGACAGAGTGCCATGAGCGAAGAGTGTTTTCGGCAAGATGATGGAGCGGTAATGTTGGATGGATTAGGAAAACGAATCGTGATTCAGTCGGTCAATGATTACCTAGGAGAGGTTATCAAAATTAGAGGATTGGAACGTAGTAGAGGAGAACACATCAATCTGTATGCACAACAGTTAGCAAGCTTTTTTCTAAAATCAAACCAGTAAATCCCATGTTGCAATTTGGAACAAAAATTACTCAGCCGGGAGATGGTTTACAAAAGATAACTATCGAACGACTTTATCAAGGCATCAGCAAGCCCAAGGCAATCTTGCGTGATAAAATAGAA
>JAQXDE010000049.1 GCA_029251525.1 Saprospiraceae bacterium | reverse complement strand
GATAGAAGAAGAAGAAGAAGAAGAAGAAGAAGAAGAAGAAGAAGAAGAAGAAGAAGAAGAAGAAGAAGAAGAAGAAGAAGAACGTAAATCCAAAAATTGGATATTGATTACGAATTAGCCTTTCTCATTAAATATAATGATAAGGTAGATTTTTTAACTATATGTAGAAAACAATTTTTTCATAAATGTCAGGTTTCTAATTTATAAAAGATTATTAAAAATGAAACGTAAATCTTATAAGGTGTATTAGAGAACTTCCCCATCAAATAAAAGCTAAAAAAAATAACAATTCCTCAATAATCATTAACCATCAAAAATTAACGGTTAACGGTTAAAAATCCTTACTTTTGTGCCTTATTTTTAAAAAATCAATCAATTTCAAAGACATACCATGGAGCCAAAAAAGATTAAATCTGCATTAATATCTGTTTTTCATAAAGATGGCATTGAACCGATTGTCAGAGAATTAGATGCACTTGGTGTGCACATTTACTCTACCGGAGGTACCCAAAAAGCTATTGAGGCGATGGGTATAGAGGTGATCCCCGTCGAGAGTGCTACATCCTATCCTTCTATTTTAGATGGTAGAGTAAAGACCTTACATCCAAAGGTTTTTGGAGGGATATTAGCTCGTAGAGAGGAAGGTCATCTAGCTGAGTTAGCCCAATATGATATTCCAGAATTGGATTTGGTGATTGTGGATTTGTATCCGTTTGAAAAAACTGTCGCAGAAACAACTAATGAAAGTACAATAATCGAAAAAATCGATATAGGAGGAATTTCGTTGATCCGAGCAGCTGCAAAAAACTATAAAGATGTAGTAGTCGTACCCTCGCAAGCAGAATACGCAATGATTTTAGATCTAATAAAAACAAAGCAAGGGCATACTGACTTAGCTGACCGAAAAGAACTAGCACGTAGGTCATTCCAAATTTCCTCTCATTACGATACAGCTATTTTTAATTACTTCGATACAGACAACTTAGCAAAAGAAACAGGCGATGAATCGAAGACCTATACATTCAAGCAAAGTATTTCAGATGCAACCGTTTTGCGATATGGAGAAAACCCACATCAACAAGGAATTTTCTTCGGAAAATTTGATGAAGTATTCGAAACACTTGGAGGTAAAAAAGTCAGCTATAATAATTTAGTTGATATTGATGCAGCCGTTGAATTGATGGCAGAATTCCAAAATGAAGATCCGACTTTTGCCATTTTAAAACATACCAACCCTTGTGGAGTAGCAACTCGTTATTCTTTGTTGGAAGCGTGGCATGCAGCATTGGAAGCCGATAATGTTTCTGCCTTTGGTGGGATTTTAATTTGCAATACAAGTATTGATTTATCAACAGCAGAAGAAATTAATAAATTATTTTACGAAGTTTTGATTGCTCCAGATTTTTCACCAGAAGCTCTAGAATTATTAAGCAAAAAGAAAAAACGTGTTTTATTAAAAATAAACAACTTCAATGTCAAGAAGACCATTTTTAAAACTTTACTAAACGGAGTAGTTCAACAAGATGGTGATTTAAAAACAGAAATCGCATCAGATTTAACTGTCGCTACCGTAAAGGCACCGACCGAAAGTGAAGTAATTGATTTACTTTTTGCAGCAAAATGTTGTAAACATTTAAAATCAAATACTATTGTTCTAGCGCGTGAAAATCAATTACTTGGAATGGGTTGCGGTCAAACATCAAGAGTAGATGCGCTTCGTCAAGCAATCGCAAAGGCAAAAGACTTTGGTTTTGATCTAAAAGGAGCAGCGATGGCAAGTGATGCTTTCTTCCCATTTCCGGATTGTGTTGAAATCGCAAAAGAAGCAGGAATTACTGCTGTTATTCAACCAGGAGGAAGCATTAAGGATAACTTGAGCGTTGACTTTTGTAATGAAAATAACTTGGCAATGGTGATGACAGGAACGAGACATTTTAAACATTAATATTTTGGACTTGGACTGACTATTATGAATTTAATTTTTGACATTGGAAATACTCGTACCAAAGTAGCTTTATATAAAGGTGAGCGATTATTGAAAAAAGTTATTTGGAAGAAGTGTGATTTAAAGGCAGTAAAATCTTTTGTCAAGAATAGGAAAATAACAAACGCAGCACTTTCAAGTACTGCAACTGTCAGTCAAGCGGTAGAGAGTTTTTTACAAGAAAAATACTTTTACATCCGATTGAGTCATAAAACGCATCTACCTATTACTAACAAGTATAAAACACCTGCTACCCTAGGAAAAGATCGTTTAGCAGGTGTAGTAGCAGCTTTTGGCATATTTCAAAATCAAAATACTCTGGTAATTGATGCTGGAACTTGCATTACTTACGATTTCATAGATGCAAAAGGTAATTATTTAGGTGGTGGAATATCTCCGGGGATACAAATGAGATTTGAGGCAATGAACGTTTTTACAGCAAATTTGCCATTAGTCCAAAAGAAAAATTCGAAGAAATTTATCGGAAACGATACTGAAACCTCACTCCGAGTTGGTGGCCAAATGGGTGCGGTGATGGAAATTCGGGGCTTTATTGAGGCCTACAAAACATCTTTTGGAAAGATTAACATAATTTTAACCGGAGGCGATTCTAAAACGCTTGCGAAATATTTTAAGAACCATATTTTTGTAAATAACAATTTAGTTCTTCGTGGACTAAACAAAATATTAAACTACAATGTCCAACTTTTGGAATAAGACTTTTCTAGGATTCGGTATCATTTTGGCTACTGCAATAACCATATTTGCGCAGCCAAAAGACAACTCTCCATACTCTCGATTAGGATTGGGAGATTTGACTGATCAGTACTTCGCAGCTCAAGGGGGAATGGGAGGATTAGGTGCTGCATTTCATGATGCATATCATATGAACATATCTAACCCTGCATCGCTTGCTCGCCTGAGAGAAGCAGCATTTGAAGTTGGCCTATACTCAGAGTATAATGTCTTAACAGATGCAACGGGGCAAAATGAACGATTGAAAACTTGGAATGGTAATTTGAGATATTTATCTTTAGGTTTTCCCCTCAAAAACCCCATAAATGAAGTGCTCGACCAAAAAAAGAAAAAGGTTCGTTGGGGCATGAATTTTACGCTTTTACCCTATTCCAATGTAAACTATAACATTCAAACTCTAACTAAGCAATCAGTTGGGGATACATTAACTTCTGTAAATTTCTCCAATCAAGGATCAGGTGGAACCTACAAAGTAATGTGGGGAAATGCCGTTAATATAAAAAACTTTTCAGCAGGAATAAATTTGGGATATTTCTTTGGGAAAATTGAGAATGATAAAATTGTAACCTTCCCAGATTATCAATTTTCTAATGATAATTATTTTACAGACGATTTTTTAGTTGGAGGATTTACGTGGAATCTTGGTTTGCAATATGATCATGTTTTAGCAACCAAAGAAGGTTCAACTGAACCAATAGAATTTATCACTTTTGGTCTTGCTGGAAACTCTCGAAATAAGTTCAATTTGACTCGAGACAGATTTTGGTCAACTCAAAACTCAACAATAGGTACTCTTGATACTATTTTAGCCGTCTCAGGATCAGAGACTTCAAAAAATACAGGTTATTTACCCGGAGAGATAGCATTAGGAATAATGTATACTAAAGTAAATCGATTAAGATTAGGTATAGATTTCAAATATCAATCTTGGTCAGAATATCTTAATGATTTAGTAGCAGCAGCAGATGCAGATCGAGAAGATGTTAACGTGTGGAGGCTTGGATTTGGTGGTGAATACGTGCCTGACTCTAGATCATACAATAAATATTTGAAAAAAGTACGTTATAGATTCGGAGCTTTCTACAGTAAAGACCCAAGATCAGTGCAAAATGATTTACTTTCAAAATACGGGGCAACCGTTGGATTTGGTCTACCAGTAATTCTACCTCAAGGAAAAAAATCATTTGTTAATTTAACTCTTGAAATGGGGCAGATTGGATTAGCAGACGCATTAAAAAGGACATATTTTAAAATTAATTTAGGATTTACATTAAACGATAATACTTGGTTTTTCAAACGAAAATTTAATTAAAAATGAAAGATTTACGAAAATTAATGAAGTTGGCTCTGCTCCTAGCAGTAAGTTTTTCAATTTCAAATACATCAACTGCTCAATGTACAACTTGGAAAGATTTAGAAGCTGGTTCTGTCGAAAAAGAAACAGCTGAGTCTAACTACCAAATTTACAAGGACCACCTTAAAGAAAAAAACTTCGAAGCATCTATGGTAGCTTGGAAAAAGTTAATGGATGTAGCTCCTGCTGCCGATGGGAAAAGAATTTCTCCTTTTTGGGATGGAATAAAACTTTTGAAAGAAGCAAATAAAAAAGAAACTGATGAAGCTAAAATTGCTGATAATAATGCCAGAATAATCTCTCTTCATCAACAATGCATAAAATGCCTTCAAACTAAAAAGGTAATTATTAGAACTGCAAAAACAGATGAGGCTCTTAAGGCAAAGATTGCAGATCAGAAAGCTCGTCAAGCTGAAGATATGTTTAGCACTATAAAAAGTCCTTCTGCTGATATTTATGCTGTAGCCAAAGAAGCTGTTGAGATGGGTGGTAAAACTATCACCTACAAAGCATTACAACCATATGCTGCAGCTGCAGTAGCGTTGTACAAAGCTGGAACTGTTCCTGCTGAAGAAGCTAGACAAGTGCACGATTTATTGAATGAAATTGCTGATGATAACACAATAAGACAAGAGGAATTAGCTGAACAATATTTAGCTGAAGAAAATGCTAAGAAAGAAAAAAGGGCTCGCCAAATTTCTAAACTATACACTAAGTATAAAATTAGAATGAACAAGGAGTTCAAAAAAGTAGAAAGTGAAATCTTTGATTGTGAGTATTTCAAAGGAATTTATATGTCTGATTATGAGGAAGGAAAAGATGATGTTTCAATAGTAAAAACAGTCTATTCTCGATTAAAAAAGAGAAAATGTTCAGATGAAGATCCTTTCATAATGGAACTTAAAGAGCAATACAAAGTACTGGCTGCTGCTGAAAATGAAAAATCACAAGAAGAATTCAACAAAAATAATCCTGCATTCGTTGCTAAACGAAGATATGATGCTGGTGATTATACTATTGCTATCGAAAAATGGGAAGAGGCAATCGCTGCGGAAGTTGATCCAAATAAGCAAGCTACTTACCTTTTCAGAATTGCATCTACTCAAGGTCGTAAATTAAAGCAATATGCTAAAGCAAGAGCTACTGCTAGAAAAGCAGCTAAAGCAAAACCAAATTGGGGACGCCCTTTCATGTTAATTGGTGATTTGTATGCTTCAAGTGCTAGACGATGTGGGGATGACTGGAATCAAAGATTAGCAATTTTAGCAGCTATTGATAAATATAGATATGCTAAAAGTATAGATCCAGATGTATCAGAAGAATCAAGCAAGCGTATCAGAAAATACAATCAATCTCGACCTGAAAAAGCAGACGGTTTCTCTAGAGGAATCAATGAAGGAGCGTCTGCAAAAGTTGGATGTTGGATTGGGGAAACTGTAAAAGTATCATTCAAATAAACCTAAGCCTCAAAGCCAAAACATATTGAAAACCCTGATCCTTTAACATAGGATCAGGGTTTTCTTTTTAGTCAGATATCTAATTATATATATTTTTCATCTTAATAAAAAAAGACGAAAGTTTAACTTAGTTTTGGATTCGTAATTAAATATAAAAATATGAACCGGATAACACTTCTCACCATACTACTTATAAGTTTCTTATTCTGGATTAGTTGTGCCCCAAAGATTCAAGAACCTGTCGTTACTACTGAATCTGAAATAAAAATCGTTACAAAATTAGATCCAAATGGATGTATCACTTGGAATGAACTAGGAGCTACCAAAGCAGATCAAGTAACCGATAATTATAATATCTATAGAGATCGAATTAAGTCAAAAAACTTTAAAGCAGCCTATCCTCTGTGGAAGAATGTTTACGAAACTTCTCCCAAAGCCAATGGCCGAATCGATTACGTCTTTCGCGATGGATTAAAAATTTATACTGATTTTATCAAGAATACTTCTGACACTATTTTACAAGCAAAATATGTCGATTCAATGAATATGATCTATGAAAAAGCTCTTATCTGTTTTCCTGAAAAAAAATCATATTACTTGAGTAAGCAAGGGTATGAATACTACTACAAATATAAAGGAAGAGCTACTGATGACGAAATTTATGCTATGCTCAAAACTGCTGCAAAATTGGATGGAAACGAATCAAGAGTTAGCACAATTATTCCACTTTCATCACTCAATTATCGATTATACTCTGAAGAAAAAATCAGTATTGAAGATGCTCGAACTGTTCTAGAAAATATTAATAAAATTGTCAAATACAATGTAGAATTTACTGAAAATAAAAAAGAAAAAAATGCTTGGACACAAGTTGAACAGTTTACTTTAGAACTTTCTGATCGATATGAAAATAGTCAAGGATTCTACGATTGTAATTATTTTATTACCAAATATTACTCAGTCTATGAAACTAGTCCTGGCAATTGTGAAGTAATCGAAGAAATATACCGCAAACTAAAACGCTCTGGATGTGAAATAGAAAATCCAAAACTAGTTGCATTAGCTAATGCTTATCGAAATAAATGTAGAACAGTTAACCCAGATCTTCTTTGCGGAAAAGAAGCTTTAGAAAATGATCAATTTTTAAAAGCTATTGAATGTTATGAAAGATTTGTTAAAAGTACTGACAATCCAGAACAAAAAGCAAATTTTCTACTCCGTATTGCAAAAATTCATTACGCTCATACTCGTCAATTTTCTAAATCAAGAGCTGCTGCTCAACAAGCGATGAAAAATAAAGCTAACTGGGGCGATCCTCTAATTTTAATTGGAAAACTATATGCCTCTAGCGGCCCACTTTGTGGACCAGGAACTGGATTCAAAAGTCAAGTTGTTTGTTGGCCTGCTATCGATAAATGGAATGAAGCTAAAAGAGTAGATCCAAATGTAGCTCCTGAAGCCAATACATTAATTCGACGTTACGCGAAATACATGCCTAGTAAGTCTGATATTTTTTCTAGACCTGACATAAAAGAAGGAGGTACTTTTAAAGTAAAATGCTGGATTCAAGAAACTACCAAAATTAGAGCTGCTCAATAATAAAAAATACACTAGATCATGTGTTTCTTATTATTTTCAAATCAAAAACCTCCATGAAAAATATTTTTCTATTCCTTTTTATTTTGATATTCAATTCATGCGATCGGGAAAGCTCAATAACTTCAAATAATAATCTTATAAAAAGACTTTCTGAAGATCAAGTAATCAATAAAGTAATGAATCAATTCATTAGTGAGCCTTCCAACCAAGACGATATAGATCGCAACTTGATTTTGAACCATATCATTGATAAAAAATTAGATATGGAATCAACTCCCGAAGGTATCTACTTTCAAATTACAAAAGAAGGAATTGGAAACCATCCAGATTTAAAAAATACTATTATAACTAACTACCGTGGAACTTTTTTGGATGGAAATCTATTTGATTCAACACAAGGAAAAAAACCATTCACCTATCCTTTGAATAGGATGAATGATGGGTGGAAAAAAGCAATTCCATTGATGAAGTCAGGAGGTAAAGCAATTTTCATTATGCCATCAAAATTATGTTACGGCGAAAAAGGCTTTGGAGACTTGATCCCTCCAAACTCAATTTTAAAATTTGAGATTGAATTAATAGGCATAAAACGAACGAAGTAATACATCAAATAAGTTTCTTATATTTATAAAATATGCTTTTCTTTGTACTACTCAATCTCAAAATTTGGTTTATTTTTTATTTAAAATTAAAACTCATTCTCATGAAAACAATAGTTAACACTCTTTTTGCTTTAGTAATTCTATGTACTTTAACTATCATGTCTTGCACCGAAAAAAATTACCTATCTAAAAAAGATCTAGATTCATCAATGGTTGAATCTCCACAAACACAAGCAGATATTGATCGCAATAAAATCATCAAGTTTGCAAAATCGTCAAAATTAAAAGGTAATTTCACTTCAACCGGAATTTTTTATGTAATAGAAGAAGCTGGAACAGGTTTAGAAAGACCGAGTTCTAACTCTAATGTTACAGCTCACTATAAAGGAACTTTGCTTAACGGTAAAAAATTTGACTCTTCTTACGATAGAGATCAGCCACTTAAATTCAAACCTGGCCAAGTAATTAAAGGTTGGCAAGAAGCAATTAGAATGCTGGGTAAAGGTGGTAAAGGAAAATTTATCATTCCTTCTGCATTAGCTTATGGAGATAGAAAAGTTGGAGATGTTATTCCGGCAAATGCTAACCTAGTTTTTGATATGGAATTAATCAACTTTAAATCAGAGTAATATAATTTAGCTAAAAAAAGAGAAGGGCTGTTAGTACTTTTTGCACTAACAGCCCTTCTCTTTTTTTTATCTAATCACAATCTCATCCAAGACCTCCTTACCACTAATTAAATTCTTTTCAATTGTCAATTCATCCATAAAATATTGAATGGTCTCTGCTTGTTCATTATCGCCTTTTTGTGCAGTAAGAGCAGCACTTAAGTCTACCATTTTCCCTGTAAGTTTAATAATTGATTTAGTGGCATTTGCACTTTTAATTTCCCAAATCCCACTTGCCATTGATTCAAATATCTCTCCACTACCGCCCTTTGTATCAGCATAAAGTTTCTCCATTAAATACATTGAAAACGATCCATCTGATCGCAAAATAATTGATCGATCCGCATAAAAACCTGAAGGTTCATAATCCATTTCGTTAGCAATCCGAATATCTAAAATTGGTTCTAAATTTGTTCCTTTTGTCTTCAAATCAATTGGATTCTCCAAAAGATTAAGTTTAATCTGCAACGGCTTTCCTCCTTCAAATAATAAAATTTCGCTAATTCCTAAATCTTGATACTTACTTCCATCATAAGCGCTATTTATTTTTAATTTAAAATTACTTTTCAAAGGAACCTTAAGGTCAATCTTTTGCCCAGCAGTAGCATCTCGCAAAGTATATTCATACAGCTTCCCTCCTACTTCACCTAAAGAAAACCCTTTAAGTCTCACATTCGAATTGTAAATATTTGGAGACCGCTGATAACCATTCCAAATTTGAATTGCATCAATATTAACAACTTGAAAGACCTCAAAAGTAAGTTGTTCATTGACACCAGATCCATCTGCACCTTCCACCCAAGCAGATTCTTTTCGATTGTCAAATAGATTACTAGAACTATATTTTGAATTAGCCTGAAGTGTTGAAGTTGTAATAATTCTTCCATTTACTTTTCGCGGAGGAATTAAATGATATTCCTTTCCAGATTTACCCCATATTTTTATGCTCTTTACTCCAATGGAATGTGATTTGGAAAATTTTTGAACAACTCCCTTTTTAGCATTATCTTCAATTTTAACCTCACTCATTTTATCTGTATCTCCAAAACGTATAAACAAAGACGAGTAAGCATCACCAATTAAAATCAACTTCCCCATTCCCCCATTTCCACACGGCACCTCATTTCCATATAAAATCACATCATTCACTGTTACAATTCCATCTCCTTTAGCTTCAATAATTTCTATTGCTTCAATAAAAATTTTATTTTGAAAACTTAGCATAATTCCTTCATCAGAAGCTGCTCCTTTTTTACTTTTCCAGTAAGTATCATCTCTTTTATCAAACATATAATCAACTTCATGATTATTAGAAGTGGCAGAAACTCCTTCCAAATATAGAGGTGTGCGTCCATTATCAGGAATAGTTTCTGTAGAATTAGAAATAATCGTATTAGTAGAGTTATTATTTGTCTTAGAATCTTCACAAGCAGTCAAAAACAACGTAAAAACTATTAAGATAAAAGAATGTACTTTCATCAATTGATTGATCTTTTTCATAAAAACAAATTACGATATTTTTTAATTGGAAAAACATTTATTTTTTTTAAAAAAAGAAAATCCCGAAGTGTATTTTCATTAAATTTGTTTCATCAAGATTTTCAAAATTAAACTCAGAGTTACCATTCACCTCTGCAACTTAACCAAAATAAAAAAATGCTACGATCCAATTTTCCAAAAGCAGGCGAACAATATCTGGGAGGCGAATCTGATGGTTGGGAATATAAAACTTCTTTTACTGGAACAACGGTTAAAGATGCGTTCATCATGCTACAAAATTTTTTAGTAGATGAAGGCTACGAAAATGTTCCATTACCAAAAGATGCAAAAGAACTAATGTTTTTTAAAAGTCCTCCTAAACACCTACAGTTAAAACTATTTAACGAGAGAGGTTATTTACACAACCCTATTAAGATTTTTTTCCCAAACGGAAAACGAAAAGAGAATACTTTAATACTGTGTATTTATAATGAAAAGTACAAAAAGCATTTGGTGAGATTTCATGGATTAATTTAATATCCCTCTACTTAATCATAAAAAATAAAACGCCCTTTCTTGCGAATGGGCGTTTTATTTTATTTGCCTTTATTAAAGGTAAAGCTATTTACTTAAGAAAATTAATCTATTGCCTCCTCTATTTGCGTTTGTGCTTCAGGTTTCATCTGAGGAAAAAATAATACCTCTTGGATTGAATGTTGATTAGTCATCATCATCGTCAATCGATCGATCCCAATTCCTAAACCTGAAGTTGGAGGCATTCCATATTCCAAAGCTCGAAGAAAATCTTCATCCAAAACCATTGCCTCATCATCACCTCGTTCTGCCAATTTTAATTGATCTTCAAAACGTTCACGCTGATCAATTGGATCATTCAATTCTGAATAAGCATTCGCTATTTCTTTTCCGTTGATAAATAATTCGAATCTTTCAACCAACCCTTGTGATGTTCGATGCTTCTTCGCTAACGGTGTCATTTCGATTGGATAATCAGTAATGTAAGTTGGTTGAATTAAATTGTCTTCTACTTTTTCACCAAAAATCTCATCAACTAATTTCCCTTTTCCCATCGATGAATCAATTTCAATATGAAATTTTTCACACACCTCTCGAAGTCCAGCTTCGTCCATTTTTGAAACATCAATACCGGTATATTTTTCAATAGATTCATACATTGTCATTCGAACATATGGCCCAGCGAAATTAATTTCTTTCCCATCATAACCTACAGAAGTTCCCCCTGTTACTTCCAATGCAATTTTTTCCAAAAGCGTTTCCACCATTTCCATCATCCAGATGTAATCTTTATATGCTACGTAGATTTCCATTGCTGTGAACTCTGGATTATGTGTTCGATCCATTCCTTCGTTTCGGAACATCTTTCCGAATTCATATACTCCATCAAACCCACCTACTATTAACCTTTTCAAATATAACTCATTAGCAATCCTCATATACAATGGCATATCAAGGGAATTGTGATGAGTCGCAAATGGCCGTGCCGCAGCACCTCCATGAATTGGTTGTAAAATCGGCGTTTCCACCTCCAACCATCCTTGATCGTTAAAATAATTCCGTATCACATTCATCAATTTAATTCTCTTGAGAAATGTTTCTTTAACATGCGGATTAACAGTCAAATCCACATACCGTTGTCGATATCTTAATTCTGGATCTGTAAATTCATCATGCTTATTTCCTGCTTTGTCTACCTTCACAATCGGTAAATTCCGTAAAGACTTACTTAAAAACTTCAACTCTTTTACTCGAATTGTCGCCTCTCCAGTTTGGGTCATGAACATTTCTCCAGTCACTCCAATGAAATCACCAATATGAAGTAATTTCATCATTTTGTCAGTCAATTCTATTTCTTCCTCGTCCTTACCGATCGTACCTTTTTTCATGAATAACTGAATCCGACCATTAGCATCTTGTAAATTAGCAAAAGATCCACGCTGTCCCATAAAACGACCACCTATAGTTATCGTTAATTTTTCAGGACTAAAATCTCCTAAAAAATCCGTTCGAAGAGTTCCAATATAATCGGTCAAAGCAATGGGCTCTCGATCCACACCCTCTCCCCATTCAACTGTTTCGGAAAGCTCTAAAATAGTCATAGTCTCTGCATCTTCTAACAATACATTTGTGCGAAATTTATTCTTCAATAAAAACTCCGTCAACTGCTCTGCTTTTACATTATCAAAATTCTTTATATTCTCTAACTCTTTGACAATATTTTGCCGAAAATCAGCAGAAGTAAAATCTGTTGACGAAAAATTGACTTCAAATTTTTCAGCAGGAAATGGATTGATTCCTAAATCTCTAATCGCCTGTAATGATTGACGACGTACGATCTCTTGTTCGCTTAACATATTTATTTATGGATTTAGAATATTTGAGTAATGTTTTTTTAAAAAATATACTCCAAATATCATTCGAAAATTGATTGCAAAAATAGATTTATTTGACTAAAGGAAGAAATAGCCAAAGGGGTATTTTTTCCCGCTAATTCTTTTGAGGTTTTTTTTGTTCTGATTTTATTTATTTTGACAAGTATTATTTATTTATTTTAATGAAGGTTTAATAATTCCAATTCTTTACTGTTCATATTCTTTTGCATAAAATATAACTCCTCAGAAATGATCCAAAAATTGAACAAACCTCTTAATAATATCTAGTAATTAAAAAAACTTCGTAGCATGAAACTCAACCCCTTCATGACCTAACTGTTCTAACAAATAAAATGAAGGATCGTTTGAAAAAGATTTATTAAAATCTTCAAAAGCATCAAAATATTCTTTGTTCAAGTAAATCTTCAGGAATTTTTATAGGTCATCTGAAGAGTTTCATTCATTTTCTCTCCATTTTCGTAAAAGTATACATCTACAACAAAATAAGCTTTACTTCTTGTTAAATTTACACAAAGTTTTGAGAACCAAATTCAAAAAGTTATCTTTCGAAAAACAAACAATTAATTATTTTATTATGAAAAATACAAAACAAAACAATCTTCCTTACACTATTTTTATTGCTGCGGTAGTTTCACTAGGAGGTTTTTTATTTGGATTTGATGCGGCAATAATTTCTGGAGTTGTCGGTTCAGTCGAAAATTTATTTGGATTAAGTGATGCACAAACTGGATTTGTTGTGAGTGCACCTTCTTGGGCTGCTATGTTTGCTATGGTCACAGCAGGAGTAGTAAGTGATTATATTGGTAGAAAGAGAGTGCTAATCGCGGTTGCATCCCTATATGCTATATCTGCTCTACTCTCTGCTTACGCGAGCTCATACGAAATGCTAGCCATTGCTAGAATGGTAGGAGGGATTGCTTTTGGAGCCGCATTAATTTTAGCACCTATGTATATTGCCGAAATATCAAGTGCTGAAAACCGTGGAAAACTAGTTTCTATTCAGCAATTGAATATTGTTCTAGGATTTTCGGCTGCCTATTTTAGTAGTTACTACTTAAATGATTTAGGAGGAGGTACTGACGGAATGATTAATAAAGAAAATGCATGGAGATGGATGTTAGGAATCGAAATGATTCCAGCTATTTTGTATTTCTTATTATTATTTCTAGTTCCTAAAAGTCCTCGTTGGTTGATGTCGAAAGGAAGAGATGAAGAAGCACAAACTGTCCTCAATAAATTATATGGTACTCAAGCAATTGCTCAATCCATTTTCCAAAGTATTAAAAATAATCTAACAGAAAAAGTGGAAAAGGTTTCATATTCCGAACTGCTCAAACCTTCCATGAGGTTTGTAATATTCATTGGTTTAGCTGTCGGAATTTTGCAGCAAATTACAGGAATTAATGCTGTCTTTTTTTATGCCACTTCTATTTTTGAACAAACTGGAATTGGAACTGATGCAGCATTTGCACAATCTGTAATTGTTGGAATCATCAATGTAGTATTTACATTATTGGTTATGTTTTTGATTGATAGGATGGGACGTCGACCACTATTATTAATTGGGATTGCTGGAGTAGCGATTAGTTTATTAGTGACCTCTTATGGTTTCCACCAAGCTACTTATAAGCTAACTCCTGAAAAAATTACTACCCTTGAGGGTGTTGACCAATCAAAATTAATATCTGTTGCAAACATTACTTTTGAAAACGACGTAGATTTTAAAAATGCAGTAAAAGCAGCATTAGGAGAAAGCGAATTCAAAGCACATCAAGGTGAAATTATTCAGGCAGCAGCCAATATTAACCCATATTTAATTCTTTTTGGAATTTTAGGATTTGTATCCTCTTTTGCTTTTTCTTTGGGCCCTGTTATGTGGGTTTTATTATCTGAACTTTTTCCAAATAAAATCAGAGGTTTGGCCATTGGTTTAATTGGATTTATCAATTCATTTGCCAGCGCGTTGGTACAACAAATTTTCCCTTGGGAGTTATCCACCTTTGGAAATTCTATGACCTTTATGATTTATGGATTATTTGCGGTAATAGGCTTTTTCCTTTTCTTAAAAATATTACCTGAGACAAAAGGAAAATCTTTAGAGGAGATTGAAAAGCAATTTGTTAGAGACTAATCCTAATTCCTAGTTCAAATAAAAAAGTCCTTCTAGATTCTAGTTATCCAGAGGGACTTTTTTAATTTAAAATTGTGCCATTTTAAAATAGTACACCTGTTCCAAAAAACAAACCAAAAACATTTATACCTAAATTAAAACTAGTTCCAATAAACATTACAAAGTGATCATTTTGCTGTAATCGAAACCTTCCTGCCAATAAGGGTGAGACTCTCGGATTACTATCTTTGTCAAAAAGTAAACTCACCAAAGGACCTATTTCAAATTCTACTTTTGATTTCTCTTCAATACCTATTTTGAATAGTCTGAATTGTAATCCTGCACCTAGTGCTGGAGAAGCTCGTTCTGATATCAATTGATTATTTACTAAAAATTGTTTGGTCTCAATCGGTAAGTTAAAAAAAAACGGAACCCTCATTCTGTGATCAGGTCGTAATTCTCCAAAAAGTAAAATGGAACTAGTTGGTACTATTAATGCCTCTTCCTCTCGATAATCAATCAATTTACTATCTGGAATAAAAAGATAATTTGAACCGAAACTTAATTCAAATTTTCTTTTTTGAGAAATAGAATCCTGAGCTTGAGCTTTAATATTTTGACTAATAAAAATACAAGCTAGCAATAAAAATAAATTTCGCATTCCATGTAGTTATTTTGTTATTAAAAAATCACCTCCAACAGCTATTAAATTTTTCTTCAAAATCAATTCTTCGCAATTATTGAATTGTATCAGTTATTTAAGTTTTTTCCGAGAAGCATTAAGCATTGTATGCTGTCTTTTTTATCTCATTAACCCACACTAAATTTTTAAATAAAAGTTGCTTCTTTTTACGATCTGCTTTCGAATCTATTTGTCCAATAAATTCACTCTCGTAAAGTAACGGCAGACTAAAATAACCAAACTTTCTTTTCGCCAATAGGGTATAACATTCCAATAAATTTTCAAAATTTAAAACCTCTTTTATCCACATTCGCTGAATCAATTAATTATCAAATGGTGATAAAATATGAAATTGCCTTTTTATTTTCTCGTTGGAAAAACCAGTCAAGGCTTTTAGTAATGAAAAATAGGTTTCGTCCTCCGAACCTTTGATCTCATTAGGTTCTAACTCTCCTGACTTAACCATACCTTCCAAAATCACTCTTAATTTCTTTCGATCTATATTTAATGAAAAGCCAATTTCTCTTTCTTTTTTAAAACCATGTACTCGAAAATTTTTACTGATTAAATATTTCAAATATTCCTTCTCAGTTGGCACTCTTGTATTAACACTTCAAGATTTTATTCGTTCTGCTAGGTCATATCTTTTTTGAAAACCTTGCCGCTCGACTATAATTATTTTGCCTTCAGAAAAGAGTTACATTTTAGCTTGATTGATGGGACTTTTCATCCAATATATAGCTGATTAATTTTTTTTTTTTAAAGTCTCGAGACATCAATGGCCCTTCGGCTTTAATTCGATCTAGAATATTTTTCGGATTTTTCTCGTACCAAAAACCATTTCCTTTTCCCGCCTGTTTTTCCGAATTAATGAATATCTAAAATTTTCTATCGGCAAATAACTTACAGCATTTACCCAATAATCAAATACCTTTTTTCTTTTACAAAAATTTGTATTTCATCAAATTCATAATTTGGATCTCGAGTCCAGAGGACGTGGTGATGGGCTCGTCTGATAACTGAGATGGTATCGATTTGGATGTATCCAAGGTCTTGGATAACATCTAGAGTATTTGGATTTTTTCCGAAATCAAATTGATTAGATAGGATGAATTGCCGGGCTATTTTTAGGTCTATTTTTTGCAAGTGGTTTTCGATTTTTTTAAGAGGAACGGGGATACTCCGGATCGAACGGACTTAATTTGATTTAATAATTAGAAGTATTATTGATTTTGTCTCATCAATAAAGAATTATATGGTAATCCTTAACAAGCTTACATTCGCTAGATCTGCGGAATCTGTATTCCATCTCTCTAAGCTATCTTCGTTTTTTCTTATTCCTGTTCTTATACTTTCTCATCACTTTATCATTATGTCGCCCATTTAAAATAGTTTTCTTGTTATGCTTCTTTTTGTCAGCAATCAATTTCTCAATCAAATCCTCTCTCCCCATTGAGGTTAACTTATCTTTAATCTCTTGAAAATTCTCTCTTTTATGCCAAAAGAAAAATAAATGTTGCTTCTTTTTCTCCTTCGGAGAGATTGCAGTATAAACTGGTTTTAAAGTATATGGATGTAAACCTGTATAGTAAATAATAGTCGCAACAGTCATGGGTGTTGGTGTAAAGTCTTGCACCTGCTCCAATTTAAAACCCATCTCTTTTGTCTCAGCAGCTAGATTTGCCATTTCTTCTTCGGTCGATCCAGGATGACTACTTATGAAGTAAGGAATCAATGGTTGTTTCAATCCATGCTTTTTATTATAAAAATCGTACTTCTTCTTAAACTCATGAAAATGTTTGAAGGAAGGTTTTCTCATCATTTTCAAAGTTGCATCAGATGTATGTTCAGGAGCTACTTTTAAACGGCCACTAACATGACAAGTCACCAACTGCTCCATATACTCATCTTCACTTCCATCAGAGTTTTTATTATAACTATCCGCCAATAAATCGTATCTAATCCCACTTCCTACAAATGCTTTTTTCACTTTTGGATTAGCATCTACTTTTTTATAAATATTAGTCAATGGCTTATGACTAGTATCTAAGTTACTACAAATCACAGGATGAATACACGAAGGTGCTACACATCTATCACAGATAGATTGCACTTTTCCTTTCATCCGATACATGTTAGCAGATGGTCCACCAAGATCAGAAATATAACCTTTGAAATCAGGCATTTCTGTAACCTTCTCCACCTCCTTCATGATTGACTCTTCCGATCTACTAGAAACAAATTTTCCTTGATGAGCTGAAATAGTACAGAAACTACAACCTCCAAAACACCCTCGATGCATATTAATTGAAAATCGAATCATCTCATATGCTGGGATTGAACCCCGTTTTTTATACTTTGGATGAGCCTGTCGTGTATAAGGTAAGTCAAAGGAAGTATCAATTTCTTTTTCCGTCATGGGAGGATATGGAGGATTGACGATCAAATTATAGTCACCACACCCTTGAATCAATCGTCTAGCATTTACTTTGTTAGATTCTTGTTCGATAGTTTTGAAATTAGCTGCAAATGATTTTTTATCACGCAAACATTTTTCATGAGAAGAGAGTTCAAAATCTTCCCATTTTTTCACCTTCGGTAAAACTTCTGATCGTGGCGAAAGTACCGCTGTCTGTGGAATATTTTTCAAATTAGAAAATGGAACTCCTCTTTTCATCAAACGAACGATCTCCCGCAAAGGCATTTCTCCCATCCCATAAACCAGCATATCTGCACCACTCAAACTTAAAAAATTGGGAAATAATTTATCTGACCAATAATCATAATGAGTCACTCGCCGCAACGAAGCTTCGATCCCTCCTACCAGAACTGGAGTATCCGGGTAAATACTTTTTAATATCTCAGTATAAACTTTTCCTGCATAATCTGGTCGAAAACCTGCTGCACCTCCGGGAGTATATGCATCAGTCGAACGTCTTCTTTTACTGGCAGTGTAATGATTAACCATTGGATCCATACAACCGGAAGTCACTCCAAAAAACAAATTTGGTTTTCCTAATTTTTTAAAATCACGTAAATCATCTTGCCAATTAGGCTGCGGTATAATCGCTACCCGCAATCCCTCACTTTCCAAAATTCGCCCAATCACTGCAGAACCAAAAGCAGGATGATCCACGTAAGCATCACCTGAAATGATGATAACATCAAGGTCTACCCATCCACGCATTTCTACCTCTTTTTTAGTAATTGGCAGCCAATCTGTTACTGGTCGATTTAAGTCCATTTTTATTTTTTAATTAAATTTTGTTTGTAAAGATACGACTAAAACATAAATCTATTTAGAATGTTTCAAGTCTTGACTTCAAAACTATTATCCCAACCCTTTCCTATTTATCCACTAAACAATCTCCAAACCATTTATCCATTTCATTTAATCGACTTTACAATACTTCGTATTTTTATGGGGGGGATATGTGAAGTTATAATTACTCTTTTGATAGTTTATCCAAAATATATATTTTGGAACAGAACTTAATATTAGATATATATTCAAACCGATTGAATTTTTTACTTACTTCATAAGTATCACTTCTCCCTATGGCATCTTTAAATTAAGCTGAAAAAAAGATGGAACCTTCATCTGTTAAGACATAAAACCTATTGGCTTTAGTATTTTAAAAAATTAAAATTGGTTATGATTACCCATCCTGAATCCGTCCGATCGACTGCTCAAATACCAAAACCTTTTTAGAGAATAGCGCTTGTATTTAATGGTCTTTAATAAATAGAGAACACCTATTTTCCACTTGGTAAAACACGATGGTATAAAAACCTCTGTATGCACCAATAATTGTAAAATAAAATTCAATTCCATCGATTAAAAAACTGCATCAACCTCTTAAAACCCTATCAGACAAATCCTTCCGCAAACATCTATTGTAGTTTTGTCTAAGAGCAATTAAAGATAATCGTCTTTTGATTTTCGGCAATTTCAGTTGAAGTCGAACTTAGCATTACAAATAACATTTTGAATAAAACCTAATAACTAATTTAATCACTCGTATTTTTAGTCGTTTGTAATTTCAAAAATCCATATTCAATTTCTCGATTTAACAAACCTTCATATCGCATTGACATTTGTCCCTCCTCTTTCAAGATAGAGGTAATACTTGTAGTACAAACCACATCTTTCCATTTCATCACTACATCAAAATTAGTATGACCTTCTCCTCCATTTCTATGGAAATCAAGAACTGCATTTTGGTCAATCATTTGATTTTCTCTTTTCCAATCATCAAACCAGATTCGTCTTTTCTCTTGCCACTCTTCCGTGAATAAAGTGCAAGAAGACCAAATATATTGTTTTGAAGTATCTAAATGTGCAATATGTTTTTCCTTTTCATCCCATCGAAACTCATATAATCTTCCATCATCAAAAATAATCATAGTAAAAGGTTCCATTCCATCAAACTCAAATTTTTCAAAAAAATCATTTGCTGTTGGGTACTTAAAAAAGTCCAATGCCATAATGCCTCGACTCAATCGATAAGGTGGACGATGTTTGTGTTTAATAAATGCACCATTGAGAATACACACCAACTGATTTTTATTAGAAATAGAAATCCAAGTTCCATTTGCCAGAGCATCTTTAGGATATAATAATACTTTTCCTTCGATGCTTTTTTCTATCACTCCTGTTGCTGAACGCTTGGGCGCTTCGTCTCGATTTGAAGTAAAAATGAAATTATTTTTCTTCGTTGGTATATAAGTTACGGTACACATTTTTAATAAATAGTTATATCTGGTATTTGTGAAAATCCAATGTGGAATTATAAAACTTATCCATTTTAAACATCTAAATAGACAAACAAAAATAAACACGGTTTCTCTTCATTGAGAAACCGTGTTTATTTTATTTTATTTTGAAAAAAGAAACCCACTATTTAATAAATCTCATTCTATAAGGTGGAGTAATATCTCCTTTCTTAATATTTTCAATTCTTCGTTTCACTCTTCTTTTCTTGAGTGGTTTTAATAATTCGGTAAAAAGAATTCCATCAATATGATCATATTCATGCTGAATCACTCGAGCAATCATACCATTAAAAACCTGCTCATGTTCTTCAAAGTTCTCATCATAATATCTTAATTTAATTTGAGCAGGGCGTTTTACATCACCTCTAATATTTGGTATACTTAAGCATCCTTCTTCGTAGTCCCATTGCTTTCCTCCTTCTTCAACTTTCTGAGCATTAATAAAACATTGCCTCATTCCATTTACTCCTGTTCCATCGCCATCATCCAATTGCTTTGTATCGATCATAAACATTCGAATCGCTAAACCAATTTGAGGAGCTGCTAAACCAACACCCTCTGCATTGTACATGGTTTCCCACATATTGTCAATCAACTCCTTTAACCCAGGATAATCTTTCTCAATTGGTTGTCCCATCTTCTTCAAAACAGGTTGTCCTATTGCATAAATCGGTAAAATCATTACTTATTTTTTAATATTAATTTAAGTATTAAGATTTTATGTTATAAATGTTATGAGTCCATTTTAACCCTTGTTCTCAAAACAAACTAACTTAAATCTCAACTATATATGTCCTAGATAATCTTGTAAAATTAAAATCGCACTTACCTGATCAACCAGTGCTTTATCTCTTCTTTTCTTTTGTTTGGTTCCCATCATCAAAATATATTGCTTTGCATCATAGGAGGTATAACGTTCATCATGAGTTTCAACTTTTATATCAGGGTATTTTTTTTGCAATTTGCGAATAAATCCAACCACTAGGTGTGCAATTTGCGAGGGATTTCCATCTTCATGCATTGGCTGACCAACAACAATACATTCTACCTCTTCCTTTTCTAGATATTTTTTCAAAAATTCAAAAATATCTTTATTAGCTACTGTATCTAAACCAGTGACTATGATCTGTAATGGGTCGGTGGTAGCTAACCCAATTCTTTTTGTTCCGTAATCGATTCCTAATATTCTTGCCACGCCGCAAAAATAGGAAATAAAACCCCTAGCCCCTAGAGGGTAGCCTTTTTTCTTTACCATTCAATAACCGAAAATGGATTTCATATAAAATCAGATAGTCTAATTACAATAAAAAACCATCACGAATGATAAAAGGCCATCCCAAAACTGATATAAACCTCTTAATACTAATTTCCGCTTTTTTGTGGAAAAGTTTCTAAAATCTGATTCTTAAAATAGAATATATGGGTATACAATGAAAAGTTTCTAGAAATTCGAATTTCAAATATTAACAACAAAATAAATTATTGATTGTTATGAGATAAGAAATTTTTCGCTTTGGTCTAAAAAATTTTATTCACCTAGGTGCACTATCTGTTAATTCTTCGGAGTTTAAAAGAATAAATAAATCCAACATATACAATGCTATCCATTGTATATACTTAATTTAGAATGACAGAGACTGGACACATAAAAATTGTATACCAAATAGAAAAAATACTAAATGATTTAATATAAACGTTCAAGTATTTAAGTTCTGGAATAAAAAAAAGTGTCCCCCTTTACACATTCGTAAAGGAGGACTATCCCAAAACCGTTTTATCATAACTTCTGAAAATGAAGTTTCCAGAAATACTTTTTTGAGTTTAAAAAAGCCCCCCACCAAAAGGTGAAGGAGACTTATCTCTAAACTGTTCGTCTTTGTTTGTCGGAAAGTTTCAAGTTCCTATAACCTCTATATCTATTCCATAAAATAAAAGCCAACCCCCACTTTTGCAGAGGAGGACTTTTATAAATTTTTATGAATCTCTAAACTGTTCCGTTATTATGACTGATGCCTCTATCAAAAATTAAGACGTAATAGTACTGGTAGCAGCGTTATTCAGCTAAAAACACAGTAAAACTAGTCTATTCGACAACCTTATCTGTTCAATTCTTGCATCAGAATTGCTAAGTAATTTATTTTTGACTAAAATCAGGGGAGTAAAAGTATCCCCCTCTACTTTCGCAGAGGAGGACTATCCCAAAACCGTTTATTATTGATACTCTATTTTTTTTAGAGTAATACTATTCCTAAACCTTACTGCACTAGCTTGAGCTGAAAAAGCAGACACAGAAAAGTGTATTTTATATTTATATAAATCTGAGCAACATTTAAGTATATTACCCAAAAAAATTTCTTTTTAAGTTAGTATGATGTGGAAAGTGTTTCGAAGTATGATGTGTTATGAAGATAAAAGTAATCCTTTAAAGAGAGTTAAGCAATCGATAAATTCCCAATTGTTAAAACTCACTGCTTACTGTATTCCCCTCCAGAAATATTCAGCACAGAAATACCAAGGCCACGTCAAATCTTATTAAAATCAATGTTAAATAAATGTAAACCATGGCATTTTGAATAATCCATGATATAGTTTTTATCTAACGTCTGATGCTGAAAACCTATTTAATAGTTAGTATTTTCTCCACAAAAAAACACCCTTAGTTCTGTTCACTTTAACAGAAAGAAAGTCATTTATAGGATATATTTGGTTTAATATTTAACTAAAAAGAAAAATATTAGAACAAATAAAACTTCTATTAACCAAACAAATGCACACAGCGTGATTGATGGTCTTAAAAAACATAAACCTTTTTTAGCTTTGAAATTTAGCAACAATGGAGTTTATCATAGAAGATGATAAATATTTGTTACCAACGGGAAGGCTAGACTGTCGTCGAAAAACTAAGAAAGAATTTACTAACTACAAAACGAGTAAGAAAATTCTATTCATTTGAATTTTTAAGACTGTATTGGAAGTAAAATAAAAAGAAAAACTCTTTCTACAGAACTCCGGTTTATGTTCACGGGACTGATTTCTTTCTACAATTTTCTTTTAAATGTAGATTATTTTATGTTCATATAACATTGCAAATATAAGGCATATATTCAGCCTACCAATACCCTTTTTACGGTATTTTATTTATATTAATTTAACTTATATGACTTTACAAGATCTATACTAATTTGATATTCAACTTATTATTTTACAACATTCAAGCTATCGTCTATAGCTAAAATAAAAAAGACCCTCCTAAAAAAGGAGGGTCCGGTCATAAAACCGTATACTGAGAAATGCTATAAAGCCATATTTGAGTAAAGCACCTATGGTAGTAATATCATTTTACCACTTACTTGATGCTTCGAGGTTTTGACGTGGTAATACAACACGCCAAATGAAAAATTCGCTTCTTCCTCCAAAATAAAACTCTGTTTCCCTTTTGAATAAAAAGAATTATAAGTTTCTAATAACTTCCCTGTAATATCGAAAACGGTTATCTCAACATTATCTTCCTCTGGTATGTAAAAGTTAATTGAAGTAGATTTCTTAAATGGATTAGGTGAATTTGGATATAAAATTAACCTCTGATTTGTAAAGTTATCTAATTCATTTCCAAATTGCAGATCAATATTATACTCTACCCCATTTGAACCATATGCAACAGCTAAAGTTTGTTTTGAAGTTATATCAATTACATCTTGAATATTTAAGTCTTGTAATGCAACAAACTTAACTTCAAACCAATTTACCTTAGTTTTTAAATTTCCATTTCCAACCTTATCCCATGAAAAAGTAATTGCGCCTTTTTCTAAAACTGTATTTCCAAAAAATATATTTTCCATTTCCTTCACCTTCACAAACTCTATCAAGTCTTTTTCAAACGAGAGGGTAAATTGCCATGCTGAAAAGTCTACTGTGGTCTCTGTTTCAAAAACGAGGCTAACCTCCTCTCCTTTTTTAACCCAGGAATTTTGGGTTTTGAAGATTAAGTTTCCTTCTCTATCTCTATATTCATTTGTTGAAAGGTTAGGTGTTGCATTTTCAGTTACATCACCTACTTTTATGGCTACAAAATCTAATAGATCCAAATCGGTACTCAAATTTTGAATATCCACCGTTTCTGGAAATGCTTCATTTAATGGATCGTTAGGATTTACAAATACATAATTCGCATCTACAAATCTCCATGATGGAACTCCGTTAGGAAATTCAGCTGTATTTAATAAAATCAAATTTCGAATTTGTGCTAGATCTAAAGCCGTCAACTCACCAGAATTATTGACATCTCCAGCTATTATTTTATATGGCGAATCCAATAATTCTAATCCTAGAATATGATTTCTAATTTTAACAATATCAAAAGTTGTGACTCCATTTAGAGGAGTGTTACTTTTTCCTGGTTTGAAGTTGTAATTTTGATACATAGGCAAATTCAAGTTAAATAGACCATTAGAATTTGTCATTTCCAAAACTTGCCCGTTATTAACGTTCACCACTACTTCCTCAATTCCATCTCCTTGCTCATTGTCAATAAGTCCACTCATTACAGCTAATTGAGCTAATGGCACTCCACAAATTCCAGAAGAAGCCGTCATTACAACATCAACCACACAAAAATCACAATTCCCTGCTTCATCACAAGCCCATACTGCCACACTACTTGTCCCAAGCTGATCACAGGTGAATAGTATTTCAGTAGCAGTGGGTGGAACACTTGGATTATTTAAAGAATCAAAAACTACTGAAAATGTTAAATCATCAAATGAAGAACAATTGTCAAAAGTTAAACTATCACTCACAAAAGTTGTAGCTGCCAACATTAACATTCCTTCTCCATTACCAACTGGCATTAATGGAGCTGAAATACCTAAGCAAACTGGCGTTGGTTTTTTATCATCTTCAACTATAATATTAATATTATGAGAAGTGATTGCATTTCCACAACCATCATCTAAACTATATGTGGCAGAATAATTTCCAATTCCTACGGTGAATGGACCATATCCATTCCCCCCTAAATCTGGACTTGTAACAGTTACCGACACATTTGGACTACAGTCATCTATATCTATTTCCGCAATACTAGGGATAGTAACAACACCCTCACAATTAGCATCCGCACTAATGGTTATATCCGTTGGTGGATTTAATAAAATGGGTGCATCGTTGTCTGTGACCATAATTATTTGACTATGTACCCATACACCTAATCCATTTTGAGTTAAATCAGGATCATTTCCAGCTTGACACCAATCTACTACTACCCATTTTCTAAAAATCTTAATCGAGCTGCAGCCTCCAGTCCCCATATTAAAAAACAAATCCATAGGTGGATTAATTATACCAACATTACTGCATGAAGAATTATTCCCTAAGATTACAGTTGGTATTCCAGTATTTATTGGATCTACTAATGTTGGGTCATTTTGATAATCAATACAAGAAATAGCATTTACTCCCATCAAATCTGCTGGGAATTGAATATCGTCTGCATCATTTGGATCTGTATTTCCAGAAAAAGGATTTGAATTAACCACATTAATTGTTTGATAACAGGAGGATGTCTGACCTTGTGCATCAGTCGCTACCCATGTCCTTTGGATAGTCCCCGTTCCACAATTAAGTGTACCTGTATTGAACCAGGTAATATCTACTGCTCCACAGTTATCCGATCCCAAGGCCATTCCTAATGCAACAGCGGAAGTATCTGATCCACACTCAATCGTTTTACTTGGGGGACAAATTATCGTCGGATTTAATTTGTCTTGAACTTGGACTTCAATCATACATGCATTCGTATTCCCAGCAGCATCTGTCAACCTCAACTCTACCAAAATTATTTCTCCAATATCGCAACAAAGGAAATCTACCGAACTAGCAAAGGAAGTTCCGGAATTACAATTAGACGCCATTCGGCGAACTTCATAATTGATAATACCACAATTATCTGTACTTCCATCATCAAAAACCAAAGCATTGACTGTAGCAGAACCTAAATTATTCAAGGCTACAATTGTATTTTCATCACAGATTGGAGTAGGAGCTAGATTATCTTCAACAGTCACCGTCATATCACACATCGACGTATTACCACAAGCATCATTAACAATGAAGGTTATTGTATGTGTACCTAATGGAACATCATTTAGAAAACCGCCATTGGTATTTAAATTTCCAAAATCACTTATAATTTCTACAATAAAATTACTTGAACTACAAGCATCTAAAATTCCTACAGCAGGTACATTGACATTAGCCGTGCATGAATTAGAAGAGGTCTCAACAATAACATTACTTGGACAAGTTAGCACAGGAGCAGTGTTGTCGGTTAATTTAATTGTTTGATATACAGTATCCAAAAATACATTAGCGCAACAATCGAAGATATAAAATGATCTCAAATATTTCTCTTCATTTCCACACATCCCTCCTAATAATGGAATATCCTCATAAATAACTTTTATATCGCTACATAAACCTGAAATATTTCCTGGACTTAATTCTATATCTACAAATGTTCCATTATTATCAAATGAATAAACAGGATAACCTAAGTTTACTACTGAGGTATCAGGCTGATTCGAGGAATTACATTCTAACTCTACTAAAGGAGGTGGAGTGATAGTAAATCCTGTAGTAGGAAATCTTAAAATTGTAATTGTTTGGACACAAGTATCCATATTTCCAAAATCATCAGCAGCGATCCATGTTTTGACCAAAGTTGCCTTTTTGAGTGGATCTACTTGGCAATCAACTAAAGTCAAAACGCTATCTAACAAATTAATGGAAACATTTTGACTACAATTATCTGTAGCAGTAATTGGAATTATTGGACCTCCAAAAACATTTCCCAATTCTTCAAAACAATAAACACTTACATCTCCACAATCAGCAATCACTGGATCAGAATAATCTTCTAATCTTGCTCCGCCCCAGCATTGTTCTTCACCTCCATCTATAGTATTATTCCCATTTATATCATTAAAAACGGTCACTTTAATGGAGTCTCCAATATTTAAATTATTAAATAAATTCACATTAATCAAAACTTCACTTCCCTGTTCGATAAAATTATTATTCTGATCAGTAACAATGACCTTTAAACTATCCGTACATACAGATGGTAATGTATTGTAATTTGTAAGAAATTGTGATGGATTAACATTAAAGGTACAGTTTTCGTCAACGGAAATATTTACTGCCCCGTTGCAAGCAAAAGTTACTGTACATTGCGCCCGCAATTGTTTAGGAAAAAAAGAAAATAATATTAAAGTAAAAAAAAGTAGTCCTTGGATTTTTTCTTTTTTTGAAATCGAGTTAAATGGGCTTCTTGGGTTTAGGGACAGGATTTTTCCTCCCTCCAGTTTTGAGATAAATTTAGTGCTCATAAAATACAGTTCTTTAGTTATTTAAACGGTTTTATAAAAAATTAGCTGAAAAATGAATTTCAACTTGATATTCAGCTAGCAAAATTCTCCTTTAAATAAAATGAAAATTACTAATCTGACTAAATGAACTATGACTGCTTTTTAACTGTTTTGGGAAAACTAAAAATGCGAATTGCACTACTAGTTTATAATGTGAAAGAAACAAAACATAATATTTTCTCTTATTCAAAAAAAGAAAAAATGTGACGTGGTTTTCAATAGGAAAAAATAAAAAGAAAGGGAGTCTATAACTAAAAAAATGAATCGATTGATCAATTTGATTTAAATAAATAAAAGAAAGGAAAATTTTAGTGACAATATTTTGATAAAAAAAACACTATAAATCAATGGATTAATTGATTTTTCAAAAAAAGTCTTTTTAATTATTAGAAGAAAAAATAAGATATTGATTTAAATGGTTTGGAAAGCAAAATATCACCTTTCAAGTTTTATCTAAAAAACATAAAAAAGCCCCCCTTCAAATAAATGAAGAGAGGCCATCCCAAAAACCGATTTTAAAGCAAGTTTAACTAGTCCTAAAAAACTAATTTTTTTCCTTTTTGAAACTAGGTGAGTAGAAAGTCTACTCACCTAAAATCAACTTTAAAACTTATCTAGGGAAGATAAGTTAGTATCCTAATCCAAAGATTAGTCAACCAAAATCATCTTCTTAGTTGCTGTTTCAGTTGCTGTTTCCAATTGGTAGTAAAGTACTCCAGTTGCATTGATTCCAGCTCTGTTTACATTTAC
>JAQXDE010000043.1 GCA_029251525.1 Saprospiraceae bacterium | reverse complement strand
TTTACCTTCTAGTTCAAGTACTTCTTTGCTGAAAACAGGTTTGTCTACTTTGAATCCCATGATTTCATCATACTCTTTTTTGAAAGTAATTTTACTTAATGTCTTCCATGCTTTTGCCGCTTCAGATGGTTCAGTTGGAGCTTTTACGGTAGAAGTCTTCTTCTTTTCAGTTTGTGCAGTACTTGAATTTGAAAAAGCTGCTATTAAAAACAAACTGAATAATGCAATCGTTATTTTTTTCATGTTATTTTTTCTTTAATACTAAAAAAGTCAAGCGCCTCAATCGCTCACAAATATAACGTAATACTTTCGAGGAAGTAATTTAAGACTCTGTTAAAGTTTGAGAAATATCAGTTCTAAAGGCTTGATAGGCTGGAATTACAGCTGCGACAAAACCTATAAACAATGCTCCTCCAAGTAAATAAAACTCTTCTTTTAAAAATTTAGCTGCGGTAAATGAATAGTGGTATTTATCTTCCATTTGTCCAGCAAAAACACTCATACCTAAATGGCTTAAAATAATTCCAATCACATATCCAATCACAGCTAACAATAATCCTTCAAGAATGATTAGGAAAAAAAGTTTAGTTGGAGTTGCGCCCATCACTCGCATTAGGGCTAATTCATATTTTCGATCTCGCAATGAACTGAACAATGAAATAAAAATACTCAACCCTGAAACGAATACAATTATCATCGCTAAATTTCTCAAAAAGCTTTCGCCCAAACTCATATTATCATACAATCGATTTAACTCGATTGCTGGAGATGCAGCCATCACTTCAGTATTTTCATTAATTCCTCGAAGCATTGTCAAGGCTTGAAAACTCTTTTTACTCGACTCTTTAAACTTGATTAAAATGGAGGTAATTTCTTGATCAACTTCTTCGATTAAAGGTTTTTGTGAAGCAGCATGATCGTGCCCTTCATGATTGTGATCATGTGCATGATCGTCACCTTCTGCATGATCATGACCTTCGTGATTGTCAGTTGATTCTTCAACAAGAGCTTCTTCTTCGTGGTCATGATTGTCATGAACTTCCCAAATACTTTGAGTTGTTGTCAAAATTAATTGGTCAATAACGGAATTTGATTTTTGGAAAATACCAACAACTTTAAATTGTCCATGTTCATGTCCATTCATTCCATCACTTAAAAAACCATGAGTACTATAAAAGGTATCACCAATTTTTAGATTAGCAATTTTGGCAACGTCAGCACCAATGTTTGCCTCAAAATTATCTTTCCAGATTTTTCCTTTTGCAGTTTTGACATCATAAAGTTCAGGATAATCTTGAGTTGTTCCAACGATTCGGAATCCTTTGTAACTGTCACCTAATGAAAGTGGGATTGCTTTATCAATTAATGGGTTTCTTCCACTCAAAAAAGGCTTGACATCTTTGATTTTGACATTTCCAGTTGGATCATCGACGTGATACATGTTACATAAGATCATTTGCAAAGGACTTCCTTTCGCACCAATGACTAACGAAATACCAGCCAAATTTTTGTCAAATTTTTCTTGCACTTGATTCTCGATAAGGAAAATCATGGAAATCATTCCTACACCTAAAGCAAATAAAACCAAACTCAACATCATATTAAGTGGCTTGTTTGTTAGGTTTTTCCAAGCTAATTTAATGTTGTTCATAATTCAATTTGATTTTTTATTAACTCTTTCAATCTACCGTCATGAGTAACTATAAGCAAAGTTGCATTTGCTTCTTTAGATTGTTGTTCCAATAGCCTAATAACTTCATGGCAGTTTTTATCATCCAATGCAGAGGTTGGTTCATCTGCTAAAATTACGGTCGGACGATTAACTAATGCCCTAGCAATAGAAACCCTTTGTTTTTCTCCCTCACTCAAATTTTCAGTTTTGGATTTGAACTTATGACCGACATTAAGTTGATTGAGAAGTTTAAAAATGTAATCTTTGTCGATATCCTGACCTGCCAATTCCTGAGCTAACATCAAATTTTCTTCGACAGTTAAGGCTCTAACGAAGTATGGTTTTTGAAAAACGATCCCAATATTTTTTCCTCGAAACTGATCTAAAGCAGTTGAGGAAAGTTGATTAGTATTTTCTCCATTAATCATAATTTCACCTTGTCTAGGTTTTCGTAAACCACCGAGCAAATGTAATAGTGTTGTTTTTCCACTTCCTGATTGACCTAATAAAAGCCATTGTTCACCTCTTTGACAATTGATGTCAGGGAAGTCTAAATAGTTTTTTCCGTCGTAGGAAAATTTTAAATTTTTGGTTTGTAACATAGTTTCTGTCAAATTACTTTTTTCGATTAGAATCGAGGACTATAATAATGCTGCACCAAATACTCCTGCACTATCTCCAAGCTTCGGTTTTAAAAACACAGTATCGAACCGATTGTTGAAAATATATTTTCTAGCTTCTTCAACGCCCTCTTTATATAATAAGTCTACATTGCTAACTCCACCACCTATAACGATCGCATCAGGATCTAAAATATTAATCACGTTGGCTATTCCTTTTCCAAAAAATTCTAACATTCGTTTTACAGTTTTGGTGGCTGCTCCATCTGTTCCTTCGTGATATTTTTCGATAATTGATTTCAAGGGTAAATGCTCGCCAGTTTGTTCTTCATAAAATCGTTCTAAAGATATTCCAGAGATAATGGTTTCTACACAACCTGTATTTCCACAATAACAATCGCCACCTGAAGCATCTAAAAAATTATGTCCCCACTCTCCAGCAATACCTTGTCTACCTGTGATAGGTTTTCCATTAATGACAATTCCCCCTCCAACACCGGATCCCATTATAACTCCAAAAACAACTTTTGCATTTGGCATTTTTTCTTTTACAATTCCCATATTAGTTTCTGCGACAGCAAAACAATTAGCGTCATTGGCAACGACAATTGGAATATTTAAGAGTTGCTCTACATCTTTTTTGAAAGGCATTCCATTCATCACCGTGGTGTTGGAATTTTTCATTGTATTTAAAATTGGATCTATAACTCCTGGCGTTCCAATTCCAATTTTATCAGGTTTAACTCCAGTTTCAGCGATAAGAACTTCTATTAATTTTGAAATCTGATTTAAAATGTGCTGGTAACCACGCTCTCTATCAGTAGGGACTCTTAATCGTTTTAATGGAATAGGGTTTCCTCCTTCCATCACAACTCCTTCAATTTTTGTTCCTCCTAAATCTATTCCCCAATGTAAATCCATAATGATATAAATTATTTTAATTTCCGTAAAGTGAACCTTATTTTTGAATTTATTGTAACAAAAACAAGTGTGCTGAACGGTTGGTTTTTGAAAAAATGATGACCTTGATTTTAAGCAAAAATACTGCTACATTTATCCATCTTTTAAAAAGAAAGAAAAATAACATGAATTTTTACTCAAATATAATAATTAGCATCATTATCATTCCGCGATTGCAAGACAATCTGTAGATGCTACTTCTTTTATTTGAATAAAAAGCTCTGACAGGTTGTACTGTCAGAGCTTTTTGTTTTTAAAAACAGTTAAAAATCCTAGTTTTTACTACAGAAATAAAATCAATAATTGGTTTAACCTTTTATCTTTGCATGCGTTTTAAAAAATAATAATTTTAATAATATGTCAAACGAAAAATACCGTAAAGTCAAATCCCTCAATCTTCCTGAGATAGATAAGGAGGTACTCGCTTTTTGGAACGACCATAAAGTGTTCGAAAAAAGTGTCGAGGAGAGAAGTGAAGATAATTCTTATGTCTTTTATGAAGGACCGCCTTCGGCAAATGGGAAACCCGGGATTCATCATGTGATGGCTCGAACGATCAAGGATTTGGTTTGTCGATACCATACATTGAAAGGAAAAAGGGTAGAACGAAAAGGTGGTTGGGATACACATGGTTTGCCGATTGAGTTATCTGTAGAAAAAGAACTAGGAATAACTAAAGAAGATATCGGTACTAAGATTACGGTAGATGAATACAATGCAAAGTGTCGGGAGACAGTTATGCGATATAAGGATTTGTGGGATGACCTGACGATCAAAATGGGATATTGGGTAGACTTAGAGAATCCTTATGTGACTTACGAAAACGAATACATCGAATCAGTTTGGTGGTTGTTGTCGCAATTGTATAATAAAGATTTGATGTATAAAGGATATACGATACAACCATATTCTCCAGCTGCTGGAACAGGTTTGAGTACCCATGAATTGAACCAACCAGGTTGCTATAAAAATGTAAAAGATACTTCTGCAGTTGCAATGTTTAAAGTGGAAAAAGATGAAAAATCTAACTTCCTTTTCGAAGCAGATGATGAAGATGTTCGAATCATAGCATGGACGACTACTCCTTGGACGTTGCCTTCAAATACTGCGTTGACTGCTGGAGGTAAAATTGATTATGTGAAAATCAAAATGAAAAATAGCTACACAGATTTACCAGTAAGTGTAGTTATGGCTGAAGCATTAGTGAAGAAATGGTTTGGTGCAAAAAATCAACCAGAGATCATCGAGCAAAGTGAATCTTTCAAAGGTGCATTGATGGAAGGAATCCGTTATGAGCAATTGTTAGATTTTGGAAATGAGATCGAACCATTGCAAGGAAAAACGGATGCTTTTCGAGTAATCTTAGGAAATTTTGTAACAACAGAAGATGGAACAGGAATCGTTCATACGGCTCCTTCTTTCGGTGCGGACGATAGAATGGTTGGAGTTCAAAATGGAATTGGTGCATTGACTTTGGTAGATAAGCAAGGAAAATTTAAAGATACAGTAGGTGAATTTTCAGGTCGTTATGTGAAAAATTATAAAGACGATCCTGACTATGTAAACGTCGATATCGATATTTCTGTCAAGTTAAAAAAAGAAAATAAAGCTTTTAATGTTGCGAAATATGAACACAACTACCCACATTGTTGGAGAACAGATAAGCCAATTTTATATTATCCTTTGGACAGTTGGTTTGTTAAAGCTGCTTCAGTAAAAGAAAGAATGTTCGAGTTGAACAAAACGATCAATTGGAAACCTGCTTCAACAGGAGAAGGCCGTTTTGGAAAATGGTTGGAGAACTTACAAGATTGGAATTTATCTCGTTCAAGATTTTGGGGCATTCCACTTCCGATTTGGAGAACGGAAGATGGCGAAGGGCAGAAATGTATTTCTTCTATCGAAGAATTAACGAGGGAGATAGAGTATGCGAATAATCTCTTAGGAAAAGATCAAGAAGTACCTAAAGATTTGCACAGACCATATATTGATGATGTAATTTTGGCAACCGAAGATGGTCAACCAATGAAGCGTGAACTAGATTTGATTGATGTTTGGTTTGATTCAGGTTCTATGCCTTATGCACAATGGCATTATCCTTTTGAAAATAAAGAAAAGTTTGAACGAAACTTCCCAGCAGATTTTATTGCTGAAGGAGTAGATCAAACTCGTGGATGGTTTTACACTTTGCATGCAATAGCAACAATGGTTTTTGATAATGTAGCGTATAAAAATGTTGTTTCGAATGGTTTAGTTTTAGCAAAAAACGGAGTTAAAATGTCTAAACGGTTAGGCAACGCCGTTGAGCCATTTGAAGCATTGAGCACTTATGGCGCGGATGCAAATCGTTGGTACATGATTGCAAACTCACCGCCATGGGATAATTTGAAATTTGATATTGATGGAGTAGATGAAAAACGTAAAAAGTTTTTTGGGACACTTTTTAATATGTATAATTTCTTTGCGACATATGCTAATATTGATGGCTTTGAAATGGATGAGAATAATGTGACTGCTATTTCAGAAAGACCTGAAATTGATAAATGGATTATTTCAAAATTGAATTCATTAATTAAATCTTATACAGTTTCGATGGATGATTATGAGATGACTAAAGCATGTCGTGATATTGAGGATTTTGCTTTAAATGATTTGTCTAATTGGTATGTGAGATTGTGTCGACGTCGTTTTTGGAAAAGCGATTCTGATGCTGACAAGCGTGCTGCATACGAAACTTTGTATGAATGTATGATAATAGTTTCACAATTAATGTCAGCCGTTGCGCCTTTCTTTGCGGAATGGTTATATCGGAATTTGACTGATCCAATTCGAAAAAATGAAAAAGTAAATGGCGGTAGATGGAAACATGACTCTGTTCATTTGACTTTTTTGACAAAAGCAAATCATGACTTGATCGACGAAGCTTTGGAGGAAAGAATGGATTATGCTCAACGAATTTCTTCTTTGGTTTTATCCATTAGAAAGAAAGAAAATCACAGAGTCCGTCAGCCATTGCAAAAGATATTATTACCTGTTTTGGATAGTACTTTCCAAGCGCAAGTGGAAGCGGTCAAAGATTTGATTTTATCAGAAGTGAATGTGAAAGAGATTGAATATTTGACAGAAACTACTGGTTTTATCAAGAAGAAAATAAAACCAAATTTCAAAACGCTTGGACGGAAATTAGGCAAAAATATGAAAGCTGCAGCTGCTACTATTGGAGGTTTGACTCAAGAAGATATTGGTGATATTGAAAAGTCAAATAGCTATCAATTAGTTATTGGAGAAGAAAACTATGAATTGACTTTGGAAGATTTTGAAATCACTTCAGATGATATTCCAGGTTGGACAGTAGCTAATGATGGGGCATTGACTGTTGCTTTGGATGTAACAGTGACTGATGATCTATTGGCAGAGGGAACTGCTCGGGAGTTAGTGAACCGTATTCAAAATATTCGAAAGACTCGCGATTTTAATGTGACGGATAAAATTGTAGTGACGTTGGAAAATCACGAATCAATTCGTCCTGCGTTGGAGCAATTTTCGGATTATATTTGTACGGAAACTCTAGCAATTAGCTTGAATACAAAAAGTGATGTGAAAGGCGAAGTGATAGAGTTAAATGACCAAGTATCCTTAAATATTCAAGTCGAACTTTCATAGCAAAGATTATATAGCTCCTTACGCACAAAGGTCTGATTCAAAAGGCTTTAAAAAATGTAAGTGGTAATTAGAGAAAAGTCATCTAGAGTTATTACTCTGGATGACTTTTCTTTTTTGAAAAAAAACTAAATTTTAATCGTTAAACGCATTTTATACCAATAAAAATACAAATCAAACAAACAATTAAGCTCACCAAGATATTCCCAAAGGCAAAAGCTAGATTCCCATCTTGTAAAAGTTGAAACGTCTCATTAGTAAATGTCGAAAAAGTACTAAACCCACCGCAAAATCCAGTCATCAATAAATATTTTTGAACATCCGAGGTGTTCCCATTTTTTATCGTCCAACCAACTAACGTACCCAAGACAATACAACTTAGTGCATTCGCCAAAAGTGTAGCCATCGGAAAAACATAACCTTGATTTTTCATAAAAAGAGAAATTCCAAATCGACAAATGCTTCCTAAACCACCACCAATAAAAACTAAGATGAAATTCATAATTTATTTTTCACATTTCTCAACTTTTAAGAAGCCGACAAATTGGTGATTCTTTTTTTCTTTCTATTAACTGTCCAATTTAAGCTTGTAGATAAAACTATTGCAAGACCAATTACGATAAATAGAAGATAATGCAATCCAATATTTTGTAAATAAAATACTAAAAGCATAAACCCAGCATTTACTGCAACTAGGATTCCGGTACCTTGCATATGTGAAAATCCAAAATCCAACAGTAGATGATGAATGTGAGTTCGATCAGGATTGAAAGGAGATTTTCCTTTTAAAATTCTCATGGTAAAAACCCTAAGTGTATCAAAAAGAGGCAGAATTAAAATTCCAATCGCAACTGCAGGAACGGCTTGAAATGTATATTTTGCCTTTGCTGGAGTAACTAATGAAGGATCATGAAATTCAATAAATTTGATGATTAATATTGAACTGACTAATCCTACCAATAATGAACCTGTATCGCCCATGAAAATTTTCGCAGGCGTAAAATTATATTTTAAGAATGCAATCAACGCTCCTGCTAATGCAAACGCAACTAAAGCCAGGCCAATTTCATCTATTAAATAAAACCAAAACCCCAGAACGACTGAGATTAATGTTCCAATACTTCCCGATAAACCATTAATTCCATCAATCAAATTAAATGCATTGATAATTACTATGATAATGAAAATTGAAATAATTACTGCCCAAAATTCTGGAAGATCATAAATTCCAAAAATTCCATAAAGGCTAGTCAATTTTACGTTTGATTTCCAAACAATTATTCCAGCAGCAAACAATTCACCAGCCAGCTTAGTACGAGGTGAAATAGGAACGATATCATCTTTTGATCCAATCAAAAATATAATAATAAAAGCACATAAAATGTATTGCAAATCATCAAAGACGCCGAAAGGTGTCCACAGGACGATTGAAAAAATCATCCCAGCGAAAATAGCAATCCCTCCTAGGGAAGGAGTAGTTTCAGTGTGAGCTCGTCGTTCGCCGGGTTCATCACAAAGTCCTTTAACTTTTGCAACATGGATAATAGATGGTATGGCAAAATAAGTAAGTGTGAAAGCTGTAATAAAACTTAGGATGATGTCAAACATAATGGATTTTGGGATAGTTGTTTTAAAATGGTTTTTCTGTAGTGCAAAAATAGGCAATCTTTTTATCTCATGTCGGTTTACTATGAGTAAAAGGTTGAATATTCATCAAAACAATGCTAAAATTTAGAATCATCGACCGAGTCTAACCAACTTTTGATAGTTCCAATTACACTTTTAACGCAATCTTCTTGAAAAGGTGACATTAAATTCGCTAATTTTACTAAATTTAAAAAAGATTGACTTCCTCCAGCTTGGCATAAATTAATATAATCATTCCATGCAGAAGTATGATTCTCTTGGTCTTTTTTCCAAAATTGAAAGGCACAAACCTGTGCAAGAGTGTAGTCGATATAATAAAATGGAGAAGAAAAAATGTGACTTTGTTTTTGCCAGAAACCCCCATTTTTTAAAAACAAATTATCCCCATAATCAATGTGAGGAAGATACTTTCTTTCAATTTTTCTCCACGCTTCATTCCGTTCTTTTGAGGTGATTGTTGGATTTTCATAAACGAAATGTTGGAACTCATCTACAGCAACTCCGTACGGCAAAAATTTAATTGCGCTCGCTAAATGAGCAAATTTATACTTATCTGTTTCATGCTCAAAAAATAGGTCCATCCATGGGTAAGTAAAGAACTCCATACTCATTGAATGAATTTCACAAGCTTCATAAGTTGGCCAATTATATTCATCCAAACCAATATTTCGACTTGAGTATACTTGAAAAGCATGTCCTGCCTCATGTGTCAAAACATCAATGTCACCACTTGTTCCATTGAAGTTAGAAAAAATATAAGGTGCTTTATATTTGCCAATAAATGAGCAATATCCTCCAGTTGATTTCCCTTCCTTGTTAACTAAATCCATCAACTCATTGTCTCGCATAAAATTGAAAAATTCTTTTGTTTCAGGAGACAGGTCAGTGTACATTTTACTAGCATGGTTCAAAATCCAATCTGGCGAACCTTGTGGTTTCGGATTACCAGAGGCAAAGCGGAATCCAACATCGTAGTATTTTAAAGATTCTAATCCTAATCGATTCTTTTGTCGTTCGTATAACTTTGTTGCTACAGGAACTACATGCTCTAGGATTTGTTTTCGAAAATTGGCTACCATCTCTGCATTATAGTCTGATCGTAACATTCGCGCATAGCCTAGTTCGATGAAGTTTTTATAACCCAATTTTTGTGCAATTTCATGTCGAACTTTGACTTGTTGGTCATAAATTTGTTCAAAAGCCTCTGAGTTTTTTTCGTAAAATGTCCATTTTGCCTCTGCGGCAGCTTTTCTAGATGGACGACTTTTTGAGTTTTCTAATGGAATGATGGTTGATAAGTTATATTTTTTTCCTTCAAATTCAATTTCAGCTATTGCTTTAATTTTGTTGTAATTACTAATAAGTTTATTTTCTTTTTGAAGGTCTTCTAAAATAGTTGGTTGAAAGGTTTTTAAACTCAAATCAGCAATAACAAAAAGTTGACTACCCCATTTTTTCTCCAAAGACTTTCTGAATTTTGAATTTACAATAAGCTGGTAAAAGCGATTATTTAAAGCCTCGTATTTTGGTGAATTTTCATCAAAGAAAGTATTTTCTTTTTCATAAAATTCATCTCTAGTATTAATACTATGTCGAATCCGACAAAGACTATTCATTGAGGAAAAGTCTTCTCGCATCTCGTTAATTTTTTCAAAAAAATCATTTTGTGATTCCAATGAGTCAGCATTTTCAAAACCTTCTAAAAGTATTTCAAATTTTTTAACAAAAGAATCTAACTCAGGTCTTTGATATGGGAAATCTGTAAATTTCATGTAATATTTTAGGTTTAGACTTTTAAAACAAGAATAAGTTTAATGTTTTTTGGCAAGCAATATTAAGAATATCAATCTCAGTGTATAAAATTGAATATTGTCAAATAATGAGTTTAAAATTTCCGCAAAAATACAATTGTTATCTTATTATTTTCAATAATTGATAAAAATCTTATTAAGAATATATATATATGTAACACTTTGGTTCCAATAAAATATCTCGTTGATTTTCATTGGTTTATACGGGCAAAAATTAAAGTAGTTTTTCTTACCTTTGCGTGAATTTTCAAAAAGGAGATCTTACAAGAAAGTTTTCAAAAATGAGTGACTTAAAATCCAAGATTGATCAGAGCAAATTACCCCAGCACATTGCGGTAATAATGGATGGAAATGGACGATGGGCAAAACAAAAAGGAAAATTGCGCGTTTTCGGACATCGTAATGGAGTAAAGGCAGTTCGAGAAACAACAGAGGCAGCAGCAGAATTGGGAATTAAATACTTGACGATGTATGCTTTTTCGACTGAGAATTGGAGTCGACCACAAACCGAAGTAAATGCTCTGATGAGCCTTTTAATTCAAACTGTGCGAAAAGAATTATCGACGTTGACTAAAAACAATATTCGGTTGCAAGCCATTGGTGATTTGTCAAAATTGCCAAAAGATACCTACAGAGCGTTGATGGATGGTATCGAAAAGACTAGACACCATACTCGAATGACCTTGGTTTTGGCCCTTAATTATAGCGCAAAGTGGGAAATTGTAGAAGCTTCTAAAAAATTAGCTTTCGCTGCAAAGAATAATGAATTAAGTATTGAAGATATTGATGAATCTAAATTTTCCAATTCCTTGAGTACTGCTGGCATGCCCGACCCTGAATTATTGATTAGGACTAGTGGAGAACAGAGAATCAGTAACTTCTTACTTTGGCAAATTGCTTATGCTGAATTAAGATTTTTTCCAATATTTTGGCCTGACTTCAGGAGAGAACATTTGTACGAAGCGATTGTTGATTTCCAAAAACGAGAGAGAAGATTTGGAAAGACAAGTGAGCAAGTTTCATAATGAGAGATTTTTTCAACTGTGAATAATCCTTAATTAATTATCTATAAATCTGCGAAAGTTGAAGATCAGATATTATTTTTTTAGATAAAAAGTACACCAACGAAATAAATTTAGTAACCGTTATAACAGAAGGGAAGTCAAGATGTAATTTTTATCCTTTTTATAGTGATTGATATTTTGACTTTGATTAAAAAAGTATTTCTCTTTGAGAAAATTTAACAGAACAAAAAAATGAGTTTAAAAAATATTTTACCATTTCTAGTTTGTCTTTTCATATTTACAACAAATGGTTTAGCGCAAGTAATCGTTCCTGATACAATTCCTAATATTGATTATGCCGAACAAAAAGAATATGAAATAGGAGGTATTACAGTAGTAGGCGCTAACTATAGTGATGAAAATGCAATTAAGTCGATTGCAGGCTTGAAAGTAGGTGATAAAATTAGAATCGGAACAGGTGGATATGATATCCCTAGAGCGATTAAGGCACTTTGGAAATTGAGATTATTTACTGATGTAAGAGTATTTCAAACTAAAACAATCGGGGATATTGTTTTTCTAGAAATTTATGTGAAAGAGCGGCCAAGATTATCTCGCTTTTCTTACAAAAACGTCAAGAAGAAATACCATGATGATTTGAATGGAGTGGTAAATACCTATTTACTAAAAGGTGGAATTATCACAGAGAGTATTAAAACAGATGCAATTAACGGAATTAAAAATTTCTTCGAGGAAAAAGGTTATTTAGATGCCAATGTAAAAGTGGAAGAAATTGAAGATAATGCTAGTACCAACTCTGTTCGTTTGGTTTTTGATGTAGATAAAAATGAGAGAATCAAAATTAAGGAAATTAGTTTTGTTGGAAACACAAATGTTAAACCAAGGAAACTTCGGAAATTGATGAAAGAAACAAAGGAGAAAAGGCGAATCTTCAATTCATCAAAATTCATCAAAAGTGATTATGAAACTGATAAAAAAGGAGTAGTTGCTTTTTATAACACGATAGGTTTTAGAGATGCTAGAGTTCTTGGGGATAGTATATGGAGAAATGAAGATGGGCAATTGGAATTACAAATTAATATTGAAGAAGGAAATAGATATTTCTTTAGGGATATTGCGTGGAAAGGAAATTCAATTTACGATACAAAAACTTTAGCGGGTGTTTTAGGAATTGAAAAAGGAGAAATATATAATCAAGAATTGTTGGAAACTCGATTGAGTTTTAGCCAAGATGGAAGAGATATTACGACATTGTACATGGATAATGGTTATTTGTTTTTCCGAGTAGATCCAATTGAAGTTTCGATTGATAACGACTCAATTGATTTGGAAATTAGAATTTATGAAGGGCCGCAAGCAACAATTGATAAGGTGACAATTGCAGGAAATGATAGAACACATGAACATGTAATACGAAGAGAATTAAGAACGCGTCCAGGAGAGAAATTTAGCCGATCAGATATTATTCGCTCTCAGAGGGAGATCATTAATTTAGGATATTTCAATCCTGAAACAATGGGAATCAATACTCCTGTAAATCCACAACGAGGAACAGTTGATATCGAATATACAGTTGAAGAAAAACCTTCCGATCAATTAGAACTTTCTGCAGGATGGGGAGGACAGGGTCGAGGAGTGATTGGAACATTAGGGGTTTCTTTTAATAATTTTTCCGTTAGGAATATACTGAAGAAAGAATCTTGGAGTCCACTTCCTCAAGGAGATGGACAACGACTTTCCCTTCGTGCGCAAACAAATGGACGTTTTTACCAGTCCTATAATGCTTCCTTTACAGAGCCTTGGTTGGGTGGAAAAAAAGCTACTTCATTTACGATAGCAGGGTATTTTACGCGATTGACCAATGGTTTGGATAAGTCAAGTGCTAGCTTCAATAGTTTAGGAATCACTAATTTTTCTATTGGTTTGGGAACTAGGTTGAAGTGGCCAGATGATAATTTTGTGTTAAGTGGAGCGATTAATTTACAAAATTTAGCGTTGAATCAATGGAATAGAGGGGATTTTAGATTACAAGACGGTTCATTATTGACTGAAGGTGATTTTCGAAACTTCAGTCTAAAGGGGACATTAGCGAGGACAACAGTTGTTGATCCTATTTTTCCGAAAACAGGATCTAAAGTTTCTTTGTCCGTTTCATTGACTCCACCATACTCTTTATTTAAGGACGATGATTTTTTCCTTCTATCAGAGGGAGAAAGAGCAGGATTAACGGACGCTGAAATTTCAGATATTGAGAATGCTAACCGTTTCCGTTGGTTAGAATATCATAAATGGCGATTTGATGCGGAATGGTACACTCCTCTTGTTGGAAATTTAGTACTGAAATCTTCCATTAAAATCGGAATGTTAGGCTTTTATGATGACAATATTGGATTATCGCCTTTTGAAAGGTTTGTCTTAGGAGGAGATGGATTAGCAGGTCAGCAATTTGGATTGTTAGGAAATGATATTATTTCATTAAGAGGATACGAAGTGACTGACTTACCATCAAGTAATAATGGAGGGGCATCTGTATTTGATAAGTTGACCGTTGAGTTGAGATATCCAATTTCATTAAATCCAAGTTCTACGATTTATGTTTTGGCATTTGCTCAAGGAGGAAATGCTTGGAATAGCTTCAAAGATTTCAATCCATTTGATGTTAAACGTTCAGCAGGGTTAGGCTTAAGAGTTTTCTTACCAATGTTTGGAACCCTTGGATTTGATTATGGTATTGGTTTTGATAAACCTAATTTGATTGCTAGTGGAGCAAAATGGTCGGAGTTTGGACAGTTCAATATTATTTTAGGATTCGAACCAGACTAGAGGTAATTTGATCCAAAAGAAAAAGTTTGTCAAGAAATAAAGGCATGTAACCCATCTAAGAAAATTCTCTTAGGTGGGTTACACGTTTTTGGCCATCACTAACGTTAATTAATTATGATGAGAAAAAATATACTCTGGATTTTTATGATATTGGTTTTTATCAATAGTGGTTTAACTCAACCCACTAAAAGTAAACAGTTAATTACTCGAAAAACAGCGTCAGAAAAATTAAAGAAAACCTACAAAAAAGGAATAAAATATTCACGAGCAGGTGAAAATGAAAAAGCCCTCAAAGAATTTTCAAAAGCCCTTAAAAAAGAATCTACTTTTATTGATGCTCAAATTCATTGGGCAGCAATTCATTATGATATGAAAAACTATGAAGAGGCAGAACAAGGTTTTGAAAAAGTAATTCAGATAGATTCTTTTTATAAAAAGAAGGTATTGTATACGCTTGCTTTGGCAGAGATGAGAATGAAGAAATTCGATGAGGCAGCTCTACATTTTAAAAATTATTTAGCAGCTGAACCGAACAACAAAATTCTCGAGAAAAAATCTAAAAAACATATTGCTAATTGCCGGTTTATGAAGATTGCTTATGCAAATCCAGTTCCCTACGAACCTAAAAGCTTAGGTGATAATATCAATACTCGAAATCCAGAATACCTTCCTTCTTTGACTGCTGATGGCAAGCAATTAATTTATACAGCGAGACTTTATGGACAAGAAGATTTTATGATGAGTACAAAAAAAAATGGGATTTGGCAAAAAGGGTTTCCTTTAGATAGAATAAATACCGAAAAAAATGAAGGCGCTCAAAGTATTTCCTCTGATGGAAAATTTTTAGTATTTACTGCGTGTAATCGGAAAGATGGATATGGGAGTTGTGATTTATATTTTTCAGAAATTCGAGATGGTCGATGGACACTTCCTTCTAATATAGGTGCTCCAATCAATTCCAAAGGTTGGGAATCTCAACCTTCGCTTTCAGCAGATGGGCGAGCTATTTATTTTACTAGTAATCGAAAAGGGGGACAAGGTGGAAGAGATATTTGGGTTAGTTATCGGCAAAAAGATGATACGTGGGGAACGCCTCAAAATTTAGGAGATATAATTAACTCACCCTATGATGATCAATCACCTTTTATTCATGCAGATAACCAAACACTTTATTTTATGTCTGATGGACATCCTGGAATGGGAGGGCCTGATTTATTTTTTTCTAGAAAGAAAAATGAAAAAGAGTGGTTTCTTCCCAAAAATTTAGGTTATCCAATTAATACTGAAGCAGCAGAAGGAGCTTTGGTTTTAAGTTTGGATGGGAAAACAGGCTACTTCGCCAGCGATATTAAAAATGTAAGAAAAGAGGAATCTGTTTTTAATAGTGGAACGAAAGGGGGGCATACCGATATATACAGCTTCGAATTATATCCTGAAGCACGACCTCAACCTGTGACTTATGTTCAAGCTTACGTCTATGATTTGGAAACCAAAAAGAAACTTTCAGCAAAGGTTGAATTCGTGGATTTGATCTCAGGAGAGACTTATGCGACTTCAGTTACAGATCTAGATGGAGAGTTTTTAATTTGTTTGCCGATTGGGAAAAACTACGCGTTGAATATTTCCAAAGAGAAGTATTTATTTTACTCTGAAAATTTTTCTCTAGAAAAAACACAAAGTTTAAATAACCCATTTTTATTGAAAATAGGTTTACAACCGATTAAAGATAAAGCAGTTAAAGTAACTATTGAACCTGAGACAACTTTTCCTCCAGTAGTTTTAAGAAATGTTTTATTTGAGACTGGTTCAGCCGAATTGAAATCAGAATCATTATTTGAGTTAAATCAATTATTACATTTACTGGAAAATAATAATTCACTCAAAATTCAAATTAACGGACATACAGATAATGTAGGTTCGAATGAGAGTAACCTTATTTTATCTACGAATCGAGCAAAAGCAGTGAAGGAGTTTTTAATAGAAAATGGAATTCTAGCTAATCGCCTAAGTCACAAAGGTTTTGGAAAAACTAAACCAATTGAATCAAATCTTATGGAAAGGGGCAGGCGAAACAATCGAAGAACAGAATTTGTTATTTTGAATTAGAAATATGTCTAATGTTTTTCTAGTATTCTCCTAAAATCATCTTATAAAATTTATTATAATGACTTTAAAATCAATTTTTACAACTATTTCGATTTTTACTTTATTTATCACATCATCAATTGCTCAATCATGTGTTGGTGTTTGGAAAACAATTGATGACGAAACTGGTGAAGAAAAATCTCAAGTAGAAATTTATAAAAAGAATGGTAAGTATTTTGGCAAAATAATTAAATTACTTAATGCGCCAACAACTACTTGCGATAATTGCACAGGCAAACGAAAAGGTAAGCCACTAGTTGGAATGGAAATTTTGTGGGATATGAGGAAAAGTGGTGATACATGGAAAAGTGGGGAGATTTTTTCTCCAACAAAGGATAAAATTTATAGCTGTAAACTATGGTTGGAAGGAAAAGATATTTTAAAAGTACGAGGATATATTGCTCTTTTTTATAGAACTCAGACATGGCATCGAATTAAATAACTGGAAAATTCATTTTTTCTGAAAAAAAATAACAAAAAAAAGAGCATCAGCAAAATATTTGTAAAAGCTTTTTAGTTTTAATGTTGAATTTTCATACATAACTCTAAGGCGTACAATATATTTATTCACTCAAAAAAATGTTCATGAAGCATAACTTTACACTAAATCACTTAACTAGATTCATTTACAAAGAAACTTCGGTAGCCGAATCGATGGCAATCAGAATAGCTCTTCAAGAAGATTGGAATTTATTTGAAGAATACCAAGAATTGAAAAAAGCTAACGTTCAATTATCAAAAGTTACTTTTAATCCTTCACCTAGCAGTATCCAAAATATTCTAAGATATAGCAAGGAGACAGCAGTTGAAACTCAACATTAAATGGATTTTAAAATCCTCCTAAAAGCCCTTAATCAATGGAATTTGATTAAGGGCTTTTCAATTTTGATGAAAAAGGTAACTAAGGTGATACATTTTTAATTTTGATTGACATTGAATTTTTGATTTGGAAAACCTTTGCCTATCTTGTATCTGTTATTTTTCATATTTGAAAAGTACATTTGTGCGTTTATAAAACAACTTTTAAAACTTTTAAAACAATTTATTTTAAATAAAAGCTTTGAATTATTGTTTTTTAAAAACAAAATGTTTAACTTTGTAGTGTTATAAACAAAAAGTTGTCTTAAAAAGATTAAAATTTTATACAATGTCAAAAGAAAAAGAAGCAAAGCTAAAAGCCTTAAAACAAACGATGGATAGGTTAGACAAAACTTATGGAAAGGGAATCGTTATGAGAATGGGCGATAAGCCAGCAGTTAATGTTGAAACCATTCCTACAGGTTCATTAAGTTTAGATTTAGCTTTAGGAATCAATGGACTTCCAAAAGGTAGAATCGTTGAAATTTACGGTCCTGAATCTTCAGGGAAAACAACCTTAGCTATTCATGCTATTGCAGAATGTCAAAAGAATGGTGGGATCGCAGCTTTTATTGATGCGGAACATGCTTTTGATAAAACTTATGCAGAAGCGCTAGGAGTTGATACAGAAAATTTATTGATTTCACAGCCAGATAATGGTGAGCAAGCACTTGAAATTGCTGAAAACTTAATTCGATCAGCTGCTATCGATATTATTGTAATTGACTCTGTTGCAGCATTAGTTCCAAGAAGTGAGATTGAAGGAGAAATGGGAGACTCTAAAATGGGATTACAAGCTCGTTTGATGTCTCAAGCAATGAGAAAATTGACTGGAGCAATTGGACGAACTGGATGTTGTTGTGTATTCATTAACCAATTACGTGAAAAAATTGGTGTAATGTTCGGTAACCCTGAAACAACAACTGGTGGTAATGCATTAAAATTTTACGCTTCGGTAAGATTAGATATTCGAAAATCAGGTTCTGCAATTAAAGATAAAGAAGGAAATGTAGTCGGAAATCACGTAAAGGTGAAAGTGGTGAAAAATAAATTAGCTCCCCCATTTCGAATTGCGCTATTCGATATTATGTACGGAGAAGGAGTTTCAAAAACTGGAGAGATTGTCGATTTAGGTGTGGATCATGATATCATAGATAAAAGCGGATCTTGGTATGCTTATAGCGGGAGCAAAATCGCTCAAGGTCGAGAGTCTGCTAAAAACTTTTTGGCTGATAACCCAGAGGTCGCTTTGGAGATTGAACAAAAAATAAAGGATAAAATTAGAGGTTTAAATCAACCTGAAGAAATGGAGAATCTTGAGATAGCTGTTGAGGATGCGAAGTAAAATTTTACTCAAGTAATTTTATTGTAAATATTACCCCCTTTTTCCGTTTTGGAAAAAGGGGGTTGTTTTTTGTTGAATAATTATTCAGAAAATAAACCGTTGTCAATCTTTGTGTTATTCAATTCCTAAATTTTCTCCTTTAAAATGTTTTTTAGAGCAAGGTGGATTTCTGAAAATTTAAATTCATACCCATAGGCTAAAATTTTTTCTGCAGAAACTCTCGCGCTATTTAAAAGCATATCTGCCATTTCACCCATAATCAATTTTAGTGCAAAAGAAGGAGCAGGAAGGGGCAGAGCAAAACCACCCCTCGCTTTTTGAATTTCTTTAACTAAATTTTTTATCATTAAAGGTTTAGGCGCGACAGCATTGTATATTCCATTTGCTTTTTCATTCTCTAGTCCCCAAATAAACATGTTACAAACGTCATCAATGTGCACCCAAGGATAATAGGCTTTTCCATCCCCAAAAGAAACTCTAGTGCCAAACTTCATCGGCAAGATCATCTCAGGAAGTGCACCTCCATTGATAGATAAGACGATTCCAATTCTAAAAATAACAGTCCTGATTTTTGACTTAGCAACACCCTTGGCTGCATTCTCCCAAGCCATCGTACATTCAGAGAGGAAGTCATTTGGTTGTGGTTTAGAATTTTCAGTCAACCATTCGTCCCCTCGATTACCATAGAAACCAATTGCTGAGGCGGAAAGATATGCTTTTGGCTTCTTTATTCTTTCAAAACTGTTTTTTAGAAGATCGGTAGTTTGAGTTCGACTTTCAATTAAAATTTTCTTTCGTTTATCTGTCCACCTTTTGTCGACTATTCCAGCACCTGCCAAATTAATCACATAATCCGCTTTTTCAATTGCAATAGAATCAATAGTTCCTTTGCTCACGTCCCATAGAAAAAAACGTTTATCTGATTTTATTTTTCGACTTAAGAAAATAACATCATATCCCTCTTTTTCTAAAAGGATGCTCAACCGGTTACCAATTAATCCTGACCCGCCTGCAAGTAAAACTGTTGACATAATTGTTTTCGAATTTGTGGAAGTTGTTATTATCTTTGATTTAACACAAAACTCATCGTAGATGTTTTTAATTTTTTTTGAGGCACAAAAATATATAATTATGTACGGAAGAACTTCAGCTCAAAAGTTTCTATTTTTTTTAGCAATTATTTTATTCTCCCAAAGCTGTAAATTAGATCCAGAAGTAAGTTCAAAGACAACTGATTTTGAGAGTTCAATTACAGTTGTGTCCCGATTAGTAGGGGAACCCAATATGTTGAATCCAGCCTTGACTACTCAAGCGAATAGTCGCAGAGTAATGAATCAAATTTTTTCTAACCTAGTACATTACAATACAAAAACACTCAAGGCAATGCCAATGTTGGCAAAAAAACTACCAATTATCCAGGAAATTACTGAGGGTGATAATAAAGGAAAATTATTGTGTAATTATGAAATTCATGAGGAGGCAGTTTGGGATGATGGCAAACCAGTAAATGGGTATGATGTGGAGTTTTCAATAAAAGCAATTTTAAACCCAAGAGTTGGTGCAGCCCCATACCGAGCAGTTGCAATTAGTTTTAAAGACATGATGATTGATAAAACTAATCCTAAAAAATTCTCTTTGGTTTCTGATAATTATTTTTTAACAGGAGTTATTTTTACAGATATACAAATTATACCAGAGCATATTTATGACCCCAAAGGAATAATGAAAAACTTCACGATAAAACAATTGTCAAATGCAAAAGGTGCTTCAAAGTTGGCAGAATCCGATTCACGTTTACAGGAATTTGCTACAGGGTTTTCGGATGAGAAATATTTAAGAGAAAAAGGATTTGTAAGTGGTTGTGGACCATATTTTTTGGAAGAGTGGATATCTGGGCAAAGAATAGTATTAAAGAAAAAGCAAAACTGGTGGGGGGATAAATTATCAGCAAAATACCCATTACTGGAGGCTAATCCTGAAAAAATTATTTTTAAACCTATTAGCGATGTAACAACAGCAGTTACTGAACTTAAAGCTGGGTCGATTGATGTTATGACGCAAATAACCTCTGATCAGTATAGCGCATTAAAAGAATCCACAGAGGGGCAGGGTAATTTGAATTTTCATGAGCCATTACAAATGGCAATATATTATATTGGGTTAAATAATAATAGACCAAAACTGTCAGATAAACGAGTTCGACGAGCTTTGGCTCATCTTATAAATTTGGATGAAATAATAAATACTACAATGTATGGTTATGCTGAAAAAGTGGTTGGTCCATTTCATACCTCTCGTCCATATTATCACAAAGATTTGCCATTAATTGAGGAGGATTTGGAAAAGGCAAGAGATCTGTTGAAAAAAGCAGGCTGGAAGGATTCTAATGGAAATGGAATTGTGGATAAAGAGATTGATGGCGAATTGACAGAGCTTAAATTAGAATACCTTTCCTCCAAAGCAGGTGTTACGGGACAAAAAATTGGAACAATATTCAAATCTAAAGCAAGGCAAGTAGGTGTTGATATAGAACTAGTAGTAAAAGAAGGGAATAAAGTTGCAGAGGCAAGGACCAAACGTGATTTTGATTTATTTACAAGTGGCTGGTCCCAAGATCCAAGTATTGATGATCCTTATCAGAATTGGCATACAGATAGCGATACCCCATCAGGTGGAAATCGATTTGGGTTTGGAAATGAAGAGTCAGATAAAATTATCGAAGAAATTAGGACTTTAATTCCGGAGGAGAGAAGAACTGAATTGTACAAAAAATTGCAAGAAATAATTTATGATGAACAACCATGTATTTTTTTAATGATTCCCTCAGGAAGAATGGCAATTAATAAAAAATTCGATTTCATACCATCAGTTAGAAAACCATGGATATTTGAAAATAAATTTAGACTAAAGAAATAATCTATCGTTTTTTTAATAATAAGAATGGGGAATCAAAATCATTTTGACTCCCCATTTTTATTTTAGATAAGATTAGTTAATTTTCAGTTTCAAATTATTATCTAATCCAAGATTATGTTCAAATATACAGTAAAACGTATTTTGTATTTTTTTCCAACCTTAATTGCTATTTCATTTTTAGCATTTGGATTAAGTAAATGTACACCTGGTGATCCATCTAAACCCTCCCCTCCATTATCTGAGTCGAAAGCAGCTACTGCTAATTATGAAAATGATTATTTAAGACGCGCTGAATCATTTGGTTTAATTGGTCCAACGTTTTATTTCGAATTGACATCTAGTGCATATCCAGACACGCTTCATAAAATTATTCAAAAAGACAAAAGAGAAAATTGGAAGACTTTAATATCTCATTATGGAAATTGGGAACAGATTTCTATTTATAAAAACGCCATTCAAGCAACACAAATAAAATTATATGAAGTTCCAGATTCGATCGGTAGCGAGTCGATAAAAAAAATAAGAAAGGAACTTAGTTTTCTTCCAATTTTATCAAAAGATAAGGTCATTACAAGTCGAATAAATAAAATCCTGAAGGTCTACAAAGATACTCCTAAATTGAAAAAATATCTAGAAAAAGAAATAGCAATATTGGAGAATAGCTATGAAGGGGTAAAGGGGAATCCAACAACCATTCAATTATATATTCCTACGATATATTGGTATGGGCTCGGGAATCAATATCATAATTGGATTACAAACTTCATAGTTGGAGACTTTGGAATTTCATACAAAACGCTTCGACCAGTAGCCTCTGAAATTAAGGATGCCATTTTTTGGACTTTTGTCATGATGTTGTTATCTATAATGGTTGCATATTTAACTGCAATTCCATTAGGTGTTTTTTCAGCAAAGAATAGAGGATTGCGGTTTGATAAAATAATCACTTTAATTTTATTTGTGTTTTATTCATTGCCAACTTTTTGGGTGGCAACGATGTTGGTTGTGTTTTTTACAACACCAGAATATGGTGCATGGACCAACATCTTTTCATCAATAGGTTTAGGAGATTTACCATCCGATGCACCATTTTGGAATCGGTTTTGGGAAACTTCGAGTCATTTAATTTTACCAGTTTTTTGCATTTGCTACCCAGCCTTGGCATTTATCTCAAGACAGATGCGAGGAGGAATGATTAATGTAATACAGAAAGATTATATTCGAACTGCGAAAGCAAAAGGATTAGATGGGAGTCAAGTTATTTGGAGACATGCTTTCCGTAATTCGTTGTTTCCTATTATCACTTTATTTGCAAATGTTTTTCCAGCTATTTTAGCAGGTTCAGTAGTGATTGAAGTTATTTTTAATATTCCCGGTATGGGAAAATTGACCTTAGATTCAATATTTGAACAAAATTACCCCGTTGTTTTTGCTATATTAATGTTGGCAGCCGTAATGACAATGGTTGGAATGTTGGTTGCAGATTTATTGTATGCTGTAGCAGATCCAAGAGTTTCTTTTGTAAATAATAGTAAATGATTTTTGGAAAAAATAAGGAGGGAAAAACGTTGGTAATTCTTGAGAAACAGGAATTGGCACAAAGTTATTGGTCAAGAGTTAAGAGACGATTTCAAAAAAATAAATTAGCCAAATGGTCTTTACGCCTATTAATTGGAATATTTTTAATTGCAGTATTTTCTGATTTCATTGCTAATGAAAAACCTTTGTATTGTAAAATAAAGGGAAAAACTTATTTCCCAATATTAAAGCAATACGCAGTTGATTTGGGCTTGTCAAAATGGGATACTAAATTTTATCAAACTCCTTGGCAAGATCATGATTATGAAAGTGTAATTATGCCACCAATACCCTATTCCCATTTTACTTTAGATAATAAAAATGTGCACTTTGTTTCTCCTTTTGGAAATCAAAATGTCCCATCTAATCGATTCTGGCACTGGTTAGGAACGGATCAGTTTGGTCGGGATGTTTTGGCAGGAATGATCAGAGGAACAAGAGTTGCAATGTTAATTGGAGTTTTATCGATGTTTATCGCAGCGCTAATTGGATTGTTCTTAGGGTCAATAGCAGGCTTTTTTGGAGATACTCGATTTAGAATTTCGAGGGTTAAATTGTTACTAAATTTGATAGGAATTGTACTCGGATATTTCTATGCTTTTTCAGCAAGAATTTACACATTAAGTGTAGCAAATGAAAGTGGAACTTTTGGAATTGAAATTTTTAAAAGTGTTTTGATTTTTTTTGGAATTATATTGTTATGTGGTTTGTTGTCCAAAGCTTTTGATTACATTCCCTTTTTTTCAAAGGAAATAATTATTCCATTCGATCTAATGATTATGCGATTGATAGAAATTGTAAATGCAATACCGTCCTTATTTTTTTTATTAGCTGCTGTTACGATTTTAGAAAAACCATCGATAGTTTCAATAATGATTATTATTGGATTTCTGAAATGGACTAGTATCGCCCGATTCGTTCGAGCTGAGTTGTTAAGGGTAAGGTCTCTTGAATTTATAGAGGCAGCAAATGCAATGGGATTTAGCGATTGGCGAATTATAATTAGGCATGCGATTCCAAATTCTATTGCACCAGTATTGATTACTATTGCATTTGGTGTAGCATCAGCAATTTTGATAGAAGCTTTTCTATCTTTTTTAGGAATTGGTCTGGAGAATGATGAAATGACTTGGGGACTATTATTGAGTTTTGCTAGAGAAAGTACAACATCATGGTGGTTAGCGATATTTCCAGGCTTTGCAATTTTTATAACTGTTACTCTTTTTAATTTAATAGGAGATGGATTAGCGGATGCATTTGATTCTAAATTACAGTAAATAAAAGCAAACATTTTGTTTCCATAAAGTGAAAAAAAGCCAACAAACATTAGAGAGTAAATAATTAGTGTTGGTAACTTTTTTTAGTATAAAAACAAAATGTTTTATTTTTTTAATATAAAATTATATCTTTGTGTAATATGAATGGGTTTTGCCTCAGTTTCTCTTTCGCATTTTTTTAGGGAAAAGATTAGATTTACCCCTCTTAGTAGAAAGTTTATTTTTTTTACTAGTACTTGCACCAACAGTTGCAGGATCGTTAATTGGGCAGCCTGTTCCCTTGCTACAAGAAGAGACGAAAAGTAGAACCAGTATTAGGGAACTATACAATAACAGCGGTTTTAATTTATCCATGAAAATATGTTTTTAAAATCAATAATTAAAGACTGCAATTTACAAAAATAATATTACTACATTTAGCGATTATAAGCTAAAAACCCTTGTATTTGTTGGGTTTGTAGACAATTCACTATACAATCTTATTGTATTATTATAAACAGCACATAAATTTGTGCCATTATTTTAAATTTAAACTTTTTCAAAATGAACAAAGGAGATCTTATTAACAAAGTAGCAGAAGAAGCTAATATCACAAAAGCACAAGCAACTGATGCATTAAATGCAGTTTTCAGTACTATCGGTGATACTCTTGCAGATGGTAACAAAGTTTCTTTAGTAGGATTTGGAACTTTTTCTTCTAACCACCGAGCAGCACGTGTTGGACGAAATCCAAAAACTGGTGCGGCTTTACAAATTGCAGCAAAAAATGTTGTAAAATTTAAGCCTGGAAAAGAATTAGCTGGCGCAGTAAACTAATTATTGAAATACTGAAAAAATAGAAGAAAGGCAATTCGGATCACCCGAATTGCCTTTTTCTGATTTAGGAAAGTAGTTAAAAAGAGTGAATAATTTATAGATAGTGTTGTCCTAAAAAATAGTGAAAATAAAATTTGATTTTTTTAAAGTGGTTAAGATTTTTTTTAAAATTTTATCCACTCTTGTTTAAGTAGCCATATCTCATTCCAATGTAATCGATTTTAAATCAACTAAAAATATTTTTTATAATGAAATTTGGAACTAAAGTGATTCATGCAGGCATTGAACCAGATCCTTCAACAGGAGCAATAATGACTCCTATTTTTCAGACTTCAACTTATGTTCAAGATGCACCAGGTAAACATAAAGGATATGAATATGCTCGTACGAAAAATCCAACACGAAGCGCCTTAGAAAAAAATATGACAGCCTTAGAAAATGGAAGGGATGCAATTTGTTTTGGAAGCGGTTTAGCCGCGATGGATGCAATTTTGAAATTGTTGAAGCCCGGTGATGAAATTGTTTCGAATAATGATATTTATGGAGGTTCTTATAGATTGATGACTAATATTTATGGGAAGTTTGGAATCAAATCTCATTTTGTGGGAATGAATTCCACTAAGGACTTAGAAGATTCAATTAATGAAAACACAAGACTCATTTGGATTGAAACACCAACTAATCCAATGTTGAACATAGTTGATATTAGAAAAATCTGTAAGATTGCTCGGAAGAAAGGAGTACTATCGTGTGTTGATAACACTTTCGCATCTCCTTATTTGCAAAATCCTCTTGATATGGGGGCAGATATCGTAACACATTCTGCCACAAAATACTTGGGTGGACATTCGGATGTAGTCCATGGTGTAGTAATTGTAAAATCCCCAGAACTGGCTGAACAACTTCGTTTTATACAAAATGCAGTAGGTGGAGTACCAGGGCCGCAGGATTGTTTTTTGATATTGAGAGGAATTAAAACGTTACATTTAAGAGTACAACGATCATGTGATAACGCAAAAAAAATTGCAAAGTTTTTGCAATCTCATCCAAAAGTGGATAAGGTTTACTATCCAGGATTGAGATCTCATCCGAATCATAAAATAGCTAAGAGACAAATGAAAGATTTTGGAGGAATGGTTTCTTTTGATATTGTCGGAGGAAGTTTGAGAGATGCACATAAAGTGTTGAAGGGAACACATTTATTTGCACTAGCTGAATCTTTGGGAGGAGTTGAATCATTAATTGGTCACCCTGCAAGTATGACGCACGCATCTATTCCTAAAAAAGATAGATTAAGAGTTGGCTTAACGGATTCTTTAATTCGATTAAGTATAGGAGTCGAGGATGTGGATGATTTGATTGAAGATTTGGAAAAAGCTTTGAGTAATATTTAGATATTAAAACTTCATTTTTGTTTTGGGAATATTGTTGAGAAATATGCGAAAGAACAATATTGATTTTTTATTTTGAAAAAATATATTTTGTGAGAAAAAATTTCACAAAATGGAGGAGTATAAAAGAGAAAAATTAGCTATAACTTCCTGGTCAGAGGAGGATCAACCTCGAGAAAAATTATTAAATAAGGGCAAGCATGCACTTTCAGATGCAGAACTTTTAGCAATACTTTTAGGTTCAGGATCAAGAGAGGAGACTGCGGTTGGATTGGCTAAACGCATTTTAAAGTCAGTTGAGAATAGTTTACACGAACTTGGGCGGTGTTCTCTCGCTGAATTCCAAAGATTTAAAGGTGTTGGTGTAGCTAAAGCAATTACAATTGCCGCGTCAGCAGAACTCGGGAGGCGAAGGCAGATGACTGCGATTAAAGATAAACCGCAAATTAAAAGTAGTTCAGATGGTTTCAAAGCGGTTGCTCCAATTTTGATTGATTTGCCACATGAAGAGTTTTGGATATTATTAATGAATAGATCTAATTTAGTCATCGGGCGGGAATTGGTCAGTTCAGGAGGTGTGTCAGGTACTGTTGTTGATGCGAAAATGGTTTTTAGAAAAGCTTTAGAAAAGTCAGGAACAACTAGTATAATTTTATGTCATAATCACCCTTCAGGTAATTTAAAACCGAGTCAAGCAGATATTATTTTAACTAAAAAGTTGAAAAAAGCTGGAGAAGTCTTAGATATTACGGTATTTGATCATTTGATAGTCTCAGAGCAAGGGTATTTTAGTTTTGTAGATGAAGGGATGTTTTAGTTGTTTTATGGCGGCAATAGTGTTTGGTTTATTTTTGTTAAAGTACTTCAATATTATTTTTTTACCAATCTCCCGATTGGATAAACCTGGTGAGTTGGTTCGTAATGTTCAGAATTTTTATAAATAAAATTCAATTGAGAATAACCACTTTTGGCAAATTCCATATCAGCTTTTTTCATTTCTTCCAATCGTTTTTTTAATTCAGGATTTTTCCTTAGGATCTCTACTGCTAAATCTTCAAAAACGTAAGAAGAAAAGTATTCTTTCTGTTGTAATATTCCATCAAAGAAGTTCCATGCAAAATATGAATCTGGGGCAGTTGGCTCGAGAGTTTCGACAATGTATCGATTTGAAGGTTGATTGACATAAACAATAAAATCTCCTTTAGAGTAGGATCTTTTTTGAATGAATTTTTCTACTTTAACATTTCGATGGAGGTAATGCCCCTCGTATGGATTTTTGACAGTATTGTAATTGGTGATTCGATATAGTTCTACTTCAAATATTTTATTTTTTTCTAATTTTTTAATTTCTACATTATTCCATTTTAGGCGTTCAATAATTTTTGAATAGCCTTGTGGAATTAAATAGGCAATTGGTTTTTGAACACGCTCAGTTATTTTAAAATAATTATAATGGTTGACCATTTTTTCAAATGGTTCATTGCGATCATAATATAAACGAGGTTCACCAGAAATTAAACTAGGTTTCTTTTTTGCCGTATAACCCTTAAATTTTATCAAGTCATTTTTTTCCATATCTAGAGCCCAGTTGAGGTCAAATATTTTTTTTGTTTTAGTATTTTCGATTGCTTTATCTCGTGCTGTCTTAATTTTCTTAAAATCATCGTGCATTAATTTTAACATTACATCCATAAAAGTGTAGGTACTATAAACTCGGTCTTCGAAAGGTTTCAACATATGTGTTTCAGGCATAAATGAAATTGCACTATGCAAAGCAGCATAACCTGAAGAGTATCGGGGTAAATCTAAAAAACCAGCAAATCCCTTATCAGGTGTAGTGCGGGCATAAACGTAAGGAGTCATTTCCCAATCATTTTTTTTCATGTCAGAAAAAAGTCGTGGGAGCATTTTTTGGTTCAAGTATTGCGCAAGATTAGGATCTAGTTTATTATGTTGAGTAGGAATTAAAGTAATGGTGTATTGATAATCTGCCCCATTGGATGTATGATTGTCGATGAAAATATCTGGCTTCCAATAGTTATAAAGTTGATTAAATGTTTGGGCGTTTTTTGAATCACATTTGATGAAATCTCTATTTAAATCCAAGTTTTTTGCATTACCTCGAAAGCCGTAAGATTCAGGACCATTTTGATTAGTTCGTGAATGACTATTCCGATTCAACACTCCTCCTAAATTGTACATTGGAATAACCACAATAACAGTATGTTTAAGGAATTTTTGCAAAGATTTATTTTCTAGGTAATTTCTCAAAATCATCATACTTGCATCCACTCCGCAAGGTTCCCCGGCATGGATTGCATTATTGAGAAAAAGGATATTTTTATTTTTTTTACGAATTGAAACTGGATCAAAATCTCCATCCACAGAAAGCACTGCGGTATGCAAGGGAAAACCAATATCTGTCATTCCATGAACAGTCAATTGAAGTTGAGGGAAGGCTTCACTTAATTGTTTGTAAAATGCAATAGTCTCCTCATAAGTTGAAGTGGAGTTTTTATTTTTTTCAAAAGGAGTTATAAAATTTGACGATGATGATGTTATATTTTTTTGACTATGACAAGATTGAAATATCAACAAAAAAAAGAAAGGCATCCAACGCATAATATTTGATTTTAATTTGGAAAATGATTCAACAGTAAAGTGGAATTTAGGAGTAAAGAAAGGAACCTCGCATCTGCTAAGATTCTTTTGATTGAGATGAGTTTAAAAAATAAGGGATATTATATTACGTAATCCATATACCAAGCTATTATTAATAGAAATGTTCTTTTCAATTAGTGGGAGTATATTTCTTGGTAATAAATATCTTATAAATCAACCAAAACATTATTAATAAGGTTAAAGTGGTCACTAAATTAAATTGTAGGTCTGAGTTTATTTTTAAGTTTTCTACTGTTTTCCCTAAAGCATTAAAAATATTGTTGATTCCTAAAAAACAGCTTACCGTAACTAAAAATATCATGACTGAATTTGATAAACTAGAATTTAGATAAGCTTTTGGAATCAAAGAAGAATCATTCACCGCTAAAATTAAAAAGATAGCAACAATGGGTAAAAGAATTCCATTAATTGCTTGAGCAGCAATAATAGCTAAAATTGGTTTTCCTATGGTTAAACCGGAGATTAAACCGATTAACAAAATAACTCCCCAGACCATTTTAAAGTTTTTTCCATTGACATCCCATTCTTTTTTTTTTGAGCCAAATAAACTTTTAGCGGTTACTGCTGCTGCTAATGGTGCAGTAATGGAAGAGGTTAACCCTGCGGCAAAAAGTCCAAATGCAAAAAGACTTCCTCCAAAATCGCCCATTCTAATTTTCATCATATCAGCAAGTGCAGCGAATGAAAATTCACTAGTTAGTTGAGAACCCACTAACATAATTGCCATTGAAATTAAACCTCCAATTAAAACAGCTATAACAATACCAATACGCATTTCGGAAATACTTTGACCTTGAGAGATTCCAGATGCTAAAAATAGGTTATATGGAACAATGGTGGTTCCAACTAGTCCTATAATTAAAAGTGATGAGCCTTGAGGAAAAGAAGGGACTACTGCCGATTGTAGAATTCCTCCAAAACTAAAATTTGTTTGATAAGCAACATAGATAAATGCAATCCCCATCAATGCAACGACAATTCCTAAAATATTTGCAATACTTCTGAAATTACCCAACATTAAAATCGCAAAAGCAAAAAGTGCTAAACCAACGGTCATTATTTTTGGAGAAAAAACTGTTATTAATTTCATGCCTTCAATTGCACCAAGCATATTTCCTGCTTGATAAGCTGCACACCCAAACGCAATAGATAGAAAGACAATCCAGCTTAATTTGGAGCTAGAATTTTGATATTTTAGTGCAATGATTTCCCCTAAACTTTTGCCTGAAGCGATCGTAATTCTAGCTGCTGCTTCTTGTAAGATAATGGTTGCAAAAGTTGAAAAGAATAGAGCCCAGAGTAAAGCTAGTTGAAAAGATGCACCTGCTTTTGATGCGGTTGTTACAGTTCCTGGCCCTATAAATGCGGCGGATATGATAGACCAGAAAACGATACTTCGAAATCCTTTGGAGAAAGAAATTACTTTTGCCATGATAAGGTTGGAGGTTAAAAAATGAAATTCTCGAAGTGAAAGTAAGAAATGGAGGTTGGAATAAAAAATAAAGCTCAATTAAAGGAAGTTGGGCATTTTTTTAAATAATAAATGTGAGGCTGGTAGTTATATAGGAAGGTGTAGGAATATTACTCTGTTAATAAATATTTTGTTGATGGAGAAACAATTCCGATAGAAACTATCACATTATTGTATTTGTTCAAAATGAAGTAATATCTGATTAGGAAAAATATGTGATTGCCTAAACTTATTATGATTAGTAATATAATCCTGGATTGAGTTGTTAAATTGTAGAATAATAATAAATAAAGTATATCTGACAATTCACTTTGGGTTAGAACTTAAATTCAGAGCTATCAATCATAAATAATGGAAAACTTGATATTTATGAAAAACTGAGAAATTCTATTTTTAGAGAGAAATAGGTCTAATGATAAATTTAGAGCTACAATTGACGATTTTAATGGGTGTTCTCAGTTTGAAAAGATTACATTATCAACGTAAAATGGAATAAATAATGGTTTTTTACAAAGATTTCAGTTATCGAAATCCAATGATTTTTCATAAACCAAAAGAAAGTTGGTATAGATCCTTTCAGGATAAAAATGAACAGCCTTTTCTTTTTTTGTTGGATGGTATAATATTTTGATCCTATATTAAAAGAGGTTTGTGATGATAAATCAAGAATAGTGAATGATTGCATATCCTACTAGACTGGATCAAACGATTTATAAATCAAGAGGAAAGCTATTTTTAGTTTATTTATACATAGAAATGCATTAAGATTGACTTTACTACTTTTTTTAATAAAACTATTGATGAAAGTCACTGCCTGTGTATGATTTTCATCAAATTTATTTACTCTAAGGATATATAAATTTGTTTATTTAAAAGTAGTAGTCCCAAAATATCTCATATCATTAGTTATTTTATTAAAACCAAATGACCTTGCATTGTAAGATGCAAGGTTTTTTTTAAAACTATTAGCAAAAATCAATAACCCTTTGTGACTCTCGTTACATTTATTTATTTAAAAAGTATCTATATTTGAAATACACAATGAAACAGCATTCTATTTAGAAAATACCGTGTTTTTGTTTATCCCACAAAACCCAAATGACCTTACATCATGCATGATGTAGGGTTTTTTTATTTCACTAAATCTGTAATAATAGTAGGCTAAAATATTTTTGTTGGACTGAAATACTCGTTAATAATTAGCTTAGCAGTTAGAGGAATGTTTATTAAAAATCATAATTTTTTATAATGCAAAGGGCAGTTACAAATAATTTTATTTTAAAGATGACAGAAAAATCTTTTTTTTCTGAAACTTTTAAAAAATAAGAAAGTATCCTGTTTGATTTTTTTTAATTATTAGCTTTTCAAAAGTCAATGGAACTATTTGGTAGAAAAAGATACTCGATTGTTATCTTGGATGATGGAACTGGATTAGAGATGAGTTTTTTGATAAAATGAAAATAGGAATATAGTGAAACTTAAGTTTGGAAAAACTCACTACAAAGATTTACCTTTGTACTATGTCTGAAAAAATTATTTCAAAAATTGATATTCGCAAGTTTGACTTGGAAGCATTGGAAAATTATTTTCTCGAGATGGGAGAAAAGAAATTTCGAGCTAAACAAGTTTATGAATGGTTGTGGAAAAAAGGAGCGAGAGTATTTGGTGAAATGTCAAATCTGTCAAAAGACCTTCGAGAATCTCTGGAAGAAAATTTTGTCATCAATGTGATTCAAGAAGACAAAGTACAACGTAGCGCAGATGGAACCATTAAATCTAGATATCGATTGTATGATGGGCATATGATAGAAGCAGTTTTGATACCAGTTCCTTCGGATAATCGATTTACTGTTTGTGTTTCATCCCAGGTTGGTTGCAGTTTGACATGCAAATTTTGTGCAACAGGAAAAATGAAACGAGTTCGAAATTTGGATGCTTCTGAAATTTTTGATCAAGTTGTTTTAGTAAATCAGCAAGCTATAGAAACATTTGGTCATCCATTAACTAATATTGTTTATATGGGAATGGGAGAACCACTATTGGCATATAAAAGTGTGATGGAAAGCATAAATATGATTACCTCGCCTGATGGGTTACATATGTCTCCAAGGCGGATTACTGTAAGTACAGCAGGAATTGCGAAGATGATTCGAAAGTTGGCAGATGATGAAGTGAAATTTAATCTAGCACTTTCCCTTCATGCTGCAGATGATGAAAAACGAGATGAGATCATGCCAATAAATGAGCAAAATAATTTGGCTGTGATAATGGATGCAATTGAATATTTTTATCAAAAAACAAAGAATAAAATTAGCTACGAATATATTGCTTTTCAAAATTTCAATGATACTCTAGTTGATGCTGCTAATCTCTTTAAATTATGTAACCGTTTTCCAGTAAAAGTAAATGTTATCGAATATAATCCAATAGATGGTGCTGAATTTGAAAAATCATCAGAAGACCGGATTGATTTGTTCGCTCAATATTTACGTAAAAGAAATGTTATGATTACTGTAAGAAGAAGTCGAGGTAAAGACATTGATGCTGCTTGTGGGCAACTGGCGAATAAAGAATAATTTATTTTTTTATAAAAAAATAAAAAGACCGAGTCCTTCAAAAGGCTCGGTCCTTTTTTATTGAAAAAATTAGCGCTATTTATTTTTCATATTAAAATTCACTAAACTGGAAAATTTCTTAACTCGTGCATTTATGGTTCGAGCATTTAATTTTTTCAATCTTCCTATACTGAACTCCTCCACACAAAATGAGGCCATTGCTGAGCCGTAAATTACAGCACGTTTCATATTTTCGAAAGAAATATTTCCAGTTTTTGCAATGTAGCCAATAAAACCACCTGCAAAAGTATCACCTGCTCCAGTTGGATCAAAAACCTCGGCTAAAGGTAAAGCAGGAGCATAAAACATTTTTTCACCTGAAAAAAGTAAAGCTCCATGTTCTCCTTTTTTGATGACTAAATATTTAGGACCCATTTTTTGAATTACTTTTGCAGCTTTTACTAATGAGTACTCACCTGATAATTGTCGAGCTTCTTCATCATTAATAGTAATAACATCAACATGTTTAATTACTTTTTTTAAAGCAGGCATTGCAATGTCCATCCAAAAGTTCATTGTATCCAAAACGATTAATTTAGGTCGTTTCTTCATTTGCTTGATGACCTTTAGTTGAACTTCAGGAGTTAAGTTTCCTAACATCAAATATTTGGAATTTTTATAACTCTCAGGCAATTTCGGATTGAAGTCAGCTAATACATTTAACTCAGTGGCTAGGGTATCTCGCTGATTCATGTTATCGTGGTATTTTCCAGCCCAAAAGAAAGATTTTTCTCCTTTCTTTACATCAAGACCTTCGAGGTTTATACCGCGTTTTTTCATATATTTCAGTTCTGCTTCTGGAAAATCATCTCCAACTACAGAAACTAAATTGATGTCTTTGGTGAAATATGAAGCAGCTATACTAATATAGGTACAAGCTCCTCCAACAACACGATCTGCCTTGCCAAATGGAGTTTCGATTGAATCAAAAGCAACTGTTCCAACTGTTAATAAACTCATGTTCGAAAAAATTTAAAAGTTTTTTTAAAAAAAGAGCTACAAAGATTGCATTTTTTTTCTGAAAAATATATCTTTGCATTCGCTTTTAAAAAGATAGGAGCTTTTTTATGTTTTTTTAGGCAAATTAGCCCCCTTAGCTCAGCTGGTTAGAGCGCCGGACTGTTAATCCGTAGGTCCAAGGTTCGAGTCCTTGAGGGGGCGCAAAAATAAAGCTTTGCGATGTATATCGCAAAGCTTTTTTTGTTTTTACGATCTAGGTAAATATATCTGTTCGCCAATCTTTCCTATGGATTTTTATTTCTATTCTTTTCTAGACCTTTTTTAATTACAGATTTTTCTCAATTTTTCTCAATAACTACAAGATACATTCCTTGCAGGCAGAATATTTCTATCTTTTAGGCCATCAATAAAATAGTTGTTTAAGTTTTTTAATTGTGTGTGGTAGAAAAACTGATATACATATGTCTAAGGCTATTTTTTGAGTTATATAAATTGAATAATCAATTTTATAAAATTTCCTAAATAAGGGATGGAGCATTTTTTTTCTTCTACCAACAATTTTAACTTCATGAAGTTAATTAGGCTAATAGTTTTTTTGTGGAAATAAAGGTTAGGTGGTTTGAAACTTTGATCTACACAAAATAACAAACACTATGCGCACGGTCTTAGCTGTTATTATTTTGTTGATTTTTTTTCCAAAAATAAAAGCTGAAACCTTAAAATAAATTGGAGGTACTGATGATTTTTATGTAAGACCAAAACGAAATAGTTATACCTTTCCCTCTTTGAATGGTAATGAAATAATCAATTTTGGTTAAGTAAATATTCTGTCAAATAATAATGCCATAGCTCGTGGTATCTTATTTAAATCATCTATTACAAATATTATCAGCGACGGTATTTTTAAATTTTATTTTAGGTCGACAGTTTGTAATGTGCCTATTGTACTAGAATTCTTTACAAGATGTTATGTCAAAATGGGAGTTGATCCAACTGTAAAAGAAGGATTTGGCACCATCACTAAATTGAGAATTACGAAATCTGAAAAAATCATGATGCGGTGCATCTTTTAGTTCTAAATCGTAAAAAAGAAAATTATCCAATTGGGATAAGAGCATTATTAATTTCGTCAAACAATTATGGAAGCCTACTAAGTATGGGTTGAAGCACCCATTAACTCGGCATTGAGTGAATAATTGAATAGTGCAGATAGGAACTATCATATTGAGAAAAATAATAATGTAATATATTTAAAAAGTGAAAATGAAGGTCAGGAAATGCTCTTCGAAAAAATAATAATTTTAAAATCCGTGACTCTATTCTTCCTCTTCTTTTTCTAAACTCTCCTTTTCTTTCATTTTGTATAATACGGTAGAGAGTATTTCATTATCCTCATAATCTAAATTACTGGGTTGATGTTTTATTTTTTTATTTAATCTCGTTTTATCATCAGGAAAATGTTCTATTAAATTTGGATGATTAAAAGGAGAATCTTCTTGATGTCTAGTGATGAATTTTCGAGAAAAAAATAGTCCACCCATTAAAACAAAAGTTGCCAAAATCATCAACCAATTATCATATCGTTGGAATAGAAAAAAGTCATATAATCCATGAACAGCCACGGCCAAAAAAAGTCCAATCAAAGTGTTTTTAAACAAATTAGTTTTATCAAATTTTGCCATTCCAACATAGTATCCCAAAATAACTCCAAAAACTGCATGTGAGGGAACTGCAGTAAAATCTCGAACAATAGCCAAGGTGACATCATGAGGCATGCAATAAATTATGTTTTCTACAATCGCAAAACCCATCCCAATTATCACTGCATAAACGATTCCATCCATCGGTTCATTAAATTGTTTATGGTTAAAAGGAATGGCAATAAGTATGGTAAGTTTTAAAAGCTCCTCCACTAAGGCTGTTCGAATAAATGCAGAGTAAAATAAGACTCCAAAATGAGTATTTGGATCTAGTTTATTTTCTTCCACAAATGGAGTAATTAAATCATCCATAAACCCTTCTCCAATTCTAGCTACATAGAAAATAGCAATGCCTAACCCAAAGCAAATTGCTAAAAATGGGAGCGGTTCTTTTTCATGTTTGTCCTGCTTGAAAATGAAATAACAAATCAATAAACCAGGAACTACTGAAGCTAATAATGTGAGAATGGTTGTCAAATGTTTACCATTTTATCTGAGTTAATTTTTGTAAAATCAGCACAAAATTTCACAAAAAACTTGATTATTTTTCGAGTTTCATTTGTGGCCTCAAACATACCCATATGTCCAACGCCTTTTAGAACATGAATATGTGCCATGTCAGGAAGTGCAGTTTGCTCCATACTTTTATCAAATGGAATTACTTCGTCTTCTTTACCAACGATAAATAAGACAGGACATTTAATATTTTTTAATACCTCAGAGTTATCTGGTCTGTTCATCATCAATTCTAACCCTCCTATGATTCCTGCCTGGGAAAATGAACTTGCTCTGTGAATCATTTTATTGACCAAAAAGTTATTACTGCTTAAAAAAGCAGGTGGAAATAAATTTGGGAATAATTGCTTTATGTAATGGAAGTGGCTGTTCTTTTTGATAAACGCAATTGACTTTGCTCGACTTGCTTTTTTTTCTTTAGAATCAGCGTAGGGATAGGAATGAAAAATTCCTAAACCATTTAAGTGTGCAGCATGTTTTTTTGCAAATGCCAAACTTACATAACCTCCCATTGAGTGACCTATCAGAGTACAAGTCTTGATTTCCAAATGATTCAAAACAGATTTCACCACATCTGCAAATAACTCTACAGAGGGATTATTCATTGCTTCAGAACTACCAAAGCCAGGTAAATCTATTCGGATAATTTTATTTGATTTGAAGGTGGAAATAAAATCGTCCCAAACAGAGCTATCTTCACAGAAGCCATGTAAAAAAACAATGGCTTCTCCTTTTCCTCTAGAGGAGTAGTTAACTTTTATTTCTTTGAAATTTATTTCTGACATAGTTTCTCTAGTTGTTTGGTATAAATTTTTGCTAAAATACTTTAATCAAATTCTACCACAAAGTTTTGATAATTTTTTACTTGGTTGATTTTGTGAAATCCAATCGTTAGAGGTACAATTAAGAGGGGATTAATGTTCTAGGTTAGCAAACTTAATAGGTAAGATAAGAAAACATTTGGAATTCCGGTTATCAGTTATGTTTCACTTGATTATAGTCTTTTACAGGATTTAAATAAAAGAGATTGAATTTTTCAATTAAAATAAATCTAACTTAAATAATTCAACTTAAGATTACCTATTATCCCAATATTTAAGTTTTTAAAGTAGGAAGATATAGTTCTAAATTTCCCCTAAAATATGCACCATTTAAATTAAACATATATTCATTTCCTTTAAATTTCCTACCTTCAACTTTAAAAAAAAAATAACTTTCGTGTCTACCAACTTAATAGAGAAATACCGATCTCCTAACCAACATGCATGGAGTAAATTTTTAAAAAATAAACCTGCATTATTTGGTTTGGGGTGGATTGTTATAAGTGTTGTAATTGCATTGTTGGGCTATTTAATTTCACCAGATTCGACACCCAATGCAAATGACCAAATACCTGATATAGCACTAAGAAACCCTGGATTCTCCATTCAAGTTTTAAAAGTCAAAAAGAACCAAGAATATGAAATTGAAAATCTCTTAATGACAATGGTTTTTGGAAAACCTAATCCATATCAAATGGTTCCAATCAATAACTTTGAATTTGTTGGGGATTCCATTTTGGTGGAAGAATATGCAGGTTGGGATTCCGAGTCCAATGAATTGATTAAGGGCTCTCTTCGAAATTTTCATTTAGTTGATGTGGTATATGCCATTGATCCAAACAATGTGTCCTTCCAATATAAGGAAGGACACATTAATTTCAAAACTAGTGATGGATTTAATCAAGTGACATCATTATTTGATTTGGAAAAGGTCATTCGTAAAGATTTGATGATTGAAAAAACATATTTGCTTGGAACAGATTTGTATGGAAGAGATATGTTGAGTCGATTACTTCTAGGTGTTCGTATCTCACTTTTGGTTGGATTGATTGCAGTTGGAATTTCTTTGACGATAGGGTTATTGTTAGGTTCCTTGGCAGGTTATTTTGGCGGACGAATCGATGATTTTATTATGTTATTGATAAATACGGTTTGGTCAATTCCAACTTTGCTATTAGTTTTTGCGATAGTCTTAGCACTGGGTCGTGGAATTGGAATAATCTTTTTAGCAGTTGGATTAACGATGTGGGTGGATGTTGCTCGAATCGTTCGAGGACAGATAATGTCCTTGAAGGAAATTCAATATGTGGAAGCTGCGAAAAGTATGGGATTTAAAACTTGGCGGATAATCATACGGCATATTTTACCTAATATTTTAGGACCTGTGATGGTGATTGCTGCGGCAAATTTTGCGATGGCAATTTTGATTGAAGCAGGGTTAAGTTATCTTGGATTTGGGATCAAGCCTCCAACACCTTCATGGGGGACAATGTTAAATGAAAACTATGGTTATGCTTTGAGTGGAAAACCTTTTTTAGCATTAATTCCAGCATTGGCAATTATGTTGATGGTACTAGCTTTTAATTTAGTAGGTAATGGTTTTCGAGATGCATTGGATGTGAAAGGTAAAGACTAATATCGATCTTTCCTTGAAATGATTTCTCTCATTTTATAAAAAAGAAAATTAATGCGCTATTTTTACTCCAACAAAAAAATTAAAGCGTAAAATTGGTATGTCAGAATTATCTAAAATAAAAAGAGAATTGTCTCAACTTGAAAAAACAGAGCGAGAGCTCAACCTTAAGCAATTACAAATAAATGGGTTATTAGGCATCACGCAAGCTATTAATAACAATGTATCAGCTGATGGCCTTTATGAAATGTATGCATCCTTTGTGGGTTGGGAAATGGCAGTTGAAAAAGTAGCTCTTTTGGTTAAGGAAAATTCAGAATGGGTTTGTAAGGTTTATCGAGGTATTGACAAAGAATTGATAAAAATGGACATTTCTGATCGGCTGCCAAATTATCAAAGACTTAAAAATATTGAAGAAGATAAAGACCACCCACTAATCAAAGAATTCGATGTGGTGATACCAGTATTGCATAAAAATACTCCAATAGCATACAGTTTTTTTGGCGGTTTTGGTAAGAATGATGATATGTATAGTAAAGTGAAATTTATTACCACTATTACAAATATCATTGCAGTAGCAATTGAAAATAAAAGACTCTTTAAACGGCAAATTGAACAAGAGCGACTTAACCGAGAAATGGAATTAGCGGGGGATATGCAAAAAATGTTGATCCCTAATAAGCTGCCTAAAAATGAAAAGTATGAGTTTGCAGGGATTTATAAGCCCCACTTGGGACTTGGAGGTGACTACTATGATTTTTTAGAGTTGGAAGATAATAAATATGCATTTTGTATAGCAGATATTTCAGGAAAAGGTCTAGCAGCAGCTTTAATGATGTCAAATTTTCAAGCGAACTTTCATGTGCTTATCAATCGACATACAAATCTTGAAATTTTTGTTCGTGAACTCAATCAAGCATTATTTCGGTTGACTAAAGGAGATCGGTTTTTGACTTTCTTCGTAGGCCTTTTTTGTAAAGAAACAAAGGATCTGTATTATATTAATGCAGGACATACAGCTCCAGTTTTAATGATGAATGGAGAAACTCAATTATTGACAAAGGGGTGCACTATTTTGGGATCCTTCGAAGATTTACCATTTGTGGAAACTGGACAATTGAAATTAACTGACGATGCATTTATAATAACTTATACTGATGGTTTGACAGATGTGCAAAACGAACAAGAGGAATATTTTGATGAGAATTTATTAGAAACTTTTGTCAAAAGAAATTATGAGCAACCACTTCCTGAGTTTAACAAAAAGCTTTATGATCATATTGATCAATTTAGAGGAGCAAAACCTTTTCCTGATGACTTTACACTTTTGACAGGGAAAATATTTAGTTAATATAGGATACCATTATATTGGATTCAAAATGATGAGTAAATTTTTCCCCATTAACTTCCTAGAATTATAGGACTAATTCTACTTTAACCCAATTTTTTGTTGATTCTGCAGTTTAAACTTTGGTTAATTTTAAATTTATCAGGATATTACCTTTTCTAAGTTAACGATTGATTTTTTTGGTTAACAACCGTGTGACTTTAAAATATTTTAGCGCAATAAATGGCAAATAGAAATAATAACAATTCACCCTCTTACATTTTTATCTTCATTGCATTAGGACTTGTTTTTGGAGGTAAACTTGGCTTTGTGATGCCTTTGGTTTTGTTTTATGTTTTTTATAAAATGTTTGGGGAAGGTGAAAATCGGCAAAAAAGACAAAAGGATCGGAGACAATTTAGGGGGCGAACTCGAGATTACCAAAGAGGCGATACAGACTACGAGCGTCCTAATCGAGAATCTAGAAGCACTCGTACTTCTCGTCCAGCAGCAAGAAGGTCAGGACGATCAACAATTCGTAGGCAAGAAAGAACGACTCGTAGCTCTAGTCGAAAATCTTCTCGGAAATCAAAAGATAATCCGTACAAAAAAAGCGGAATGGAAAAATATAAGGAGTATGATTATAATGGTGCAATAGTTGATTTTGAAAAATCATTAGCAGTTGATGATTCAGATGTTGCAACTCATTTCAATATTGCATGTGCTTTTTCGATTATGGAGAGTAAGGATAAATCATTTTACCATTTGAGCAAAGCAGTAGAATTAGGTTTCCGTGATTTTGAGAAAATAAAAACACATGATGCTCTGGCTTATTTGAGAATCCAAGATGAATTCGAAACATTTGTGCAAAACAATTATCAGTTAAAAATAGGTTCAAGTGCTGATCAAGAGAAAATTTCAGAACACGGAGATCTTTTGGAGCAACTAAATAAATTAGCGGAATTGAGAGAAAAAGGGTTGTTAACAGAGGAGGAATTTGTGTTACAAAAAAAGAAACTGTTGGGTTAAATGATAATACATGCTAAATAAAAATATTTAATTTATACCCATTTCCGTTATTGTCCTTTTGGCTTTTTTCTCCGAAATTGATTAACCATTCTTTGAGATAATTAAAAACCTGATTTTCCTAGTTTCCTTAATAAGGTAGTTGTACAACTCTGCAGTTGTTAACCTACTTTAACTTAAAAAATTAAAATTTATTAAATGAAGGAATCTTAAAAATAGCTTTTGGAAAACTATTTTCGGAACCTCTTCCAAGGGAATATTTTGAATTAGATTTTTGGGAAAAGTTTAACAATCTTTTTTCAACGAATAAGGATTAATAAGCGTTCTACAAATACATAAACAAATTATAAACGAGAATAATCATGATTGCTGAAAACTTGTTATCACATACTATAATTCCATTGCGGACATCAGATTCAGGAGAAGAGGCACTCGGCATTATGAATGATTTTTATGTACGTCATTTACCGATTGTCAATGACAAGCAATTACTTGGAATGATTGCAGAGGATGAGATTTTAGAATATGATATTGAAGAGCCTATTGGTTCTTACTCATTATCGATGACAAAACCATATGTTAAAGAAAAAGATCACCTATATGATGTATTGAAAATTTTAAGTGAATATCAATTGACAGTTGTTCCAGTTGTGGATGCAGAAGGTAATTATAAAGGGTTGATTTCCCAAGATGATTTAGTTCGATATTTTGCAAATACGGGATCATTTACAGAACCAGGAAGTATCATTGTTCTGGAAATGAATAAACGAGATTATTCATTGGCAGAGATTTCAAGAATAGTGGAATCGGAAGGAGCCGCAATCTTGAGTACATTCATTACTTCAAATTTAGAAACGGAGAGAATAGATGTTACGGTAAAAATTAATCGACAAGATTTACAACTACAACGAATCATTTCTTCATTCACTAGGTTCGAATATACGATTAAAGCATCATTTCAAGAAGCTGATTACTTTGATGGTTTACAAGAACGATATGATTCATTGATGAGTTATTTAAATGTTTAGAAGGGCTCGGTATTCCTCCTTACTAATGATAGAAATTTGAAGAAAAAAGCGAATTGATTATTCAAAATCATTTCGCTTTTTTGAAATTCAAAATTCGACTTAATTTTTAAATCGGTTAGCATTGAATCCCATCGATATTCCAAAACGATGTCCAGCTTTATTTGGGATGAAAAATGCATTTACTGGGATATTTAATCGGCCTGATTTGAATGTTTTTCCCCCTGCAAAAATAAAACCCGAAGCAAAAGCTATATCACCACGACTATCTAATCTATTCTCAATATCAAAAGGGTTATCTATATCTGGGTTCTCTGCGTACCAATCGTATTCAAGATGCCAGGTATCCTCGGCATCATAGTATCCCTCTGCTTTTTTTAAAGCATAAAAAACAGGCCCAAAAGCAAATTCCCACCCAGTTCGATTACTTCTCATTCCATTTAAAATTGAAATACTTGGAATGAATTTCCCTTGATCTAAGCCTGTAACAATTGGAATAAATTCGAAGAGTGCTTGAAAATCTCCTTGGTTCAAATACTTAACTTCAAACTGATATCCAAATTGAAACATTAAAGGAAATGCATCAAATCCGCCCATATTTTTAGGGTCAGAATAAATACGACTTAAATTTCCTGTAAAGGCTGTAAAACCCATTCGTGGTCCACTTAGGTTAAGACGATCTACTTCAGGAAAATTAACTGCACTTTCATAGTCAAACTTCTGAGTGAGTTTATTAATTAAATTTTCATCGATAGTTTCTTCAAACATTTTTTTAACTGTAAGGGAAATCATCGTTTGAATTTGACCTCTCAGATTTAAGAATTCCATGACCTGAGTTTTTTCAATACTTTGAGTTCCAACATCAATCAATCTCAGAGTAATGACAATTGTTTCTCCTAAAACCTCGGCACTTCCTGTGAGCATTTTATCTGTTTTAAGAACTTTTCCAGCTTCGATCATGCATATTTTACCAAAACAATTTTCAATAGGAAATTCATTTTTTTCTATAACGTAATCGACATCATACCTATCCATTACCTGAAAGCGATCCAATTTGCTTAACTCGGTTCGAGCAATATTTCCTAGTTGATTTGGTTCTAAAGTTAAACCTTTGGAATCAATACTGAGTACAGCAATAACTGGCAGGTTTGAAAAATCTTGAGCATTAGTTGTCGCAATAGACAGTGTGGATATTAAAATAATTGCAAATAGTCTAATTAAGCATTTCATATTTTGATGTTTTGATGAAAAAATAAAAAAGGTTGGAAAGCTTTTTAGCCTTAACCATTTTGAACTAAAACAAATATCAATGTTTGAAAACTCGTTATTGGCTTGAATTTTATAAAACATACATATAAATTTATTATATAGAAATTATTTAGCAAAGTTAAGTAGAGGCAGAATATTGCTTACTGATTTTCATCAAGATTACTTATGATTTTCATCATGAGAACAATACGATTAATGGAGAAGATTTTTTTCTAATAAAATATAGTCATGGATTTTTCGTCTTTTTATTGGATCTATTTTAATAAATTGATAAGAACTGTTTATTTTGGATTTTTGAAAAGAAGTTTGACTAAAAACCAACTTATGGATATTTATCAAGAAAAATCGAATTGGAAAATTTATCTCGTAATTATGGGAGTGTTGATTTTGACTGCGTCGTTAATTTATACAACTTCTGTTGCGAATAAATTAAAAGAGGGAGAAAGGCAAAAAATAGAAAAATGGATTTTAGCTGTCGAAAACATTAGTAATGTAGAATATTTAGGAGACTTGACCTTGCAGCAAAAGATTACAGAGAATACAATTATACCTTTAATCTTAGTTGAAGATTCAGGTGTAATTCAGATGGGATTAAATTATGGAGAAGACAGGGAATTTGATTTTGAATTTTTGCAAAAGCAATTGAATAGAATTAAGGTAGGAGGTTATGCTCCTGTTCCTGCAGGGGAGGGAAATGTAGTATATTATGAAGATTCTTCCACATTAAAAATGCTTACTTATTTTCCATTTGTTCAATTTGGATTAATTGCCGCATTTGTTGCTTTTGCATATTTCAGTTTTAGTTTTGCAAGAACCTCCGAACAGAATCAAGTTTGGGTTGGAATGGCAAAAGAAACTGCTCATCAACTGGGAACTCCTATTACAGCTATCGTTGCATGGATTGAACATTTACGAATAACCCATGAAGGTAATGAGGAAACGGCTGAAATTTTGGACGAGCTAAATAACGATGTGAGTCGACTAAACTTGATAGCCGATCGATTTTCTAAAATTGGAGCTATCCCTGAATTAGAAAAAACAAATATTTATGAAGAGTTAGAAAAAATGAAGAAATATATGCAACGGCGAGCTCCTCGGAAGATGGTTTTTGAATTTCCGGGTATAGAAAAGGAACCACTCTATACACAACTCAATGCACCACTTTTTAATTGGGTAACTGAGAATTTAATGCGAAATGCTCTTGATGCTATGGGCGGAACAGGTAAAATCTCGACAACAGTTACAGAAGAAAAGGGTTTAATAATTATTGACATTTCAGATACAGGAAAAGGAATTCCATCTAGTAAATTGAAAACAGTTTTTAAACCAGGATATTCCACTAAAAAAAGAGGTTGGGGGCTTGGATTATCCCTAGCAAAGCGGATCATTGAAAGCTATCACTCTGGCAAGATTTTTGTTAAATCCTCTCAAATAAACGAGGGAACAACTTTCAGTATTAAACTCCCCAAAAGTTAATCATTTGTGGAAAATTTTTCAAACAAAAATCCAATCCAAATAGTTTCTCAACGTTATAGAATAATCTGGGTCTTTTTTATTCTATCAATTTTCGGGATTTCACTACCTACTCAAGCATTTTCATTTGCTACCTTTAATTTATTAATTACTGTGACTGATGCAAAGACTAGTGAACCTTTAATCGGTGCAACTGTATCTACGGATGATTTAGGATTCACGGGAATAACTGATATTGATGGAAAAATTATGGTGATCGGAATTGGCCATTTGGAGAAGGTTAATTTTTCCTATCTCGGGTATGAGAGTTTGAGTATTCCATTTAATAGGATTAGATCTATGAAAGGCTATGTCAAAATGATCGAATCAACTAATATTATCTCAGAGGTAAAAGTTTACGGTAGAAGAGGTGTGGCAAAAGAAGAAATTCCTATGGTGATAGATCGGATTTCAAAAGAAAGTATTGCGTTTGGTAATTCTCAAACGTCGGCAGATGTTTTAGGGAATCACTCAGAAGTATTTATTCAAAAATCCCAAATGGGTGGTGGAAGTCCAGTTATTCGGGGTTTTGAAGCAAATAAAGTTTTACTAGTTGTTGATGGAGTTCGAATGAATAATGCTATTTACCGAGAGGGACATATTCAAAATTCAATTACAATAGACAATTCCATATTGGAGCAAGCAGAAGTTATTTATGGACCAGGTTCTTTAATTTATGGGAGTGATGCTATGGGAGGAGTGGTTCATTTTCGAACAAGGGATCCAAAAGTACTTTACAATTATGATAAGGCCTATGAGTTAAAGACTAATGCCAGCGCTAGGTTCTCTTCTGCCAATTTAGAAAAATCAGTTCACATTGATTTTGATTTTGCTACACAAAAATGGGGTTCGATAACAAGTATGACTTATGTAAATTATGATGATCTAAGGGCAGGTGCTAATCGATCAGATGATTATCCAGATTTTGGAAAATCTAATTATTATGTGCTCCGACTAGAAAATCAAGATCAACGACTTCAAAACTCAAATCCTAATATTCAAAAAGGAACAGGTTATAATCAATTAGATTTTTTACAAAAGATAAAATTCCAACCTTCAGAGAAGTTGTATTACATTTTTAATATGCAATATTCCACTTCAAGCAATATTCCACGATATGATATGTTGAATGATACGTTGAGTTCTGCTGATGATTTGAAATGGGCAGAATGGTATTATGGCCCTCAAAATCGTTTCCTAGCTTCAGTAAAAATTAAAAGTTTAAAATCAACTGCCCTTTATGATAAAACTACGATAATAGGGTCGTATCAACGAATAGACGAAGATCGATTCAAGCGAAAATATTATAGCAGTCATCGAATATTTAATGCAGAAGATATTCATGTTTTTTCTTTAACAACTGATTGGTCTAAAGGGTTGGGTGAAAATAAACATCATCTTTTTTCTTACGGGGTTGATTTGGCATATAATAAAGTTTATTCAAAAGCTGGAAATATTAATGTCAGAACTAATGCTGTAAATGACAAAGAGTTTACTCGCTACCCAAGTGATTTTTCAACCATGATTTCTGGAGGTGCCTACTTGAATTATAGATGGAGAAATCGAGATTCAACTATTAATTTTACAATGGGGGCTAGGTATTCTTACGTTGAACTTTTTGCTAAATATAAGGAAGATGATTTAATTGAATGGCCAGCCACTTTTGTTTCAGAGGGAATCAGCACTCAGAATAATGAGGTCACATATGCTTCAGGACTGACTTTTAACACTAAAGGTGGATTGCAGTTACATTTACTAGGAGGAACAGCTTACAGATCTCCTAATATAAATGACTTTGCAATCAACAGGGTGAAGAATGGAAACATTTTAGTTCCAAATATCGAATTGGTTCCTGAGAAAGCATTGAATGGTGAAATAACAATAGGTAAATTTTTTGGAAAAAAAACCGAAACTGGAAAGTATAAATTAAGTGCTACAGGATTTTATACTTTTATAGAAGATGCTATTATTAGGTCTAATTCAGATTTCCTTGGAGATACAACAATCGTAGCGGAAGGAGAGATTCAAAATGTTCAAAAAAATATTAATGCCAATAACGCTTTTATTGTTGGAGTTTCTGGAAATGTTGTTTTTGCCTTTAATGAAAAATGGAAATTTAATTCAAGTATTAATTTTGTAAAAGGGAGAAGTGTTATTGATACTTTGGAACAACCATTAGCACATATTCCGCCTATTTATGGAAAAACAAGTTTGTTATTTCAGACAAATAAAATTAAACTAGAAGGAGTGGTCAGGTTTAATGCTGTGAAATCAATTAATGAATATGGGCCATCAGGTTCTTCTGATAATGATGATGATGCGATACCTGGAGTTGGTACCTTAGGATGGACAACGTATAACTTCTATTCTTCGTATAACTTCAATGATCATTTGATACTTAATTTCGCAGTTGAAAATATTTTGGATACACATTATCGACCTTTTGCTTCAGGAGTAAGTGCTGCGGGAATAAATTTTATTATTTCGATACGGGGAAGTTTTTAGTATGGTTCAAGATGCCAATTGATGATAAAGTCTAGTTGGCGATCGCTAAATTTTTTTCAATATTTCTTTTATTATTATACTCATCTTTGGTTGTACCTCATTGGCTAATTGAATCACATCTTCAACAGTCGTTTCAGATATCTCTTCAATCGGAAAGCACTTGTTAGAAACGATTGATAAAACAAAAACAGGTAAACTCATATGCCGTGCAACGAGTACTTCAGGAACCGTTGACATCCCAACTAAGTCTCCACCAATTCGATGAATAAATTGATATTCTGCAGGTGTTTCAAGATTGGGACCTTGGAGCGCTACATAAATTCCTTCATGAGCTGTAATATTATGTTGCTTTGCGATATCAAGAGCGAGTGCATTCAAGTTTCGATCATAAGTTTTGAGCATATCGGGAAATCGAGGCCCTAGTCTATCGTCATTAAATCCTCTTAGTGGGTTCTCAGGCTGAAGATTGATATGATCTTTTATAAAAACGATATCGCCAGTATTGTAACTTGCATTAGTACTTCCAGAGACGTTCGAAATGATAAGCCTTTTTATGTTTAAAGATTTTAATACACGAACTGGGAAAGTAACTTGTTGCATCGAATAACCTTCATAAAAATGAAAACGACCAGCCATGGCAACAATGTTTTTGTCAGCCAATTTTCCAAAAATTAATTTGCTTTTGTGGCCTTGGACTGTCGATATTGGGAAGTGAGGAATGTCAGCATAGGCTATTTCAAAAACTACCTCAATCTCGTCTGTGAGAAGACCGAGCCCTGTTCCTAAAATAATACCAAATTCAGGTTGGAACTTAGTTTTAGAAACAATAAATTGAACAGTTTCTTGAATTTGATCGTAAAGCATTATTTTATTTTTGGAAAGTCACAAATGAAAGAGTTATGATATCTGCAAAAGTAATTACAGACTTTTACTTTTGATTAAATTAATCTTTAAATATTTCATAAATAAAATACAGTTGCACAGTATAATAAAAATTATTATATTTGCTTAAATTATAAAAAAAAGACTCCAAGGAAGAGGGAACAAAAGTTCCCTCTTTTTCTTTTTAAGAGGTATTTAAGTTGTTGTTTTCTAAAAATAGAACTCGTGGTTGAAAGAAAAATAGAACAGTTATTATTAAAGAAATTTGAAGAAGAGGAATATTCAGATTGTTATATTATTGAAGTATTGCAAAACAATATTAAACTTCAGATTTTTTTAGACAGTGATTCCAATATGGATTTTACGAAGTGTAGAAAAATCAGTCGGTATCTGGAAGAACAAATTGATGAAAATCAATGGCTAGGAGAGAAATATATTTTAGAGGTTTCTTCTCCTGGGGATAGACCATTGAAATTTCCAAGACAATATAGAAAGAATCTTGGTCGAACAGTGGAAGTTATCACTTTTGAGGATGAAAAAATTAACGGCGAAATTATCGAGGTAAATGAGGAAGGAATAGTAGTAGAATATAAAGTTCGAATTAAAGAGGGTAAAAAGAAACGAACTGAAATGATGCAAACACCAATTGCATTTGACAAGATTAAAAAGGCAAAAATTAGATTTTTATTTTCAAAATAATAAGACAAATAAATGTTATTACAAGATATTTTTTCGGAATTCAAGTCGAATAAAAGTATTGATCTCCCAACAATGGTTAGAGTCTTGGAAGATGTATTCCGGACATTGATTAAAAAGAAATATGGATCAGATGAAAATTTTGATGTAATTGTAAATGCTCAAAAAGGGGATTTGGAGTTATGGAGGGTTAGAGAAATTGTTCCAGATGGTGAGGTGACTGATGATCGAGCGCAAGTTTCTATTTCAGAGGCATTGGCAATTGATGATGATTATGAAATTGGTGAAGAGTGCTATGAACAATTATTCTTAGCTGATTTTGGTCGAAGAGCAATCATGGCAGCTCGTCAAACTTTGATCTCTAGAATTATGGAATTGGAAAAGGACGAAATGTACAAAGCATATGTGGAGCGGGAAGGTGATTTAATTGTAGGTGAAGTTCATCAAATTCTGAAAAGAGAATTATTGATTCTTGATGATGTAACAGGAACTGAATTAGTTATGCCTCGTAATGAAATGATCAAAGGTGATTTTTTCCGAAAAGGAGATATGGTCAGAGGTATCATTCGAAAGGTAGAAATGAAAAACAATAATCCAGTTGTTATTATTTCAAGAACAGATAGCAGCTTTTTAGAAAAGCTGCTAGAACAAGAAGTTCCTGAAATCGAGGATGGATTAATTGTGGTAAAGAATATTGTAAGAATGCCAGGTGAAAGAGCAAAAGTAGCGGTAGAATCTTATGATGACAGAATTGATCCTGTGGGAGCTTGTGTAGGTATGAAAGGTTCTAGAATTCACGGAATCGTTCGCGAATTGAAAAATGAAAATATTGATATTGTTAACTTTACAAATAATGTTCAGTTATTTATTCAACGTGCACTAACTCCAGCAAAAGTGAGTAGTATGGCATTGGATGAGGAGAAAAAAAGAGCCTCAGTATACCTTGATCCAGATCAAGTTTCATTAGCCATTGGGAAAGGTGGAACCAATATAAAATTAGCAAGTCGACTGACAGGATTTGAGATTGATGTATTCAGGAATACTGATGAAATGGAAATTGACGATGTCGATTTGGATGAATTTAAAGATGAGTTAGATACATGGGTAGTTGATACCCTGAAAAATATTGGATGTGATTCTGCAAGAAGTGTACTTAAATTGAGTCGAAGTGAGTTATTAAGAAGAACAGATTTGGAGGAAGAAACAGTTGATGAAATTTTGAAAGTACTGAGAGCAGAATTTGCTGAAGAAGAAGAATAAGATTTTGGAATAGGATGAAAAGTAGTTTGTTTTTTAGAAAAAATAATAAACAGACTACTTTTTCCTGAATACAAATATAAAAAGGTCGTATTTATTTGCCTTAGGTGCTTGATTATCAATAGTTTTACAGTACCTTTGTGCTCAATTTGAACCATTTAATGGTTATATTTTTAATTTTTATACAAAAGTCTTTTATGAGAATTTTTAATTTATTCTTTCAATAAAACTTATTGATACATGTAAACTTAAAATAACTTATTGCGGATAGCTTTTGTATATCTTTTTTTTTAATAAAAGCCGCCACAGGATTTAAAAATTACGAATGGCAAAACGTTTAGTAAAGATAGCAAAGGAATTAAATGTAGGTACCACTACCATTGTTGACTATTTGAACAACAATGGTTTTGATATTGAGAACAAGCCTACTTCTAAAGTATCCGATGAGATGTACGATGAGTTACTCAAGGAATTTCAGAAGTCTATTGCTATTAAAGAGCAGGCAGATCAATTAGTTATTGGGACTCGTCCTGCAACTAAAGAAAAGGAACCTGTTAAAAAAATATTTGATACTCCTACCCCAACTCCTGTTGAAAAAGTAGAAGAAGTTGTCATTAAACAAGAATCAGTTGCCAAGGAGGAGCCTAAAGAAGTAGTGGAAAACTTAGTCAATAGACCTGTTATTGGCTTGAAAGTTAAAGGAAAGATTGATTTAGATAAAAAACCAACTCCTAAGGCAAAAAAGGTTGAAAAGGCTCCTAAACCAGAGGTTGAAGAACCAAAGCCTAAGACAGTTCAGGAACCTAAGGCAGTTGAAAAACCAGAGGTAATTGAGGAACCTAACGCAGTTGAAAAACCAACTCCTGTTAAAAAATCGAAAGTTAAGGAGTCTGCTCCCGATTCTGTAACTGAACCTAAAAAAGAAGAAGTGAAAGCCGAATCTTCTGAAGATAAATCTGAGGAACCAAAAGCAAAGGCAGAAGATGGAATGATACGAGCAAAAACACCTACTTTAAAAGGTTTAAAGATTGTAGGAAAAATTGATACTGATCAATTCAAAAAACCTAAAAAGAAGAAAAAAGATACTAAGCAAGATGGAAGACAAGCACCATCTGATAAGCCGGGAGAGAAGAAAACAGAAGTAGATGATAATAAACGTCGCCGTCGTCGTCGTAAGAAGGTTGTAACCACAGTTGGCCAAGGTACAAATAATAATCCTCAAAGAAGTGGAGGTGGAGGACCTGGTCAAAGGGGAAATAGACCAGCTGGAAATAGTGACCGAACGGGGAATAATAACCGGGGTGGAAATAGCAATCGCGGCGGAAGAGGAAGAAGAGATGAAGTAAAAGAAGTTTCAAAAAAAGAGATAGAAGAGAAGATTAAAGAAACTATGGCTCGTCTTGGTGGAGGAAAAGGTCGGAAACGGCAGAAAATTCGGAGAGAAAACAGAGAGCGTTTAAGAGAAAATCAAGAGCAAAGAGAACAGGCAAACGAGATAACATCATTGCAGTTGACGGAGTTTGTTTCTGTTTCAGAGTTAGCAAGTTTAATGGACGTATCGGTAACCCAAGTAATTACCACTTGTATGAATTTAGGGGTGATCGTTTCCATTAATCAAAGATTAGATGCTGAGATTATTGAATTGTTGGGAAGTGAGTTTGGACACGAAATTGAATTCATTACTGCTGAAGAGCAAATTGATGAAGAAGAAGAAATCATTGACGATCCTGCAGACTTATTACCAAGAGCACCTATTGTAACCGTTATGGGACATGTTGATCATGGTAAGACATCATTATTAGATTATGTCCGAGAAGCTTCAGTTGCTGATGGTGAGGCTGGTGGAATTACCCAGCATATTGGGGCATATGAAGTGCTAGTAGGTGAGGATAAGAAGAAAATTACTTTCTTGGATACTCCTGGTCACGAGGCATTTACAGCCATGCGTGCACGTGGAGCCAAAGTAACAGATATTGCAATTATCATTATCTCTGCCGATGATTCAATCATGCCTCAAACAAAAGAGGCAATCAGTCACGCTCAAGCTGCGAATGTACCAATGGTTTTTGCGATCAATAAAATTGATAAAGATGGAGCTGACCCTGAACGAATTAAAGGAGAGTTAGCGGGAATGAATCTTCAGGTTGAAGATTGGGGAGGAAAATATCAATCGCAGGATATTTCAGCGAAAATGGGAACTGGAATTGATGAGTTACTAGAGAAAATACTTCTAGAAGCAGAATTACTTGAACTCAAAGCTAATCCTCAGCGAGCAGCGGTAGGTACTGTAGTTGAAGCATCTTTAGATAAAGGAAAAGGGTTTGTTACCAAAATTTTGGTACAAACTGGAACGTTGAAAATTGGTGACTCTGTCGTTTCTGGGGAACACTCTGGAAAAGTAAAAGCCATGTTTAATGAGAAAGGGCAACGAGTTAAAATTGCTGGGCCATCTAATCCTGTTTTAATTCTTGGATTGAGTGGAGCACCACAAGCAGGTGAGAAATTCAAAGTAATGGAATCAGAGCAAGAAGCTAGACAAATAGCCTCCAATAGAGCTCAAATTAATCGAGAGCAAGCCAATAGAGCAAGCAAACGAATTAGTTTGGATGAGATTGGAAGACGTCTGGCATTGGGAAGTTTCAAAGAGTTAAATTTGATTGTTAAAGGTGATGTGGATGGATCTATTGAGGCCTTAGCAGATTCATTGATCAAACAGTCTATTGAATCAGTTCAAGTAAATGTAATTCATAAGGCGGTAGGACAAATCATTGAATCAGATGTATTATTAGCTTCTGCTTCTGATGCGATTGTGATTGGTTTTCAAGTGAGGCCATCAGCAGGTGCTCGAAAATTAGCTGAAAAAGAAGGGGTGCAAATCAAAACGTACTCTATTATTTATGAAGTAATTGACGAGATCAAATCTGCCATTGAGGGAATGCTAGAACCAACTAAAGAGGAGAAAATGTTGGCTCAAGTAGAGGTTCGTGATGTATTTAAAATTAGTAAAGTGGGAACTATTGCTGGATGTTATGTTACAGAGGGAACAATCAAGCGAAATTCTCATGTACGATTAATTCGAGAAGGGATTGTAGTTTACCCTGTGAAAGAAGGAAAGCATGGAGAAATTTCTTCATTAAAACGATTCAAAGATGATGCAAAGGAGGTGAAATTTGGAATGGAGTGTGGTATTTCAATCAAAAACTTTAATGATATTAAAGTTGGTGATGTCATCGAAGGATATGAAATCGTAGAAATCAAACAGAAATTGAAGTAGTTTTTATGGAGAAATGCTCATAAATAAACTATTTATAGAATAAATGATTTTATCAAAAAGACAGCATGAGGCAATCCATCAGAGTTTGCTCATGCTGTTTTGTTTTTTACTCCCTCTTAATCCTCGAATTTCGGTTTTAGTAACTATTTTTATAGGAATCAATTGGTTGCTAAGTGGTTGTATTTATTTTAATTTCAAATCTCTTCTTTCTCCAATTCCAATTCTCTTTTTTAGTTTTTATGTAATGCATTTAATTGGTTTGATGTATACCTCCAATTGGATAGAGGGAATGCAGCGAGTTGAAACTAAGTTACCTTTGCTTATTTTTCCACTCATCCTTTTTTCTTTTCCTATAAAAAGCAAAAAAGATATTTCGTCGATCTTAAAAAGTTACGTCGCTGGTTGTTTGCTAGCAAGTATCTATTGTTTCACAAATGGGATTTTAAAATATTTAGAGACAGGCGAAAATTGGATGACGTATAAAAAGTTAGGGAGCTTTTTAGGTTTTCACCCTACCTATTTTTCAATGTATTTAAGTTTTGCATTTTTTATTGCATTATTTCTTTTAGTAGAAAAAATAAAAAAGCATTCTCTTAAATATAAAATTGGAAGTAGTATTTCAGCAGGATGGTTTTTTATCATAATTATTTTACTTTCTTCTCGAATGACAATTTTGGCAACTGTTCTAATCTTAGGATTCTCATTTTTGACTTGGATGTATTTTCAGCAAAAAATATTTCAAGGAGTTGGAATGACACTTCTTGCAATTGTATTGTTATTTTTTTCGATTAAAAATGTACCAAGTGTTAATCAAAGAACGCAAGCTGCAATTAGTAGTGCAATAACTAAGGATTCCACCAAAGTGAATAGAGCACCTAGGATCAATTTATGGAATGCAGCTTTTACAGTCATCAAAGAAAATCCATTTCTAGGAACAGGAACTGGAGATATACAGGTTGAGTTGGTGAAAATTTATAAAGAAAGGAATTACGAACGAGCCCTCAAAGATAATTT
>JAQXDE010000021.1 GCA_029251525.1 Saprospiraceae bacterium | reverse complement strand
TCTGTGTGGTATAAACTTAACTTTCTAATCCATCAATGCCATCTTTCTCGTTAAGCGGCTGCAAATATACAAGCTTTATTTTAACTTCCAAATCTTTTTTGAAAAAATTGAAACTTTTTAAAATAAAATTTCTTCCCACCTTTAAAAACCAAATCAATACACAATTTTATTAGGTTCAAGATTGTATATGTAAATTTTTATACGGTGCACTTACAAAAACTAGCTGCCTTTTCATTCAATATAACTTACCCTTTTTTGAAAAAAAATTAGATTCATTCAATAAAAGCTATCCATTACACTAAATCGATCAAACAGCTAATTAATATGATTTTAATACCTGAGAATTAAATTGATGAATCTAACTCATTGTTACCAATATCATTATTATCGTTTACATCATCTTCTCTATCATCCTTGTGTCTCCTTTTTTTTAAAAAAACAATTAAAGAATCCATCCTTTTTTCTTTAAAATCTTTCCGCCAACCCAAAAGTGTCTGAGGACTTAATGCCAATTCCTCCATCACTACTGTCATCGTTCGACCTTTATCAAACAATATAAGAGCAAGAATTTGTTTAATTGCTTTTACTGAAATAAATTTCCTTCTGGAAAGCTGCTTAAGATTTGCACGTTCTAAAGTTGTAAGTTTAATATAACTCTTCTCGATCTTTTTTACTCTTCTTTTTTTTTCAACATTAAAATTCATGGCTTTTTGATCATTGCTTAAATCGTTGTTAATTTTCATTTTGAAGGCATTTTAGTTAGACATAATAATTATATCCAAATAAAAATAGATAAATAACATAGCCGCTATGCACATTCTTATTACTTTAACATATCCTCCAAAACAATATAGGATAACTATATTGTTATTAGATATATACTAAGACAATATGATTTTTGGATTTACTTTATTTATATTGTACTTCTACCTTAGATTCATTTTTTTAATAATCATTTTTTACAATTTTCATCAATTCAAATAAATTTAATTTTCCTTACCCTTGTGAATTTTAATCAGTTTTTATGGCATTCTGTTTTTAAAAAATCTATTTTTGTCCTTTGTTTTTTTCACCTAACTTTAAATCATAATGAGTATTCCAATCACAAAAAAGAAACATAATTTTTTTGCGGGCCCAGCAATCCTACCTGCAACTGTTTTAAAACAAGCATCAGCTGCAATTGAAAATTTTTCTAATATGGGTTTATCCATTTTGGAAATCTCTCATCGGAGTAAACAGTTCGTAGAAGTGGTTGAAGAGGCAATCAGTCTAACAAAAGAGCTTCTCGACCTAGATGATAATTATGAGGTATTATTTTTAACTGGAGGAGCAAGTTCTCAATTCTACATGGCTCCAATGAATTTATTACCTCAAGATGGAACAGTTTGTTATATTAACACAGGAACTTGGTCAGACAAAGCAATCAAGGAAGCAAAGCTATTTGGTAATGTAAATGTTTTAGCATCCTCGAAAGAAAGTAATTATACTTCTATTCCCAAAGATTATGAAGTCCCAACTGATGCTACTTATATACACATGACTAGTAATAATACTGTTTTTGGAACACAACACCATTCCTTTCCAGAAACAAATGTACCTATTGTTTGTGATATGTCTTCTGATATTTTTAGCCGTCCAATCGATGTAAGTAAATTTGGACTTATCTACTGTGGTGCACAAAAAAACATGGGTCCTGCTGGAGTTACTCTAATTATTGTCAATAAAGATTTATTAGGCAAATCTGGAAGACCAATTCCTACAATGCTAGATTATAATACTCACATTACAAAAGGATCTATGTTTAACACACCTCCTACCTTTCCTATTTTTGTTTCCATGCTAACGATGCGTTGGGTGAAAGAAAATGGTGGAGTTGCAGCTATGGCGTTAAAAAATGAAGCTAAAGCAAAATTGCTTTATGATGAGATTGATGCTAATCCTATGTTCGAAGGAACTACTCACATTGAAGATCGTTCTTTGATGAACGTTACATTTAAGATGAAAAATACAGAAAAAGAAACTGCTTTTTTAGAAGCATGTGCTAATGCAGATTGTGTGGGATTAAAAGGCCATCGATCAGTTGGAGGATTTAGAGCATCTATTTATAATGCTATGCCAATAGAAAGTGTTCAAGTATTGGTAGATGTGATGAAAGATTTCGCTAACAAAAATACTTAAGAACTTTAAATGTCAAAAGTTCAAAAAACATATCTAGAAGTCCAAGGGAAGCAGGTACCTGTAAAAGTGTATCATGAAAAGCGTAGTAATGTGCGTGCCTCCTTTGGAAAACAATATGTGATTTTAAGAATGCCAAATCTATTGACAAGTAGTCAACAAAAGGAACAACTCGCCTGGTTTGCAAACTGGGTTAATGAACAGTTTGCAAAACACAAAGATTTACACGTACGTTTTTTTGGGAAAAATTATCAAGATGGCGATGTCTTAAAAGTTGGTGCTCGTTCGTATATCTTGAAATTTAGTTTTTTGGGGAAAAAGACTCACACCGCTAATCTAAAAAATGGAATACTTCATCTGAAACTTAGTAAATATGATTCAGAAGCACATTTACAAAAAGCAATCAAACATTTATTAAGTCGAGTTGTGGGAAATGATTTTAAACCTGAAATTTCACGGCGTGTAAATGAGTTTAATAATATGCATTTCAATATGCCTATCAAAAGTTTAAACTTCAAGTATAATCAATCAAATTGGGGAAGTTGTTCGAACCAAGGAAATTTAAATCTTTCAACTCGGTTATTATTTGCACCAGATGATGTGGTTGATTATGTAATTATCCATGAGTTGGCTCACTTAATTGAATTAAATCACTCAGATAGATTTTGGAAACTAGTAAGTGGTGCAATGCCAAATTATAAGGAAAAGGAAGAGTGGTTGAGAGTAAATGGGCATTTATGTCATTTTTAAAATATAATTGGATTCAACTTAAAAATTTTGTTAAGAAAAATCTATTTCAGTATTATCTCCAATATTTAGACTTTGACTCCAACCTTTAATCGCAGCATCACTTCCAATAACGCTATTTTGCAAAACTATGTTTGCGATCGAGGCATAACTACCGATGATAGAATCTTTTATAATTGCATAATCAATGACTGTATTGTTTCCAATTGTTACATGAGGTCCTATAATTGAATTTTGAATTTCACAGTTCTCCCCAATGCTAACTGGATGAATAATTATTGTACCTTCAAAGTGAGGGAGGTTAGAGGAACCATAACTTTGCTTATTGAGAAGCATCGCATTTGTTTCTAAAAGAATTTCTTTTTTTCCGCAGTCAAACCAATTATCCACAGGCATTGTTGTAAATTTTGCTCCTTTCTCAATCATCCCTTGGAGACCATCAGTTAACTGGAATTCACTATATGTACGAATATCATTTTCTATATTATATTGAATACTATCCAGTAATAAATTGACATCATCTATTTTATATAAACCAACCATTGCCAAATTTGATTTTGGAATCTTTGGTTTCTCAATGACCTTACTTACCATTCCATCTTCTCCTTTTTCTACAACTCCAAAATTTCGTGGATCATCTACTTTTTGAACACCAACACAGGAGTCTGGACTTTTTAACATTTTTTCCAAATCAACATCAAAAATTGTATCTCCTAAAATTATAAAAATCCCATCTTCATTTCTCAATACATCTCTTGCTGTCCAAATTGCATGTCCTAAACCAAAGCGTTCTTCTTGGTTTACAAACTCCATATTGATATTAGGGTAGTTCTTTTCAACAAAATTTTTAATTTTTTCGCCTAGATAGCCGATGATGAAAACAAAGTCTGTGACACCTGCTTCGACGAGTTGTTCGATAATAAATGAAATTATAGTTTTCCCTGCAACCGGAATCAAAGGTTTAGGTTGCGTGTAAGTTAACGGTCTTAGGTTGGTACCTGCTCCAGCTACGGGAATTACTGCTTTCATAAAAAAGGTATTACATATTTTGATTTCACAAAAAAACAAAAATCAAATTCATTAATTTTAAAACGAAAGAGTTTGATTAAAGTTGAGTTTGATCAATCAGTTTGTTATTTTAAAACGAACTCGAAATATAAGAATTAATTCTTTGAAAAATTAAACAAGATTTAAAAGTTGATTAAATTGTAAAAAAATAAAAAAAGCCCTGCTCAACGAGCAAGGCTTCTATATTTTTTTAATAATTTAAATCTTCTGGTAACTAATAAGTTATTCGTATTATGACTATCCTTCCAAAGCAGCAGCTCCACCAACGATTTCCGAAAGTTCTTTAGTAATTGCTTCTTGGCGAGCTTTGTTATAGACAATCTTCATATCTTTGATTAACTCTTCTGCATTTTCAGTTGCTTTATCCATTGCAGTCATTCGAGCACCATGCTCAGACGCATGAGTATCGAGTAAGAATTTCTGGAAAGTAGTTTGAAGAATACTTGGAACTAATTTTTCCAACAATTCCTTTTCACTTGGTTCAAAAATATAATCTGCTCGATGCTTATTCCCACCAGAAGTTTCCAGTTTCTCAACTGGTAAAAATTGATGTGTTTCAGCAAATTGCATTCCCGCATTTTTGAATCGACTATAAGAAACGGTAACCGCATCAAATTCTCTTTCCTCAAAGCTATCCATCAACACTTGAGAAACTTGAGCAATATTATCGAAACTAAGATCACTGAAAATTTCAACATAGTCATTCACAATTGTACAATCTGTGTAACGTTTTTTGAAATATTCATATCCCTTTTTCCCAATACAAACAATAGTCAATTTTCCAGCAGCTCGTTGCTTTGAAAATCTTTGATCAATTGTTGCTACAGCAGATTTAATTACATTCGTATTGAATGCACCTGCCAAACCTCTATTGGAAGTTACTACAACAACTGCTGCACTTTCAACTACTCGTTCTTGCCCAAATGTTGTGTTAGCACCACCTTCAATATTTGAAAGAATATTTTTCAACATATCATTCAACTTATTCGCATACGGACGCATCTGAACAATTGCATCTGTTGCTCGACGGAGCTTAGCTGCAGAAACCATCTTCATGGCTTTGGTGATTTGTTGTGTCGATTTTACCGACGAAATTCTATCTCTTACTTCTTTTAAATTAGCACCCATGGTTTAATTTTGAATGTCTAATTTTGAATTCTAAATAATGAATTTTAAATCAATTCCCTCATCATAATTTTGGGGAAAATTCAAAATTCAAAATTCAAAATTCAAAATGATTATTTATACTGAGCAGACATTTCTGCTGCTAATTTTTCAACTGTGCTTGTTGCATCATCAGTCAATTTACCTCCTTTGAAAGTACTCAACACTTCTGGGTGTTTTTGCTCCAAAGTAGTCAAGAACATTTCCTCAAATTCTTTTACCTTATTAACAGGTACATTTTGAAGTAACCCTTTTGAACCTAAGTAAATGATTGCAACTTGCTTCTCTACAGACATTGGAGAGTATTGTGGTTGTTTCAAGATTTCCACGTTTCTCTCCCCTTTTCCTAAAATTGCAGTAGTTGCAGCATCCAGATCAGAACCAAATTTAGAGAATGCCTCTAACTCTCGGTAAGATGCTTGATCCAACTTCAATGTACCAGATACCTTTTTCATCGATTTAATCTGAGCAGAACCTCCTACCCGTGATACTGATACCCCTACATTAATTGCAGGACGCACACCAGCGTTGAATAAGTTTGACTCCAAGAAAATCTGTCCATCCGTAATCGAAATTACGTTAGTTGGAATATATGCTGATACATCACCCGCTTGAGTTTCAATTATAGGTAATGCTGTCAAAGATCCTCCACCTTTTACGAGTGGCTGTCCTTTGTCATCTTTTGCATTAGCCAATGATTCAGGTAAATCATTCATGCTTCTTGCGATGTCATCGTTAGCGATAACTTTCGCAGCACGCTCCAATAAACGAGAGTGTAAGTAAAATACATCTCCAGGATATGCCTCACGACCTGGAGGTCGTCTAAGCAATAATGATACCTCACGATATGCAACTGCTTGCTTTGATAAATCATCAAAAACAATCAATGCAGGTCGACCTGTATCTCTAAAAAACTCTCCAATTGCAGCTCCAGCGAATGGTGCATAAAATTGGAGTGGTGCTGGATCAGCTGCAGAAGATGAGACAATTACAGTATAAGCCATTGCTCCATTTTCTTCCAATGTTTGAGCAACGTTTGCAACTGTAGATGCTTTCTGGCCAGAAGCTACATAAATGCAGAATACAGGTTCACCTCTATCATAAAATTCTTTCTGATTGATGATAGTATCAACTGCGATGGCAGTTTTCCCCGTCTGACGGTCACCAATAATTAATTCCCGTTGTCCTCTTCCAATTGGAATCATAGCATCGATTGCTTTGATTCCAGTTTGAAGTGGTTCGTTTACAGGTTGTCTGTAAATTACACCAGGTGCTTTTCTTTCGATAGGCATTTGATATGTCTTTCCTTCGATTGGACCTTTACCATCAATAGGTTGTCCAAGTGGATTTACAACACGTCCTACCATACCTTCTCCTACTTCAAGAGATGCGATACGACTAGTACGACGTACTTTAGAACCTTCTCGGATACCGTCACCATCTCCTAACAATACAACCCCTACGTTATCTTCCTCAAGGTTCAATACGATAGCTTGAACTCCGGTTTCGAATTCTACCAACTCCCCCGCTTGCGCTTGAGTAAGTCCGTAAACACGAGCAATACCGTCACCTACTTCTAGAACAGTACCTACTTCTTCGAGTTCTGCCGCAGTTTGAAAACCAGATAATTGCTGTTTTAAGATTGCGGATATTTCGTCAGGTTTAACACCTACCATAATCTTTAGATTTTATGATTAAAAAAATTGTTTATTAGAATGAAGCTTATTGAAAATCTTCAAGGCTTCTTAAATTACACTTCCGGTAAACTCCTTACGAAGTTTGTTTAATCGAGTAACGACACTTGCATCATATAAGCTATCTCCAATCTCGATCACGAATCCACCTAACAATGAAGCATCTATTCTTGTTTCAATTTCAACTGTACCTCCTTGTGTCATTTCAGAATGAATTTTATCTTTGATTTTACTCAAAGTTTCTTCTTTCAAAGGAGTTGCTGAAACAACTGTTGCACTAATGATATTCTTAAGACCTTTATATTGGTTGATGAATTCTTCACAGATTTCTGGAAGATATTCTTCACGACCTTTGGTCAAAACAATATTGGTAAAAGCCATAGTCATCTCATCGAAACTTTCTTCAAAAATCGCTTCAATAATACTGCGTTTTTTAGTAGGGTTGATGATAGGACTTTTAAGCATCATATACATATCTCTATTCTCGTTGGCTGCTTTGAACGCTTGAATGTCGCCCAAAATAGTTTCCAATTTCCCTTGCTCTTGAGCTAGGTCAATTAAAGATTTTGCATATCGTCCAGCTAATTTTGCTACTGACATTTTATATTGGTTATTAAGTTGATTAAAAAAACAACTGATTAACTTAATTTAATATTATCGATCAATTCATTAGCCAACGTTTCTTGATCTTCGTTGCCTGTGAGTTGTTTTTTAATTACTCTTTCTGCGATAGCTAAAGCAATTAAACTAGATTGATTTTTCACCTCAGAAATAGCTACTTTCTTCTGGTTTTCAATTTCTAATTTAGCGTTTGCCATAATTCTCTCTGCCTCTTCTTTTGCTTTTACTTTTGCTTCTTCTACGATTTGATCTTTAGTAGCTTTAGCATCAGCAATGATTTGCGCTTGTTCTGCTTTAGCAGCTGTAATCATTTTTTCATTGTCTGCTTTCAAATTAGCCATGTCGATTCGAGCCTTTTCCGCTTCATCCAAAGCTTCTTGAATCTCGAAATTTCTTTGGCTTAACATGTCACTCATTGGTTTCTTTGCAGCCCTAACTACTAAAAACCAAAAAACCAAGAAAATAACTGTTGTCCAAATGAACAAGCCATAATCAGGACTTAGCAATAAATCACTTATAGATAAAAACATAATTCCTTAGTTTAATTTTATATCATTAATCAACCCATCAGCAAAAGACTCGTTATCATCTTTCCCTATTAGTTGTTTCTGAATAACCTTTTCAGCTATTTCTAACGCAAAAACACCAGAGTTCTTTTTTAGTTCTGACAAAGCAGAGGCTTTTTCAGCATCAATCTCAGCTCGAGCACTTCCTACAATCTTATTAGCTTCAAGTCTTGCTTGAACTTTTGCATCATTAATTATTTCATCTTTTGCAGTTCTTGCTTCTTTCATGATCGCAGACTGCTCTCCACGAGCTTTACCTAGAAACTTGGCACTTTCTTCTCTAAAACTATCCATCTGTGCTCTTGCAGCTTTCGAATCTTCCATTGCTTTCTGGATGCTCGTATCTCTTCTTTCCAATGCATCCACGATAGGTTTAAATGCAAAGTTTCTCATGATAATCCAAAACAAACCGAAAATAACTATAGTCCAAAGAATCAATCCTGGATAAGGTAATATTGGAGTAAATTTAGCTAGTAAAAACATTTCTAAATTTTATTTTTAAATTAAAGTAACCATTATTTTTGAACATGAATTCCGCCACCAACCGTGACGGAATTCAGCTCTTACTTTTTGCTTTTCAGTAGATATTATCCTACCAAGAAAGCCATTACGATTGCAATCAAAGCAGCACCCTCCACCAAAGCGGCAGTCAAAATCATGTTTGCACGGATGTCACCTACAGCCTCCGGCTGACGAGCGATTGCTTCCATAGCTTTAGCTCCGATGTTACCAATACCGATACCAGCACCGATAACCGCTAAACCCATTCCAATTCCAGCTAATGAACCCATAATTGAATATATTTATATGGTTATAAAAAAAGTTAAAATTCTAATTTAATGTGCAGCTGCATGTTCATGAGAATCGCTATGATCGTGATCATGTGATTCCTCAGTTGATGCATTCAAATATGCGGCAGTCAAAATCGTAAATACAAATGCTTGAATAAATGCAACCAATAACTCAATTGCCATCATAAACATTGTCAATGCTATTGAACCAACTGATGTTAACCACGCAATCCCATCACCTGCTGCATCTCTTGCTATAAAGATCAAACTAACAAAAATGATCATTACCATGTGACCTGCCGTGATATTAGCAAACAAACGCAACATCAAAGTAATTGGTTTAATAAATACACCGATAATCTCAACAGGTGTCAAAATTGCAATTTTCAACCATGCAGGAACTCCTGGCATCCAAACGATGTGCCCCCAGTAATGTGCATTCCCACTAATATTGACTACAAGAAATGCCGCAACCGCAAGCACTAAGGTTACAGAAAGACTTCCTGATACATTTGATCCGCCCAAAAACGGAACTTGACCAAATAGATTTAAACCTAATATGAAAAAGAAAATTGTCAACAAGAATGGTAAAAATTGTTTCCACTTTTTACCCAAAAAAGGTTTAGCTACCTCATCTTGGATAAAAACAATCATTGGTTCAAAGAACCCTTGGACCCCACTAGGAGCTTTGCCTTCATTCGTTTTGTACATTTTAGTAATTCTAAGAAATACAAGTATCATAAAAAGGCAAACTAAAAACATACTGAATACATTTTTAGTAATGGAAAAATCATAAAAAGAAGTAAACTCTCCACCAAACACCCCAAAATCCCACGCAGTTTTATCTTCTAAATAAAATTTTTGTCCATCCTTCTCGAAATAAGAAACTTCTTTTTCTTTTCCATCAACTGTTTTAAGTTCAGTACTAAATAGGTGATGTGCATGTCCATCATGAGAATCATGGCCGTGGTCACCTGCAATTGACATATGCCCTTCCATCATCTCAGGAGTTGGGTTCTTAATTTTCATTACACTTCCTGCATTCAAAACATACCCTTTTACAATCTCGCTTCCATCTCCATGATGTCCTACAAAATGAAATTTACTAGAAAGAAAAGTTGACCATTTACCTGTATCTTTGTTATACAAAAAACAAGGTAAAGGCATTGTAATCCAAGGATTCCAATTATAGACATTTGCATCTGCAATGTGATGAAATGCAATTCCCTCTACATCAACTCCTTCTCCTTCATTACCACCTCCTGCGTTGGCAGTATTAGTAAACGCTAAAAGAAGTCCGAAAACTAACGCAAAAAATATCCTAGATAATTTCATATCGATCTGTTCAAAAAAGTGAATCTGAAATATATTTTTTCTCTTTACAAAAATTTGATCCTCAAAAGTGCCAAATAAAATTTTGTGCTTTGATTAAAATCGGTGCAAAGGTAGTTATTCCTTCTAGTTTTTAAAAGCTTAAAAACTCTTTTTTACACTTATTTTTCTTTTTTTTTTCTTTTTGAAAAGCCTTTTCCTCATATTCCTAGTTTTTCAACGTCTTAAACTAAAAATGACCAACACGAATTATTTCGCATTAGTCATTTTTTATATTTAAAAATTCCGCAGACCTCCTATCTAGCAAAATTTACTGCTCTTGTTTCTCGAATTACCGTTACTTTCACTTGTCCTGGATATTGCATCTCATCTTGGATCTTCTGGGAAATCATAAACGATAAATCTTCTGCATATTGATCCGTTACTTTCTCACTTTCGACAATAACTCGAAGTTCTCGACCAGCTTGCATCGCATATGCCTTTTGAACGTTATCATGAGCCAATGCTAAATCCTCTAATTCGCCAATTCGTTTCAAGTAACTCTCCAAAATCTCTCGTCGTGCTCCTGGTCGTGCTCCTGAAATAGCATCACATGCCTGAACAATTGGAGAAATAATATTATTCATTTCGATTTCATCATGGTGAGCTCCTACTGCATTGCAAATCACAGCATTTTCTCCATGTTTTTCACAAATCTTCATCCCAAGCGGTGCATGTGGCAATTCAGAATCCTCTTCCGAAACTTTTCCAATATCGTGAAGTAAGCCTGCGCGTTTAGCCATTTTAACTTGTTTGGGATTCAATCCAAGCTCAGCTGCCATACTTGCACATAAATATGCTGTCTCAATAGAGTGCTTCAATAAGTTCTGACCATAAGATGATCTAAACCGCATTCGACCAACCATTTTCACTAAATAAGCATTCAAACCATGGATATCTAATTCCATAACTGTCCGTTGCCCAATTTCGACAATTTGTTCATCGAGTTCTTTTCGAGTTTTAGCAACCACCTCTTCAATTCGAGCTGGATGAATTCTCCCATCTGCCACCAATCGTTTTAATGACAATCGACAAACCTCTCTTCGAATTGCATCAAAACCAGAAATGATAATAGCTTCAGGTGTATCATCCACAACAATCTCTGCTCCTGTTGCTGCTTCCAACGCTCGAATATTTCGACCTTCTCGACCAATAATTTGACCTTTCAAGTCATCTGACTCTAAGTTGAAAACTGAAACGGTATTCTCAATCGTGTATTCCGCACACATTCTTTGAATAGATTGGATGACGATTTTCTTAGCTTCTTTGTTGGCATCAACTTTTGCTTGCGAAATAGTATCTTTTACAATTTGCATCGCATCCATCTCAGCTTTTGATTTTACTGCTTGGAGTAATTCTTCCTTTGCGTCAGCCTCACTTAAATTAGCCACCTTCTCCAATGCTTCAATATGCTTTTGATTGGCATTTTCTAGATCCTCTTTTTTCTTAGAAACAATTTTCAATTGCTTATCTAAATTTTCTCGAATCGTTTTTAACTCAGCTTCTTTTCCCTCAAAATCAGCTTTTTTGCTATCTAAAGACTGTTGCTGACTTTTGAGTTTATCTTGCTTTTGTTTTAAGCCATTTTCTAAACTCTTAATCTCCATCTCTCTCTCTTTCATTTCAACCTTTTGGTCACCCTTGTAACTTTCAAAGTCGGATTTCAATCGAGAAAACTTGTCTTTTGCTTCACCAATTTTCTTTCGCTTAATGCTTTCATTTTTCTTTTCAGCATCAGCTTGGATGTCTTTGGCTTTCAACCTAGCGGTGGTTATTATTTCATCAGCTTGTCTATCAGCAGCTTCTATCTTGGGTTTGTCTGAAGATTTTTTTGCAAAAAATCCTACAATGGCTCCAACTACTAATGCTCCGACTATTCCAATTATGGTTTCTAGTCCCATGTTGTTTTAATTTAATTTGAAATATTAAAAAATAGATTTGGATAAACGTGCATATGATTTTAAAAAAATTAAGAAGTAATAATTTCCATAAAAAAATACTAATCATGAACTAAAACATAAGAAGAATGGGGGAATTTATCCCAAAAAAGAATCGAGCAATCCATCTAATTGATGGATCTTATCAGAAAGGTCGGCACCAGGAGTCATTTCTTTATCCGTCTGCGCTTTATGAAAGTCAACTGCATAAGTCAGGAGGGTCATTGCTAGACAATCTTGTTTGTCTTTTTTGATATAAGTCAACTGAAATTTGTTGATTTTTTCATTGACATCCTTAACAATTTTACGAATTGTATGTTCGTCTCCTGCCTTTATTCTCAAAGGGTAGGGACGACCCGCAATTAGAACTGTTATATTTAAGGTGTCTTGTCCTTCCATCACTTTAACTGTTTTTTAGTCGATCAATACATTTATCAATATCTTTGATGTATTGTTCGAGTTCTTTCCTCAATTTCTTAGAATGCTCGGGGTCATTCTCTTTTTTCTCCTCTAAAGCTAGAGTCGTTCTCTCTAGCTTGTTTTCCAAATCTTTGGTTTTATTATTGTAATTTGTTAACTCCGTACGGAGTTTGTTATTTTCCTCTAAATATTTATCTCTTTCTTTTTGAACGCGGTCGATTCTTAAAGCCAATTGTCTGACTTTAATTTCAATAGTGTCCACTTTTTCTGATAAATCGTTCATAATGTTAAGTTCACGTATACGATAAATTTGGATATACGTTAATTCCTATCTTCTAATAACTGCACCAATTTTATTTTCATAAGTTTGAATCAATTGATTCATTATCTTTTCAATCTCCTTATCTTTGAGAGTCTTAGTAAGATCTTCGAATATAAAACTAACAGAATAAGACTTTTTATTTGCTCCTAACAAGTCTTCATTTTCGTAAACATCAAATAAATTAATATCTTTTAATAATTTCTTTCCAGCTTTTTGAGCAATTGCGGAAATCTGGTCAAAATTAACAGATTTTTCTATAACTAGTGCTAAATCTCTACGAATAGATGGAAATTTTGTTATTTCTGTATAATTGATCTTATGTTTACGTAAAGATTTGAGAATTGATGCCCAATTAATATCAGCAAAAAATACATCTTGTTTAATTCCCATTTCTCTTAGAATCTTAGTTTGCACCTTCCCAAATTTAACTAAATCTTGTGCTCCTTTATGATATTTTAATCCAAAATTAAATACATCATCTTTAATGGCAGTCTGCTGGAATTTCTGAATCCCTAATCTTTTTAGTAAATTATTTACATAAGCTTTCAATGAGAAAAACGAAACCTTCGCTTTATCTTGATTCAACCAACTTTCTTCAAAACGTTGACCAGTCATCAAAATACTTAAATGTGCATTCTCTTGATAAGGGAATTCTCCTTCCTCCAATTTTTTGTACGTATTGCCAAATTCAAATAATTTGACATTTCCATTTTGCCGGTTTTGATTGTGTAAAATTGCCTCCAATCCTCCAATCAAAATACTCGCTCGCATTACATCTAGATGAATATTGGAAGTATTATTTACAAATACCAGTTCATTTTCAGGAACAGGAATCATCGTCTGGTAATATTTAGACTGTGTCAATGATAAAGCCATCATCTCATTGAATCCATTTCCGGTCAAAAATGCACTAGTAATGTTTTGAACCTTACCCTTATCAACTCCCGTTCTAAGCGTAACAGCACTTCTGATTTGGTTAGAAATAGGAACCTTATTAAAACCATAGATCCTAAGAATCTCTTCTATTACATCAACTTCTCGAAGTACATCTGCTTTGTTAGTAGGAATAGCTACACACATGCCCTGAGCAGTTTCCGTCACCACTTCAATTTCCATCGCTTCAAAAATATCCCGAATTTCTTTTGGAGAAATTTCTACTCCTATCAATCTGTTAACATTATTAAATGTAATGTTTATTTCTTTCTTATCAATTGCTTTTGGATAAATATCTATTATTTCAGACGCTATCTCACCACCTCCATATTCTTGGATTAACAATGCCGCTCTTTTCAATGCATATAACGTTACATTAGGATCACTCCCTTTCTCAAAAACCTTAGCAGCATCAGTAAATAACAAATGTCGAGTACTTGTTCGTCTAGTCATTTTAGCATGAAAATGAGCTGCCTCCAAAAATATATTCGTGGTCGCATCAGTCACTCCAGAATTCAATCCTCCGAAAACTCCTGCAATGCACATTCCTTTTTCAATACCATCGCAAATCATCAAATCCTCTGAATTTAATTTTCGTTCAACCTCATCCAAACATAGAAATGGCGTTCCCTCTGGTAATTTTTTAACTATTACTTTCCTACCTTCAATTTTATCAGCATCGAACGCATGTAACGGTTGACCTAATTCATGTAAAACAAAGTTAGTGATATCAACGATATTATTAATTGGTCTTACGCCAATAGCATTCAATCGTTTTTTTATCCAATCTGGTGATTCTTGAATAGCTACCCCTTTTATGGTTACTCCTGAATACCTAGGACAAGCTTCAGAATCTTCTACTACTACATCAATTGGAAAAGAATGATTATCAACTTTGAAGTCTTCAACTGAAGGCATATTTACAACTCCGTCTCCGTCATAATTTATCTTGAGAGCTGCTGCCAAATCTTTAGCAGATCCAGTTTGACATGTCGCATCTGAACGATTTGGAGTCAAACCAATTTCGTAAACTACGTCATTCTCGATTTCAAAGTAGTCTTTTGCCAAATCCCCGACTACTACTTCCTTTGGTAGTAAAAGAATTCCATCATGACTATCTCCCAAACCTAGCTCATCTTCTGCACAGAGCATTCCCTCAGAAACTTCACCTCGAATCTTTCCCTTTTTAATCTTAAAAGAACCACCTTCTTTATCGTATAGTGTAGTTCCAATAGTTGCAACTAAAACTTTTTGTCCAACTCCAACATTTGGAGCCCCGCAAACGATTTGTAAATCTTCTTCACCACCAATGCTAACTTTTGTTAATGATAATTTATCTGCTCCAGAATGTTTACAACATTCTTTGATTTCTCCAATAACAATACCTTCGAGTCCGCCTTTGATACTTTCAATTTCTTCAACCCCTTCCACCTCCAAACCGATATCTGTTAAGATTTCAGAAATCTTTTCTGCAGGTAAATCTACTTTTGTATATTCTTTAAGCCAGTTAAGTGATACTTTCATCTTTAATTTGGAATGATAATTTAAGTTTTAATTAAACCATCAACTATTTTTATTATATAATATCTTGATTTAAGGCCGCAAAGATAGGCATTTATTTTATTCGAAAGAAGAGTATTTTGTGACCAAAAAAATGCTCGCACCAAAAGCTGGTACGAGCATTTTTTCAACTCTTAATCCTGTTTACTATGTTCAAAATTAAAGTTTAGAGTGTTCAATTTTTAATTCAGAGATTACATTTCCTAGGTTACTTTCCAAGATTTCCATATTTGTAGAAATTATAGAAAAATTACCTTCTCCATATTTACAACTCGTTTCAATATCTATATTAGCTGCAGTCATTGTATCACAACCAATAAATGAAAGGGTTGATTTCATTTTATGAGCAACTGAAGATAATTCCTTCCATCTTCCAGAATTCACTAATTCTCGCATTTTTGCAATTTCTGTAGGTAGCTCATCGAAAAGCATATCAAGCATGACCTTTTTCATTTCTAAATCTCCATCAGACATCATATCGAGATAATCTAGGTTGATAAAATTATATACTTTTACTTCCATCTTGGTATATTTTTATTTTAATAAAAATTCATGTTCATTTTTTACGAAGAATTACCAAAAACGTTTTACTTTTTTAAAATTGTTTTAATATTTATTTAAAATAATTATCCTCGCCCATTCCCATAATTAACATACTGTGCAATTTTCCCAAAAAGTTGCTCAGTTTTAAATGGTTTTAATACAAAATCATCCATTCCGAATTCTTTGTAGGAATCATCTTTTGAAATATTTGCATGGGCAGTCATGGCTAAAATAGGCATATTTGCAATTTCTGGTGGCATATTAGCCCTTATATATTGAGTAGCCTCGTAACCATCCATAATAGGCATTTGGATATCCATCAAAACAATATCATACTTTTTCGATTTGATTGCATCAACTCCAAGCTGACCGTTATCAGCAATAGTTATGTCAATATCTGGCCATTTTTTCTGTAAAGTTTTTTTAGCCACCATTTGATTTAACTTATTATCCTCAACTAGCAATAACCTAACTGGTCGATCAAGATGGATTGTATCATCCAATTCTGGAGTTGGTGTATCAGCTTCTTTTCTACTGCCTATGTTAAAGACTAGGTCAAAAAAGAAAGTTGATCCTACATTTTCTATACTTTTCGCTGAAATTTTTCCTCCTTGTTGCTCAATTAGGTTTTTTGCAATAGAAAGCCCTAATCCCGTTCCCTCATAGATTCGATCTTTTGTTCTTATACGCGTAAACGTTTCGAAAACTGCTTCAACTTTATCTTTTGGAATTCCTATTCCTGTATCTTCCACTTCAAATTTTAAAAAAACATTATCATCAACATTGTATAAATTCAACACTCTGATGTGAATAGATCCCTTATCAGTAAATTTGACAGCATTTCCCACCAAGTTATAAAGTACCTGATTTAACCTTAATTTATCCCCTTTGATAAATTGTGGAACATTTTCTTCGACATCTACAATTAGTTTAAGGTTCTTTTCGTCTACCTTATATTGCATAACATTGACCAAGTTCCTCAGCACTTCCTTGAGATCAAAATCTTTATTTTCAAACTTTATTTTACCATTTTCTAGTGTCGATATTTCCAAAATATCATTTACAATACCTAGAAGCAATTCTGATGATTGATTGATTGAATTGATGTAATTAAATTGTTCCGGATCGAGTTCTGTTTGGATGACTAAATTACTCATTCCCAATATCGCATTCATTGGAGTCCTCATTTCATGGCTGATACTAGCAATGAACTTTTCTTTCATTTTGGCAGAAGTGCGAGCTAAATCTCTTGCTTTTCGAAGTGCCTCTGCTTGTTTTTTTTCTGTAATATCTCGAATTACTCCATTGTAACTTTCTTCTGTCTCAGAATCTAGCATGGTTGCAGTAATCAGACAATATTTTTTTTCTCCATCCTTTCTTTGAATCTCCACCTCAAAATCTTGAACTTCTTTATCCCGTTTTAGATGATCGAAAAAATTATCCATCCCATTCTCAGATCTGATTAAATCATGTATGTTAAGATCTGAAATTTCTTCTTTTGAATAACCCAAAAGTTCTTCTAAAGCTTTATTGAATGCTTCGCACTTTCCACCCATTGAACAGATATAAATGGGATCTTTTGATTTATTAAAAAAGTCTTGATATTTTTCTTGGCTTTTTAAAAGTTCATCTTCCGATTTTTTTCGTTCAGTAATATCTTGCATGATTCCAGTCAGAATCACTTTACTTTCAGCACTTACACTTGCTTTGCATTGAATAAAAACATCCCGGTAACCTCCTTCCATTTTTGGAATTCGAATATCTTTCCTAATACTTCTATCTTGATTTGCTAAAGCTTCTTGATGAATATCATTGAATTCTCGAAAAGGATGATTTTCTCTTAAAATGTCTACGTAATTCAACCCTGCTTTTCGAGGTTTCAAACCAAAAATCCTATAGATTTGGTCTGACGCTAAAATCTCCTCAGTTGTTGGATTATATTCCCAATTTCCAATATTAGCAATTCGTTGAGTCTCTTCGAGCCTTTTTAAAACCAAATTACGTTCAATAGAATACCTGAGTGATTTTGATAATTGATCTGAATCAAAAGCACCCTTTATTAAGAAATCTTGAGCACCAGCTTTTACAGAATTGATTCCTAAACTTTTATCTTGTAGACCAGTCAAAACAATTACATTATTATCTGGATATTTGCCGAGAAGTGTTTCTAGGGTTTCGAAACCTCGACTATCTGGAAGGGTTAAATCTAATAATATAGCTGCAAAATCATCAGCCTCTTCAAGCGCAGCCATCCCATCTGCTAGGTTTACTTTATTCGTAATTTTACAATTGAGTAAGTCTGATTCACTCAATAATATTTCCACAAGACGAGCATCTCCCGGATTATCTTCGATCAACAAAATTTTATTATATGGTTCGTAGTTTCTCATTTGCTGAATTGTTGTGGCACCTTGTACTATTGAACCTCTTAAACTATTTGTTCCAATTGTTGAAAAATTATTATCCAAAATATTAAATTTTATTGAGGATTAAAAAATGATTTTATTTTCACCAATGATTAAGATTTGAAGTTTTGATACTAAAAGAATTTATGAATATTCACCTCTTTTAATATCAATCCAAAAAAAAGTCAGTATTAAAATCTAAAATCTCTTATGCACGAGGTAAGAATACAAAATTTGCTCCAAACTCATCCAATACGAAAAGGCACAAAAATTCAGAAGGGTTCTTATATATTTTAGTGAATCGATTAACTCTGCTTGCTTCGATGACTTGCTTGGTTGAGAATTCTTCCAAGGTTGATAAATTGACTAACCATTCATTAGGTGTATTGATTTCATTTTTCAAAGAAATACCTAATTCTAGAGGTTCTTTGTGAAGCACAAAGATTGGATATTTAGAAATTTCCTGTACCAAAACGGTATCAACCGCTTTACCCAAAACAGCTTTATAAGGGGAAATTATATTCTCTAACTTTTCGTAATTTCTTTCTTTTTCCATAACATTATCCGAAATTTTTACTTCGGTTTTCAATTAAAAAATTATTTTCTTAACTCCAATAATGCAACTGTTTCAATATGAGGTGTTTGAGGGAACATATCGACTGCTTGCACTTTTTTAATATTATATTTTTCTTGTAATAAGTTTAAATCTCGTGCTTGTGTAGATGGTTTACAACTCACATAAACAATCCTTGGCGCCTCTAATTGGAGCAACATTTCAACTACTTTTGGATGCATTCCTGCACGAGGCGGATCAGTGATAACGACGTCAGGCTTTCCATGTTTTTCAGAAAAACTATTAGTTAAAATATCTTTTACATCACCAGCATAAAAAACTGAATTATTGATATTATTTCGATCACTATTTGCTTTCGCATCTTCAATAGCTGCATTTATTTCCTCGATCCCAACGACTTGTTTACAATTTTCGGCAAGGTACAATCCGATACTTCCTAGTCCTGTATACAAATCGTAGAGATTTTCCTTTCCTGAAAGTTCCGCAAATTCCTTTACAACATCAAAAAGTCGAATAGCTTGCTTTGTATTTGTTTGAAAGAATGATTTAGGCCCAATTTCGAATTTCACATTCCCTAAAAATTCTTCTATTGTTTTCTTACCAAAAAAATGAGTCATCTCTAAATCAAACCAAGAGTCATTTACTTTTTTATTTACGGTGAAATAAACACAAGTCAAGAATGGATTTTTTTCTAAAACTGCATTCAAAAGATTGTCAATTTTCTCTTGGTCATCTTCACCTACACTTAGCACTAACATTACTTCCCCCGTAGTCGAAGTTCGCACAATCATGTTGCGCAGAAAACCTATATTTTTTCGAACATCATAAAAAGTAAGGCCTTGCTCTAGGGCAATTTCTTTGAATGAATTCCTTAATGTATTTGATGGTTCTGGCTGCAAGTGACATTTATTGATATTTAAAATTTTATCAAATGCTCCTGCTCTGTGAAAACCTAAAACATCTTCGACATTTGAAATATCGCTATTCAATTCTTCATAAGTCAACCATCTTTTATTAGAAAAAGAAAACTCCAATTTGTTTCGATAAAAAGCAGTCTCCTCGCAAGGTAGAATATCTCGAAATTCTTCAATCTCAACTTTACCAATTCTGCGTAAGGCATTATCAACAATTTTCTGCTTAAACTCCAACTGTTTGGCATAAGGAATATGCTGAAACTTACAACCTCCGCAAGTTCCAAAGTGCTCGCAAAAGGGTTCAACACGATCCTCTGAATATTTCTTTATTTCTTTAACCGAGCCTAAAAGGTAGCCTTTCCTTTTTTTGTAGACTAATACATCGACTACATCTCCAGGTGCAACATCTTCAACAAAAACGACTTGCCCTTCCTCATTTTTTGCAACATATTTACCGCGGTCGGCAATGTCTACAATTGTAAGATTTTCAATTAATTTCTTTTTAAACTTTCTTCCCATTTATTCTTTATCTTCTTTTGTAAATAATTTGTAATAATAAATATTTGTGCAACTTTTATTAATCAGACAAGTCGAATTTAGACTTATGATTTAAAAACTACACAAACTGCAATTATCTAGTTAAAACAATGTAATCTCGGATTAGTATTTTCAAAAATTCAATTTTATTTGGAGGTACTTTTTCTAAATCTAATTCATTTTTCAACCTTGTAACTAAATCATTAACCACTTCCTGATGAGCGTTATTCCTATATAATCGTGCACGGGTAATAATTGACTTTATTAACAACATATCTTCCTCACGCAATCTGCGAACATCTGGAAATTGAGGCTCATAATCTTCTATTGAATTGATTTTTAAAATATCTTCCAATCGAAATCTTAAATTAAACCGAACTCGTATAACAGCTGTGTTAGCCGTCAAATCACCAAGTCGTTGACTTTTAGAGGAGGAACTAATTAATAAATTTGCCACTACTCCAAATGAAAATAAAATATCAATTATATAAAAAACTGATCGTAATAAATACTCGCTTAATCCTGGTTCTTGTCCATCCAACCGAACTACTTTTATGCCTACTGCCTTCTTCCCCCATGATTGTCCATCTGCGATGATTTCAGAAAACAACTGATAAAAAACGAAAAAACTAAATAATACAACTGCTCTTAGGGCATAGCTTTCTAGGTTTAAAAAGATATCTCGAAAACCAATGGTCAACGTAAAATATAAGATTGAAAACGTTACATATACAGTTACAAAATCAATAAAAAATGCCAATATACGTTCCTTTAAAGTAGCGAGCTCATACTCAATCGTAACATTTTGTGTAGTCCGAATATCGATCGTTTTCATAAACTAAATTATAGTTTTATATAAGTTTGTCTGTATTATCATTTTGACAATCCTTAATTTTTGTAACGAACTACAAAAATGTGGATTTTTGTTAATATTTTTAGGTTTAAATGACAATAAAGATTTTTTTACACTCAAAACACGTCTGTCTTAACCTTATTGTTTTAAAATCTTATATCATAAAAAGCTATGCGTGAAACAAGTTTCATAAAACAAAATAAAGAAAAGTGGAAAGAAATTGAGCAAGATCTAAACAATGAGAATGTTGATCCTGACAAAATGAGTGACCTTTTCATTCAAATTACAGACGACCTCTCATACTCTCGTACATTTTACCCTAACCGTTCAGTTAGAGTCTATTTAAACAATATAGCCCAACAAATCTTTTATTCAATTTATAAAAATAGAAAAACACAACTAGGTCGGTTTTCCTATTTTTGGAAACATGAATTACCTTATGTCGTTTGGGAATCCCGACGTGAGTTTTCATTAGCATTTTGGGTTTTCATGCTAGCTTTTGGTATTGGAATTTTGTCCTGCGCTATGGATGCAGAATTCCCAAGAATGGTATTAGGAGATGATTACGTTGATATGACAATTGAAAATATTGAATCTGGTGATCCCATGGCAGTTTATAAACAACGGGGTGAATTGGGTATGTCAGTTGGGATTACGGTCAATAATTTATGGGTCGCATTTCAGACATTTGCATTAGGTGTATTTTTCTCACTTGGCACTTTATTTTATTTGGTTAAAAATGCCATTATGGTAGGTGCTTTTCAATATTTCTTCTTCGAACAAGGTGTTTTTCTTGAATCGTTTTTGACTATTTGGATTCATGGCACTTTGGAAATCTCTGCCATTGTCATTGCAGCAGCAGCAGGACTTACTATGGGAAAAGGTTTAGTTTTTCCTGGTACACTTACTCGTGTGCAAGCTTTCCAAATTTCCGCTCGTCGTGGAGTAAAAATTATGATGGGCATTATTCCTATTTTTATCATTGCCGGGTTCCTAGAAGGGTTCCTGACTCGACAAACTGAAACTCCTGATCTCATTCGCGGCTTATTTATTTTTGTTTGTTTGGCTTTTGTCATTTCATACTTCTGGTGGTTACCTAGGAAAAGAGGGAAGGAAGGATTATTGATCCTGCCAAAAGAAGATCGATTACCTTCGGACAGTAATCAATTAATTGACTTTACTCGTATCAAATCCTCAGGAGAAATATTCTCTGATGTCTTTGTTTTTTATAAAAAAAATATTCTAGTTATTGGTGGATTAGCTTTGGTGAGTGCATTTTTTTATACTGGCATGGTTTTCAGTTTCACGCCTGATTCTCCAACAGATTTATTTTCATTTCCTCAAATAAATATTTCACAGGGAAATGAGTTTGTTTCCATATTTGAATACCTTATCGTAAAGTTTATAGCCTACATTGGAGTAATTCACAGTTTTTTCGTCAATGAGGCCGTTCCGTTTTTAGTGGTTCTAAATACATTTATTTTTTCCTGTTTGACATTTTTGAGTTTTACATATTTGATCAAAACATTTGAAAAAGAACAAGAAATTAAAGAAGAGAGGCCAACAAAAAACACAATGCATCATATTTTAAATTTTGCAAAAATAGCGACAGTCATACTTGTTATGAATTTATTTTTAATAACTAATGATTGGTTTACGGTGGTATTGATCGTTCCAATTGGATATCCAGTTTTAATTTTGTGGATGTATATAATGTGTAAAGAAAGTATTGGACTTTTTACAGGACTCAGTCGGACATTTTATTTATTGAATGGTTCCTCAGATAAACTACTTGGAACTTACATATTGACTTTGACTATTGGAATCTCATTTTTCATGATTACAGATACTTCACTAATTTGGATTTATATCAAATTAGTTAGTTTGAATTTAGTGTTAACGCAGGAAATAATGGATCAATTTGCGGTGATTTCTTTGACATTTATTTCGACAGCAGTATTGTATTTAATTTATCCATTATTGATTAGTGGAGTTGGGTTGTTATATCATACTCTTTTAGAAATCAAAGAAGCTCCTAATTTGAAAAACCGAATTAAAAATATTGGTAACGCTAGAGTGATTCAAGGAATGATTAGGGAATAGAAAACAATGGATATTTGACGAATAAACAAGTTATACATGAAGATCATGCTAAAAAATATTTAAATGTTTAATTTTTTTTTTAAAACAAAAAATAGTCTCTTGACAAAATTCATTTGGATAATGCTAATGTTATTCTGTTACTCCAATTTGGCTTTTTCTTTTCAAGGTTTTCCAAGAGAAGATTATTTACAAAGTGAACTTATTGAAAAAAAAATAAGTGAGTCAACTTGGTCAAATGCTAAATCAGGACTTGACTATAGCAACCACAAAACCAACAAAAAGAAGAAAAAAAATGATGGTAATGAGGCTGTAGATGATGGAGATTACTCAGGTGCTACAGAGGATAATGAAGCAGCAGCATCCGAAGTTAGTGATTTCTGGACCTGGTTTTTCAAGTTTTTATTTATCACCATGGTGGTAATCATATTGGCTTTTATTATTGCCAATGTGGTTGGAGCAGAAGGCTGGGCATTGGCACCGAGCAATAAAAAATTTAATTCGCAAAGTACTACCCCTATTACCTTGGCTAACATCGAAGAGAGAATTCACGAGTCTGACTTAAATAAGTTTATCAGAGAAGCTTTGGATAAAGAAAATTACCCAATGGCCATTCGATTGTATTATTTAACGATCATCAAAGAGTTATCTTTAAAAAACTGGATAAAATGGGAAAAAGATAAAACGAATCGAAATTATACTCAAGAATTGAGTACAACAGATTGGCATTCAAATTTTAGATCCGCAACTGTAATATTCGAAAAAGTATGGTACGGAAAACAAGAATTAAGTGGAATGGATTTCAAGTCAAGTGTTCAACCTAAATTTCAAAAAATGTTAAAAGAAATACAGCTAGCAAAGAAAAAAAGTAAAGTTAGAAAACTCAATAACCTAGCGGATCATGGTAGATAATAAACCATTTTATATATTAGGGGCTGCTGCAGCGCTTTTATTATTGTTTTTCATTTTTTTAGGAAGTGGTGGAAATAATTTTGATTGGTCAGAAAATTACGAGGCGGAAAGCAAGGAACCTTATGGTAGTTTTGTCATTCATGAAGTACTTAGCGATTACTTCCAAAACAATAATTTTACAGAAATCAAAGAAGGCCTTTTTGAAGAATTGCCAAGTTCTGGAGATGTCAAAAGTAATTATATTTTCATCGGAGAAAGTATGTTTTTGGACTCTTCGGATATTGAAACTTTATTAAATTATGTATTAAAAGGTAATACAGCATTTATTTCGAGCAAGACTATACCTTTTAATTTGATGAAAAGGTTGTACAAAAATAAATGTAATTATATGTCTTGGAACGATTATGACATACTTACAGACTCGACAGTCAATTTTAATTTTCTTCATCCTCAATTGCAAAATAAAAATGGATTCTCCTTCAATTTTTTAGATGAGAACAAACCAGCAATATACGGTTGGAATTATATCGATAGCGCATATTTTTGTGAAGAACAACATAGTATGATTCAATTAGGTACGATTAATAATCAAGTTAATTTTGCCAAAAAAATATATGGAACGAATGGTGGTGCATTATATTTACACACCACTCCTGTTAATTTTACCAACCTAAATATGCTTCCCAAAAAAGGTATAGCATACGCCAACAAAGTTTTTTCACATTTAAACGAAGGTGATATTTACTGGGATGAATACAGTCGAGTAGATGAAGGGTTTGGGCGAGCTTATAATCAAAAACGAGGTGGTGGGAGTAATCGAACAATTGCATCAGAGGAATCTTTAAAATATATTTTATCACAGCCAAGTTTGGCTTGGGCTTGGTACTTAATGGTCGGAATGGGATTCTTGTATCTATTTTTTGGAGCAAAAAGAAAACAACGAATCATCCCTGTTTTAGAAAGAAATGAAAATACGTCATTTAAGTTTATTTCAACAATTGGTAGGTTATACTTTTTACAAAATGACCATAAAAAATTATGTCAGCAAAAAATGAAATTATTCTACGCCTACATCCGCGATCGATATAATCTAAATACAACAAAAACGAATGGTGAATTCATGGCAAAATTGGTAACTAAATCCGAAGTATCCTCTCAAATACTTAAAAATATTTTTAATTTTTATGAAAACATTAAGTCCTCGCCATTTGTTTCCGAACAGACATTGATTGATTTTCATTTGCAAATGGATGAGTTTTATAAAAATTGTAAATAAGAAAAAATAGTCAATTCTGGAGATTGAAGAACTAAAAATAAAATACTTGATTCCTAGTCCTCTAGATTCTTTTCATCGTCGAAATACCTTGCTCGTATTTCCCAAAAATGATTACCTTTCACTTCATTTTTTAAAAAAAGTTTTGTAAAATATATGATGCGATTAACAGATGTCGTCAAAAATTTGATAATATTAAATGTAGCGATTCATTTAATATTCGTTTTGTTTTTTCCTGAATTAAAAAATTGGTTAGCATTTCACTATCCTGGAATAGAAGGAAGATACGGAAGTGGATTTGAACCTTTTCAAATTATCACTCACATGTTTGCCCATGATGGTTACAGTCCAATTTCTACACATTTACTATTTAATATGGTAGGGCTTTATTTTTTTGGACCACCCCTTGAAGCACTTTGGGGTCCAAAAAAGTTTTTATTTTATTATTTTTTCGCAGGGTTTGGTTCTCTTATCCTCAATGTCTTTATCAACTTTATTCAAAATGACCCAAGCATAATGTGGGGGGCATCTGGAGCAATTATGGGTTTAATTATCGGGTTTGCTTATTACTTTCCTAGACAAAAAGTTTCTTTGCTTTTCCCACCCATTACATTGACAGCTAAACAAATGGCTATTGGTTTAATTGCTATTGATTTAGGATTAGGGCTGTTTTCTAATGGTACAGGCATTGCCCATTTTGCTCACCTTGGAGGCGCATTATTCGGTTTTATTTTGATTCAATACTGGAATAAATTTGGTTCAAGGCTCTAATTTGTTTGATAGCAAAATGCAACTCATTTGCTAAATACTTGTTTAACAAAATATATTTTATGAAGCAGCTATTGAATATTCATTTGTTAAATATTCACCAAGTGCTTAGATTTGTGGGAGTTAGGATATTTTCTTCAAAAAATAATGCTTTCCAAAGCAGAAAAATTGAAGAACATAAAATTTTAAAATTTAAATTATGATTACCTCCATTTGGGACGATTTAAAAAAAGAGTTTAGCTCAGGAAATATGATCACTCGGTTGATTATAATTAATGTAGTGGTGTTTGTGGTAATCAATTTAGTTAAGCTAGGTTTTGCAATTACTTACCCGGGAGTTTCTCCATATGACAATGGATTCCAAGACTTTCTTCACTTATTTTGCATGTCCTCCGATGGATGGTTTGTTTTAACTCATCCTTGGGTTCCAATCACAAGTATGTTTCTACATGAAGGATTTTGGCATATTGCATGGAACATGTTGTTTTTGTACTGGTTTGGAAAAATTGTTGGAGGTTTCATTGGTGATCATCATATTTTACCTCTCTATCTTTTGAGTGGTCTCGCAGGAGGTTTTGCATTTTACCTAAGTGATGTTTTACTTTACGGAAGTACAGGGTTTGCACTTGGAGCCTCTGGTGCTGTCTATGGCATCGTGCTTTCATCAGCAGTTATTGCTCCTGACTATATTATGAGGTTATTATTTCTTGGTGACGTCAAATTAAAATATGTTGTCTCAGTTTTAATTTTTCTAAACCTGATTGCCATTGCTAACATAAGCAATACTGGAGGGGCATTTGCACATCTTGGAGGAGCATTCTTTGGATGGTTTTATATTTATCAACTGAGATCAGGAGGTTTCGATATGTCCGGCCCAGTCAATAATATTATTAATGCTTTTTATACTTTTTTCCAAAACTTTTTTGGTTTTTTTACTGGTAGAAAAAATAAACTTCGCGTAGAATATAGAAACCCAAAAAGTAAACCTATTTCAAAATCTCAGTCCTCTTCAGGTGGCTTTTCCAGAAGGCGAGGCAATGCAAAATCAGATAATAATATACTGCACCAAGAACGAGTAGATGCAATTTTGGAGAAAATTAAAAAATCAAGCTATGAAAGTTTGACTGAGGAAGAAAAAGAATTCTTATTCAACGCAAGTAAAAAGTAAACCAAACAGGTTTAACGATAATAGAATAAAATTTAAGATTAACATAGTTTTTTACAAACCTATTTTTTCCAAAAACTAACATTGTGGGCAAATTAGAAAAATTTATGCTGTGGGTTAATGTGTTAGTCATTTTCGCAATGTTCTTTGCTTACCTCTCTCCATTTATCAATCCACGTCAGTTCTGGCAATTTTCATTTTTTGGACTGATCTATCCATGGCTATTGCTGGGCAATATCATCATGGTTAGTTTTTGGGGTGTCAGAAAAAAAAAATACTTATTTCTCTCTTTAATTTGCATCATTTCTGGATGGGGACACGTCACAAGTTTCGTTGGTTTGAACTTTTTTGAACAAATAAAGGCCGAAAAATTAATTACAATCGGAACCTATAATGTCAAAAACTTGGTAAAAGTTAGAATTGGAAAAAAAGGCTCAGAAACAAGGATATTGCAAGAAAATGATTTTATTGATTTTTTAAAAAAAGGAGAGGAACTACAAATTCTCTGTACCCAAGAGACTTCAAAATTCAATTCTAAGTTTTTTAAAGAAAGATTCAATTTTCCCTTTGTTCACTCTTACAATCCAAGTGGTACTTTTATTTTCTCCAAATATCCAATAGTAAATTCTGGTGGAATAAATTTTGGAACACTTACTAATTCATGCTCTTGGGCAGATTTAATTGTCAATGAAAAAAAAGTTCGAGTGTACAGTATCCATTTTCAATCCAATCAAGTTTCAGATATTGCCGACAAAGTCAGACATGAAGGAGATTTGACAAAAAAAGAAACACTCAAAGACATCAAAGGCATGATGCGAAAATTCAAATACTATGCAAATCTTCGAGCAGAGCAAGCTCAAAAAGTTAAAAATCATATTGCTGAATGCCCTCATCCTGTAATTGTTTGCGGCGATTTTAACGATACACCGCAATCATACACTTATAATCTTTTAAGTGAAAATTTGAACGATTCCTTTAAAACAAAAGGGGTTGGTTTTGGCACTACTTATGCGGGAAGTATTCCTGCACTTCGAATTGATTATATTTTAACACATGAAAAAATAAAAGTGCAAAGTCATAAAATTTTAAAAGAGAACTACTCTGATCATTTTCCAGTTATCTGTAAGTTTCTTTTTGAAAACATTAAGAAATAATAATACATGACATTTAAAAAACGAAATATTTAATTTTGACACATGAAAAATGAGTTATACATTCAAAACAGTCTAACCAGACAAAAAGAACTTTTCCAACCTATTACTGATGGTTTTATCGGTATGTATGTTTGTGGACCTACAGTATATAGCGATGTTCACATTGGCAATTGTCGAACATTTGTGAGCTTTGATGTAATCTATAGATATTTAATGCATTTGGGGTTCCAGGTTCGCTATGTTCGAAATATTACAGATGTTGGACATTTAACTGACGAAGGGGAAGATAAAATGTCTAAAGGTGCAAAGTTGGCAAAATTAGAACCAATGGAAGTTGCTCAAAAATATACAGTTGGATTTCATGACATGATGAAAATTTTCAACACTTTGCCTCCAAACATAGAGCCAAGAGCAACAGCTCACATCATCGAACAAATAGATATGGTACAACAAATCATTGATAATGGTTTGGCCTATGAAGCAAATGGTTCTATCTATTTTGATACGATTAAGTTTGCTGAAGAGCAAAAGGTTTATGGGAAATTATCAGGTCGAAAAATAGAAGATTTACTTATTGAAACTCGTGATGGTTTAAAAAACCAAAGTGAGAAAAAACATCCATCTGATTTTGCAATTTGGATGAAAGCATCTGACGAGCATATTCTAAGGTGGAATTCTCCCTGGTCAGTAGGATTTCCAGGATGGCATTTGGAATGTTCTGCAATGAGTACTAAATATTTAGGAAAAACTTTTGACATTCACGGAGGTGGAAATGATTTGAAATTTCCTCATCATGAAAATGAAATTGCACAAAATCATGGTGCATGCGGCTGCCAACCTTCGAATTATTGGATACATACCAATATGCTAGAAATGAATGGTAGAAAGATGTCAAAGAGTGATGGAAACACTATTACCCCTCAACAACTTTTCTCTGGCGATAGTCCCCATATCACCCAAGCTTATAGCCCAATGGTGGTTAAATTTTTTATGCTTCAAGCACATTATGGTAGTACTTTAGACATTACAGATAAAGGATTACAGGATGCTGAAAAGGGATATCGTCGACTAATGGAAGCCAATACATTATTACAAAGTATGGAACCTTCCAATGGAGCTACTTCAGAATTGGATGCTGAAATCAATGATCTAATGGACAAAGCTTTTATACAAATGAGTGATGATTTCAATACTCCAATGGCAATGGCTCGATTATTTGAACTAGTAAGCAAAGTCAATAGTTTAAGTGCAGGACACCTTTCTTACAATGATCTTACTAATGATACTTTAAATCGATTAAAATCAACTTTCCAGACTTTTATCAGTGATATTTTTGGTCTAATAAATGAAGAAATTGGCAATACTGACGTAAACGGTATTGCAGACGGATTAATGCAACTCATCATAGAGTTACGACAAGATGCTCGTGAGAATAAAGACTGGGGAACTTCTGATAAGATTAGAGACTCACTTAAAGAACTAGAAATTAAGGTCAAAGATGGAAATGACGGAACGACTTGGAGTAAAAATTAATTTATAAAAAGTCCCGTAAAAAACAGATTGTAACAATTCTTTTACATTATATTTTTTTTTACAATTCAATTTGGCCTAAATGTAAGAAAGGAACTAATCCATAAATTTATGAACAGCTCCTCTCTAGGTCAGAAGTTTATCTTTTTACAAATGTAATTATCAAAGTTTACTGTATGGCAAATTGCAATCTATATGGAATATAAATCTTGAATACTTTTTGAGTTTGAAGTTTTCTTCCCTTTGAAAAAATTGTATTGTTAACTTTTTTTGAAGTCAAAAGCAAGGTTCTAGCATCACCAATCAAAGAACAATTTAATTCCAAATTTTTTTTATTGATAAAATAGTTCAGTATATAATTTGATGGATTTTCGGATTCATCGATTATTGATGTCTCTACCAACAATTCATCTTTATTCCATTGTATAAATTCAACATCTCCATCCAATTGAGTAATCAATGATGTAGTTAGATTATGAACAGAAAAAGATTGTGAAACAGTTTTTATATTTTGGGAGGGAGGTAAAATCAAGGAAGAGAAAAAAATAAAAAATGTAAGTATTCTCATGTTTATTAGTGTTTGATAAAATAAATATATGGTAAATAACGATGCGGCACAATCTACAATTTTGAAAAAACAATTATATGATGAGAGTTAATGTGACACGCCTTTTTAGCTCTAAAATTTAATTTTATAACATTACATAAAAACAAAATTTGTAAACTACTGGATATTAAGGCTTAAAGTAATAGGTATTATTTAAATTCAAAGATAGTTGTAATGTCAGGTCTTTTTTCTGTAACAAATAATATTATTTACCCAGAACAAATAATTGATACTATTTCAAATTCGAATAGTACACTAGGATTTATCGAAAGTTATTTTTTCTATTACCTTTGATTTTAAAAAAATTAAACACTAGATGACTATTTATTGGAATGATTCCCTCAATTTTATTTCAAAAGTTCGTCCTCGCCGCATTTGGAATATCATCAAAGTTATGACTTCCTTCTATTTGACACGTTGGACGGGTAAGGCAATTCAATGGGGCTTACCTTTTACTATTTCTATGGAACCTACCACTGCATGTAATTTGCGTTGCCCTGAGTGCCCGAGCGGGCTTAGGGCATTTTCACGTCCAACAGGAAATTTGAAAGAGGATTTTTTTAGAAAAACAATCGACGAACTCCATCGTGAATTAATGTACCTGATTTTTTATTTTCAAGGTGAGCCTTATATCAATCCAAAATTTTTGGATATGGTTAAATATGCAAGTACTCGAGGGATTTACACAATAACATCAACTAACGGACATTTTTTAAATGATTCCAATGCAAAAAAGACCATCGAATCAGGTTTAGATCGTTTGATTATTTCAGTTGATGGGACAACACAAGAAGTGTATGAAAATTATCGAAAAGAAGGAAAACTTGAAAATGTTTTAAAAGGTGCAAAAAATATTATTCAATGGAAAAAGAAACTAAAATCAAAAACACCTCATATAATTTTTCAATTTTTAGTTGTCAAACCAAATGAACATCAAATTCCTGATATCTATCGTCTAGCAAAAGAAATTGGTGTAGATGAAGTTAAACTAAAGACTGCACAAGTTTATGATTATGAAAATGGAAATTCACTTATACCTACCATAGAAAAATACGCTCGGTATAAAAAACAAGACAATGGAAAATATGTCATTAAAAACGAACTACTAAATCATTGCTGGAAACTTTGGCACAGCTGTGTAATTACTTGGGATGGATTGGTAGTACCTTGTTGTTTTGACAAGGATGCTGAACATAGATTAGGGGACTTAAAAGATGCCACATTCCAAAAAATTTGGCAAAGTGATGAATACAACACTTTTAGGAACACTTTATTGAAGGGCCGAGACCAGATAAATATTTGTAAAAATTGCACTGAAGGATGTAAAGTTTGGGCCTAGTCTAGAATAAAAATTACATTTTTTTTATAAAAATGTAATTTTTATTCTATTTATTTCCTATTAACTATCAGTTAATTATGTATTTTTATTTGTATAAAATAAAAACACAACTATATTTTTCCAAAAAAGCTTGCAAACATGCAAATATTAATTGAAAAAACCAAAATTTTAGCATAACTTTGGAATTGCTTAAGGACATAAGTTTTATGTTATTTTCCCATCAACATTTTCCCTTTCATCGGGGCAAAATATTCATACAATTTTTGAGAAAATTTAATTTTTGACACATACATGAGTAAACTGCGTGTAGAACAGGCTTTATGCCTTCACACAAAAGTTAGTTTTAAGAAACGATAATATCTGACTCTTACACAAATTGAACTAACAATTCTTGAGGAACTACACCAGTTTGAAATTTGCTACATCTAGTTAGCAACATTTCATCTATTTTAAAACCATTTTTTTGTTAATTCCTCAAACAAACAGCAAGATGACTTACAAAACAATTTGGACAGGGCGCTTAGAATTTGGAAGCGCAAGAAGTTACGAAAAGGTATTGAAAATGTACCAACACCGAGTAGAAAGTTATTACAAGTTTGACATCCTACTTGAAGAAGAAGAAATTTTTGATGAAGCATCCGCCTCTCTTACCGTGCCTCGATTTATTACTCAGGGCACTAAGAAAAGTTGGAAAAACACAATCAGCATGCTTGAGTATGTCGCTCAATTTGCTGTAGCTGGTAATATGACTGCTTGGATGACAGAAAATGGGAAAATTCTGCACCATGGCATCATTGAACCCAAAAGTGATAGATCTGCAGTTCAAGCATATTTGAAAGGACGAGAATTATTGGAAAAAAAGGGGAAAGAAGATGAAGCAATTAAGTCGTTAAATAAAGCCATTGAAAAATACGATCGTCATGCACAAGCATATGAACGCAGAGGGTTTATTAATTTTAAATTGAAAAATTATGAGGATGCTATCTATGATTTTACAAAAAGTATTGATTTTTCTCCAAGTAATCCAGAACCATATTTTGGGAGAGGTAATGTAGAAAAGCTAAATAAAAACTGGGAGAATGCAATTAATGATTTTGATTTAGCAGTCAAAACTTCTATTCCTCTTCAACCAATATATTGGCAATCCAGGAGATATAAAGCTCAATGCCATTTTGCAATAAAAGATTACACAGGTGCAATTCCCGATTTAAAATTTTTCTGTGCAAGACAATTTAAACCAGGGAATCCAAATATCCCTTATAAAAGGGCTGTTTGGTTTGACTACGGAAAAGCTTTGTTAGAAACAGGAGATTACGAAACTGCTTTCCACGCTTTTGACCAAGTTTTAAATATTGAAGAAGGAAAAGATAGAATTTCTGAAGCAGAAAAATATATTTACCGAGGTATAGCTAGAGAAAAAGCAGGAAAAAATGGATTTTTAAAAGACTGGAAAGAAGCAGAGAAATTAGGTTCAAAAAGAGCTACTCAATTATTGAAACGAAGATAATTTCCAAAAATTGAAATAAAAAAAAGGGTATCAACCAAATGGTTGATACCCTTTTTTCATACGATTACTTATCTGTTTCAGCTTTCATTTTTTCTGCATTTTCTGCCATCTGCAACGCTTCTATAATTCCCTCTACATCACCTCCAATCACTTTATCCAACTTATTTAATGATAAACCAATCCTATGATCTGTAACTCGATTTTGAGGAAAATTGTAAGTTCTTACTTTATCAGATCGATCACCTGAACCTACTAACGATCTTCGTTCTGCAGCAACTTTAGAATCATGTTGATTCTTTTGGGTTTCATGGATTTTTGCATAAAGTCGATTTAAGGCGATATCTTGATTTTTATGCTGCGATCGACCATCTGTACTTTCAGCAACAATCCCTGTCGGAATATGCGTAAATCGAACACCTGATTCTGTTTTATTTACATGCTGACCTCCTGCCCCACTCGCTCGAAAAGTATCTCTTCGTAAATCAGCCTTATTGATATCTATATCCTCCATTTCAAATTTTGGCATAACCACAACTGTTGCAGCTGATGTATGAACCCTTCCTTGCGATTCTGTTTTTGGCACTCGTTGTACTCGATGGGCACCAGATTCAAATTTTAATTTTCCATAAACATCCGTTCCATTTATTTCTAATACAATTTTATTATAACCTCCAACTGATCCCTCGTTAATAGTTATTGGCTCTACTTTCCATCCCTGAAGAGAAAAATAGCGTGAGTACATTTTATACAAATCTCCAGCAAACAAACTTGCTTCATCTCCTCCTGCCCCTGATCTAATTTCAAAAATTACATCTTTCTCATCTTCAGGGTCTTTTGGGATCAATAGAATCTTTATTCTTTCCTCTAGTTCTTCCTGATTAGGAATTAATTCCTCTAATTCTTCTTGAGCCATGTCTTTCATTTCCTCATCCGCTAACATCTCCTTTGCTGATCTTATATTTTCTAGGACTGATTTATACTTTTTATATACATCTACAATATCCTGGAGGCTTTTGTACTCCTTATTCAACTTGGTAAATCTATCCATATCCGATACGACAGACGGGTCTCCCAATTGCTCCTCGATATAAACATACTTCTCGTAAATAGCTGTTAATTTATCTAACATTTCTTATAGTTTAGTTTTTATTGATTTCTTTTTGAGAAAATCAAAACATGTTTTAAAACAGATTTTTAATCAAAAATAAAAGGTAAGTGCAAGTTAGAACTTGCATAAAGTTATTTAGCGTAGCTAATAAAAGAAGGTACTTTGTGAGTTATACATTTCTGTTTTTTTTATTAAAGATAAACTTGTCATCTCTAAGTTTTATGTAAAAATAAACTTTATCTGCAGAGTACCCAAATAGGACATGCAAAATCAAAAGCAATATTAAAATAATGCATTTTTTTCCCTTGGAGACGATAGAAAAAACTTTGACCTATTGTTTAGAGGGATTAGGTACACCTAATCTTTAAAAGGTTGTTCTGTATTAAGTAATTCTTTGAAAAAAGGATTTTTTCTAATTTCTTTGAGTAAATCTATTTCCGCTTCCTTCGTTAACTTATAACCTAAAAAAAATCGTAATTTTTTTGTCCTAGTTATTAATAAATTAGTTGTGATATGCATGATATTAATATTTCAAACTACTTTCAAACCATGTAATATTTAACAATTAAAATTATACACCAAATAATTCCAGACTAATCTAGCTAGTACCACTTATTGAAATTAGGTAAATTTTTAAGTTGAAAACAGTTGATGAATAAATTGCAGAGTTAAATATGTTTTCTAATCTTTAATTTCACTAAAAATGATTACTAGAACTCCATACACACAACTATTTAAAAAAGTTCCTATCTGTTTATTTTTCTCAATATTTTCCATAATATCCAAAATAAAAGGGGTGTTAACGCTTTAATCGTCAACACCCCTTTTTAATGATTGGACCTAAAAAACTTACTTATAATTTTGATTAAAAAACTCTCTGTAAGTTCCTATTGATTTCGATTTAAGAATTTCTCTATAATTGTGTTGGGTTACGGCAAATACTTCATAATTATTATTGTCTCCTAAAAATTTCTTTTTGTTTGCCATGATTCCTTTATAGTAAGTTATCGACTTTTCTTTATTTCTAAATCGACGAATAACTAAAATTGGAGTATTCGTATCTGCTCCCAAATAAATATTAGAAATTCGAAGTTTATCAGATTTATGATATTCTCTATTGTAGTTCGACACTTTTATTTTTGCATCGCCTAATTCAATTTTTCCTCCTTTGAGTACTACAATCATATAATGTACTTTCTTGTCTTGCAGCTTGAATTTCCCACTAGCATTTCCCTCTCTAGGAATGGTTAGATCTTCCTTTAATTCACCTAAAAGTCGTAAGATTTCTTTTGCTCTAGATTGTTCTGGTGTACCTGGGAATCTTCCAACTACCTCTTTCAATGCTTTCACATATTCTCCCCTTCCTTTCAAATTCCCAATACACATAGAAGATAGTAAGGCGAACTTTGGTTGCAAAGGGTTTTTTTCTCCAAAAATTTCTTTTACTCGTCCTACTTTGTCGTACGCCTTTTTGTAGTCCAAATTGACAAAATCAGAATAAGTATCTTTATAATAATTTTTCAATTTCTGTTCTTCATTTTCAAAAGCAACAGCATCTCCATTTAAAACTTTAGCGTAAGTTGACTCAGAATATTTTGTAGTAATTTTATTTTTATAGATTTTTGCAGTCGATGGCTGAGTCAAATCCGTGTAGGATAGATATTGGTAATACCATGCATTTAATTCATGATTGTTACCAGGAAAACGCTTTTCAAGTTTGCCTAGAGTTTCAACTGCCTTATCATTATTCTCTAATCGATCTCGGTATAAAGTTCCTAATTCGTATAATGCATCTTTAATTTCACCTTTTACTTTAATAACTTCTTCAGGTGTTTTAGGAACATCATTTAAAATTCTGGCGATTTCATCATCTGTCAAATCACTTCCTTCTTCTACCACATCCTCAATAATATCGTCATCTGCCTGATTAGCACCTCTTCTATTTGACCTCCTCCAATCATCTTCCATTTTTCGATTACCCCATCTTTTTTCAAAAGACCTAATCCCTTTTTTTATTTTTTTATCGTCGTAAAAAACCCAAGTACTTGGTTCTTGAAATTGATTCCCTCTTCTACCACCGCTACTAGGTCTTAAACTTGGCCGATTTCCTCCTAGCTTACTATTCGAACTTGAAACCTTATTTTGGGCAGCCAAAGCTTGTTCTTCTTTTTTAAGCTTTGCAGCAATCCTTCGTTTTTCCTCATCTGACAGTGTACTAATTCGAAGTAAACTATCTTGTAATTCAATAATTTGGATATTTGAAGCTATTTCTGTCAAACTAGCTGCGTACTTTTTAGCACCGATATATCTATCATCCGTTTTCGCCATCACTAACAATGTACTATCATAGTAATTTTTGGAAGAAACATAATTCTCATCTTGAAAAAACAACTGAGCCAAAAGTAAATATGACTCGGCTTTCTGTGCAGGATTAGTCTCACTTTTATTTAGCGATAATTGAAGATTTGCGATTGCTTCTTTATTCTGATCTGTTTTCAAATAAATAACAGCCAAAGCATAATGAATTTGATCTTGATACTCTTCGTTCTTATCGTTCTTCAACATTTTATTTAGCTGAGTAATCGTTTCAACGGCTGTAGCTTTTCCGTTCAACCATGCATTTGTTTCCATATTAAGTTGAGAACTAAATCGCATCTCATAATCTCGACTATATTTCTTTGCTTTCCCAAAATATGCGTAAGCAGATTCACCTTGACCAAGTTTCTGATGAAGCTGACCTACAATGTATGCATATCTTGCTTTATCAGCTTTATTTTTTGTCAAACTAATTGCACGCTCTAAGGGTACAATTGCTTGTGCATATTTTTTTTGTTTCAAATAAAAATCAGCTTCCACAGGAGCTAAATCTCTTTTTATTTCACTAAATGTTTTAGGATCACTTTTTAATCGATCAATCAATCGAGATGCTTGATCAAATTTATCTCTTTCGATATAAGTCCTAGCCAACCATAATACCCCTTCTTGAAATGCTGGTTTATGTTTTAAAAAATAATTCCCAGATTCGTCCTTTTCTTTTTTCTCCTCTTTTTTTTCCTCTTTAACTTCAGTTTTTACTTCTACCACCTTGATTAATGGTTCTTTCTTTTCAGTCTTCTTTTTAGATGAAGACTTTTTTCCCTTTTTTCTATTTTTCTTATTTTGTTTTGCTTTCTTTTTACTAGCTTTTATTCTTTTTTTACGAGCATCTTCTTTTTCTTTTCGCCTCTTCTCTTGCTCTTTCTTTTTTTCCTTTTGAGTTTTCTCTCTTACCTTTTTCTTTTCCTTAGCCTCCTTTTTTCTTTCCTTTTGAGATTTTTTCTTTTTCTTTCCTTTCTTTCTTTTTTTGCCTGCATTTTTCGGATCATATTCATCAACCATAAACTCCAAAGTTTCCTCTGCAGATTCATAATCTTTTTTTACAAATTGAGCTTGCCCCATTAGAAGGTAGCAATCATCCTTCCAATGACTAGCAGGATGTAAACTTGCTACAATTGAAACTTTTTTGATAGCATTATCCAAATCACCTGCAACCACAGTTGCATTATCGGCAGCTGAATACTTATATACACTCAAGATTTTATTATAATTATCTTGGTGCTGCTCACTCAAGCTTTCTATACTCGCTTCAAGTAACTCATTAGCATTAAAATATCCATTAAACTTGGAGGTTACGTCATGGTAGAATTTACCAACTTTAGATGGATCATCTTTGCTTTTTTGAGTAGCACAAGAAGAAATAAAAAAAATAAAAACCCAAAAGGATAAAAGTGTATTGAATCTTTTCAAAGCAAAAAAATGTTTAATTTCGTTTTCGAAAAAAGAAATATTTTGAAGAAATTTGTTGTCAGAAATATTTAAGCGTTTTTTATACTAAACAATCTGTCTAAACAAATACTCGAATTCCTTGTATTTGTTACGAAAAACAACGTTTTTGATACCGCTTACCAATTAAAACCACCGAAATACAAATTTATTTTAATTTTAACAAAATAGTGTACAATGGGTACCGAAAATAACGATAAAAAAGGATGGGACAATTTTAAGGAGAAGCTTCAAAACACCTACCGTTTGGTGGTGATGAATGACGAATCGTTTGAAGAAATTGGGTCTTACAAGCTTTCACTGCTTAATTTATATATTGCTATTTCTGCCGCAACTGTATTAGTGGCTTTCTTGGTTTTTTCCATAATATTTTTCACTCCAATTAAAAGGTTGGTGCCAGGCTATGGAGATGCTAGTTCTGGAGAATTAAGAGAAATCTACCAAAAAAATATAGCGCTTGAAGAAAAACTAAAAGCTCAAAAAACTTATACTGACAGTTTTAGGAGAATGATTACTGGTGATGATGAAACGGAAGAGGATGTGAAAAGTGAAGAAATCGTTGAAGTTGATTCTCTTCAAACTGTTACCATAATTGAAGAAGATGAAATACTTCGACAAGAAGTAGAAGAAGAAGTTCAATCTCAACAAAAACAAAAATTGGGGTCTATTAGCGCCTCTTCCAACGAAATGCCACTAGAGCAGTTATACTTTATTCCTCCAATAACAGGAGTAGTTAGTGAACAATTTATGCCTGACAAAAAACATTACGGAACAGATATTTTAGCACCAAAGAATACCCCTGTAAAAGCAACATTAGATGGATTTGTAATATCATCGGATTGGACATTAGAAACTGGAAATACTATTTCGATCCAGCATTCTAATAATCTAATCTCATTTTACAAACATAATTCAGCATTATTGAAAGAAATTGGCAACTCTGTAAAAGCTGGAGAAGCAGTAGCCATTATTGGCAATACAGGAACTCTATCCGATGGACCTCACCTGCATTTTGAGTTGTGGCACAAAGGAAAACCAATAAACCCTGAAGATTTTATTACTTTTGAGTAAAGTTTTCAATACTTTTGTACTTCTTACCTAACCAAAGATTTTAAACTACACATAAAATCAAAAATCAACTTTTTAACCAAGCACGCTACACTATTGGCACAATTTTGCCATTCATATAATCTATTGTAAAATATTAACCTATTTAGAAATTATGAGCGAAAATAAATACGAATTAAATGAAACCTTTAATGAAAAGGGTGAACCTATCAGCCCAATTTTAGCAGATGGTGTAAAAAATTATTTAATCGACATTGACGGTACTGTTTGCGATGACGTCCCCAATGAGGAGCCTGAGAGAATGGGCACTTGTTTACCTTATCCTGATGCTTTGCAAATTTTAAACAAATGGTATGATGAAGGTCATATTATTACTTTTTTCACCTCAAGAACGGAAGAACACCGAGAGGTGACTGAAGTTTGGTTGAAGAAGCATGACTTTAAATATCATGGATTATTAATGGAAAAACCTCGTGGTGGAAATTACCATTGGATTGATAATCACATTGTTAAGGCAACTCGATTCAAAGGTAAGTTTACTGATCTTATTGTGAAAACCAAAGAGATTGAGGTTTTTGATCATAGAAGTGGTGAGTAATTCATTTTGATTAAAAATAAAAAAAGCGCAATTGAATTCATTTTCAATTGCGCCTTTTAATTTGCTATAGAAATACTATAATGATATCAAAATAAGGTTCTTATCATTTATTATATAATAACTCCCAAGGAATCAAAGATAACATAAAGGCAAAAATGGATAAATACAACATTCTACAATAATATGTCATAGTTCCTGGAACATAAAAATAATTTCTAGATTCATGATATACTAATTCTATTTTCGACCCTATTCTAAGATCATAACATTTTTTTGATGAATAATTACCAATACTATAATCTTTATTTTTAAACCTAATAAATATTACACTCCAGACTTACTAAAACATGGTTTCCCTAAAATAACAAAATTAGATCTAACTCCATGTCTTTCCATATTATCAGCTTCATTATAATAAACATAGTTTACAAATAGAGCTAGAAAAGAAATCATAATCTAAATTAATCTGTAAAAATTATTAAAAAATAAAAGCTTTATTAGATTTCTCATAAAAACTTAAATTTTGCTTTTTGTAAAAAATTAGGTTACAAAATCTGGGTGCGAAATTGTAAAGACAATTCTATTTACCCTTCCATTTCAAAGTATTAATCATATGCTCAATATCCTTTTTGACAAATGAAAAGATAGGTGCAAGTGAATCAGGTGCAACTTCGGTATTAAAATAAAGCGAACCTCTTACAAAATGTTTTTCCTCATCTGACACAAAAAATTGAAAAGGAGAAGCCACCTCTCCTTCAAGATTAAAAGCTATTCCTTTAGCTCCATTTTTAGTATCAATGCTTATTTCTTCAATGTACTTTGCTTTAATATTATGCTTGTGTGCTAATTCGAATGCATCTGCTTTTAACTTTTCACCAGTTTCTTCATTATCGATTGGTGAATAAGTAAAATGAATTTTTGCATTAAAATGTGGAATAGAAATATCAAACCAGCATTCATTACTTGGTCGTTGATCAAAGAATGAATTGGACTTTTCAATCTTGGCATATTTAGGATACTCAAATGAAAAATCGCAATATCCTTGTTCAAAGGCTTGATATGTTTTTTCTGGATAAACTACTCTAGGGAACCCTCTTGGCTTAGGTGTTATAGCTACCTCATCTTCGCAACTTTGTAAGATGAGACTAAAAGTAAAAAAGAAAACGATTGCTAAAAAAAGCGAAACGCTAGGTTGTTTTTTTTCAAAAAAATTACTCATTAAAAATTATTGTTTACATCTTCTTAGGCAAGATGATTTGAACTTGCTTTACTCTTCGCTTGTTAACTGAAACGATTTTAAATTGATATTGATTGTATGACGACTCCGCATTGATTTTAGGAATTTGTCCAAATAATTCTAGCATCAATCCTGCAATTGTATCAGCATCCCCTTTAGCTTCATCAAAGGTAGTTGTTTCCAAATCCATAACTCTACACATATCATTGAGCAATGTTTTTCCCTCAAATATATATACATACTCACTTTTCTTTGTAAAATCAATTTCAGATAAATCATCAAATTCATCCTTTATTTCACCAATTACTTCCTCTAAAACATCTTCTAAAGTTGCAATTCCTGAACTTCCTCCATACTCATCAACAACCATCGCCATGTGTAATTTTTGTTGTTGAAATTCTTTTAGTAAATCACTAATTTTTTTCGACTCTGGAACATATAATAAATCTGTTCTGATTAGAGCTTGCCATTCAAAATCATCTCCTTCATCTGTGTGACCAACCAAATCTTTAATGTAAAGTATTCCAGTTATATTGTCAAAATCATCATCAAAAATTGGAATCCGAGAAACCCCTGCTCGCCGTGCTACCTTTAAAACTTCTCGAAAAGCTGTTCGAAATTCAATTGCAACAACATCCACACGAGAACGCATAATTTGTTTTACAGTAACATCTCCAAACTTGAGAATACTTTTTAAAATATCAACTTCTTCTTCGGCATTATCATCGTTTCGGACAGTTAACTCAATCGCTTCATCAATATCCTCTTTACTCATCAAGCTTGCTTTCTGTGCTTTTGACTCTAATTTTCCTTCAATATAATTTGTCCAATTTACCAGAATTTTACTACCCGGCGAAAAGAATCTATTTAATACATTTAAAGATCCTGACATCATTTTTGCTAATTTCACATTATTTAAATTAGCATAAACCTTAGGCGCTACTTCTCCAAACAAAACCAAAAGGAAAACAACTCCAACTACTTTGATTAAGTTTTCTACAAGCCATGCAATCTCAGTATTAGAGGGATCAATAAATGGAAGAAACGATAAATACTCAGCAGCTCCTATTTGTATCGCCCAGCTAGTGAAAACTTCTGAAGGTATTACTTTTTTTAGAACAAAATCTGACAAAACAACAATCCCAATATTGATAAAATTATTACTAATCAAAATAGTCGCCAATAGCGTTCGTGGCATCTCTTTTAGTTTGATGATTCGATTAGACGTTTTGCTATTCTCTTGTTTTAGGTCATCGATATCATTTGGAGATAAGGAAAAAAATGCTACCTCTGATCCCGAAACCAAAGCAGAACCGAGTAATAAAATTATAACAAATATTGCAGCACCACTTATTCCCCAGAAAGGAAAATCTGCCAACAAAAAAGAGGAGTTAAAAAAGAAAGTGAAGAATGTTCCGGTTATGGAATCCAATATCTTTATTTTTGATTCTTAGAAAAGAAATTATGCCTAAGAATATTATGTTTAAGTTTCAGTTGATTCTTTTTCCCAAAAAAATCAACCAAAAATCTAACTAATTTATTTTTTAGAATGGTAAATCTTCAGTAGATCCGTCAGCAACTTTTTCCAAAGATGCTGGGAACGAAGTGTTCGCTACTACAGGCTGAGATGATGTTGATTGTACAGTAACCTTAACTGGCGCATCAGATGCAGATGGTACAGCTGGTGTATTATTGTTATTTCCTCCTTCTCTACTTCCAAGCATTTTCATTGTTCTTGCAACTATTTCAGTTGTGTATCGATCGTTTCCATCTTTATCTTGCCATTTTCGAGTAGTCAATTTTCCCTCGATATAAACTTGGCTGCCCCTTTTCAAATACTTCTCTGCCACACCTGCCAAACCATTCCACATCACTACGTTATGCCATTCAGTTTGAGTTTTTCGTTCATTGGTAGTTTTATCCATATAAGATTCACTTGTAGCTACAGAAAAGGAAGCTACAGAAGAGTTCCCTTCGAAATGTCGAACTTCAGGATCTTTTCCAAGATTACCGACTAGGATTACTTTATTAATCATGATGTGCTTTTTTTATTTTATAAAATCAAGTTTTCTTATTTCAAATCTTGAAACATGGAGTATAAATTTAACGAATTATCTTTTAAATACAAATCGATAATTTTAGGGAATGCAAATCTACTTAAGTTTTTTCGTTCTACTTTGATATATGCATTTTTTTTAATCGAAAAGTTCACTGGCAAATCAATTTCCAAAAAAGTTGCAATGATCGTTCTATGTGTTAATTGTTGTCTAAAAGGTGAAGAAATATGTCTTAATTCATAGTCAAAATCTTGTATCAAATTATTCCAAATTTCATTTTTAGAAAGTATGTTGTTTTTTAAAAGTACCTCGGTTTCTATTAATGGAAATTCGTAGAGATTTTGCCAAATATCTTTTTGAGTTCTTTTTTTCACCCAAACTTCTCCGTTTGAGTTTAATAATAAATAGTTAAAATATCTTGTTTTCTTTTTTATTTTTTTAGCCTTAACTGGCAAACCCGAAACTTTTCCTTTTTGAAAAGCTTGGCAGTTTTTTTTCAATGAACAATCTTTACAATTCGTTAATTTTGGTGTACACTGAATCGCCCCAAAATCCATAATTGCTTGATTATAAATAGCTGCTTTATTTTTCTTTAACAATACATTTGCAAGTATTGAAAATTCCTTTTTCCCTTCTGTAGAATCAATAGGTGTCTCAATTCCAAAATATCTCGACAATACTCGATATACATTTCCATCCACAACAGCATGCGGTAAATCATAAGCAAAGGAGGCAATCGCAGCGGCTGTGTATACCCCGACACCTTTTAATTTTAAAATTTCATCTAATGTTTTAGGAAACTCCCCATGGAGATTTTTAGAAATATTCTTAGCAGAAAAATGTAAATTCCTAGCCCGAGAATAATAACCAAGACCTTCCCATAATTTCATTACTTCATCTTCTTCTGCATTCGCTAAGTCATGAACAGTTGGATACTTTTCTTTGAACTTTAAGAAATAAGGAAGACCTTGCTCAACGCGAGTTTGTTGTAAAATTATTTCTGACAACCATATGTAGTATGGATTTTTTTCACCTTTCCAAGGCATAGGCCGATTTATATTTTTGGCCCATTTTAAAAGTTGTTTGGTAAAAAATTGTTGATCCATATTTGTGAATACTTTTTATTTGATGCTAAAATTTTACACATACGAATAATTGAATAAAAAATCTGCATCTAGTACAATTCATCCATAAGCTGTTTTGAAAATCATAATTACGAAAAAATAAAGAAGGCGGCAAATTTGCATTTGCCGCCTCTATTTTAGTATATTATTTTAAACTTTACTTAATCTTTTCTCTTAAAATTGCAACGTTGTCATAACGATTATTAATCAATCCCTTCATCTCTTTACGAGCAAAAAAGATTCTACTCTTAACTGTACCAAGTGGTAGTTCTAATTTGTCTGCAATTTCCTGATATTTAAAACCTTCATAATGCATCATGAACGGAACTCGAATCCCATCCTCCATTCCATCAATCATTGCAGTTAATTCATCCATCATTATATTGCTTTCCGCTTTATTCGATATTACCACGCTTCCTGAATTAATATAATAATCATTGTCTGTCGAATCCATAATGGTATTCGCCCGCATCTTTTTACGATAGTTATTGATAAATATATTTTTCATAATCGTAAATAGCCAGGCTTTGAAATTGGTACCTGGACGAAACTTGTCTCTGTTAGTCAACGCGCGGAAAGATGTCTCTTGATATAAGTCCTTTGCATCCTCAGTATTTTTAGTAAGGTTATAGGCAAAAGAATGAAGTAACTTTGACATCCCTTCGTATCGACCGTTAAATTCTAATGTTGACATAATTGATTTTGTTTAGAATATAAAAATTAAATGGTTATTACCATTTCCTAAACAAATTTAACTCATTGTTAAACAAAATCAAAATTATAATTAAACAAAAAAGAGTCCCCACAAAGACATTTTTAAACAAGGATAAGTAATTTAATCCATAACTGCCTGACAAATAGTTGTTTATGGATTTTTTACTCGCTTTATTAAAAATACTTTATTTTCAATAAATATTGAAACTTTTGGTACTTCACAAGTATATTACAATAATTAATTAAAATCATGTAAAAAAGAATAGAGGTATTGAACTTAAATGTTCAATACCTCTATTCTTTTTTACATGTTAGATAATATCTATTTTTGGGCTTTGGAAACTAGGTAAACTGCCACTATAGAAAATATAATGTTTGGCATCCAAACTCCTAGCATAGGCGGAAGCGTCTCATTAGTTGCAAAAGTAATTGAAAATTTAGACAGAAAAATATATAAAGCTCCTATTCCTACACCTATCGCCAAATGAAGCCCCATTCCTCCCCTTACTTTTCTCGCTGCAACTGCCAAACCTATTAATGTCAAAATAAGAATAGTAAATGGTTCTGCAGTTCTTCTATGTAACTCAGTTTCATATTTCTTCAAATTTCCTTTTCCTTTTTGTCTTCGAGTTGCCATGAAAGCTAATAGATGAGGTGTTGTCATCATTTCTTTATCTTCATTATAATAGATAAAGTCCAGATGATTCAAATTGAGTGTAGTATCTAACTCTGTCCCCTCTTCAATTAAAAGAGACTCTCGTTTATCATTAAAAGTACGAACTTCATAATTCTTAAATTTCCATCTATTAGGTGGCCCAATCCACTTGGCAATACGTGCTTTAAAGAGATATGTCAATTGATGATTTTCAATTTTTTCAATACGAAGATTTTTGGCAGAGGTATCTCTCTTATTATATTTTTCTACATAAACTTTCTTATTTGGCCCAACGAATAGATGCATATTAGCATCATTTACTTTTTGACTATAATGATATATGTAAGTGTGTTGAAAATTATAATGAGTTTCATTTGCTCTTGGGATCACATAATGGTTTCCAATTAGGTGTATTGCCGTCAGGAAACCTCCAGCCAATAGATAAGGAACCATCAATCTTCTAAAACTTATTCCAGCATTAAAAATAGAAATGATCTCTGAGTTAAATGCCATTCGCGAAGTAAAAAAAACTACTGCTATCAAAACTCCCAGAGGGAACAAAAGACCGTTTATCCACAATACCCAATTGAGATAATAATCAATAATAATTTGTTTGAGAGTAACTGGCTCTTCGATAAAATCTTCTACCTTATCACTAAAATCAATTATGATAGAAATCATTGTGATAATAAGCACCGTAAAAAAAAAGGTGGATAAGAATTTTTTAATGATATACCAATCGAGTTTTTTTATCATACATTTAATAGTAGTGAATGATTAATGAGCAACCTTGCCCAAAGCTAATCTCTAATTCGACATTTAAATATTCCAATATTTTTACTAACCTAACTTATTTTTAACGTTAACTGGGGTTTTAACATATTAAAGCCTTTGCCTTAAATTTGGAACTATTGCTTTTTTCCACTCATAAAAGTCTCCAGCAATAATATGATTCCTAGCTTCTCCAACTAACCATAGATAAAAACTCAAATTATGCAATGAAGCTATCTGTGAAGCTAAAAGTTCCTTGCTTTGAAATAAATGCCGCAAATAAGCTTTAGAATGAAAACGACTTGTCGAAGCTGTACTATCAATATCTATCGGACTAAAGTTATCTTTCCATTTTGCATTTTTCATATTCAAAATTCCTTTGGACGTAAATAGATGTCCATGTCGGGCATTCCTAGTTGGCATTACACAATCAAACATATCGATGCCCAAAGCAATGCATTCCAGTAAGTTTTCAGGAGTACCGACTCCCATCAAATATCGAGGTTTGTCTTTTGGTAAAATTCCGCAAACTAATTCCGTAGTTGCATACAATTTATCAGCAGGTTCCCCTACAGCGAGCCCTCCGATAGCATTTGCAGGTCGATCAAATGAAGCAATTGTTTCTGCTGATTTTACCCTCAAATCTTTGTACGTACTTCCTTGAACAATGGGCATCAACGTTTGCTCATATCCATATCTTGGATCAGTCGAATCGAAACGGTCACAACATCTTTTAAGCCATCGATGTGTCATTTCCATTGAACGTTTTGCATAATTATATTCACAAGGATAAGGTGTACATTCATCAAATGCCATGATGATATCTGCCCCGATGGTCCTCTGTATATCCATCACATTTTCAGGTGAAAAAAAATGTTTTTCTCCACCAATATGTGAACGAAAGGTGACACCTTCTTCCTTTATTTTTCGTGTGCCACTCAAAGAATATACTTGGTAACCTCCACTATCTGTTAACATTGGTCTATCCCAACCATTAAATTTATGAAGTCCTCCTGCCTTTTCCATTACATCCATTCCTGGACGCAGAAATAAGTGATAAGTATTTCCCAAAATAATTTGAGCTTTCACCTCGTCCTTTAATTCTTGTTGGTGCACACCTTTAACTGTTGCCAAAGTCCCTACCGGCATAAATATGGGCGTCTCTATTTTCCCATGAGCGGTTTCAATTAATCCTGCACGAGCACTAGAGTTTGGATCTGTATGTTGTAAATCAAATTTCATAGGCTACAAAAGTAGGGAAAAAACTAAAGATGATGTGTAAAAGACGGGTTTTTCAATATGATCATCCAGCTAAAAATATCGAATCAGAAAAATTGACAACACGCTTTGAAAAAGAAATATTAAACATTTCAAATATTCATTCTTAAATTTTTATTTTTAGATAGAATACCTGTTACTATCTAACTTTAATAATACACCAATCATCAAAGAAAAAGCTAAAAGGGAGGAACCTCCATAACTAATAAATGGTAGTGGAATACCAATAATCATGACCAATCCCATTGTCATACCTATATTGATAAAGAAGTGAAAAAATAGTATTCCTGCAACTCCGTAAGCATAGTTCCTAGAAAAATCAGATCGTTGTCTTTCTGCAATAACTGTTATTCGATATAGAAAAAGTAAATAAAGTACAATTATTCCAAAGACTCCAACGAACCCTTGCTCTTCTCCAACCGTGCAGAAAATAAAGTCAGTTGATTGTTCAGGAACAAAATCTAACTTAGTTCTAGTTCCTTGCAAAAATCCTTTTCCAGATAATTCACCAGAACCTATTGTCAATTTAGATTGACGTAAATTATAAATTGCATCAGAAGGTGCCTTGGATGGACTTAACCAAACATTAATTCGTGATTGTTGGTGAGGTTTAAGAATATTATTAAATGCAAAATTAGCACCATAAGCAAATGTTCCTCCAAAGATGATTAATGGCAAAAGCAATTTGACTATTTCTTTTCGCCCATTTCTCCAAAGTACAAAAGACAATATCGGAATTATTACAAAATTAAATACAAAAATTTCTTGGTAAAATAATGGGAAGAAATATAATCCTGCGATGGTTCCGATAATCATTAAAGTAAATCCTATGATCCAGATCCGTTTTTCATTTTTAAGATTATAAATAAAGATGCCTGTTCCAGTCATCATAAACCCTAGAATTACATAGTATGGATCATAAATTAATGCAATGATAAATAAGGTAGTAAGCGTTAAAAAAACAATATAAAAATTTTCAGACAGACCTAATCGATAAAAGAGGATTAAAAAAGATGTAAAAACTATTGCTGAACCTGCATCCGGTTGCAATAAAATTAAAATAATCGGGATGGTAATTAATCCAAATGCTATGAGTTGGGATTTAAAAATTTTTAGATTGGCGTTGTAGGAACTCAGAAAACTTGCCATCGCCAAACAAGTAGCAAACTTAGCAAACTCTGAGGGTTGTAGACTAAACCCACCTATACTAAACCAGGAAGTTGCCCCACTCACCTTTTTTCCAATTATTAAAACTGCGATCAGAGAAAAGATGGAAAGAGCGTAAAATACATAAGAAAATGTTCTCCAAAATTTCCACTCAATAAATGAAATCCCCACTATAAGGACAAAAGAGATTAAAATAAAGAATCCTTGTTTTGTTGCCTCACTACTTAATCCTCCAAAATCATTTCCTTTTGCTGTGGCCGCAATGATCATCATCCAACCAATTATCACTAGCCCTATATAATAACTTAGGGTTTGCAAATCTACATTTTGGAATCCATTATTTCTACGAGCGCGAATACTCATTATTGCGGAGATATATTGCCAACGTTGATCAACGTTAATACTTCATCAATGCTAACCTCACTTTTAGTTAACAGGGCACTGGGGTAATATTTCTTAAATTCCTTTAAAAGTCTAGTGGCATCTAATCGATTAGCGAAAGCTCCTGCTTTTAATTTATAATATGGCTTAGAATGCTCCCATTTCACTTGAATTAAAGGATACCTTTGAACAATCTTCGATTCTTCATTTTCCACCTTCCGCCGATCCGTAGTAGCCAATAATTGAATTCGCCATCCTGAAATAGTTGTGGTCATTCTATTTTGAGCTAAGTGTCTTTGGACTAAGGATGTCACAGCGATGTCTTCTTTTATCTGAACTTGCGCCTGTGATGCAATACAAAAAAACAGCACCCCAATCATTAAATTTAAAATTCTTTTCATGACATTTTTTCTATTCCTTTTATAATTTTTATACTTGCAGAAGTTCCTAATCTAGTGGCACCTGCTTTTATCATCTTTATCGCTTTTTTTGCGCTTCTGATTCCCCCTGACGCTTTTATTTTAATAACATTCGGGAGGTTAGCTCTTAAATATTCTATATCTTTGAGCTTAGCTCCTTCACCATGAAATCCAGTCGAAGTCTTGACGTAATTTACTCCTGCTTTTGCACAAATTTCACAAATTTTTTTTATTTCTTTTTTATTTAAAAGCCCAGTCTCCAGAATCACTTTGATTATTTTACCTTTCATTTGAGTGGCAAGCGCAACTGTTTTTATATCATTCTCCACGTAATTCCAATCTTTACTCTTTACAGCACTTATGTTAATAACAACATCTAATTCATCTGCTCCATCATCAATAGCTTTGTGAATTTCCGCAGCTTTGGAGGGAGTTGAAGAATACCCGAATGGAAACCCAATAACAGTCGCAACTTTTACATCACAATCTTTTAACATTATAGAGGCGCTATGGACAAAATATGGAGGCACACAAACTGCATAAAACTTATTGGCTTCAGCCTCATCACACAACTGCCTAATATCAGTTTTCCTAGTGTCGACCTTAAGAATGGTATGATCTATATAAGCAGTTAATTGTTTCCCTTTCAACGTTTTCACTTTTAATTTTATAAATTTGGCTTCTCCAAATACCTCAAATCAAAAAGACTCAGGGTTATTATGCAAGATAGAAATTCTAATTTATACAAACGTATTTTGCAAAAAAAAGGTCTAAAGGTTTATTAAAAACTTTTAGACCTTTTTTTACTGAAATCTAGATTAGAACAGTCCTCTGATCACATCTTCCTCTGTAATTCCTTCTGCTTCTGCTTTATAGTTTCTTACGATCCTATGCCTTAAAACGTAATTCGCAATCGCTTGAACATCTTCTATATCAGGTGAATACTTTCCACTTATTGCTGCATGGCACTTTGCTCCTAAGACTAAATATTGCGAAGCTCTCGGACCTGCTCCCCATGAAATATAATCATTTACTTCTTGAGTCGCCATTTTTGTATTTGGTCGAGTTTTGGATGCCAAAGTAACTGCATATTCCAGGACGTTGTCAGCAATAGGAATTTTTCGAATTAATTGTTGGAAAAATAAAATTTGCTCACCAGTTACAATATTTTTTAAATCGTATTTTGTTTGTTTTGTTGTAGCTTTTACTACTTCAATTTCTTCTTCATAGGAAGGATAATCTAAAGTTATATTAAACATAAATCTATCTAACTGGGCCTCTGGCAAAGGATAGGTTCCTTCTTGCTCTATTGGATTTTGAGTAGCTAAAACAAAAAATGGAGAAGGCAAAATATGTCGAACACCATTCACCGTCACCGATCGTTCTTGCATGGCTTCCAATAATGCTGCTTGAGTTTTTGGAGGTGTACGGTTAATCTCATCTGCCAAAACAATATTAGCAAATAATGGACCTTCATGAAATTTGAAATGACGACTCTCGTCTAATATTTCAGAACCTGTAATATCTGAAGGCATCAAATCTGGAGTAAACTGGATTCTTTTGAAACTCAAATCTAAGACCTCCGAAATTGTACTCACTAATAATGTTTTTGCAAGACCAGGAACGCCAACTAATAAACTGTGCCCATTACTAAATAATGAAATGATCACCGCTTTAACAACATCTTCTTGACCAATAATTACTTTTGAAATTTCAGAAGAAAGTGCTTTGTAGGAACTCGCTAATGCATCTACTGCTTCTACATCCGTTTTATATTGTATTTCTGTCATTATCGTTTTTATATATTTTTTAAGTCTTACTTCAAATTAGGACAAATTTATTAAAAAAAGCTAGAAATATAACGTTAAAATATGTGGCTTTGTTTCGCATTAAATAACGGATTTTCTAATATCAAGACTAACCAAGTAATTTTATTATTTTAGACTTTTTAAAAAATTCTACTCAAGTGTATTTTAAATAAAAAGCAGGAACTAATATTAATTAGTTCCTGCTTTCAAAATTATTAGTTTTGTTCCTTCCTATAGTCGATCTAAAACATATTTCTGATACCCTCCATTAGATTTAAAACTTCCACAATCTCCACCTGAAACAATAGGAAGATTTAAAATATAATCTTCCTGATTCCGATAATCATAGGAAATTCTAGTTTGCATCCATTTTGTATCAACCTCATCTAGAAGATCCATTATTGAAATAATTCCTGTTCGATCAAATATAGATGTTTGACAAATTAATGAGACGGCTAATTCATCCATTTCACTTGTCATTGTTTCATCAAATTTTAGTTCTCCAAGCATCATTGATACATCTAGCAACGTGGATGAACCAAATGCTGGCGGAATCCCTTGGACTAGGTTATTTAATGTATTTGTATTGAACTCATTAATTAATCGATTCAATAAATATTTCTCGTGCATCAAAATCGCCTCAAATGTCAAGATATAATACAGTTCATACTCTTTCTCCAAAGATTTTAAAAGACCTGTGGAAATATACATGTGTCCTCCTGGAGTGGTAAAAGCAGTCTTGATATTATCTAAATGCAGTATTGTTACCAGCCACTCTCGGTTTCTATCCCACCGATCACCAATAACTGATTGTCCGTCAATTTTATAAACGTTATTTGCTTGATTGTATAATTTTTGAATGTACCAATAGGCTGAATCAGCTTGTGAGTTGCGAGACAAAATTGGAAAATTAATTGAATCCGACGCAATCGCAATTCTTATTTGATCGCCCAGCATTTCTCTTTTCTCTTTTGTGAAAGCACTTGGGGCTATAACGTTCTCTTTTCGACAAGAAAAAAATGATAGGCCTCCGATGATAAAGAATAAGAAAAAGTATTTTTTCCTTAAAAGTTTAGTGATTATTTCTCTCATTATGTTGTTCAATAGTATTCTTAAAAAAGCAGTGTTGAAAAGTAATCGCTTTATGAGATTAATCACGAACCTTTCATATTTGTCACAAAATAACTACAAAAACCTGACCAAAAGGCTTTAAAATAGAATTATGTTTTACTTTTTCCCCCTCTTAAACGCATTGATTTTCAATGTATAATCCTAAATAAATACTCAATCAATGAGAGATAGAACTATAAAATAAAGTGAATTTTCTACCAAAAATAAGATCTGAAAGGTCACATAAAATTATTATTGCCAGTTGAAAATGAATTTAATTGTGTTCCTGGTATAAATTAAAACTTTTCTTAAATAAACACCTGAATGAACTTAAACTCTTTTGCATCAAATAGTCCTTTATCACTCAATTTTAATTGTGGAATAACCAATAACGCCATAAATGATAAAGTCATGAACGGTGAAGTCAACGTGCATCCCAAGTTATTTTTAACAAAAAAATCAATTTCAGAATATGCTTTTGCCGTTTCATAACCATCTGCATTTGTCATAATTCCTGCAATAGGCAAAGACAACACTTTCTCTTCCTCCTCACTAACAGCTGAAATCCCACCTTGATTCTCAATAATCAAATTGACCGCTCGACAAAGTGAATCATCATCTGTTCCAACTGCGATAATATTATGAGAATCGTGTCCGACACAAGAAGCAATTGCTCCTTTTTTTAAATTAAAGTTATTGATAAATGCTACTGAAGGTTTTTGATTTTCATAGCGATTAACAACAGCCATTTTTAGATTGTCATTTTCCAAATCAGAGATGGCTAATCCATTTTCTAATTTTGCTTGGGCTGTAAAACTTTCTGTTACTATTTCACCATCGATAGCTTTAATAACTTGAATTAAATCTGACTTTGACTCAAGTTGGAAATCGATTGGTGATTTCTTATCTAAAAAAAAATTATTGATAATCTCTGTTTCAACTGACTGAATAAGGCTTTTTCCATTCTCAGCAACTAATTCACCATTGATGTAAGTGGCATTTACTTTAAAGGTTTCGAGATCATGAACTAGAATAAAATCTGCCGCATCTCCAATTTTCAATTGTCCTACATCCAAATTATAATGTTCTACAGGATTAATACATGCGGCTTGCAACACATCAAAAATATCGTAACCTTTTGCCACCGCTCTTGCTACCAATTGATTAATATGTCCTTCAATCAAATCGTCTGGATGTTTATCATCAGAACAAAACATCATGCGATCAGCATATTTTGGCAACAAATCAATCAACGCCTCAAAGTTTTTTGCAGCACTTCCTTCTCGAATCAAAATCTTCATCCCCAATTCTAATTTACCCAAAGCTTCCTCGTAAGTAAAACATTCATGATCCGTTGAGATACCAGCAGAAATATATTTCTCCGCATCTTCCCCCATCAAACCAGGCGCGTGACCATCTATTGGTTTTCCATATTTTTTAGCCATTTCAATTTTAGACATTACCTCTTCATCTTCGAAAAGTACACCAGGGTAATTCATCATTTCTGCTAAGTATTTAATTGCTGGATTTTGCATCATTTCTTCAATTCCTTCAATGCCAATAACTGCACCTGCTGTTTCAAAGTTTGTCGCAGGCACACAAGAAGGTGCTCCAAAATTAAATTTTAGTGGAACTTTATTTCCATTCTTTATCATGAAATAAACCCCTTCAATTCCCATTACATTTGCAATTTCATGAGGATCAGAAACTGTCGCAACAGTACCGTGAGTAACTGCCATTCTTGCAAATTCAGAAGGCACTAACATCGAACTCTCGATATGAACATGCGCATCAACAAATCCAGGAAGAAGAAATAAATCACTTTGCCCTTCCTTTCTCTCTATGCTTTTAATCTTTCCGTTTTCAATAATTAACTCTCCATAGTAAATTTGGCGGTTAGAAATATCGACGATGTTTGCAGAAATATTCATATTTATATTTAATCCTTATTTTAAAAAATTTCGAAGTGCATGAACGCATTTTTCTTTATCAAAATACCATGCACCGAATGGCAATGCAAAGGTAGTCAATCCTACTCGTTCTAGCATTCTCCACCGTTCAATAGGAAGTACTTTTTCAATCTTATCTGCCCCACCACATTCCCAGCTTGATTATTTTTGGAAGCGATCAAAACTGATTTGCCTTGGCTTATCAACTCAACTGCTAAAGCTGCAATAGTGAATGACTTGCCGGTTCCTGGTGGACCTATGGCTAGGGTCAACCGATGATTAAAAGTAGATTGTAAAATATTCTTCTGACTTTTATTTAAAACAACAGGAACCGTTAAATCAATTTATCTAGAAATATATTTTTGTTTTGATGTTCCAAAAATTTCATTTAATGGCGTAGAGAAATCATTCAACTCAGACATTTTTTCCAACTCATTTAATATTCCACGCGAACCCGTTGGTTTATTTAACATAGCAATTCCACAAGCAGGAACCATAACAAATGGAGTATTCTCTTTTCTTCCTTTTTGTAAATCTTTCAACATTTTACTTGTCCAAAGATTTGGATATTTTTCAATGCTGGAAAAGTCCAATGTTGGAAAAAATTCTCTTAACGTTTTCTCCAGTTCAAAAACCTGGTCAAATTGAATAAATCCTTTCGGTAATTTTTGAGTAAGATTTTCGAGTAGACCTAATTGAATATTTTCGGCAGCTTGAAGAATGGCAGGGTTAATAATTGGATTTTCTGCATCAACTGAAATATAAAAAATATCATTTTCAATTTTCCTTTCCACTTGATGCAAATAAAGCGGCGAAGCAATATTTTGTTTTTTTTCAGCAATAATCATTTCTCCAAACATAAAAAAAGAGCAATAATACAACGCTTTTTCTTTTGAATAAATGGCAAGTCTTTGCTCGACTTTTTTTCCCCAATTAGTTGGAACTGGAAATTCTAAAATCTTGCCTTGCAGTAATTCAGCACTTTCTAAGATAAGAGAATGTTCAACTTTTGCACTATAAAAATTTAGTAAACTAATCGCTCGATAGTCCGATTGGTAGCATGACTTAAAATAATTAACTAGTGCTTTTTGCATTTTAAAAAAATAGATAGGCTTTTTTCCATAAAAAAACTTTAAAATAGGTAATTTTCGGAATCAATGAACTTTAAATCTAAAAATGAACTTTAACGATTTTATCCAACAAGTACTTTTTAATATCGGCGATCATGATGTGACTGCTAGACAACTCATAAGTTGGGGAATTATTTTGATTGTTACTTTTTTGATTTATCAATTAGTAATAAATAAAGTTCTACCAAAATACTTTGCGCAGGAAAAATATGTCATTCGAGATAATTCAAGAATTCTAAAAAGTATCCGAAATATTTTTGTCTTGATTGCAATGATTGGAACTGTTTGGGTCCTCGAAGTAGATCTCCTTCTTTACCAAATGAAAAATGTAGGCGTTCGAGTTTCGACTGTGTTATATGCTCTAACAATTTGGCAAGTAGCTGGACTATTGGATTGGTTTGCTTCAAAAGTTTTGGTTTACAATTATCATCGAAGTCGAAATGATTTAGATTACCAGACTTCCGTTGAAAAGTATGCCAAAGAAACAAATAGTAATGCAGGAAACTTAGTACGATTATTAGTTTATGCAGCTGCTGTTTTTTTAGTCTTACAAAGCTTTAATTTAGAAAGTTACACAGTCATCAATTCGACTAATCCAATTAAAGTATCCGATATTTTAGAAGCAATTCTAATTATTCTTGCTGCGAGATTAGTTTTCTGGATGGTAACTCAATTGTTTTTATATCGATACTATAAACGAAGTAAAATTGATACTGGCTCTCAATATGCAATAAATCAACTATTAAAATATGTCATTTACACCATGGCAATTTTATGGGCTATTTCAAGTTTGGGAATTAAAGTGACGGTTTTATGGGGTGGTGCTGCTGCTCTTTTGGTTGGAATTGGTTTGGGATTACAGCAAACTTTTAATGATTTCTTTTCCGGAATTGTATTGTTATTTGAGCGCTCAGTTGAGATCGGACATGTCTTGAATATTGGTGGGATGATTGGAACAGTTCAAAAAATTGGCTTAAGAACTTCTTTAATTGAAACAAGGGAAAGTATTACCGTTGTGGTTCCGAATTCCAAATTAGTGACTGACAATGTAATCAACTGGAGTCACTTGGATAAAAAAGTAAAATTTATCATTAGTGTTGGGGTAGCTTATGGTTCAGATACTAAATTGGTTAAAAATATACTCTTAAAAGTAGCTGAAGAGCATCCTGAAGTTGTTGAACATCCAAATCCTTTTGTTCGTTTTACTAATTTTGGAAATTCATCTTTAGACTTTGAATTGCATTTCTTCTCTAGAAATTTTATGCGGATTGAGGATGTAAAAAGTGATTTACGATTTGAGATAGATAATAATTTCAGAGAAAATGATGTGGAAATTCCTTTCCCTCAGCGTGTTGTTTGGATGAAGGGTGATCAAGAACCGAAAAGAGGTAATTTTTCCTAAACTTACTCCTCTTTAATAATTATGCACCAAATTTATTTGCCAACTCTTCTAGCTCAAAAGTTACAAAACACTTCTTCCCTATTGGACTTGCAAACGGCATGGCGCATGCAAATAATTGATCGACCAATCCTCTCATTTCCTCTTGTGTCAAACTTTGACCTTTTTTAATCGCAGAACTTCGAGCCATAGCTCGAGCAACATTTTCCGAAATATTTAAATCTAAATCTCGATTCGTTTTATATTGTTCCAATAATTGTTCAATGACTTTTTGTTCATCTTGTGAAAATTTCAAATCAGCAGGGACACCATGAATAACAAATGCTTCTTTTCCGAATTCTTGAATATCAAATCCCAGTAAATTTATTTGCGGCAATAAGTCTTTTAAAATCTCAGCATCAGCAGGATTAAGTGTAATATTCCGAGGGAACAATTCTTTTTGAGTCATCGCTTCCTTTTCATTCAACATACTCAAATATCGCTCATACAAAATTCGCTCATGCGCTGCTTGTTGATCCACTAAAATATAACCAGATTTGATATGACTAACAATATAGGTGGAGTGAATTTGAAATAATGGTTTTACATCTTTTGAGAAACTATGATTCCCATCATCCAACTGATTTACTTCCGACATTCCACTTTCTATTGTGATCGGTTGATTGCCAATTTTATCCTCTTGTGGCTGATCAAACTCATCCAAACCGTCATACATTTTTTTCCAATTTTGTAAATTAGAACTATCTATTTCGGAATTATTGACCTTTGATGAAAAGGTTTCATATCGTTCTCCTTCGCTTGAAGAACTATTTGAAGTGTCACCTCCCAAACTACCTAAAAAAGGAGGAGAAGAATTTGCCTCTCTTCTCGATTCGCCCATACTTGGAAGTGAGTGATTATTTAATATCTGTTCTTGATCAAAATCCAAAGTAGGTGTGATACTATATTGTCCCAAAGCATGACGAACAGAAACTTTTAAATAATTATAAACTAACCTTTCATCGTCAAATTTTATTTCTTGCTTAGTTGGATGCACGTTGATATCAATTCTCGCAGGATCAATTTCAATAAAAATCACATAAAGTGGATAAGTATCTTTCGGTAAGACATCTTCATACGCCCCCATCAATGCATGATTTAAATAACCACTTTTGATAAATCGTCGATTAACAAAAAAGAATTGTTCCCCTCTAGTTTTTTTTGCAAACTCAGGTTTACCAACAAACCCCTCCAAACGCAATGCATCAGTTTCTTCCAAAACTGGAACCAATTTTTTGTTACTGTTTTGCCCAAAAATATTCACAATCCGCTGGCGCAAATTACTTTCTGGCAAATGAAAAACTTCAATTCCATTATGGTGAAGAGAGAAAAATATGTCCGAATTAGCTAAAGCAACTCTTTGGAATTCGTCTATGATATGACGCATCTCAACAGTTGTGGTTTTTAGGAAATTTCTACGAGCAGGAACATTATAAAATAAATTTTTTATAGCAAGACTAGTGCCTGCGTTGCACTGACATGGTTCCTGAGATTTGATCTCTGAACCTTCAATCGTTAACCTTACTCCTACATCCTCATTGTGCTTTCGAGTTTTCATTTCCACTTGGGCGATCGCAGCAATCGAAGCCATCGCTTCACCTCGAAACCCCATAGTTTTGATTGAAAATAAATCTTTGGCAGCTCGAATCTTAGAAGTCGCATGTCGTTCAAAACTCATCCGAGCATCCGTCTCTGACATACCACAACCATCATCAATTACTTGAATTAATGTTTTCCCAGCATCTTTAATTATCAATTTGATCTGAGTACTTCCCGCATCAATCGAATTCTCCATTAATTCTTTTACTACAGAAGCAGGTCGCTGTATCACCTCACCGGCGGCAATCTGATTTGCAATAGAATCGGGTAGGAGCCGAATCACATCAGCCATAGGTTGTTCTTACTTTTTGTTTTCTAAAAAATTGAATTTTGAGTTATATTTTTTTATTGTACTTTTTTTTTAAACCCTAAAATCTAACATGATAATAACTCTAAATCACTTCATTATTCCTGGCAAATATACATTAATCATTATAAACAGTCCTACAACCAGTATTACAATAATAGCTAAGAGTAACATATTAGACTTAAATACTAATTCTTTTCGCAATCCTGGATTACTATTCCTTCCTCTGCGTAGTTGTGATTTGATTCTTGCTTTTCTAGCTTCTGGTGTATCTTCTTGCAATCCTTTAGCAATTTCAACCCTTCGTTCCAAATCTTCTCTCTTTGGATCGTAGTGCCTAGGTGTATATTTGAACTTATGATGTTTAGGCACTCTGATTATTCTTGGTAGTTTCATAATAATATTTTTAGAAAGGTAAGGTACTTTTTAGAGTAAATTTATAGAAATGATATTTCATTAAATATTTTTATAAATAAAGATGCAGACAAAACTGAAACTGGTGGATAAAAAATCTAATGCTATAAACTATCCAAATCATTCAAATAGTTGTTTGCTTGTTTTAAAATATCTGCTCGTTTGTCTCCATCCATTTTATCCCACAATCGATATGCCATTCCGATCCTTGGGTTTTTTTCTAATTTCTCTCTATGTCGATCATAAAAATCCCAATACAAACTATTAAAAGGACATGCTCGCTCCCCTGTCTTTTCTTTTTTGTTGTAAAAACAAGTTTTGCAATAATGACTCATTTTATCCACATAATTTGCAGTACTCACATAAGGTTTTGTTCCTACTATTCCTCCGTCCGCAAACTGCGACATGCCTCGAGTGTTGGTAATTTCTACCCACTCAATCGCGTCGATATAAATTCCCAAATACCAGTCGTCCAATTCGTCGGGAGAAATTCCAGCTAACAACGCGAAATTTCCGGTTACCATCAACCGCTGAATGTGATGAGCATAAGCATAATCCAATGACTGCTGCACGGAATGTCTTATGCAATGCATCTTAGTTTTCCCAGTCCAAAAATAACTTGGAAGTTTATTATTGTGTTCTAAATAATTCAACTTTGCAAATTCTGGCATTTTGGCCCAATATACTCCTCGCATATATTCTCGCCATCCTATGATTTGACGAACAAATCCTTCAATTTGCGCAATCGTAATTTCATCTTGATTTTTCTCCCAATGTGCAATTGCCGCTTTAACTACCTCCAAAGGCGATAACATTTTGACATTCATACTAAAAGAAATTCTAGAGTGATACAACGACCAATAATGTGGCGTCATTGCATCTTGGTAAGTACCAAAAAGTGGAAGACATTTTTCAATAAAAAAATCTAATACTTGTAAAGACTCTTCGCGGCTAGTTGCCCAGATAAAATTCTTCACATCAATATTTCCAATAGTTTTTACGCCTGCATCCACAATGCGTTGATGTATTCCAGAAATATCTTTTTCGAAAACTAAAGGTTCAATTGGAGTATGATCCTTAGGTAACTTTTTTCGATTTTCTTTATCGTAATTCCACTTACCAGTCAAAGGTTGATCACCGTCCATCATCAAATCATACTTCCGCCTCATGCTTCGATAAAACGATTCCATAAGATATGTTTTTTTCCCTTTAAAAAAATCATGTAACTCAAACCTAGTACTCATAAAATGCTCTGAGTCAAATACCTTGGAAGAAATTTTTATAGCTTTACAAAAATTTTTTAGTTGTTCATCTAAGCGATATTCATCGGGTAGTTGATATTCAAAATGTTCAATTTTGTTTTCGTCAATAACTAATTTTAAATTTTCGACAAGACTTCCAACATTCTTTTTATCATCTAATTTCCAATATATTACTTGGTGTGTTTTTCCCTTTAGCTGCTTCGCAAAATTCTCCATACTGGCAAAAAACGCAACAACTTTTTGAATGTGGTGGTGGACATAATCCGTTTCTTGCCGCATCTCAAAAAGGATATAAATGATATTCTTATCTACTTTTTGAAACCAAGAATGTTGTGCGTTTAATTGATCACCAAGAATTAATCGTAAAGTTTTTTTCATCTCTATTTTTTTTTATTTTTATTTCTTCGACAGCGTTCACTACAAAATTTTACATCCTCCCAAACCCTTGCCCACTTTTTCCGCCACTTAAATGGACGTTCACAGACTATACAAATTTTTTCGGGTAAGTATTGTTTCTTCATATCTTATAAACAATACTTGTTGCTGGTTGTTTCGAAAAAAAGTAAAACAACAAAAATGAAGATTTCAGAAAAATATAATTTAAACGAAAGAGATGTAGATCGCATTGTTGAAATGGGTTGGGAGGATCGTACAACATTCGATGCGATCGAGATGCAATTTGGTGTACCTGAGAAAGATGTGATTAAATTGATGCGTGAAGAAATGAAATTGAGTAGTTGGAAAATGTGGCGTAAACGAGTACAAGGCCGTTCGACTAAGCATTTGAAAAAAAGAACTTTCGCGGAAGGTCGTCACAAGTGTTCTCGACAAAAGGCGATTTCAAATAATAAAATTTCTAAGAGATAGCTAATTGACTGAAACTTGGTGTTTCAACATTGAGTCATGAGAGTTCTCAAGGCACAATAGAACAAATATAAAATCATTTTTTCTTGACATTCCTAGAGTGAACTACATGTTTAATTAGAATACGTTTTGCCTCTTTCTTCACACTCGGGTCTTTTCGATGCGCCCATATTTTATCCCTTGCAATCTTGGCCGTTATTTTTAAATCTACAATTGGTTTTGGATAAACCTTTCCCAAATCAAAATTATAAAACTGCTGCTCAAGCATCGTCATCTTCCAAGGTTCGTGAATGAATTCTATCGGAATATTCCTTAACTCTTTAATCCATTTTCTAATAAAAACACCATTTGGATCATGGTCTTGAGATTGTTTTATAGGGTTATACATTCTTATAGTATTCAAGCCGGTAACACCTGCCTGCATTTGAAATTGTGGATAATGAATCCCAGGCTCAAAATCTAAGAAAAGCTGCGCCAACCAGTTTGATCCTTCCTTCCAATGTTGCCATAAATTTTGCGTCAAAAAAGAAACTAACATTGCTCGCATCCTAAAATTAATATAGCCTGTAGCTTTCAAACATCGCATACAAGCATCAATTAATGGGAAGCCAGTTTGTCCCTTTTTCCAAGCTTCAAAATGCATCTGATTTTTATTCCGTTCCAATGAATTATAGCCTCGGTTTAAGTTTTCAAATTCCATTCGATCTTCCATTTCAAACTTTTGAATAAAATGACAATGCCAATGTAATCGAGATTCAAAATTGGTGAAATTACGTTTATACGATTTATTAGCTTTGGCTTTTCTTGATGCTTGATAAACTTGCCGAAGACTTAGATTACCCCAAGTGATATAGGGTGAAAGCCGGCTACAACCTTTACGACTTTCCAACGGTTTTGAAATATGACGACTATAATTTTGAATTCGATTTTGAAAAAAGTCATGTAGATATCGTACACCAATCGAGGTACCTCCCTTTTGAAAATCAGAATGTGATTGAGTAAATACGCCAGGAATTTTTTCTCCAAAAAAAGATACAGATGTATTTTCGAGAAGAATCGTATCCAGTTTTTGTAGATCAGGATTTTGCACTGGAGCAAGCATATATTTTTTCCATAAATTACTCCACTCGAATCTATTTTTTAAACCTCGAACAACTGCATTAGTTTGTGATTCCACCCACTCAATATTATTTTTCTTACAAAAAACATGAACTAATTTATCCCGATCGTAAGTGGTCCTAATCCCAGTTTCCTCGTGTGAAAATATTTTTTTTATGGAAAATTGAGTTTGGATTTTTTCGAAAACATTCAACACTTCATTATGAAAAATATAAACTTGAGCATTATAATTTTTTAACAACAAATTTAAATCAACAAGAGATTCCCAAACAAATCTCCAATGTCTTAAATCGTACTGAGGTGCAGCAATTACCGATGGTTCAAAAACATAAATCAATACAATTGGGTCTCCTGTTTCAATCGCTAATTTTAGTGGTTGATGATCGGTGAGACGGAGATCTCTTTTAAACCAAATTAGGTTGATTGGCTTCATAGAATTAGAACCAGGTTGAAATATAAATTGTTTTAAATTTATTTTTAATCTCCAAAATAAATTTCGGGAGCATTAGCCACCTCTTCTATTTTTTGAAAATAATATCCCACATGCCTTCCATCCACGACCGCATGATGCACTTGAACGGAAAGTGGCATTTGCATTCTTCCATTAGACTCAAAAAACTTGCCCCAAACAATTCTTGGAACTGAATCTGAAGGATGAAATCGCATCGCATGCTTAAAACTCGTAAAACTCACCCAAGGAATCGAGGATAAAAAAAGAAAATCATCTCTTCCTATTTCATCTTCGAATGAAGGGTCTTTTTTCATTTTTTCACTTTTTTCAAAAGCTTTTTGGATGAAAACTTTTGCCTCTTTTTCATATTTGACGGTGCAAAAACTAAATACATCAGCCACATCTGTGAACACAGTAAATGAAGGTTGAACAGTATTATGTTCAACAACTTTCCCCTCTCTAATGCGCCATTTAAATTCTGAAATTTCATTTGCCACCCTCGAAACTAAATAGACAATACTAGGAGTGATTGGTAGTTTATTTTTTTTCAAATAAGGTAAAAGATGAGTGATATCTACATTTGCTGTAATATTAAAATGCGGGTGATTCATACTGTTAAAAAATTCAAAATGTTTTTGTCGATGTGGATTTTTGAAATTGATTTCGCGCATTTTTTTTGGTAAAAATAGTTTTTTTGCTCAATTTCTTTATTATTGTATGGATGAGCAAATACATATTTTATCTTTTGAAAACAAAAAATGGTATTCTATGTTTTAGATTTGAATAAAAGTGTTAAAACTTCTACTTATTTTTGCAAGCTTAATATTCTTCAAATCTACACATTTCGTTTCCACACAAACATGGCTAAAAGAACAACTACCAAAGAAAATAATAATAGCATAAAATCAGTCAATGATAATATTAATGTGACTGGAGCTAGGGTGCATAATCTTAAAAATATCGACGTTCATATTCCAAGAAATCAGTTTGTTGTCATAACAGGAATTAGCGGTAGTGGAAAATCTTCATTAGCCTTCGATACAATCTATGCAGAAGGACAAAGACGATATATGGAAACATTTTCGGCTTATGCTCGACAGTTTATTGGTGAGATGGAACGGCCTGATGTGGAGAAAATTACAGGATTAAGTCCAGTAATCTCTATTGAGCAAAAAACAGTTGGCCGAAATCCAAGGTCAACTGTCGGAACGATTACTGAAGTCTATGATTTTCTAAGATTGTTATTTGCCAGAGTCGGCGAGGCATACTCACATGTTACTGGAAAGAAGATGGTGAAGTACACCGAGGAGCAAATGATGGAAAATATTTTTAAAACTTTTGGAGGAAAAAAGACACTCCTATTAGCACCTTTAGTCAGAGGCCGAAAAGGGCATTATCGAGAATTGTTTGACCATGTTCGTAAACAAGGTTACACTAAAGTTAGAGTGGATGGAGAGGTACAAGATTTGATTCCAAAGATGCAAGTTGATCGATATAAAGTTCATGATATTGAGTTGGTTATTGATCGTTTAAACATGACCAAGGATCGCAAAGAACGTTTTGCCAAATCATTGCAAACTGCATTAAAAATGGGAAATGGTTTAGTATTCTTAGCAGAGCAGGGTGCAAAAAAAGTTTTACCATACAGTAAGCATTTGATGGATGCTGAAACTGGGCTTTCATATGAAGAACCATCACCTAATGCATTCTCTTTTAACTCACCATATGGTGCTTGTTCAAACTGCAAAGGACTTGGTGAAGTGATGAAAGTCGATTTGAAAAAAGTAATTCCAGATGATTCAAAATCTATAAATGAGATTGGATTTGTTCCTTTCGGCGAAGTGCGTGACAATTGGACATTTAAGCAATTAAAAGCTATTGCGAAAAAGTTTAAATTCACCTTTTCAACACCGATTAAAGATATTCCTGAAAAAGCGTTAGATATTATTTTAGAAGGAGGTGATGAGAGTTTTGAAATAAAAAAAGACTTCAAACATGACCTTTTGTACAATTTAGCTTACGAAGGTTTAAACAACATGCTGGTTCGTTGGTATAAAGAATCCTCTTCTGAAAAAATAAGGCGTTGGACAGAGGACTTTATGGTCATTGACAAATGCCCAACATGTAATGGTCAACGCTTAAAAATCGAATCACTCCACTTTAAATTGGATGAAAAAAATATTAGTGATTTGGCAGTAATGGATTTTACTGACTTGATGAGCTGGGTGGAAAAATTAGAGCGTAGTTTGACTAAACGTCAAAAAGCTATTGCCCATGAAGTAATCAAAGAAATAAAATTACGTATTGGATTTTTACTTCATGTAGGCTTGGATTATTTAAACCTAGATAGACCTGCAAGAACTTTATCAGGAGGAGAAGCCCAAAGGATTAGATTGGCAACTCAAATTGGTTCTCAATTAACAGGGGTAACTTATATTTTAGATGAACCAAGTATCGGTCTTCATCAAAGGGATAATCAGAGGTTGATTGAGGCATTGAGGGAATTGTCTGAAATTGGGAATACAGTTTTGGTTGTAGAGCATGATAAAGACATCATGTTAGCATCTGACTTTTTAATTGACTTAGGACCTGGAGCCGGAAAGCATGGAGGTGAACTAGTGGCTGCTGGAATTCCAGAAACATTTTTGAAAAAAAATACTTTAACTGCACTATACTTGCGCGAGAAAATGAAAATTAAAGTGCCTGCAAAAAGGAGGAAAGGTAGTGGCAACTTTTTAGAGTTAAAAGGTGCAAATGGAAATAATTTAAAAAATGTAAATATCAAAATTCCTTTAGGTACTTTTTGTTGTGTGACTGGAGTTTCTGGGAGTGGAAAATCTTCTTTGATCAATGAAACGCTCTATCCTATCTTGCGTCAACACTTTTACAAAAGTATTAAACGACCAATGGAATATAAAACTATCAATGGGTTAGAGCATGTAGACAAAGTGATTGAAATTGATCAATCTCCTATAGGTAGAACTCCTCGATCGAACCCTGCGACCTACACTAAAATGTTTGATGAAATCCGGAAGATTTATGCCAGTCTGCCAGAAGCGAAAATTAGAGGATATAAGCCCGGACGTTTTTCATTCAATGTCAAAGGTGGTCGATGTGAGGAATGCCATGGTGCAGGTAAGCGAAATATCGAAATGAATTTCCTTCCTGACGTGCAGGTTGATTGTGAACGATGCCAAGGTCGAAGATATAACCGAGAAACTTTAGAAATTCTCTATAAGGGAAAATCCATCAGCGATGTGTTAAATATGACAGTTGAAGAAGCCGTTGATTTTTTTGATAAAATCCCAAGAATCCATTCAAAAACTAAAACCTTAAAAGATGTTGGATTGGGCTACATCACTCTTGGACAACAAGCAACCACACTTTCAGGCGGAGAAGCACAGCGGGTAAAACTTTCCGAAGAATTGTCAAAGAGAGCAACCGGAAACACCATTTATATTCTGGATGAACCGACAACAGGTTTACATTTTGATGATATTCGTCAATTACTTAACGTACTTAATAAATTAGTGGAAAAAGGAAATTCGATTGTGATAATAGAGCATAATCTTGATGTGATAAAAGTAGCCGATTATGTAATTGATATGGGACCTGAAGGTGGAAATAGAGGGGGAAAAGTAGTAGCTCAGGGTACACCTGAAAAAGTAGCAAAAGTGAAAGAAAGTCATACCGGTCATTTTTTAAAAATGGAATTTTAATTTATCTTTCTTATGATAAAGCAACATCCGATTAGACAAAATTGTCTAATCGGATGTTTTTTGTTAAAAAAAGATACATTTCATCCAACAATTCAAGTAACTCTTATCGTTTTTAATATTTTTAGAGTGAATTCTCTCTCATTAATCAAAAAAAGGTTCTTACTTTGTTTCTAGTTGTAAAATTCCTTAATTTTAGGATCGTAACTAAAACATTAAACTTTCAACCATACATCATGAAGAAGCTGATTAACAAGGGAATGCAATTCTTTTTCCAGCAACGCTACAAGCGTATTCTTTATTTTATGGAGCATCCTCATGAAGTGCAATCCGCTGTACTTAAGGAGCTCATCCAGTCTACCAAACACACCGAATGGGGTAGAAATCATGATTTCAAATCTGTCAAAACTCAAGCTGATTTTGCCGAAAGAGTTCCGATTCAAGATTATGAGTCGCTGAAGCCTTACATTGAAAGAATGATGTTGGGAGAATCAGATGTATTGTGGAGCGGTAAAGTTAAATGGTTTGCAAAATCTTCAGGGACAACTAGTGATAAGAGTAAATATATCCCAGTTTCCAAAACGAATTTAAAAAAGTGTCATATTAGAGGGACTTGGGACACAATGAACTTATTTTATCATAATCGTCCAAATGCTCGCCAGTTTGAGTGTAAAAGTTTATTGATGGGCGGAAGTTTAGATAGTTTTGATACCTACCCTGAAACTTTAATTGGAGATGTTTCTGCAATTATGATAGAAAATATGCCATACATAGGTAGACCATTTTTCACACCAGATATTGAAATTGCGACGATGCCTAAGTTTGATGAGAAGCTTGAACGAATGGCTCAAATCACTAGTAAGGAAAAAGACATGGTCATGATAGGTGGCGTTCCAACTTGGACAATGGTTTTCCTTGATCGAATTTTAGAGTTGACTGGTAAAAAAGATATGTCTGAAGTTTGGCCTGACCTAGAAGTTTATATTCATGGAGGCGTTAGTTTCGAACCTTACCGAGAACAATTTCATAAATATTTTTCTTCTGGAAATGTTCAATTCATGGAAATTTATAATGCAACTGAAGGTTATTTTGCTATACAAAATGATTTAAATACAAGAGACATGTTGTTGTTATTAGACAACGGGATTTACTATGAATTCTTGCCGGCAGAAGAGTGGAACAAAGATAACCCAAAAGCAATTCCACTTTCGGAAGTTGAAATAGGTAAGAATTATGCAATGGTCATCAGCACCAACTCAGGCTTGTGGAGGTATGTACCCGGAGACACCGTTATGTTTACCTCTACTTCTCCCTATAAAATTAAAATTACTGGTCGAACGAAGCAATTTGTAAATGCCTTTGGTGAAGAAGTAATGGTCTCAAACACGGATAAAGCGTTAGCTCAGACTTGTCAATCAACAGGGACTGTTGTCCTAGAATACACTGTTGCACCAATCTTTTTAGAAAAACAAGGAAAAGGTGGCCATGAGTGGTTAATTGAATTTGAAAAAACACCAGCTGACTTAAAAACATTTAATAAATTACTGGATGAAAACTTGCAAAAAATCAATTCTGATTATGAAGCAAAAAGATTTAAAGGTATGGCTCTCAAGCAACTTAAAATGAGGCCAATGCCCAAAGGTACTTTCCACAAGTGGTTAAAATCAAAAGGTAAATTTGGTGGGCAACACAAAGTTCCTCGGCTAGCCAATCATCGAAAATATGTTGACGAGATTTTAGATTTTTCGAGCGGCGTTGCTCAATAAAAAAAGGATCGTCCAAATGTAATTGGACGATCCTTTTTTGTGTTTTTTGCTAAAATTTATCTTTCGAAGCACTATCCATAAAATTCAAAAGATCAGGAAAGGATGTTGATTGAGAAATAGATTCACTTTCACTCAATCGAATACCATTAATATATGCAACTACTTCTGCTGTTGTAATTCCCTGGCGTTGGAGTTCTTTTCTTAGATAATTGGCTGACTCGAAAGTCTTGTATAAGCCAATTGTGTACCTATAAAATTTAGAGTCGGCACTACTCTCCACCATCGCATCAGGATAATCTACAATCACTCGGCTATTATAATTATGTTTGATTTCAGCTACTTGAACTTTGTATGAAAGTCCCTTGATAACTTTACTGTAGTAGAGACCTTTTGATCCAATCATCCCTTGTTCCACATTAGCCTGTTTTACGATAAAATTGACCGGCACTCGCTGCGTATTAAAGATTTTAAAATCAATCCTCCGATTTAATCTCTGTCCCAATAAATTAGGGGTATCACCAAAAATATTTTTTGCAATAGGGAAATTTGACCCACACCCTTTCAATAAAATATTAGATGGTTTTACACCACTTTCGATCAAATAATCTGCTATTTGCTCTGCTCTTTTGATAGAAAAAAACAAAGAAAATTGTTTTTGAGCTTGATTGTCTATATTACCAGTAAGCTCAATTTTTAGTTGAGGATACTTCTCCATCAACCGAATGGTTTTATTCAATATTGCAATATTATTAGCATTTAATAAATCATCATCTGAATCAAAATAAATTGCTTCTACTTCAAATTCACCCATTTCACCTTTGAACGCATAATTATTAGTTTTTGCATAATTAGCGTCATATTCAAGATTTAAATTTTTAAAAGCTAACGTATGGAATCCAGGAGGAGTTGAAGAAATTAGTTGTTCTAAGTTTTGAGTTTTAAAATAAGCCACATATAAATCTTTCCCACCATATCCTTCAATTCTTGAGGAAGAAAAATATCCCAACGAACCATCTCGACTCAACCGGAAATAATTATCATCTTTAGGTGAGTTAATTGGTAAGCCTAGGTTTTTTGGTCTACTCCATTCTTTCTTAAAATCATCAAAATCCGCCCTGTAAATATCAAATCCTCCAATCCCTTTTGCACTATTGGAACTAAAATATAAGGTCCGTCCATTTTCTGCCAAAAATGGAGTTGACTCATCATAAGCCGAATTTATTGTTCCACCTAGATTTAATGGTGGACACCATTTTCCGTTTGATTTTTGAGTGATATATAAATCGCTTCCTCCAAAACCACCTTCTATCCTACTTGAAAAAACAAGTGTTGAATCGTTAAAAAAGTAAGGTGAGGCATCACCTCTCTCTGCAACAATGGAGCTTTGAAATTTATGTGGATATAATGGTTTTTCTTCAATTGGTGTAAAAGAATCAACTAAAATATGCCCGCTAAATAAATCAAAGCCTTTGAATATTAACATAGCAGTTCCATCTTCATTAAAATCTAAAATGACATCATTTTGAGTACTATTCAATAAATTATTCATCCGTTTAGGGTTTGTCCATGCACCGTTTTGAAGAATTATCGAAAAAATATCACTTGAGTATTTTCCTTTTAAATCATCCAATTTTCCATCTTTATCTCTAAGACCCCCTAAATTGCCTGTGCGGGCAGAGGAAAAATATAATTTATTTGGGTTATTTGGACTTTCAACTGTAGTAAAATCATCAAATCGGGTATTTACATTTTCTCCTAAATTTTCAACTACAGCTAATTCTTTTTGATATTTTATTTTTATTCCTTGTGCACACCTTTTAATTTCATCTTTAACGGCTGAACGGTTAGAATCGTTAGTAGAACTATATTTTAGGTATAATTTATAATTCTCTATTGCTTTCTTAAATTCCTTTTTTGAGTGATAAGCACAACCTAGATAAAAGTAAGGTAAAGCTTTAGGCTTCTTTTTATTGGAAACTATTGCCGATAAGTAATCAATACTCCTATCTATCTCGTTATTGAAATAATAGCAGATTCCAAGACGAAGTTTGACTTCCCTATCTTTACTTTTTATTTTATCATACTTTTTATATAAATGTAGTGCTTCAAAATACTTATCATTTTTGAAGTAAAGATTGGCTTTATCTTTTAATTTTTTTCCTGAATACTGTCCTATTCCTATTAGACAGGAATAAAAAATGAAAAGTGTTGTTAATAAAAGCTTATTAATATTCATAATCCACAGTTTTGAGATCAGCCTAGGTTATTATAGGCTAGCTTTAAAAAAACTATTTGAATTATCGTTTAACGCTTTGAGAGGATTTTTGTGTCCTCTTTTTCGAGATAAATTAAAAGAAAAGAGGTACCTCTATAGCGAAACACCTCTTTTTAATATTTTAAATTGTTCTTTCTCCATCAAATGCTTCCAGATATTTTCCCACTCGACTTAAAAATGATCCTCCAAGGAAGCCATCTACGATTCGATGATCGTAGGATAAAGACAAAAACATCATATGCCTAATTGCAATTACATCTCCATACTCTGTTTCTACTACTGCAGGTTTTTTTCGAATTGCTCCAACCGCCATAATTGCCACCTGAGGTTGATTGATAATAGGAGTACCCATCACATTCCCAAATGTTCCAACATTAGTCAAGGTAAAGGTTCCTTCTTGAATATCCTCTGGTTTAAGTTTATTTGCTCTGGCTCTTGTAGCTAAATCATTGACTGATTTAGTTAATCCTAAAAGGTTTAAATGATTGGCATTTTTAATAACTGGTACAATCAAGTTCCCTGAAGGAAGTGCTGCAGCCATTCCAATATTAATATTTTTCTTAACTATTATTTTAGTTCCATCCAATGATACATTTATCATTGGAAAATCACCAATTGCTTTAGTTACTGCTTCAATAAAAATCGGAGTAAATGTGATTTTTTCTCCATGAGTTTTTTGGAAATCAATTTTAATTTTATTTCGCCAATTAACGATATTAGTTACATCAACTTCTACGAAAGATGTAACATGAGGCGAAGTGTGTTTAGACATCACCATGTGCTCAGCAATTAATTTTCGCATTCTATCCATTTCTACAATCTCAGTTCCACCATCAAATGATATTTTAGGTTGATCATGTCCACTTGGAGAAGATGTTGATCTTGCTGCTTTTGTAACAGGAGCTACTAAAGTATTTGAAGAGCGATTAGAGATATAATTCAACATATCTTTTTTTGTCACTCTTCCTTTTGCGCCACTTCCAGGAATTTTATCTAATTCTACAACACCAATATTTTCTTTCTTAGCCATATTTTTCACTAGTGGAGAATAAAATCGATCGCTTTTTGTTGTTCCATTGGTTGCCACAGTTGCTGGCACATTAACTGAAACTGGAGAAGGAATTGATTCCATCTTTCCATTTTGTTTTCCATTTGCAGTTGGTGTTTTATCCATACTTGGAGCAGGAGTAGAACTTACTTCCTCGCCCTCTGTAGCTATTACAGCAATCACTTTCTCAATTTCAACTACATCATCTACTTGGAAAAAAATTTCTTTGATTACTCCCTTTACTGGAGAAGGCACTTCAGAATCTACTTTATCTGTGGCAATTTCCAGAATGGTTTCATCTACGTCCACAGAATCGCCAACGTTTTTCACCCATTTCAAAATGGTTGCCTCCATAATGCTTTCACCCATTTTGGGCATAATTAATTCTACTTGAGCCATATTTTTTTTTTAGGTTAAATGGTTTGGTTAGGCCATTTTAGTTAAAATGATCAGGAACTTTAGATCCCTAGTTTATTTTATAAATCCTGTTAGGATTAATGGTTTGGTTAATTCATTAAATTTTCCACCACAAAATTAAAGGAATTATAGTTCTAATAAAAATTTTCGAATCACATTCAATGCAACAGTTGTGGTGTATTCAATATTTTTCATACGATCTTTCCATAGATTTAGTTGATATGTTTTGGTATTTTTTTTATCACCTATTCCAATCCAAATTGTTCCTACCGGTTTTTCAGGTGTTCCTCCATCAGGTCCAGCTATTCCTGAAATCGCAATGGCAATATCAGTTTTTAACATATCTAATGTTCCTCTAACCATTTCTTTGACCGTTTCCTCACTTACAGCTCCTTGCATTTTTAGTGTTGAAGGTTTCACTTGAAGTTGATTCATTTTTACCGCATTAGAATAAGCGATCACGCTTCCTGAAAAATAAGCTGACGAGCCTGGAATTGATGTAATTTTATGTGCCAGAAAACCTCCAGTGCAACTCTCTGCAGTACTTAAAGTTTTTCCTTTCTCTAATAACATCTTTCCAACTACTTCCTCTAACTTTTCTTTTTCAAAACCAAAAATAAATTCTGAAATAAATGGTTTGAGTTCTTCTACTTTTGTATCTAGCAATCTATTTAATTCATTCTCATCATCGCCAATTCCAGTCATTCGTAATCGGACTTGCCCTGTTCCTGGTAGATATGCCATTTTGATATTTGGGGGTAAAGCTTCTAAAAATGGGTCGATTCGTTCAGCAATTCTACTCTCACCCTCACCAACTGTTAGGACCGTTCTGTGAGAAATTGGTTTTCCTGGAAATTGATTTTTTAATTTTGGTAAAACTTCCGCTTCCATCAAATACTTCATCTCATAAGGAACTCCAGGCATCGAAACCAATACTTTTCCATCATGTTCAAACCACATCCCTGGAGCAGTTCCCATTTTGTTCATTAATAAATCTGCATTGGAAGGCATGTAAGATTGTTCGTGGTGGGCTTCAGTCATTGTTTTCCCGAACTTTTGAAATAGACGTTGAATTCGATTATATGTTGACTCACTAAACCTCATCTCAACACCAAAATAATCAGTAAGTGCTTTTTTAGTAATATCATCTTTAGTTGGACCTAACCCTCCTGTAAGCAAAATAATATCAGCTTCAGAAAATGCAGCATCTACTGCATTCGTTATATCTCTCTGCTTATCACTTACCGTTACTATTTTTCCAACTTGAATACCTTGCATATTCAACTGTTGTCCCATCCATGCAGAATTGGTATCAATAATTTGCCCAATTAAAATTTCATCACCAATTGTAATAATATGTGCTGTCATTATTTTTTATTAAAAAATATTTAGAAAAAAAGTATTGATTTTTGAACAGAATCATGTTAAACCTTTAGGTCATTAATCAAAAGCTAATCTACTTCCTCATAATCAATAAATTCTCCGTCATCTACTTCGTTTTTATTAATTTTTGAGTTCTCTTTTTCATTTACAGAACCCAATTGAGATTTCCACGTATTGAACTTATACGCCACATATATTAAACCAAATAATATTAAATATTTCATTTCTATTTTTTTTTGCAAAAATACACTTCATTATGCAAATAATGCTAATGTTTTAACCACTGATACACATATAAACCTTAGCATTATTTTATTACTTTTGCAATTCTTTCGAAAATGCGTTTTTATTTTATAGAACCTTTTATTTCTGCGAGAGGTTTACCCCAATCGCAACAATTTAATTAATTATTCAGCTAATGAATTCATCATTTAAAAAATTAGTCAATATTGCCGGATGGACGGTTTTTGGAATTGCAACCATCGTATATTTCTTCTCAGTTGAGCGGACAGGTAGTTTATGGGACTGTGGAGAATTTATCACGGGAGCTCATAAACTTCAAGTAGTTCACCCTCCTGGCGCTGCTTTATTCTTACTAGTAGGTCGGATGTTTGCTATGGTCGGAAATATTTTTTCAGATGATCCAGCTAATATTGCTTTTGCAGTGAATATGCTTTCTGGTATTTGTAGTGCTTTTGCTGCTATGTTTATTTGCTGGGTAACAATTATGATGGGAAAAATGGCAATTGTGGGAGAAGACGAGGAACTAACCTCTGGGCAAGAAATTGCTTTACTTGGTTCAGGTGTAATTGCGGGTTTAGCAACAGCATTTTCTACCTCAATTTGGTTCTCTGCCGTTGAGGGTGAAGTTTATGCAATGTCAACATTTTTTACGGCTTTGACCCTTTGGGCTGTTATAAAATGGTATAATTTACCAGATAAACCAGACTCAGACAGATGGTTAGTTTTTGCAATCTATTCAGCAGGACTTTCTATTGGAGTCCACCTTTTAAGTATCTTGACTTTCCCTGCGTTAGCGCTTTTTTATTATTTCAAAAAATATAAAAACCATACTTTATTAGGAATGGCTGGTGCGTCTGCTATTGGAGTTGTTATGATTGTAGCACTACAAACTTTAATCATTACTGGAATACCCCATCTATGGACTGCCTTTGAATTGATGACGGTCAATTCATTTGGATTACCATTTCACTCAGGAGTTGTTCCAACTGTTTTACTGGTTGGATCATTATTGACACTTCCACTACTTTATATTCATGGAAAAATTAAATCACTCACTCCTATTTATGTTGCTTTAGGAGCGTTGGCCTTAACTATTTTCTATTACTTAAGTTATGGAGGAGGACCAAGTTCAGGAATTACCATTTCAGGTTTTGCGAAATTAGCTATCCTAGTTGGAACTCTATCAATAGGAGCAACTTATGCTCTTGATAAATATCGATATCTAGCTCAATTAGTTTTGGTAAGCATGACTTTGGTAGTTATTTCATTTTCGACTGTTGGAGTTATCGTAATTAGAGCAAATGCTAATACTCCTATCAATATGAATGCACCAAGTGATCCGATGAGATTATTACCTTACCTAAATCGGGAGCAATACGGAGAACGATCATTATTCAATGGACCTAATTTTGATTTACCAAGGGAAGCAATTACAACTGAAGTAGAAAACAGATACGGACGGGTAGAGGGAAAAGATAAATATGTTATTACTGATCGGAAAATTACTCAAAAAATAAAATCAAGGTATAAAACTATATTCCCTAGGATGCAAGATGGTTCTCAAAGTCGTCCCCAATTATATAGAATATGGATGGATACTTGGGGAGCAAAAGGTTCACCAAGCATTATGGATAATATTCAGTTTACATTTAGGTACCAAATTGGGTGGATGTACTGGCGATACTTTATGTGGAACTTTGGAGGAAGACAAAATGGGGATCAAGGTTTTTATTCATGGGACGCAACAGATGGAAACTGGCAATCTGGACTTAGTTTTATAGACAATTCAAGGCTGTATAATCAGTCAGATGAACCATCTAGATTAGCCAATAATAAAGCGCGAAATAAATATTATTTACTCCCATTTCTTTTTGGATTACTGGGATTATTTTTCCACTTCTCCAAAGATAAAAATGGTGCAATGGGATTATTCGCCCTATTCATTATTACAGGAATTGGATTAATCATCTATTCTAATCAACCTCCGAACGAACCCAGAGAAAGAGATTATGTCTTGGTGGGCTCCTTTTTTACTTATTGTATTTGGATAGGAATGGGAACACTTGCCCTTTTTGAAATAATTAGAAAAAATGCAAATATTACTGGAAAAATTGCTGCTCCATTTGCAATTGCGATAGTGATGATTGCACCACTTTTGATGGGATTTCAAAATTTCGATGATCATTCTCGTAAAGACCATTCTGGTGCAAGAGATTATGCTAATAACTTCTTAGAATCATGTGAACCGAATGCCATTATTTTCACCTATGGAGATAATGATACTTATCCACTTTGGTATGCACAGGAAGTAGAAAATATTAGAACTGATGTTCGAGTGGTCAACCTAAGTTTAATTGCTGTGGATTGGTATATTGAACAATTAAGAAGAAAGGTTAATCAATCAAATGCCATCAAGATGAGTATTCCAATGCAGCAATTAAGAGGTTTTAAACGAAACCAATTAATTGTAGAAAGAGATCCAAGTAGAAGAGAATACAAAATGTCGCTATGCAGTGCAATGAAAATAGTGGGTGAAGACAACCCTGCTCCTACTGGTGGTCAGCTAGAAAGTTATATGCCCACAAGTAAATTAAGCATTCCGGTAAATAAGGCCAAAGCCAGAAAGATGGTAAATCCCGAAGATTATGATAAAATTGTCAACGAAATTGTTTTTGATATCGATGATATTTATCGGGACGATAATGAAAGAGCTCTAGCTCAGGGAAAAGCTCCTCGAAATAATACTCAATTACTTAAAGGCGATGTTGCCGTTTTAGATATTATCTGTTCTAATTTCCAAGATCGACCTATTTACTTTGCAGTAACTTGTCGACCACAATCAATGATGGGATTAGATGATTATTTCCAATTAGAAGGTTTAGGTTTGAAATTAGTTCCTTTGAAAAATAGAGATCGAAATTATGAATTTTTAGGTATGATGGGGAAAGGAAAAATTGATGCGGACAAAACATTGGAATTGATGTCAACTAAATTCAAATGGGGTGGATTTGATACACATGATACTTTTATAGATAGAAGTTTCGGTCCTGCTATTCAATCTCAAAAAGCAGGAATGGTCAGAGCTGCTCAAACTTTCCTTGAGAGAGGAGAAAATGATAAGGCAGTTGAAATGGCTGATTTGTTTTTCAAAGCATTTCCATTTATGAACTTTAAATACGAATTTCAGTCATTGCAAATGTTAGATATTTATGTAAAAGGGGGAGCTTATGAAAATGCCAAACCACAAATCGAATTAATGGCTAACGAAGCAGAAGAGTATCTCAATTTTTTCCAAACTATTGATAACGAAACACGGACTAGTAGATATGGTTTTGGACGAGAAAATCAATTCTACAACGGATACCGACAAGGAAATCGAATTTCTCCAGGAGCAAAAGATGAATTGATTCGATTAGTTCAAGAAGGAGGTGATGCAGAATTGTTAAAACAACTAAAAGAAAGATTTAAACCTTATGAATTGGATCCTCTTAGGAATTAATTTTTATTAGAAAAATATATAAAGAAAGCGGTACTTTTGCTAAAAGTGCTGCTTTCTTTTTTTAGCATATTTTTAAAATTAGATTTTCAAAAACAAAGAAATGAATATCAAAAAAATTGCGATCGGATGCGATCATGGAGGATTTGCCTTTAAAGATGCAATCATCGAGTTGTTAACTAACCAAGATATTGATGTCTTAGATTTTGGAACTGATTCAGATACCTCTGTAGACTACCCAGACTTTATTCATCCAGTAGCAGAAAATGTTGAAAATAAAAATGTTGAACTTGGTGTTATTCTCTGTGGAAGTGGAAATGGTGCTGCGATGTCTGCTAATAAACATCAAGGAATTCGTGCTGCTTTATGCTGGACAGAAGAATTAGCAGCCTTAGCTCGACAACATAATAATGCAAATATTATTTCAATCCCTGTTCGATTTATAAGTAAAGAAATAGCTTTAGAAATGGTTAAAACATTTATCTCTACTGATTTTGAAGGAGGGCGACACGCAAGACGTGTGGAAAAAATTAGCTGTATTTAAAATGTAATGTGTCATGAACGATATGTAGTGAGTCTTGTTAATATTCTTAATTCTTCATAACGCAAATAACTCTTCCCTAATCTATATATGAATAAAAACAAAATAGATTATTTATTACTAGGTCGGGTTTTAGCTTTAGCTAAACCATACCGAAAAGTATTCATTCTCGCTGGAATCTTAACTGCCTTGTTAGCACCCTTGGCTATTCTTCGTCCTTACATCATTAAGATTATGGTGGACGATTATATTTTCAAATTTGATATTCCCGGCTTGACAAATATGGCGATGCTCCTAGGGTTTATTTTAATGATTGAAGTTGCACTTCGATATGTATTTATTTATTCTACTAGTTGGTTAGGACAATCTGTAATCAAAGATTTGCGAGTTCGAATGTTTAACCATATCTCAAGTTTACGATTATCTTATTTTGATACCACCCCAATTGGAACTTCAACGACTCGGACAATCAACGATATTGAAACAATCAATACTGTTTTCTCTCAAGGAGCAATTACAATTATCGCGGATTTATTTACGGTGTTTGCTGTTTTGACAATTATGTTGATTACAAGTTGGAAGTTGACTTTAGTATGTTTGACAACTCTTCCATTCTTAATGATTGCTACTTATATCTTTAAAGAAAAAGTGAAGATCTCTTATCAAAAAGTCAGAACACAAATCACCAGGATGAATGCGTTTTTGCAAGAGAGAATCTCAGGAATGCGAATCGTTCAAGTTTTTAATGCTGAAGAAAAGGAACTAGAAAAATTTAAAAATATCAATCGAAAATATACTCAAGCTAATTTAGATGCAATTTTATATTATGCTGTATTTTTCCCTGTTGTAGAAATAATTTCAGCGGCAGCTTTAGGGTTATTAGTTTGGTGGGGAGCTCGTGGTGTTATTGGAGGTGAAGTGACTACGGGAACTTTCATAGCCTTTCCAATTTATTTGAGCATGTTATTTCGACCTATCAGAATGCTAGCAGATAGGTTTAATACTTTACAAATGGGATTAGTGGCATCCGAACGTGTTTTTAATTTATTAGATAAAAATGATATCATTGAAAATAATGGTACTATCAAAAAAGAATCGATTGCTGGTGATGTAGAATTTGACAATGTCAGTTTTGCCTATAACAATATAGACCACGTTCTAAATAATTTGAACTTTAAAATTAATGCAGGAGAAACTCTGGCAATTTGCGGTAGCACTGGTTCTGGAAAAACCACTATCATCAATATTCTTAATCGTTTTTATGATATTCAAAAGGGAAAAATATTAATTGACGATGTAAATATAAGAGATTATGAATTGTTTGATTTGAGGAAAAAGATAGCTATCGTTCTGCAGGATGTTTTCCTTTTCTCTGGAAGTGTGATGGAAAATATTACTTTACGGGATGACCGAATTTCCGAGAAAGAAGTAATTGATGCAGCTAAATTAATTGGAGCACATGAATTTATTGAGAGGCTTCCTAGCGGCTATAATTATCAAGTGATGGAACGTGGTGCAACTCTTTCAATGGGCCAACGACAATTGATCTCCTTTGTTCGAGCACTAGTTTTCAACCCTGATATTTTGATTTTAGATGAAGCCACTTCCTCCATCGACCCTGAATCAGAATCAGTTATTCAATATGCTATTGAAAAATTAATTGATAAAAGAACCTCAATTATTATAGCCCATCGACTTTCTACAATTCGTCATGCTGATAATATTATGGTTTTGAATAAAGGAGAAATTGTAGAACTTGGAGCGCATGACGCCCTAATAGAAATCGAAAATGGGCAATATAAAGAATTGTATGAAATGCAATTTATGCAACTAGAATCATAATTATTTAGTGATGAGTCAAGGGCTATAAATAATAAGTAATCCCCACAATTGTGAAGCTCATCATTAAAAAAACTCTCCTTATCTAATCATTTTTAGATTTTATGAACAATTATGTAAATTTATGTATTCAAAAAAACAGTTTAGAAAAAAATAGTCAATGGCTAATCAAAATAAAGGATTTAATATTGTAAACCTCATTCCAGCAATTTTAATGCTTATAGCTGTTTTCATTGCAGTTGGATACATTGCCTCTGGTATTTATCAAATTTTAGAATTCATTGCCTTTGGCTTGTTTTTAATTACTTTGGGGTTGGACATTGCTTATGGAAGAAAAGTAATTTTAGGCTTCGCAAAAACATTAATAAGTTTGGTGCGGAAAAGTCCTTTATTTGGAATAGCAGCAATTGGGTTGACTTTTATTTTTCACCCTTTAGTTGCTTTATTTCTTTTTGGAAAAGCAATGTTATTACGTAAAGTTGATAATCTGAAAAAAGATTTTGAAACCCATCAACAAGGTCAATATACCGAATATGTAGAAGTTGAAACGAATAACGAAGAAATTCAAAAAGAGGAACCCAAATTAATTGAATTACCTCCCCTTAAAGAAAAACAGAAACGAGGAAATGATTATGATGACTTATTTGAAGAATAAAAATTCCTAATTGCAACAATACATTTACATTTCTCTTTTTCTAAGTTTGACGTATGTCTTTATCATACTTCGATATTTTATTAATTGGAAATCAATTCCGGCTTGGGAAATCCCACCTAACTTTTCTCCTCAAACAAAAGTCACTATTATCATTCCTGCTCGAAATGAATCTGCGTATATCCAAACATGTATTCAGTCTATCCTAGATCAAAAATATCCTACACAACTTTTTGAAATATTAGTCATCGATGATCATTCTGAAGATAATACTACTGAGCTCGTTCGGCAATTTCAAGCACCTAATACCCACGTTTTACTATTAAACAAATTTATTTCAAACAGAAAAGAACTCCAATCTTTTAAAAAGAAAGCCATTGAAATTGGAATTAAAAACTCCAAGGGTGACTTAATCATTTCTACCGATGCAGATTGCATTGTTCCTCCAAACTGGCTTCACTATCTAGTCTCTTTTTACGAAAAAGAGCAATATAAATTTATCGCAGCGCCAGTTAATTTTCATAAAGAAATTTCTTTATTTGAGAAATTTCAGTCACTAGATTTTATAGGAATGATGGGAGTAACGGGGGCTGGAATCTATGGAAGGTTTATGAATATGTGCAATGGTGCTAATTTAGCTTATGAAAAAAGAGCATTTTATGCCGTCGAGGGTTTTAATGGAATAGACAAAATTGCCTCGGGAGACGATATGCTTTTGTTACAAAAAATGGCCAAGCACTTCCCTAACCAAGTTGGTTTTCTCAAAAATAAAAATGCAACGGTTTTAACAAACGCAAAACCTGATTTGAAATCCTTTTACCAACAAAGAATACGTTGGGCCTCCAAATCTGGTAATTATCAAGAGCTACAAATCTTATTCATTCTAGCCTTGGTTTTTTTCTTCTGTTTAAGTATCGTTTTTAATTTAATTTTACTCCCTTTCTTTTTCACCAAAATCGGGTGGGTATTTTTAACTCAACTTTTCATAAAAACCATTATTGACTTTTTCTATCTCAATCACTTAACTAGCTTTTTTCAACGAAAAGATTTAATGAAAATATTTTTCCCTGCTCAGGTCTTTCACATCCTATATATTTTTGTATTTGGCTTGTTAGGTAATCTAGTAAAAGAATATAGCTGGAAAGGCCGCAAAGTAAAATAATACTACTTCAAAGACAGCATTAAAAAAACGGTGTTAATCTATAAAGACTAACACCGCTAAATATATTTAAAATGATGTTTTATCTAAACATCAACTTTCGCATATTTTGCATTTGCTTCAATAAATGCTCGACGAGGAGGAACTTCATCTCCCATTAACATAGAGAATACACGATCTGCTTCCACAGCATCCTCTATTTGAACTTGGCGCAATGTTCGACCTTCAGGATCCATTGTAGTTTCCCAAAGTTGCACATCATTCATCTCCCCCAGACCTTTGTAACGTTGAATTTTCACTGAATTATCAATTTCACCTTTAGAGTAAAAATCAACCGCCTCTTGGCGTTCTTCTTCGCTCCAACAGTATCTAAATTGCTTTCCTTTTCGCACTTGATATAGAGGTGGTGCAGCAATATAGATATAGCCTTGATCTACCAATGGCCTCATATACCTAAAAAAGAAAGTCAAAATCAAAGTAACGATATGACTACCATCTACATCGGCATCACACATGATGACTACCTTGTGGTAACGTAATTTTTCTATGTTCAAAACCTTCTCACCATCCTTCTCCTCAATCGAAACACCCAATGCGGTAAACATATTTTTAATCTCCTCATTTTCGTAGATTCGATACTCCATTGCTTTTTCAACATTTAATATCTTACCTCGAAGCGGAAGTATCGCTTGAAACTTTCGATCTCGTCCCTGCTTTGCTGTTCCACCTGCTGAATCTCCCTCAACCAAGAATATCTCACTTTCTACAGGATCTTTTGACGAGCAATCAGATAATTTCCCTGGCAATCCACTTCCTGTCAAAACATTTTTTCGTTGAACCATTTCCCTTGCTTTCCGAGCAGCATTTCTAGCAGTTGCAGCGAGGATTACTTTGTCCATGATTCTTTTCCCTTGCTTCGGATTTTCCTCTAGATAGGCTTTTAATATTTCACCTACTGCCCGAGAAACAATTCCATTCACCTCTGAATTTCCTAATTCTCCTTTTGTCTGACCTTTAAACTGTGGTTCAGGAACCTTTACTGATACGATTGCGGTCAAACCTTCCCTAAAATCTTCCCCAGAGATACTGAATTTTAATTTTCTGAAAAATCCATTATCATCTCCGTATTGCTTAAAGACTCGATTTACAGCTCTTCGAAATCCGCTTACGTGCGTTCCTCCCTCTCTTGTGTTAATATTATTTACATAAGAATGAATAGATTCGGAGTAAGAAGTATTGTAGGTCATTGCAACTTCAATTTCTACATTCTCTTCTTTCCCGGTAACATAAATTGGAGTTTCAATTAACTTCTGACGATTCTCATCTAAATAAACTACAAATTCTTGTAACCCACCTTCTGAGTGAAAAACTTCAGTCTTAAAACTTCCATCTTCCTCCATAATCCGCTCATCTGTCAAAGTCAAAGTCAAACCTTTATTCAAGTAGGATAATTCTCGAATCCTGCCTGCCAATGTTTCGTACTTATATATACCTTCCTCGAAAATTTCTTCCATATCAGGTTGGAAAGTAACATAGGTTCCTGTTACATCTGTTTTACCAATTACCTTTACATCTCCTTGAGGTTTTCCACGCTTGTATTCTTGCTCAAAAATCTGTCCCTCTCGATGAACTTCAACCCTTAAATAAGAAGACAGTGCATTTACACACGAAACACCTACACCGTGTAATCCTCCTGATACTTTATAGGTATCTTTGTCAAACTTTCCACCTGCGTGCAAAACTGTCATTACAACCTCTAAAGCTGACTTTTGCAACTTTTTGTGCATACCCGTTGGAATCCCTCTACCATTGTCTTTTACAGTAATAGAATTGTCAGGATGAACTATAGTATGAATATGAGAACAGTGTCCTGCTAAATGCTCATCAATTGAGTTATCAATAACCTCCCATACTAAATGGTGAAGTCCTTTAGTATCGGTACTTCCGATATACATCCCAGGCCTTTTTCGTACTGCTTCTAACCCTTCTAAAGCGGTAATATTCCCCGCATCATAATTGCCTTTTTGAGGCTCTAAATGATCTTTATTTTCTTCTGTATTCATATGTGCAAAAATACAAAAAATAGTTTGCTTTTTAAAGTGATTTTCAAAATAGTATACGCAAAATATGGATAAAATTAAAAGTACTTTTCTCTTGAAAAAAATCACATTGATATGAAAAATATTACATTTATTGACATTCATCTTTAATTAAATATCATTAATTAAAAAGGCCTTTTTTAGTCTATTTTTATAATTGTTGGGAAAACTCCATTGGCTATGCCCATACGTTTTCGATTAAGCAAATTATCACAGAAAATGGACTTTCAGGCTCCAGGTCTTACAATCTCTTTTAAGTTAAAAACCAAATGTTTTGAATTACTATTTGCAAGAATGTCAAAGATGTTCGATATGAATCGAAAATAATTCCAACCAACAAAGGTTGGGCTTTATCAAATATTAAAACTATTTATGTTCTTGTCTTACGCCACAAATAATATAATTTTTCAGCACGAACAAAACAGAAAAGTACAGCTCTCACAGGCAATGAGTTTGCTCCAAAATAGAATTGACTTGTTAAATTCTGCAGATACCAGTAAATTACATCCAAATACCGATTTTTAAATAAAGATGGATCTCCAAAAAATATTGTGATTATTTGTAGTTTTTATATCTTAAAATATATAATAGTAATTTTTGATGGTGAGGCTAGAAATCGTAAAATTTTAGAGTAATTATTAAAAGTATATTGTCCTAAGATAACTTAATCGCTATTGCCAAAAATATGCTTTCAGGTATCAAAGACTTTCAAATGCAGAATTATTCAAATTGCAAATTGATTGAATGCTTTGACAATATTGACTTTCAGATTATCTTTACAGAGGCAAGTAAGCAATATATTTATCGATACATCTCATTCCAATAAAACAGGTAACTTATTTTCACTAAAACACATTGATGAGTTAATCCAAATAATAAACAAAGTGGTTTAAAATAACGGAAAATCAACTCATAAAAATGATTATAATTCTACTCATATTCCAATCATAAATTCTGATTAAAATTTATTTTCTAACAAAAAATGAAATAACTTATTCATCTATTAAAAAACATTATTTAATTGAAATCAGAAGACCGAAGTTCTTAAATTAAAATAAATACAGTTATCAAAATAGATGGTAAACATAAAATCGATGTTGGCATTTCTTTTAAAGATCAATTAAATCAAGATCTTTCTTTTTTTGCAAAAAAATTATCCAGAAAAATAAATGGACGATATAAAAATGGAAATTACTATTCAATCAATTAACGAATTAGAAGAGGTTGTAAAAGCATTATTAAACTTTTCTGCAGGAAGAAAAAAAATAATGTTTTATGGAGAAATTGGTGCTGGAAAAACAACATTCATCCAAAATATTTGTAAGCATTTGGGTGTAAAAGAAGCAGTTGTAAGTCCTACCTTTTCTCTCGTTAACGAATATACTTATCATGATGAATCTCTACAATCAGAGCAATATGTTCACCATCTAGACTTATATAGATTAAAAAATGAACAAGAGGCACTTGATATCGGAATTGAAGACTATCTTTATGATGATTATTATTGCTTCATTGAGTGGGCGGAAATTATTGAACATTGGTTACCAGACGATCTTGTAAAGATTTATATTAATATCTTTGAAGACTCCGGGCGAACCTTTACTTTAGAGAAAAATTTTAAAGGATAGTTTAGATTTATCGAGTCCCTAAGATTTAAAATTCAAAATAATAAAAAGTGAGCGACAAGAAGAAGAGCATTCCTATTCCTAAAATATTTACCGAAGGGCAATTTGAAACTCAAACCGAGATATTGCAACTGCAACGAAAACCCAACAAACTTTTCATCGGTATACCAAAGGAAACAACTTTACAAGAAAGTCGAGTAGCATTGACACCTGCTGCAGTTGCATCATTAATTGCTTACGGACATCGAGTAATTGTGGAAACCAGTGCTGGTGTAAAAGCTAATTATTCAGATCATGATTTTTCGGAGGCTGGAGCTGATATTGGTTATAGCAAAGATCAAGTTTATAAAGCAAATATATTAATAAAGGTGGCTCCTCCTACTTTAAGAGAAATGGATTTTTTACGACCTGGGCAAATTCTTTTCTCACCACTACAATTACCTATTATTTCACCGGAATTTATTCTTAAATTAAAAGCCAAACGAGTCACAGCATTGGCTATGGAATACATTAAAGACGAAAATGGAACTTTTCCAGTTGTTAGAATTATGAGTGAAATGGCGGGTATGAGTTCAATTCTAACAGCTGCTGAATTACTTACTAATTCCAAAGAAGGTAAAGGAGTTTTATTTGGTGGAATTTCTGGCGTTCCTTCTGCTAAAGTCGTGATTTTAGGATCAGGTGTCGTTGCCGAATTTGCTACACGAGCAGCAATGGGATTGGGAGCAGATATTCGAATATTGGATAATAATATTTATAAACTAATGCGACTGAAAAATAGAGTTGGTCGTCAATTGCATACCTCTTCACTTAGCCCTCACCAACTAGAAAAAGAATTATTAACTGCAGATGTTGCGATAGGAGCAATTCATTCTAATCATGGAAGAACTCCAATTGTAGTTAGTGAGGAGATCGTTTCAAAAATGAAACCTGGTTCAGTTATTATTGATGTAAGTATTGATCAGGGAGGATGTTTTGCCACTTCAGAAGTTACCACTCATGAAAAACCCACTTTTACTAAACATGGTGTGATTCATTATTGCGTCCCAAATATAGCTTCACGAGTAGCGAGAACTGCTTCAATAGCAGTTAGTAATATTTTGACTCCAATTTTATTAAAAGCGGGACAGTCAGGAAGCATAGAAAGTCTAATTCATAATGATCGTGGAATTAGACATGGTGTATACACTTACAAAGGGTGTTTGACCAATGAATACCTGGGTGAAAGGTTCAAAATAAAATCTACTGACTTGAATTTATTGATAACATCCAACTTATAAAATCTAACGTTCACTTTCTATAGATTCTAACTTATTAATTTTGTTCAAACTGTCATTTAATTTTAACAGTAAGAAAATTATCAGAAGTATAATAAAACTTAACTAATGCCTAATTACCAGAAATAATGAAATATCCATTCACAATTATCGTATTATTAATTTTTGTTCTCTCATCATTTGGCCAAAGTCAAATTGATATGGAAAAAATAAATAAAGATTATCTCGAAACTATTCGAAATATGAAAAACGATATGGAAAACCTAAAAGACGAGAATGAAAGTCTTTTGAGAAAATTAAAAAGCTTGACCAGTAATCAAAAAAGTATTGCACAAGTGAAAGCCGAATTAGTTAAGGAAGCAAAAGAGAAAGAAGCCATTCCTGAAGGTAGATCCGCAGAAGAAATTTTAACAGAGTTAGATGAAAAAGAAGCTGAGTTAGAAAAATTAGTTCGAGCAAAAAGAGCTGTAGAAAGAAGTAAAGAAGAAACGGATAAGAAAAATTCTTCTCTTAATAAAAAAGTAAAACAAAGTGAAAAAGATAGAGTAGCTGCAGAGCTTGAGGCAGAGCAAAATAAAAACTTCCTCTATGCTTTGGCAATGGCTACAATGTTTATATTTTTTCTAGCAACTCTATTCTACAATCGATTTAGGGTTAACAAAAAAGCAAAAAACTCTTTGCAAGAAATCAATCGACAAATCGACGAAGCAAAAAATCGATCTGATGAATTATTGCTTAATATTTTACCTGAACAAATTGCAAATGAATTAAAAGAGAATGGAAAAGCATCTGCCAAAAAATATGAAAATGTAACAGTTCTTTTTACTGATTTCAAAGATTTTACTAAAGTTTCAGAAAAGTTAACTCCTGAACAATTAGTACGCGAATTGGATTATTGTTTTAGGGGTTTTGACTTTATCATATCTCAATACGGTGTAGAAAAAATCAAAACAATTGGAGACGCTTATATGTGCGCAAGTGGTTTGACCAACAAGCGAACTATGCCTGTAAACATTATCAAAGCAGGATTGGAAATGCAAGAATTTTTAGAGGATTATAAAAAAGAAAGAATGGTGAAAGGTTTACCATTCTTTGAAGCTCGAATAGGAATTCATACTGGACCTGTTGTTGCAGGAGTGGTAGGAGTCAAAAAATTTGCCTATGACATTTGGGGAGACACTGTAAATATTGCTGCCCGAATGGAGGCAAATGCTGGCGTTGGAAAAGTGAATATCTCTGAAGAAACTTATCGGCAAGTAAAATACAATTTCGACTGCGAACATCGTGGAAAAATTGAAGCAAAAAATAAAGGTTATATCGATATGTATCATGTGAAGCAACCGATTGCTGTGCCTACTTAATTGAACAGAAAATGAAAGAAGTCTCAATTGAAAATGAACGTTTTCAAGAAATAAACTACACAGAGAATCCCTTATCAAAAGGGAAATACGATAACTGTATTTTCATAAATTGTAACTTTACAAAATCTAACATCTCTAAAATCACATTTATAGAATGCAAATTTAAAAACTGTGATTTCAGTCTAATCACTTCCAAGAATACAGCATTCAGAGATGTCAAATTCATCAATTGCAAACTATTAGGATTCAACTTTAATGATTGTACTGAATCATTTTTAGCCTTCCAATTTGAAAATTGCCACCTCAATCTCGCCTCTTTTTTTAACCTCAATATAAAAGGAACAAACTTTAATAATTGCGATTTGCGTGAAGCGGATTTTTCAGAAACAGATTTGACAAAGTCAAGCTTTGATGATTGTGATTTGAATCAAGCAATTTTTGATAACTCTATTTTAGAAACAGTTGACTTTCGATCTGCTTTTAATTATTCAATCGATCCTGATAGGAATAGAATTAGAGGAGGGAAATTCTCGATAAGTGGGGTGGTTGGCTTATTGAGAAAATATAAAATTGAGGTAGAATGACGTTTTATAAAATAGAGCTATCAAAAAGGATTAGCTTTTGTGAGAATAAATGGTACTACATTTTATAACCTTCTCTGGATATAGCTGTGTTAGATATCGAGACTCCAGATATTATTATATCATAATAAACAAGCAGAGAAATTGCCTCAAGATTCTTTCTTCCTACTAGACATCTATTATTACAATCCTAAAGGCCTTACTTATGATGAACAAAAATGAGTAGAAATATTTGATGAAAAGTATCTTGAAATTATGTTTACAAAAATACTCATCTACAAATTTCAATGTTTAATCACAACTCTCAACCTCTTTTTGTAATTTTAAATTTCAATGGCAAACAAATCAACGAACCTTGAGGTTATACAAAGCGTAGATTTACTTTCATCAAAAAAGAGGAAAATGCACTAAGCAAAATAAACTAGTAGACATTTCAAAACCCATCGTTAATCACCTATAACTCATCATTTAAAATGCCTTTTAAATTAGAATCTCCTTTTAAGCCCACAGGCGATCAACCTCAAGCAATTAAGCAACTCATTAACGGAATAAATGTAGGAGAAAAATCACAAGTTTTACTTGGAGTAACTGGTTCTGGAAAAACTTTTACAATGGCAAATGTCATCAAAGAACTCAATCGTCCAACTTTGATTTTAACTCATAACAAAACATTAACGGCACAATTATATGGTGAGTTCAAAGAGTTTTTCCCAGACAATGCAGTGGAGTACTTTGTATCCTATTACGACTACTATCAGCCAGAGGCTTACCTTGCAGTCACCAATACTTTTATCGAAAAAGATTTACAAATTAACGAAGAAGTCGATAAATTACGATTACGAGCTACATCATCCTTATTGTCGGGACGTCGAGATATTATAATTGTTGCCTCAGTTTCCTGCATTTATGGAATGGGGAATCCGGAAGACTTTCAGCAAAGTATTGTACGAATTTATCGAGGTCAAACAATTACTAGGAATTCGTTTTTACTAGAATTGGTGAATAGTTTGTACTCTCGAACAGAGATTGAATTTACTCGAGCAACATTTAGAGTCCGAGGAGATACCGTTGATATTAATTTACCCTACGCTGATCATGGCTTGAGAGTAACTTTTTTTGGTGACGAAATTGAATCAATTGAAAACCTTGAAATCGAAACTGGAAAACGAATTATTGAAATTGAAGAAGCTGCTATTTTTCCAGCTAATTTATATGTTCCCCCAAGAGATCGAATGAACGAAATAGTTCGAGATATTCAAGATGAAATGGTGGCGCAAGAAAAATATTTTACTGACGAAAAAAAATATATTGAAGCCCAACGGATCAAAGAGCGAACTAACTTTGACCTTGAGATGATTAAAGAATTAGGATATTGCAGTGGTGTAGAAAATTACTCTCGTTTCTTCGATGGAAGACGTCCTGGAACTAGGCCATTCTGTCTATTGGACTATTTCCCAGATGATTTTTTGATGATGGTGGATGAAAGTCATGTGACAATTCCACAAGTACGAGGTATGTGGGGAGGTGACCGAGCAAGAAAAACGAACCTGGTCAGTTATGGTTTTCGATTACCATCTGCAATGGATAATCGTCCCTTGAATTTCACCGAGTTTGAATCGTTGACCAATCAAATGATTTATGTAAGTGCAACTCCTGGTAATTATGAATTAGAACAAACTGAAGGTGATTTCGTAGAACAAATAGTGCGGCCAACTGGATTACTTGATCCTCCAATTGAAGTACGACCAAGTCTAAATCAAATCGATGATTTGCTTGAAGAAGTTGATCAACGTATTGCCAAAAATGAACGAATTCTGATTACAACACTAACCAAACGTATGTCAGAGGAACTCCAAAAATATATGGAGAAAATGGATGTCAAATGTCGGTACATTCATTCCGAAGTGGATACGATGGATCGAGTAGAAATTTTGAGAGATTTACGCCTAGGTGAATTTGATGCTTTGATTGGAGTAAATCTTTTGAGAGAAGGACTAGACTTACCAGAGGTTTCATTAGTTGCAATCTTGGATGCAGACAAAGAAGGTTTTTTGAGAAATGATCGCTCACTCACTCAGACCGCAGGTCGTGCTGCTAGAAACTCAAATGGCCTAGTTATTTTTTATGCAGATAAAGTAACTAATTCGATGCGTCGAACTATTGATGAAACCAATCGGCGTCGAGTTATCCAAATGGAATACAATGAAAAACATGGGATCACACCAACAACTGTTTCCAAAACACGCGAAGAAATAATAAATACAAGCTCTATCTTAGATATTCGAAGTCCAAAAACTAAAGCGTACTTCGAACCAGCTGAGCCAAGCTTGGCCGCAGATCCAGTTATCGGCTACATGACACGCGACCAGATTGAACGTATGGTCTCTGAGACCGAAGTTAAAATGAAAAAGGCTGCTAAAGATTTAGATTTTATTACTGCGGCACAATTTAGAGATGAATTATTTGCATTGAAAAAAAGGTTAAAAAATACTTAATTTAAACTTATTGATTATTCGGAAATTATGAAAATAAAAGAACTAACTTCCTTTTTAGAAACTATTGCGCCTTCTTCATATCAAGAATCTTACGATAACTCAGGTCTAATTGTCGGAAATCCAAACGATGAAATCCATGGTGTTTTAATCTGTTTAGATTCAACAGAGGCAGTTATTGATGAGGCAATTAATAAAAAATGTAACGTAGTTATCGCTCACCACCCAATAGTTTTTCGAGGACTTAAAAGGTTTAATGGAAAACATTATGTTGAGCGAGTTATAATGAAAGCTATCAAAAATGATGTGGCTATTTACGCTATTCATACCAATCTAGATAATGTCTACAGCAATGGAGTGAATGCTAAATTTGCCGAAAAACTTGGTCTAATCAATACACGAATTTTAGCACCTAAAGCTGGATTTAAAAAAATTTTCACATTTGTCCCAACTGAATTCTCTGAAAAAGTTAGAACAGCACTTTTTGCTGAAGGCGCAGGTAATATTCCTAAGTTTGAGAATTTAAGTTATGCAACAGTTGGAGTAGGAACTCAAAACCAAAGCAATGGAGCACAAGTCAAATTGGAATTCTCTTTTCCTTCCGAAAAACAAAATGCCATAATCAAAGCTTTGCATGACAGTCATCCTCATTCTAATTTACCATATGATATTGTTTCTATTGAAAATAAAAATTCAGAAGTAGGTTCTGGAATGATTGGATATTTGAAAGACCCAATAAGTGAAAAGGAGTTCTTACAAAAAATTAAAAAACAAATGAACGCAGGTTGTATTAAATACACCAAGCTTCGCAGAAAAAAAATATCTAAAGTAGCTCTTTGCGGAGGCTCAGGAGGTTTTCTTCTAAAAGATGCTATACGCCAAGGTGCAGATATTTTCATTACTTCTGATTACAAATATCATGAATTTTTTGATGCAGAAGGTAAAATTGTAATAGCCGATATTGGACATTTCGAGAGTGAACAATATACAATTGAATTATTATTTGATATAATAACAGAAAAATTTAGTAACTTTGCCGCCTATTTCACAGAAATTAATACAAATCCTGTGAATTATTTATGAGACGAAGTTCCAAAATCGACTTATAAACTCACGATACTTTATTTTTTTAACAGCTATGGAAAGCTGTCTTACTAAAAAAATTTCAAAAATATGGCTTTAAACGAATTGACAGTAGCTGAAAAACTTAAGCAACTATATAATCTCCAATTAATCGATTCTGAGATTGATGAAATTTCAATTCTTAAGGGAGAACTTCCTATGGAAGTTAGTGATCTGGAAGATGAAATTGCTGGCTTAGAAACAAGAAAAGGAAGACTTCAAAACAACATCGAAACGATGGAAGCAGATCTTGCTAAGCATAAAACGAATATCAAAGAAGCAGAGTCATTGATTTCGAAGTATGAAAAGCAAATGGATAACGTTAAAAATAATCGAGAATATGATGCACTTTCGAAGGAATTGGAAATGCAGCGATTAGAAATACAATTATCTGAAAAAAGAGGTAGAGAAGGGGGAGCTCAGTTCACTGCAAAAAAAGAGACTCTTAAAAATACTGAGATTCGGTTAAAATCAAAGCAAGGTGCACTTGCAGAAAAGAAGGTTGAACTAGAAAAAATTATTGCTAAAACGGAGAAAGAAGAAGAGAAATTAAAAAAGCAATCAACTAAAGCTAAAAAAAGAATCGAAGATCGATTAATGAAATCTTACAATAAATTAAGGGGGGCATATCGAAATGGTGTAGCAGTTGCAACTGTTCAAAGAGATTCATGTGGGGGATGCTTTAATCAAGTTCCACCGCAAGTTCAATTAGAAATTGGAGGAAGGAAAAAAATTATCGCTTGCGAACATTGCGGAAGAATTTTAGTTGATGAAAACATATTAGAGGCACTTCCTGCTGAGTAAATAAGGTTTTTCAAAAATACCTACTTCTAAATAGAAAGCCATTTCCTCAAAGAGGAAATGGCTTTTTTATTATTGTGATATGAAATCAACCTTATTTATTAATCCTAATCGATTTTAAATATTACACATCCCACAAAAAAAGTTTTCCTCTAATTCAAGAGGAAAACTTTTTTAATAACCCTTATTTTTATTTGTGAAAATTAAGGTGTTGCAGCACCAATTAAAGTTCCCAAATCAGGCATCACAATAAAATCAACACGTCGATTCATTTTTCTTGATTCAGCTGTATTATCAGAAGTTAAAGGATCAAATTCCCCTCTACCAGTAGGTAATAATTGATTTGGATTAACTCCCATTTTAACCAATTTACTAACTACTGATTTTGCTCTAGCTAAACTTACATCCCAATTATCTGAATATGCAACACCTGCTTTAACAGGCACGTTATCAGAATGTCCTTCAATAATCAATTGAAGAGCAGGGTTACCACTCAATACTGCAGCCATACTTTCCAAAGTAGGGTTGTAATCTCTATTTACTCTAATAGATCCACTGTTAAAAAGAATAGGCTCCGCCATTGATACAAAAAGACGACCATTCTTTGGAGTAAGGTCAAATCCTCCTCCTGAAACTGCAGATTGAACTTTAGTTTTTAAAGCAGCTAAATCGCTTTCTGATAACTTTAATTTTGACATTGCCTCTGCAGCAGAAGCTTGAGAACTTTCCAAGTCAGTTTTAAATGTACTTACTTCGTTAGCAAGTCTTTCAGTTTCTGCTTGAAGAGCAGCTTGATCTGACTCTAGGCCAGCAACTTTACCTTCTAAATCTGCTGTCTTTGCTTTTTCAGCTGCTAACATTTGATCAGCAGATTCTTTTTCAGACAATAATTGAGTCCATTTCTTTTTAGAAACACATGATGACATCAATACTACGATAGAAAGTAACATTAATAGGTTTAAATTCAATCTCATTTTGCTATGTTTTTATTTTTAAAATTTTATACCGCAAAATTAATAAAAGACCTTAACAATGCGCAATTTGTGAAAATATATAATTTTTTAACATACATTATTCTGTGTAATGTAATCTTTTTAATCTATATGAAGATCTGAAATGAAAAACGAACTCGTAAATCTGTTCTTTAATTCCAAGTCTTTTTTCAAAAAAGGTGTACCTCTTTTTTTTTCTCAAAAAAATATTGCTGCTATTTAAAATAAACAAAAAGCAATTTATGTAGTCTAAACTAATGCAAAGGTAACATTCTTATTAAAAAATGAGGTATTTGAGCAAGTTTTCAAGTTTGATATACAAACGGTTAAAAAAAAACGTAATTTTGTGATGCAGATAAGGTTGATCCTTTTTTTAAAAAATAGACTCCTCATGTTTTGTATAAATAATTTAAAAAAATAATTATGAATAGTTTAATATTTATTGGTGGATTAGGTGGTCCCGAAATTCTACTTATCTTTTTTGCAATATTACTTTTATTTGGAGGAAAGAAAATTCCTGAATTAATGAGAGGTGTTGGAAAAGGAATTCGTGAATTTAATAGCGCACGATCAACTATTGAAGAAGAACTGAAGCAAGGAATGAAAGAAGTTGAAGGTAAGAAAAAGGAAGAAGACAAACCTAAGAATTAATCCTATTTCAAAAAGGATTTCATTATTATTTCAAGACTACATAGCACGCTAAGACTGGGAAATATCGCTTTGTGTGCCACTTTAGGTTGTCTTTGATAAAAACCTAGGAAGTGGATATTGATAATATATCAATTATTAAAGGTTTTTTAAGCGTTTATCCATTCATTCTAAGAAGGAGAATACAATCTTTATTTCTCCTTCTTAGATCCTCTTTTCCAACACATATTAGTTCTAAGACTCCCATCATAATGTTTAAATAGATTTAACTCAGTTGGCAACAACAAAATAAAAACCTAGTAATAGCTTACTTTACCCGTCTCTTGATACATATATGACATCTATTCTTGTTCAAATGGATTAACTCATTTTCCAATAAATTATCTAGTAATACTAATACCTAAATTATCTTTTTTGAAATATAAAAATTCATATCTTTTGCACTTTTTATACAAAGAAGTGGTTGATAAATCAGGAAAATATTCATTTTGGATTCATTTCCAAATCTTTATCAGTTTAATTAAAGTCTTCACTTGATTAGAACTATTGAAAGTAATGTCGTAAAATGCTATATTATTTTTCTTAAGATTATTAGTTGTTTTACTTTTATTAAAAGGTAGAATCCGACTATTAATTCACTCATCACTAAGGCAATAAAACAACGAATGGATTTAGTTTTGGAAAGGATTTTACTACAGAGTTTCTCGAAAAACAGTGACCTAACTATGGAGATTCTGTCGTATTTATAATATGTGATATATTAATAAAGTAACTTAACTCACGTTATTGAAAGACCAATCAACCAATATTTTAAAAAAATTGCGATAACAAAAACACTATGCTCAATTTTAGTTTAATGAGATTTTCTCCGCCAATGGATGGCCTTAATTAAAAATCAGAGGAATGTCAAATCCTATTCTGAATTAGCTAAATCAACGAGAAGCTAGTATCAAACCAAGGGATTTTTGTTATTTTGAGTTGAATGATCTTGATGCACTTGACGATGGGTCTTTGGATTTAGAACACAGTGATTTTTTCTGTCATATTAGTCATTATCATCAGAAGAAGGCTAAAAAAGTCATTCTAAAAATAGGATCTATAGAGCGAACTATTTTTTGGAAAGCAAAAAAGAATAGTTGATGCTCAATACTATTTTAGTATACTTTGGAAAAGTAATCATACAACTACTTAATTTAGAAAAATAAAAAAAATATAGCCTTGCAAGTCAATAAAATGATACTTGATCCATTTTGTCATTTAAATATCTTTTAAATATATTTAAATTAATTTATCACTGCTTTTGCCTTTCTTACACAAGGCTCCAAACCTATTAGGGAGCAGTTACCTTTTCATAATATTAATGAAATTAAACACTTTTTGTATTTTAAAATTATCCAGTAATAAGTTCTAGTTAAAACCAAAAACTTCAAGTAACAAAGTAATGCGAATACTCTTTCTCCTTTTTTCCCTTTCCTTTACCCAATTACTTTTTTCTCAAAATGAGCAAGTCGTTGTCACCGATATTTTGATTGAAGGCAATAAGAAAACAAAAGAAAAAACTATTCTTCGTGAGCTTGATTTTGCTTTCGGTGATACAATACCTACGATTGATTTGATATCACGTTTGCGACGAAGTGAAGAGTTACTTTTAAATACTGGCCTTTTTACTCTTGTCAGAATCAATATCAAAATTTGGAATGCAGATACTAACCATATTTCTATAAACATAGAATTACACGAAATGTGGTACCTCTATCCATTCTACATTTTTGAATTGGCAGACCGAAATTTTAATGTTTGGTGGGAAGAGCAAGAACGTTCCTTGAAAAGAATTAATTATGGCGGAAGGTTGACTTGGCTTAATTTGACAGGACGGCGAGATTTGTTGAAAGCAACTATTCAATTCGGTTACACCAAAAAATTTGAATTAAGCTATAATCGGCCAATGCTTGGCAAAAGTCAAAACCTAGGAGGCTTTGCTGAAATCCATTATTCCAATGGAAAAGAAATTGCCTATATCACAAAAGATAGTAGACTTTTATTTAAAAGACAATTTGGAGAACCTTCCCTTTTAACGAGATTTAGATTAGGTGCTGGAGTCAGCTATCGACAAGGATTGAATAAGTATCATACTGGAAAAATAATTTTTAGCGACAACTCAATTGGTGATACTATTAGTCAAACTTTGAATCCTGATTATTTTTTAGAGTCTCGGAATCAACAACAACATTTCACTTTACAATATGCTTTTACACTTGATAAACGAGATGTTAAAGCATATCCTCAAGATGGAAATTTATTCACCCTTCTTTTACAAAAAGATGGATTTGGCTTGTTTGATGATCTTAATATATTTGCAGCCACGGGTACTTATGCCCATTATTTCCATTTAGGTAAAAAGCTGAGCTTTGGGGCAAAATTAAAAGGAAGATATACCTTTACGAGAGCCGAGCAACCTTATACTCATGTTTCAGCATTAGGATATTTACCTGATTTTTTACGCAGCTACGAATTATATGTAATCGATGGAATGGATTACGCGTATGCTAAAACACATTTCCAATTTAGGATTTTCCAAAAAAAGATCAATTGGGGGAAATATATGTTCGTTCCTCAATTTCGTTTGATGCCGCTAAAAGTTTATATTGCCATTAATAATGATTTTGGATATGCCAACGCACCTTATAATGGTAAACGAAGTACACTAAGTAATAAGTTTCTTTGGGGCAGAGGAGTAGGGTTAGATTTTGTGGTTTTCCAAGACAAGGTGTGGCAATTTGAATATAGCTATAATCACTTGGGAGAACATGGATTTTTTTTACACTTTGAATTTTTATTTTAATGCAAATAGTAGTTTACGGACGAATAGGAAAAAAGAAAGACTTTCCAATCATTCAATCCTTCTTTGATATTTTAGCAGAGGAAGGTATTAACGCCTATGTCAACAAAAATTATCTTGAAAGTTTAAAAGGACATATTGATTTCAAAAATGATGTAGGTATTTTTGAAGGATATTTAGATTTCAAAACCCGAATTTTTGATTATGTAATCACCCTTGGAGGTGATGGAACGATTCTTAACGCAGTTGCTGAAGTTCGTGATGCGGATGTGCCAATTCTAGGAATTAATTTAGGTCGGTTAGGTTTCTTAGCTAGTATAGAAAAAGAAAAAATAAAAGAAGCGATAAATTTATTGAAAACGGGAAGATATAGTTTGAGCGAACGAACACTTTTACAAATGGAATCGAATCACCCAATGTTTGGAAATATACCATTTGCACTAAATGATTGTACCCTACTGAAAAGAGATACTTCTTCAATGATTGTGATTCATACCTACATTAATGGTGCCTATCTGAATTCATATTGGGCAGATGGATTAATTGTTTCGACTCCAACAGGTTCAACTGGTTATTCCCTTAGTTGTGGTGGCCCTATTATTTTTCCAAATTCTGGAAATTTTGTTATCACACCTGTTGCACCACATAATTTAAATGTTCGCCCTATTGTTATTTCTGATAGTTCAATAATTTCTTTCGAAGTGGAAGGTCGAGCTGAAAATTTTCTTTGTACACTAGATTCTCGTTTTGAAACAATAACCTCTGACTTTCAATTAGCCGTACGTAAGTGCGATTTTAATATAAATTTAATTCAATTGCATGGTTGGAGCTTTATGCATACAATTCGAGAAAAGTTAATGTGGGGAAATGATACAAGAAATTAATTCTCAAAAAAACTTCAAAAAAACAACAAAACCCTTTGTGAATCACTCACAAAGGGTTTTTGTTTTGAAGGTGGTGCCTCCAGGAATCGAACCAGGGACACATGGATTTTCAGTCCATTGCTCTACCAACTGAGCTAAGGCACCGTTTGCTGAGTCAAATAATTAACTTAGCGGCTGCAAATATAATGGTATTTTTATTGCAGCAAAACAATTTTTTGAAAAATATCTTTATTTAAATGTGCGTCATAAAATTCTCTAACAAACCCGATGTCTGTCCTGCATTTTTGTTTTGTGAGTTCCCTATTTGGTCCAAGAATCAATTCAATGCCTTATTTGTTCTTTGCTGTTGAAATAACTATGTATTTTTGTCGTCTTTGCAACGATATGAATCTTACAATAGATGTTGGAAACACCCTATACAAGTTTGCTATTTTTAATGGCAATATTCTTGTGGAAAAACAGCGGTGTGAAAAACAAGACGTTATACAGCACATTAAACAGCTTTTTGTAAGCTACCCTAAGATTACACACTGTATTTTATCTTCTGTGGGTAGTTTAACTTCTCAAGCAATCACACTTCTTGAAGAGCTAACCTCTGTACATGTACTATCCCACCTCAGTAAGATTCCTTATACAAACACCTATAAAACACCAGAAACATTAGGACCAGATAGAATTGCACTTGTTGCAGCTGCAGCCATGAAATTCCCAAAAAAAGATGTACTGGTTATCGATGGAGGAAGCGCAATCACCTATGATTTCTTATCTGCTGAAAATCAATATATAGGAGGTAGTATTGCCCCTGGTATAACCATGCGTTATAAATCATTGCATAGCTTTACAGCAAAGTTACCTTTGCTGGAAAAAACAGCCACCATTGCTAAGATTGGCAATAGTACAGAAGCAGCTATTCATAGTGGTGTTATACAGGGAATTACATTTGAAATTGATGGTGTAATACACCAATATAAAGACCAATACACCGATTTAACAATTATTTTAACAGGTGGAGACGCTCATTTTTTGCGAGATAGATTAAAAAATGACATCTTTGCCAACTCAAATTTTCTGTTAGAGGGCTTAAATTATATTTTAGAACTTA